>NZ_JAMQKC010000021.1 GCF_028416595.1 Aquibacillus salsiterrae | reverse complement strand
AGTGTGGCCGATCACCCTCTCAGGTCGGCTACGCATCGTTGCCTTGGTGAGCCGTTACCTCACCAACTAGCTAATGCGCCGCGGGCCCATCTGTAAGTGATAGCTTCGAAAAGCCATCTTTCAACTCGCATCCATGAGGATATAAGTATTATCCGGTATTAGCCCCGGTTTCCCGGAGTTATCCCAGTCTTACAGACAGGTTGCCCACGTGTTACTCACCCGTCCGCCGCTCGGTCCACTAGCGTCACCCCGAAGGGATCAACTAGTTTTACGCGCTCGACTTGCATGTATTAGGCACGCCGCCAGCGTTCGTCCTGAGCCAAGATCAAACTCTCCAATAAATGAATGAGTTGATTTACTCATAAACTTGACTAGCAATTGTATTTCTAATCCAGCTTCGGCTCCCAATAGCTAGCGTATAGTTAATCCATCATTTTGCACTTGAAGTTCGAAGTGCTACATGCTATATTATCTATCTGTACGCTATTAAACAGTCGCCTACACTTTTTCTTTAAACATACTGGTTGTTTTGTTCAGTTTTCAAAGATCAATTTCACTTTCGTCATCACTTCATCTTTCAGCGACATTCATTATCATATCACGCCACTTCGTAGAAGTCAACAACTTTTTAATTTCTTTTTTCTCAAATCGCCCTTCAAAAAGCGACCTCACAAATATAGCATGATAGACATCAACGTGTCAACCTATTTTTTATCATTTGTTTTTGGTGTGCTTTTTGCGACGGGTTTTAATATAGCATAGAAAACAAAGCAATGTCAACAACCAAATGAAACGTGAAGCAACTACTACCCCTGATTATTCATTAAACTAGTAGTTGCATCGCTATCCTATGCTTTCACTTGATATGTTCGATGGAATATATGGTTCCCCTTTGTCTCTACTAATATAACTTCAATAATGTTTTTTGTAGCTAAGTATTCGACCATTGAGCTTAAATCCACCGCATACGATTGGACTTTCGGATGAACCTTTAATTCACCAAAGCTCCATGGCTCATCTTTGGTTTTCATTACCTCTAGCAAATGCTGCGCACACGGTTTAGCACGAGAGTTTACCGCAAACTCAACTGCTAACAACATCAATTCAACACGTTTACTAGTTTCCTCTTCACTTTGAATAAGCTCTTCATATAGTTTATAAACCTCTGGGTCTATCCGTTTCACCTGACTCCAAACAATCACTTCTGGATGGAAGCCTTTTTCGATGATGGCGAGCCTTCCTAAATAATGAAGGGAGCGAAGCACTCTACTATATGCGTCCAAATATTGTTCTGTTTCAAAGAGGTCTCTTGATTCACTGTAACTACGAGTAAGTTTTGCGAATTCAATGGCCTTCTTCAACAATCTTTTTTCCTCAGGAAAGGTGCGCAACTCTTCTTTTAAGTTCGTAACATATTCGTTTCGGTCAAAGATAACCTTTCCGTTTACAATCCATTCAACCGCTCGCCGATATGTGCTTGTATCTATCCATTCTTTTAACAACTTTTCATCAACAATATGAAGAGCAGCTGTCTTCCCTTTAAATTCATAATGTTTTACGAACCAGTCTTTATCCGCATCAGACACAATAACGAGTAAAATAATATCGAAATTATCTGTTACTGGGCTAATCGGTTTATTTTTATCGATAAATAGAATTCCCAGTGTATTTGGATGGCTTGCTCGTTCCTGATAGATTGGACGTAGTAAATCTTCCATTTCCATTCCCCCGCAGCATACAATTTCTTGCCAAATCACTTTATACGATAGGAACTGACGACGACCAGACTCACTTCTAATCGTATAGTTCAACTAGCATGAGTATTACCTCACCCGATTCCCTTCATCTTTATCTTATGTTTTCTTTGCTTCGGGATTTATAAAATGATATGTAGATCAATATAAATGATTTAAAAACTATATTTCGATAAAGTCATTGAAAATCCTTTTTTCCTCTGTAATTTTTTATACCCTTTTTTAGACTAAGTTACTCGTCTTTTCTTATCTACCCCCATATACGACAAAATATGCTATACTACGTTTGAGCAAACAAGGAGGGTTCTTCAGTGTCCATCAATTACTCAAGTAAAATAAATAAAATACGTACATTTGCCCTCAGCTTAATTTTCATTGGCTTTGGGCTAATGTACGTTGGAATTATGGTTAAAACAACGGAGTGGCTAATGGTTATATTCTTTATTCTTGGACTTTTGAGCATCGTCTTTAGTACGGTGGTATACTTTTGGATTGGTATGCTCTCGACACGGGCAGTCCAAATTGTATGTCCATCCTGCCACCAGCCAACAAAAATGTTAGGACGAGTCGATGCTTGCATGCACTGTAAACAACCACTCACAATGGATAAGAATTTGGAAGGTAAAGAATTTGACGAGAAATACAATTCTAAGGAATTTCGAAACGAAACAAAGCATAAGTCATAGTCGAGCAAGCGCTGTCTACTAAGAAAAGCGGAAGCGCCTTGCTAGATTAAGGCAGGCATAAGACAAGCCCTGAGTGGCGGTCTTTGCCACAGAAAGGCTAGTCTTATGACCTCAGGCGGGCTAGGAAGCGGAGCTAGACAGCTCTTGTTTTTTCACTTTCTTATCTTGTAATAAAAAAACCCTCCAACCGTGATTACGCGGAAGAGGGTAATATACTTAGTGGTGTTGTAATTCTTTCTTGCAGTTAGGGCAAGTTCCGTAAATCTCCATTCGGTGATGACTTACTTGGAATCCTGTCACTTGCTCGGCCAAAGACTCAACCTCATCAAGACTTGGATAATGAAAGTCGACAATCTTCCCACACTCATCACAAATGATGTGATAGTGCTTCGATGTATTGCAGTCAAAACGACTAGAAGAATCTCCGTACGTTAATTCTCGAACTAATCCGATTTCACGAAATACCTTTAGGTTGTTATAAACCGTCGCAACACTCATATTTGGGAACTTCCCTTCGAGTGCTTTATAGATATCATCTGCGGTAGGGTGGATCTCTGCGTTTAAAAGAAATTCAAGTACCGCATGACGCTGTGGTGTGATTCTTACTCCAGATTCCTTTAATCGACTCACTGCCTCTTGAAGTTTTTCTTCTGTCACCGCCATGCACCTCGCTTTCCATGAAATAATAGGATTATCAAAAATTGCTTTCTATTTCAAACGGACAACTTTTCTATTAACTCTCATTTAGCTAAATTAGAAAAGTGATTTTCCATCATCTGGTACAATTATTACTTTATAATTCTTATAATTAGTGTAACCGCTTTGTAAACATTCTGTCAATAAAAGTATATTAAGTCTACTCCTATTTTATTCTATTTATCGACTTTTAACGGTAATTCTTCCGTTTTTGTCTGCTTGTTAATGTATCTAGCAGCAACAAACAACAAATCTGATAGGCGGTTTAAATAAGATAGCGGTAAATTTGAATTTAGTTCATCCTGCAGCGAGACTGCAGTTCGTTCTGCGCGCCTTACAATGGTTCGAGCAGAATGTAGTGCTGCTGCGGCAGGATGACCGGCTGGCAAGATGAAATGTTTAAGCTCTCGTAATTCTCTATCCCATTGATCGATTTGTTGCTCCAATTCCTGGATGTGTGTTTCAGTTAGCTTCCAGGCGACTTCTTTCTCTGGTGGTGTCGCAAACTCTGAACCGACATAGAAAAGAATCGTTTGGATCCTGTGCATAAACTCAATGAAAGCTTGTTTCGTATCCCAATCCTCTTGAACTAGATGACTCACCGCAAGCCCGATCATTGAATTTGCCTCATCACACGTACCATATGTCTCGACACGGATATGGTTTTTTGGTACCCGCTTCCCATATACTAATGAAGTTGTTCCTTTATCACCTGTTCGTGTATAAATCCGCAAGCTAATACCCCCTATCTATATCTATTTCATTAATAAAATTGCTCGAACCCTTGCTGTATTTCTTTAAATTTTCCCTAAAAATAGTAATTGCACGCGGAATATACATTGGTGAGTGGGATGACTTATGCGGTGTCATCGTTACTTTTTCATGTGTCCAAAACGGATGACCTTTTGGTAACGGCTCCGTTTCAAAAACATCAAGAACAGCGTGAGCAATTTGATTAGTATTAAGTGCAGACAAGAGCACGTCACTTGAAACAACATCGCCCCGCCCCATGTTAAGGAAAATGCTGTGACTCGGCATCGCTTTAAAATGGGCCAGTTGGAACAAGTATTTCGTTTCATTCGTACTTGGTAGTATCGAAACGATAAAGTCCGCGTGTTTTAGGGTCGTTATTAGTTCGTCCACCGGATATACTTCATCAAAATAATCCTTAGGTTCGCCATTCCTTGACACTCCAATTGTCTTGATTTGAAAAGCTTTGGCAATCCGAGCGAGTTCTTGACCTATTTCACCAGTGCCAACAATCGTCATCGTTTTACCAGTAATCTCATTTACTAAAATGTTGCGATTCCACGCTTGTTTTTTTTGATTTTCGTAAAAAATTGGTTGCTTATGATACAAATGTAAAAACATCGAAATAGCGTATTCAGCCATAGGAATTTTGTGGATCCCTTTAGCATTTGTGACAAGGATATTCCGCTCTTTTATCTCAGCAAACGGCATGAGATCCATTCCTGCGGAGATAACCATAATCCATTTTAGTTTGCTCATTTGCCGGATATGAAAAGGCGTGAGGTCTTCCCCATATGTAATCAGAATCTCTATATAAGGGTAGCGGTCACTTGCCTCATCTATCGATCGGTAAAATTCAAACGTTTGATCAGGAAAATCATTAATCAGACTTGCCCTCACCCCATCCGTTAATAACGCACTAGAAACAACTAACATCAAATCTCCTCCAATAAGGGAGCGGATGACGGCTCCACCGCTTCCAAGTCGTGGTCATTATTATCTATTAAACTCTACTATTATTTTAGGCATGATGAGGTTCTTTTGCCAAATCATATGTCGATTTCAGCTTTTATGACATGAGCAAGGCACCATGCGCAAGTTATTTAGAAAAAAATGGCACAAGCTGTCTGCTTGTGCCGAAGGTTATGATATATATTTAAAGAAGAGAGTTTAGGGTTCTTACTTACTATAATGTATTCAGATATCGCGTGCCCGTATGGTACCATGACCTACTTAAGCCGAATTTTCTGAATTTAGGCCTTTTAGTTCATCTAAAACACACTTCCCATCTTTACGAATCAACACATCATCAAAGTAAATTTCCCCACCATCGTATTCAGGACGCTGGATTAGCACCATGTCCCAGTGAACAGAGGATTTATTTCCATTATCCGCTTCCTCGTATGCCTGACTAGGGGTAAAATGAATGCTTTCATGTATTTTTTCATCAAACAAAATGTCACCCATTGGTTCAGACACTTTTGGGTTTAACCCAATCCCCGCTTAACTTAAGTGTTGGCGGATGTATTGTAGTGCTTCTTCCACGTGGCCGTCCACTTTGACGTTACGGAATTCTTTTTGCAGTACACCTTCCTTGTCAATAATGAAGGTAGACCGTTCAATTCCCATATACTCTTTGCCAAACTTCTTTTTCAATTTCCATACACCATATTGTTCGGCAAGTTTATGGTCGTCGTCTACGAGCAATTGGAATGGTAGGTCATGCTTATCAATAAATTTTTTGTGACTTTCCTCGGAATCTGGACTAACTCCTAAAATCACCGCATCGACATCAGCGAAGCTTTCGTGATTGTCACGAAAATCACACGCCTCTGTTGTACATCCTGGTGTAGCATCTTTTGGGTAGAAATAGAGTACAACGTTTTTCCCTTTTAAATCTGAAAGTTTAACTACTTCTCCATGATTATCGTTCCGTTCAAACTCCGGTACAGCTTTTCCAACTTCTACACTCATTATTTTCCCTCCATTCAGTCTCTACTTACAGATTATCCAAACTTTCATCAACTTACAAATAATCCACTTCACGTTCAGTCTCTTCTTCTTTATTATTTTTTTCAAACGATTGAAACCAAACTCTTAAGAAAAAGGCGGCAGGAAGAATATAGCCAATCATTGCTTCCGTTAGTGCCAGTAAGCGACCAAAACCAACCGGCGTAACATCCCCGTAGCCGACAGTCATTAATGTAACACCACTGAAATAAAGGGAGTGGGCTAACGTTTCCATTGCTGATTCCTTTTGCAGCACTCCCCCCTCAATTAATAACACACCGTGAAAGGATAAAATAAAATATAATAAACCGAAGCTGATCAATACGATAAAGTAAACAAGGATAAGTGTATAAAATAATTCGTACGAAAAATAACTTCGTTGATATGTTTTATGATGGATAAAAGAGTATAGACTCCATCCCATTAAACTAACAATCACGATTATTGAAACGATAGCTATGACCATCCCGTATCTCCTCCTCAGAAAGTAACCCTGACATTACAAGGCAGTTTGATCCAACCCATAGGTGACATGATAGGATTACCCGACACATGTTTAAACACTATATTGTAAAGGTATGGCATTTATACAAGCTTATGCACAGCTACATTTAAATGATGACCCGAAAAAGTGGTATAATGTTTTTGAAAACGGTAATGGAGGGAAAACAATGCGTATAACTAATTCTGAAAAATTACATAAAGAAGCACAAGCACATATTGTCGGTGGAGTCAATTCCCCTTCCCGTGCCTATAAAGGGGTTGGTGGTGGGACACCTGTCTATATGGAACGTGGTGAGGGAGCTTACTTTTGGGATGTGGACGGAAACAAGTATATCGACTACCTAGCTGCTTACGGACCGATTATTACTGGCCATGCTCACCCGCATATTACCGAAGCGATCACAAAAGCAGCTCAAAACGGTGTACTATTCGGGACGCCAACTGCGTTAGAAAATAAGTTTGCAAAAATGCTTAAAGAGGCAATCCCTTCACTAGAAAAAGTTCGTTTCGTTAACTCTGGCACAGAAGCTGTGATGACGACGATTCGAGTTGCACGCGCCTATACTGGTCGAGACAAAATCATCAAATTTGCTGGATGTTATCACGGGCATTCTGATATTGTGCTTGTCCAAGCAGGTTCTGGTCCGTCTACGCTCGGAAATCCTGACTCAGCTGGTGTCACGAAATCAACGGCCAAGGAAGTGATCACCGTACCGTTCAATGATATAGATGCGTACAAAGAAGCGTTGAACCATTGGGGTGACCAAGTTGCGGCCGTTTTAGTGGAGCCGATTGTTGGTAACTTTGGCATTGTTGAACCGAAACCAGGTTTTCTTGAGCAAGTCAACCAGTTAACCCATGATGCTGGTGGGTTAGTCATCTATGATGAAGTCATTACTGCATTCCGATTTACGTACGGTAGCGCCCAACAACTTGTTCATGTGGAGCCTGATATGACTGCACTAGGAAAAATTATTGGTGGTGGCCTACCAATTGGTGCCTACGGTGGCAAAAAAGAAATTATGGAACAAGTTGCCCCACTAGGACCCGCTTACCAAGCCGGAACAATGGCTGGTAACCCTGCATCAATGTCCGCTGGAATCGCGTGTTTAGAAGTACTGAATCAACCTGGTACGTATGAAAAATTAGATAGACTTGGCGCCAAATTAGAGGCAGGTATTCTTAAGCACGCCAAGGAGAATGATATTGACATAACGGTTAATCGTTTAAAAGGAGCACTTACTGTTTATTTCACAAGAGAAAAAATCGAGAATTACGCGCAGGCAGAAGCGACCGACGGAGAAAAATTTGGTCGGTTCTTCAAACTTATGCTCGAACAAGGAATTAACTTGGCGCCATCGAAATATGAAGCATGGTTTTTAACGATTGCACATACGGAGGAAGATATTGACAATACATTAGCGGCGGTTAAGAAAACCTTTTCATTGATGAAAAATGAATAATTATACATAAATTCGGTTATTTAATGTATATTTAATCGATATCCACGGATTATTTTGAATAATAATTGATTCCATCAAAAGAATATGTTATTATTATTCTGAAAATTAATAATTTTCGACTCATGCTTTATTCTGTCAATTTGTATGACTTCCCTTCAAAGCATGAAGACCTTGACTCTTGCGAAACCGCAAGAGTCCTTTTTTTTGGAAGCAAGGTGACGTTTCTCTTGCCCCATCACCATTTACCCCCTGCATCACTCTCACCCTCCACCCGCTTTCCTTTGTTTTTATTTTTGATATACTAGAAGGATGATGGACATCTTTTCCATTCTATTTCAATAAGATATATCATAAGAAAAGCGCAGGGCAGGGAAGTCACTTTCCCAGGATGGGCTGTCCGAATTTAGGGGTGAATTCGGACTTAGGTTACTTAGTTTTGCCTTTCTCTGTCCGAATTAGGGGTGAATTCGGACTCAGGTTACTTAGTTTCGCCCTTCTCTGTCCGAATTAGGGGTGAATTCGGACTTAGTTTACCGAGTTTCACCTTTCCATGTCCGAATTAGGCTTGAATTCGGACTCAGGTTACTTAGTTTCGCCCTTCCATGTCCGAATTACGCTTGAATTCAGACTCAGGTTACTTAGTTTCGCCCTTCCATGTCCGAATTAGGCTTGAATTCGGACTCAGGTTACTTAGTTTCGCCTTTCCATGTCCGAATTAGGGGTGAATTCGGACTTAGTTTACCGAGTTTCACCTTTCCATGTCCGAATTACGCTTGAATTCGGACTCAGGTTACTTAGTTTCGCCCTTCCATGTCCGAATTAGGCTTGAATTCGGACTTAGTTTACCGAGTTTCACCTTTCTCTGTCCGAATTAGGCTTGAATTCGGACTTAGTTTACCGAGTTTCACCTTTCCATGTCCGAATTACGCTTGAATTCGGACTCGGTTCACCGAGTTTCACCTTTCCCTGTCCGAATTACGCTTGAATTCAGACTCAGGTTACTTAGTTTCGCCCTTCCATGTCCGAATTAGGCTTGAATTCGGACTTAGTTTACCGAGTTTCACCTTTCTCTGTCCGAATTAGGCTTGAATTCGGACTCAGGTTACTTAGTTTCGCCTTTCCATGTCCGAATTTAGGGGTGAATTCGGACTTAGTTTACCGAGTTTCGCCTTTCCATGTCCGAATTAGGCTTGAATTCAGACTTAGGTTACCGAGTTTCACCTTTCCATGTCCGAATTAGGCTTGAATTCGGAATCGGTTCACCGAGTTTCACCTTTCCCTGTCCGAATTACGCTTGAATTCAGACTCAGGTTACTTAGTTTCGCCCTTCCATGTCCGAATTAGGCTTGAATTCGGACTTAGGTTACTTAGTTTCGCCTTTCTCTGTCCGAATTAGGCTTGAATTCGGACTTAGTTTACCGAGTTTCACCTTTCCATGTCCGAATTACGCTTGAATTCGGACTCAGGTTACTTAGTTTCGCCTTTCTCTGTCCGAATTAGGGGTGAATTCGGACTTAGGTTGAGTGTTACAAAACTGCTTTGTAAAAAAGCGAAGAACGCCTGGCCAGCCTCGGGCAAGCTTAAGCAAAAAGCTATGTGGCGCTCTTTGCCACAGAAGGGATTGACTTATGACCTCAGGCGAGCTAGGCGCTGAAGCCTGACGTGGCTGTCGTTGACTGTTACCCTGTTTGGATTTTTTATACTTTTGTATCTTTTTTAAAAAGGATGATCAACATGAAGCTTGGCGCACGAATGTTAAAAACTGGATTAGCGGTAGCAATTGCGCTTTACGCCGGAACATTATTAGGCTTTCAATCACCAGTATTTGCTGGGATTGCCGCCGTATTTGCGATTCAGCCATCGATATACCGCTCGTTCCAAACCATCTTAGAACAATTCCAAGCCAATATCTTTGGTGTATCTGTTGCGATTGCAGTCTTCTTCTCACTCGGTAATGATCCGTTTGTTATTGGTTTTACTACGATTTTAGTAATTGGTATATGTATGTATTTAAAAATGAGTGAAACAACGATATCAATAGCTATAGTAGCAGTTATTGCAGTATTACAAACACAGGAAACAGATGCCTTTTTACTTAATGCGTTGTTAAGGTTTTCTGCTTTAACATTAGGTATTTTTTCTGCCTTTTTAGTAAACTTAATTTTCCTACCTCCAAAATATGAAACGAAGCTATTTTCGAAAATAAACGATACAACATCAGATATTTTACAATGGCTACGGATTACCAATAGTCATTTAACTGATGAGCCGTCACTCAAAACAGAAATCAGTCGGATACAAGATGAGATCACAAGAGTAGACCAAACCTATTTACTGTTTAAGGAAGAGCGTACCTATTTGAAGAAAAATAGACAATCAAAGGCACGTAAATTAATTCTTTTTCGCCAGCTGATCGTTACGATGAAGAAATCTCTAGATGTGCTAAAATCAATCGATCGTTTGGACAATAAAAATGATTGGATTCCAGATACATTTAAGCCTGTACTCGGACAGGAGTTAGATAAAGTAATCCATTCGCATGAAAGACTATTACTTACTGCGATGGGTCGAATCAAAAAACAAGGGAAAGAAGCTTTTCAAGAGCTATTAGAGCCAAATATTCCCCATTTAGCAGAAGCTTTAATTCAAGTTTACGATAAGGATAATTCCAAACGGTTAGCACTGTTGCCACTCGCTGCACAACTGATGGAATACCACGAACAATTAACACATCTTCAAACACTGTTAAGTAGCTACCAAGAATACCACCAAGACGAACACTTAGAATTTGCTGAAAAAAATTAATTAGGTAGTAAATGATAGGATAAACCAGGGGCTTTTAGTTCAAACTCAAGTGAGCTATAAGCCTAACCCACATCCTTCTCCTTATATTGTTATA
Source organism: Aquibacillus salsiterrae (assembly GCF_028416595.1). Classification (GTDB taxonomy): domain Bacteria; phylum Bacillota; class Bacilli; order Bacillales; family Amphibacillaceae; genus Aquibacillus_A; species Aquibacillus_A salsiterrae. The sequence goes on along the minus strand of NZ_JAMQKC010000021.1, from coordinate 38,755 downwards.
AACGAATTATCCCTTCGATAGCAGCATACAAAAATGTATTGTCATTTTACTTTTCACAGGCCGTTCACCCCTTCATACTATATGGATAGCATGATATAATTCCAGTGCTTGGACACTATGTGGCTAATTTAACGCACTTCCGAAAGAAGTCTCCCTCTTCAAGCGTGTGAAGGGCTTAGCCCAACGGTATCAAAATTATCAATTAAGCGACAGGCTTACTTTTCGAGAACGACCAAGTCGACTTGTCCCTCCGCTCCCATTACATAAAAACCGACAGGACAGCTCATACTAACAGGAAAATGAGAGGTGATAGTATGAGCTCTAAAGATGAAAAATACACTGATTTTTCTAATGTAGAAACACAGCGAACGTTCCTTGCAGCAGAGGAATATCCTGAAGGGGCATTCGGTTCACCAAAAGGAAAAAATGTTCCTGTCGAAAATAAGGACACACCATGGAAGGAAGGACAGCAATATTATAGTAATTTCACCTATGAAAACCGAAACTTCCATGAAGACCTGCCTAGACAAGTACCCGGTGCGCATCCAACTCATGATGAAGATGGAAAAGAACGAGAAGAGCCATATAATAACGCCCCAACAGGAAATACCTAAATTAATAAAAGCGTAGGGCGCCTGGAGGTAGACAGCTCTTGGATTTTTTTATACTTTCTTAATCTTGTAAGAAAAGCTCAAGTCGCGCCTTGCCCTCCTTAACGAGTTGGGTAGGCGCTCTTATTTTACTCACGAAACGGTTAACCCACCCCCAATCGGAATAAGCATTGATTCTAATTTTGGATGATTAGCAACTATTAACCTGCTAGCGTTCGTTAAAGAATTTCTGACTTAGTCTTTAAATAATTGGACCCCCACACCTCAAGCATGTGGAGGATCGGCAATAGATGTTCCCCCTGCTCTGTCAAAGAATATTCTACTTTAGGTGGTACAACTGGATATACTTCTCGGTGAACAAGGCCATCGTTTTCTAGTTCACGCAGCTTGTTGGTTAGCATTTTTTGCGTAACAGTCGGAATTAACTTTTTCAACTCCCCAAACCGTTTCATCCCTTTTAATCCTAAATGGCATAAAATAATTAGTTTCCATTTCCCCTCAATTACAGAAAGTGTCAACCGCTTTTCGTAAAAAATATCCTGTACGGTATCATGATTCCGCTTCCTATACGCCTTGCCCCAACGATACAACATTTCTAAAATTGGCAGTAAACTTTTGCCTTGGGCTGTTAGCCAGTATTCGACTCTTGGTGGTGCTTCAGGATACACTTTGCGATTAACAATTCCGTCCCGTTCTAGTTCCCTTAACTGATTTGTTAGCATTTGCTGCGTGATTCCTGGTGTTAAATTTTTTAATTCGCCAAATCGTTTAGTCCCTTCTAAACCCAACAAACATAAAAGCGTTAGTTTCCATTTTCCTTCTATGACAGATAACGTCAATTCTTTTTCAGGATAAAGACCATGAATTTTTTTGGGGCTCACGTGTAATCCTCTTCTCATCAAATAGTCTATTTTAAGATACTATATCAAAAAAAAGTGCCTACTTACATTAATTAGAATTCGTTTATATGATGGTTAGTAGTAATTGATTAAACCCATTTAAGCAAAGGGAGGAAAATATAGATGAAATTACAACTTGCATTAGACCTAGTAAACATCCCAGAAGCAATCGAATTAGTAAAAGAAGTAGAGGATCACATTGATATTGTTGAGATTGGTACACCAATTATTAAAATTGAAGGACTTAAAGCTGTAAAAGAAATAAAAGAAGCCTTTCCTAATTTAGACGTCCTCGCTGATTTGAAAACAATGGATGCAGCAGGCTATGAGGTTCAAAAAGCAGCAGAGGCTAAGGCAGATATTATTACTATTCTTGGAGTCGCGGAAGATGAATCCATTAAAGGTGCCGTAGCAGAAGCAACGAAACAAGGGAAGAAGATTCTTGTTGATTTAATTGCTGTTAAGGATATTGAATCACGCGCTAAAGAGCTAGATGAATTCGGTGTGGATTACATTTGCGTTCATACTGGTTACGATCTTCAGGCTGTTGGGAAAAATTCTTTCGAAGACCTTTTAACAATAAAAGGTGTTGTGAAAAATTCAAAAACAGCAATCGCTGGTGGAATTAAATTAGAAACGTTACCAGAAGTTATCAAAGCTCAACCAGATCTAGTAATTGTTGGCGGTGGCATTACCGGGCAAGACGATAAAAAAGGTGTTGCAGCCGAGATGCAACAACTAATTAACCAAGGATAGTTTTTGATGGATACAAAAGAATGGTTAAGTAAAATAATCATTGAGCTGAATGAAACAGTCAATTTCATCGATGATCAGGAAGCAGAAAACCTTGTCAATACAATAGCTGAATCAACCAAGGTCTTTGTCGCAGGATCAGGTAGATCTGGCTTTATGGGAAAATCCTTCGCCATGCGGATGATGCATATGGGAATCGAAAGTCATGTAATTGGTGAAACGACAACACCAAATTTTGAAAAAGACGATCTTCTTATTATCGGCTCTGGGTCAGGGGAAACGAAATATCTCGTATCGATTGCTGAAAAGGCAAAAAAAATTGGTGGGAAAATCGCTGTCGTTACCCTAAATCCTGATTCAACGATCGGCAACCTTGCTGATTTAACACTCAAGCTACCTGGTGCACTAAAAGACCAGACAGAGTCTACGTATAAAACCGTTCAGCCGATGGGATCATTATTTGAACAAACGTTATTGCTAGTTTATGATGCAATCATCTTAAGATTTATGGAAAAGAAAGGCCTTAACAGCAACAACATGTATGGAAAACACGCCAATCTTGAATAAGGTTGGCGTGTTTTAATAATAGTAACAGTCGTGCGTTTGAAACAAGCAAATCGAGGTCAGATCTTAACTACCTTTCACGCTCATCCTAACATTATTCCGTAGTTAACTTTGCTTTTTAACTACCATTTATACTGATTAACTACTGAACGGGACTTGTCGATGTTTTCCCAGATAACGGGCTTTTTAATGTTCATGACAGCCCTAACCCTAAGTGCATTGTCGGTAGAAACATTCAAGATGCCCTTACACCTATTTTTCACTGCACAGTTAGCAATGGAAAAAGTATTAGGCAGTGTCACCATAGCAGATGTTGCGACAGAAATCGTGGAACAAGACAAGCAGGGATAGAATTTGTCGCTCCTTTTTTCATAATAATTTTTTTCCGGGCTAATTTAACTAGATCATCACTTCGTCCAAAAAGCTATCATCCTTCTATCCTTTACGCTTTTCGTCGTGACAAATGCCTATTTTTCAATTATTAGGGCATTCGCCCACCCACTAGGCCATCTCCGACATAGGATACAAGTGTAGAAATTAAAGGAGGTAGTTATGGTTATGAGTTATGGATATTCAGGATGGGGAAATAGCGGTTTCGTACTATTGGTAGTTCTTTTCATCCTTCTAGTTATTGTTGGAAATAACTATCCAATGGGTGAAGGTTATTAATAAATGAAGAAAAGCCGCCTCTCAAGTGGTGGCTTTTTTTATCCAACAAACTGCATAGACCAGAAAAAAATCAGATCAACCTTTAAAATACTTTTTTGCGACTGGGTTATTAGCCCTTCCACATTAACCCAACTAGCATAAAATAAAATGAGAAAGCTAAAAAGGAGGAATCATGTTGAGTTACGCATATAATGCATGGGGAGACAATGGTTTTGTTCTTTTAGTAGTGCTTTTTGTACTATTGATTATCGTTGGAGGTAGTTACCAAGGATTTGGCTACGGATATTAATAATTAAGAATAAGCATCACCAGCTTTGCTTGGTGATGCTTTAAAATTTGCATAAGCAAGATTTGTCCTTAAAATTGGGCAGTAAGATTTAGGTACCAGAGACAATAGCCCTCTCAAAAAACAACCACATACATACATTATAATTAGATAGCCAAAAAGGAGGGAATCATGTTGAGTTACGCATACAACGCTTGGGGAAACAACGGATTTATCCTACTAGTAGTGCTTTTTGTGCTATTGGTAATTGTTGGTAACAACTACCCAACGGGCGGTTACGGTTACTAACATTTATTTACAGGGCACCATCCAATTAGGGTGGTGCTTTAATTAGCACTACACAAATTATTTTGCAAATACCTTAGCAAACTCAAAATCCGATTCACCGATGTCTCGGCTCGCTAAAACGAGTTAGCTTTAATGTTAAAAAATAATTATAAATTTTCTGTAAATTACACATTTGCCCTTAACATCTTGACGATAAAACATATAATAGATTAAGCCATAACCAATCATACCCCAGACTCATATAATACCTCTACGGAACCTAGCAGCCTTCATAACAAGAAGGCTGCTTTTTATGATTTAACATCTTACAAAAAACTTCATTTCCAAAAAATTAAAAATGTGAAAATTCGGGACGTTAGCCCTCCCAATCAAGTCAAAAAAACATACGATAACGTGTAGATAACAACAAGGAGGGATATCTGATGGGCATTGAATATAGCGCATGGGGCAATAACAGTTTCATCCTTTTAGTCGTTCTTTTCGTACTATTAGTAATCGTTGGTAACAACTATCCAACGGGTGGAGATTACGGCTACGGAACATAAATAATAAGAAAAGCGAAAGCATTTTTTATAGTTTCTTACCTTATCATAAAGCCACCCAAATTGGGTGGCTTTTCATTTGATTCCTACATCAATATTTCTCTTCCATTACTTTTTCAACCTCTGGCATCTCATCATCTAAATGCTGTACTTGATAAAGGTTGTAATAACCACCTTTTAACTCCATTAATTGTTGGTGGGTCCCCTCTTCTTTCACTCGACCATTTTCAATTAAGATAATACGATCGGCATGTGTGATTGTTGCCAGCCGGTGGGCAACAATAAAAGTCGTCCGGTCGGATGCAAGCTTTTCTAATGCTTCTTGGATTAAATGTTCACTTTCTAAATCAAGAGCTGATGTTGCCTCATCCAATATGAGAATTGGTGGATTTTTCAAAAAGACTCGTGCAATCGCAATTCTCTGTTTCTGACCACCAGAAAGCTTTACCCCTCGTTCCCCAACTAATGTATCATAGCCATGCGATAACCCAGTAATGAAGTCGTGGGCATTGGCGGCTTTTGCTGCTTCAATCACCTGTTCATCACTAGCTTCAGGGTTCCCCATTCGAATATTCATCGCAATCGATTCACTGAACAAAATATTGTCCTGAAGCACCATTCCTATTTTATCTCGAAGTGAACGTGCCTTAACATCACGAATATCCTGGCCATCTATCGTTATACTACCACTAGTAACATCGTAAAAGCGCGGAATCAAACTAATAATTGTTGACTTTCCTCCGCCACTCATCCCAACTAATGCAATCGTCTCGCCAGGTTTAACATCAAGTGAAACACGATCTAATACAAGCGAATCCTCTTCATCATAACGGAACGAAACATTATTAAATTTGACTTCCCCGTCCATTCTATCTAGCTGCTTGGCATCCTCTTTATCTTTAATATCATATTCTTCGTCAATAAATTCGAAAACACGATCCATCGATGCAATCGACTGGACTAACGTCGTTGACGAACTGATTAAACGACGCAACGGACTATACACTCGGTCCATGAAACCAACAAATGCTGCTATTGTCCCGACTGTTAAATCGGTAGTAATAGCGAAATAACCAGCAAATCCAATAACAAATAATGGTGCAAGGTCGGTAATGGTGTTCATTACCGCAAACGTTTTCGCATTCCAGGAAGTATGTTCAATTGCTTTATCTAAAAAGTTATTATTTTGGCGATCAAACTGCACTTGTTCATAATCCTCTAGAGCAAAACTTCTTGTTACCGGTAGACCTTGAACACGCTCGTGCAGGTGTCCTTGGACCTGGGCTAACGCCTGTGAACGACCCTTAGTTAGACTACGAAGTCTCCCGTAAAAGACACGAACAGCTATCCCGTACAACGGGAATAGCGCTATCGACACAACAGTTAACCATACATTCATCGACAACATGATTCCAATTGCAATGAGAATCGTGATCATATCCAACCACAAATTCATCAAACCTGTCATGACAAAATTTTTCGTTTGTTCCACGTCATTAATTACACGTGATATAATTTCCCCTGTCTTCGTTTTCGAATAGTACTTAAGGCTAAGACGCTGGATATGGTCAAATAGCTTTTCCCGGATGTCATATATAATTTTATTTCCTACCCACTGTGCATAATATTGGCGAAAATATTCAACTGGTGGACGAATAACTAGAAAAATCAATATCGCCCCACCCATTAGTAAAAGTAATTCGTTTATTTTTTCCGAACTACTTAAACCTTCTGCACCGATTATATCATCAATCACATATTTGACAATTAAAGGCATCAGCAACGGAATTCCAAATTTAACAATCCCAATGACAATGGTTAGGAGGATTTTCCATTTATATGGTTTAACAAATTGCATATATCTTTTTATACTGTCCAAGTTTTTCACCTCTCCTTTTAAGCGCAGGCGTCTAAGCTAGACAGCTCCTGATTATTTATTTTCTTACTATGCAACAAAAAGTAAAAACCTTGCCAACACAATTTAGACAAGGAATACAATGATATTTATGGAATTACTAATACCGATATGTCAAAAACCGTTCATACCACTGGTCAACAAAATCAGGTGAGAATGGTCCTTTCCTCTGTCTAATCCAATGAATTAAAAATTCCATATTATTGCGGAGGATACGATCTAACACTTTAGGGTAGTTCATTTGCTGTCGGTGGATTTCATACTCATCTTCGTCTAACGTTATATAAGTCATGTCAGGAAATACCTTAATATCTAAATCATAATCGATATACTTGACCGAATCTTCCTCGTAAACAAACGGGGAGCTAATATTGCAATAATAGTAGATGCCATCTGTTCTTAACATACCTATGACATTAAACCAATATTTAGAATGAAAGTAACAGATAGCTGGTTCGCGAGTAATCCATGTTCTACCGTCACTCTCGGTTACTAAAGTTTTGTCATTTGCTCCAATGACATTATTACTTGTCGCTTTGAGTACGGTACTACTTTCCCAAACGCGATGGAGCTGACCATTATGTTTATAGCTTTGAATTTGTATGGTAGAACCTGGTTCCGGGCCAGCCATGGTATCTTCCTTTCGTAATAGATATTGCGAATTATGTTCCTCTATTATACAGGTAATAATTGTGAAAGGGAAATGATAGGATTAATAGTAGGTATTAGAAAAGAGCTCTCCACGTGGACGGAGAGCTCTTTTCTTCAGGTTCGGGGGAGAATATTACTTCTTATTTTGTTGAGACTTTTGGTTTTGTCTTCTTACTTCTTGTGCGTTAGTCTCAGAAGCAAATTCTGTACCGAATTGTCCTTGACCAGCTTGACCTTGGTTTTTAGATGCTTGGTTTTGTTGCTTCACCTTTTGAATGCTAGTTCCAGCAACTGTTTCGTTTGGTCTGTTGTTTTTAGCCATCTCATATCACCTCCGCATCCATTAAGGTGTGCAGATTGGACATTTTATATCCTTAAAAAAAAATTTTTTTAAGATAAAAATAAAAAATGTGATGATAGAGCGCGTTTTTATCTCGCTATGTTATGTTAAACAAATCATTTGCTCTTTAATTTTCTGGTGGGATACCGGCAGTGGATATTGATCTAACTCTGGTATGGAAACTAGTACTGCGTCTTGTGCTGTTAATTCTCCACCTAAAATTGCGATGCGATATACCTCAACCTGCCATACGAGGTGGGAGAAAACGTGCTTAATTGGTGATAGCTCCCTAACGACTTTTACATGTAAACCATAATTAGCACGAAACCAACTTGCAGCGTGCTCGATATCCATTTGCTGTTTGGCAACCATTGGAAATTGCCATAAATTCGCTAATAATCCATCCGCAGGCCTTTGCTCAATTAACACAGCACCTTTATCGTCTGTTCCAACAAAGGCAAAGTACGGGATCCTCTTCTGTTTTTTCGCTTTTGTTTTAACTGGTAGCTCATCCTGAATACCAAGCGCAAATGCTTGACAATGTTTTTGAACTGGACAAAGCATACAAGCTGGCGCTTTCGGTGTACAGATTAGTGCCCCAAGCTCCATTAACCCTTGATTAAAGCTAGATGGGTTATCAGCTGGAATAATAGCTCGAATATTATCTTCAAAAACTTTCCTTGTTCGTTGTTTGGCGATGTCTTCGGCAATATTTAACACACGGGACATTACGCGCATTACGTTCCCATCAACGGCTGGCTCAGGTTTATCGTATGCAATGCTTAGAATTGCCCCCCTTGTATATGGGCCAACTCCTTTTAAAGAACTAAGGGCATCTACGTGATCAGGGACTTTGCTGTTATACTCTAAAGCAACCTCCTTTACGGCTGATTGCAAGTTTCGTGCACGGGAATAGTAACCTAATCCCTCCCAAGCTTTTAATACTTCTTGCTCATCTGCAGCTGCAAGATCCTTAATGGTAGGAAATTTTTCAATAAAGTGGTGAAAATAAGGAATTACAGTATCTACTTTTGTTTGTTGTAGCATTATTTCCGACACCCATATTTTATATGGGTCTTTATTTTCTCGCCACGGTAGTTCGCGTTTGTTTTTTTCAAACCAATCGATGAGATCTGCAGAAAATTTCTCCGCGTTTACATTAATTTGCGTCTCTCTTTTCACTAAACTCCATCCTTCATGATACAATAATGACTAAACAGTGTTTAAATGCAAATACTTTCGTTAAAAGTATACTATAATTATAAGAAAAGCGCAGGTCGCCTTGCTAGACCCGAGGGGCTAGGCGCCCGGAGCTAGACAATGAAAAGCGCAGGGCGCCTTGCTAGAGAGCTCTTGGCTTTTTTAAACTTCTTATCTTTTGACAAAGGAGGACAAGACTAGATGGATACAGGAACCCACATTGCCATGGGAGTAGCCTTAGGCGGGTTAGCCACCCTAGATCCTGTGGTTCAACAAGACCCTACCTTATATAGTGCTGTCATGATTGGCACGATTGTAGGCTCTCAGGCTCCTGATTTTGATACAATTTTAAAACTGAGAAATAACGCGGTTTATTTAAGACATCATCGCGGGATGACTCACTCCATGCCAGCCGTCGTCTTTTGGGGAATTCTTATTTCGCTTGGTCTATATGCTTTTTTCCCGACTGTCAACTTCCTTCACTTATGGGCTTGGACATTTTTTGCAGTCATTCTACATGTTTTTGTTGACGTGTTTAATGCTTACGGCACTCAAGCATACCGGCCATTTACAAGGAGATGGGTGGCTTATGGGTTTATTAACACCTTTGACCCTGTTATTTTCGCCTTACACATTGTCGGTTTCATTGCATGGGGCCTAGGTGCAGACCCAGGAATCACCTTTCTCGTCATTTACTTCATCCTTGTTCTTTATTATGTAAAGCGTTATATAGACAAACGAGCATTAGTTAAGCAAATTGAACGAGACATCCCGAATGTCACTTATATCGCAACATCACCAACAATGAGACAATCAAAGTGGAGATTAGCCATTTCTACTGACGACCGCTTCTATGTTGGGCGTGCTGAAAAAGGTCAAATTGAAATAGTTGACGAATACGAAAAAGTAGCTTTACCAAATAATAAAGTGATTAAAAAAGCGAAAAATGATCCTAATATTTCGGCATTTCTATCGTTTTCTCCCGTTTATCGTTGGGAAATTAACCAATACGATGACCATATTGAAGTAAGATTCATCGATTTACGGTATCGTTCTAAAGGACATTATCCATTTGTTGCTGTCGCCCAATTAGACGATAACTTACGAGTATTAAGCTCGTACACAGGTTGGATCTTCTCTGAAAAGAAGCTTAAACAAAAGCTAATTGTTGATGAACCAATGATGTGACAGCTGTAAAAACTTGATAAACGCATGGATTATTTTTCAGCTGTATCCATGCGTTTTTTCAGATGATATTTAGTGCAAATAGTCGTTTCTCGTTTCAAACTTGTCTTTATATTTATCATTATGTATTAAAAACTCATGTAGCTTAGGCCCATAATTGTCGAGCCAGCGTGACACGATTTGTTCCGTAACCTCTTTCCCCTCATACTTCCTTCCAGCTTTAGCACGAGTTGCTTCAAAATCTTCCCATAACAGCTCGACCCATGTCCTCGCTTCGTCAACGGAAATGGAATCGTTTTTTTCACAAAGTTTATTTGTTAAGCGGTTAAAAATATCTTCCATTGTCATCACCTTCATTTTTCATAGAGTAAATCATCTATTGGTAAAATTTTAGCCCACATAACAACACCGAAAATATCACACATTAAACGTAGCATCACATAAGTTGTGATTGCTAGTTGATTCAATGGGAGGTTTTTTCGAATGGTCCGAAATAAAGATCACGGCTTTACAGACCAACGTATTGAGGATATGCCCCGTGCAAGAGCTGAATTCAGTTCATTACGAGCAAATGGTACCATCAATACAAAACCACAGGAACGAATGAAGCACTCGAATGATCGCTTTAAGGATAATCGATAAGCAACATTGATTAACCTACTTTTAGGAGGAATCAGTGATGGCGAGAAAACCGTTCTATGCTAATTTATATAAGGATCCCTTCCAAAATCCAAGAATGAGCCGTAAACACACCGGACACCAAGTGAACGGCGAAACGAAAAAAAGTCAAAACGAAATTATTACAGAAGTCCAAACGAACAAAAGAGGTTAACCAGAATAAAGAGGGGCACGTGGCCAGTGCCTCTCTTTATTGTTCAAGCTTTTTTCCAAAAACAGAAATGGGTAATGCTTCCTGTTTTTCATATTTTTTACCTAGTAAATTTATTCGATGACCCCAAGCAAATACTCCATTTAAATAATCTATTTCAAACGTTTGTCCAGGGTCCTCTCTAAGCTCATAGCGCTCACCCTTTTTAAACTCTGCAGGATTCATCAAATAAGCTTGTGCCATTTGAATTTTTCTTTCGAATACTGCATATTCACTTATGTTGCCCATTTGTTCCGCCTTTTGCACCTTTTCTTTTAGCTTTGCAATTTCATTTCGCAACTCTTCGACTGTATATTCACTATACCGTTTTTCCACGTTTTATCCTCCATAGTCATCATCGTTATCTTTATTTTACCAATAAAAATGTCAGAAAAGAAAGGACATGCTTGAAGACTTTTCTTTTACTTGGTCACAAACCCACTACATGTGTATAATAACTACTTATAGAATGCATGGTAGGAGATGTTTGACATGATAAAACTTTTTGCAAGTGATTTAGACGGAACACTACTGCACAACGGAACAAATTTAAATGATCGAGATATTGATTCTATTCAAGCGATCATCTCAGAAGGTATGGAATTTGCAGTTGCTACCGGACGGATGGACCGTGATATTTTAGTAGTTGCAAAATCAATTGGCAGCGTAGCTCACCGAGTTAGTCAAAACGGGGCAATTGTCAACGATAAAACCAATCAGGAAATCTCAACTTCCTTTTTTCCTATAGAACTAAGTATTAAACTCCATCATGCGATGGAAGCAATCGGGCAAATGTATACCGTCACGACTTCAGATGAAGTTTACGTCACAAAAGAATTTGAAATTATGAAGGAAATGGAGGAATTTCTTTATTTCCCTATTAAGATCCACGGCAAGTTACTTGAAGGTTATAACGACGAAACGATTCATGTTGTGAAATTTTCCATTGTCGCTCCACCAGAGGAGGTTGTCGGGATTAGAGATACTTTAGTAGCTGATTTCGCTGACGTTGCAGAGATTTATATTTCCGACAGTCGTTGTGTAGATATTGTGCCAAAAGGGATTAGTAAAGCATATGGCCTTGCGCAATTAATGCAAGGCTTGAATGTAAGAAAAGAGGAAGTTGCTGTTATAGGGGATTCCTTTAATGATGTACCAATGTTTCAGATGACACCACATAGTTATGCAATGGCCGGTGCTAAAGATGCTGTCAAAGCACATGCTTCATGTGTCGTTACATCTGTTAGCGAAGCAATAGAAGATTTAAAAGCGAAAGGACTTATTTAACCTGCTTTTATCCAGGCTTATTCTGTGGACTGTCTATTAGTAAACTGGGGTTTGGGGCAAGCCTGAACCCCACGATTTTACCATCTAGATTACATTTGTTCCTCCATACACTCATCCAAAAACCGCTCAATTAAATCAATAGGGAATCCTTTGCGATATAGACCACCCTTTACCTTCTGCTTTAATTCGTATCCAACAAACTTTTGTTCATACTTACGGACAAACTTTTCACCTTGGTGGACAAGCGCTTGCCATTCACTATCGTCATCTGTTTCTTTTACGAACTCTGTTAAGACATCCTTGATGACGTCATGAGAGAAGCCTTTTTGGATTAGATGTTGTTTTACTGTTAATTGTTGCTGTTGGAATGACTTGTTATTTGTACTGCTCCACTTTTTTCTAGTCAGTTTTTCCGCCTTGTCATATTGCCAGTCGTATGAAATTTTTTTCAGTGCCTCATCAGCAATTTGTGTAGAAATTCCCTTCTCGAGCAATTCTTTTTTAACAAGCTGCGGTCCTTTACTAGACGTATTTATTCTTGTCTCAACAAAAGCATTCGCAAACGCCTGATCATCCAGTAGCCCCTCCTTAGATAACCTGTCCATCACAAGATGAACTTGTTCTGCATCGATATCCTTTTTCGTTAAATAATCGCTTATTTCTTTTTTAGATCGCATTCTGTAACTCAAATAGTTGATTGCAAGTGCATAACTTTTATGTATTGTATCCTTTTGCTTTAGGAGCTCGACTGTTTCCCCGTCCATCTCCATCCCTTTGTGAAGAGAAAATTCAACTAAAATATCTTCATCGACACTAAAACCGTAGCTGTCTCCACGTTCATCTTCAAGAAAAATATTGTAACGACTCTTATTCTTTTGTTGTGTAGAAATCCGAGATATCTTTACCATTTTTTTCTCTCCCCTCTTCTTTTAGTTTAACACGAAAGTCTATCCAAACGTTGCCAAAAAACACGATATCACCATTAAATACCCCATTCTACACAGCACATTCTAAGCTATTTTCGACGATCTCCATAATCTTACAATTGTTACAAAAAATGTCGAACACTTTCGTAAAATTTTTGTTCCCATTTGCCAAGAAATTGTGTAATATAATCATGGGAAATCAAACAAGAGAACGTTACTTTCAACTAGAAATTATTTAACTCACTGAAGTGGAAATAGTTGTTGATATAGGGAAGGCAAATGGTGCGCCACCAGCAATAGGCTGGTTCTAGTGGGTTCGATTCCCACCCCGAATTTTTGTTGTTCTTTGATAAAAATTCGAGGGTGATTCGGCCACTAGGTCCCGTAGTGTGTCCACCCTCCATAATTGGAGGTTTTTTTATGCTTAAAAAACGTGATCTGCACGATGCACCAGCACTATATGAATTAATGAAACATGAAGAAGTGTTTCCTTATGTTAGACATAAGGCTTATTCCACTGATGAATTTTATTTTTTAACGAAACAAACGATTGAAGCAGAAGAGAAGAGAGAATTAATCTCTCGTACAATAACCGATGAGTACCACCAGCCAATTGGAACGATTAATTTATTTGATATCGAGGATAATAAGGGATTTTTAGCAACCTGGATTGGTCAACCATACTTTGGCAAAGGCTATAACCAACAAGCAAAGGATGCTTTCTTTGAGGAACTTTTCCTGTACCAAGGTATTGATGCTATCTTTATTAAGATTAGAAAAACGAATATTCGCTCATTGAAAGCAATGTTAAAAATCCCTTTCGTCTCTATCGGAAACGTGTTGTTTCAAGCAGTTTATCAAAAAGTTAACGAAGCATCCCTAAATGAACCTATTTATGAATTATTTGTGATAACGAAGGAACAATACATGCTTCACCGCGAGTTCCATACATCTGCAGCAGAAGGCGAAGCAGTGGTATAAACCTCACTTTAGGTGGAAAATGAACAGAAACGATAATAAAAAGTGAGGTTACTTCACGAAAGCAAGGCGAACCTAGTCAAACAGCGATTCACTGTCCAAAACTCAGGGATGTGCTATCAGAAGGAATTTAAAGCAGCCAACCTCTAATCAAATTGGGGAATACGATTATTTATTGATTGATTGTTGATAATTTTATCCACAAAGTTGTGCACAGCGTGGATAAGTTGGTTTAATCCAGTTCTCACTTGGAATAAACATGTGAATAATTTCTGGGGATAAATCTACAGGGGGTTGTGGATAGTGTGGATATTTTAATTAATCCTTGTGTATAAAAGACCCCAAATGTGGACATTACTGTGAATAAGTGATTGTCTTCCAAATAAATGAATAAAACCCGATTCCTCCCCTTTTCGGTATAACGATTTGAATGGATGGACAATCAATAAAAAAAGGCTGCAACGTTTGCAGCCTTTTTTATATTGAATAAAACTGTTACCATGTCATTAAGTCATTTATGATATGTGTTTTTCTTTTGCTAAACGTCTCGTCCAAAACGAAAAGCAATCCTGTTTTGCTTCAAGTGATGTATTGCCAAAGCCGTATCCAACTGCAATCCCTGCGATTTCAAATTCAAGTGCCACTTGCCAAATAAGATTCTTACTCGTGTGCTGAATCATGATGATGGACATGTTTTGGTTTTCTTTAACGAAATCAACATTAAGTTCTCGCAAGATGTATCCCCTTACATGATCAAGAAGCGAATCCGGGACTTTCTTCTCATCATATACTAAACAGCCAATCAAGCACTTTTCCTCCTTTCCACAATCACAGGAATAATGTACTAGTTCCTTTGAAGAACATTTTACTACATGTTCATATTAGGAACAACAATAATTAACATAAAAGAAAATATTCATGTTAGGTTATATTTACTAAAGATAAAAATAGTAAAGAGTGATGACATGAGCTTCTCAAGAATTGCAACAAATATTCGTTATTATCGCGAAAAATGCCAACTCACCCAAAAGCAACTTTCCGAGGAACTTAACGTTTCTAGGCCAGTGATTGCTAAATGGGAAAATGGAACCGTTACTCCAGACCTAAAGTCACTGATAGAACTGAGACGTGTCTTTAAAGTATCAATTGACGAAATTGTTGGTTTTGAAACAACCATCCCACAAGAACCGTCTAAGGGATATCCTTTATCGATGAACCTGATTAGTAAAGATGATTGGGAGGTTATTGATTATTTATTGAAAAATCGACTACTAAAGGAACAATTAGTTCGGATGATTGGTCTTCCTCTTAACAAACAAAAATTCATTCACTCGATGCTTAGGTCCATCGTCAATGAAATTAAACGTATCTAAAAACAAAGGAGAAGGAAGCTATCCCTAAAATGGACCTGATGCGAGCATTACCTTTGCCAAAACAACCTTATTCAATTGCAAAAGCCGACTGCTTCTTCTCATCTTTATTTACAGAGGCCATGAGGAGTAATGTATAACACCTTTTCCTTACAAGATTTACAACTACCGTTTATAATGAATCTAAAGAAGATTAAGAAAAGGTGAAAATGCTTTGAACATATTTAAGATTTCTCTACATATCACCCTGCTTTATTGCTTTTATCTTATTGGGGTTTGGATTCAAACAACCTTTAATTTATTTATTCCTGGTAGCATTATTGGTATGCTTTTATTCTTTCTACTACTAGCAACGAACGTATTAAAGGATTCCTGGATAGAAACAGGAACAAAAACATTACTAAATCATATGCCACTTCTATTTGTGCCTGTTACCGTTGGCATTATTAACTACCTTGGATTTTTTTCTGGTAAAGGACTTCTACTTGTATTCATCGTTATCTTAAGTACAGCTATAGTTATGATAAGTGCTGGTTGGCTAGCGCTGCTGCTATTAAAAGGCAAGGTGGATACCCATGATTAACATCGTGATTGGTGTTGTTTCTTTGTCCGGGACGATAGGTTTATTTTTTTGCGCCAAATTATTATATAAAAAGTATCGAAGTCCGTTTACTCTTCCTATCCTAACAACAACAATTATCATTGTTAGCGTCTTACTAATCGCAAGTGTCCCTTATTCCGTTTATATGATTGGTGGCAAGTGGCTTGACCATTTATTAGGGCCTGTTGTTGTCGCACTTGGTTATCCACTCTATAAACAATGGACGATTCTTAAAAAATATATTGGCCCGCTCCTTATCGGGGTTTCCGGTGGCGCTATTTTCGGGGTCGCAAGTGGTGTATTGTTAGCGAAAGTGTTTCAGTTTGACGAGCTTATTTATTATTCCATTGCATCCAAGTCTGTCACCACCCCCGTTTCGATGGATATTGCTAAAACGATGGGCGGTGCCCCGTCACTTGCTGCTGCATTTGTGATGATGGCTGGGATAGGCGGGGCTGTGCTTGGCCCAACATTTTTGAAGCTCGCAAAAGTGAAACATCCCGTTGCAAGAGGTATTGGGATGGGAACAGCTTCCCATGCAATTGGGACCTCGAGGGCAATGGAAAATAGCGAACTAGAAGGCGCAGTCAGTACAGTTGCCATGACTGTCAGTGCTATCATCGTAGCGGTCATTACTCCGTTGATGATACGTTTGTTGCTTTGATAAAAGTGAATAACAATCTTCGGAAATGCAGTTGGGAGTTGGGATTAAAATCAAAGTATCATCTTTATCGTAACCTTTTTACAACCTCTTATAAGAAATTATTTGACAACACAAGCTAAGCAGGTTACCTTTAGGTACGACCATTTAAGATAATGGACTTACTAAGAAGTAGGTGATCTCTATTGGGGATTGTTGTTGTAGAAATCTGTGATAGTAACTTGATGAATACGATTGACATCGAGGCGATTATCGAATCAGAATATCCAGAAGTTGCAGTATTGATTAATGACTGCCTTAATTTTTGTGGGTTATGCCGACTAAAACCATACGCAATGGTTAATGGGAAACGAATCCATGCAAAATCTCCTGATGATTGCTTAAAGAAAATAAGGGAAGCAATTGAGGAAGAACTTGCATTTTTTAAATAGGCAGTTTTTTTAATATATAGCTAGTCGCCCGGAGCTAGACAGCTCTTGGATCTTTTTATACTTTCTTACCAGTTTAAAAAACGATGAACCTTGACATACCATAGTCACGGCTCATCGTTTTTTAATCTAATGCTTGTTGAATCATTAACTAAAAGAGCAGGTCCACAAGACACCTGCTCTTTGTTCGTTATAGGTATAGGGTAGAGAATCAATCGACACGAAGCGAATTTAACTAATTTTTCTTTTTTGTAATTCCATTTGGTTTAGAATTAATCGAAGCTGCTGTTTTTCCTCTTCTGAAAGATTGGTGAACTTTACACCATAAGAGACCTCTTTACGATGGTATTTTTCTTCTTTCCGGATAAGGAAACCATTAAGACAAAAAGGGTGGTCTTCTATGTCGAATTCAATATCAATCATTATGCTTTGTCTGACAGGAAGATTACAGTCACTTAAAAGTTTTAGTCCTCCAATACTAATATTCTCAACCTTCCCATCAAACTTTCGATACCGCAGTTTCTCTAGTTGGCTATTTTCAAAATCCTTTAGGGTAATACGACACGCTATGTTTTTCACATTCACTCTAAAATTCTCTCGCTTATTATCACTATTTGCGGAAGCATCTAACTTTTCAACGTTTAGGCTAGTTGGTTGATTCTTTAGCCTAACAAGGTTTTTATACTGTTTTAATAAAAGAACTAGCATGAGAACAATGATTAACAATTGCATGAGCAATATGTAGATCATCGCCCCGCCCTCTGTGATATAAATATTTTTTTATTAGGAGGAAATAGTTCATAGGTTTTCTGTTGACTTAAACAGTATAAATCATTAATAATCTTATTAGGAAAAGTTGTAAATTTTGGAAGCAAAATTGTCGATGGGAAGACATTTACAAACATTTTTTCTGCTTTTCTGAAAAATCCTGCTGCAAAGTGGGTCAAGCAAGCTTTGTGGACAGACCGCGAATCTGTTTCATAAAGCTTATTTGTTTTTTGCTTTGTGACAAACTGGTAATTCGACTTATCCTCTTTTCGGTTACGAACATGGATAGGCATTTTTACCTACAACTCCTTTCGAAATAAAAACAGGTAAACCATTGTCTTGGTTTACCTGTTTAAGGTTTTTTCGGTAACCCGGCCGCCATTGCAGTTCTTGCTTTAGGCCCGTGGTTTTGCGTCCTTTTCTTTCAAAAAGTTTGCCATTGTCGGTAAACCATATTTAATTTTTGTTGTTACTTTAATTTTATTACCTATCAATAAATTCTGTCAATATCCTATTATAATTTTCCTGCGTATTTTTACCTAACCAAATGTAAAATAATGGAATATAAGAGCAAGAAAAGCACAGGGCGCCTTGCACACAGCCTTGGATTTTTTTATACTTTCTTAGCTTTCAAAAAACAACGCAAGCGGTTATCCACTTGCGCACATATATACCTTGTCTCTTTTATCTACTAATTCTTGCTTCCCGTTGCCTAAAATCAATTCCGTTATAATATGTATTTTTAACTAAGATATTTGGTCCTAAGCATTGGACTTTTGGGCAATGACATTTGAGCTCGTTTGCAACCTTTGAATCTATCCAACGGTCATAAGCATCTGTTAACATGGTGTCCTTAATATTTCCTAGGGAAGGAACATCACCGAAATCGGTAACAATAACTTCTCCAGTGAAAATATTAACATTTAAGCGCGAGCGACCATCTGGATCATTCCTAACCGTAACATTTTTACTTTTGTACAAACGTTCAAGTAAAGCGAGGTCATCTTCTTTATTGTTACACGGATAAAACGGTAATGTACCAAATAGCATCCAAACATTTTCGTCTCGATGATCAAGGAGCCGGTGAATCGCCTCTTTTATTTCATCTAGCTCTAGTGTTTCTAAGTTACTAGCAAAATCAACCGGGTACATCGGGTGTATTTCATGTCGAGTACAGCCCATAGCTAGCACGTGGTCATGGATTTCTTCTAAGTATGGAAACGTACGCTTATTTAACATCGTTTCAGCCGAAACCATTACCCCCGCTCTCGACAAGCGCTTTGCGTTCTCAACCATCCGGTAAAAATATTTTTCTCGATTTTCAACGGACGGTTTCCGCTCCATTCTAGCAAAGCCAGTTTCTACAAACTCCTCAACACGTCCCCAATTATGAGAAATATGCAAAACGTCCAAGTAGGGAACAATTTCTTCATACCGCTGATACGGAAGGGTCAAGTTTGAATTCATTTGGGTTTTAACCCCTCGTGCATGGGCATATTTTAATAAAGGAAGCACGTAATTACGAACGGATTTTTTTGACATCATAGGTTCGCCGCCGGTAATACTAATTGTTCGTAAATGTTCCACTTCATCTAACCGTTGTATAAGAATATCAAGCGGCAATGCATCTGGGTCAACCGCTTGTAAATCGTAACCAACCGCACAATGTGCACAACGCATGTTGCATAACGTTGTCGTAGTGAATTCGACACTTGATAACACCATCTTACCATGTACTTCAATGTCCCGATACGCTTCCCACGGATCACTTGCAGGATGCACGTTATCTTTTAATAGGTTCATAGCCATAGTGAAAACTCCTTTCTATTTATATTGATATTTATTTATCGTATCACAAATTATTAGGATGGTATATTGAGGTTGGTTTTTCCGTATTTCTTCCTTAACCCTTTGAACAATTATTCTGCCTCTAATAAATCTTCATCATTTTCTAACTGTTTTTCTGCCTTTGCAAGCTTTTCATACATATCTAGTTTGGCAAGTTTTTTTCATATGTATCGATACTCATCACAACCAAAGGCCATAACCATTTTTCGTTATATAAATCGATTCTCCACTTTTATGGAAGAGATCGGAAATCTCATTAATGTTCCTTAAGTCGTTTATTGGTCGAATTTCAGGAATTGAAATCAACTCCTAATTTATGTCATGCAGCACAAAACTTTCTATTATAAAGAAAAAACGCAACCAATTGTGGCTACGTCTTTTAAATCGATGGAGATGGAGCATAGCGGGCTCGAACCGCTGACCTCTACACTGCCAGCGAAGCGCTCTACCGCTTTTGTTACTTGCACTGCCCTAATTCGAACAAGCTACAAAAGCCACTGATAATCCTGCCTACAATCTACAATATAATCAACATATACATGGCTGTTCTTTATTTGATAAACCATAAGATAACGTTTTCCGAATAATAACTTCCGGTATCTATTACTTGGTATAGAGGGGTCAGAAAGCAATGGGTTCCGTTCTGGGATGGATTCTAAGGATTTAGCTGAAACTGTAAAATCTTCAATAAGTTTTTCTGCACCTTCATTACTTACATTAGTCAAAAACCTAGTATGAGATACGAGCATTTCAGTAGCTTTATCCGAAATAATTACTGTATATCTTTTATCTGCTTTTTCCATTCATAACCTCTTTTATAGCATTCTTCATCATGGATGCTACATCATCAATGGAATTACCTTGTTTTCCGTTTAACCTATCTTCTTCAGTTGCCACCAAGTTTTCCCTTAATCTGAGCATACTTTCACGTCTTACAAATGCTTCAATATCCATCACAACTAAATCACCCTCCCCATTTCTAGTAAGATAGACTGGTTCTCCTGTTTCTTTACACATTTGTGATATTTGATTATAATTTTTCCTGATTACTGCAGAAGGTTTAATATTCAATATTCACGCACTCCCCGTAGTATTATTTGATACTCATGATATCCTTATTGTACTACAATCTATGTTACAATATAAAGAACTTCACCTTTTTATGATTTAAATAAAAAAAACGCAACCTCACTTTACTTTGGGGCTAAATGCTTTATTTAAAAAACAATCATCGTCAAATAGTAAGTGAATACGCTAACTTTTAATAGCTAAATATCAGCACATAAGTTAAAATACAAATGTCTAAAGGAAATAATAGATTTTCACTTCCCTTACCATTTCTATTACCTCAGAAGCTTCAGAATTCTATCACCTCCCACTTTACTTTTCGAGTCACTTAAATCCACTTTAAAAAGGACGTGCTTACCATTCCACAATTTGAACAAGCTTTTAACGACTGGCTTCAAAAAAATATTTCTGCAGAGACTAATCATAGGAGACGAGAAATATTGGAGAAAGGATTGGGACATGGAACGATTGAATTCCTTCGTCTCATATGGTTTCCCACCGTAGGAAATTTTGATCATTTGTACCCGGAATGGGAGGTTCGTGATTTTAATAATGGTTATCGCTATCTCGATCTTGCCTATATGCCTGGAGGTGCCAAAGGAGGTATAGAAATACAAGGGTACGGACCTCATGCTAGAGATCTTGATGTCAGAAGGTTTAAGGACTTATGCTGGAGGCATTCTTTATTGGCTCTTGATGGTTGGACTTTATTACCTATCGCTTATTTATCCATTAAAGACGAACCCAAACAATGTCAGCAGCTTATTCTTGCTTTTATCGGCAAATTCATTTCCGGTCCAGCGCCTTCCTGCTTAACATGGGTCGAAACAGAGATTATTCGTTTTGCTCGACGTTTACTACGTCCAATTACACCTCGTGAAGTGGCTGATCACCTCAATGTAAGCGACCGCCAAGCTAGACGCCTTTTACATAAAATGGTTGATTCCCAGTTCCTAAAAGAAGAGAGTGGCAATGAACGAGTACGCAAGTATAGTCTAAGGTAAGTCACCGGACATTTAATCACTTATTTTTAAGATATTGCTTCATTTTCAAGGATTAGTGGACATTTATTCCGCTATTCATCTAAAATATGATTGTTTTTAGCGAATTCCTCATAAATAACGGAAAAAATGTCCGTATAACCTCTTAAATCAGGCATTTATGAAGAAATAACGGAACGAATGTCCGCTGAACAATCCATTAAAAGCAAAAACGACACCCACCCTCGCTTAAACGAGAAAAAGTGTCGTTAGATGGAGCATAGCGGGCTCGAACCGCTGACCTCTTCGCTGCCAGCGAAGCGCTCTCCCAGCTGAGCTAATGCCCCTTATTCAATTTCAACAGAGTTAATTATATACTACAAACGTTTACTCAAGCAAGAGCCTTTTTTAAGAATATAAGCAAGAAAAGCACAGGTACCAAGGCTTAAGTAGTCTCTAGTTAAGCCAATAATCGGGTGGTGACAATGCACCGCCCGATTATTGGATAGGGTCTTTCTCTTGGATTTCTTCGACTTGGCGGAATAGGTTTTGGTCTTGATTCGTTGATGGATTATAGATGACGACTGGCGTTCCGACTTTGTTTCCAATCATTTCAATCGCCTTTTTCAAATCAGCAATATCCTTTTTGGTTGCGTAGGAATGTTTCTCTTCAATTTCAATACCAAGGTTCCCACTGACCTCTAAAGTTACCGACTTAAGCATAGTTATATCATTTATTTTTTTCATCCTAAGTTTCATTTTCAACTCGTCTTCCGGCACTCTTGCTCGTTTTAAATTTTTTGATATGATCTCTCCATTTTTGACAAGCAAAATTGGTTCGCCCATCACAAATCGCTTGAACGATGGGAAGGCCATTTGCAATAGCGAAATGATAATGACTCCGCCAACAATTAGGCCACCATGATAAACGCTTAGCCAAGTGTATTCTGATTTGAGCGGGTGAACTAACACTGTCCCTAGCCCAATCATTATTACAACTTCACTTGGCGTTGCTTGTGATATCGTTCGTTTACCAGCGAATCTTAACAATAGAATCGCAACTAATAAGTAGATAATTGCTTGAATCCAATCAGCCATATTAAACCTCCTCTTCATTAGCTTGTGTCACTGGCCAATTTTTTATGAGGAGGTATTCATTAGCTACCTTCGTAAAAGAGGCAATGAGCAGCACCTGAACGAGCCACCTGATTTAATAATTTCGGAAAAATCAACTTCAATAACCGTATAGCCCTTCTCACGCAGCTGTTGATTGACTTGTTTGTTTTGCGGCATGCTTATGATTTTATTATTACCGATTGCCAAAACATTTGTACCTAGTGTCAGTTCCTCTTCTTTTGGAATCTCAATCAAATGATAATGACTTGCCAAAAGCTGATATTCCTTTTGCTCAAAGGCCTCCGGATAGATAAGTGCTGTTTCTCTACCAACAATATTAAAAGCACAGTCTAAGTGAAGGATTCGTTTTTCAATCGGAACAGCAGTAACCTGATGGGACGGTAGCAGCTCTTGTAGTGCTTCGACTGCTTGATAAGTGGTTCGGTCACTAATCCCTACCCAGACCTTGTCACCATCAATAATGACATCGCCGCCTTCCATCGATTTTTGTTCAAACTGCAGGTAGGATATACTACGATCATCCAACGCCCGCTTTAATACATCTACCTCGTGAATTCTAACCGCTTGCCCCATCTGTGACACGATAAGCTCGGGACCAATGACATACCCAATATCTCTCGTAAATACTTGCTCATGAAATTTGGGCTCTGGGGTTAACTCGATTACGTCTATTTGATGATCTTTCAATACTTGAACAAATTCTCGGTGTTGATCCATTGCTATATCCACATCAATGTTTTCTTCTTTATAAAGCTTCTGTGTTTCGTTAATAATTTTCTTTATTTCCATATATTTGGGTGAACATACGACGACACGTTGTAAAGGATCATACTCATTACGACAACTAATCTCCGCGTACTCACTTTCCAATTCTGCTTGCATAATTATTCCTCCCTCAAGTTTTCAACTAATATTATAAATTAGTCGGTCCCTGCCTGTTGTTTCAATCATGTATGCTTCACCATCTGTTGTAACGACAATGTTCCCCAGTTTAGCTGTAGAGTAAATCGTCGTGCCTACTTCAAGTAATCGGTCGACAACGTCACGCACAGGATGGCCATAGGGATTGTCCTTGGCGTATGATAAAATGGCCCGTTCTGGTCTGACTTCTTGTAAAAATTGATAGGAACTAGACGTTGCAGAACCATGGTGGGCTACTTTTAGAAATTCTGCTTCTACATTGTATAAATCAGCGATAGCTTTTTCCTGTTTTTGTTCGACATCGCCCATGAAAAGAAAATCCATGTCTTTATAACGTAATGCTAGTGAAATGGATGCTTCATTATTTGATGAAAAGTTGCTTGTATGGTTCAACATCTTTAAGCGAATATTTTCAGCTAGTTTTATCGTCTCATTTGATTTTGCAATAGTAACTGGAATATTATGTTGTTCAATTACCTTTAAATAATCTAAATAAGTATTGGTATAATATAATTTACCACTATCAACCAATTTGTTCACTTCAAATGTTGCTAGTACAGGAATCAATCCTCCTATATGATCAATGTCTGGGTGGGTGGCCACAATTAGGTCTAACTGTTTTATGTTTTCTTTTTTTAAATAGTCAACTACTTTTCTTCCTGCTTTTGGTGGCCCACCGTCGATTAACACCGTTTTACGATTGGGTAGTTCGATTAATATACTATCGCCTTGACCGACGTCAATAAAGTGGACTTTCATATGAGGTGCATTACTATCAAGTTTGCCCATTTTATCGGCTTGAACAAGTTGATTTGGTAAAATAACGACAAATAGTGAACATATAAGTAGGATAACTCTTTTCACGACCACATCCCCTTTTTTCACAAAGAGTAATTAAGCCTTTCTTATTTTTTTCAACATAACGGGGAATTATGTACAAACGAAAGGGATAGGCCTTTTTCACAAAGCCTACCCCAATTCCTTTATGCTTTTTCTATTGTAATTTCGTTATCGACAAATTGAACAGTTAACTCGTTACCCTGTTCTTCTTCCAAAATAAAATCAGTAATTTTATCCTCGACTTGGTCTTGGATAACACGACGTAATGGACGTGCACCAAAGCGTGGATCATAACCCTTATCAGCTAAATATTGTTTTACTTCCTCTGAAACAGAAATGCTATATCCTTCTTCTTCTAAGTTTTCACTTAATTCTTCTAACATCAAATCAACAATTTTAATTAGATCCGCTTGCGTCAATTGGTTAAACGGAATAATTGCATCCAACCGGTTTAGGAATTCTGGTTTAAAATAGTCACTTAATGTTTCTAGCGTAGAAACTGCTTCATTATTTGCCTTGTTAAATCCGACAGTAATCTGTTTTGTTCCGGTACCAGCATTTGACGTCATGATGATGACTGTTTCTTTAAAACTAACGGTACGTCCATGAGAGTCTGTTAAATGCCCATCCTCCATAATTTGCAAGAACATGTTTTGAACGTCCGGATGTGCCTTTTCAATTTCATCGAGCAAAATTAAGCTATACGGATTTCGACGAACTTTCTCCGTTAACTGACCTGCTTCCTCATGGCCAACGTAGCCTGGAGGCGATCCAATGATTTTTGAAACTGAGTGTTTTTCCATATACTCACTCATATCAAGTCTAATTAACGATTCTCTTGTACCGAATAGTTCTTCAGCTAAAGCTTTTGTTAATTCTGTTTTACCGACACCTGTTGGTCCAACGAACAGGAAAGAGCCAATCGGACGGTGCTTTGACTTAAGTCCAGCACGGCTACGACGAACTGCTTTTGCAACTTTCTCAACTGCTATATCCTGGCCGATTACTTTAGCGCTTAGGTTTGCACGTAAATTCTTCATTTTAGCTTGTTCATCCGCCTGAATTTTCCGAACCGGGATACCGGTCTTCTCTTCAATAATTAACTCGATGTCCTCGACTGTAACAGAAGCTCGCGGTTGCTCCTTCGTTTCGTTTAACTTTTTCTCAAGCATTAACTCTTGATGCCTTAGATTTGCAGCTCGTTCGTAATCTTCTTTCTCCGCGGCCTCTTGCTTTTCTTTATTAATCTCATCTAGTCGCTTTTGGATAGATTCTGTGTCTGAATCTGAGTTAGCTAAATTTAATCTTGAACCAGCTTCATCTATTAAATCAATTGCTTTATCAGGTAAAAATCTGTCCTGCAAGTAGCGATGAGATAATGTTACTGCTGCTCGAATCGCCTCATCGTTATATTGGACATGGTGGTATGCTTCATATTTATCTTGAATTCCTTGTAAAATGAATACTGCTTCTTCTGTTGTTGGTTCTTTGACCATTATTGGTTGAAAGCGGCGCTCAAGCGCAGCATCTTTCTCAATTTGACGATATTCTTTTACTGTTGTAGCACCTACGAGTTGCAGTTCGCCTCGTGCTAGTGCAGGTTTGAGGATATTTCCGGCATCCATCTGTGAGCCTTCTGCTGTTCCTGCCCCAACTAAAAGATGGATTTCATCGACAAACAAAATAACGTTGTTTCGCTCCTGTAATTCAGAAACTAGTTGTTTCATTCGTTCCTCAAATTGACCTCTCATACCCGTATTGGCGACTAGGGATGCGACATCAAGAATATATATTTCTTTGTTAAGTAATTTTGATGGCACGTTACCCTCAACTATTTTCAATGCAAGACCTTCTGCAATGGCAGTTTTACCTACACCAGGCTCCCCAATTAAAACAGGGTTATTTTTATTCCTTCTATTTAAAATCTCAATTACACGTTTCACTTCTTGCTCACGTCCAATTACAGGATCAATTAATCCAGCTCGTGCAGCATGGGTCAAATTGCGACCAAGCCCGTCCAACAAGCCACCTCTTCCAGCTTGTTTATGTCCGCTTGCTTGTTGAAACCCTTGCTTTTTGTCTGCCCCACTGAAGAAGCCATTAAAATCAATTGGTCCTTGTCCTGAGGAGAAACCACTTGGATTTTTTATCTGATTTTGTATTTCTTTATAACAAATATCACATACATGTAATTGTTGGGTTTGATCATTAAATCGAAGGGAAATATTAATATTAGCTTTACGATCTCCACAATGTTGACATTGCATAGTAGACTTCCTCCTTCAATTGGTTATCATTAATCGAATGGCCAACTTTGACTTTGACTATATTTGACCTTTCCTTGTTTCTATTATACTTTGACCTTTTTTGACTTTCAAGTATTAAATTAGAATTTTTATAAAAAAAGCGAAAGACGCGCCTGTTTCACCCCCGACAAGCGTTAGATAAGCCTCGTAGAAAAGCGCAAGCGTCTTGGTTAGACTAAGGAAGGCTAAGAAGTGGAGCACAATTGACTACCGTTTGACCGCTGGTAGGGCTCGGTCGGGCGTTAATATCGTTCTTTAACTACCGGTTTACCTAGGATTGACTTATGCCCCCCTACCTCTACGAAAACAGCCTAACGAAAAAACTACCACCCCTGATTTAATCAAGGAATGGTAGTCTTTCCATACTTATTGCTTCCACTGGGATTAATAATAAACCTAACACAATTAATATCAACCAAGTTATTTGTTTAACCACGAACCCGTCCCCCTGTTCGCATTTCTTTTACGTACATATTATCACATTCACACACAAAACAGGGAGATGTCGTTAAATTTTCTTACTAACTATTTGCATACTGTTCTTTTTTTCTTAATTCGATTCGGCGAATTTTACCAGACGATGTTTTCGGTAACTCATCAATGAACTCAATTTTCCTTGGGTATTTATACGGTGCTGTCATCTGCTTCACGTGGTCTTGTAACTCTTGAACTAAACTATCGTCCGCTTTTACATTGTCTTGAAGAACGATAAATGCTTTGACAACATTACCGCGAACTTCATCAGGACTAGCAACAACGGCGCATTCTTTAACGGCACGGTGCTTGACTAATGCATCCTCAACCTCAAACGGTCCAATTGTATAACCAGAGCTAACAATAATATCATCACTTCGTCCTTCAAACCAAAAATAACCCTCTTCATCCATCGAAGCTTGGTCTCCTGTTACGTAAAAGTTACCGCGTTGCGACTTCAACGTACGTTCCAAATCTTTGTAATATTCTTTAAACAAGGCAGGTGTATCAAGTGGTATTGCAATATCACCTACTTGTCCAACAGGTACAGGATTACAGTCCTCATCAATTAATTGAACATCATTACCTGGTGTTGGTTTTCCCATTGAACCGGGTTTCACCTTCATCCCTTTTAAAAACCCAAGTAATAATGTGTTTTCTGTCTGACCATATCCATCTCTGACCGTAACATTAAAATAGTGCTGAAACGTATCAATTACTTCACGGTTAAGTGGTTCACCCGCCGAGACCGCACTATGCAGATTTGGCAATTTGTAGTCAGATAGGTTATCTACTTTAGCCATTAACCGATATTCCGTTGGTGTACAGCAAAGAACATTAATGGAATAGTCTTGTAACAACTGTAGATATTTTTTTGGATTAAATTTCCCGTTATACACAAACCCTGTTGCGCCGGAGCCTAAAACAGATAATAGCGGACTCCATACCCATTTTTGCCAACCAGGTGCTGCAGTTGCCCACACTATATCACCTTCATTGACACTCAACCAATTTTTCGGTGCAGTCCGTAAATGGGCATAGCCCCATGCATGGGTATGAACAACACCTTTAGGATGACCTGTTGTTCCGGAAGTATATGGTAAAAATGCAATATCATCCCTTTTTGTTTCAACAATGGCTAATTCATCAGATGCCTCTTCTTTTAATTTATCTAAATAGGACCAACCCGCAACTTCCTCACCAATGCTAAACTTTTTTAACTCTTCTAGTTCTTCTATTTCATTAAATTGATTCGCAAACGGATGATAACAAACAATCCCACTTACCTCACCATGAGAAATCCGGTACTGCAAATCCTTCGTGCGCAGCATTTCAGAGCTTGGAATTAAAATGATTCCTGTTTTAAGTGCTGCAAGGTACACTTCATAGGACTCGATTAACCGAGGAATCATGACTAGTAGCTTATCACCTTTTTTCAAACCACTTGCTAAAAACGCATTCCCCACCTGATTTGCGTTGCTAATTAGTTTTTGATAGGTGATTTCTTTGACGTTTCCTGCTTCATCATGCCAAATTAATGCTTTTCGATCAGGATTATCTGCATATTGCTCCATTTCCATTGCGATATTATAATCTTCTGGCGCAATTAAGTCCTCTTTTAACACACTATCGCCCCTCAGTTTTAGTAGTAGATTCTAATACTTGTTATTATATCAACTTTTAGAAGCCTAGTTAAGCATTAGCCCCTGCGAGGAATTAGATTACGACATTATTTTTTTCAACTTTAGGAAATGCTAGCAAAATGTGTCACTATTTCCCGGGAAATAGCGAATGATAAATTATTCAATACTTCGCCAAAGTGTCATCGTCGCATAGCTTCGATACGGGTGCCAATCCTTGCTCCAGTCTGTTATTTCCTCTAGTGAAGGTTTCTTTTCTAGCTGAAAATAGCGTTTCAATGCGTTTTGAATTCCTATATCTGTTTTCGGCAAAAAGTTATTACGCCCATTCCCAAACAATAACCAGCCTTCTGCCGTCCATTTGCCGATTCCTCGTATTCGGGTCAATTTATGTAATACTTCTTCATCTGAATCTTGACTAAGTTCACCTAGGTCCAGTTGGCCACTTGCAATAAGCCTAGATGTGTCAATCACATATTCTGCTTTCCGCTGACTAAATTGCAGTTCCCGTAATTCTGAATAAGAAATATTCGCAACAACGTCAGGGCTAGGATAGAACCAAACACCGTGATGTTGTTCTCCATATGTTTGTACAAACCTGGCACTTAATGTATGGGCAAACTTCATGTTCAGTTGTTGATGAATGATTGTTTTGACGAGTGACCAAAACAAATCAAAGTCCTTTACTATCGGTGTCCCTGGATAATGCTCTACTAAGGAATCTAAATTAGTTCCGCTCAAGTGCTTTCCAATTATGTCAAGGTCTTTAGCCCACTGAAACAAATCAGAAACCCTTTCCAATGTTAGTTGTTTGTCTTCTTCGTCAGCACCGATAATTTCAAAAACTGGTTGCCGTGTACTTCCAACTGCTTGTACCTCTGCCACCGTTTTCTTTCCGTCCATAGTTAACGGAACATGTATTTTTTTGTTGGCTAAATCAAGCTTGTTTAACGGATCCATCGCCAATCGTTTTAAAACATAATCAAAATCATAACTAAAGCTCGTTTGGACTACTTCTTTCCACATTTTTCATCACTCCTTTCTTATCTATTAAGAAAATATAGACGTGTTTGGATTTTTCCTTTCCTATTCTTTGTAAAAAACGCTTGGATGTGTATCCAAGCGTTTTTTGTCACCAATTATAAAATTAAAAACCTATTATTGGTTCAGGCAAAATATCCTTCATCACTAGGTCATCCAAGCTTCGGAAAGAATACCCTTGTTTACGAAGATCATCAATCATATACGCCAGCGCCTCAGCATTATCTTTTGATACTGTATGGAGTAATATGACAGCACCAGGATGTATTTGATCCATTACTTGCTGATATGCCTTTTTCCAACCTTTTTGTGAATCTGTATTCCAATCAACAAACGCTAAAGACCAGAAAACGTGGGTATAGCCAAGTTCATTTGCCCATTGGATAGACTGTTTATTAAATGTTCCTCGCGGTGGCCTTACATATTGCATTTCTTTTTGATCTGTTATTTTCGCCACTGCTTCCTCAAGTGACTCTAATTCTTCCTTCATCTTTGCTTTAGACAGCTTCGTAAAATCTGGGTGATGGTACGAATGGTTACCAACAATATGCCCTTCGTTAACCATTCGTTTAACTAATTGTTCTTGGTCTTCTACATAATGACCGGTAACAAAAAATGTAGCTGGTACCTTTTTTTCCTTGAGAACGTCTAATACTTTTCCTGTATACCCTTCTTCATACCCATTGTCAAACGTTAAATAAACTACCTTATCCCCTGAATTATCTAGGTAATACCCACCTAGGTCATCTAGTATATTTTTATAAACACCAACGTCTGGTGGTTGATGGTTTGTGTTTTTCTTAAAGCCCCAGCCATAGCTCTTCGCTTGAATGGACATTGGTAACAGCATCAAACATATAATAAAGAGAAATATTTTTTTCAACGTTTATCACCCACTTCTTTTTTTCTTATTTTGCGGGTGAAAAACAGTTTCTATACAAGGAAAACCTTGTTAGAACAGATATGTATTTGGACAAAAAAAGTAACCGGTTAAACAGCACCGGTTCAAATGACATGCTACCTATATATATTAAGTGACCGAGAGACAAAAGTGGGGACTTTGCTCTTTATATGGTATGAGGTATAGGCTTGTTTCATACCAATTAATGAAGATCCTGTTCCATTCTTTCAATGATGCGAATTAGCTGATCAATGTCGTCAATCGACATTTTTGCCGGATCAAGGGAATCCAAGCGTAACAAAAACCCTTGTAACTGTTCCTTCAGTTGTTCCACTTTAGCTTTTTGTTCCATTTTTTCCACTCCTAATTAACTCTTTTGCGATCTTTAGGTTAAGCCAGTTGTAAGTGTAATAAAAAGTAATTGCCGATGTCTAGTTACATCCATTATTACAGGCAGCCTTACTTTGCATACATTAATGATAGGTGGAATTGTATTCTTTTAAAGGAATGGGAGCTTTCTGATATGAATCAACTCTTTAATATAATTGATGACACTTATTTTTTGAAATTATTATTTGCAGCTGCCCTTGCTTTGATCACATACTTTTTGTTAAAGCGTGTGATACTTCTTTTTTTCAACCACACACACCTTTTAAAAGACAAAAACGAAAATACGCTCGAATCAATTCTAATATCACTTTTTAAATATAGCACAACCATTGGCTTTATCGCCTATTCTTTGACGGTGTTTGGTGTTGAATTTGGAAATCTGTTAGCAGGTGCAGGTGTAATCGGAATCCTGATTGGCTTTAGTGCTCGGAGCATCATTCAAGATTTAATTACAGGTCTTTTCATTCTTTATGAAAAACAATTGAAACAAGGTGACTATATTCGAATCAACAGCAAACATGAGGGTGTCGTTGAAAATATCAGCCTCCGTTTTCTTCGGATTCGAAAATGGTCTGGAAGTCTGCTCTCAATTAGTCATGCTAAAGTGAATACGATAGAAAATTACAACAAAGAAAAAATGCGAGTCATTACCCAACTCACTGTCAGTTTTTATGAAGACCCAGAAAAAATAATCTATTTACTCGAGCAAATTTGTGCCCGTCTAAATGAAGAACTCGATTATTTTTTATTAAAAGACGAAAGGGGCATTTCACTTGAACCATTTACCATGTATGGTCTTACGTCAATAAATGATGACTATCGTGGATATCAATATACGATTACAGCACTTGTAAAACCTGAACAGTATTTTACTGCAAAGAAACAAGCAGAATATTGGATAGCAAAAACACTTTATGAATCTGGTGTACGACTTGCCGAACAATATATCGACACAAGAGCTAATCAACTCTTCAAATAATAAATAAGGAAAGGATGGCTTCTGAACAGTCATTTCGGAAACCATCCTCCTACTTTATTTATTTCAATTGAAAGGAAAAGGATACATGGTCTTGAATGGGGATCCAAGCACCAATACCTTGACGAGTTACGTTTTTGACAACAAGTTTTTTCTCAGAACCTTTTAGTTCTAAGTATACCTCACCAAAGGTTACTTGACCTTTTTCACTTACCGCTGGAGCAAAAGCGTTTAACGTGCCAATCTTTTTGGCTGGAATACCATAGGAGTTATCCTTTTTCGTTCCTTGTCCAACGACAGTATGAAACGATAGTGGTAAATCGGTTTGTTCCTTTGCGTTTAAAATCAACATTTTCTTCACTTGATCAGGCTTTGTAATCTTAGCCGTTAATCCACCTTTAACATGCTTTTCTTGTTTTTGGTTGTAGCTCATTGATTTTTGACTTTTGCCACCTAAGTTATTAAGCTCATTCGTATTAATTTTTTGGTATTCCCAGTTAATATTTGTTTCCTTCGATTTGTAATTTAATGGCCAATGCCCTAAATACACCATTCCTCTATACCCAAACGCGATTGGTGATGGACGTAAAGATGTTTCATTCAACATTTTTATCAGGTCTGGATTTTCAATTTCCACCTCTGATTCAGCTATTAATTCTTCTACTAAATCACTTGGCTCAAGCACAACTTCATCCTTCGTAGAGTTTGGATACGTGTTTTCTTTTGAAATGTTTAAAACATGACTTGGGATTTTGTCTTTTTCGTCATTCTTCTCTTGCTTTTTTTCTTCACCATTTATTGAGAAAGGAGCAATGATAGTGAACAATGCAACAATCGCAAATAAAAATATCTTTTTCATGCGTCCCATCCTTTCTAAATTTTTTTTTATTATTTTCGGGACGCAGGAAAGTTATTCAATTACGAAAAAGTAAATTACTCCCTATATTGGGAACAAAAGCGCAAGCGCCTTGCCCACCCCTGAAAAGCGTAAGACAAGTTCTTTGCTCATGTAACCTTTTTTACTTTCTTATCTCTTATCTGTTTCAATAGTGCATTAATTTCTCCGCCAATAATGAGAATGATACCTGTAATATAAAACCAGATCATTAATACAATAACCCCACCTAAACTGCCATACGTAGCAGAATAGTTACTAATCGTATTCACATAATAGGAAAATATTAACGATACAGCTTGCCAGCCGATAGTTGCAAAAGCTGCCCCAACAGTTACATCTTTGATATGGACACGTTTATTCGGGGCTAAAATATATAATGATAAAAGAACAATAAAAAAAACAATTGATGAAATTACCCATCTAAGTGTATTCCATGCTTGAACGAAACCAGCAGATAAACCAACAAAAGAAAACAAAAATACACCTATGGCTTTACCAAAAATCGGTAATAAAAAAGCGATAACAATGACAAATAGCATCGCAATTGTGAGAATAATTGCAATAAATCTCGATACGATAAACGACCGATTTTCCTCCACCTCGTAGGCATGGTTAAGCGAACGCATAATTGCATTTATCCCGTTTGATGCGGACCATAATGTACCAATAATCCCAATCGATAATAATCCACCATTTTTGTCTCGCGATACTTCCGTGATATTTTCCCTTAATAACTTAACTGTTTCTTCTGGTGCATAGTCTGAA
This sequence comes from Aquibacillus salsiterrae, assembly GCF_028416595.1. Classification (GTDB taxonomy): domain Bacteria; phylum Bacillota; class Bacilli; order Bacillales; family Amphibacillaceae; genus Aquibacillus_A; species Aquibacillus_A salsiterrae. The sequence goes on along the minus strand of NZ_JAMQKC010000021.1, from coordinate 4,780 downwards.
ATAAATTGAATCACATGTAATTCTGGAATTGGCAAAAATCCAACTAACGTTACTAAGAATAAAAGGAAGGGAAAGAGTGATAACAAAAAAAAGTAGGCCAATTGTGCTGCTAATCCAAAAACATCGTCACGCATCACTCGTTTTACAAGTTTTTTTAACAAGGTAAAGAGTTGTACCAACAAATTCCCCTCCTATTTGATTACCTAAGCTTAGTTCTCATTCTTCTTTTCTAGGGCATCAAGTGTTTCTTCGATTTGGGTTAACATCTTAATCGTCGAATTGACCCCAACCGATAAATAATTGGCAAAATCGTCATATCCTTGTCTAAAACGCCTAACAGCTGTAGACGGATGCTCTATGTAATATTTTGTTCCTGAATAAGATGCCTTTACGTTATCGATTAATTCGGTTCTTGTTTGGCGGTCAATCATTGCAACAATGCCTCCAACAACTGCACCTATCAGCATCGATTTCACTACTTTTTTATTTTTCATCTTTACTCACTCCTACGATAATTGGTGTTCTGATTTAATTCGTTCGAGTAATTGTTGACAGCCTTGCAACACAAGTTCATACGTGTACTCAAAATTTTTGGTGAAGTAGGGGTCTGGTACATTTTTATCGACTATTCCTGGAACAAAATCCAGCAAACGAGCAACTGTCACCTGTTCACTTTCACCAATTTCTTTTAAATCCTCTACATTTTTTTCATCCATTGCAATAATATAATCAAAATCCAAAAAATCGGTGTTAGAAACCTGTCGTGCTTTCATGCCCTGATAAGAAATAGATAATCGGTCCAAAATATCTCTTGTTCCTTGATGTGGGGGATTGCCAATATGCCAATGTCCAATTCCAGCAGAATCTACTTGAAATTTATCTTCAAGCCCTTCTTTTTGAATTAAATCACGGAATACTGCCTCTGCCATTGGTGACCTACAAATATTTCCTAAACATACAAACAATATCTTAATCACTACTTAACCACCTTATATTATTTTATTAAATTATTATACAAAACTTATTTTAATAGACATTAAGTCGCTGCTATGTATATTATAATACCTTTTATAAAAGAAATTTCGAACAAAATCACCTCTTTTTGTTCTCGCATTGGCCAAATCGACACCCCTTCATCTTGGCCTTAGCTCATCTTACCAACCACGTTAGTTCTTTTATAAAATTTAAGTAAAAGGTATATATCCCTTATTCCCGAAATGATATACTAGTCTGTAGCAAAACGTTGTACCCATTATAGTAGTAAAGGAGCTTGATATCATTGGTTTTAAACGAAATTAAAAATCTCCAATTTTACAGTCAACTTTCTGTGAAACAAATTGAAGACCGCCTGTTAATTACAGCAGAATTCCCTAAAGCGTTTCTTGCTAAACATAAACTTGTTCAGCCATTTCTCTATGTTACCTTATATGTCCGGGGCGGGGCACTCATAAAAATAATTGATGAAGGTACAGTTGAGATCCATTCCCCGACAAAAAAAGATATTGCACCTACAACCTACAACCAAATTATATTGTACGCAATGAAATACGCGCCGCAGTTTAAACATTTATCCATTCCAGAATCGATAAAGTTGGATAAGTGGGGCTATTAAATTCCAAATAATTTATTAGATATTTTCGTACTGTATTTTTTAAAAACAGAAGACCCACTTAATTTTCTTTTTTTGAGCATCAGTTCATATTGTATTTCTTTTTCAGTTATCCGTTTATTTATGTCTGCTTTCTCACTATCATTTTTAGCAGCTTTTAACAGTTTTCTTAACGTAACTAATTCTTTGTTTACCTTTACTTCTTCTGGTAAATAGCCTGTATTTTTCATCATGTGATAACTTGCTCTTAACTCTTCGGGGACATGGTCTAAGTTCTCCAATTTCAGCGGCTTACCTTTCCCCGGTAAATTATCCAACTGTCCGTCTTTGATTGCCTGTTTAATCTTTTCCTCAGCCATTATCGAAAAAAAATCCATACCTACCCTCCTAACTATTTAAAAGCTGTGTATCAGGATTAACCGAATTTATGTTACCCATTATTTCCTGTAAGTGTTGCCAATTTTTTCGTTAGTGATTCACGTAAAGAAGACGCTAGCTCATCTACGTTTAGAATTACCTCGATTCCCTTTGCATTGTTACGGTCATGAAACAGAATGCGGTGGATAAAGGCAATGCTCACTTGCTGTTTTTTTTGGTCAATTAATTGTAGCTGATCGCTATTTGTCACATTCCCCTCTTCTAGCACGCGAAAGTAATAACCAGTATAGCCTGTCTCTGTTACTACGGCTGGTATATTTTTAATGGAATGAACGTCAGCTATCTTGTAACAGGGCTGCCTTGGTTGGGACACTTGAATCGTTGCATGGCCTAATTTATAGATATCTCCTATACATACATCCTTTTCAGTTAGTCCACTAATAGTAATATTTTCACCAAACGATGGTACCTTAAATGGTTGTTTGAACCTCGTCTCCCAATAGTGATAATGGTCAAACGGATACATTAATAACGCTTTATCTTCCCCGCCATGATTTTTCGTGTCTGCTTGCCCGTCTTTAGTAAAACCAGTTTTCGAAAGCCAATCTGATTGCATTTGTTCCTTGATAAAGCCTGTATGTAGTTCCTTTCCATTTAACACATGTGTAGTTGGTTTACCAGCACTTAACGCATAAATAGCATACTTCATTTGAATCTCACTCCAATTGTTATTATCACACAAATTCCCTTATTTAATAAGATAAAAAGGCAGAGGTGTCTAGTAGCAAGGGATTTTCTTCTATCATAGCAAATTGTTTGATAAGCATCACGGTTTATTCTAAAAAGAATAGGTGTTACAATCGCATTGGAGTAAGAAATATTAGGGAGAGGATGATAGGAATGCACGTAGGTAGTAAAGGATGGTACGTAGAAGAATTGAAAAGCTTAGGTGTACGAACATACGAGGGACGTAAAATAGAAAAATATAAAAAACACGTCCTTGCAAACCTATTAGAAGAGAAAAAGAACTAACCAAATCCAATACTTCATACTCTTTTTTATGTTATTAGAAACAGAAGCTTGATAGGCTTCTGTTTTTTTACAAGATCCTTTCCATTTATTACTAACGAGAAAACCCCCATAAAAATAAGCAATACCGAGAAAAATATAAGTAGAAATTTACAGCGATGGAGGAACTAACATGTTTGCAAGTGCTGAAATCGGAATTGATCTAGGAACCGCAAATATCCTTGTATATACGAAAGCTAAAGGAATTGTTCTCAATGAACCTTCCGTAGTTGCAATAGATACGAAAACAAAGCAAGTGGTTGCAGTAGGTACGGAAGCTAAAGAAATGGTCGGAAAGACACCCAGGCATATTGTTCCAATTCGCCCACTGAAAGATGGGGTCATTGCTGATTATGACGTTACTGCCCAAATGTTAAAGGTAATTTTAAAAAAAGTAAGCAAAAAGCTTGGCACATCACTTCGAAAGCCTACAGTTGTCGTATGTACGCCATCCGGAAGCACAACCGTTGAAAGAAGAGCGATTCATAACGCAGTGAAAAGTTTTGGTGCAAAAGAGGTTCACTTAATCGAAGAGCCAATTGCAGCAGCTATTGGCGCAGGCTTGCCAGTCGAAGAACCAATCGCCAGTGTGATTGTAGATATTGGTGGTGGAACAAGTGAAGTTGCAATTATTTCCTTTGGTGGCGTGGTCTCCTGTCGTTCTGTCCGTACAGGTGGAGATAAGATGGATGAAGCAATTGTCCAGTATATCCGTAAGAAATTCAACGTGTTAATAGGAGAGCGAACGGCTGAAAACATTAAAATGGAAATAGGTTATGCTCTTATCGAGCACGAGGAAGAATCAATGGAAGTTAGAGGCCGTGACCTTGTTACTGGACTTCCTAAGGTAATCACAGTTACATCTACACAAGTACAAGCAGCAATTCGAGAATCTTTAGAAGCTATCCTCGAAACAGTACATGCTACTTTAGAGGATTGCCCACCTGAATTAAGTGGGGACATTGTCGATAACGGTGTAACAATTACAGGTGGCGGTGCCTTAATCAAAGGGATGCAGGAATGGTTAAGTAGTGAGATATACGTGCCGGTCCACCTAGCACCGAGTCCACTCGAATCAGTTGCTATCGGGACAGGACAATCACTAAAAATGATTCACAAACTAGAAAAAGCAGTAAAATAAGAAAAGCGCTAGTCGCCCCTTCGAAACAAGAAAACCACTTACTTCTAAGTTGATTTCCGCACCGGGCAGGGAAGTCACTTTCCCGGTAGGGGCTGTTCGTATTAAGGGTGAATTCGGACTCGGTTCACTGGATTTTGCCTTTCTCTGTCCAAATTAAGGGTGAATTCGGACTCAGTTCACTGGATTTTGCCTTTCCATGTCCGAATTAGGGGTGAATTCGGACTCAGTTCACTGGATTTCGCCTTTCCATGTCCGAATTAAGGGTGAATTCGGACTCAATTCACTGGATTTCGCCTTTCTCTGTCCAAATTAAGGGTGAATTCGGACTCAGTTCACTGGATTTCGCCTTTCTCTGTCCGAATTAGGGGTGAATTCGGACTCAATTCACTGGATTTTGCCTTTCCATGTCCGAATTAGGGATGAATTCGGACTCAATTCACTGGATGTTGCCTTTCCATGTCCGAATTAAGGGTGAATTCGGACTCAATTCACTGGATTTCGCCTTTCTCTGTCCGAATTAGGGGTGAATTCGGACTCAATTCACTGGATTTTGCCTTTCCATGTCCGAATTAGGGGTGAATTCG
>NZ_JAMQKC010000020.1 GCF_028416595.1 Aquibacillus salsiterrae | reverse complement strand
AGAAGCATATCGCTCTAATTTTTTAATAACTGAATTGTGGACAGATAAATGGTTTGCCATTAAACCGACGTCTACTGTTTTTAACATGAGATTCACTCCACTCCTTAACTTTTTTCACGTACATGTATTAAGATTTGTCTATTTAACCACTTCTATTCATTATAAATAAGTTGAGTACTCATCCCACCAGGCGTATGACCGTTATTTGATTGATGGAAGGTCTTTGTTCCATTAATTGGCCACTTACCAGGATTGTTAGCAATTAATTCGACATAACGATTGGAATCCAAACAAATTTAACTACGATGAAGTTTTTCAATTCAAGTTGAGGTAGGCTAAGCGGTGATTCACAATTAGACGAACAATACCTAAAATGCCCAGCAGCTAAATCCTTCCCAAGTACGGTAAGATGTCGTTTATCGAAAAATCATACAACAGTGGTTTTAATCATTTTATCTTGTTCAAAGATAAGTAAAAGTAACTAATTAATAGTTGGCTCATTTTTCTGCATAATAAAAGTAACAACATATAACTATTATGTATCCCTTTGACAATACTTTTTCTTTATTATTTAAATTATCCCTTTAGTAAAAAACAGGCTGTCGATAGTTTCGACAGCCTGAGATAGAAATAAGAGACTCTGTTTAACAAAATCACCTATGTCCTTATACCTTAATCTACTACAACATACTTTTCGTTCATTTGTTCTAAATAGTTTAGCTGGACCAGCTCGCGCAATTTACTTCTTGTCTTAAACAATGGAAGGCTCAATTTTTCTGAAACTTCCAAATCCGTTAATGGCTTTTCTTTTAACAGATCAATAATCATATTAATTTCGGTAGCTGTCAGTGACGTCTTTCCTTTACCACATGGCATAGAAAGATACCCCCCTATTACTCTTTAGTACTAGCCAATTCTTTCTTTGCAAAGTACCAGTCAACGACTTCTAGTTCTTTATCTGCAACTCTTTCTTCGGCAAGTTGTTGGGAAGCAGGTGGTGGAACAACCACTTTTTCTCCAGGAACCCATCCAGCAGGAGTAGATACCTTATGTACTTCCGTTGTTTGTAGGGCTTTTACCAAGCGTAGAATCTCATCCATATTACGGCCAGTTGTCAATGGATAATAAATGATTGCACGAATCACTTGCTTATCATCTATGACAAAAACTGCTCGATTCGTCTCAGTAGTACTCTCTCCTGGATGAATCATTCCGTATTTAATTGCTACGTCTTTGCTAAGATCTGCGATTACAGGGAATTCGATTTTCACATTTTGTTTTTCCTCGATATTACGAATCCAAGCGATATGTGCTGGTAAGCTATCCACACTCAAACCAAGTAATTCAGTATTTAATTCTCTTAACTGCGGATAAATGCCTTGGAAAGCAACAAATTCTGTTGTACAAACGGGCGTAAAGTCCGCTGGATGAGAAAATAAAATCAGCCAAGAACCTTTATAATCCTCTAATTTGATTGTACCTTGTGTTGTAGTTGCTTCAAACTGTGGCGCCGAGTCCCCTATTCTTGGTAAACTGTAAACTTTTTCACTACTATTTTCCATGTCCATTCCTCCATCAATATAAATTTTTTATCTTGCTAATTATATTTTAAAGAAAGTTTTTGAAGAAATAGTGAAGATTCCAAAAAAACTTATATTATTGACATAGATTAGTAGGATTATCATTTTTGTCCACGGTCTTTATAGGAATTACTTCAGACTAGACTAACCCGAATATTTGAATCATAGAAAAAATCTGTTTTCTAAAACATTTTTGTTATTGCACAGTTTATATATAATGCGCACTAATTTGTTAGGGTTGATTTGCGCTCCGGTCAGTCCCTTATCAGTGATTGGGTGCCGGCCTCATCGACACATTTTGTTAATCTAAATTCAAATCTGTCGATAATCAGGGTCACTATCGACACATTTTGTTAATTTGACCTCAAATCTGTCGATAATTGAGGGCCTCATCAACACATTTTGTTAATTTGACCTCAAATGTGTCGATAATTAGGGTCACTATCGACACATTTTATTAATCCGAATTCAAATGTGTCGATAACCAGGTCCACCATCGACACATTTTATTAATCTGAACTCAAATCTGTCGATAATTGGGTGCTTCATCGACAGATTTTATAAATTTGAACTCAAATCTGTCGATGATTTGGTGCCTCATCGACAGATTTTATTAATTTGAACTCAAATCTGTCGATAATCAGGTCAATCATCAACACTTTTACCAAATCCGAACTCAAAAGTGTCAATAGTGGCACCCATTAGCTCGATGAGGCTCATCAGCCACCCACGGAAAGCAAGTGTATTTCCGGAGCGGTTGATTAACACTGGATTTTTTGTCAAAGGTTAGTGCGCATTACCCATCTACTACGACGTTAAAAGCAATAAACTTTACAAAAGCAAGCTGATAAAAAAATAACCTAAACATCGCTAAATCATTTATTAATCTCGAGTTGACCTTCACTTATTCATTAAACCGAACTTCACCAGGGACAACAATCCGGTAAGGTATTTCCACCAATTCACCGCTCGCTAACGTTACACGAACAGTCATATTAATTGTTCCTGCCGCATGCAGTAAATTTCCGGTCAGTTTATATAAGCCTTCCTCGACTTCAAATGCGTCCACTTCGATTTGCCAATCTGGAGGCATATCCAATTGAACAGTCACGTCTTCAATTGGAACATCTTTTGCAAATTCGAGTGAAATTGTATTTAAGCCCATTTGTATTGGGGCAATGTCGACGATCAATCCCAAATCTTCTTGGTCGGTCGTTTCCGGATAGACACCTCGTTCGGCAGCACTTGGATTTGCAGCAACGAGACTTGCCGCGAAAAAGAGAATACAAATCCCGTAGATAACCTCTGTTCGAATTTTTCGAATAAATGTATTAGCAGCTGCAGCACTAATCCGAATGACTGCTTTACGTTGGAAATAGCCTAGTAAGAGCAGGAAGAGAAAAAAGACAACTTTCATCAATAACATTCTACCCCATTCACTTTCGATTAAAGTAACAAACGTGAAAGATGGCAGAAAGGCAATTGACATCCAAACTCCTGAAATAATAATCGATATAACACTGACAAGTGCCCATTTAGAGAAATTGGGCCCTACCTGTTTGATCCATTCTAGCCCATCTTGGTCCTTTGGTTTAGCTAGTAAAGCAACTAGACCACCCATCCATATCCCAACAGCCAGGATATGAACCGCACTCACTGCCATCGTCAAGTAACCACCATATCGTGGATAGGACGCATGTCCAATCACAAAGGGCCAGAGCAGCAATGCTAGACCGATAAAGAGAAGTCGTAGTTTCCGAACAAACAGACCGAGGGTAATTAGAATAATTTGAACGATTGGAATCCACACGAACTTAACTAGGATGAAGTTTTTTAAATCCAGTTGAGGTAGGTCTAAGCGATGATCCACAATGAGTAAAACAATACCTAAAATGCCCAACGTATAAAACCATGGAATGATTTTCCGCGTTGTCCAAGCTTTATGGATAAAGGAATGAAACCATGATAAACCAAATAACACAGTAAGGCCAATAAACGATAACCAGTAGGCAAGTTGTTTAAGTCCAAAAGAAAAACTAAATGTGTTCGTATCGATTTTTGTCTTATAGCCGCCAACTGGCTCCATGCTAGTAAACTGATCAACCGCAAAATAAAACACGCCTACTCTATCTGCTTGATTGGCTCCTTCAGCTTTACTGACTGGTGCAGCATACCATGTAATTTGGTACGTACCAGAATTAAGTGGTTCTGATATTGGGATAAAAAGGTGATTGGGATCACTTTCATCCACTTCAGCTGTGCCTGTTGCAACGGGCTGATAATTTTCGTTAAATATACCAAACGCGGTAATTTCAGCAGGTTGATTAAACCATAAATCTATTTTGTTTGGTGAACCTTGAAAGATTTCGCCATCTGATACATTAGACTTAACTAATTCCAGTTCTTCTGGCAACGATTCTTGTTTTTCTTGTTCTGCTACAGTAAACGTAAATTGTTCTTCAATCACAAAGCCGTCCTGCGCGATGACATTCATTTTCACCTTATAATCCCCAGCAGCGAGATCATTCCTTAGTACCGTTGTAAGGTGACGTTTATCGTCAGGGTCTACTTTAGTCTGTCCCGTTTGAATAATTTTCTTATTCGAATCAATAATTTGGATAGATTCCTTATGGATAGCTACAGGGTCTTGAAACCATATTTCGACTTTATCGGGTGGAGTTTCTAAAACTGCATTCCCTTCTGGATATGTTTCTTTTAACGAGGAGTGTGCACTTACAACTGAGCTAAACAGGAAGAAACTACATAACAGGACCAAGAAGAATAGAATATCTACCCTTCTTATATAAATGTACATCAGTAAATCAGTCCTCTCTTAAGTGATGCCGTTACCAGAGAAAAAATTGATTAATGGCAAGTACAATCAGGACGAGTCCGTAAAAATAGTAAATAATTTGTTTGTGTCTATTTCTAAAGAGAAATTTATCTAAATTAAATCCATAGGCAAGAATACTAAAAATCAAAATCGGTACAAATTCGGCAGTTGCATACAGAAACGGCATTATCCACCCAATTATAGGTTCTTTTGGAATCCAGGGAACAAATGCTTGGATTAACTGTATCACTTTTGGGTCGACAAATATCGCCAAGACAAGGCTAATATATGTAATAAGAGAGATTCGAATGTTACGATCTGATATGAAAAGAAGTAGCACACCGATAAGCAGGTAAACAGGACTCGCCCAGCCAATCACATAGTTAAAGATTAGTACAACTTCGTTTTCATATCTCATGCTTAAAAAAACAAGAAAATAAGTTACCACCAGTTTTGCAAGAAGAAAAACAGCCGGAATTGTCCACCATTTTCGATTTGCTGTCATTTCTTTTGAAGTGAACACGATGCCACTAAGGTGATAACTTAATTGACTTGGATATGTACTTGCGATTAACCCTAACAGAACTGATCCAGTAAAAGGTGCACCGAATGGGCCGTTATACGTTGAGTTAAACCATTTCCAAAGCGGAATAGTTATCCAATTAAATAGATCAGTAAGTGAATTGTACAAATCAGTATTCATCATCACACCCACCTATTTTAGTGGTGTTTCTTTGAATTTATTAACTGTTTCCACCATAAACTCTTTTGTCATTGGCCCAATATGGTGATAACGAATGACCCCTTGTTCATCTATGAAAAAAGTCTCTGGTTGCCCCGTTACGCCGTAAGGTTTCGCCATCGAATCATTTGGATCAAGTAAATAGGTCGATGTTGAACGAAACTCTTCGATGAATTCTTCGACATTGACTTTAGGTTCTGCTCGCGACAGAATTAACAATTTTGCTTGGTCACCGTACGCTTCTTCAAAAGCTTGTAATTCCGGAGCCTCTTCCCGGCAAGGGGGACACCAAGAGGCAAAGAAATTTAAGACAACAAATTCCCCACTATAATCAGACAAGCTGACCATGTTTTCATCCATATCTTCCAATGTGAAATCAGGTGCTTGGTCGCCTACTTCAGCAGCTTTGGAATTTTTCCCGAGGCTAATGGCAGCCCATCCAAATCCTAATAATATGACAATAAGCGTACTAATTCGAATGATTTTTCGCGTCATTGTTGAATCTCCTCCTTACTTTGGGTAAAAAGAGGGTTAGTCTTTTAGTTCCTTTGCTACTTTTTTCTGAAGGTTGTACAAACGCCCCATATACGTCAAGATACCTATCCACAATGCCATTACCGCAATTACTAAATATGTCACTACGTCTCATCCCTTCCGACTTGATTGTTTTAACTCATACATTTTCTCTTTTTGGCCTTCTAATACATACCGATAGCCAAGCATTGTCACAAATAAAAATAAAAATGCGATAACACTAAAAAATAGCGTTTGGGCCATCTCTGGTGGCATATGTGCGCCTTGTTCATCAATTACTTTCGGGTGAATTGTTCTCCACCATTTAACGGAAAAGTAGACTAAAGGTACATCAAGAAACCCGATAATACCAAATACGGCTGCAAATTTACGAAGACGGTCTTGACCTTTGACCGATGCTCGAATTAACAAGTATGCAATATAGATAAACCAAAGAATTAAGGAAGTGACTAATCTAGGGTCATCCCATACCCACCAGGCATTCCATACCGGCCTTGCCCACAGCGAGCCTGAAAAAAGAACAAACGTTGTAAATAGCACACCAATTTCAGCAGACGCTAGTGCAAGATGGTCCCACTTTTTATTTTTTGTCGTTAAATACATGATTCCTGCCCCAAATACAATCCCAAATGCGGCAAACGAAACGAATGCACTCGGCACGTGAAAATACATAATCCGTTGCACATGCCCCATATATTTTTCTGTTGGCGCATAAAAAAACGCCATATATAATTGGATAAATATGAGGATTCCGGTAATCGCTGTTAATGCTAGTTGTAGCGGACTCATTAATTTATGTAGCATGTTTTACACCTCCAATAATAAATCGAACAAAAATAACGGAATAATGGTAAATAAAATGTTATAAGCAATTAATAATAATAGCCAAATCGATTGTCCCAATCCAATCGAAGGAAATAAAGCCATTTCCGTCAATTGGATACACGCCAGAAACAGCGGTACTGCGAGTGGAAAAATCATGATTGGCACAAGTAACTCTGTAATACTACTAGATTGCGCCAAGGTAGAGAAAAAGACACCAATCGCAACAAATCCCCAGCTTCCTAACAACAACGTTACAATCAACAAACCAATCGAGTTAGGAAAAGGTTGTTTTAGAAATAAAAAGAAAGTAGGTGCTGAGGTTGCAATCACAATCAAAACGAATAAATTATTACCTATCAGTTTCCCTAAGTAAAGAGAACCTTTGTCGATTGGTGAAATGAGTATCCCTGCAAATGCATCATTTTCCTTTTCAACGCTACCGTATTTACTGAAACCAAGCATGGCTGCTAATATAATTGGTAACCACAAAACCCCTGGAGCTAGCTCTTGCATCGCTTCTGTTTTAGCATCAAAGCTAATTTGTAACAGTACTTGAAACAATAATGCAAAAATAACCATCGACAATAGTAGTGATTTATTTCTAAACTCCACCCGTAAATCACGTGTTAAGATCAACAACGTATGTCTAATAAACTGCATGGTTATTCTCCTTTAAGACGGAATGGTACTGTTCAACAAAGGATGGAAATGCTTCTTGTGTACACCTTGATTCAGCAGTGATCTCACCATTATCGATAAGTAACGCTCGCTCACATAGGTGCATGGCATCATCAAGATTATGACTTACTAAAATATAGCCTGTCTTTTGCTCCTTTAATTGCAAAAGCAAGTTCTGGACAATGTCTCTTGACGAAACATCTAGTCCGTCAAACGGTTCGTCTAGAAGTAAATAAGACGGGTAATGGGTTAATGCTCGCGCGATGGATAAGCGCTGCCTCATCCCTTTTGAAAACGTCCCAACCTTCTCTGTCGCAACATCCGCTAGTCTGACTGCTTGTAACAAACTATCTAGTCGTTTCCTATCTGAACCTCCGTATAACTTTTGATAAAATTCCAGGTTCTCAATCGCTGTTAATGCATCATATAAAAAGGAATCCGGAAAGACAACGCCGAGATTTTTTTGCCATTGTTTTATTGTGTTATCCGGATAAATTAACTTGCCCGAACTAGGCTTCCATAGCGTTGCCAATACTTTTAGTAAGGATGATTTACCTGCTCCATTTGCACCAATAAGTGCGATTGTTTCGCCACGTTTCCACTCCATGTTAATGTCATGCAGGACTTGCTTGTCATCTCTCGATAAACTTATCTGGTCTAAACGCATGTTGATACCTCTATTCCAATTCCATCTGAATTCGGACCAGCTGTTCGCGTATTTTTTCTCTCGTTTTCTCATATGTTGAATCAGTCAAAAGCTTTGACCTGTAGTCTTTTTCTAATTGTACGATTTCCTCAAGTAGCATCGCCTTCTCATCTACCAACCATGTTCGTTTAACCTTTCGGTGGTTTCCTGTTGTACGTAACAAATCTCTTTTCAATCCAACTAACGCAGCACTAAATGCAACGATAATAAGGATAATCGTAACAGATGCCTTACCATAGCCAAATCCTTCTCCACCAATAACTTTTAGCCCATCTTCTGTATATTTCGCATCTGGGTCAATAGTTGGTGTTGCTTGCTCCTGTTCCTGACTAGATGGTTTCAGTTTTTGGAACATGAGCGGCCATTTTTCACCGGGGTGTAAATTCAGGCGAGTAAACCTACGGAATTCTCTACCGTTCATTTCAAAAAGGTCTGACTGGGTAACAAGGTTACTTGCATTAAAGGAAAGTATACCAGGTTGGATGACAACTTGAATTTGGTCGGTCACATATGCTTGCTCGATCTCCCATCTCGATTCACCATCAAACATCGGCATTTTATATGTTACTACCAACTGTTTTGTCTCTCCACTAGGAAGACCAGTTGTCTCAATTAGTCCTTTATCTGTCATTGTTGTATTGTCTTTGGAAAGACCATCACCAAGACTTAAATCAGCATAATTTTCCGGAAGAAATATCGACAATTGCTCTTCTGTTTCATCGCCTGTATTTTCAATACTCATGCTTTGCACAATTTGCACTGTTGTTTCATCAACAGGGAAGACAACCATGGTTTGGTCAACAATTCGTACAGACTCGTTTCCTTCAGCTAGCATGTTAATTGGAAAAGCGAGGAGGAGTAATGCAAATAAAGGGATTACTCCAATTTTTTTACCCATTGCTCGTCCCCCCCTTATTCACTAGTAGTCCGTTTTTATTCAAATAAGATTCAATCTCATGATCAACCTTTTTCTCTATTTTTTCCTGTTTTGTATCTGATGGGCGTATAAACGGCTTAGCTTTAGCAGTTAATTCTGCTTTGGTTTGGACATAGTCTTGTTCTGATAACTTTCCCATTTCAAAATCATATTCTAAATCTGCTAAGTGACTAAAAATTTGCTCTTTCTCTTGTCCGTCCTCTACTTTATCTGCAGTCTCATCATGTTCGAACTGTTTTGAGAAAAAGGGAGAAAGAATGCTTACTAGAACAACTATTGCCAATACAATTACGATAACAGCTTCCATTAAGGCCTCTTCCTTTCCTACATCCAATTTTTCAACTCTTCGTCAAGTTTCGCTTGTTCTTCCTTGGTAAGCGAAGACTGGCCGCTCTGTGCTACCGCGGTTTCTTTATTTCCTTTTAGTAACCTAGAAACAAAGAAACCTACTAGAAGGGCGCCTAAAACAATGGCGACAGCAGGTGTTACCCACGGAATGAGGTTGAACCCTTCTGTTGTCGGTGAAGCAAGAATTCTCTCTCCATACTTTTGAACGAGGGCATCAATTACTTCCTGTTTTGTCATGCCCTGCTCTAGTAGGCCACGTATCTCAGCCCGCGTTTCATAGGCTGTTGATAACGTACAATAATCGGCCGTCATTGAATCGGTACAACCAGGAGGATGTAATTCCTTCGCCACATTTAATACATCTCTTCTAGAAACAGAGACTTGTTCGCTTGCAAGTGTTATCCTTGGAGCTATTAAAGTAGTCATAAAGACGAGTAAACCTACATATAATTGTCTATACTTATTAACCATTACGTACCGTCTCCATCTTTAATCTTGGAATTTCTCTCTTTCTTCTCATTCTTTCAGGCCATAAAGAAAGTAACGAACCGAAGATGACAAGATAACCACCAAACCAGACCCAATTAATTAAAGGAAATACTTTGACTTGGATAATAGCTCGTCCCGTTTTCTCTTCAAAGCCATTTAACACAACATAAAGGTCCTCGGATATTGAATTGATGACAGACACTTCCGTTGTTGTTTGACTCCCATTTGTATAGTTAACTTTTTCTGGGCGAATTGCACCAATTACTTTCCCATTCTTCTCAACAGTAAATTCAGCAAAAGTTATTTGTTTTGTTTCAGTGTTTGAAGCTCCTAATCCGTTATATTCTAACGCATAGTCGCCAACGTTTATTGAATCACCAACATTTAAGCCTTGTTGTTCATCAAGGGAAAAGACACTTGCACCAGTAAGGCCAATCACAACAAACACAACTCCTAAGTGGGCAACATAGCCACCATATCTCCGTCTATTTTTGACAAATAACATGAAGAATGACCGAATTGCAGGTTCTTTCGTTGCCTTCATTCGCGCTTGAACAGCCTTAGAGAATTCTAATACGATGGTTAAGAAAACAAATAGCGCACTACTCATCGATAATATCGCTAACCAGTGGTCAACACCTAGTGCAGCTAATAGTAAAAATGCAATAACAGCAACCATTGTTGGGAGAATTAAGTTTTTTCTTAATTCTTTGAAACTCGAACGCTTCCATGCCAACATTGGCCCGATACCCATCATTAATATAAGCGCTAAGTAAATCGGAACATTGACACGATTAAAATAAGGTGCACCGACCATCACCTTTGTACCTGTAACAGCTTCCGACAATACTGGATAAACCGTCCCTAAGAATACTGTAAAGGCAGAGACAACTAATAATAGATTATTAATTAAGAAACTACTTTCCCTAGAAACAGCAGATTCAAAGCCACCTTCTGCTTTTAACAACGACCACCGAGATGATATCAATGCTAGTGATCCTACGATAATCACACCAATAAAACCAAAGAAAAATGCGCCAATTGGTCCGTTCGCAAACGCATGGACAGACCAAAGTAAGCCACTACGCGTTAGGAAGGTTCCAAAGATGGTGAATAAAAACGTTAGGGCAACAAGGGAAATGTTCCACTTCTTCATCATCCCTTTTCGTTCTTGGATAATCGCTGAGTGCAAAAAGGCCGTACCAGTTAGCCAAGGTAGAAAGGAAGCATTTTCAACTGGATCCCATGTCCAGTATCCACCCCAGCCTAGCTCGACATATGCCCACTGCGAACCATACAAAATGCCCATGCTCAAGAATAACCAAGAAACAAGGGTCCAGCGCCTTGTCACTTTAAGCCATGTTGCATCCACTTTTTTCAACATGATAGCAGCCATGCCGTAAGCGAATGGGACAGCAAAGCCGATATACCCTAAATAGAGAGTAACAGGATGGACTGCCATTCCAGGATTTTGTAATAACGGATTTAAGCCATTTCCTTCATTCATATCTTTTGGATTTGGGGCAAATGGCAACTCAATAGTATTTAGGACAAGGACAAAGAATAGGGCAATACCTAGTAAAAAAGTAGATACCCAAGGTAAATATATCTCACTGTCCTTGTGTTTGGACCAGGTGACAAGTGTGGTATAAATACTTAATATCCATAACCACAGCAATAATGAACCAGCATTTCCTCCCCAAAAAGACGTTACTTTATAAAATAACGGCATATCTGTGCTTGAATATTGGGCAACATACTCATAATCAAAATTACCTGTCACTAATAAATAAATTAATGATGCAGATGCAACCGTTGTTAAGGCTACTAACACAAGAACTGATTGTTTAGCGCTTTGGATAAGCCGTCTATTTTTTGTTTTTATTCCTATTAGGTTTGCAACAATCCCATAAATCACAATCGCAAAGGCAAATAATAATGCATAACGCCCTAACTCACCCATTATTAATTCCCCCCTTCGCTAGTTTCCTCTGTTGCAGGATCATCTTTTGGTGGCTCTTCTCCGTCTTCTTCCATCGCTTCATATTTGGAAGGACATTTCACTAGCACTTCCGTAGCAATGAACGTACCATCTTGCGTAAGTTCCCCTTCAACAATTGCTTCCCAACCATCATTCATAGAATCTGGTTTAACACCAGTGTACTCAATCGGAACACGGAAGGTAGGATCATCTTTTCCTCGAATTTCAAAGGTTAAAAGAATTTCATCTGAGTCAAACTCAACCGAGTCACCCACAATTTCCCCACTAATTTTGACTGGTTTTCCCATTGCCTGCTGCTCATTCCCCTTTAGTTCATCGACAGTCATATAGAAAGTCGCAGCACTAGAAATACTCGTGTAAACCAATGTACCAACAACTCCAAAGAAAAGAACAAATGCAACGATTACTTTAACTTTTTTACTCATGTTAATCCCAACCTCTATAGAAAAATCTTTATTCTAATCATTTTATCCTTAAAAAGTATAATCAACAAGTGTGTATATTTTGTGAAGAAACATATTTTATTAAAAGAAAAGCGAAAGCGCCTGGTTAGCCCTGACAGGCATAAGACAAACCCTGACGTGGCGGTCTTTGCCACAGAAGGGGTTGACTTATGACCCGAAGGGCTAGGCGCTGTAGCTAGACAATAAGAAAAGCGAAAGCGCCTGGTTAGCCCTGACAAGCTTAAGTAAACTATCTATACGCATAATAGTAGCGTTTTTTCTCCCTTAACAACTGTGTTTCACTGATGTTTGATTCTTGTTCAGCACATTATCTTCTATCCAAATAATCAAGAAACGACCAAGTGTAACAATTGCTAAACTGATAAACACTGCATTATGGACATTTAGATGGATCATAATTTGTGCTATAACAGCCGTACTAACACCAAATACCAGTTGACTCTTGATTGATTTTGGTGAAGTTTTAGGGTCTGTTATCATATTGAACATAAAAACAAACAATCCCCCCCACATAAAGGCACTAAAGTTAGCATTCCATTGTTCTGGCCAAATTAGATGTCTACTATACTGTATAGCAATAAAACTTAGAAAAAAAGAAAACACTAGTGTCTGTCGATGGACCTTAAATACTAAGTACAGACCACCAATCGACATTAAAGCTAGAATCCAAAGAAAATACCCCCATTGCAGTGGAGCAGTGGCAGTTGATGGTATTAACAACGTAACTGCGACAATTCCACTATTAGAAGGATTGAAGATATGATTTCCTCGGTAACGGACGAAATGCTTTAACCCTATTGCAACGAGGGCAGCAATAATAAAGGGAATGACCGTATCCCCTCTCAAAGCTAATGCTATACCAAGACCAGTAATAACAGCGCTATAAGGCGGCCAAACAAGCGTTCCTTTCTTCCAGTAAACTAACAGTAATTCGAGGATTGTACATAATAGTAACGTTAAACCAATTTGAATCCAAGTAACAGAAAAATCTAATAGAAACACACCCGCAAGTGTATATATCCCAAGAAGTATTATTTGCATAACTCGCGGATCACGTATTATTCCCATAACTTTTGTAACTCCTTGTCCACACTCTTGATCGGCACATTCATTTGTCTTGGGGATATTTCATACCACTGAACCTTCCCCTCTTTGTCAATAATGAACATCGCATGAGTATCAACCGGACCCATATCCATCCCACCTGGTACATCCGTTACTCCATACGGTTTTCCTATTTTTTGATTTTGATCGTATAAAATAGGAACTTCAATGTTATTATCTTGGGCAGTTTGCTTTGAGAAGGAAACTGGGTCTGTAGTAACAGCTAAAATGACTGTATCCTTTTCGGCATATTCAGCTTTTTTATTATTCAGCTCAACTAGCTGATCGACACAAGCCCGTCAGCCATTACCTTCATAAAAATAAAGGACAACGTTTTTACCTTTATAATCAGATAATGCTATATCTCCTTGTGTTGATTCAACTGTGAATTCAGGGGCCGGTTCGCCTATTTCCACGTCTAAAGAGTTGATATTAGCTGTTTGTTTATTTTGAAGGTATGTTAACAATCCTACAGCAAGCACTAGAACAAGAACCCATGATACCCAAATGACCTTGGAACTTCCTTTTCGCTTCTGACCAGAGGGTTTCTTATTATGTTTCATTCTAATTATCTCTCCTAAACTAGTTTCCTAAACCAAGCTATTCGCTTAAGTTTAGCATATTCTTAATCAATAACATTTTTTGGTAGTGGGTCTATTTTATTAACTGTCCCCTTTTCAAATCCCGCCCATTTAAAGAAGAGAATTCCGATAACTATCGCATAGGCTACTTCTTGGACAATTTTCATAATGACTCCACCTAATTGTTGGTCATAAAGTGGTGTTAACCAAGAATATAATAAGGGTGCATCGTTAATAGATGGGTAAAGCACATCCCCTGCGAAAATGATTAACGCACAGGCAGGTGTGATTAGCATGCCATTTGCGAACATATAACCAATTTTTTTCAAATAGGACATTTCATTAAAATAGTCTTCTGGCGCCAACACATGAACCCACATCAAAAATGCAGCAGAATTAATTACGATATGGAGTAGCTCAAGTTGCAGCTCATGAGCTAAGAAATATTCATATATTTGTGGGATGTGATAAAACGACCAAAGAGCATTAAACAACAATAAATTGACGAGTGGATTTTTTAAAATCCTGATAAACGGACGGTCTAATATCGCTTTGTCCAAAATGGTATAAAACTCTTTCGGCATCCCTAACAATATAAGTGCCGGCATGACAATATACATCACCGATTGTTGCATCATATGGGCACTTAAGATTAGATTATTAGCCAAAATGGCAAGTGGCCCAGCTAGAGAAAAATAGGTAACAAGTAACCCTAAAAGAAAGGAAATCACCTTTAGACTCCGAAAGCCTTCCGACGTTTTACGGACAAACATGAGATAGCCACAAAATACTATAACAAGGAGGATGAGTAACAGCGGGTTCCAAATCTCTACCCATGTATAATGTTGGAACAAATCACCACTACCATCCCCTCTTACATCTGATTTGTGTGCAAATGATTTTGAAGGGTAGACAATAGCTATTGCAATAAAAGTTGTAAGCGCACCGAGTATTCGTCTCATTTTAAATTTCTCCTATCATTCCTGATTCACGCATTGTATGGTAAGAAACAAACCTTTATAGTAAGATTTAATTTCGGTCGTTGCTAGATTTGCTTCCTTTATTAATTGTAACGTATCGCGGTTTAAATGACAGCCATCACATAATTTTTTCCACATAGGCGTAAGAATATCTTGTGTTTTCCCGAGGAAACTATTGTCCATTTTTACGTGTTCAAACAATAATATTTTCGCCCCTGGTTTACTAACCCGCTTTATTTCCTGCAACGCTTGTACAGGGTTTGGAATCGTACAGAATACGAGTGTTGCTACGACGGTGTCAAACGAATCGTTAGCAAACGGGAGTGTTTCGGCATTCGCTTGATACGTTTCAACAGGAACTTGAGCATTCTTTTTTCTGCCAATTGACTTCGATTGCATCAAGGGATTCGGTTCAATTGCATCGACACGAATAACGTCTTTGTAAAACGGGAAGTTTATTCCTGTACCTGATCCAATTTCAAGGACTCTTCCTTCTGCTTCGCTAATCAACTGCTGTCTAATCCCTTTAAACTTAGCTCGTTCTAACGGTCTCATAAAAAAATCATAGACAACTGGAAATAATTGTCCCACTTCATTCACCCCTTAAGAAGAAAACAACGCCTTCTTCCTTAAAATAATTTATTTAGGCCCAGCTAGTACTATTAGGCATCCAATCACTTTCCTTTTTTTACGACAAAAAAGAAATAAGTAAGACCAAACAACACAATCGGAATTCCAAGCCATAAGCAAAGCTTTATGAAGGTTGCAAGATAGGTATTTATTGATTTAGCACCCCACATCGCGGAGGCAGAAAAAGTTAAACATATAATCCCCGTAGTGATTAGCGTTAGTGCAACGAACCATTCGTTCTTTTTCATTCTGCACCCCTTTCTACCGGGAAGCTTAACAAAAATGTTGTTCCTTGGCCAACTCGGCTTTCAACGGCAATAGTACCATTATGCAATTCAACTAAATTTTTGACAATAGCTAATCCTAATCCAGTTCCACCAAGTTGCCTTGAGCGTGACTTCTCGACACGATGAAATCTTTCAAAAATATATGGAATTTCCTCCTCAGGAATGCCCATCCCTGTATCTTCTATGTGAACATGAACATGTTGTTTGTTCAAAAAAGCACGAGCAGTAATTTTCCCTTGCTCCGTATATCTGACTGCATTGCTTAATAAATTTGTAAAAATTTGTTCCATCCGGATTGGATCTCCTTTGATCCTTGGTAGGACATTATTGCTTATCACTTCCAGTTCAATCCCTTTTTTTACAGTTTCCACCTTTAATTTAACTATAGCAGATTCTAAAATTCCCCCTATATCGATAAAGCTTAACGATAGATCAATTTTCCCTTCCTCCATTTTAGCTAAATCAAATAAGTCGTTAATTAAATGTACTAACCTATCCGACTCTTGATCGATGATTTCCAAGTACAAGTTTTTTTCCTTTTCTGACTGGTATAGTCCCTGTTTTAATACTTTTGCATAACCTTGCAAATAAGATATGGGAGTGCGTAGTTCATGAGAGATATTAGCGAAGAACTCTCTCCGATTAGAACGGTACCTATTTGTCTCCATGGCAAGGTCATTGATAGCCTTAGCTAAAGTACCAATTTCGTCATTAGAACGAATCGATACCCGGACATCTAATTTTCCTTTCGCAATCTTCCGCGTTGCTTGTTCCATTTCGAGTAGCGGGTCTGACATTTTCTTCGCTAAGACAAACGTAAATCCTAGCGCCAAGAAGAGGGCACCAACTGCCGATAAAATTAATAAGTCTCTAATCTTACGGACAGGCTCTTCAATATCATGAATATCTGCCATGACAAAAAATACACCACTTATCTTGTTCCCCTGATAAATAGGATTACCTGAAGCAAGATAGTTTTTGTTTGTTACTGGGTCTTCTACCCGTTTGGAAATGGATTGCCCATTGGACAGTTGCTCTACTTCCTTTTCTGATAAATGCGGAAGTCCAACACCAGAATTTGCGACCATTTCGCCTTGTTGGTTGATGATGATAATCTCTTTGTTCGTTAAATCAGCGAGATTTACAAACATTTTAATAAACGTACGATCATCTAACGAGGTCATATTACGTGCGTATTTGGCTGATAACTGACTAATCTCTTGCTGCACTTGATTGTAATAGAAGTTGGTGAAAATTTGATTGGCTACAAACCCTAGCGGAAGAAGAACAACTAAGAACAAGGCCATAATAGTTCCACCGAGCTTTAAAACAATTTTATTCATGTGGACCTTTGTCCTCTGGGTCATATAGTCGATAACCTACTCCCCAAACCGTCTTTATTGGATTATAGTGCAGTCCTTTAGCCCTCAGTTTTTCACGCAAATTTTTCACATGGGTATCAATCGCTCGTGCGTCACGATATTCTGATGCATTCCAAACACGATCTAACAAAATGTCTCTAGTAAATACTTGTTTCGGGCTACCTGCTAGACAGAAAAGGATATCAAATTCTTTTGGTGTTAAGTCTACTTGTTTATCATTCACATACACTTCTCGACTATTGCTATAAATTACTAAGTCAGTAAGTTGGATTGTTTCCGTACCTAATCCTTGTGCAGGAGGATTTGTCCGCCGCAAAAGCGCCTTAACACGGGCAATAAATTCTTCTGGTGCAAATGGCTTCGTCAAATAATCATCTGCGCCAATTTCAAACCCGTACACTTTATCCTTCATATCATCCCGTGCAGTTAGCATTAGAATCGGCATTTGTTTTGTTTGACGGATGGTCGTACATACTTCCCACCCGTCGATGTCAGGAAGCATAATGTCTAGCACAACTAAATCATAATTATTTTCCTTTACTAATTGAATCGCATCGACGCCATTACTTGCCTCTTGTGTTTCAAACCTATTGGACAGATAAATTTTCAACAAATTACGCATGTTCCATTCATCATCAACAATCAGAATTTTTACAGGCATCTGTACCCCTCACTTTCCTTAGAAAGTATGTCAGGCACCGATTCTCATTAGTTATGATGAGCACGATGCCTGTTTTAACTTAACACTATTCTAGTGCAACACCTTTATCGGCACTTTGTTCCCACGTTTTTCCACCATCGTAGGAATGATAAATATCCTTCTCCGCTGTCACAAAAGTTAATTCATCTTTGTTTACAGGGTTTTGTTGAATATATAGAATCACGTCTTCAGCTAAGTCCGGAACAACTAACTGGTTCGTTTCGTTGCTTGCGATGTTAAGCTGTACGAGGTCTCCCCCTGCAGTTGCCACTAGTAGATTTCCTTGAAAATCAAAGGAAACAGCTGTTACAGGCCCTTGTATTGCTAAAGCTTGAAAGTCATCACCATAATTATCAGAAAGATAGACACCTTGTTTCGTTCCTAGTGCTACTTTACCAGATTCTGTTGGGTGTGCTGCTAGTGCTGTTGCTTGTCCTTCTAATCCTACTAACTTTGCTTGATTCCATGTCTTCGTTTCGTCCGATGAATAGAAGAAGCCTGGTTGGTCCATTCTAGAATTTTCCGATGGATTAAACACATAAATATCTTCTGTTTCATAGCCAACCGTCATCCCGTGAAAATCGATTTCCTTATAAAGGTCAAGTACTTCCATATTCTCACCCATATCGGTACTTCTAATTATCCCAAGTGGGTTAGCAAGGTCTGAACCAGGCCCAGGATGCCCACTACTGTAGAAGCCATCCTTAAACATAGAAAAACCCATATAGTCGTTCGCTTCACTCGTTGTTGATGGCGCCCATTTACCATCTTTGTATACCTTTAATCCGTCATGTGCCGGTACGTAAATCTCCTCGCCATCATTCGAATACCCTAATCCGTGGACATCAGGAAAATTAACCTTTCCTGTCTGTGCTTGGTCGTTGCTACCAGTACCATTGGTTAAAACTAAGAATACAATTGTTGCAGCTACAGCAGCGATAGCAACCCACAAATAAATAGTCGCTCTCCCTAATAGCACTTTGCGCAACTCTCGATCTTCTTTATTCTTCACACCAATGCTAGATGCCTTTCTCTTTGTCCACACATATAAACCAACACATACAATCAAGATGAGGACAGAAGCAACTAAACCGTACGACCAATAATTGGTTGCTACTTCTTGTGCATGCTCACCTTCACTTCCATCAGCAAAAGCTCGTAACGGTACGATAAATAGTAATATGACTAAAAAAGGTAAATTTTTCATTTGATTGTTCGTATCTCCTATTTTTTATTTTTTTAAAATCCAGTAAAACCACCAAATAGATTACTTGAGAGAAAGGAAATGATTTTGGTCATCCAATCAAAATATAGAAAGATGCCCATCACAATCATCGCCCATCCACCTATTTGCATCATCCGACCACTATGTTTTTTTAACCAACTCATTTTCCCGATGAAAAATGACATCACAAAAAACGGGATCGCAAAGCCCAATACATAAGCAACCATATAGAGGACTGCCTGGTCAGGATTAGTTACGCCTAACGCAATAATCGCTGCTAATATTGGCCCTGTACAAGGCGTCCATCCTGCTGCAAAGGCAAAGCCGATCAAGGTTGAACCAACATACCCTGATGGTCGGTCTTTAAAGGTGTATCTTTTCCCCGTCATTAAGAAGGAAGGCTTGAACACCCCTAGAATAACGAGTCCTAAACCAACAAGCAAGATAGCACCTATTTGTCTAACTAAATCGCCATAATAAATGAATAGTTTTCCTAATAAAGATGTAGAAAAACCTAACGCGATAAAGATAATGGAAAAGCCTATGAAGAAGAAGATCGTATGGAGAAACGCTCTCCTTTTTAAAAGCCCTTCCCCCTTTTCCACCTCGTCCACCGACATCCCTGTAATATACGATAAAAAGGCAGGGTAAAGCGGCAAGCAACAAGGTGAAATAAAGGAAAGGAATCCTGCTGCAAATGCTAATAATATCGATACATCGCCCATAATTGCCCCCAAACAAACATAATCCTATTTAGTTTAACCTTGGACACCATAGTAAAGCAACAACGATACGATGATAAGCGTTAGAACGATAATGGTAGTTTTAACAATATCTTGTTTGCTAACGGGCTGCGTTTTCGTAATGGAACCTGCCTTCTTCCGGTAATTCATTAAAATGATAGCGAAAGCAATACCTATTATACTCATGACATGACTGACACTAAAGGGGCCAATGACCATTGGGTTTATTCGAGCAAATTCAACGATTCCACGGATTGCAAGAAAGCCGATTAAATAATGGATGAAAACTTGACCATGATATTTCTTGCTCTTTAGGCGCAACCATAAGTAACCAAATAATGCGTAATCTAAGATAAACTCATACGCCTGGGCGGGATGGAGGTATTCGCCACCTTTTTCCATCCCCCATGGAAGAGCACTTGAAATTGGTCCACCAAACACATCACAACCAATTCTACTGATTCCTTGTGCCAAAATTAAGGATGGAGCAACAACATCTAGCGTTTCAAAGATTGGTAGTTTATGTTTTTTCATAAACAAATAGCCAACGAGCAATCCTCCCAATATTCCACCATGGATCGATAAGCCGCCATTTTGAATAAAAAATACTTCGACGGGGTTGGCTAGATAGTAGGAGGGGTTGTATACAAAGATAAAAACTAGACGCGCGCCCAAAATCCCACCAATCAGCGCATACATTACTCCGTCCGTTAACAACTTATGGTCCATATTTCTTCGTTTTGCTTCATTAATTAATAGGATTAATCCTGTAATGGCACCTATCGCTATCATTAAGCCAAAAAAATAAAGCGAGAATGGCCCAATACTTATTAATGGTTTCATTCATTATTCCCCATTTCATCACCAAAATTAGTCATCTTATAGAAGTTGCTTGAAAAGCTTAGCAAAAAAAGACTAGCCGTCAGAAAGTCGCCCAATCTTTGAAGATTGTTAGCCACGATTAACCAATTATAAATAATATTTGTGTAGATTTGTTGAAGAACATGAAATTTTTCTCTTCAACGATTGTAGCTAACATCTACAAACCACAAAAAAGCTCTATCCTATTCGGATTAGAGCTTTAAAGTTAAGGTAACAGTCATCAAATTACTTTAATTCATCCATACCCATCTTTGACATTTGTTCCATCTTTTTTTCCATCTGCTTCATCATTAGCTCGATTTTTTCCATTTTTTTCATTTGTTCCTGTGACACTTTGCCAGTTTGTTTCAATTCTTTAAAAAGGCTAGTCATATCATCCTTCATTTCTTTGTGTTTCTGCATCATCGATTTCATTTCGTCTTGCATCATTTCCATTTTGTCACAACCATTTGATTCGTTTGTTTCCTCCGCATTAACCGTGTTTGGTGACTGTGCAAAACTAGATGTTACCGTGGTCACTGAGATAGCCGATGCGAAAAAAAGGATGCTAATCAGTTTAAACACACTAGATTTCATTCGTATAACCTCCATCATATTCTAAATTTACAACAATAGTTTAACTATTATTTTTAAATGTATGTATCAATTCTTATCGAATAACGAAACAAATCATGGGGAAGATAACAATTAAATAAACGAAAAGTGGTGATATGTTAAATGGATTTTGGACTATGGCTCTCAATTGTTCCATCGGTTTTGGCTATTATTTTAGCAACTTGGACAAAACAGGTCGTTCCTTCGCTTTTGATTGGTTTATGGGCAGGAAGCTTTATATTAACAGGCTCATTTCTCGGTTCTATCTCACAAACCGTTGACTATATTGTAGGTGTTTTATCTGATGCAGGTAACTTAGATGTTCTTCTCTTTTTATACGTGTTTAGCGGACTAGTAGCCTTGATACAATTGTCTGGTGGAGTACAAGCCTTTGCAAAGGTAATGGATAATTATATAAATAATGCCAAAAAGACGCTTATTGCCTCATGGCTCCTGCTTCCTTTAACCTTCATCGACTGCGGCTTTCGCGTGGTAGCAACAGGTTCCATTATGAAGCCATTAGCAGACCGTTTTTCGGTTTCGAGAGAGCGTTTAGCCTATATGCTAAACAATTCCGCCAGTCCTGTTATCGTCTTAATCCCAGTTGCAACCACATATATCGGTTATATTATTGGTGTACTAAGAAAAGGAATGGGTGCGGCAGGATTAGAAGGTTCCGCCATGCAAATATTTTTATCAAGTTTACCGTTTCAATTTTTCAGCTTCACCTCTGTTGCGATTGCTTTGTTTTCGGTAATTATAGGTTGGAATTTCGGTAGCATGAAAAAATTAATTAAATCAGCTCAAGGATCAAAACAAGAACTGCATGTATCTCGTCCTGCACATGCGATGGAAATGTCTGAAGAACTTGGCAATACCGATAAGGCAGATACGGCAAAGGATCAAATGGGAGTGACATCAAAAGGAAAGATGGAAAATATGGATATGGATATGGGCATCGGAGAACCCATTTTAAAACCAAGGCTATTTAATCTTTTGGTGCCTATCTTAGTCTTAATTCCTCTTAGTTTTTTCCTAATGTGGTGGAATGGACGAAAAGAAGCTAATGGGCAAAGTATTGTAGAAATATTTTCGGCTGCTGATCCATCTCGTTCCATGTTTTTGGCACTATTTATTACAGTAATGGTCACCTCTGCATTATATCTCTTTCAAGGAATTAAATTAAAGGAAATGACTGATCAGTTTATTAAAGGCGGAAACAAGTTAATGGTAACAATTGTTATTTTAGCAGTTGCTTGGCCAATTTCAGACGTTTCTCAGGATTTAGGATTAATTGACCTAATTCGCACCACATTAGGTGGAGCATTATCCTCCGCTTTAGTCCCTGTACTTATCTTTATTGTAACAGGGGCCGTCACTTACTTTATAGGTTCGTCGTGGGGCGCATGGGCACTAATGATGCCGATCGCCATACCACTCGCTGTCACAACAGGCGGCAGCGTTCCTCTCGCTGTAGCAGCTGTTTTATCAGGAGGAACGTTTGGTGATGTTACGTCGCCTGTTTCTGGTATGACGGCAATGTCTGCTGGTGCTGCACAAGCAGACCATATGAGCTATGTCCGTGCAATGACACCGTACAATTTATTAGCAGCATCCATTGCGGCAGGACTATTTTTAATTGTTCCTTTTGTTATTACTTAAATTGGTAAAGGGTGTGTAATGTAGATGGATGAACTTTTATATATAGTTGCCTTTGTGGTTGCAATAATCGGAGCATTTTCTTTCTTAAATTACGGAAAGAAAAAGCAAGTTAAATTTGCTCGGATCAAAAATGAACAAAATTCAACTAGAAAAAAGGATTAACCAAAAAGGCATTGACTTAAGTCAATGCCTTAAACTTTCTCTTCTATTTTCTTAACTCCGTAACCACTTTCCTTTATCGCATCTGTAAGTTCATCTATGTTAGTCTTCTCAGGATTAAAAATTACATATGCCTGATCCTTCGGCGGTGCTTCTACTTTAAATTCAATCACACCGTCCACAGCCTTTAATGCCTCCTCAACTAGGGGCTTACAGCTGTTAGCTCAGTGCATACCAATCCCTTTCATGAAGACACCCTTCATGTTTGTGGGTACATCGGGATATATGTCTTTTTTTTCCTTTTTGTTTCCTGTTAATTTATCAAACAAACCCAACATTAACATCTCCTTTCCCATCAAGATTTTCATTTAATACTACATCAATAGTATCATAGGAGGATTATATCCGCACAACACAATGCTTGATTCTATGATGGGACTATTGGATAACTATAATCATGTGAAACCATTCAGAGTTATAGGAACCAATATGTAAACGTATCGTTAATACCAGCTAATAAAAATATGATTGCTGCTATCTTTGTCAACCAATTGTTCAATGATTTCGTCTTCTTAAAAAATTTCTGTTTAATCATGTCAGAGCTATCGATTAAGATTAGTACAAAGAAAATCAGTGGCACTGTTGTACCAAGCGCAAAAATGGCAGGCAGTAATATTCCGCCACTAGTTTGAATACCTAATGGCACAAGGAGACCAAAGAAGAGCCATACTAGTGTTGGGCAAAAGGCTAGAGCAAATGCAACACCAAAACCAAAGGAACCAATCGGAGACCCTTCTGGAATTTTACTTTTTAGCATTTCGCTAAAGTTTGTACCAAACGATAGACGCAGTCGGACAAAACCAAGAAAATATAACCCCGCTACAATCATGAGAGGCCCGATAGCCTTCCGTATCCATATAATAAACGAAGCATTCCCATTTACCGTTGTCAGTTGAACACCTAAATAAATTGCCACTCCACCAATTAAGGTATAAATTAATGTTTTTCCTACAATAAAAGCTATCAATTGACTAATTGTCTGTTTCCGGTTCGTTGCATCGCGTGAAACAAATGCAAGCGCACTGGCATTTGTTGTCACTTGGCATGGTGATGTGGTGGCTGCTAATCCGAGTAACAGTGCAGTCAAAATTGGAATGTTCCACTGATCAGTAATATTAAGAATAGGTGCTGCAACCTTTGTTCCCCACTGAGTCAAGATTGTATACCATTGTAAACTTATATCATGAAGTAATTCACGCATTTGTGTCTCCTTTCTTTTTACAATATAAAATTATAAGCATTATAATGTCTAGCCTTTTCAACAGTTTGACATGTAAGGCTATATAGGATAAACCGCAGCCCATCATTCTTTATTGCATTCCTTTTATTGTTAAACCAAGCATACACAGACTTTTTGTAGAAATCGTGAAGTTTAAAAAAAAAATAAAGGGCTGAATTAGGAGGTGGGTGATTTCATTGTAAATGGCCTTGGTAATGGTAGCATAACAATAACTTTAAAAGTCGTTCCTTCACCTTTTGTACATGCTACTCCAATAATCCACCAAACATCTTCATTGGGAAAGATTGAATGAATTGGAATAAATAAGGAAAACACCAAAGTAAAGTGAAACTTCTATCAGTGGGGGTATTACCTCACGTTAATGCGGGATAAATTTTTCTTATTCAATGGGGAATAATAACACTAAATTATAGTTTGGAGGTAAGAATAATGTTTAGAAAAAAAGCAGGCGATGCAATGATGGATCTATTAATCGAATGGGGGGTTGACCATATTTATGGAATGCCGGGCGATTCGATAAATTCTTTAATTTTAAGTTTGAGCAAGAAGTGATGGGGAATGCAGAGTTTGGTACTAATCTACAAAACCCAGACTTTGCTCGTTATGCAGACATTTGTGGTGGGATAGGTTACAGAGTAGAACATCCCGAAGACATTGTACCAACCCTAGAAAAGGCGGTTGCACAGCGTAAACCATGTATCGTCGATGTAATCGTGGATGCAGATGAAGCGCCATTACCGGCAAAAATTACTTTCGCGCAAGCTACAGGCTATGCCCGTCATATGGTAAAGGAATTATTTCAAGAAGGAACCATTCATAAGCCGCCATTTTAAAAAATGGGACTGACCCAACATCAATGTATCGATGTTTTTGGTCAGTCCCATTTTTACTATATTAGATTCTTTTTATACAGCCGTTTGAACAGGTTTCCATCTTCGTAAAAATAAGGTGTTAGTAACAACCGACACAGAACTAAACGCCATCGCCGCACCTGCAAGAACTGGATTGAGTAAACCGATTGCAGCTACAGGGATTAGTATTATATTGTATGCAAATGCCCAGAAAAGATTTTGCCTAATCTTCCTCATTGTCGATTTAGATAAACGAATCGTGTCAACAATACCCATCAGGTCACCACGCATCAGGGTAACATCCGCTGCTTCAATTGCAACATCTGTCCCTGTACCGATGGCTATACCGATATCAGCCGCTGCCAATGCCGGTGCATCATTAATACCATCGCCTACCATCGCTACCACTTTTCCTTCCTTCTTCAGCTTATCTACTTCTGCAGATTTATCTTCAGGAAGTACTTCGGCTAATACACGGTCAACCCCGACTTGTTTTGCGATCGCTTCTGCTGTTCGCTGGTTATCACCAGTAATCATCGCAACTTCTATTCCCATTTCTTTTAGTTTGGAAATAGCTTCTGCTGAGGATTCCTTTACTGTATCTGCAACGGCAATAATACCGGCTAGTTGACCGTCTACTGCCATTAGCATCGCTGTTTTTCCTTGGCCTTCTAACTCTTCCATTTGTTTAATCAGCGATTCAAAAGCAACATTTTGTTTTTGCATTAACTTTTTATTTCCAATATAGATTTTCTTATCATCTACTTTTACTTCTATACCATGACCTGGAATCGCGTTAAATTCAGTAACATCACTTAAAGTAAGTCCCTTTGCTTTTGCACCATTTACAATTGATTCACCTAACGGATGCTCAGACCCTCTTTCTGCTGAACCTGCTAAACGAAGTACGTCATCCTCGTGAAAGCTATCAGTCGTGATGATATCCGTTACTTCTGGTTCACCTTTTGTGATTGTACCCGTTTTATCTAACACAATCGTTGTTACTCGGTGTGCACTTTCTAAGTGTTCTGCACCTTTTATAAGCACACCACTTTCAGCACCTTTACCAGTACCAACCATAACAGCAGTTGGTGTCGCTAAACCTAGCGCACAAGGACATGCGATAACTAAAACCGCTACAGCACTAATAAGGGCTGGCGCAAAGCCAACGATGAAATAGGTTATAATAAATGTTAATAAGGCTATTCCGATAACAATCGGTACAAACACACCAGAAATTTTATCGGCTAACTTTTGAATTGGTGCTTTCGAACCTTGGGCCTCTTCCACAAGTTTAATAATCTGAGCTAATGCTGTATCTTTTCCGACTTTAGTTGCCTTAAATTTAAAAGAACCATGTTTATTTACGGTAGCTCCAATAACCGAATCACCAACATTTTTACTTACTGGTAAACTTTCTCCAGTTAGCATCGATTCATCGATGGAACTACTTCCTTCAAGAATTTCCCCATCCACGGGAATCTTTTCTCCTGCTCGAACAAAAATGACATCGCCTGTTACCACTTCTTCAATCGGAATATCTTTTTCTTCTCCATCACGAATAATTCGTGCTGTTTTTGCTTGTAAACCCATCATTTTTTTTATAGCCTCTGATGTCTGTCCTTTTGCACGTACCTCTAAAAGCTTTCCAAGAAGAATTAGTGTAATAACAAGAGCTGCCGCTTCATAATAAAGTCCTGCGTCTGTTCCTGTAATTGTCACTACTAAGCTGTAAAAATAAGCTGCTGAGGTTCCTAAAGCCACGAGCGTAGCCATATTTGCACTACCACCTCTAAGTGCATTATAAGCATCCCGATAGAAGTGACCACCGATATAAAACTGTACAGGTGTGGCTAATAGTAATTGAATCCATGGATTGATGTGAAATTGAAATCCTACATTAAATCCATACTCCATTCCTAAATCAGATATCATTTGCGGTAAAAACCATATAGAAAACAAAACTCCTAACCAAAACTTATTCCTCTGCTTTTTATATTCTGCTTCACGAGCTTCTTTTTCTGTATCCGCGTTTGAATCACCTGCCACTTTTGCACTATACCCTGCCTTTTTTACAGCTGCAAGCAGTTGGTCGATGTTTGTCTTACCTGAAACAAATTCCACATTTGCTTTTTCGTTCGCAAGGTTTACGTTGGCTTTTACTACACCATCAACCTTATTAAGTCCTTTTTCAATACGTGTAGCACATGCAGCACACGTCATTCCGGTTATTGCTAATGTCGTCTTTTCTTCACGAACACCATAACCAGTTTTTTTCACTGTTTCCATTAATTGATCAACAGAAGTTTGACTTGGATTGTAACTGACAATGGCTTTTTCATTTGCTGGGTTTACACTTGCCTTACTGACGCCTTCTACTTTTGATAAGTTTTTTTCGACTCGATTTGCACATGCTGCACATGTCATCCCAGTTATACCTAACGTGACCTGCTCTTCTGCTGAATCAAGAACTTTAGCCTCAGAACTCATTATTAATCTCCCTCCTTCAAGATGCAATATGTCTATATAAAATCATTTTAGGTTTAATTTATCAAGGGGGTAGAGCCGGATACAACCGGCTCATTTTTCTTTTATGCTACTTCATAACCAGCTTCTTCTATCGCCTCATGCACAGCGGTTAATTGTACTTTTGAGTCATCAAAGGAAACAGTAACTTTATTACTAGCAAGGTCAACACTTACCGTTTCAATACCTTCCAACTCTTTAACAGAACTTTCAACTGCACTTACACAGTGTCCACATGACATTCCCTTTACATCAATTACTTTTGTTTCTACTGCCATAATAAATTCCTCCTTTTATTTTGCAAATGTGCGGAAAACTTCCATTAATTCCTGAATTTGACTTTCACCGTCATCATCTTTCTCTTTCACAGCTCTTGCTACACAACCTCGTGTATG
Source organism: Aquibacillus salsiterrae (assembly GCF_028416595.1). Taxonomy (GTDB): domain Bacteria; phylum Bacillota; class Bacilli; order Bacillales; family Amphibacillaceae; genus Aquibacillus_A; species Aquibacillus_A salsiterrae. Next base: position 21,944 of record NZ_JAMQKC010000020.1, on the reverse strand, counting down.
ATCTTCAATAAGCTCAAGACCGATTTTATTAGTAGCAGCTTTTATAGCAGCTAACTGATATAGGACATCCACACAATAACGGTCTTCCTCAATCATTCGATGGACCCCACGAACTTGACCTTCCATTCTTCTTAGTCTTTTCAATAGTTTATCTTTATGATCGTGGTATTTGTAAGTTTCCATGTCTTCTTTCATTATACTTATACCCCCTATACGTATAATATAAACACAATTATTCTTATTTCACAACTATTTTCTCCATATTTTCATGAAATTATTTACTGGAATACCTAATGCATGGATTGCTTGTACTTAAGTTATAAGAAATAAAAAACCCGTAAAAAACTGTGAACTAAGGAAAATGAATTTACTTACAAGGTGATAAACAACCGTAGGGAAAGTCAAGGAAGGGTATAGGAAGTGGGTTAGACAAATAGTTAGCTTTCAAACTCATTGCTAGCGCCATTACAATTGTAATGGCGCTAGCCTAAGTCCCGTTCTAATGACACAGTAATTAAAAAAAGCATCATCATAAGACTTTGATTAAACCTATTCGAACCATAAAAACCCCTCCATTTAGTTTCTTGTATAAGTCTATTATGGAAAGAAACTAAAATGATCAAATTCTTTCATTCATCCTTTATTTCTAAGGTAGATGAGGTCATTAAGTAATTGTTAGTATAGATATATTGATGTCCTCTTTTATGCTTCTTTTCTTTGTTTACTATCGTCTATTTTGATGACATTTTCATCTTTAGCTTGTCCTTTAGCATCAGATGATTTAAGTGCATTAACTTCTTCCATTAACTTATGATTTTGCTCCATTAATTCAGCCATCTTAAGCTGAACAGATTGTAACTCATCTTGTTGAGGTCCTTTTACAACATTACTGGATTTCGAATCCTTATCCTTATTCCCAGTAAACATTCCTTTCATACAAAACAGCATCATTAGGGGACAAGCTAGTAATAAGAGTAATGTCCAACTCATTTAATACACCTCCAAGGTTATTTTAAGTTTAGTATAAACAACAACTATGTAGAAATTGTGAACATTTAATACTTAGTTAAAAATCTAGATCACTTTCTGGAAATACCACATTGCGGGGCCTTCATCTACACTTTTTATGAGTCCAAACCTAATTCTGTCGATAAGCGGTTCCTCCATTGTTCTCATTCGTATAAACAAGCACTTTTTTGAATTTCTAATTAAAAACCCCTCCTAACCACCCCCTTCCATTGACTTACTGCCTCAAATCACTTAAGCTAAACGTTGATTACGTTTTTTTGGAGGAATTATATATATATGTTACAAGCTACTAATGTAAGTTTACGATATGGTGACAAAAAGTTATTTGAAGACGTGAATATAAAGTTTACTGCAGGCAATTGTTATGGACTTATCGGTGCAAATGGTGCTGGTAAATCAACTTTTTTGAAAATTTTATCCGGTGAAATTGAACCACAAACCGGCAATGTTGCGTTAGGTAAAGATGAGCGCCTAACTATTCTTAAGCAGGATCACTTCGAATATGAAGAATATGAAGTATTGCAAACGGTTATTATGGGACACCAACGTTTGTATGAAGTGATGCAGGAAAAAGATGCCATCTATGCTAAAGGTGACTTCACCGAAGAAGACGGAATGAAAGCAGCAGAACTAGAGGGTGAGTTTGCCGAAATGAACGGTTGGGAAGCAGAATCAAATGCTGCTGTTTTATTAAAGGGTTTAGGGATTGATGAAGACCTACACACGAAAAAAATGGCTGACCTGTCAGGTTCTGACAAAGTGAAAGTCTTGCTTGCCCAAGCGCTATTTGGTAACCCAGATATTCTATTATTGGACGAGCCGACCAACCACTTGGACATTCAAGCCATTCAATGGTTAGAAGAGTTCTTAATTAACTTTGACAACACCGTGATTGTCGTTTCCCACGACCGTCACTTCTTAAATAAAGTTTGTACACATATCGCTGATGTTGATTTTGGAAAAATTGAAATCTATGTTGGAAACTATGATTTCTGGTATGAGTCGAGCCAATTAGCACTGCGTATGGCACAAGAACATAACAAGAAAAAAGAAGAAAAAATGAAAGAACTTCAAAACTTTATCGCGCGCTTTAGTGCGAATGCATCGAAATCAAAGCAAGCAACATCTAGAAAGAAAATGCTTGAAAATATTTCTTTAGATGATATTAAACCATCATCCCGTAAATATCCGTACATCGCTTTTACACCTGAGCGCGAAGTTGGTAATGACTTACTGCGCGTCGAAGGAATATCTAAAACAATAGACGGTGAAAAAGTGTTGGATAATGTTAGTTTCACAATGAATAAGGATGACAAGATTGCGCTTGTTGGAAGGAATGAATTTGCGAAAACGACACTGCTTCGTATTTTAATGGGTGAAATTGAGCCTGACGAGGGAAGCTATAAGTGGGGTGTCACAACTTCGCAATCCTATTTTCCAAAAGACAACTCAAAATTCTTTGAAAATAGTGACCTTACGCTAGTTGATTGGTTACGTCAGTTCTCACCAGATGACCAAACGGAAACTTTCTTACGTGGTTTCTTAGGAAGAATGCTATTCTCTGGTGAACAAGCATTGAAAAAAGCAAGCGTTCTGTCTGGTGGCGAAAAGGTTCGTTGTATGCTTTCTAAGATGATGTTAAGCAATGCGAACGTATTGTTATTAGATGAGCCGACGAACCACTTAGACCTAGAATCAATTCAGTCGCTTAACAATGGATTAATTAAGTTCAAAGGATCGATTCTATTTACATCCCATGACCATCAGTTCGTTAATAGTATTGCAAACCGCTTAATTGAAATTACTCCAAGCGGAATCATTGATAAAGAAATGAGCTACGATGAATACGTAGCAGATAAGAAGTTACAAAAAACAATCACTGAAATGTATGCAAGCTAAAAAATCAGGTGGTGCCAGGCACCACCTGATTTTTTAGCCTTTTTTGTCCGAACTTGGCCTGGGTTCGGACTTTTTCCCATTGTTACTAAGTTATCTTGTTCGAACGGACACGGGCGCTTACACTTTCCTACAAAAAAATGCCAGAGATTATACAATCCCTAGCACTCTTTCTTTATCCCCGTACAACCGTCCATAAGACTCCCACTTTATAGCCCTGCTTTTTCCGTTGTTAGTTTCGCAGACTGGATTAATTCACGAATTGTTGCTTCATCGCCTTGATGGAGTAAGTCGACGATTCTACTTCCAACGACAACACCATCACAATTTTCGGTCAGTGCCCTCACATGCTCAGGAGTTGAGACACCGAATCCTGCAAGGACTGGAACCGGGCAAATTTCTTTTAAATCACGAAGATGCACACCCAAATTCTCCTTAAATGTTGCTCTTGCCCCAGTTGTCCCAGTAACTGTTACAGCGTATAGAAATCCTTCTGTACGTTTAGCTAGCTCAACAAGGCGTTCCTTAGGGCTTGTTAATGCGGCTAACCGAATCAACGCTATCCCACTGGTAGAAAGCGCATCAGACACAAGTGGCTCTTCTTCCATTGGTAAGTCAGGAATGATTATCCCGTCTACTCCTGCTGCCTTACAATCATCAGCAAAAGCGTCCACACCATAGGCATAAATCGGATTAATGTATGTCATCAGCACAATCGGTAACGTCCTGTCTGCTGCACCTTCTTTTAACTTAGCTAAAACAGCACGTAAACTGACACCATTTTGGAGCGCGCGAAGCCCAGCTGCTTGAATCGTCGGACCATCAGCAACAGGGTCAGAGAACGGAATCCCAAGCTCAACAACAGTTGCGCCGCTCTCCTCTAAAAAACGCAAACGATCCTCTAATATATCAAGTCCGCCGTCACCAGCCATAATATACGGGACAAACGCTTTATCACCTCGCGCTAAAACAGTCTGAAACGCTTGATCTAACTTTTGTTTACCCATTTGCTCCACCCCCAAGTGCCTCTCTCACTGTATTGACATCTTTGTCACCACGGCCCGACAAGCAGACAACAATTGTTTCGTCTTTATTCATCTTTTTAGCAAGCTTCATCGTGTAAGCAATGGCATGCGCGCTTTCTAACGCCGGGATAATCCCCTCTGTTTTCGATAAATATTGCAAGCCCTCTAATGCTTCGGCATCGGTAATCGAATCATAAATGACACGGCCGATTTCTTTAAAATGGCTATGCTCAGGTCCTACACCTGGGTAGTCAAGCCCCGCCGAAATTGAATGTGCTTCTTGGATTTGACCATTCTCATCCTGAAGTAAATACGTTTTTGTTCCGTGCAAAATTCCTTCTTGCCCATATGTGAGCGTGGCAGCGTGTTTACCAGTGTCTACACCAACTCCACCCGCTTCGACACCATGCAGTTCCACTTCTTTATCATCGACAAACGGATAAAACATTCCCATCGAATTACTTCCGCCACCGATACAAGCAACAACCGCTTCTGGAAGCTTTCCTTCCTGGTCGATAATTTGCTTTTTCGTTTCTTCCCCGATGCAGCTTTGGAAGTCACGCACAATTTGCGGAAATGGATGTGGTCCAACTACAGACCCAATAATATAATGGGTATCTTCAACATTGCTAACCCAGTAACGGAGTGCTTCATTTACCGCATCCTTTAGCGTTCCACTACCTTGGTCGACACTTTCTACTCTCGCACCAAGTAGCTCCATGCGAAACACATTCAATTGTTGCCTGCGAATATCTTCTTTTCCCATAAAAATGACACATTCAAGTCCAAGTAGTGCACAAACCGTTGCCGTTGCGACACCGTGCTGGCCGGCACCTGTTTCAGCGACGACTTTTTTCTTACCCATTCGTACCGTTAATAACGCTTGTCCAATCGCATTATTAATTTTATGGGCACCCGTATGGTTTAAGTCTTCGCGCTTTAAGTAAACCTTTGCCCCGCCTAATGCTTCTGAAAAACGCTCGGCGTAATAAAGTGGTGTTTCCCGCCCGACATATTGTTTCAAATAATAATCCAACTCTTTTACAAATTCCGGGTCATTTTTTGCTTCATTATATGCTTTTTCTAGTTCAATTACCGCCGGCATCAGCGTCTCTGGTACAAACCTACCACCAAATGAGCCGAATTGTCCTAGGTTATTCGGTTGCTTATAGCTTTGCATTAGTATCACCTTTCTTCGCCTCTGTGACAAAGGCTGTCATTTTCTCTAAATCTTTTACACCGTCTGTTTCGACCCCACTAGAGACGTCGACACCGATTGGGTTCACTTCAGCAATTGCCGTTTGCACGTTTTTAGCATGAAGTCCACCAGCTAAAATTACTTTTCCATCAATGTCTGATAGGTGTTTCGTCAAGCTCCAATCAAACGTTTCCCCATTTCCGCCCCGGTACTTCCCGGCCGGGCTATCGAGCAAAAAGTAGTCAACTTGATAGTCACTAAGTCGGTCTAAATCTTCCTTTGAGCGAATTTGAAACGCCTTTATGATTGGCAATCCTACTTCCGTACAGAAATCTGGTGTCTCATCGCCATGGAGCTGTATATAATCGAGGCCAACCTCTCTGGCTATTGCTTTGATCGTAGCAAGATCTTCATTGACAAACACGCCTACCTTTTTCACCGAATCAGGAATAACGCCAGCTAGTGCTTTAGCCTTTTCTACACTAATCTTCCGCTTACTTTCGGCAAAAACAAACCCAATAAAATCTGCACCCTCATTCGCAGCATGCCGAGCTGCTTCTTCCGTCAATATCCCACAAATTTTCACCTTCATGATAACGGCACTCGCAACTCATCAAATGTTTTTTTCAAATCATCAGAACGCATCATCGTTTCCCCAACGAGGATGCCTCTAACACCTGATTGTTTAATCCGCTCCACTTCTTCTTTCGTACTAAATCCACTCTCACTAATGACTAGCGTTCTTGTTGTATCGATATCCTTCGCAAGTCTTTCTGTCGTTGCGAGGTCAACCTCAAATGTTTTCAAATTTCGATTGTTGATACCAATGATATTTGCACCAATTTCTTTCGCAACAGCAAGCTCTTTTTCATTATGAATCTCGAATAAGACATCCAGGTCATAGCTGCGAGTATAATTAAACAGCTGTTGAAGCCGCTCTTTTGGCAAGGCTGCTGCAATTAATAATATCACACTAGCACCATAATCTTTTGCCCGGTCAATTTGGATTTCATCGATGATAAAGTCTTTGTTCAATATCGGCAGTTTCACAGCTTTTCTAACTGCTTTTAGGTCAGCCATCGTTCCTTTAAAAAACGGTGTATCGGTAAGAACGGAAATCACCCCTGCACCGTTTTCTTCATAGTGCTTTGCTTGTTCTGCCGGGTTTACAGCTTCGTTAATCGTCCCTTTTGACGGGGATGCCCGCTTAATTTCAGCGATGATTCCCATTTTATCTGCGTGCATAAAAGAATCATAGAGCGATCTTCTTTCGAAACCTACTTGATGTTGACCCTGCTGGTAGGTTGCTTTTAACTGTGCCACTTCTTTTTCTTTCTCTGCTAAAATTTTATCTAAAATTGTCATGCTTACACCTCTTGTTTCGTGCGGTTACTATAGTCTACCAAATAGTTTAGTTTTTCTAAAGCTGCACCGGAATCTATACTCTCTTCTGCTAGTTTAACACCTTCTTGAACGGTTTGCGCTTTTCCATTTGCAAAAATGCCAAGGCCAGCGTTCATTAACACGGTGTCACGATGGGCACCTTTCTCCCCTTCAAGTACTCTACGTAAAATCTCAGCATTTTCCTTTGAGTCGCCGCCTTTTATTTCCTCGTTGTCATAAACCGGTAGGCCAACCTCTTCTGGATGAAGCTTAAACTGCATCAACTCACCTCGTTCGAGTAGGATGAGATGATTTTCTCCGGCTAAAGATGCTTCATCCATATGTCCAGCACCATTAAGAATGATAGCGCGGTTTCTACCAAGTCTGTGCAAGACATTCGCCATCGTCTCTAACTTATCACGACGATATATCCCTAGTAATTGTGTCGTTAAGTTAACCGGATTTGTTAACGGTCCAATCAGGTTAAAGATTGTCGGGATCTTCAATTCTTTTCGTACTTTCATGACACGCTTCATTGCCGGATGAACGTACGGTGCAAACAAGAAAGCAATTCCGTTTTCCTTTAACAGCTGATGGGTTTGCTCGCTAGATAACGATAACGAAACTCCTAAGTGCTCAAGTACATCAGCACTTCCTGTTTTACTAGAAATACTACGGTTGCCGTGCTTTGCTACTGTAATTCCTGCACCAGCAATAACAAATGCCGACGTAGTACTAATGTTGAAGCTTTGTGATCCGTCACCGCCTGTGCCACAGTTATCCATCACACCGACCATATCTTTTGGTAATGGTAAAGCTTTTTCCCGAATAACATTTACTAAACCAGCAATTTCATCCGCGCTTTCTCCTTTAGCCTTTAACACTGTCAAAAATGCACCGATCTCGGTATCACTCGTTTCCTCTTCAAAAATAAGGCGTGCGGCAGCCTCCATTTCTTCGATTGTTAAATTCTTTTGATTAGTCAGTTTATTTAGATATTCTTTCATAAGAATTCTCCTTTTCGATTAACGTAAAGAAATTATTTAAAAGCGCCTTCCCCTTTTCTGTTCCAATCGACTCTGGGTGAAACTGTAATCCATAAATAGGTAAGCCAGTGTGTTTAACCGCCATAATCTCATCGTCATCCGTTGCTGTCGCTGTCACAATCAACTGTTCTGGTACGTCATCCTTTTTAATGACTAATGAGTGGTAGCGCATAACTTCAAGTGCTTCTTCTAAACCTTCAAACACCCCATTTGCCGGATGATTCAACAAGGATGTTTTGCCGTGTTTAATTTGTTTGGCATGAACAATGTTAGCTCCGTACGCTTCGCCAATTGCTTGGTGTCCTAAGCAAATCCCTAATATTGGAAATTCTTCTTCGAGCTGTTTTACGACTTCAATACAAATCCCTGCTTCTTTCGGTGTCCCGGGGCCTGGGGATAGAATAATTGCTTCTGGCTTTAGTTCTCTTATTTCATCTATCGTAATTTTATCATTTCGAATAACGGTTACTTCCTTACCGAGCTCTGATACATATTGATATAAGTTATACGTAAACGAATCATAGTTATCAATTAACAAGATCATGTTTATTTACCTCCAATAACGATTTCGCTTTATTTAACGTCTCTTGATATTCGGATGCTGGGTCAGAATCATATACGATACCAGCGCCAGCTTGTACATAGGCATTATTCCCTTTAATGACCATTGTTCTGATCGCTAGTGCTAAGTCGAGGTCACCATTCATATTAATATAACCAACTGCCCCTGCATAGACGCCACGCTTTTTCGTTTCTAAACCATTAATGATTTGCATTGCTCTTATTTTTGGTGCACCTGATACTGTACCAGCTGGCAATGTAGAAATCAGTGCATCTAAGCCATTGTAGTCTTTCGTTAACGTTCCTTGTACTTCTGAGACAATGTGCATCACATGTTGATAACGTTCAATCGTCATATATTTCGGAATTGTAATACTGCCAATCTCACAAACACGGCCAAGGTCATTCCGGCTTAGGTCAACGAGCATTTTGTGTTCAGCCAGTTCTTTTTCATCCGCAAGTAAGTCTTCTGCAAGGCTTATATCTTCCTCATCTGTTTTTCCACGAGGTCTTGTTCCTGCAATCGGATTTGTTACGACATTTGTCCCCTTCGTTTTAATCAGGCTTTCCGGTGATGCGCCAAGGACGATATACGAATCAAAATCGATATAAAACATGTATGGTGATGGGTTTGCTCTTCGTAAGCTTCGGTAAAAAGTAAATGGATCAGCGTCGAAGCTTGCTTTCATCCGTTGCGATAACACCACTTGAAAAATATCCCCGTCGGTAATATGCTGTTTTGCTACTTCGACCATTTCCATGAACGTTTCTTTGTTGATGGACGGTTGGAACGATACGTTAACTGGTTCGTTTGCTTTCTCGGTTTTTTCAGTTAAAATATCATCTCTCATTTGTTCCACTCTTTGTTGTAACTGTTCATCTGTCTTTTGGCCATCTAAATTAGATGAAATAATCGTTACCGTCTGACGAACATGGTCAAACACAATCACATCCTGGTAGAACATTAAATGAATATCAGGCATGTCAATCTCATCTTCTAGCATTGGCCCGATGTCTTCCACTTGACGAATGGCATCGTAGCCAATGTAACCAATTGCGCCCCCATAAAAAGCAAATGGTAAAGGTAAGTCTTCATTTGGAATGTGGCGCTTGATCACTTCTAACGGCTTCCCTGTTTCAATATGGAACTTGTCATTTGCGATGTTATGAACAGTTGTTGTTTCCCCGTCGCCAATAATCTCTTTAAATGGGTCTAATCCGATAAAAGAATATCGACCTTTTTCACCGTGATTGGATGAACTCTCTAGTAAAAATTTCTTCTGGCCATTAAGACGATTAAATACAGAAATGGGCGTTAATACGTCACCGTTCACTTTTAACGTTTTGTACTTCATTGTCATTCTCCTTTATTGTGGATTCCATTTAAGGGTTGAATTATTTCTGGAAACTAAGAAAAGCGCAAGCGCCTTGCTAGACAGCTCTTGGATCTTTTTATACTTTCTTTTCTATTAAAAAATCCCTCATAAAATCCTTGTTGGATTTTATAAGGGACGATTATATGTAACCGCGGTGCCACCACTTATTGAAGGCAAGTTGATGCCTTCCTCTTCATTCCCATAACGGAGGGTAAACCGTCTCTCCATACTACTATTTCCGGAGAGCTCTCGTAAGTCCATTCGATTAGTCAGTCATACCGGTTCCCACCATACCCGGCTCTCTTTAGAGAATATACTAAGAAAAGCGTATGCGCCTTGCTAAACCGACAGGCATAAGTCAAGCCCTGACGTGGCGGTCTTTGCCACAGAAGGGCTTGACTTACGACCAGCTAGGCGCTTGCGCTAGACAGCCCTTAGATTTTTTATACTTTCTTATCTTGTTAAATAAGCGTACCTCTGTACGTCATTTACCAACGGCTCTACTCATCTCTTATGACTCAACTAACTTACTACTCTTACTCAGGCGATTATGCTATTCTCTTCTACTTCTAGGTTATTTAAAAATGCCTAACACGTGCATCTAAAAAATATAATAAAAAAAGCCCCTACATCCGACAAAGGACGAGGAAACCCGTGGTACCACCTTAATTAACTGATTAACAGTTCACTTTACCTATCTTGTATTCGTTGATAGGTGTCTCAGGTAACGACGAGACGATTTCGCCAAAGCCTACTTTTCGATTTGAAGTTCGGTTTGGAGCTCGGAAGTCCATTCGCTAAGGAATTCACACTGGTTTGCACCTACCACCAGTTCTCTTAAAGTGATCCACAGAGCTACTACTCTTCTTCAATGCTAATTATTAGATTGGTTATAATCATAGTATGTGAACAATAATTTGTCAATGCCATTTACCCATTTATTAAAATTTTCCAACTTCTTTCTTTCTGTTCATCATTTTCTAACGGAGTTTTTCTAAAAGTTGTCTGATGCGCACTAACCGCTAAGTTGATTTGTGCTCCAGGCAGTCGCTTATCAAGAAAAGCGTAAGCGCCTTGTAAGAACCGACAGGCATAAGACAAGCCCTGACGTGGCGGTCTCTGCCACAGAAGTGCTTGTCTTATGACTCGAGGGGGTGGGCGGTGAGCCTCATCGACACTTTTTATTAATCTGAACTCTATTCTGTCGATGATTGGGTGTTTCATCGACACTTTTTATTAATCTGAACTCAAATTTGTCGATGATTGGGTGCTTCATCGACACTTTTTATTAATCTGAACTCTATTCTGTCGATGATCGGGTGCTTCATCGACACTTTTTATTAATCTGAACTCTATTCTGTCGATGATCGGGTGCCTCATCGACACTTTTTATTAATCTGAACTCAAATTTGTCGATGTTCGGGTGCCTCATCGACACTTTTTATTAATCTGAACTCTATTCTGTCGATGATTGGGTGCTTCATCGACACTTTTTATTAATCTGAACTCTATTCTGTCGATGATCGGGTGCCTCATCGACACTTTTTATTAATCTGAACTCTATTCTGTCGAATCTTCCGCGTCAATAAAAATAGAAACCCTACAATCTCAATAATCAGCTTGATTTTTGTTCAATCGATACTAACAGGATTGGTTCAAGACTGCTCGAATTTTTCACTTGGAACGGAAAGATCCAATGTTTCTGCGTGTTAGCCAACCTCCACCCGGTAATATCACCAACATCTGTAGCAAAAAACGCTTGCCAAATAAACTTGGAGCAATAGTTTGCCCCTATGTTATCTAATGCGGGATGAAAAATATACTTTTCAACCATCTTAATGTTCTCCCTTGCCCAGACAGCGGCAGCCAACCCGCCTTGTTTCGGACGAAGTAGTGTCAAAGCACCACCAAACTTATGCCTTGAAATATAACTAGGGAGCGAATCAGCAAATGCGCCACGTGGGTGGGAGTGATAAATACGCAAATCCTCACCGACAATTCCAACATGCCCAACGAGGAAAGTGGACCACCCTTTCGATGAGTAAAGAATATCCCCAGGTTGAACAACACGATTAAGAATCACCGCTACTTGTCTAAACCGCTCTTGCATAACATCTCTCCCAATCTATACATAACCCCTCACCTAGGACCAAAGTTTAATCAAGTTCTTTCCGGTTGATTTGTTGCTTAATGCCCCGTTCAATAATTTTCAAATATTGTTTATCCTTTGTAGCAACAAAGGTAATCGCTAGTCCATCGCCACCAGCACGGCCAGTTCGACCAATTCGGTGGATATAGCTTTCAACATCTTCTGGTATATCATAATTAATGACATGGGTTACACCTTCGACATCTAGCCCACGAGCAGCCACGTCTGTTGCAACAAGATATTGAATTTTCATATCACGAAAGCGTTGCATGACTTTCTCTCGTTTTGCTTGTGACAAATCACCATGCAACTCGTCAGCCAAGTAACCATTTTGCTGTAGAGCAGCGTTTAATTTCATCGCTCTCCTTTTTGTCCGACAAAAAATAATTGCCAAAAATGGCCGAAACTGATCCAACACGCGCATTAGCTTAGCCTGCTTTTCCCTATCCGTTGTTTCCATTACGATTTGTTTGATATCCTTTATGGTCACTTGCTTACTTTTAATTGTAATATCTTCTGGTTGATGTAAATATTGATTCGCCAGTTTTTTTACTTGCTGTGGCATTGTAGCAGAAAATAACAATGTCTGTTTTTCCGTTGGTAATGCCTCGATAATCGTTTCAACCTCTGGTAAAAAACCCATATGGAGCATTTGGTCTGCTTCATCAAGGACAAACATAGAGACAGTCGATAAATCAATTGTTCCCCGGCGAATATGGTCAAGCAGCCGCCCTGGTGTTGCAACGACAATATGTATATTTCCTCTTAATTTCTTAAGCTGACCTTCGATATCTTGGCCACCATAAACGGCAAGACCTTTAATATTACCAAGCTCATTTGTTAATTTAGTCAATTCAGATGAAATTTGTAAAGCTAACTCACGCGTTGGTGAAACAATTAACGCTTGAACTTCTTCTTTACTTGGGTCTATCCTTGTCAAAATGGGTAAGAGAAAGGCCAATGTTTTGCCAGTTCCTGTCTGTGCCTGGCCAATGATATCCTTTTTGTTTAAAATACTTGGAATTGCTTGTGCTTGAATCGGTGTAGGTTGATCGATCCCATTATTTTTCAATATGGAAGAAAGTTGTTCACTAATTCCTACGTCTAAAAATGTTGTCATCTGTGCCACCTCCATTTAATAGCTTCTCCAGTTCATTTAAATTTCTTCAATATCTTCGTTTATTTTTTCACCTAAATGGCGTCCTGGATTGTCTAGTCTACATATAATTTTATCGCCAACCTGTAAGTCCACAATTGACTTCTCCAAACCATCTTCCGTTTCTAGATGAACACTATCTGATTGCTGGAGCGTGGCTGAAATCGTTACCCCGTCCACCTGACAGACGACTCGGACAAATTCCCTTTTTTCCATTTTAACCCTACCGACAGCAACGTTTCGTATGTCGGTTTGATGAAAAATCGGAAGTTCTACTCCAGGCTTAACCTCCGACAAGTAAGTAGTCTTATCCCCAAATAACAGGATGTACTGGTGGATTGCTCCAGCGTTTATCCGAAATACTCTAGCAGGGTATGTATCAGTTTGCCGGTTTTCAGACAACACTTTAACATAACCGTGTCCAGTATTTCCTACAAATATACCTTCCCTCGGCCCGAGCCTGTCAATCATATCTATACAAACACGCTCGCCTGTACCAATCGGTGTAATCGAAACAACCCCTGCTACTTTTGCTTGATGCTCCACTTTAGCACTCCCCCCGAAAAAAAGTCATCATTTTGTTAAAAATTACTATGGTTTTTTATCATGCCTATCATATACAATGAATGATAGATTTACAAACAGGAGGCAAGGCGCCGATGAAGAAATGGTTGATTGCATTTTTTCTATTATTGATTACTAGCTTTAGTATTATAGGTTTGATAAACGGAAATGATGTCAGTGGTGTAAAAGTAGAACAAAACATGCCGGATAATAGTAATACCGGAGTCGTACAATAATGCGCGCTTCTATTTTATAGCTCGTAAAGGGAAATGTAACAAACGTTTAGCAGTCCATGATAAAGCCGGACTGCTAAACGTTTAAAGATAATTTGCTTTAATTTAATATTGTTACCTCAACCGTTCGAACGCCCCAATCAAATGCAACTGTTTTAGTTGGGACATGGACGTCGATTCGGTTGCCTTTAATTGCACTCCCGACATCGGCTGCAATTGCTCTTCCATATCCTTCTACATAAACCTCTGAACCTAGCGGAATTACATCCGGGTCAACAGCAATCACCTTTTTATCTCGATCCTTCGTTAAATCGATGCCTGTGTAAGTAATCCCTGAACACCCATCACAGTATGCAGTATAGGCAGTAGCTTTAACGGTCAGCTTACGTTTTGCACTACTTCCCGTCGTTTTACTAGCAGCAACTGTTTTAGTTGTTCCATCCATCCCTTTAATTATAAGTCGTTGCCCAATCAAAATTAAATCGGAGGATAAACTATTCCACTCTTTTAGCTGAGATACAGTAACCCGGTAATCATATGCAATTTCACTTAATGTATCTCCACTTTTAACAATGTACTGTTTCTGCTTTGTTCTAGTATTTCGATTCGGTTTTCTTTCATTTATTTGTAATAGTTGGTTTGGAAAAATAAGATCTGATGTTAAGTTATTTTTCTGTTTTAAGTCAGCAACAGTAGTATCATAGTTTTGAGCAATGGTCCATAGGTTATCCCCTTTCACCACACGGTAGGATTGTGCAAATGCTGGAATTGTACTGACAAACAGTACGCAAAAGACAACCAATACCGAAAAAACTATCTTCTTCATGTTTTCCCTCCTTATATTGACTTAGTCTTTGCTAGACTGTCTATTTGCATTGTCGGAAAAAGTTAATAGATTTATACCTAAGAAATAAAAATAGGATAAACTAACCAGGTAGAAAGAAAAGCGAAAGCGCCTGGACACCCCCGACAAGCTTAAGTCAAGCCTCGACGTGGCGGTCTTTGCCACATAGAGGATTGACTTAAGACCTCAGGCGGGGTAGGCGCTGTAGCTAGACAGAAAGAAAAGCGAAAGCGCCTGGTCATCCCCGACAAGCTTATACTTTCTTTCTTATCTTTTTAAAAAGGTATAACAGGCTACCAAAACCTGTTATACCTTTACCAGCCATTAATATGGGTCTGCTTCGTTGCTTTTCTTTACTGCTTCATTTGTTGCTTCATTTTCGGCTAATGAACCTTGTCCATACCTAGATTGTCCTGATTCTCGACCAGGTACATCGCCTGTACCCATCTCCTTCATTTCTTTCATTTTCTGTTCAAGGCTTTCCTTTACCAATCGACCATAATCTTCATCCGCTTGTGTAAAATGGTCGATCATTGCATCTTGAATCTTCTTATCACAAACGGCTAATGCATCGGATAAGTTTTTAATCAACTCATCTCGCTCCCAGTCTTCAAAGCTTCTATACGTATCACCAGCTTGTCCGTAGTTATTCGGGCGATCAATTGGTGCACTCATTACCGCAGCATTGTACGTTGGTTGATGCGGGGCACGACCCTTTCTGTCTGCTTCTTTAAACCCACCGAGCATGGAAGGTTCATAGTTAATGTGTGGGTTCTCACCAGACTCTTTCGGATCACGTACATCCATTTGCCCGCGTTGCTGATTGGTGTGAACAGTTGTTTTCGGCTGATTAACAGGTACTTTCAAATAATTCGCCCCAACCCGATAGCGTTGTGTATCGGAATAGGAGAAGGTCCGTCCTTGCAGCATTTTATCATCGGAAAAATCCATCCCATCGACAAGTACCCCAGTACCAAAAGCAGCCTGCTCAATCTCTGCATGGAAGTCTTTCGGATTGTGATCTAGCACCATCCGACCTACTGGCAACCACGGGAATTGGTCATTTGGCCACAGCTTTGTATCATCGAGTGGATCAAAATCTAGCTCTTCATGGTAATCATCTTCCATTATTTGCACAAACAGCTCCCACTCTGGATACTCACCACGCTCAATTGCTTGATAAAGATCCTGTGTTGCATGACCAACATTTTTCGCTTGAATCATGTTCGCTTCTTCTTGGGTTAAGTTTCTAATCCCTTGCTTCGGCTCCCAGTGATATTTGACTAGGACCGCTTTACCATCCTTATTTACCCATTTATATGTGTTTACACCAGACCCTTGCATATGGCGATATGTAGCTGGTATGCCCCATGGTGAAAAAAGGAATGTAATCATATGGATTGCCTCGGGTGTACGGGAGACGAAATCAAACATCCGTTCAGGGTTTGGCACATTGGAAGCAGGGTCTGCTTTAAACGCATGAATCATATCGGGAAATTTCATTGCATCACGAATAAAGAAAATCTTCAGATTGTTTCCAACGAGATCCCAATTCCCGTCTTCTGTATACATTTTGACTGCAAAGCCACGAGGGTCGCGTGCTGTTTCCGGGGAATCCTTCGCACCTGCAACAGTGGAGAAGCGCACCATTAACGGCGTCTTCTTTCCGGCACCGGAAAATACTTTGGCGCGCGTATATTTTTCGACCGGCTCATCGCCAACTTTGCCATACGTTTCAAAATAACCGAATGCCCCAGAACCACGCGCGTGTACAACTCGTTCAGGCACTTCTTCTCGGTCAAAGTGTGAAATCTTTTCAATGAAATGATAATTTTCTAGAGTGGCTGGACCTCGATTGCCGATTGTTCGAATGTTCTGGTTATCGTAAACAGGATGTCCTTGACGTGTTGTCAATGAATCTCTCATTTGATTCTGTATATCACTCGAATTCCTATCCTTGTTATTTTCCACTCTTTTTACCTCCTCAAATATAATACAATTTCATTTTTGCCCTCAAATAGGTAAATTTATACAATTACCAACTTAAATTTACTTTTACTTCCTAAATTGGTGTGGTTCCGCTTATTTAAGAGGTTGTTCAAAAAATCACCAAATAGCTACGCATCTCTTCGTTGTCTTTTTGAACATGCACTTTAATTATTTCCACCCGACTTATCAACATCATCGGCATCAATTTCCTAACACCAAAATAAAGTCAAATTGCCTTTACGTTTTTATTGAAATTTCTCTTGTATAAGAGTATGATGTAGTTAGTAAATTAATTTAATTAAGTATGTTAAATGTAATTGCTCTCTTAGCATAAAGGAGGAACCTCGGATGAACAAGACAGAGTTATTTGATCGCTTTCAATCCGTATTTGAAACGAAGCAGCAGCCACGCTGTTTTTTTGCACCAGGACGGATCAACTTAATCGGTGAACACACGGACTATAATGGCGGACATGTGTTTCCAGCATCGATTTCGTTTGGCACCTATGCCTTGAGTGTAAAACGTAATGACAACAAATTACGCTTTTATACTGTTAACTTTGAAGAAAAAGGGATTATCGAGTGCTCGCTTGACGATTTATCCTACGACAAGGCTGACGATTGGGCGAATTACCCGAAAGGAATGTTCGATCAATTAAAGAAACAAGGCTATTCGATTGAGTCTGGAGCTGATATTTTATTTTACGGGAACATTCCAAATGGTGCCGGGTTATCGTCATCTGCATCGATTGAGCTTGCAACAGGTGTTTTAATTGAAGGCCTGTATGACCTTAAAATTGACCGGATCAAGCTGATTCAAATAGGTCAAAAGGTTGAGAATCAATACATTGGTGTCAACAGTGGTATTATGGATCAGTTTGCGATTGGCAAAGGCAAGAAAGACCACGCCATTCTACTAGATTGTCAAACCTTAAACTATCACTACGCACCAATTAAACTTGATAACCATGATATTATTATTATTAATACGAATAAACGTAGAGAATTAGCTGCTTCCAAATATAACGAACGACGTGCCGAATGCGAAAGGGCTCTCAGCGACTTGCAAACTGGACTATCGATTCAAAGTTTAGGAGAATTAAGCTCCGACCAATTCGAAAAATCCAAGCATCTGATTAAAAATGATACGGATCGTAAACGCGCAAAGCATGCTGTCTATGAAAACGAGCGCACGCTACTTGCTTTAGAAAAGTTAAAAGCGAATGACTTAGAAGCATTTGGTCAGTTAATCAACAATTCGCATACGTCGCTGCAACATGACTATGAAGTGACTGGCATCGAGCTTGATACCATTGCAGAAACGGCATGGAGCCAACCTGGTGTCCTTGGTGCACGAATGACCGGGGCGGGTTTTGGTGGCTGTGCAATTGCAATTGTTGAAAAAGACAAAGTTGGTCTATTTAAGCAAAACGTTCAAGCTACCTATGTCGAGAAAATTGGTTACGCGCCAACTTTTTACGTTGCAGCAATTGGTGATGGTGCGAAAGAATTAAACCGTGAAGGAGTGCTATAAATGAGCGTATTAGTATTAGGTGGAGCGGGATATATCGGTTCTCATGCCGTTTATCAGTTAATTGATCAAAAACAAGATGTTGTCGTCATCGATAATTTGGAAACAGGGCACCTCGAGGCCGTCCACAACGACGCAACCTTTTACCAAGGAGATATTCGTGATCTTGATTTTTTACGTGAAGTGTTTAGTCACGAAGAGATTGATTCCGTTGTTCACTTTGCGGCAAACTCATTAGTTGGTGAATCGATGGAGGACCCGTTAAAGTATTTTGACAACAACGTCTACGGGACACAAGTATTACTTCGCGCGATGCAGGAGTATGGGGTAAAACATATCGTTTTCTCTTCTACAGCGGCAACATACGGTGAGCCTACACAGGTGCCAATTACAGAAGCTATGCCAACCAACCCAACGAGTACCTACGGGGAAACGAAGCTTACGATGGAAAAATTAATGAAGTGGTGCGAGGCTGCTTATGGAATAAAATACGTGTCACTCCGATATTTTAACGTGGCCGGCGCACGTGAAACGGCTGAAATTGGCGAAGACCATCAACCAGAGTCACACCTTATCCCAATCGTCTTACAGGTGGCATTAGGTCAAAGGCAACACATTAGCATCTTTGGCGAAGACTATGACACAGAAGACGGTACATGTATTCGTGATTACATCCACGTCGAAGATCTAATTGATGCCCACTTACTCGCCCTTACCTACTTGAAAAATGGAGGCGAAAGTGACATGTTCAACCTTGGCAGCAGTCAGGGCTTCTCTGTTCGCGAAATTATCGACACTTCCCGCAAGGTGACTGGCCATGAAATACCTGCTGTTGTGGCAGAACGGCGTGCCGGAGACCCTAGCACACTAATTGCATCGTCAGACAAGGCGAAACGTGTGCTTGGTTGGAATCCAACGCGTACTGATATAACTAAAATTATTCAAGATGCATGGAATTGGCATCAAAAGAGTCCAAACGGCTATCGAGAGGATGTGTAAGGTTACGTCATGACTATTTTCCAAACAGTCTCACAGTTAGTAGCTAAAGGGGTCGAGGCTGAATTCATTCAACCTCGTGACACCGCGTATGTTCGTAATCAACTATTAGGTTTACTAGAACTAGATTCCTTTGAAGAAGAACCGTCTACTAGTACAAGTAAAGACATTCCGGACCTAGTCGAAGTGCTTGTTGATTATGCAGTATCGAAGCAGGTGATTGAAGACATTTTAGATGAAAAAGAAAAATTATCGGCTAACCTCATGAATTGTTTTTTACCACAACCATCGGTAGTTCAGGATAAATTTTATCAACTGTATCAAGAAGCATCGGAGAAAGCAACCAACTATTTCTACGAGTTTAGTAAAAATAGTAACTACATTCAAATGAAGCGAATCGCGAAAAATATTCATTACAAAACAAAAACAGAATATGGTGAGTTGGATATTACAATTAACTTATCCAAGCCTGAAAAAGACCCTGAGCAGATTAAACGCGAGCGTGAGACGAAGCAAACAAGCATTCCTTACCCTAAATGTTTACTTTGCGCCGAAAACGAAGGATATGCCGGGCGAATTGGTCATCCAGCTCGTTCTAACCATAGAATTATTGAGGTTCCATTAGAGGGAGAATCATGGTTTTTACAATATTCGCCTTACGTGTATTATAACGAACATAGTATTTTGCTTGCAGAAGAGCATCGCGATATGAAGATTGACCGTGCTGCCTTTGCTCGCCTATTAGCGTTTGTCGAGAAGTTTCCACATTACTTTATTGGGTCGAATGCTGACTTACCAATCGTTGGAGGCAGTATTTTGAGCCATGATCACTATCAAGGTGGCCGCTATCCATTTGCAATGACGAAAGCAAAAGATGCATTCACTTTTGCTTTAAAAGCCTATCCAGACATAAAAGCTAGTGTTGTCAAATGGCCATTATCAGTCATTCGTTTGCAAAGCACTGACAAGAATTCACTAATTAAGGCAGCCAGTGACATTTTAGCCAAATGGAAAAAGTATAGTGATCCAACGGTTGATATTTTATCCGATACAGACGGGACACCACATAATACGATTACACCGATTGCGAGAATTCGCGATAGTAAGTTTGAGCTTGATTTAGTTTTGCGTAATAATCGTACAACCGAGGAGCATCCACTTGGAATTTTCCACCCACACGAGGATGTTCATCATATCAAAAAGGAAAATATCGGATTAATTGAAGTAATGGGGCTCGCTGTCTTGCCTGCTCGGTTAAAAGATGAGTTAGCAGAAATTAAAAAGTTCCTGCTTGGTGAAGCTAATAAGGTGGAGGATTATCACAAGGAATGGGCGAAGCAAATCAACCAGACACATCAAGCTAGATTAACTCGTGAAAACGTTGATCAAATCCTTGAAGACGAACTTGGCGCAAAATTCTCGAAAGTTTTAGAGGATTCTGGTGTATTTAAAACGAATCAAATAGGAAGAGAAGCATTTCAAACTTTTTTACACACATTGAACGAATAACTAGGAGGACAATTTGCATGCAAGTAAAAACAGAAGCAATCAAGGTTAGTGACCAACAGTGGCAAGAGTTCACGTTATCGAATGATTTAGGTATGGAAGTGAGCATTTTAAATTATGGTGGCATCATTACAAAAATTTTAGCACCTGATCGTCATAAAAGCTTTGAAAACGTTGTCGTAAGCTATAAAAATTATGAGGATTATATAGCTAACCCGAACTTCTTTGGCGCGTTAATTGGTCGCGTTGCTGGTAGAATTCAAGATGCATCGTTTGAATTAGATGGTCATACGTATACCCTTCTCGCCAATGACAATGACAACCATCTCCACGGTGGGGCAAAAGGCTTCCATAATGCCATATGGGATGCTGAGGCTTTTGAAGGAACAGATGAGGTTGGTGTAAAGCTAACTCACCAAAGTCCTGACGGGGAAGGTGGTTATCCAGGTAACATAACAATGGAAGTTACCTATACACTGAATAACAAAAACCAATTGTCGATTAGCTATCAGGGTACTACTGACAAGAAAACAGCCTTAACGGCAACAAACCACTCTTATTTTAACTTAAGCGGGGACTTAAAAGACACAATGTTAAAGCATAACGTAACAATCGATAGCAGTAAGTTTGTTGAACTAGACGAGGAACTAATTCCGACTGGTGAACAACTTGATGTCGACGGGACTGTGTATGATTTTCGTAATGGGCGTACTATTGAAGATGGCACAACGTCTGATTTCAAACAAAATCTCGTTGCAGGAAATGGATATGACCACTACTTCTTGTTTGACAATACGAAAGAGGAAAAAATTGTTGTCAAAGAGTCAGACAGCGGGCGTAAGTTGACCGTAACAACAGACCAACCGGGCTTTGTCATGTACACTTCCAATATGATGGCTGAGACGCTTTCGTTACGTGAAGGGAAATCACGTAAATATTTAGGCCTTTGCTTAGAAACGCAAGCATCACCTGCATCCTTGCACCACGAAGGCTTTCCTTCTGTTGTGTTAGAAAAAGGGGAAAGATATACTGCGAAGACAACCTTTGAATTTGGCTTAGTGTAACTAAGAAAAGCGCAAGGCGCGCCTTCGAAACAAGAAAACCACTTGTTTCTGCGATGTCTATTCTTAGAAGTGTTCCTTAGTGCCTAGACTAAGGCAAGCTACGAAGTGGAGCACAATTGACTACCGTTTGATCGCTGGAAGGGGGCGATCGGCGTTAATAGCGTTCTTTGACTACCGTTTCACCTTTGGCAGGGGGCGACCGGGCGTTATTAGCGGTCTTTGACTACCGTTTCACCGTTGGAAGGGGGCGATCGGCGTTAATAGCGTTCTTTGACTACCGTTTGATTGCTGGAAGGGGGCGATCGGGCGTTAATAGCGGTCTTTGACTACCGTTTCACCGCTGGCAGGGGGCGACCGGGCGTTATTAGCGGTCTTTGACTACCGTTTCACCGCTGGAAG
>NZ_JAMQKC010000001.1 GCF_028416595.1 Aquibacillus salsiterrae | reverse complement strand
TGGAAGTTTGAGAGGAGCTGTCCTTAGTACGAGAGGACCGGGATGGACACACCGCTGGTGTACCAGTTGTTCCGCCAGGAGCATAGCTGGGTAGCTACGTGTGGACGGGATAAGTGCTGAAAGCATCTAAGCATGAAGCCCCCCTCTAGATGAGACTTCCCATCATTTTAAATGAGTAAGATCCCTCAGAGACGATGAGGTTGATAGGTCCGAGGTGGAAGCATGGCAACATGTGCAGCTGACGGATACTAATCGATCGAGGACTTAACTAAAAATAAGGAAGCGAAGACGACCGGTTAAATCCGCCGGGATAAGCAAGACCGCGGAAAGGGTGTGAATTTTCACCCTTGGAGAGGTATTGCTTATAACGAGAGGATTTGGAAGTCGTAGCTGAACTGATAAAAAGTGAAGGCGACTGGTTAATAGCGTACGGATAGATAAGACAGCCTGTAGTACTCTGAACTTTGAGTATGAAAGGATGGATTAACTATACGCTAGCTATTAGGAGCCGGAACTAGATTGAATAAGGAAGCGTAGCGGGCTTGGTAGCCTCTGCTAAACAAAACTATGTCTTGTACCAACTTCTTATCTAGTTTTGAATGTACATAGGTAATGTTTTACCTTGAACTTCATAAAAGATCTGGTGGCTATAGCAAAGAGGTCACACCTGTTCCCATGCCGAACACAGTAGTTAAGCTCTTTTGCGCCGATGGTAGTTGGGACTTTGTCCCTGTGAGAGTAGGACGTCGCCAGGCAAGCACAAAAACTCTTGAAAGTTTATTTAACTTTTAAGAGTTTTTATTTGGATGTTTCATAAATGATGTTGATGGTAATGGGTTTCTTTATCGATACATTTAACTAAACAGATCAAAAAACTGTCGATAAGCAGATCGCTAATCGACAGTTTTTTATCAGTTTTGGATAGTTAAGCACCTAGTCCTAATATGCGACAATTGCCTGGCGCAAAATCAGTACTAAAGAGAAAAGAAGGAACT
Source organism: Aquibacillus salsiterrae (assembly GCF_028416595.1). Taxonomy (GTDB): domain Bacteria; phylum Bacillota; class Bacilli; order Bacillales; family Amphibacillaceae; genus Aquibacillus_A; species Aquibacillus_A salsiterrae. Next base: position 511,118 of record NZ_JAMQKC010000001.1, on the reverse strand, counting down.
GCAGCTCAAGAAAAACTCTCCCAGGCAGCATTCATCCCCGCTACTCGACCAGTAACCATAGCAGATGTAATGTTATATCCCCCAGTATATCCGTGAATATCTAAAATTTCACCACAAAAAAACAATCGACTCATGATTTTAGATTGCATCGTGTTTGGAATGATTTCTTTTGTCGAAACGCCTCCACCAGTAACAAAGGCCTTTTCAATCGGTAACGAACCATTCACTTTAAACTGAAAGCTCTTTAAGTCTTGAATTAAATTTCTTACCTTTTCCCGGGAAATATTTGCTGTCTTTTCATCAATCTTCATGTCGTTTTTTGTGATGAGAAATTCCAAGTATCTTTCAGGAACAATGCCTTTAAAGATTGTTTTTATTGTTTTTTTTGGATTTTCTTCCATTAATTTCGTGTATCTTTGGATAAGGTCCTGTTCATTTTCAGCTGGAAGGGCATCAATCTCCATCGTTATTGTTTTGTTACCTTTCATAAGCTCTTTAACTACAAATTGAGAGCATCTTAATACCGCTGGTCCAGATATACCAAAATGGGTGAAAAGCATGTCCATTTGATGTGTAACAATCTTTTTGTTTTTATTGTTCATTACAGATAACGCAACATCTCTAAGGGCCAACCCTTGTAACAGTTTGTTTTGAATAAAACTTTCAGTGGAGGTCAAAGGAACTTCGGTTGGATAAATAGTAGTAATTGTGTGACCGGCCTTTTTTGCCCATGCATATCCATCACCAGTACTTCCTGTATGTGGAACAGCTTTGCCACCGACAGCAAGGATAACAGATTTTGTTCTAATTTTTTCCTTTGTTTGCAAAATTACTTCATGTTCCGATTCGCTAAAATGAATTGCTTCGACAGGGGCGTTTGTTCTAATTGTGACATTCAATTCTTTTAGCCGATTGATTAATGCATTAACAACACTCTGTGCAGAATTGCTAACCGGAAACATTCGTCCATGGTCTTCTTCTTTTAGCATTACACCTAAATTTTCAAAGAAATCAATAATATCGTAATTGTTAAAAATGGAAAAGGCACTATAGAGGAATCTTCCATTCCCAGGAATATGTTTAATTACTTCTTCCTGTGGAAGCCTATTGGTAACATTACATCTTCCTCCACCAGAGATTGCAAGTTTCTTTCCGAGTTTATTTCCTTTATCTATTAGGATGGTATTGGCACCATATTCAGCAGCTGCAATAGCCGCCATTAGGCCAGATGGTCCACCGCCTATAACAGTGACTTGATAAGACATTAATGTTCAATCCCTTCTCGATGTGTAGTTTTATTTTACTTTTTTAGGTCGGTATGTTCAAATACAACATAACTCCAAAGTAATTAAAATTCTACTTTGCCTTGTTACATATGATAAAATGATTGATGACTTTAACTTTAAATAATGCAGGTGAAATCATGTCAACGTCTTCAATTTTACGCGGCACATTGGTGTTAACAGCCGCAACCTTTTTGTCAAAAATATTAGGGATGATTTATGTTATCCCATTTGAAAACCTAGTTGGGGAACGAGGGTCCGCTTTGTTTTTGTATGCTTACAATCCTTACAATATATTGTTAAGTATATCTACAGTAGGACTACCTTTGGCTGTCTCGAAATTTGTGTCAAAATATAATGCGTTAGGTGACTTTGAAACAGGCAGAAGGATATTTAAGGCTGGAATCATATTAATGGCTATAACAGGTTTTTTAGCCTTTTTAATTCTGTTTTTTAGTGCAGATTTTTTGGCATCAAGAAGTATAGCGGAGGATTCAACAGGCAATTCAGTCGAAGACGTTACAATGGTTATTCGATTGGTTAGTTTTGCTTTAATTATTGTGCCTGGTATGAGCATTGTTAGGGGTTTTTTCCAAGGATATGAATCAATGGGTCCAACAGCTATTTCGCAAGTAGTTGAACAGATCGTTCGTATTGTTTTTTTATTGGTCTCTGTTTTTATTATTCTTCATCTTTTAAAGGGATCAGTTGCTTTGGCCGTAGGTTTTGCTACTTTTGCTGCATTTATTGGAGCAATTGCGTCGTGTATTGTCCTTTTTATTTATTGGAAGAAAAGAAGGGTATATCTAAATCGTCAACTTGACCAACAAAAGAAATTTAATCGGATACCAATTCGAGTTTTGTTTATCGAGTTGTTTCGTTATGCAGGTCCGTTTGTTCTAGTTGGGATTGCTACACCTTTATATCAACTTGTCGACCAATTTACGTTTAACCGAACGATGGCTACAATTGGGCTAAAGGATATTTCAGAAATTGCTTACGCGAGTATTAACTTTTTAGGACATAAATTAGTAATCATTCCTGTTACGATTGCTATCGGATTATCGTTAGCCATGTTACCAGCAATTACGAAGTCTTTCACAGAAAACAAACAAAAACAAATGTTTCTTCAGATGAATCAATCATTTCAAATTGTAATATTATTTGTTTTACCTGCAATCGTCGGGCTTTCACTTTTATCACATGAGGCTTATGGCGCACTTTATGGCCTTGAGACGATCCGTGTTTCTGGGCCACTTCTTGCCTGGTACGCTCCGGTTGCGCTGTTTTTTGCATTGTTTACAGTAAGTTCTTCCATTCTACAAGGTATTAATCAACAACAATTTGCCGTAATTAGTTTGTCAGTCGGTTTAATGCTAAAAATATTTTTAAATGTTCCACTGATTCAAACGTTCGGTGCAAAGGGAGCAATTTTTGGCACCTTTTTAGCTGTATCAAGCGCTGTTGTGCTGAATTTATGGAGAATAAAAACTAGTGTCTCCTTTCCTTTTAAACAATTGATAAAAAGATCGATCCTTATTGGTATCTTTACTTTAATGATGAGTGTTGCGGTATTACTAGCAAAATACGTGTTAAGCTTCTTTTTTACTTACCAAGACGGGAGAACAGAGTCTGTTATTATTTTATTGGTAGGCGTAATTGTTGGTGCCAGTGTTTACTTTTGGTTTAGCTATAAGTCGACACTTCTTGAACAGATTTTAGGCGGGAGAATTCGTAAATTAGATAAAATACTTCATCGAGATTAGAAAAACGAGGGTGTGTTGATTTTGAGAATAGATAAATTATTGGCTAATATGGGCTATGGAAGTAGAAAGGAAGTCAAGGCTCTTTTAAAAAGGGGTTGTAAAAAAGAATGATGTTACTATAAAGGGTAGCAGTGAGCACGTAGATCCAGAAGTAGATATTGTTAAAGTGTTTGATGAGGTTGTGGAGTACAAACAATTTATTTATTTAATGATGAATAAGCCACCTGGATATATTTCTGCAACGGAGGATAACCGTGACTTGACCGTGATTGATTTATTAGAGCCTGAAGACTTGGTGTTAAATCCATTTCCTGTTGGTCGTCTAGATAAAGATACGGAAGGTCTGTTATTATTAACGAATGATGGGAAGTTGGCACATCAACTTCTTTCACCAAAAAAGAATGTTGATAAGCTTTACTATGCTATAATTGAAGGTCGTGTGTCAGAGGAAGATGTGATAAGATTTAGGAACGGAGTAGTGTTAGATGACGGGTATGAAACAAAACCAGCTAAACTTACTGTAGTAGTTCGCGGTGAAGTTTCTGAGATTGAGGTTGCTATAACGGAAGGTAAATTTCACCAAGTAAAACGAATGTTTGAAGCTGTTAACAAAAAGGTTATATATCTTAAGCGTTTAGCAATGGGTACTTTGCAATTAGACGAGGACTTAAAGCTTGGGGAATATAGAGAGTTAACAGATGAAGAATTAGAGTATCTTAAGATGTTATAAAAAGGGCTAAACAAGCTTAACAGAACAAAAAATTAGGCTGACAGTTACAGGTCAGCCCTTTGGTATTCTATTTCTTTACGAAATCTTAACCTTCTTTTCCGTGATTTTCCATCTTCCCCGATTAGGACTTACTACTAAACCATTGTGTTCTAAGACATTTAAATCTCTTTGCACTGTTCGATCAGTAATTCCGAATTCCTCAGCTATCTCATTTGTTGAGACTGATCCGTTTTCTCTAATGTAAAGATAAACAGCCTTTACACGAGTTAGCATGCGGGTTGTTGATTGATTCAAAAAACCACTCCTTATTTGAAGCATAACATGTGGTGATTGTGAACCTAGATGTTAGTATTATTTTACACTTTTTTGATTGGCAACGCTAGATTAATCACCAAATTTACAGATAATTCATTTAATTCATATGTATTATTAAAGGGTGGATAGTATGTATTTAATAAGGAAAATTATGAAAAAAATCACCAAAATTCAAAACAGAGTTATTTTTATGATTAGCTTTGTCATGATTTTTGCTACATCTGGTTTGATCGTTTATGTGGAACAAGAAACATTCCCTACTTTTTTTGATGGCTTCTGGTGGGTGATGACAACAGTTACAACGGTTGGTTATGGTGACTATTATCCTGTTACATTTGTTGGCAGATTTATAGCGGTATTTCTCTACATATTTGGCATTGGTTTAATAGGTGTAGTAATTGGAAAGGTAGTAGATGGATTTTCTGATATTAGGAAAAAAAGGGAGGCGGGGGATATTGTGATTAAAGAAAAGGGGCATTATATCATCATAGGCTGGTCACAAAAAGCAAAATTTGCTATTAAGGAAATGCTTGAAACAAATTCACGAATTGAAATAGTTATTGTTGATACATTAGACAGCGCCCCATGGCTTGAAGATAACATCCATTATCTTAAAGGAAATGCATCGGAGGTTGATACATTGTTAAAGGCTAATGTAAAAGATGCTAACGCAGTGTTAGTCTTTGCAGACGATCAGATTAAGGATGACCAACTAGCCGATGGTAAAACTTTATTAATTGCATCTGCAATTGAATCAGTTGCACCTAATGTCCATACGATTGTAGAAGTGATGGACGAACACCACATTAAGAATTTTGAGCACGTTAAGGTCGATGAATTTGTCCTTTCCAATGAAACCATTTCATCGATTCTCGTTAGGTCTGCCTTTAGAAAGGGAATCTCAAAAGTATATCGGCAACTACTCCAAAGGTCACATGGTGATGATTTATATTTCATTGAAAGAAAAGCTCAGTGGAAAACATATAGAGATGCCTTTACTTATTTACTTGAACATGGCGCAACCTTAGTTGCTGATCGAGATAATTTAAGCATAAATCGGATGTTAGATCATGATATTCCAAGCGATGCAGAACTGTATGTCATCTGTGATGATGTTACTTACTCGCAATTAATTGATAAATAAGGCTGTCGCAAAGAATGTTGCGCCTGCTGTATAGTTTATCTAAATGCGCACTAACTTGTTAGGGTTGATTTGCGCTCCGGGCAGTCGCTTATTAGTGATTGGGGGCTTCATCAACACTTTTTATTAATCTGCCCTTAATTCCGTCGATGAATGGAGTCATCATCAACACTTTTTATTAATTTGACCTAAATTCTGTCGATGATTGGGGGCTTCATCAACACTTTTTATTAATCTGCCCTTAATTCTGTCGATGATTGGGGCCCTCATCAACACTTTTTATTAATCTGCCCTTAATTCTGTCGATAATGAGCATCCATTATCTGCTCGCGTACGTAGGTTTTTACAGTTGAGAATAAAAAACACAATCGAGGTGTATTCGGGAGCAAAGATTAACACTGATTTTTTTCGCGTAATAGAAAGCTTCACTTAGTGGAGGCAGAATACGAAGATTCCAATGGGAACAGCAACGAGTCCGAAGAGCCCGCAAGAAGCGCCCTTTACTTCTGAGAAGGCTTTGGCCGCGCCCACGGAAAGCGAAGTATTCTGTCGGAATGCGAGTCAGAAAAAATTCACTGTTACGCAGATCCATCTACTGCGCCAGAGTAAAAGCAAACAGCCATAAATAATAATCATAATAAATTTCTTTAAATGACAGAGTTTGCAACAAACTAAGGATAACAGCTTTAAGAATTCCCTGCTCCAGGCAGTGAAATTCTAAATATGGAGGAATAGATGATGACAAACCATTATTTTATTGCGGTACAATTAAATAATGAACTACAGAGTATGCTCTCTGATTGGCAAGAGAAGCTACGAAAAGAAAATGAATTGAAGTATAAAAGTTGGACAAGTCCAGATGATTTACACATTACTTTAAAATTTCTTGGAGGATTGGAAGAGGATACAATTGAATTATTAAAGAAAAAGCTGTTGTCAATTAATACTATCCACCCTTTTTTCATAGAAATAAATGGACTAGGAATATTTGGGAACGCTAACCAACCAAGAGTGCTCTGGACAGGTGTTGAACCAAGTCAAGGTTTGTTCGACTTACAAAAGGAAGTAGAAAAAATTTGTGTGGAATGTGGTTTGAAAGCAGAAAATCGACCGTATCGACCCCATATTACTTTAGCTAAAAAATGGAAGGGTGAAAAAATAAATCCAACATTTATTAAAGAGCTTTCTTTAGATTTTATAGAAAAAAAAGACCAGTTAGTTAAGGATTTTGTTTTATATCAAATTCACCCATCACGATCACCTAAATATGAGGTGGTCCAAAGCGTTTTGTTGAAATGAGGTCAGGAAATGGCGCAGTTAATCAAATTAGAGGATTATATCTCCAGGTATGAAAAGGATATCTACCATTATCCAGCTAAGTTTATCAGACTAAAGAAAGATAAGTGGAAAAAGGTTGAGCAAGAATGGGAAGTGCAGTCAGAAAATTCTAATAACAAGACGGACAAGGAAAAAGAAATCGATGATCAAGTTAAGAAGTGGAAGTTTTTTTTAAAGCGAAAAGAAGTTGTCTCAAAGTTAACTAGCGAGGGGGAAAGAAATCTTCCCTTAACGAAAAAAGAATTGAAAATTCAGTATTTAAACAATCTGTTGCCATTCCAACTGAACTGGGCATCAACAACTGTAAATGAAATGTCCTTTTTAGACCGCCATTACTTTGACGATTTGAAATTAAAGTATTTGCTACAGCGATTTCCTGATACTTATCTGCTATTGTATTATCCTGTATTCCAATTGAAAAATCAACCAATGGACGGAGAGATTATCTTAGTTAGTCCAATTGAAATAGAAATCATCAAATTTGTAGAAATTGAATCAACTATAACTATAATCACTAGTGATGATCGCACTTGGTCCGTGAAAAAAAACAACAGTCATAAGACACTTCTAAGCCCGTTAGTTAGCTTAAATCGAACTGAGCAGGTGATACAGAGTATCTTGAAGAAATACAAAATAGAATTTCCAATTCGAAAGGTTGTTTTATCAAGAACAAACGAGATAGAGTATAATTTAGAGCCTTATCATACTAGAATCATAGGTAGGAAAGAACATGAGCAGTGGTTAAATGATAAAAGGAAACTTATAGCCCCAATCAAACATCAACAATTAAAGGTATGTGATTTGTTGCTAAAGCATTGCTTTACAAATGCGTTCCAACGCCCGGAATGGGACGAGGAAGGAGACTAACCATTTGACGCTACTAAAGGTGTAGTTTTATGTTACTGGTTAGCTCAGTTTTTTAGAAACAACGAGTCTACTTAAAATTTCTTGGTCGTTTATGAAAAAAATACTTGAAATTACCTAGTGAAATGAGTTAATCTATTTTTGTTACGCTAAAAAAATAGTACCTTTAAAATACTAGATTCGCAACACGCAGATTGAAGGTGAAAACTTGGAACATATACTAGGAAACGATTGGATTATAACTTCTGCAGGGGGCTCAACGGGTGAAGCCTATTACGCTCAAGGTGAAAGAAAACGACTATTTCTAAAACGTAATTCTTCTCCTTTTATTGCTGTTTTATCTGCTCAAGGAATTGTTCCAAAATTAGTATGGACCAAACGATTAGAGAATGGTGATGTCATAACAGCACAAGAATGGCTTGAAGGTAGAGAATTGACCTCGGAAGAAATGAGACATCCAAAAGTAGCTATGTTACTAAGTAAAATCCACCATTCAACAGAATTGTATGATATGTTTGTTCGAATCGATAAAGACCCAATTCAACCATATCAAGTTTATCAAAACTGTATTAATCAATTAAACGAACTAATAAAATCAATCGAAGTGAAAAAGGCACTTGATTGGATAGAAACAATGCTACCTATGGTTGAAAATAACACAATCCAACAAGTGGTTTGTCACTGTGATATGAACCATAATAACTGGTTACTTTCGGAAGACGGACAGTTATATCTCATAGATTGGGATAATGCGAAAATTGGCGATCCTGCCATTGACATAGGTATGATATTATATAACTATATTCCAGAAAATGAATGGGATCAATGGTTAGAAAGCTATGGTATCAACGGGGACCAAGAATTACTTAATCGCATGTACTGGTATTTGTTTATTGAAATGATTAATAAACATGAGGAAGTAACGAAACAACATAAATACAAAGAAGCCGCACAATTCCAGCAAGAATTGCAACGACTTCTTTCGCGGGTTATTGGGTGCTAGTAATATCGATTGCTTGTACCCAATTTTTTATGTTTTCTTGATTGGCTGATATGTGCTCATCAAGATTTTGTGCAAGCTCACCTTGTCGTCCGTAGTGATAAATCTCCGGTAGAATTTGGGCCAACTCTTGATTATTTACGGAATTCTTGGCCATAATCGATTGAACAATTCGTTTAATTTGTTGACATTCCGAAATACTTCCGCAACAGTCCTCCGATTGTTCCGTTAATAAATCATAGAGAACGTGTAATTGATCATTAACATTTAATGTCATTTTTGTGCACCCCCACCTTATGCATACTATTTGTAAAAAGCAACATATCTATACAAAGACAGATTATTTTTTAGCGACCTAGTAATTCTTCCTTTACTGACAAAAAGCGTGATAATCTTTAATCGATTACCTAAATTTTAGACGGGAATTTTTGTAATCACTCACATGTAATTTTTTAAGATGGAGGCTTTAAGTATGAGAGCGAGACATAAGCCATGGGCGGATGAATATATACAAAATCATGAAAATATTGTGGTGTTAAATCCAGTAGAGCAAAAAGGTAAATGGCAACAGGTTTTTGGGAATAATAACCCGATTCACCTAGAAATTGGAACAGGAAAGGGTCAATTTGTCACTGGAATGGCTACCCAATTTCCAAAATCAAATTTTGTGGGAATGGAAGTTGTGAAGAGCATTATAGTTAGTGCAATTGAAAAAGTTGAACAATCTGGTAACTCAAATATTCGGCTTCTGAATGAAAATGCTAATGACTTAACAGAAATATTTAGTGAGAATGAGGTTGATACTATTTACCTTAATTTTTCTGACCCATGGCCGAAAAACAAACATGAAAAAAGAAGATTAACATATGCGTCCTTTTTAAATCAATATCGTTATATTTTAAAAGATGGCGGAAAGGTCATTCTAAAGTCTGATAACAAAGGTTTATTTGAATATTCAGTTGTTAGTTTCTCAAAAAATGACATGGTGCTAGATGAAGTATTGTTGGATCTTCACGCAGAAGGTGACCCAACTAACGTTCTTACAGAATACGAAGAGAAATTTTCAAGTCAAGGGCAACCAATCTATCGGTGTAAATCGCACTTTAAATCATAGCTATTACTTAACTTAAAAAAAGATTAAGCTTCAGGCGAGGCCACTGAAAAAGTTAATTAATAAAGAGAAGGCAGAAACGATTAAAAATGGGAACGTTTCTGCCTTCCGTTAATTTATTGCTCTTTTCACCTTGTCCATTTTCGCTCCAATCAACAGATCTTTAAATGTTATCAAAACAGAAAAGTGTTACGCAGGTTCTGCCACATCGATGATAGCACCAGTGTTAGCATCGACAAAGAATTCAAACTGACGGTTCGTGCCGTCAATGTTTCTCGTTACTCCCCCACGGTATACTGAATAGTTAAGTCCATTTCTAACAATTTCTTCTGGCTTCATATAAATCCATGATCCACTTACTGGTCCTTGCTGTTTGAATGCATCTTTTGCTGATTTAAGTGCCTTTTCAGGAGTAATATTTTGTGTGTTCTCTAATTGATCTTTAAGTAAGTATCCAGCTATAGCACCAAATCCTACAGCAAGTAATGTTTTTCTCCAGTTCATTTGTAGTCACCTCAAGCAATGTATTTTAAACATAGTATACCTGATTTCTGTAAAAATAGAAATTCAAACTGCATAAGTGGAAAGAAATTGTTTCTTTAGGTTACAATTAGGAAGGATGCTATAGAAGTGGAGGTTATACATAATGAATAAAGAGACGATGAGTTTATTTAAAACATTGACAGAACTACCAGGTGCATCAGGAAATGAGCATGCTGTTCGTGGTTTTATGAAGACAGAGTTGGAAAAGTATTCGGATGAGGTTGTCCAAGACCGCTTAGGTGGTGTTTTTGGCGTTAAACACGGGAATGGCCCAAAAGTAATGGTTGCTGGGCATATGGACGAAGTTGGCTTTATGGTAACAAAGGTAACAAAAAATGGTATGATTCGTTTTCAACCACTAGGTGGCTGGTGGTCACAAGTTCTACTTGCCCAACGGGTTCAGGTGATTACTGACAGTGGTCCTATACTAGGTGTAATAGGTTCAATCCCGCCGCATAATTTAACACCTGAACAAAGAAATAAGCCAATGGATCAAAAGAATATGTTAATCGATATTGGTGCCGATGATGAGGAAGATGCCAAAAAAATCGGAATTAAACCTGGGCAACAAATCGTACCAATAACACCATTTACTCCAATGGCTAATGAGAAGAAGATTTTAGCTAAAGCATGGGACAACCGATATGGCTGTGGTTTGGCAATAGAGCTACTAAAAGAAGTAAAAGATATTACGCTACCCAACCAATTGTTTGCCGGTGCTACAGTCCAAGAAGAAGTTGGATTAAGAGGAGCACAAGTTGCAGCGAATATGATTGAACCAGATATCTTTTATGCTTTAGATGCGTCACCAGCCAATGACATGGCAGGTGATGATAAAGAATTTGGTCAGTTAGGCAAAGGTGCCTTGTTACGTATTTTTGACCGTTCGATGATTACACATCGCGGCATTCGTGATTTCGTATTAGACACAGCGGAGTCGAACCAAATTCCGTATCAGTATTTTATTTCTCAAGGTGGCACTGATGCTGGACGAGTGCATGTATCGAACAAGGGAGTTCCATCTGCAGTTATTGGGATTTGTTCAAGATATATTCATACGCATGCATCCATTATCCATATTGACGATTATGCAGCTGCTAAAGAACTGTTAGTGACATTGGTTAAATCAACAGACAATAATACACTTAGTCAAATTAGTAGCAACGTTTAAAAAATAGGTTGATTTACTGCCATATATGAGATCAACGTAACATTTAAGGAAAACGGGAGACATGTTATGCAGATTTTTATCGGTTCTAAAAATCCAACGAAAATTAAGGCTGTAGAAAATGAATTTCCTCTGTTTGAAATAGAAGCTGTAGACGTTTCATCCAAAGTATCTCTGCAACCTTTTTCAGATGAAGAAACATTGGAAGGAGCAATAAATCGAGCCAAGGAATGTGCAACCCTTGCAAAAGGGGCAATTGGAATTGGACTTGAAGGTGGCGTTACTGAAATGGAATCAGGCCTTTTTCTTTGTAATTGGGGAGCTTTAGTTGACGAACATGGTGAACTTTACATGGCTAGTGGTGCAAGAATACTATTGCCAAACGAAGTATCCTCAAAGCTTGAAAAAGGAATTGAATTAGGTGAAATTATGGATGATTATGCTAAAAAGAAAGATGTAAGAAAAAATGAGGGAGCTATTGGTATCTTTACGAATCAACTTGTTGGTAGAGAGGAAATGTTCACTCATGTAATGAGACTGCTTCGAGGCCAGTACGAGTATGGTAATAGGTGAATAAGTGAAAAATTAGACCTCCTGCACCGGAATATGAAAACAGCTCAGATCACCCTGAGCTGTTTTTTAATATAGTTAGGAAAAATCCAGGTTAGTTAATTCTTTGGTTTATCCTACCTTATAGAAATAGATAATCTAATACATCAATTGCTTGCTCTGGTGTTTCAACAGTTACATTAGCTTTGTTTGATAGTTCTTTTAAAGGATGAATTAATGATTCTGGTCTTATAATAATAGTTGGCTTTTGTAGTGTGATAGCCATTGATGCATCCATCGCAGTATTCCATTGTTTGAATTTTTCACCGAATAATGCAATAACAACGTCTGCTTTTTGTAACAAAACTTGTGTTCGAAAATTGTTAATATCTGATGCAGCATCGTCTTTATATCGTTTAGCGGGTTGGTCTCCGAGAACCTTTTCACCTATACCATCAGATAAATCATGATTTGGTTGTGGTCCAACGAATTCAATCGGTAAATTTTTTGCTTTAGCATTATCAATAAATTCATCACGCCAATTCCCGTGAATATGCCCTGCTAAATAAACTGTTATTTTCATAAAAAATCCCCTTTCCAATATAGGTGTGCTACTTAATTCCATTATCAGTATGTTAGGTTGATATTGCAAATCAAAAACAGTGCTGGTTGTTTTTTAGATACACTTTTTCCTGGTAATAGCCCTTCATCCTTACACAACAAGCTTAACAATGTTAATTTCGTTGAGTTGAGTGAAAGGTTTGTGTAATATTAATTATTAGAAGGTGTTCAAAGCACTATTAGGGAAATTGAAAAGGAGAAAAACCAATGAAGAATTTTTTGAGAAAAAAAGGGGTCACCCTATCAGCGCGGGAATATTTTATAACTGCCCTTAGCTTCATGGCGTTAGGATTGTTTTCATCTTTAATTATTGGATTAATTATTAAAACAATAGGTGAGCAAATTGGTTTCCAAGCATTGATTGATATGGGAGCCTTTGCGATGAACGGGAAAGTAGTTGGTGGTGCAATAGGAGTAGCTATTGCATATGGTCTTAAAGCACCGCCATTAGTCATGTTTTCTGCTTTATTTGCAGGGGCGTTTGGATATGATTCTGACGGGGCTGGGGGTGGACCTGCTGGTAGTTATGTTGCTGCGCTGTTTGCGATTGAATTTGGTAAATTAATTTATAAGCAAACGAGAGTAGATATCATTCTTGTTCCATTTGTTACAATTACAGTAGGTTTTATTGTTGGTATATTAGTCGGCAGACCTGTAAACTCATTTATGACTTGGTTCGGGAGTATTATCAACTGGTCTACCGAACAACAGCCATTTATTATGGGGATTATTGTTGCTGTCTTGATGGGATTTGCATTAACTGCTCCAATATCTAGTGCAGCTATTGCCATTATGCTTGAACTTAAAGGAATTGCTGCTGGTGCTGCAACTGTTGGATGTGCAGCACAAATGATTGGCTTTGCGGTATCAAGCTACCGTGATAACGGCTTTGGTGGTTTTTTAGCTCAAGGAATTGGCACGTCCATGCTTCAAGTAGCAAATATAATACGAAAGCCAATCATTATCGTACCACCAACAATTGCAGGGGTTCTTATGGCTCCTTTTGCAACAGTTTGGTTAGAGATGACAAACAATGAATTTGGGGCAGGAATGGGGACAGCAGGCTTGGTTGGCCAAATCATGACATTTGAATCGATGGGCTTTACCATGAACGTTTTCTGGATGATATTACTAGTTCAAATTGTTGGGCCAGCGGTGATTAGTTTGATACTTTCCGAATGGTTTAGGAAAAAAGGTTGGATTAACCCAGGTGACATGAAAATAAACTATGAGTAAAGAGGAGTGTTGCAAAATGCAATATTTAAAATCAGAAGAACAATTATCAGAGATGATTAATAAAGGAAAGACAATATTGGTTTTTTCTGCAGATTGGTGTCGGGATTGTCAAGTGATTAAGCCGGTTTTACCGGAAATTGAAAATAATTTTAAAGATTTTACGTTTATTTATGTTGACCGAGATAAGTTTATTGATGTTTGTGTAGAGTACGATGTTTTTGGTATCCCTAGCTTTATCGGATTTAAAGACGGTATCGAACAAGGTAGATTTGTAAGTAAAGATCGAAAGACCCAGGCCGAAATTGAAACGTTTATCAAACAATTGGCATGATAGATCAAGAGCAATTAACAGAAGGGAGGAATTCGATTGAGAATGAACAGCTTACAAATGAAAAGGAAACTAGAGCAAAGGTTGGAAAACCCTGAATGGAATAGTTCATTTAACCGAGATAAAGATATCTTTCGAGTGGAGTGGAAAGAAACGAGGCAAGGTGTCTCAATCACGATACCGAACGTTATTGCCAAATATGATCAGCACGGGGAGGCAGCATTAGACGACCTCGAGTACCATGTCAAAGAGGCATTAAAAATAATGAACGAAACGCACGATTTGTCTGGAGCTGAAAAAAAGATATTACCAGTTATACGAGCGACCTCTTTTCCAAGAAAAACGAAAGCCGGTAAGCAGTTAGTGTATACAGACCACACGGCTGAAACGCGTATTTATTATGCGCTTGATTTAGGCAACACCTATAAATTAATTGATATAGAGATGCTTACAAATGAAAATTGGACGATTGACCGAATAAAAGAAGTAGCAACTTTTAATGTGCGTTCTCTAATGACAAATTTGAAAAAGGATACCGTTGCTGAAAATGATTATTATTTTCTAGCTAGTAAAGATGGATATGACGCGAGTAGAATTTTAAACGAGGCATTTCTTGAAGAAATGAAGGCAAACAGTAAAGGCGAATTAGCTATTGCAGTCCCACATCAAGATGTATTAATCTTTGCTGACATTCAAAATGAAACAGGTTATGATATATTAGCACAGATGACAATGAAATTCTTTGCAGAAGGCAGGATTCCAATTACTTCCTTACCATTTTTGTATGAAGATAAGAAACTAGAACCAATTTTTATTTTGGCTAAAAACAGACCAACAAGAAAAGACAAATAGAAAGGAAGAGATAAAATGGACGTTTTTTACAATCGTCAAGGGATTGGGGATGTCTTAGTAATCCCATTGAAAGAAGGGAATAGATATAATTTAGAATATAAGTCTTACGGGGATATTGTTAAGATTGCTGATAAACAAACAGAGGAAGTTCTTGGTTATAATATTTTTCAAGCATCCAATTATTTCGAGTTAAACACAACTGGTAAATTAAATTTGACAGAAGAAATGTTAAACAGTTTAACTAAAACATTTGAACTAGAGGGCTTGGAAGGTGAGCCGGTCATTGATCTGTCACCGAAATTTGTTGTCGGGCTTGTAAAATCAATCGAAAAGCATGAAGATGCAGATAAGTTAAAAGTATGTCAAGTTGATATTGGGGAAAAAGAGAGTTTACAAATTGTTTGTGGTGCTCCTAACGTTGACCAAGGTCAAAGAGTTGTCGTTGCTAAAGTCGGTGCAATTATGCCTAGTGGTTTACAAATAAAGCCTACTGAACTACGAGGAGTTCCATCAAATGGAATGATTTGCTCGCAAAAGGAATTAGACTTACCAAATGCGCCAAAGGAAAAAGGCATCTACGTTTTAAGTGAAGACTATTCAATTGGACAAGCTTTTGAATTTTAACTAGATGTACCTTTGTCAATAACTGACAGAGGTACTCTCTTTTTTCATAAAAAATTTAGAAAGTATAAAATTGTCTATCCATGGATAACAAGCAGTAACAGTACCTCAGGATTGTGCTGTATCCCCGCATAGAATTAGGTGAAAGTGATTGGTTGTCCTATGATATACTAAACAGAGAATGGGACTGTAACTTATACTTTAAACGTAGAGGAAAGAGTGGAAAATTTATGTGGGAGCAATTTAAAAAAAGAATGCTTCAGTTGTTATCTCTTAGTGCAGAAAAAGAACATGAAAAAACATATCCATTAAGAAGAGATCCAATAAGTAAGGATCAAATACATACTAGAATGACGTATAAGTATCCTAGTAATCGTTCGTTTCACTTTCCGGTTATTCCTGACTTACCCGACCGTAGCAAGGAAGAGGGAACACATCAGTATAATAACACTCAACCTGAAAAAACGAAGAATAAGTCACAAGTTGACAATAAAAAAGAGCAGGATAAAAAGCCGTTTAAGGCTACGGATGTTCCATCACCTGTATATGGATTTACCCGAAATAAAAAAGATGTGGATGTTCCTACTTTTATACGGAAAAGAGATCAAAGTAACCCTATCTTTGATCGAATAGATAAACAAGATTGGATACCAACTGATTCAGAAATAACGAGTGAAAATGATTCACTTGAAGTAATTGAAACTAAAGAAGTTAAGTTTTCAAATGAACAAGCTAAAATGATCGAAGAAAGTGAAAAGGATCTAACAGTTGATCGGCTGCCTGATCTATTGCTTACTAGTGATTTTGACGAGGAAATAACCGAACATAAACCGAAACAATTAGTAAGTGAGGAAAACAAGGTAAACTCCGAAAGAAGCAATGTAGAACAAACAAGAGAAAGTCGTGAAATAAAAAAGGATAGCCATCCAACACCAAAAAAGGTAGTTCCGTTTAATGTCATCATGCGGCCTAGTGATAAGAGATTGCAACACCAATCTAATGCGAAGTTGCATAAAGCACCCCCGATTCACTTGTTAAATGATCCAATTGAAAGAACTATGAAAGATAGTGAATGGGTGAACGACCAAAAGGAATTATTAACAACAACACTTAAGCATTTTCATGTGCGGGCAAAGGTAGTAAATGCAATGAGCGGTCCTGCTGTTACTCGGTTTGAAATTCAACCAGAACCAGGAGTAAAGGTAAGTAAAATAAAAAATTTAAGTGACGATATTAAGTTGAATCTAGCAGCAAAAGACATTCGAATGGAAGCTCCAATACCAGGGAAAAATACAATCGGGATTGAGGTTCCAAATCCTAAATCGCAACCGGTGATGTTACAAGAAATTGTCGAGTCAGCATCATTTAAGGAAGGTACATCCTCATTAAGTGTTGCATTAGGCCTTGATATAGCTGGAAGGCCAATTGTTACCGATTTAAAAAAGATGCCACACGGATTGATTGCAGGTGCTACTGGTTCTGGTAAAAGTGTATGTATTAATACTATTTTGGTTAGTTTGTTGTACAAGGCTAGTCACGAAGATGTCAGGTTTTTATTAATTGACCCAAAGATGGTTGAATTGGCACCTTACAATGAGATACCACATTTAGTTTCACCTGTTATTACGGATGTAAAGGCTGCGACATCTGCTTTAAAGTGGGTGGTTGCAGAAATGGAGGAACGATATGAGAAGTTTGTTAAAGAAGGGGCACGGGATATCGAGCGATACAACCAAAAAATGATAAGCCAAGGTAGAAGGCATGAAAAGCTCGCCTATTTAGTCATCGTCATTGATGAATTAGCTGATTTAATGATGGTTTCACCACAAGATGTTGAAGATGCGATATGCCGAATTGCACAAAAAGCAAGGGCGTGTGGAATCCATCTTTTATTAGCAACACAGCGCCCTTCTGTAGATGTAATTACAGGGCTCATTAAGGCCAACATACCAACACGAATAGCCTTTAGTGTTTCATCACAAGTTGATTCCAGAACAATACTAGATTCTAGTGGAGCAGAAAAATTATTAGGTAAAGGTGATATGCTATTTGTCGAAAATGGTGTTGGTCAACCTATTAGAATACAAGGTGCATTTGTTTCTGATGATGAAATTGAGCGAGTAACTAACTTTGTCAAAAGGATCTCACCTCCAGATTATCTATTTGAACAGGAAGAATTGTTACAACAAATTACCACTCAGGAAGACGAAGATGAATTGTACGAAGAGGCGGTTGAATTTGTTGTTGAGCAAAACGGTGCGAGTGCATCGTTATTACAACGAAGATTCAAAGTTGGTTATAATAGAGCAGCTCGATTAATTGATAACATGGAAGCAAATGGAATAATTTCCGAGCAAAAAGGTAGTAAACCACGAGATATATTAATTTCACAAGATAAGCTAGAAAATTTGTTTAAGAATTAGGATGCGAAATAAAAGCTTGTAGACAAACTCCTGTTTTCTACAAGCTTTTATTAAAAAATAGAAGGTAAAACAAATCCAAGATCTGTCTAGCTCCAGCGCCTAGCCCGCCTGAGGTCATAAGTCAATCGCTTCTGTGGCAAAGAACGCCACGTCAGGTCTTGTCTTATGCCTATCTGGGCTTAATAAGGCGCTTTCGCTTTTCTTAAAACTTTAATCGAATAAATTAGTCTTATTCGGAAATAACTTGTCGAGACAGATCTATTCTTATATGATAGACAATGACATGTTTTAGATAAACTTGGTTAAGGAGTATATATATGAAAGAAATTAAGAAAAAATTAAATGGTGAGATTGAACGTCTTACAAATAAGACATTTAAGTTTGACCAGCGTGTGAAAGAAGGCTGGTTTTCAGCTGTTTACTTTCTGAAAACAAAAGAAATCGCAGAAAAACTTATTCCAGATAATCAAGTAACAATGCAATTTTTTCAGAAAAATGATGCTGTTTTGTGCGGTAGCGATGAGGCAATTGCTTTATTACATACGTTTGCGAATAATCCTGAAGACTTGGAGATAAAATCATTAAAAGACGGTGACAAAATCAGTCCGTTTGAAACAGTTTTAACTATAACAGGGCCATACCAAGATTTTGGCTTTTTAGAAGGAATTATTGATGGTATTTTGGCCAGAAGAACGTCAGTAGCAACAAATGTATATAATGTTGTTAAAGCGGCTAGAACTTCGGGAAAACAAAAGCCTATTATTTTCATGGGAGACCGGGACGATCATTATACACAGCAAGCTGGTGATGGATATGCAGCCTTTATCGGAGGATCAACAGCTCAAGCAACGCATGCAATGAATGAATGGTGGGGGAAAAAAGGTATGGGAACAATGCCCCACGCGATGATTCAAATGTTTGAAGGCGATGTCGTAGCAGCTGCTCGCGCCTATCAGCAAGTTTATCCCAATGATGAACTAATGGTTTTAGTAGACTATAATAACGACGTAATCAATGATTCACTAAAGGTTGCTCGTGAGTTTGGGGATACACTCAAAGGGGTCCGAATTGACACATCAAAAAATATGGTTGATAAATATTTCTTAAGAAATCAACAATTAATGGGAACGTTTGATCCACGTGGGGTAAATCCTGAACTTGTGTTTGCTTTAAGGAAAGCGTTAGATGATGAAGGGTATACACATGTTAAAATAATAGCTAGTGGTGGATTTGATGAAAAAAGAATCCGTGAGTATGAGTTGAAAAATGTTCCGGTTGATATGTATGGTGTTGGACGAAATTTACTAAATGTTCATATCGGGTTTACTGGAGATAATGTTTTGTTAAATGGTTCCCATCAAGCAAAAGAGGGGAGACAGTACCGGCCAAACCCGCGTTTGGAAGCAGTCGAATTTAATAAATAATTATTGTGAAAATATCATTCTCCAAGCATAGGGATGCTATGGGGGGAGATAGGAGAAAACAGTCTTATATGGAGGTTCTTGTTTATGACGATTTACCACTTTATTGGTATAAAGGGGACTGGAATGAGTGCTTTAGCACAAATTCTTCATGATTCGGGTTACAGTGTTCAAGGATCAGATGTTGAAAAGGTATTTTTCACACAAACTGCATTAGAAGCAAAAAATATACCGTTCATGCCATTTTCAAAGGAAAACATAAAAGAAGGACTAACGATTATTGCTGGAAACGCTTTTAAGGACGATCACCCTGAAATCCAAGAGGCAAGACGGTTGGGCTTACCATATTATAGGTATCATGAATTTTTAGGTGAGTGGTTGAAGCAATTTACTAGTATTGCTGTCACCGGTTCACATGGTAAAACGTCTACTACAGGCTTATTAGCCCATGTACTCGGTGAAACTTATCCAATTTCCTATTTGATTGGGGATGGGTCAGGAAAAGGCCATATCGATAGTAATTACTTTGTATTTGAAGCATGTGAATACCGAGGACATTTTTTGCAGTATGAACCGGATTATGCAATTATGACCAATATCGATTTTGATCATCCAGACTACTTCTCGAGTATTGATGACGTATTTGATTCATTTCAACAAATGTCCGAACAAGTTAAAAAAGGAATCGTTGCTTGTGGGGATGATGAGTATTTGCAGCGAATACAGGCAAAGGTACCTGTTCTTTATTATGGATTTGCGGATACAAACGATTTCCAAGCAAAGAATGTAAAAGAAGACGCGAATGGGACTACATTCGATGTGTTTGTCAGAAATAATTTCTATGATTCATTTATTATTCCTAATTATGGAAATCATAATGTGCTAAACGCATTAGCAGTTATTACAATATGCCACTATGAAGGAATGGAAGTAAGTGATATAAAGAAAATGAAAAGCTTTAGAGGAGTTAAGCGCCGTTTTACTGAAAAGGTTGTCGGTAATCAAGTATTGATCGATGATTATGCACACCACCCGAAAGAAATTGAAGCGACAATTGAAGCTGCTCAAAAAAAATATCCCGACAAAACAGTCATAGCAGTATTCCAACCACATACGTATACACGAACTAAAACCTTTCTCAAGGAGTTTGCAAATAGTTTAAAACCAGCAGATCATACTTTTTTATGCGATATTTTTGGTTCGGCTCGTGAAGGTGATGGTAATTTAACCATTCATGATTTGCAAATTTTAATTGATGATTGTGAAATATTAAACGTTAATGAAACGAACGTTTTGGAGAAATATGATAATAGCGTTATATTGTTCATGGGTGCTGGAGATATCCAAAAGTTCCAACAAGCCTATGAAAATCATTTATCTGAGAAAAAGAAAGTATAGAAAAAGGTTTTTTAAAATAAATATCGAATAAATAAAAAGGAAGGTGTACACCTTCCTTTTTATTGTTGTAGTAGTGAAGAAGTAGTAGAGTTTTCTGTAACAAAATAGCCTGCCTTCTAGTATAAAATTATTGGAAACGTGGAATTTATAAAAGAGTGTTTTTTTAAGTGATATCTAGGGATCTAATCCAAGACTGTTTAAAGACATTTCTAAAAAGGTTTAAGGTAATTGTGGTATGGTAAAACTTTACATAAAAGTTAGAGAGTTTAGACAATAAAACAGTAGGTACATAAGAAGGAGATGAACTAGGACATGATAAATTTACTCTATATCGCAGCATTATTAGTCGCTATTGCTTTTGCCGTGCTTGTGGTGTACTTGGCTAAGGTGCTTAAAGCAACCCAAAGAACGATGACCAACGTTGCAGACACATTAGAAGGTTTAGAAAAGCAAATGGAGGGTATAACAATAGAAACGACTTCATTACTCAATAAAACTAACAAGCTTGCTGAAGACATCAATGAAAAAGCGGGAAAGTTAAATACATTAGTCGATGGAATTAAAGGAATAGGTGACACCGTACATGAATTTAACCATTCATTAAAATCAGTTTCTAAAAGCATTACAGCAGTTACTGAAAATAATAAGGAAAAAAGCGCACAAGCAATGAAATGGGGCACTGTGCTCATCGATTTATGGAAAAGGAAAAAATCAGAATCTAGCTAATCATGTGAATAATTATATAAAATAACTTTGGGAGGAATGTAAGATGAGCAATCAAGACAACCAAAACATTAATAGCAAAGACTTTTTAATTGGATCGTTGATCGGTGGTATTGTTGGTGCATCCATGGCGTTATTGTTTGCACCTAAATCTGGAAAAGAGCTTAGGAGTAATTTAAATCAAAGTGCTAATTATGTAAAAGATCGAGCATATGAGTGGAAAGATATTGCCTATGAAAAAGGTTCAGAATGGAAGGATGTTGCAAAGGATAACTATTCACAGCTCTCTGAAACAGTTTCGGAAAAATCTCATGAGTTAGGAGATAAGGTGAAAGAAACCTCGAAGTCAATCCAAGATCGTTTTACACAAGAAGAAGACCCCGAAAAAGCAGCAGAGGAAGTTGCACAGGCAATTGAGGCTGTATCTAGGGAGTTGGATGAACAGCAAAATTATAACAACAATCAAAATAGTTAACGTAAAGGACAAAGTTGTGGTTATAATACTGCAACTTTCTTTTCTGTTGAAGAAATTTGTCGGTAGAATATTTAATATTTTAAATTGGTGGTGACAAGGTTAAAAATATTAGCTATAATTATCCCTAATTATTAAAAAATAAATACGTTCTTGATAAACTTAAATAGAAACAAGAAACTGGGGGTAATTTGCTTGGGAAATGAAAAAATTGAACAATTACGCGATCAATTGGATCAGGTAAATCTAGAAATCTTAAATTTGATTAACCAACGGGCAGAGCTCGTTAAGGAAATCGGTCAAGTAAAGGAAAAACAAGGTGCAAACCGTTTCGATCCGGTACGTGAAAGAAAAATGCTTAATTTAATTAAAGAAAATAACAAAGGACCGTTTGAAAACTCGACAATCGAGCATTTATTTAAAGAAATTTTCAAAGCTGGTTTGGAACTGCAAGAAGATGATCATAGTAAAGCATTACTAGTATCCAGAAAGAAAAAGCAAGAGGATACTGTTATTGAAATAAATGGTGAGAGATTTGGTGATGGAAATCAGCACTTTATCATGGGTCCGTGTGCTGTAGAAAGCTATGAACAAGTGGCGCAAGTAGCGGAAGCGATGAAAAAGCAAGGACTTAAAGTGATTCGTGGAGGAGCATTCAAGCCAAGGACATCACCATACGATTTCCAGGGGTTAGGATTTGAAGGTTTGAAAATCCTAAAGGAAGTGTCTGATGAATATGGATTGGCAGTTGTTACTGAGATTGTAAGCCCATCTGACATAGAAAAAGCGCTAGACTACCTTGATGTGATCCAAATAGGTGCAAGAAATATGCAAAACTTTGAACTGTTAAAGGCAGCAGGAGAAGTGGACAAGCCTGTATTATTAAAACGAGGGATGTCAGCAACAATTTCTGACTTTATCAATGCTGCAGAATACATTATTTCTCGTGGAAATGGGAACATCATTCTTTGCGAACGTGGAATAAGAACTTACGAAAGAGCTACTCGTAATACATTAGACATAACAGCAGTACCGATTTTAAAACAAGAGACTCATTTACCTGTCATGGTAGATGTTACACACTCAACGGGAAGAAGAGATTTATTACTGCCTGCAGCTAAAGCCGCTCTAGCTATTGGTGCAGATGGCGTAATGGCTGAAGTTCATCCAGACCCTGCTGTTGCTTTATCAGATTCAGCTCAGCAAATGGATATTCCTACTTTTAACAACTTTATGAATGAACTCTTGAAGAAATAATCAACCAAACAACCTTTGCGAATAGAGCAAGGGTTGTTTTTTTAAAAGATATAAAAGTATAAAAAAGATCCAAGAGCTATCTACTCCGCTTCCTAGTCAAACGAGTTCGCTAAGCTTTCTTTATTGTTCATGAGCCTTGCACTTTTCTAAGGCAATAATTGTAGGAGTTTGTTATAATAATGGATGAATCAATTATAGGAATCGATATCATGGTCGAGAATAGATAAAAAACAGCGAATGAAGGAGCAGGCTGTATATAGGTTGTTGAATCCTCATTTACTTAGGCTGTAAGAAATTTAAGACTACATAATGATTGGCAAAGAAATTTTACGAAAAAAGTCAAATATAGAAAGATTCGGACGAAAGGTGTCGAATTATTGCGGAACAAGAAATAGTATCGTAAAATTAGTGAAAAGCTATAAGATATCGTAGAAAAGTAGGAGGTAAGCTTGTTATGAATGTAACAATATATGATGTAGCTAGAGAAGCAAATGTTTCGATGGCAACCGTTTCGCGTGTGGTGAATGGTAACCCAAATGTGAAACCAGCAACAAGGAAAAAAGTTTTAAATACGATTGAACGTTTAGGTTATCGGCCAAATGCTGTAGCACGAGGATTAGCGAGTAAGAAAACAACAACTGTAGGAGTAATTATCCCTGATATTTCAAGCATATTTTTCTCTGAATTAGCAAGAGGGATTGATGATATTGCCACAATGTATAAATACAATATTATCTTAAGTAACTCCGACCAGAATGAAGATAAAGAATTAAAACTAATCAACACCATGCTTGAAAAGCAAGTAGATGGAATTGTCTTTATGGGTGGGAAGATTACCGAAGAACATGTGCATCAATTTAAAACGTCACCAGTCCCAGTTGCATTAGCAGCAACTATTGATCCAACTAACTCCATACCATCAGTAAACATCGACTATCAACAGGCTGCATACGAAGCGACAAAGCTATTGGTTGACAATGGAACAGCTCATCCTGCATTTATAACAGCACATGAAGAGACGGAGATAAATAATCAAAAATACAAAGGGTTTCTTCGAGCACTAGCTGAATCAGATCAAGACTTAAATCCTGAATTAGTGATCAAGGGTGATTATACTTACCAATCTGGGATAGAAGCCGTAGAACAACTACTTGAAATGTCAGAAAGACCTACTGGTATTTTTGTTGCATCTGATGAAATGGCGCTTGGTGTGATTCATGGTATTCAGGACAAAGGTCTTAAAGTACCAGAAGATATTGAAGTATTTGGGTTTGATAATACAAGATTGGCAACAATGGTACGACCGACCCTCTCGACAATCATTCAACCAATGTATGATATAGGTGCTGTAGCTATGCGACTGTTAACAAAATTTATGAACAAGGAAGAAGTTACTGATCAAAATGTAATTTTACCTCATCGAATTATTGAAAGGAACTCAACAAAATCAAAATAACGCCGATAATAAGGATAAGAAGGGAATGAGAAAAGCTATTCCTTTCTAATCCAATTTCTACGAACATGAGAGTTAGTACTAGCTAAGTTCGGTTAGGATTATTTAGGGAGAGAGAGTATGAAAAAAATAGACCTATTAACACCTATTGGTATTACGTTAGGCTTTCTGATGATTATGTTTGGGATATTATCAAGCGGTGGATTTGGTGGAGTACTTTCTTTTCTTCAGCTTGCTTCTGTTTTTATTGTTATTGGCGGGTTAATTGCTGGAATTCTGATTAACTTTAATTTGGATCAAGTGAAAATGGCAAGACATGTGTTAAAGCAAGCATTTCAAACGAGTGAGCAAAACCTCCCATCATTAATTGATTTATTTATTCGATTATCTGAAAGAGCGAGGAGAGAAGGCTTACTTGCTTTAGAAAATGAGTTAGATGACGTGGAGGACCCTTTTGTTAAAAAAGGAGTATTACTTGCAATTGATGGAATTGAGCCTGAAATGATAAATGACATTATGTCTGCGGAAATTACTGCAATGGAAGAACGACACCAGATTGGACGAGCAATTATTGAAAAGGCAGGGGAATATGCACCTGCATGGGGAATGATTGGGACATTAATTGGACTAGTTTTAATGCTTAATAATTTATCTGACCCTTCAACCCTTGGACCTAACATGGCGGTAGCTCTCTTGACAACATTATACGGATCTGTACTGGCTAATTTAGTTTTTATCCCTATGGCAGCGAAACTCGAGATGAAGACGAACGAGGAAATTTTCCTGAAACAAATTGTTATAGAAGGTGTAATCGGGGTTCAGTCAGGTCAAAATCCACGAATATTAAAGGAGAAGCTAAGTGCCTTTTTAGCTCATGATAGTAGAAAGAAAAGTAATGACGAAGAAGAAGAGTCAAAGTATCTAGGAGATAATGTTAATGAAGCTTAAAAGAAAAAAGCTTGTTGACAAAGGTTCTCCAAGATGGATTGTTACCTATGCAGACATGGTAACATTAATCTTAGTTTTTTTTATTTTATTATTTTCTATGTCACAAGTAGATTTAGTGAAATTTCAGGCCATTTCAGAATCATTTCGTAATCGAATGATTTTTGACTATTACCCCTCGCCAATTGAACAAGACTTTCCTACTGAAAATATAAAAATAGAGGAAGATACAGAAGGTGTAGATGGATTCAATAATTCTAAAGCAAACACCCCAAACGCCTCAATGAAACAGGATTTAAATCAAGACCAAACAACAATGGATCAATTATTTGAACAAGTCCAAGCGTATTTGAATGATAATCAACTAAATAGTGTAATTATGGCAAGTAAGACAGATGAGGGAGTTGTGTTAACCTTACAGGAAAATGTTTTGTTTGAAACCGGTGAAGCAGATATAATCAATTCTGGTAAACCGTTACTTAAGAAAATAGGACTATTATTAAATAATATACCGAACTATATTCGTGTGGAAGGTCATACGGATAATCGGCCAATCTCCAACTATCGATTTCCGTCAAATTGGGAACTTTCAGGCGCGAGGTCTAGTAGCGTAATTCGATTTATTCTTCAAAATAACCCTATCAATCCAGCTCGCTTTATTGCAGTTGGGTATGGTGATACTAGACCAGTGGTTGAGAATACGTCACCAGAAAATTGGCGGAAAAATAGAAGGGTAGAAATTGTTATTCTAGATGTTAGGGAAAAAAGTTAAGTGGACTAACGATCGCTATTCTTATTGATAGAAGTAAAATCAATGATGTTCTAGGTTCCCTGAGGCGCCTGTGCTTTTCTTCAAAGATAAGAAACAGCCATGGCTCTCTGCAGCCACCATCTATGATGAATAATTTTTGAGTATACTGTAATTTTTTTTGGTATACTTATTAATTTGTACGCTGCTTACAATGCCTTTTTTCATACAAAAGGTAAAAAGATCCAAGAACTGTCTAGCGCAGGGCGCCTACCCCGCCTGATGTCTTAGGCTGGGCACTAAGGTACACTTCTAAGAATAAACATCGCACAGCCAAGGGGAAGACCCAATTAGGATGGACCATTCCCTTGTTTACGAGTTGGATTAAATTTTGCGAAATTTCTAGTAAACTGAAGTGCTTTATCAAGCGTCAGTTTATTTTTTTCCGTTATTTCACTTTTTCGCGGAATCGGTTTGTACAGGGGCGACGGGTCTCTCCAGTATGCAGGGAGAGAAACTGGTGCTTTTGGTTGCCATTTATCTCGCCATTGTGCTGACAATCCATTAGTGAAAACTTCATTAGTTAACATAACATTCCATATCTGTGCCCAAGCCCGAGGTACCACGCGCCAGATATCATAACCGCCACCACCAAGGGCAATCCATCGACCGTTACAGTATTGGTGTGCTAATTGATGAGCTAACAGTGGGATTCTTTCGTAAATGGTCATTGTTGAACATAGATGTGTTAATGGATCATAATAATGAGCATCGGCCCCATTTTGTGTAATAATGACATCAGGCTTAAAATAGGCAGTTACTTCTTTGATAGAGGATTCATAAACCTCTAAAAAAGACTCATCTTCCGTAAAGGCATCCAGTGGGAAATTAAACGAATATCCGTACCCGTTTTTTAACCCGCGTTCGGTTACACTGCCTGTTCCAGGAAACAAATATCTACCTGTTTCATGGATAGAAAGTGTACAAACATTTGGATCATCATAAAATGCCCATTGTACCCCATCGCCATGGTGTGCGTCCGTATCTACGTATAGTACCTTTAAGTCATATTTTTCTCTTATATATTTTATAGCGATTGCACCATCGTTATATACACAAAATCCGGATGCTTTATTCCTAAAGCCGTGATGGAGTCCACCACCTAGATTTAATGCATGTGCATAGTTACCATCAAGAACTGCCTCAACTGCTGACAAACTTCCTCCCACTAATAATGCGGATGCTTGATGCATGTTAACAAACATTGGTGTATCCTCTGTCCCTAACCCAAACTCTACTCCGTCGTCTAATGACAAATTTCCTTCACCTGCTAGTTTAACAGCCTTTATATAATCCTTATCATGAACCAGTCCAATTTCTTCATCTGTGGCGATTCTGGGCTCAATGATATGCTTTTCTTTGAGTTGATTTTCAGTTTCTAGTAAATCCTTTGTCAATTCCACACGAAGTTGATTAAATGGATGATCTGCTGTGAATTTATAGTTCGTATACTGTTTACTGTATACAAAAGCCGCTTTACAACTCATTGCTCTTCTCCAATTCTTGTGGCCATAAAACGTCAAACCCTTTGTCTTTCAAGTCATTAACAATTGGCAATGGATTCATTGTTTGAACACGGAATACGATAACCCTATATTTTGGATCGCTAGTATAAGGGTAAACCAAGACAGATGTAATGTTTATTCTTCTTTGGCCCACAACTTTTGTTACTTGTGGGAGCATTCCAATCTGGTCGGGCACTTTTATTTCAATCTGGGAGCCCTGAACATGGGTTCCTGTTAACTGGATTAAGGTTTGTAACATATCTTTTTCAGTAACGATTCCAACTAGTTTATTGTCTTGTACAACTGGTAGACAAGCGAATTCTTCTTCATAGAAGATAGAGGCAATTTCCTCAACAAAATCTAAAGGATGGATCGCGACAACCGGTGTACTCATGATTGTTTTAATGGCATTATCTAAATCCTTTGATTGATTGGATGCGAAGATGGAAGGACTAGCATCCCTTACGTCACGATCAGATACAATACCTATTACCTGATTGGACTCATCCACTATCGGTATATGTCTTATATGATGCTTGTGTAATAATTCAAGTGCAACATAGATAGGTGAGTCAGGTCCTAATGTAATTAAATTTTTTTTCATTATGTCGCTTACTAACAAAGTTATATCCCCTTTCGTAATGACCGAAGTCTATCTTGCTCTAAAAAACGTAATCGATCAAATTTTTCAATGGATGCTTGTGGTACATGTTTGCCGATTCTGACCATTAAACAATTAGCAGGATGCGAGTTTATTTCAGGGTCATCTGTAGGAGAAGGAGTAAGGCCTCCAGATGCCATCATTTTTTCCATGATTTTACGATAATTCCAAACACTTAATTTTGTCTCTTTTAAATCCCAATGCCAATAGTACTCAGTTGATATAATGATATAATTTTCCATCATTTCATCCCTCATGGCTAGTTCAATTAACTTTGATCCTAGTTTTAACCCGCGGTATGGATGAGCAATTTCAATGGCGCCCAATTCAATTAAATCTTCCATGGCAAATGTTGACCAACGCTCAAGCGGATCTGGATATAGAAAAGTAACATAACCAACGATTAGCTCGCCTTCTCTACAAATAATAATTCGTCCTTCCTCTAAATCCGCAATTCCTAATAGTGCTTCTAGTTGCTTTTGGGCAGGACGAAAAGCATGAAGGTCATCGTGAAATTGGTATTTCTCTAATTCAATAGAAGATAATGGTCCCTCAATGATTATTTCGCCTTTTTCCGTACGTAGCGATGTTGACTGGTATCGCTTTATATGTTTCAATTTTTCACCACCTATTAGACCTTTTTCTACGGTTATTATACAGGATATTTACACCCGTTTGTGTGACAATCTTGTTGAAAATGAAACAAGTCAACAAAGCTTTATTTAAATGATAAAAAAAAGTTACACCACTTCAAACTTAGGGAAGTGGTGTAACTTTCTTAATTTTGTCTACTGTTGTCGTCATTTCCAATAATGTCATCCAAAATATCACTTGGGTCATTTTCGCTATCTTCTGAGCTGCCATTTTCGTTTGCTTGGTCGTTTGTTTTCTCATTTCCTGAGTTTGGTTCAGGTTTATCTGATTGGTCTTGTTCCTCTGATTTAGAAAAATCCCCAACAACTACAGTCTTGGTGGCATCTGATTCATTACCTGCATAATCGACAGCTTTTATACGGTATGCAGCTTTTTCGTCAGGCACTACATATGTTAATTTCGTTGTACTTCCCTTTATTACGTAAGCCCCGTCAGGACGAGTTGCTTGATAAATCCGATAACCTACCACATCTTTACTCGTTGCTTTATTCCACGTAATTGCTTGATCTTCTTCCTGGAACGAAACCTTGCTAGGAACATCTGGTGCTTTCTTATCATCAGGCACCTCATCTGTGCTAGGGAATTTGATATCTTGCCATACACCCTCAGATGAAGGAATTAAATCTTTAAGGTCATCTAATTTGTCATACCCGTTACGCTTTAACCATTCTGGATTAAAGGCAATTCCATCTTCTTTAATGAATTCCTCTGGTGTGTTCGGACCTGCAATATAGGCCTTATTATCAATCATTACATAACGGCCTTTAATAAGACTATCATCTTTTTCTTTCGGAACAAATTTAACATTAAACAGGTCGGTCTTTACTAATCCCAATTCGTTACATAAATCTGATGGCGGCATTCCAGACGTTATGCAATAGGAACGAGATACGATTCCACCTGGTCTTTCAAATTTTTCTTCTGGTGCCATTAATTCTGGCCGAATCGTCGTAGCTGCATTAACTAGCATGGACCAAAACACAACGTTCCTACTACTATATCCACTATCTAGTACTTTAGGGGTATCATAACCCATCCAACTTCCTAAAGTAACATTTGGATTAGTAGCAACAAACCATGTATCATGCCAATCATTGGACGTTCCTGTTTTTCCTGCCCAGTCTATACTCAGATTTTCAAGGTTAGCTCTAGCGACAGTAGCTGTTCCTCGTGTCAGTACATCGCGCATCATATCAATCATTAGGTAGTTTGTTTGAGGTGAAAAAACATCCTCTGTTTCACTTTTGTGCTGATAAACAATTTCTCCGTCATCAGTTTCGATTTTGTCTATCATGTAGGCATCTATAAATTTTCCGCCATTTCCAAAGGTAGCATATGCATTTGTATTTTCCTCAACTGTAACACCGTTGGTTAATCCTCCGAGAGCCATTGCTGGATTAGAGTGATCGCCGGACGTTAAAGAGGTAAAGCCCATTTTTTCTAAATAATTAGTCGCAGGGTCATCATTGATAATTTGCATATACGTTTTTGCTGCAGGAACGTTATGTGACTTATATAATGCCTCACGAACAGAAACAAGCCCATAGTTGCGACCTGTATAGTTTTTTGGATTCCACGGTTTAGGCATGCCGGGATATTGAAATTCTGTGTCTGTATCTGCAATGATAGAACCTGGTTGTACAACTCCTGCCTCCATAGCTGGTGAATAGACTAATAAAGGCTTCATGGTACTACCGTTTGGACGTTTAGCACTTGTAGCGTGGTTTAATTCTTCTGTTTTAAAATCTCTTCCACCTACAAAACTTATAATTTTTCCTGTCGAATTTTCTATCAAAATACTGCCGACTTGGACAGGTTCCATTACTATTTCTTTTTTACCTGTCTCGGGGTTTTCGATTACTACTTTTTCCCCAGTAGTTTGATCTATTACTGGCTTTTCGCGTCCATAGTTGTCATATGTCTTTGCAATCTCTTGAAACTTCTCATAAATATCTTTATCAATTGTGGTATGAATTTTGTAGCCACTTTGAGTAAGGTTACGACTAGCTAATATATCGTATTCTTCTTGAAGAACTTCATTATTTTTTAAATCTTCTTCGGTGTACCCGTCTTCTTTAGCAAGTATATCTGCCAAAATATCCGTTGCGCGTTTTTTCACCTCATTGGTTAGGAACGGATACTGTTCTAGTGGTGATGGTTTTGGTTCAGTTAGATCATTAACAATATTGTAAGTAATTGCTTCATCATATTCTTCTTTTGAAATTGATCCATTTTCTAGCATTCTGCCAAGTACAGATTTCATCCGGTTTAAACCTGGTGCTAGTCCATCTGCATCTTTCTTTTGCCCTCTATTCGTAAACGGCGTATAGTAGGAGGGACTCTGTGGCAGTCCGGCGATAAATGCAGCCTGTGGTAAAGTTAAATTGGCTGCATCCACACCAAATATTCCTTGTGCTGCTGTCTGAATACCAGCAATATTTCGCCCTTCGGCATTCCTCCCAAACGGAACAATGTTAAGATATGCTTCCAATATTTCATCTTTATTAAAAAAACGTTCAAGCCGTAATGCAAGTAGTATTTCCTTTGCTTTTCTTTCAAATGAAACTTCATTAGTTAAAATTTGATTTTTTATTAATTGCTGTGTTAATGTACTTCCACCTGTCTTAACAGACGCATTGGTGGCTTCCTGTATGATCGCACGAAGAATTGCTTTTGGAACAACACCATTATGAGTCTTAAAATACTCATCTTCCGTTGCGATAATCGCATCTTTAACATACGGTGAAACCTTGTCCAGTGGAACTGCTTCACGATACAGATCCGAATTAATTTCACCTAAGTAAACATTATTAGCGAAGTATAGTTGTGATGTTTCTTCATAGTTGTATATGTCTTTCTCCATGCTTGCACGAGGCCGCACCTCTTCGTCTTTTACAAGAGATGCAAAATAGCCAAATCCAATCCCTGCCCCAAAAAACAAACCAATAACTCCAATAATTATAAAAAATAAAATAATATTCCAGATAACATCATAAGACATTCGAAATCCTTTTTTAAATGAGCCTCTGTCGAAAAAGGCTCTACTGCTCGATAACATTTTCTTCATCCATTTTTTGTAGTCCACGTCTTAACCCCCCAATAGATCACTATATATTATAGCATAATCGTCAAATCATAGATAAGATGGAAAATTAACGTATTGCCTTTTTTGTTTAAATGTGTTATTAATGGATAACAATCAAATAATGATAAGGCGTTTGAAGGAACGAAGTAGTGAAGTAACTCCCTGTCATAGAGAACTGACGGTTGGTGCAAGTCAGTATATAGTTACTTGATGAATTACATTCTGGAGCTTCTTCTTTGTTGAGAAGACGGTGTACACACCGTTACATTGCTTAAGTGGCAAAAGTTTTTTTGCAACAAGGGTGGTACCGCGAGTAAACCTCGTCCCTTTTTTGGGATTTGAGGTTTTTTTTGTTTTTCTTAAGATTTATAAGGAGTGTGGACAAATGGATATTTTAAAGGATTTAAGCTCACGTGGACTGATTAACCAAACAACCGATGATGAAGGGTTACAAAAACATTTAGACGAAAATGTTGTTACACTATATTGCGGGTTTGATCCAACTGCGGATAGCTTACACATTGGTCATCTTTTACCTGTACTAATGTTGAAAAGGTTTCAACAGGCGGGGCATCGTCCCATTGCATTAATTGGTGGTGGTACTGGTATGATCGGTGATCCAAGTGGACGTTCAACGGAAAGACAACTGAATAACTTAGAGACGGTTAAACATTTTAGTGACAGAATAAAAGAGCAGCTGGCAAGCATCCTAAATTTCGACGAAGGAGAAAATGCAGCTGTAGCTCGTAATAATTACGAATGGTTGTCACAAATGACGGTCATTGATTTCTTAAGAGATACAGGAAAGCATTTTGGGATAAACTATATGCTCGCTAAAGATTCAGTTGAATCAAGATTAGAAAATGGCATCTCGTTTACTGAATTTAGTTACATGATTCTCCAATCGATTGACTTTTTAAACTTGTACGAAAAAGAAAATTGTACACTCCAAATCGGTGGTAGTGATCAGTGGGGAAATATCACAGCTGGTATGGAGTTAATCCGGAGAACAAAGAGTGGTGAAGAGACCGAAGCTAAAGCTTACGGCCTAACGGTTCCGCTTATTACAAAAGCAGATGGAATGAAATTCGGAAAGACAGCTGGAGGAGCAATTTGGCTTGACCCAGAAAAAACATCACCATATGAATTTTACCAATTCTGGATTAACACAGATGATAGGGATGTAATTAAGTTTATCAAGTATTTTACATTCCTATCTATCGAGGAAATAAAAGAATTGGAGAGTGAACTCGAAGTCGCTCCTGAAAAACGTTTAGCACATACTCGTCTTGCCGAGGAAATGACAAAACTTGTTCATGGTGAGGCAGCATTAAATCAGGCACAAAAAATAACCGAAGCATTATTTAGTGGTGATGTAAAGGCACTTAATGGTGCAGAAATAGAACAAGGTTTTAAGGATGTGCCGTCCGTTAAACTGGAAAAACAGCCAACTAAATTAGTAGAATTATTAGTTGATGCTAAAATAGCTCCTTCCAAACGTCAAGCTCGTGAAGATATTCAAAATGGTGCCATTTATATTAATGGTGAAAGAAATCAAGATTTAGCTTATGAAATCAATAATGAAGATAGAATAGACGATAAATTTACAATTGTAAGAAGAGGGAAGAAAAAGTATTTCCTTATAAGATTTGAATAGACCTGCTAAAGGCATGTATTCTATGGCACAGGGATGTTGGACTCATTTTAAAAAATTCAAACGTGGATAATAAAATTTTTAGCCATCAAAAAAGTCCAAAACTGTAAAAAGTTTTGGACTTTTTGTATTAACGAGAGTAGAATTCAACGATTAATGGTTCGTTGATTTCAGCAGGTAACTCAGAACGTTCCGGAAGGCGAGTATAAGAACCTTCAAGGTTGTTCTCATCAAATGTTAAGTAGTCAGGTACGAAGTTATTTACTTCTACTGCCTCTTTAATGATGTCAAGATTTCGTGATTTTTCACGAACTCCGATAGATTGACCAGGCTTCACGCGATAAGATGGGATATCTACACGGCTTCCATCTACAGTGATGTGGCCATGGTTTACTAGCTGACGAGCTTGTCTACGCGTACGAGCTAATCCAAGACGGTAAACTAAGTTATCTAAACGAGACTCAAGAAGAATCATGAAGTTCTCACCATGGATACCTTTCATTTTACCAGCTTGGTCGAATAGGTTACGGAATTGGCGTTCGTTAACGCCATACATGAAGCGAAGTTTTTGCTTCTCTTGTAATTGTAAACCGTATTCAGAAAGCTTTTTACGTTGATTTGGACCATGTTGTCCAGGTGCATAAGGACGTTTGTCTAACTCCTTACCAGTACCAGTTAATGAAATGCCAAGACGACGAGACTTTTTCCATACAGGACCTGTATAGCGAGCCATTGTACATCTTCTCCTTTATATATGAAATTTGCATAAAATAAGACAGTGTGTCCCTAAAATCGCTGCACATTTTGTTTTCATGTACCATCGCTCCAGCAGCAGAGAGTTACACGATACACCTTGAAAGTTATGTCAAGGAACAAAATGAAAACAGTCGCTGGTTCACATAGGCTACCTTTTTTACACAAACTTCATTATATGAGTTAAAAGATTGAAAGTCAATAGAAAAATAGGAATAACCCTTAATTGAACACCTCTACAAGCTACTTTCAACAAGGTTCGCAAACTTTTCTAAATACTTTTGGTCAGTTTCATCGAAGCGGTCAATTATTGGACTATCAATATCAAGGACTCCATATATAGTTCCATCTTTATATAGGGGAACAACAATTTCCGACTTGCTTGCTGCATCACAAGCAATGTGGCCAGGGAATTGATGAACATCACTAATCCGTTGTGTTTTTCCTTCTTTAACAGCTGTTCCGCAAACCCCTCTTCCATAACCAATGCGAACACATGCAGGAAGTCCCTGAAATGGGCCCAAAACTAATTCGTCATTTGTCCAAAGGTAAAAACCAACCCAGTTTACTTTGTCTAGGAATTGATTAAGCAAAGCTGACGCATTAGCAAGGTTCGCTATCTCATTATCTTCATCAGAAATTAGTGCTTCTAATTGTTTTAATAGTAGTTCGTAATTTTTCACTTTTGTTTCATCATAGTTTGTAAGTTCAAACACGTTTGTTTCCTCCCTTTTTGCAATAAGGATAGTATGATTTAGTTGTAACATCCACTTTACAAATTTACTTATGAAAAGTAAAGATTTTTATCTTCTGTTTGAAATTTCGACAATCGATATCGATATTTGACGAGAAAAAAATAAAGGATTCCAAAAAGAAATGTCGTAAAAAGTAAACTTAAGGAGATGAATCTGATGAAAAAGAATGAAACAAAACAGAAAGTGATGGATGCTGCTTGTAAATTGTTTTTCGCCAAAGGATATCACGGGACTTCAGTACGAGATATTGCAAAGAAAGCGTCTGTTAATGTATCTCTCATTAATTACTACTTCAATAGTAAGCAAGGCTTATTAGAAGCGGCTGTTGTTCACTATTATGAGGAATATTTGAAAGCGTTGGATGGTCTTATTCATCAAGAAGATGACTTGAAGCCAATTGATCAATTAAAAAAAATGGTTCGAGTCATTATTCAATATAAACAGGAACATTATCAATTTACATGTTTCATTCAACGAGAACTTACGTTAGATTCTATATTTGTTAGGGAAATGATGGTAACGTATTTAGCGAAAGAAAATTATATTATTAGTAAAGCGTTTAATGCAGCCCTAGAAGGTACTAAGCATAATAATATTGATCGTGAATTGCTCCTTTTACAATTAAAGGGATTATTAAGTACACCATATCTGGCACCAAATGAGTGGAGAAATAAAGTTATTTGGGACCAATCCCATGAGTTTTTTATTACAAAATACTCTCAATCGATACAAAAATGGCTTGATTATGTGACAGAGGAAATACAGCAGAAGAACAGCAGCAGTCCAATAAACGAATCAAATCCTAATTCTTCTAGTACTTGTCAAAGCAAATAACCCATTATCCTCGTTTGAAACAACTTGTATCTATCCATTCTTTACTATCCTTTTTAAGAAAAATGTCGCATTCTTAATAAATTTGAAAAAATTTAGCAAAAAATCATTTTGGCATGGTATCATATTAGTATTAATTTTTACATAATGATGCTAGTTGTATAATTATGATTGCTTTTAGGGAAATGCGCTTTTATCTTATAAAGAAATTAGAACGTTCATGGTTTAGATAAACATTTTAATGAGGGATAGTAAGGAGGATTAATATGGCATACGTCATAGGATGTATTCTCATAATTATTGCACTTATAATATTAGGTTTAATTTTACGTAAAAAGGTTTATGACGAAGTGGATTATCTTGAAGGTTGGAAAATGGACATCATGAATCGGAATGTCACCTCGGAATTAGCGAGAATTAAAGCACTTAATTTACTAGGGGAAACACTTGAAAAATTTGAATCATGGAAAGAGCGATGGGATTACATTTTAACAAAAGAGTTACCTGATATTGAAGAATATTTGTTAGACGCTGAGGAGGCAGCAGACCGATTTAAAATTTCAATAGCTAAAAAGAACCTTTATTCAGTAACTAGGACACTTGAGGAGATTGAAAAGGAAATTGATTCCATGTTTACTGAATTGGATTTATTATTAGATTCCGAGGAAAGTAGTCGGAAGGAAATTGAAGTAGTTCTGCCTAAAATAAAAGGTCTAAGAAAAAAAATGTTGCAAAATAGACATTTGTACGGGAAAGCCGAAGTTCGCTTCGATGTCGAATTAGATGAACTTGAAAAAGATGTTAAACAGTATTTTGTACTTGCAGAGTCAGGTAATTATCATGAAGCAATGGAATTAGTAAAACAATTGAATGCGAACGTGTCTTTTATCGAAGCACAAATCCAAGAATTCCCTTCTTTATATAAGAAATGCAAACAAGAACTCCCGAGTCAAATTGATGATTTACTTACTGGAATAAAGACAATGAAAGAAGAAGGGTATCGAATAGATCACCTTGGTTTTGAAAAAGAGTTATACAAGCACCAAGAAAAATTGATTGAAACGATGGAGCAATTGGAAAAAGGCAGTCTTAGTGATTCATTTGAACGGGTTTTTGCTGTGGAAGAAAGAATAAGCGAAATGTATCAAATACTTGAAAAAGAAGCTACCGCAAGGGAATATGTAAAGACACAGTTACCTAGTTACACGCAACTAATTAACGGTTTACTTGATGAGTTGAAGGACACAAATAATGAAGTGAGTCAATTACAAGAGACATATTACATTGAAGAAACTGATATGCAATTGCATCGTAGTTTAAACGAATGGATGGAACAGCTTCAAAACCAGTTTGAGCAAATTAAAATGGAAATGGAAGAAGAGGCTGTTTCCCATAGTCAACTGAAAGAGCAACTGGAAAATGGATATAAAGAACTTGCTCATTTAAAGGATTCTCATGATGAATTCAAAGAACAAGTTAGAACATTAAGAAAAGATGAATTAGAAGCAAAAGAACAAGTGCTTGGAATAAGGAGAAAGCTGTATGATACTCATCGTAAATTACAAAAAAGCAACATTCCAGGTATTCCAGTTCGTATTTGGGATTTATTAGAAGAAGCTACAACGAAAATTGAAATGGTTGTTACTAGTTTAGCTAAACATCCTCTCGATATGGGAGAAGTTCATCAATCGTTAGTGGATGCTAAGACATCTGTCCAAACGATGATTGACGAAACAGAATTGTTGTTAGACCAAGCACAATTGGTTGAGTTGGTCATTCAATATGCGAATAGATACCGGAGTCAGGATGCTGTTTTGTCTGCCAAATTATCTGAGTCTGAAGCGATGTTTAGAAATTACGAATATGAAAACGCGCTTGAAGAAGCGGTTAAGGCATTAGAAGAAGTAGAACCAGGGGCATTACGACGATTAGAAGAATACAGTAAGGTTCCTAGTTAGGAAAACAAGCAATGGCAAAATGGTTACTTATTTTATTGGGCAGTACATCGCTAGGAGTATGGATAACCTTTTTTGCGTTATTTTATCGGTTTGATGACCAGGCACTAGCCAAAAATCATCCAACTACAACTCATATAAGGTATGAAAAAGAACCCTTCGCGCCAAACTTCGTTAAACCTACAGATGCTAAATCCGAAGCTTTATTAGAGAAATTGACAGGAGAAATGGTTTCTGTTGATGCCTTACTTGCGTTGTTGGGGTTAGAGGGAAGAAGATAATAAAAAGTCTGACTAACGGAACACCCTGTCAGGCTTTTTATTATTGTCTAGGGAATTTAAACCAAATAGCTAACTCAAGGTCTTGGAGTACGGAAGTATTTCTTTTATATCGGAACTATGTTAATATTTCAATGCAAATTAGTGGAAAAGGGAGTGTCCTGTTGATTTATTTAGATAACAGTGCGACAACAAAACCCTATAATGAAGTAATGGAAAGTTTCGAAAAAGTGTCCAAAGCTTTTTATGGAAATCCTTCATCGATTCATCAACTAGGGATAGAGGCAGAACGTTTGTTATTGAAGGCGAAAGAACAAATGGCTCAATTGTTAGGAATATCTGAGCAAGAAATCATTTTTACATCAGGTGGAACAGAAGGAAATAACACAGCAATTAAAGGAATAGCGCTGAAGCACCAAGCTAGAGGGAATCATATTATCACTTCATCAATAGAACATCCTTCTGTATTAGAGGCATGCAAATCACTGGAAAAATTGGGTTTCACTGTAACTTATCTACCGGTTAATCAATATGGACTTGTATCTGTTGACGCTTTGAAAGCGGCCATTAATGAAAAAACCATTTTAATAAGTATCATGCACGTAAATAACGAATTGGGTACCATTCAACCAATCAAGGAAATTGGTGAGATAGCAAAACAATTTCCAAAGTTATACTTTCATGTTGATAACGTACAGGGATTTGGAAAAATTCCATTAAATTTGCAAAATAGTGGTATTGATTTGTGCACTTTCTCTGGCCATAAAATCCATGGGGTAAAAGGAACGGGTATGCTTTATATTAAGAAAGGAACAGCCATTTTTCCACTCTTTCATGGTGGTGAGCAAGAATTTAATTATCGATCAGGCACTGAGAATTTGGCAGGGATTGTTGCTTTCGTCAAGGCGAGTAGAATAATTCTAGCCGAATATAACGAAAATGACGGAAAACTCAATAATCTAAACAAACGTTTGCGAGCGCTTTTAGATAGCCATTCATCTATCGTTATTAATTCGCCATCCTCTTATCATGCACCGCATATTATTAATTTTTCGATACCTGGTTTAAAACCAGAAGTTGTTATCCATGCACTTGGGCAAAAAGGGATTTATATTTCGACAAAATCGGCTTGTTCATCAAAAACACCAGATGAAAGTGCTGTATTAACAGCTTGTGGATTGGCAAAAGATGTTAGTGAATCAGCGTTACGTGTAAGTCTTTCCTATCACAATACTAGGGATGATATTGAGATTTTTTATCAAACATTATGTGAAGTTCTCGATCAATTAATAAAAGTGATGAGGTAGATACTATGGAATATGATCATATCGTTATTCGTTATGGAGAAATCGCATTAAAAGGGAAAAATAGAAAGATGTTCACGAGTAGATTGCAAGAAAACGTTGCTGCCCAACTTAAACAATTTAAAGCCATTAAGATAAGTATGCACCGTGACCAAATGTATATCGTATTAAACGGAGAAAAACCCGACGAAATTATTGAAAAACTAAAAAATATTTTCGGTATTCAAAGTATGAGTGTTGCGATTAAAACTGATAATGAAGTCGAATTAATTAAACAAGCAGCTCTCCATGCATTACAATCTGAACAAAACGCAAAAACGTTTAAAATAACTACTAGGAGAACAAACAAAGAATTTCCAATCGGTTCACAAGAATTTAATCATGTGTTAGGTGGTCATTTGCTTTCGAATACGAATGGACATTCTGTAGATGTACACCATCCAGATGTGGAAATAAAGGTAGATATTCGGGCCAAAGCAACGTATATTACCTCGAGAAAAATACTCGGCGCAGGAGGATTACCAGTCGGTACTGCTGGAAAAACACTGTTGCTGTTATCTGGTGGTATTGATAGTCCTGTTGCAGGGTTTTTAGCAATGAAACGTGGAGTCCAGATAGAGGCTATTCATTTTCACTCCCCTCCTTTTACGAGTGAACGTGCAAAGCAAAAGGTTATTGATTTAGCTCAGAGATTAACAGAATATGGTGCAAAGATAAAAATCCATGTTGTTCCTTTTACTAAATTACAACAGAAAATCCATCAAGAAATCCCGCATGGTTATTCCATGACTGTAATGCGCAGAATGATGATGCGCATTAGTGAAACAGTCGCAAAAGACAGAGATATTCTGTCTTTAACTACTGGTGAAAGTCTTGGTCAGGTGGCTAGCCAAACAATGGAGAGCATGCATGCAATAAATGATGTGACTAACTATCCGATTATTCGACCGTTGATTGCGATGGATAAAGAAGATATAATTAAAATTGCTGAACAAATTAAAACGTATGATATTTCGATAAGACCTTACGAAGATTGCTGTACAGTATTTGTACCAAAGGCACCAAAAACTAAACCAAAGTCAGACAAAGTTCAGTATTTTGAAGGATTAATTGATTTTAGTGATGATCTAAAAGAAACAATCGAGGGAATCGAAACAATAGATATTAAAAAAGACATTGGAATAGACAAGGAATTAAATGATTTGTTTTAATGCTTAGGAAATAACTACCATTCTTTTTTTTGAATGAAAGTTAGCCTTCTCGCACATTATAGAAATGTAACAAAGAGGAGGTGAAACAATCATGGCAAGCAGCAACAATAGCAACCAACTATTAGTTCCTGGTGTTGAGCAAGCACTAGACCAAATGAAGGTGGAAATTGCACAAGAATTTGGTGTGAACCTTGGTGCTGATACTACTTCTCGTGCTAACGGTTCTGTTGGTGGAGAAATCACAAAGCGCCTAGTGTCAATGGCTCAACAACAATTAAGTGGTCAACAACGATAATAATATAGAATGGCATGAAGGGTAGTGTTTAGGCACTACCCTTTTCTTTTTACTGGCAATTTGT
This sequence comes from Aquibacillus salsiterrae, assembly GCF_028416595.1. Lineage (GTDB taxonomy): Bacteria > Bacillota > Bacilli > Bacillales > Amphibacillaceae > Aquibacillus_A > Aquibacillus_A salsiterrae. The sequence continues at coordinate 469,747 of NZ_JAMQKC010000001.1, read as the reverse complement.
TATCTTTAGAAAAATAAACAATGTAGGAGAGATTTAGCGATGGGAGTATTATGGTATGGTGGGAAAATTTATACCATGGTATCTGACGGGGAGCTAGTAGAATCCATTTATACCGAAAAAGGCTTTATCGTCGAGGTTGGGAAGTATGCACATTTGAAAGAAAAGTACCGAAAAGTCATTGATTATGCACATAACTTGAACGGAGCTATTATGTATCCTGGTTTTGTTGACAGCCATTTACATATTATTGGTCACGGGGAAAAATTGCTTCGGTTAGACTTGTCCAAAATGACATCAAGCGAAGAAATGATTGAAAGTTTAAAAAAACGAGCAAAGGACCTAAAAGAAGGTGAATGGTTAATTGGTGAAGGTTGGAACGAAAACAACTGGGAAGAGCCTGAAATCATACATAAGACTTTACTAGATGAAATTTGTCCAAATAACCCAATGATGCTAACCCGTGTATGTAGGCATGCGGTTCTTGCTAATTCAGTCGCTATGGAATTAGCAAATATAAATAATGAAACAAAGGACCCGCAAGGTGGTAAAATTGTGAGGGATAAAAACGGTGAAGCAACTGGATACTTTTTGGATACAGCTCAAGAATTTATTAAGCAGGTACAACCTGAAGTATCGGAAACATATTTGACAAAAGTTGTTGAGAAATCTGTCGATGACTTGCTTCAACAAGGACTTGTTGGTGGCCATAGTGAGGATTTAAATTACTATGGTGGATTTTATAAAACCTTCCGCGCTTTTATAAACGGTATCAATGGGGTTTGTAGAAAATTTAGAGCTAATTTACTCGTCCATCATGAAGTAGTTGATGCGATGAGAAATATAGGCTTGGGTTTTGGTGATGGTTCAGATTTTATCCACTTGGGTGCAGTCAAAATATTTTCAGACGGCGCATTAGGTGGCCGCACAGCTTGGTTATCAGAACCATATGAAGACGACAAAGATAATTATGGTATTCCTATTCATACGAATGAAGGATTAGAAACCTTGATTATGAGGGCTAGGGAACTTGAGATGCCTGTTGCTGTTCATGCGATCGGGGATAAGGCAGCGCTAGAAATAGCGAAATTATTAAAAAAATATCCAGTTAAAAAAGGATTAAGAGACAGATTAATCCATGCCCAGATCGTTAATAAAGAGCTTTTAACTATTTTACAAGAAATTGATGTGGTGTTAGATATTCAACCTACTTTTGTTGCATCAGATTATCCTTGGGTTATTGATCGGATTGGAGCAAGACGTAGCAAATATGCTTATCCTTGGAAAACCTTCCTTAATCACGATATCCCGTGTGCAGCAGGATCGGATGCTCCAATTGAGGATGTTAACCCGTTAATTGGAATAGAAGCGGCAGTGCGTCGAAGGTCATTTATTGATGGGAACGTGTATAACGAGGAGCAACAGTTAACGGTTTATGAGGCAATTTCTTTATATACAAAAGGAAGTGCTTATGTCATATCACAAGAAGAATCTCGTGGTCAAATTAAAGAAGGATATGTTGCAGATTTCACCGTATTAGATAAAGATTTATTTGAGATTGCACATGATGAAATCGCAAAGGCAAAGGTTGTGATGACAGTTGTTGATGAAACAATTGTCTATCAGAATACACAACATGCAAAAACGAGGTAAACCAATTCTTTCTGCAATGTCAATTCCTAGAAGCATTCCTTTGTGTCAGCATAAGATTGGGGCGGAGGGCATAGAGAGCCAGATTTTCTGTTGATTAAGAAGGGGTCTGACCCCTTCTTATCATATTTAGAACTAAATCTGAATTTTGTCTTACAAAAATGTTCGTTTAACACGATCCCAATAGGAATTGTTTTTTAGCTTCACTGTTTTAATTCGTTGTTCACTTAGTGTAATTGTTAAATCTTGTATGTTCCTGATTGAATAGGCTTCATTATCCAACCCAATGATAGGATAATCATTTCCGTCTTGGATAACTTCTAGTTTAAGTGTTCTTTCTTTATCTAAGATAAAAGAAGACCCTAATGTACGATAACGGTTATTATTTAATGAAGCGAGCTCTGATACTTGGAAGCAGGGGGTCTTCGGATCAACTACAGCCCCATGCGTTGATTTATTATACCCTGTACTTCCTGTTGGTGTTGCAACAATTAATCCATCTCCACGGAATGTCTCGAAAGGTTTATCATCGATATAGACATTAATTTCAATTGTCTTAATAATAGCAGATCGAATACTAGCTTCATTTAAACAGTAAAATTTGCTTTCCCCGTTAATAACGACTTTTATGATTGGAAAACGTCTTACTTCAAGCTCTTCATTCATGATAGAATGAACCATCTCATCATAATTGTCTAAATTAAAATCACAGTATAATCCAGATTCATTTGCTTGAGCAATTCCTACATATAAACAGTCCTGCCTAAATCCTGTTTTCCGAACAGCTTGGAGAAAAGACCCGTCGCCTCCAATACTAGCAATGATATTTGCTTTAGTGTAATCATCTAAAATAGTAAATCCATTTTCCTTAGCCAGATCAAATAAAGGAGTAAGCCTCTTTTCTAGCTGATTACTCTTAGGATAATGAAAATAAAGATTCTTCCTGTTATCCATCTTATAGTCCCCTTCTTTCTAGTAATCTTTCATTTTCCCTACCATCACGGTAACACAAACTGGAAATTAATCCTAGTTTGGTAATAAAATTAACCGATTGTGTGTTTAATTCCAAACATTTGTTGAAATACTAGATATATGGAGGTGGGTGGAATGTTATGGGTGATTTTCCTATTGTTTCTAATCATCATCTTATTCATTATAAGTTATTTTCTTAGGATTTATACAACATTCTATCTCTCACTTCAAAATGAAATGAGTTATTTTCACATAAAAGTTAGGGTTTTGGGAATAAATGTATATAAGCGAAAGATGGAATTACCTGAGAAACAAGACGACGCTACTGACGCTACTAATATGATTGAAGATAGCAAACTGTTTACTAGCGATAACTGGAAAGTAAAGCTGAAACTATGGAACGCGGTCAAGGACAAAGTATTCAACTTATTAGGGAAAATACGCCTGCACAAATTTGACTGGACGACAGAGCTGGGAACAGGCGATGCGTTTTTAACAGGGATAATGTCTGGTGGATTATGGTCTGTGAAAGGATCAATAGTTAGATTGATGACTGATTACATGACGGTTAAGACAAAGCCCACAATAAATGTCGTACCAATTTTTCAAAAAAAACAGGTGAATAGCGAGTGTGAATGTATGGTTTCTTTTCGATTAGGTCAAACTATTGTGGCATTCTTTCATATTGTCAGACAAATAAAAAGAAGTGAAAATAATTTGAATAGAAATCTAGCTTAACCATAAGGAGGAAAATTATGAGTGAACAACAGCACCCTTTAGAGGGCATGATGGATTCTGTTATGAACAATTTAAAAGAAATGGTTGATGTAAATATAATTTTAGGGGATCCTGTTGAATCTCCAGATGGATCAGTTATTTTACCTATTAGTCGTGTAGGATACGGGTTTGCCGTTGGGGGAACAGAATTTTCTCCATCCTCGCAGCAAGGGAATGATGATAGTAATTCTGAAGTTCTTCCATTTGGTGGTGGCTCTGGTGGAGGTGTTTCGATTTCACCGGTAGGTTTTTTAATAGTAAATAGTAAAGGTTCCCAGATGATTCATATAGACAAAAATGCCCATCTTGCTGAAAAACTAATTGATTTAGCTCCACAGGCAATCGAAAAAATTCAAGATATGATGAAAAATGTTAAAACCGATTCAAACTCTGATGCAAACAGGGAAGAAAAAGACGAGAAGCAATAATTATTGGTATTTCTTCCATAAACAATAAACAAGAAATTAGACATAACCTAGCCTTAAAGTCATACTAGGATGAGAAGCATTCTAATAAAATGGAAAGCCCGGTACATGAAGCTGCCGGGCTTTCTATAGTTGTTAAAAATAATAAAAACGTATTACTAGAACAATTGGTCAAAACTATATAAAATTTATAATGGAATGTCTGATAGTAACACTGTAGAAGGAAAGGGAATGAATGGAGGAGAAACGATGGAACAATCAAACATAGAGAGACTATTTCAATTAGTAGATGAAATAACAGAAAAAATTCAAGAAAATTTAAATCATCCATATATCGATAGTTTGGCGATTGGTCTAGAATATGTTTTTTCAAGACAAACGACCGAAGAATTTGATGACAAATTAATAGATGAACTAGATCAAGCAATAAACGAAATGAATATAGACAAATATGAAAAAGAAGAAATTCGAAAAGCGATCCAACTTGTTATCCTAAAAGGGATGAAGGGCGCTACGCAGCAACAGCATTTAATGACACCAGATACTGTTGCAATGTTTATCGGTTATCTTGCCAATAAATTTATCAATAGAACTGATGTTATTCGTTTGTTTGACCCCGCTTGTGGCACAGCTAATTTGCTAACAGCTGTTATGAACAGTATGGATAATGGCGTCGAAGCTTATGGTAGTGAAGTAGATCCAACATTAATAAAATTGGCCTTAATGAATGCAAATTTACAAAAACTGAATGTGGAATTTTTTCATCAAGATAGTTTACGCTCTTTTTTGTTGGAACCTGTTGACGTAATAATATCTGACTTACCAGTCGGATACTATCCAGATGATATTCAAGCAAATCATTATCAGTTAAAGGCAAATAGTGGACATTCCTATGCCCACCATTTATTCATTGAACAGGGTTTACACTATATGAAACCTGCTGGTTATATGATTCTTGTTATTCCAAATCATTTATTTACAAGTGAACAATCCGACAAGTTAAACAAGTTTCTTCAGCAACACAGCCATATTGTAGGAATGCTTCAGTTGCCACTAAGTATGTTTAAGTCAGAACAAAATGCAAAGAGTATATTAATATTGCAAAAAAAGGGACAAGCTACTAAGACACCTAAACAAACATTAATGGCGCAACTTCCATCTTTCAAGAATCCTCAAGCGATGAATAGCATCCTCGCACAAATGAATGAATGGTTTCAAAATGAAGGGTTTTCAATAGTTAGAAAATAACAAATTCACGTCGCAACCGCTGTCATTTCAGCTTCGTGTTGCAAATGGACGAAACCGGTGGTTAAAATGGAGTTGGGCCTAACCTAATATGAAAGGGTTGAGAGAATTTGAGCAACATTTTAGCTATTAATGCCGGTAGTTCATCCTTGAAATTTCAACTAATAGTGATGCCGGAAGAAAGAGTAATTACCAAAGGACTTGTAGAACGAATCGGTATTAACGATTCTATCTTTACAATAGAGGTAAACGGGCAAAAAGATACAACTGTGAAAGATATTCAAAATCATGAGGAAGCAGTTAAAATGCTGCTTTTTAAATTAACGTCGACTGGTATCATTTCTTCTTTAGACGAAATTGACGGGATTGGACATAGGGTTGTACACGGCGGGGAAAAGTTTAGTGATTCTGTTCGAATAACAAATGAAGTTATAAATGAAATTGAAGAGGTTTCTGACTTAGCACCCCTGCATAACCCTGCTAACTTAACAGGGATAAGAGCATTTAAAGAAATACTCCCAGATGTTCCTGCTGTAGCAGTCTTTGATACAGCTTTTCATCAAACAATGCCGGAACAGTCTTACTTGTACAGTTTGCCATATGAATATTACAAAAAGTACGGCATAAGAAAATACGGTTTCCACGGTACTTCTCACAAGTATGTCTCTGAAAGGGCATCGGAATTAATGGGAGTTCCATTAAGCCAATTAAGGTTGTTATCTTGTCATCTTGGTAATGGTGCAAGTATTGCTGCAATTGACGGAGGTAAATCCATTGACACTTCAATGGGATTTACACCGCTCGCTGGTGTTACGATGGGAACACGTTCAGGTAACATAGATCCGGCATTAATTCCATATATCATGGAAAAGACTGGTAAAAGTGCCAACGAAGTCATGAACGTTTTAAATAAAGAAAGTGGTATGCTAGCACTGTCTGGTTTCTCTAGTGATTTGAGAGATATTGAGGAAAAAGCAAAAGCAGGAGACGAGCGTGCAGAGTTAGCTTTGGAAGTATTTGCTGCGAGAATTCATAAGTATATCGGTTCTTATGCTGCTAGAATGCATGGAATTGATGCGATTATCTTTACTGCTGGTGTTGGTGAAAATAGTACATCCATTCGAGAAAGAGTTTTGAAAGGGTTAGAATTCATGGGTGTTTACTGGGATCAATCATTAAATAATATCCGTGGTAAAGAAACGTTTATTAATTACCCGCATTCACCTGTCAAGGTTATTGTTATTCCGACTAACGAAGAGGTAATGATCGCACGGGACACTGTTCGATTGACACAAAAAGAACTTACTAGATAGAGGGAAAAAGCTTGTAGAGTTTATCTATAAGCTTTTTTTGTGGTTTGATTACAACTTAGATGCAAGTTGCTTGTCGTTTGGTTCTGCTATTTATTTACAACTCATAGGATAGATTAATGATTGGATAAAGAATAGGAGGTGTCACCTTTGTCTTCTGCAATTTTAAAAGAAATTGAGGATTGGGAAAAGCAGATGGAGGATCATCAATCAAATTCCTTTACAACTAAGTATGATTGGTTCATTAATCAAATGACAAAGAAAATAGATGAAAAAGTCAAAAAGAAGCTTTATTTTAACTTGGACAATGTTTTGTTTTTTTCTCATGCATTCCTAAGAGGTGCTACTATCCAAAAAGATGCTAGAGAACAAATAGTAAAAAACGCTAAACTGTTTAACCCTCATGTTTCATCAATAGATGATTTAAAGACGTTAACAGTTGAACAATTAAGTTTTATTGCCAAACAACAAATCACAAAAGAAAAGCTTTTTACTCTTATTCAGGGTTCCATCACCGGAAGTAAAAGTAAAATTGGATCAAGTATAGACTTGCCTTCTGTTTTAGTTCTTCATCTTCGAGCAATCCAATTAATTGCTTTATCGTTCGGGCATGATTTAAATAAACCATTTGAGTTAATGCTATCTCTTAAGTTATTTCATGCATCAACATTACCAAGTCGTTATCACAAAAGAAATTGGGATGAAATGGTCGAAGAGCTATCTAATAGTTCCACTTACATCTACCAAGGAACAGAAGAGATTATTCAAGATAACTCCCTCCTACCGATGTATGTTCAACTTATTAAATTTTCGTTAGTCTTAGCTACGAAAAGGTATTTAATAAAAGGAATGCCGGTTTTAAGTGTAAGTGCAGGTGCTATAACGAATTACTATTTTCTTACAAAAGTAACTGACTTCGCCATCCGTTTTTATCAAAAAAGATATTTCATGGAACATTCGAAGTTTTCTATCCATTCCTAACATCTTGAAACAGCCACGACAGGTCTTGTCTTATGCCTGCCTTAGTCTAGTAAGGCGCTTCCGTTTTTCTTATACATTTGTGTCGGAGTTCCTTGTTTTTAATAGCTTTTATCTCTTGGTTCATGTACCATATACTTGTAAAAAATAGCAATTTAATCAACTCAATTGCTAAGGAGGGGTGAAAATGGGCCATGCGGTCATTACTGCTGGCACGAAGGGATTAGGCCTTAAAGTAACAGAGGCATTCTTAGAAGCAGGTCATCAAGTTACTGTTTCCTTTTATCGTGATGAACAAAGAGCAGTCCAGTTGAAGCAAAGGTACAAACATCATAACCTACATCTTGTTAAAGCGGACGTAACAAATAAACAAGATCTAACCCGACTTATTAAAGAAGCTACTGAACAAAATGGTGCTATCGATTTTTTAATCAACAATGCCGGCCCATTTATATTTGAACGGAAAAAATTAATGGATTACTCTGATGATGAATGGGATTTAATGATTCGAGGAAACTTGGACGCCGCTTTTCATATGGCTAAATTAACTATCCCTACTATGAGGAAACAAGGTTTTGGTAGAATCGTCAATTACGGCTTCCAAGGGGCAAACTCTGCATCTGGATGGTTAAATAGGGCAGCTTTTGCAGCAGCAAAGGTTGGCTTAGTTTCGTTAACAAAAACAATCGCATTGGAAGAAGCGGAATATGGAATTACTTCTAATATGATTTGTCCGGGAAATATCATCGGTGAAATGAAGGAATCAACTATTAAAGATAGCAGACACCAGCACGATCGCCATACACCAATAGGTAGATCAGGGACTGGAGAGGACATTGCTAGAACGATACTATTTTTGTGTGAAAAGGATTCAGATATGATTACTGGATCCATCATTGAAATTACAGGTGGATTAGATGTTATCAATCGCCACCGCTAAAGCCTAATGTATGAAAGGGCGTAGAGTTGTTAGATAACTTTATGCCCTTTCAAAGTTGTGCTTTCACATATCAATGATTTGAAGTTGTTTTGGATAATTGGTTAGTAATTCTGGACCGTGGTCTGTAACAAAGACTTCATCCTCAATTCTAACTCCACCAACATGAGGTACGTAAATCCCTGGTTCAATCGTAAAGGACATCCCTACTTGAATGGGTAGGGGATTATTAGAAGTCATTGATGGATACTCGTGTACATCTATTCCGATACCATGACCTAGTCGGTGGGTGAAATAAGAGCCATATCCATTATTATGAATATGATTCCTGGCAATTTGGTCTAGGGACCCGATTGGTTCGCCAATTTTCACTGCATTAATTGCTTTTTCTTGAGCGTGAAGAACAGTTTCATGCATGTTTCTTTGTTCTGCAGAAACGTGATTAATTGCTACAGTTCTAGTTATATCTGAACAATACCCTTCAAATACTACCCCAAGGTCAAATAGAACTAGGTCACCTTTCGCTATAGTGGTTAGTCCTGGTATGCCGTGTGGCGTTGCTGTGTTCTTACCGGATAGGACCATTGTGGAAAAAGACATCTCGCGAATTCCTTGCTTTTTTAACTCATATTCAATAGCTGCAACGATATCAAGTTCTGTCTTTCCTTCCATCAATGACCTAACACCAATATCTACCCCTTTATCTGCTAATTCCGCAGCATCCTTTAGTAGCTGGTATTCCTTTTTGTCTTTAATTATCCGGAGTGATTCCAACAGGTTGGTGCCATCACTTATTTCTGCATTAGGAAATATCTTTTTCAGTTGTTCATGCCGTGAAACAGATAAGTGCTCCTTTTCAATGGATATTGAACTCAGGTGTTCGGTTCTGGTTGTTAAGTATGTCTTCAGTAATTGCCATGGATTCTCATGGTCTTGATAAGTTAATATACTTCCTGTCCATCCGGAGGAAAGAGCACTTTCCTTTTCCATTTCTGGTAAAATAAATAAAGGAGTTTCATTCTGATTAAGGTATATTCCTATTAAACGCTCATGTGGGTCTGTATAATAGTTACTTAAGTAATACACATTTGCTTTGGATGTAACAAAGATGCTTTCTTTTCCATTTTCTTTAAGTAGCTGTAACAAACGATTGATTCGAGTCATGCTGACAATCCACCTTTTAAAAATTTATACAAAGTAGTATATCAATATTAATTTGTTTCGTCATTTCTTAAAACAAATTAAAAAAAAATGAAACATATAAAATGGTTAATTCGTAAAACTAATATAAGCTTTTTAGAAATGAGGTGTCTCATGGGGCTGTTCTCAAAACTATTTCAAACCAAAAACGAAAAGCCACCTATTAAAGAAAGAACCCCTCTATCGATCCAAGTCGGGGACATTGTTGTGTATGATCTAGTGGACTATGAGGTAGTCGGAAAAATAACCTACAGGCAGGGTAGCTATGAATGGATTTCCTATCAGTTGATGGAAGGAAATCGTACCATTTGGCTTGCTGCTGAAATGGATGATGAGATGGAACTTGGAATATACAAGTCCGTTAATCTACCTGTTACATTTCCCTATCCAAAGAAACTTACTTTTGAAAATCGTACTTATTACCTTGATGAGGAAGGTGAGGCAAGAGTTGTAGGTGAAGGAAGAAGTAAGAATATAAATGGAATGGTAACGAAATATGCAGATTATTGTGATGAAACTGAGGAACACTTTATTAGCTTAGAACATTGGGGTAGTGAAGTGGAGGTTAGTTATGGTTTTCCGGTAGAGGCATATGAAATAAAAATAATTGCAGGATCCTAAGGAGGAATTTATCAATGTTTAATATGTTTAAACGTGTAAAGACAATTGTTAGTTCAGAATTAAATACTATGCTCGACAAAGCTGAAGACCCAGTAAAGCTACTTGACCAATTCATGAGAGATATGGAGTCAGATATCCGGGATGTAGAAGCGTCAGTGGCTAAACAAATCGCAAATGAAAAGATGTTAAAACGGAAATTAGATGACGCCAACGCTATCGTTGAAAAACGACAAAAACAAGCAGAACAAGCGATTGAAGCAGGCAACGAAGATTTGGCAAGACGTGCACTAGAAGATAAGAACAACCACGTGAAGCAGGCTGATTCGCTTCAAGATTCATGGGCAAGAGCAAAAAGTGATGCGGATTTATTAAGAACAAAACTTGATGAGATGAAAAAAGAATATCAAGATATGAAATTGAAAAAAGATTCTCTTAAAGCAAGAGCTGAATCTGCCAAAACGCGAACAAAAATAAATCGGACAATGTCCTCGATTGGAAATGATCAATCCAAACAGGGGTTTGACAGAATGGAAGAAAAAGTTCTTCGTTATGAAGCAGAGGCTGAAACAAGTGAAGACATTTCAACTGCTAGTAAAACACTAGATGATGAGTTTGAAGATTTAAACAAGAGTGGAGTAGATGACGAATTAGAGGCATTAAAAAAGAAAATGGGTAAAGAATAAACTATTATCACAAAGAACAAAAGCACCCATGCGTTAAACAGCTCTTGAATTTTTTATAAGAAAAACCCCTTGTGAATCTCAGAGTTACAGGGGGTTTACCATTGTTATTCTAGTCTAGAAAGGAGGTATAGAATGAAAAAATACTTTTTAGGCTTATTCCTATTAATTGGCTTAGCGATATTATCAAGTTGTGGGCAATCAAATCTTTCTGATATTACGCAACAATTTGTCGGACCACAAGTTTCTGTTGACGAAATACCAGACGAGCCAAGCAAAGTCACACTTATCGATGACATTAAAGGGACAAATGCGAATGAAATTGAAGTCCTGCTCGCCAATAATTTCTATATGTTAGATGTGGTACAGGGTGACAATGGCAATGCAAATATTTACGCGACAAGGCGGTTCACTATTGAGGAATTAGCATCTGTTTTAACCGAAACAATAAAACCACAACAAATAAGTGATGTTAAAGATAATCAGCAAATTTTAATATATCCTGACCATTTTGTAACCTTAAAATCAAGTGAAGAAGACCCTGATGTATTATTAATTGAGGTTGCGAGTGATGAATTTGTTCGTAACAATTATTCACCCAATTTTCTTAGTACTTACTTTGCCATTAGGCTTTTAGATAACGTGCTCGGTGTGAATGACTGGGGAAAGAAAAGAATGAATCAATGTAGTAATGGCGGATGCTATGGTGGTTATTCTGTTGGCGGTAGTATACCTAAAAGAGGGATGACTGATTTTCGTGGTGGTGGTCCTAGTGCAGGAAAATAATTTATGATGAAAGGAAGTTATAGAGGTGAACGGATTTATTTTAACTTTTATTTATTTCGTTGTAGCCATTGGAGTAGTTTTGCTTGGTTTAGTTATCTTCGAACTTTTGACTAGAAAATATAAGGATTGGGAAGAAATTGCGAATGGTAATCATGCAGTTGCCTTGTCGATTGCCGGCAAAATAATTGGTATTTGCATCATCTTGTCGTTTGCAATTTATCACAGTAGTACGATATGGGAAACGCTACTATGGGGTGGTTATGGTGTGATCCTTCAAATGGTGGCATACTTGTTATTTGAGGGCTTTACTAGAAAATTTTCTGTAGAAGAACAAGTGAAAGGTAATAACGTTGCAGTTGGCATTATTTCAATGGCTGTATCGATTGGACTGGCATTCGTGATCGGAGCATCGATTACATAAAAGTATACATGGAGGGGTCCGATTTCGTAAGCGAATAGTCGGGCCTTCTTTATTAGTGGAGTGATAGATATGAGGGAAAAAGCGCTGAAACAAAGTAATTTTATTTACTGGGCATCTGGTATCGTATCCATTTGCGGCATCATTTTTGAAGTGCTTTTTGGTGCATTAGGCTCGTACATATTGGGGGATGGAGTTAAACAATATACGTTAACTATTTCTTTATTTTTAACAGGGATGGGAATTGGTGCAAGCATTAGTGAGAAAATAGGGAAAAACTTGCTTGTAACATTTGTTTATATAGAATTTTTGGTTGCTCTTCTAGGTGGATTTTCTAGTTTTATCATGTTTGGAATTACTGCATTCTCACCCGAGGGGACGGATGCACTTTTTCTTTATTTGATTACATTGACCATCGGAACCTTGACCGGAGTGGAGCTACCTGTTCTAATAAGAAAGGCGAATGAAATTGGAGTATCACTAAACCGAAGTACTGCCCGCGTCCTTTTTTCTGATTACGCAGGTGGACTAATCGGTGGACTATTGTTTGTATTTTTATTACGCCCGCAATTAGGAATGGTTAAGACAGCGTTTTTAGTTGGTTGTATTAATTTATCAGTTGCAATTATTGTCCTTGGTTTATTTAGAAAAGAAATTAAACGAATAGGGATTCATTTAATCATAGGATTGCTTATTGGAATACTATTACTGTTAGGCTTGTTATTTGGTGAAGAGATGGCTTTTTCGTTTGAGCAGAAATTATATAAAGACCCGATTATTTACATGGACGAAAGTCAATACCAAAAAATAGTCGTGACAAAAGATGAAAGTGATATCAGGCTCTATTTAAATGGGGGTTTACAGTTTAGTTCAATAGATGAACATCGTTACCATGAAGTATTAGTTCATCCAACGATGGCACAAGCTACCAAGCGTGATTCAGTACTTGTTCTAGGGGGAGGAGATGGGATTGCCGCCAAAGAAGTACTTAAATATGAGGATGTCAAACAAATAACACTTGTTGACTTAGACCCAGCGGTAACCCAATTAGCAACTAGTAATCCCTATCTGCTCAAGTTGAATAACAACTCACTCTCTAATAGTCGAGTTAATGTCATAAATCAAGACGCCTTTCAATTTTTAGAGCAATCAACGGAGTGGTTCGACGTAATCATTGTCGACCTCCCCGACCCAAATGATGAGAGCTTGAATAAGCTGTACACAAAAGAATTTTATTCGCTAGCGAGAAACCACTTACTACCAGGTGGTGCCATGATGGTACAGGCAACAAGTCCTGTTTTTGCTAGAGAAGTGTATTGGACGATTTCAAAGACAATCGAATCAACCGGTTTAGAAATTGAAAACCTTCATGTTGATGTTCCGAGCTTCGGAAACTGGGGTTTCGTAATGGCAAGTAGGTCAGAAATAACTATTGAAGATCTAGCCATTACCGTACCAACCTATTTTTTAACTACAAAGGTGCTTGGCACATTAACAACGTTTGGGAAAGATGAAGACGATCAAATGATAAAAAATGGTACACCACTAGAATTAAAACCAAATACGATGATTAATCCAACTTTAATTGAAATATATGAAAAATCATGGAAATACTATTAAAATGACAATCAAATGGGTATATAAAATATAGATAGATTAAGAAGGAGAGGATATTAATGAAAGTTTCATTTCATGGTCAGTCTGTTGTGCAAGTGAAAACCGAAAACCATACCATCCTAATTGATCCCTTTATTACGGGTAATGGGCTATGTGATCTTGATGCAACCAAGATAAATCCAGATGTTATTCTTCTAACCCACGGTCACAATGATCATGTAGGGGATACGGTTAGTATTGCTAAACGTTCTAATGCGCTGGTCGTTGCCCCTAATGAGCTAGCTGTTTATTTGGAATCAAGAGGGTTACATACGCATCCTATGCATATTGGTGGTGCACATACTTTCGATTTTGGTCGAGTAAAGTTAACTCCTGCTTTCCATGGTTCGCTATTCGTAGATGAAAATGGCAAACATATATATGGCGGGATGCCAGCTGGGATCTTATTAACGGTCGAAGGAAAAACAATTTATCACGCTGGTGATACAGGCTTGTTTTCAGACTTAAAATTAATAGGAGAATTAAATGATATCGACCTCGCATTTCTTCCTATCGGTGATAATTTTACAATGGGACCAGAAGATGCTTTGTTAGCTGCTGAGTGGATAAAAGCAAAACAAGTAGTCCCGATGCATTACAATACGTTTCCTTTAATCGAACAAGATGGAACAGCTTTTGCAACCAAGGTAAGGCCTGGTAAGGGGATAGCTTTGCAACCGGGAGAGTTCATCGAATTATAATCGGAAATGAAAACTGGAGAGTACATGCTCTCTAGTTTTTTACTTTATTCATGGTTTTATATAGTGCTAAACGGAAAAGATTTTGTAATAACAGAATTGTTGTTTAATTGAAACAGTATCGTATTTTCTCCTCAACTTGTATTCACAATTACATTGAAGTAAGGTTTTAACTGGAATAAATTGATACTATTGGATTGCATCTGTATAATAACAATAAAAGATAAGTTATTAGTACAGATGAAAGATTGGTGAGAGAAAGTGGCTACCAAACATGAACAAATTCTACTGTTTATCGATTCATTAAAAGTTGGAAATAAAATATCAGTAAGGCAAATTGCAAAAGAGTTAAACGTAAGTGAAGGAACAGCCTATCGTGCAATTAAAGAGGCTGAAAATCAAGGCCTAGTCAGTACCATTGAACGCGTTGGTACAATTAGAATTGAGCGGAAAAAGAAAGAGAATTTTGAGCAATTAACCTTCGCTGAGATTGTTAGCATTGTGGATGGACAAGTACTGGGTGGTCGGGAAGGATTATATAAAACGTTAAACAAGTTTGTCATCGGCGCAATGAAATTAGATGCAATGATGAGATATACTGAACGAGATTCTTTGTTAATTGTTGGAAATCGTGTAGAAGCACATGAGTTAGCGATAAAAGAGGGTGCTGCAGTTTTAATTACTGGTGGATTCGACACAGATGACCATGTCAAAAAGCTTGCTGATGAAAAGAAATTACCAATTATTTCAACAAGTTATGACACGTTTACTGTAGCCGCGATGATAAATAGGGCAATATACGATCAACTAATTAAAAAAGAAATTATATTGGTTAGTGATATTTTTACACCGTTTTCTGAAACCTTTTATCTAACAACGAAAGACTCTTTAAAGAAATGGTACGAGCTTAACGAACAGACGACACATAGTAGATACCCTGTAGTAGATGATCATTTAAGAGTTACTGGTATGGTAACGTCTAAGGACGTGATAGGACGAGATCAATCATTAACTATCGATAGAGTAATGACTAAAAACCCAATGACTGTCATTAAAGAAACGTCGTTAGCGTATGCTGCGCATATGATGGTGTGGGAAGGCATCGAAATAATGCCTGTGGTAGATAATCATAATAAACTGGAAGGGCTAATATCTAGACAAGATGTTCTAAAAGCTTTGCAACATATCCAACGTCAGCCTCAAGTTGGTGAAACAATTGATGACATCGTTACAAGTAGACTAGAGGATATATCGACTGATAACAATCATGTCGTTTATCGTACTGAAATTTCACCCCAAATGACGAACCAGTTAGGTACATTATCTTACGGTGTTTTTGTATCGTTCGTAACAGAAGCTAGTAGTCGTCTCTTAAGACATTTAAAAAAAGGCGATCTTGTAGTGGAAAATATCTCTGTCTATTTTATTAAACCTGTTCAGTTAGAAACTGTTTTGGAAGTGAAGCCAAAGTTGTTAGATATAGGGAGAAAATCTACGAAGGTGGATGTAGAGGTATACCATGAAAAATCATTGGTAGGTAAAGCAGTAATAGCAGCACAGCTTATTGATAGATAAAGGGGAGGATAGTAGCTGTTTCATCCCCTTGGTTGGCTTTTATTTCGAATTTCGTATCATTACAAATAATAAGTTGTTTAGGGCTCGATTCTTTTCTTTCGTTCGTTACCATAGTGGCGTGCTCGTTTGTACCCACTGTAGATTTGAAGTAATCCTAAAAATAGGAATATAATGGCTATAGATAATGCAACCATTGTTTGATAATACAGATATTGATTTATCCCAAAAAAGCTGATGAATATTCCTAAAAAAATCCTACTTTTGGAATTGATGTAAACTTGCTCTAGTTCATCATTGTTTCTTAAAATAGCTACTTTATAATAGATATACATGGTGATTGACACAATGATAACAATTGGAAAAATAATCATCAAAAGAACAACTCCTTACAGTTTATAACATTCATCATTGTAGCTTGTTTTACCGAAGATTACCAGAATTTTTTATTACAGGATAAGAAAGTAAAAAAAAGCCAAGAACTGTCTAGCTTCGGCGCCTACGCTTTTCTGCACTGTCTAGCTTCGGCGCCTAGCCCCTCGAGGTCGTAAGTCAATCCTCTCCATGGCAAAAAGCGCCATTATGAGGCTTGACTTACGCTTGTCGGGGCTAGCAAGGCGCCTACGCTTTTCTAATAATGAATCGGAGGAATTCGGATGATCCATTCTGAAATAATTGCGAAGATAAAGCAATACGATGTTATTATCATTCATCGGCATGTTCGACCTGACCCAGATGCTTATGGTTCCCAAGCTGGTTTAGCGGAAATAATTAAGCATTCTTTTCCTGAAAAAAAGTACATATAGTAGGGGATGAAGACCCTTCACTAGTTTATTTGGCAGAAATGGATACTATAGCTGACACTGTATATGAAGGAGCACTCGTTATTATATGTGATACGGCCAATCAAGAGCGAATTTCGGATAATAGATATACCAAAGGCGACTATTTAATAAAAATAGACCACCATCCGGTTGTCGATGCATATGGAGACCTTTCTTGGGTTGACGTCAGTGCTAGTTCTACAAGCGAAATGATCTATGAGCTATTCTTAATTGCCAAAAACGATGGGTTTATCTGTAATGAAAATGCTGCGAGATTATTGTATGGAGGTATTGTCGGAGACACTGGGAGGTTTCTGTTTCCTAGTACGACTGAAAAAACGTTCAGGTATGTGTCTGATCTAGTTAAATATCGATTTAACCGGACTGAATTATATGAGAAGATGTACCAAACTAATCGAAATTTGGCCAAATTAAAAGGATACGTTCTACAGCATTTTCAATTGTCAGAGCAAGGTGTTAGTTTTGTGAAATTATCAAAAGACACTTTGGAGCAGTTTCATGTATCTGGGTCTGAAACAAGTCAAATTGTCGGAATACTTGGCGATATTGAAGGAATTCGTGCTTGGGCAATTTTTGTCGAGGAAAATGACATTATTCGTGTAAGGCTACGCTCCAAAGGACCAGCTATTAATGAGGTAGCAGCAAAATATAATGGGGGCGGCCATCCATTGGCATCTGGTGCCACAATCACTAGTTGGGCAGAAATGGATTCAGTGGTGAACGACTTAGAAAAGACGTGCAAGGTATACAACACAAATTTATAAGATTAAAAGCATTCCTTGTCTCAGCCTATTTATAGTTTTCTCTTAATAAAAAGGACAACCACCCTACTATAAGATGGTTGTCCTTAGCACTTAAAAATAACCCCTTCTTAAGCGGGCTTTTACAGAAATACAAATGATCGTGATTAATTAGAAATGGATAACTCTACGTTCATCGTTAACGTGGAACCAGGAATAAATAATTGCTTGACAGTTGCTTTATAGGTGAATTCGTCAATTGTGTACTGCTTATTTTCGACAGTTGAGGTAATGAATGTATAGTTTTTCGATAAGCTTTCAATATCTTTACCGATTACGTCTCTTATTTGTGTTTTAATTAACTCTTGTAGCTGATGGACAGACAAACTATCTAGTTTTAATTGCTTTTGATTGGTAATTGAAATTTCAATTGAATTAACGGTTATGTTTTCCTTAGAATTACCATTCTCTTGTAATGCTTGATAGTTTTCTTCTAATTCATTTAGTTCAGAGCGAATAGCTAGATTTTCTTCCACCCAATTTTCATAAAACTGTCCATACATATAGATGAATACGACATAGCTTATGATTGCTCCTACAAACGTACCTGCTAAAAAACGTTGCCAGTCTCTCATTTTGTAATAAGGAGGAATATGCATTATTTAATGTCCTCCTGTATAAGCCATTCTAAGATCAATAGTGCTGTTTGAACACCGCCCATTGCCGTGATAATAAGCAGAATTTGTTTGAAAATGTCAATCGTCGAGCCTTCAAAAATCCCCTTTTCAAAATTTGATATAGCGTCAAATGTACCACCTATAGCAGCTACAACTGCCCATATCCGTAAGCCTTTTGCAATCCTTCCCATTAACGTTAGAGGTGGTTCACCTGTTGCAAATGCACCAATACTTCCGATAATCGATCCTCCCATGACTACCCCTAAAGCAATGAAATAGCATTGAATCATCGAGGAAATAAATCTCTCTTCCATCTTTGCCTCTCCTTCAAACGTGGCTTGACTATACAAAACTTAATTAAGTTTATGAACGAATGGGACATGATATGTTATTGTTAGGCTGTTTTCGTAAAAGTTTTTACTACCCACGGTAAAGCGAAATTTGGTTTCCTTAGGGAAGCGACTATACTTCTTAAAAATAGCCTATTGTTTTTAAATAGGAGAAGTAATCAGATATAATAAATTATTAAGGTTCGAAAAAGTAATACCCTAGGAAAGGTGGGAGGGGAATGGATTTCACTCACTTGCAAGTGCGTAGTGGCTATAGTTTGATGAAAAGTACTATTAAAATAGAACAACTAATAAAGCGTGCTAAAGAACTAGGATACGATAGTATTGCATTAACAGATGAGAATGTCCTGTATGGAGCTGTAACGTTTTATCAGACATGCTTACAATTAGGAATTAAGCCAATTATTGGAATGACAGTAAACATAGCGACAACGAATTCCAATGATGATTGTATCCTACTTGCTAGGACGAATGATGGGTATAAAAATTTACTTAAATTGAGTACACTGATCCAAAGGGATCGGCAAACTGTTGATTTAACTATTTTGTCCGAATATCTGGATGGAATGATTGTCATTCTTCCACTCCAAGAAAAAATAATATCCCATACTAAAATAGATCAGGAATTCGCTAAGTATTTAAACGATTGGACTAAAACGATTCCAAGTGATTATTTTTATCTTGGCATCCAGCCAGACACAAATGAATCGCTAAATCATATGAAAGAATTTGTTACAAGCAATCATTACCAAGCAACAGCAATTGGTGATGTAAGGTATTTGAGTGAAAAGGATTTTATCGCTTATGATTGTCTAAAGGCAATGAAACATGGTGTTAAGTGGGATGGCAAGGCAATAAACCACCCGTTACCAAAAAAACAATATTTGTTAACTCTAGGTGAAATCTATGATGCTTTTTCAACACAATGGCCAGAGTTAATCAATGCTTCTACAATCATCGCGAATAGTTGTCAAGTAACTCTTGATTTAGGTCGTTCGCTTTTGCCATCTTTTCCACTTCCAAATGGTAGAAATGCGAATGATTATTTGAAAGAATTATGTAACAAAGCTTTACATCAAAAATATCCAAATGGCAAGGAAGCAAAAAAACGACTGGACTATGAACTATCCATTATTGATTCCATGCATTTTAGTGATTATTTTCTAATTGTCTGGGACTTTATACGTTACGCGAAAAGGGAAGGGATCATGGTTGGACCGGGAAGAGGGTCGGCTGCAGGCTCTATCGTCGCATTTCTGTTAGGAATAACCAATGTTGATCCAATTAAATATAACTTATTGTTCGAACGGTTTTTAAATCCAGATAGAATATCAATGCCGGATATCGATGTCGATTTTTCTGACCATCGACGTGACGAGGTAATTGCTTATGTAAGGGAAAAATATGGCTCTGAACACGTTGCCCAAATTATTACATTCGGCACGTTTGGCACAAGATCACTTGTTAGAGAACTTATCAAAACAATGGATATCGACAGTCAGGATGAGGCTTATTTATTGAAAGAACTTCCGGCCAAGTCTGACAAAAGCATTGTTATGGGGTTAAAGTCGTCACAACAATTGACAGACTATGTCAAACAATCCCAAAAACTAAAGACGCTTTTTCAAATAGCAACTCGACTAGAAGGGTTGCCAAGACATATTTCTACACATGCTGCTGGTGTAGTTATAAGTGAACAACCGTTAGTTGAGCATGTCCCATTAATTGCTTCAAACGGTGAAATGTCGCTGTCGCAATATGAAATGAAGCAACTTCAATCTGTTGGCTTATTAAAAATGGATTTTTTAGGATTAAGAAATCTAACGCTGATTGAGAATATACTGTTGTCAATAGAGCAAAAGGAAAATGTGACAATTAATATGAATACTATTCCATTAAATGATGAACAGACGTTTTCGCTCCTCCAAAAAGGACTAACAAGTGGGGTATTCCAATTAGAATCTAGTGGCATGCAGCGTGTGTTAAAAGAATTGATACCGTCTAGTTTTGAAGATATTGTTGCGGTTAATGCTCTGTATCGACCTGGTCCTATGGATTATATACCTGTTTATATTAATAGAAAACACGGACTGGAAGAAATCACCTATCCGCACCGTGACTTAGAACCAATTTTACAACATACATACGGTGTGCTTGTCTATCAAGAACAGATTATGCAGATAGCAAATAAAATAGCGGGGTTTAGTCTTGGCCAAGCGGATATCCTGCGAAGAGCTGTTAGTAAAAAACAAAGAGATGAAATGGAAAGTATAAGACAAAGTTTCTTGTCAGGATGTATAGAAAAGGGTTATGAATCTACTGTTGCAAATGAAATATTTGAATGGATTATCCGCTTTTCCAATTATGGGTTCAACCGAAGTCATGCAGTAGCTTATAGTATTATTACCTACCAACTAGCATATTTAAAAGCTCACTATCCTACCCATTTTTTTGCGGAATTATTAAGCTCTGTAACTGGTAATCAGGACAAAATTCGTATGTATATAAAAGAAGCAGGCCATTCACATATTGCTACATTGGCTCCTTCAGTCAATAGAAGCTATGGTAAATTTACGGTTGAAGGAAATAAAATAAGAATGGGATTGTTATCAATCAAAGGAATTGGACAACAGATTGTCCGAGAAATTATTCGAGCAAGAAAGGACCAGCCTTTTAGACATTTATTTGATTTTTGCCTTCGAGTTCCGTTAAACATTGTTAATCGAACTGCAATAGAGTCTTTAATTCTTGTTGGTGGTTTTGATGAAACTCACAACAACAGAGCAAGTCTGTTAGCAACCATTGACCAAGCTATGGAACAAGGGGAATTATTCCGTGAATTTGATGATCAACCGTCTTTTTTTCTGGAACAGTTAGAAGGTTCCTATATTGAAACAGAACCATTTCCGCAAATGAAGCAGTTGGCTTTAGAGCGGGAACTGATTGGATCTTATTTATCCGATCACCCAATTGCTGGATACCGAAAGAACTTACGACAAAACGGTTATTTGGACCTGTCTGAATTAAAAAAGCGCCTCGGCGTTAACAATTCCAAAAGCTGTGTGGTCATCCAAACGATTAAAACAATCCGAACCAAAAGAGGAGAATCAATGGCGTTTATCACAATAGCAGATGAAGGTGAGGAAATGGATGCTGTTATTTTTCCAGAGTTATATCGTAAGGTTGGCCGGTGGATAAAAGAGGAAATGATTGTTTTTGTTGAGGGTAAAACAGAAGAGAGAAAGGGCAAAGTTCAATTACTAATTGCTACAATTACTAAATTTGACGAAACAATGTTAAATCATTCGCAGACAAAGCGTGTATTTGTGAAAATTTCCGAAGACAATGAGAAATTGACATTAATGTCTCTAAAAAAGATAGCACAGCAATTTCCGGGACAAGTACCTGTCATTGTTTATCATGAGAAGAACAGGAAAACTTACCAACTAGCAGTTGATTATTTTGTTGATTTAAATCATGCATGCATCCAGTTGTTTTATAATATGTTTGGTAAAGATAGGGTTGCAGTACAAGAAAACAAATAGAGTTGGAATAAATTTGGTATCCAACATCCATTACTTTACAGAAACAATGGATTTGTTATAATGTAGTAGCGAGTGGTCAGACCAGTGAAGCTGTTAAGACAACAGAGTGGTAACGGTATGAATTATATTGTACGTTAAGGGCCAAAGGAGTGTAGTGATTACAACGATGGCAGGAACTGTTAAAGTGTATGAAGAAGTGTTAAAAGAAATAAAAAATTATATTCATAATAATCATTTATCTCCAGGTGATAAATTACCTTCTGAACGGGAGTTAGCTGAAGAATTAACTGCAGGGCGTTCTTCCGTTCGTGAAGCATTAAGAGCAATGGAGTTACTCGGGCTAATCGAAACAAGAAGAGGAGAAGGGACATTTCTTCGTTCATATCGACCCTTTCACACAGTTGAACTTTTATCAACATTTATTTTACAAGAATCAACTACTAAAAAAGATTTGTTAGTTTCTAAGAAAATTATTGAAAAAGAAGCTACCAAACTTGCCTTTAGTAAGTTTGAGCAAGAACATATTACACAGCTAGAGTCGATACTTAATCAAGAAGTGGACGCTCAACAAAGGCATTATCTGTTTTTTATGAGCATTTTTGGACATGCTGAGAATTATTTGTTACAAAAGATTTGGCAGTTGATGGAGGAGTTTTCCAATGCGATTGGAGTAAACCTGTATGATAATGGCTTTTATTATCGATTACTTCAAGTATTGAAAAATAGAGAGTATTCAAAAATTGAAAGTGTGTTTGCAAACTATTAATAGTCATAGAATTCATAACATAGGCTTTATTGTTAAAGGAGGAATACCCTTGCTCAAAGATTTTTTTAGCAAGAAGAAAAAGTATGCATCCATACCAAGTGAAAAAGCTAAACAAGATATCCCTGAAGGATTAATGCAAAAGTGTGAGGGTTGCCAAAAAATTTATTACCGTAAGGAAATGAATAAAAATCTTCAGGTATGCCCGAATTGTGACCATCACCACCAATTTAGTGCAGAAGAGCGTATCACTAGCTTGTTTGATGAAGGTTCGTTTAGTGAGTGGGATAAAGACATAATTTCTGCTAATCCATTAGGATTTCCAGACTATGAAGATAAACTTGAAAAAGATAGAAAGAAGACCAATCTAAATGATGCCGTAGTGACTGGGAAAGGAACAATTAATGGATTTGAAGTTGCTGTGGCAATTATGGATGCACGGTTTCGAATGGGGAGTATGGGTTCGGTTGTCGGTGAAAAAATAACAAGAGCAATTGAAAATGCAAGAACAGCATCCATACCTTTTATTATCTTTACCGCCTCCGGGGGAGCAAGGATGCAGGAAGGTGTGTTAAGTTTGATGCAAATGAGCAAAACATCCGTAGCAATTGATAGATTTCAATCTTCTGGCGGGCTTATGATCTCTATCATGACTAATCCTACTACTGGTGGGGTATCGGCTAGTTTTGCTTCTGTTGGGGATTATAACTTTGCTGAACCAGGTGCATTGATTGGGTTTGCAGGAAGAAGAATCATCGAACAGACGATACGAGAAAAGCTTCCGGAAGATTTCCAAACAGCAGAGTTTCAGTTGAAACACGGTCAACTGGATAAAGTCATTCCCAGACATCAAATGAAGGAAACACTGACAACGATACTTGATATTCATTCTTCGAGGGGGAAAGACAATTGAAACAAGCTCTTGATTTTGAAAAACCAGTAATAGATTTACGTAGCAAGATTGATGAATTAAAGAAACTAACAAAAGATAGTGATATAGATTTAACAAGTGAGATTACAACTTTAGAAACTAGATTAGAAAAGTTAGAAAAAGATATTTATGGTAATTTAAATCCATGGGACCGGGTACAAATAGCTAGACACTCGGACAGGCCAACTACATTAGATTATATTGAACTTTTATTTACTGATTTTATTGAATTCTATGGAGACCGCCTATTTGGTGATGATGAAGCTATTGTTTCTGGAATTGCAAAGTATAAGGGAAATCCGGTGACCATTGTTGGTCACCAACGTGGCAAAAATACGAAAGACAATATTACTAGAAATTTCGGGATGCCACATCCAGAAGGATACCGAAAAGCACTTAGGCATATGAAACAAGCAAATAAATTTAATCGGCCAATTATAAGTTTTATCGATACCAAAGGAGCATATCCAGGTAAAGCTGCTGAGGAAAGGGGTCAAAGTGAGGCGATAGCGAGAAACCTAATAGAGATGGCGGGCTTTAAAGTGCCAATTGTTTGTATCGTTATCGGAGAAGGTGGTAGTGGTGGTGCACTTGCTCTTGGTGTAGGAGACCACATTCATATGTTGGAAAACTCAACTTATTCTGTCATTTCACCAGAAGGTGCGGCAGCATTACTTTGGAAAGATTCAACTAAGGCTAAGCAGGCTGCAGAATCATTGAAAATTTCATCCTATGATTTAAAACAATTAAACGTTATTGATGAGATTATTCCAGAGCCAAGAGGTGGAGCGCATCGGGATGTGAAACTTCAGGCTAGCTATATTGATCAAGTTTTATCTGATTCCTTAGCAACCTTAAAACAATTAAATCAGGAAGAGTTACTCGAACAAAGATGGGAAAAGTATAAATCAATGGGTGAATACATCGAAATTGATGCTAATGAAGAGTAATTCCGATGGAAACAAAGCTGACTCATACAAATATCTCTTGGATTCATTAAACTAAGAGATAGAGATGAGTCAGTTTTTTGTGGTATGCTTGCCAAAGATTAAAATACATGCAAGCGGTCAACTAACTTTAGTAAAGTTACAAAAATTTTAAATAAGCTAATTCTTTATTTTTCGAAATGATGAGGTCTCATCCATATGCAAATCCAAAGTTTTAATGCACAAGGCAAAAAACAACAAACACACACAAAAAAGTTTACGTTTTTTTGTAAAGGAATTAAATTTGTCATATTTAGGGATGAGATTCACATGGCTTTCATGTATAATTTATGTGGAATCAAATTTGTTCTTCTAGTTACATAAAAAGGAAGGTATAGTTCAGAGGAATATTACCTTTAAATAGGGGAAAAACTTTGAAATTGAGGTGAACAACATGAAAAGAATTGGTGTATTAACAAGTGGCGGAGATTCTCCTGGTATGAATGCAGCTATTAGAGCTGTTGTTCGTAAAGCTATTTACCATGACTTAGAAGTCTTTGGTGTATATAATGGATACCAAGGTTTGATGGAAGGTAATATCAAAAAAATGGAACTAGGCTCCGTTGGGGATATTATTCAACGAGGTGGAACCATTTTATATTCAGCACGTTCGGAAGCCTTTAAAACAGAGGAAGGTCAACAAAAAGCTATTGAACAATTGAATAAGTTTGGTATAGAAGGACTTATTGTAATCGGTGGAGATGGCTCTTTCCGTGGTGCAGAAAAATTAACAAAAAAAGGTTATCCATGTATTGGGGTACCGGGAACAATAGATAATGATATACCTGGAACAGATTTCACCATTGGTTTTGATACGGCTTTAAACACGATAATTGATTCCATTGATAAAATTCGTGACACGGCCACGTCACACGAACGTACATATGTCATCGAAGTAATGGGTAGAAATGCAGGTGACTTAGCGCTTTGGTCAGGTCTTGCTGATGGTGCTGAAAGTATTTTAATTCCTGAACAACCGGATGATTTCGAAGCGGTAATTCAAAAACTTAAAAGAGGGCAAGAAAGAGGAAAGAAACACAGCATCATTATCTTAGCTGAAGGAGTAGGAAGCGGTGTTGATTTCGGTAAGAAAATCGAAGAAGCAACCGATATGGATACACGTGTTACTGTATTAGGCCATACACAGCGTGGAGGTTCTCCGTCAGGTTTTGACCGTGTGTTAGCTAGTAGATTGGGTGCTAAAGCAGTTGACCTTCTACTTGAAGGTAAGGCAGGTAGAATGGTAGGTATTCAAAACAATAAACTTGTTGATCATGACATTATTGAGATATTAAAAGAACCACATACTGTAAATATGGAAATGTACAAGTTATCTAATGAACTTTCTATTTAAAAGTAGCATTCGTGTTTGTACTGTTTAAGGAGGAAAAAGTAAATGAGAAGAACAAAAATTGTATGTACAATAGGTCCTGCATCAGAATCAGTAGAGAAATTAGTGCAGTTGATGGAAGCTGGAATGAATGTAGCTCGACTCAACTTTTCTCATGGTGATTTCGAGGAACACGGCAACCGAATTGTTAATATTCGTGAAGCGTCAAAAATTACAGGGAAAACAGTGGCAATATTATTAGACACAAAAGGGCCAGAGATTCGAACTGGTATTTTAAAGGATGGCCAAGCTATGCTTAGTAAAGGAGATATCGTCTATGTTTCCATGGATAGTGAAATTGAAGGCTCAAGCGAAAGAATATCTGTTACCTATCCAGAATTAATTGATGATGTCCATGTTGGTTCCCGTCTTCTATTGGATGATGGATTAATTGAATTAGAAGTTATCGACATCGACAAACAGAATAATGAACTGAAAACGAAGGCGCTTAATTCGGGACTTCTTAAAAATAAGAAGGGTGTAAATGTTCCGAATGTAAGTGTTAATCTACCTGGTATTACGAATAAAGATGCAGCAGATATTAAGTTTGGAATTGAACAAAATGTTGATTTTATTGCAGCTTCTTTTGTTAGAAGATCATCAGATGTGCTTGAGATTAGGGAATTACTCGAAAAGAACGATGCAACACACATTCAGATTATCCCTAAAATAGAAAACCGTGAAGGTGTAGATAATCTTGACGCTATTTTACAGGTGAGTGACGGATTAATGGTAGCTAGAGGAGATCTTGGTGTTGAAATTCCACCGGAGGATGTGCCTCTCGTACAAAAAGACATGATTCGTAAATGTAATACGGCGGGTAAACCGGTTATCACGGCTACGCAGATGCTAGATTCTATGCAAAGAAACCCAAGACCAACACGTGCAGAAGCGTCTGACGTAGCGAATGCTATATTTGATGGTTCTGACGCTATCATGCTTTCAGGGGAAACAGCTGCAGGTGATTATCCAGTAGAGGCTGTTCGAACAATGAGTAATATTGCAATGAAGGCTGAAACAGCACTTGATCATAAAGCAATTCTCGATATTAGGTCGAAACATAGTGATATGACAATTACTGATGCAATTAGTCAATCTGTTAACCATTCAGCAATGAATCTAAATGTTGATACTATTTTAACCCCAACTGTTACTGGACACACAGCAAGAATGATATCTAAATATCGACCAAAGGCACCAATAGTTGCAGTTACTTTTGACGAACGGGTTAGTCGTAAGTTATCACTCGTATGGGGTGTGGAAGCAATTCTTGGAGAATTAGCTCATTCTACAGACGACGTTCTTGATGTTGCGATCGATCGAGGGTTAGCAAATGGCAAATTCAAGCGTGGGGACCGAGTAATTATTACAGCTGGTGTACCTGTCGGTGAAAGTGGAACGACTAACTTGATGAAAGTGCACATTATTGGAGATGTTTTAGCGAAGGGTCAAGGTATCGGCAAAGGAAGTTCTTATGGGAGAGCTACTGTCGCGAAAAATACCGAAGAAGCATTAAGTAAAATGAAGCAAGATGACATTCTAGTAACGTATGGAACAGATAAAGATATGATGCCGGCTATTGAAAAGGCTAGCGGAATAGTTACCGAAGAGGGTGGACTCACTTCTCACGCCGCTGTCGTAGGCTTAAGCTTAGGAATTCCAGTAATTGTTGGTGTTGAAAAGGCAGTTGATCTTATTGAAGACGGAAAGGATATTACGATTGATTCAAGTAAAGGTGATATCTACGCAGGACATGCAAGTGTACTATAATAGCTAACCGCTAAAAGCAGTCCCTTTATCTTACACGAAGATAAAGGGCTGTTTTTTTACAAAATAAGAAAGTATAAAAAAATCGAAGAGCTGTCCACTCCGCTTCCTAGCCCGCCTTTAGGTCTTAAGCAAAAAATCTTTGTGGCAAAGAGCGCCGCATAGAGACTTAACCGCATCCGAATACAAGCCTAATTCAAGCCCAAATCGGACAGGAAAAGACAAAACTCAGCAAACAGAGTCCGAATTCGGACAGAAAGCGACTGCCTGGAGCGGAAATTAACCCTAGAGTTACCTGCGCATTATTTAAAAACTTCGGCAGATTAATTTTAGCAAGCACCCTGAACTTTATGTAAGATAAGGGGAGCAATGTCTGATATAATTAAGTGAACCTTGAATTCGTGTGCCAATCACCTTAGAATTACACGGGTGCAAGGATTATCAATGCCAAAGGATGTGACAGGGCATGTTTCGTTGGATATTATTATTTGTTCTCGTCGTACCAGCACTCGAAATAGGAATATTAGTATGGGCTGGTGGGATAATTGGCCCGTGGTGGGTTGTTTTTTTAATTATTCTTACTGGAGTTATTGGCGCATGGCTAGCAAAACACCAAGGAATTGAAGCTATTACGAAAGCTCGACATTCCCTTGCCACTGGCCAACTTCCGCATGATGCTATCTTCGATGGAATATGTGTATTAATTGGGGGAGTTGTGCTTTTAACGCCAGGATTTATTACCGATGCAATTGGATTTTTACTTCTTATTCCAATGACTAGGGAACCAATTAAACGGTGGATGCAACTGCTTTTAAGGAGAATGTTGGATAATGGGACGATTACTATTTTTCGTAGATAATCACTACTAATTTAGTAGTTAAAATTGCGATTTGGGCGCTTTTCCTTTAACCGATAAAGTTAAGGATAAAATGCGCCCACATTAAAATTGCTTGAACCTGTTAATCTGCTTGAACAAAACAACTTGCTTTATTTAATTATTACCAAATAAATAGCCATAAACGGTAGAGCACACCTGACTGATACAATGTGTTGACAATCACTAATAAGCTTGGCCCAATAATTAACCCCAATAATCCCCATAGCTGGAAACCTACGAATATTGATACGAGTGTTGCAAGTGGATGAAGTCCTATGTTACTAGAAAGTACCTTTGGTTCCATTAACTGCCTTTGTAAGACAACTATAATAAATAAAACACAAAGGCCGATTGTGAAAGAATAGTTCCCCGTAAGGAATGTATAAATAATCCACGGTAAAAAAATAATCCCAGTCCCTAAATAGGGAAGTAGATCTACCATTCCAATAATTAAAGCAATAGTGGTTGCGTGTTCAACCTGTAAGATAATTAAACCAACGAGAACAATCAAGGCTGTAATAGAGATAAGCGTTAATTGAGCTTTAATAAAGCCAAAAAGAGCCTTTTTTAAACCAGTAATAACATCTGAGCTAGAAATTATTAAAGTCTCTGGAGCAACCTTTTTAACTAAGCCTGTTAACTTGTACCAATCTTTGCTAATGAAAAATGTCCCAAGTAATGTGAATATAAATACAGTGATATAGTTAGGTAATTTGGAAAGTTCTGCCGGAATTGTTGTTAAGATCGTTTCAAGTATTGTTCCTCCTTTCGTTGCAAAACTATCTGCTAAAGTACGGATGTTGTCTAATATAGCTGTTTGCTGATAGGACTCTAGCCCACTAAGTATGATGGATAGCTTTTGATAAATAGGGATGATACTATCAACAATCAATTGTTGGCAAATCGAAACAAGCGTTTCAAAATGCCTCGGAATTTGCTCAGCCATATAGGTTGTACCACTAATAAGTTCCATTATAAGCAAGGTTATTAGTCCTGCAATAGCTGCCATAATTAGAAGGATTGATAAAAAAACAGATAAAGCACGTGGAAGGTGGATTTTATATTCGAACAAATTTACAAGTGGATTGATAAGCATGGCAATTAATATGGAAAAAATAAATGGATAGGTGTATTTCATCACATAATAACTAATAATAAAACCAGAAATGATAGTTCCTATCACTAAAAATAATCGTAATATTCGGTTAACAAAGGATAATGGCATGACACATCCCTCCTTGTACAACATATTTTTATTTCGATGAAAATATGTGATACTATTAAAAAAAGCTTTCATCTATGGTAAGATAATGGGGGCAGGCATACATATGTTTAGTCAGGCGACACTTTTTTTGATTATTTTGTTTTTTTTAGGCTTTGTCGGCAAAAATCAATCGATAATGATTGCGATTTATATTTTGTTTGGGATTCAATTATTTAATTTAGATAGTAAGCTGTTTCCTTATTTGCAAGATAAAGGAATTACTATTGGTGTAACAATTATTACCATCGCAGTCCTCATTCCTATTGCAACAGGTGAAATTGGTTTTAGAGAACTTGTTCAAAGTGCCCAGTCTTATTATGCATGGATTGCGATTGGGGCAGGGGTATTCGTTGCCATAGTTGCTAAAAACGGTTTAATCTTACTGGCAGAAGACCCCCAGCTTACCACTGCATTAGTTCTTGGTACTATTTTTGCAGTTGTAGCCTTTCAAGGCGTAGCGGTTGGACCATTAATAGGGGCTGGAATCGCTTTTTTTCTAATAAAATTAATCAATTTATTTCACCAATAAAAAAGATGAAAAAAATCAGGGCCTGTCTAGTTACAGCGCCTAGCCTGCCTTAGGCTTAGCACCAAGGAACACTTCTAAGAATTGACATCGCAGAAACAAGTGGTTTTCATGTTTCGAAGGCGCCTGCGCTTTTCTTATCATAATTTTATTCCTCCAATAAAATAGATATAACCGTTTTTAATATCCTATCTATAAAAATTAATCGGTTTCATTTCACAAACAATTTATAATTGTTTATAATTATCTGTGGGGATGATCAGAAGCAATTGTTCTGTAATTTGCTTTTGACCTTTATATAATGATTGCTGATGAAATTATATTTGTTGGCGATAAGGACAAAGAAAAGGAGAGGGATAAGATGTCAACCACTAAAGGACTCGAAGGGGTTGTTGCAACAGAATCATCAATAAGCTCTATTATCGATGATCAATTAACATATGTTGGTTATAAAATTGATGACCTTGCTGAAAACTCTAGTTTTGAAGAAGTTGTCTATCTATTGTGGAACAAAAGACTTCCGAAAGTAGAAGAATTAGAGGAATTTACAAAAGAATTAGTTTCCAACATGGAAATCCCTAACGAACTAATTGAACATTTTAAATCCTATGATTTAAAAACTGTCCATCCAATGGCAGCTCTAAGAACTGCCGTCTCTTTATTAGGTTTATTTGATGAAGAAGCTGATGTCATGACTGAAGATGCTAACTATAAAAAGGCAATTCGCTTACAGGCAAAAATTTCAACAATTGTGACTGCGTTTGCACGAATTCGTGATGGCAAAGAACCGATATCTCCTAGAAGTGATTTTAGCTATGCAGCAAACTTTTTATACATGCTAACTGGGAAAGAACCAAAAGCATTAGAAGTTGAAGCTATGAACAAAGCGTTTATTCTTCATGCAGACCATGAGTTAAATGCCTCAACGTTTACCTCCCGTGTGTGTGTGGCAACCCTATCTGATGTTTACTCAGGTATTACAGCTGCAATTGGTGCCCTAAAAGGTCCTTTACATGGCGGAGCAAATGAGCGAGTAATGAAAATGTTGACAGAAATTGGCGAAGTTGAAAATGCTATACCTTACGTAAAGGATAAAATGGCTAACAAAGAAAAAATTATGGGTATGGGACATAGGGTATATCGCACAGGGGATCCCCGTGCCAAGCATTTGAAAAAAATGTCAAAAGAACTAACAGAGTTAACTGGTCAACCGAAGTGGTATGAGATGTCTGTTAAAATTGAAGATTACATCAAAGCGGAAAAAGGTTTACCAGCAAATGTAGACTTTTATTCAGCATCTGTATACCATAGTCTTGGAATTGAGCATGACTTATTTACGCCTATATTTGCAATTAGTCGTTTTTCCGGTTGGTTAGCTCACATGTTAGAACAGTATGCTAACAACCGACTAATCCGTCCGCGTGCAGAGTATGTTGGACCAAGAAATCAAGTATTTGTCCCAATCGAGGAGAGATAACTATCAATCGCCGATTCTTTGAGTCGGTGATGATTGAGTGAAGAACAAACATCTTCACTTCATAACTACAGAATTGTATTAAGAAAGAGGAGGATATAAGTAGATGGCACAAGGAGAAAAGATTACAGTAGATAATGGGGTTCTAAATGTACCTAACAAACCGGTTATTCCTTTCATTGAGGGTGATGGAACTGGACCAGATATTTGGGCTGCTGCAAGTAGAGTATTAGAGGCGGCTGTAGAAAAAGCATACAATGGAGAAAAGGCTATCGAGTGGAAAGAAGTTTATGCTGGTCAAAAAGCATATGACAAAACAGGAGAATGGCTACCGGCTGAAACATTAGATACAATCAGAGACTATAAAATTGCAATTAAAGGACCACTTACAACTCCAATTGGTGGTGGAATTCGCTCGTTAAACGTAGCGCTTCGCCAAGAACTTGATTTGTTTACCTGTTTACGTCCTGTTCGTTACTTTGAAGGTGTTCCTTCTCCAGTTAAACGACCAGAAGATACAGATATGGTAATTTTCCGTGAAAATACGGAAGATATCTATGCGGGTATCGAGTGGCAAGCGGGTTCAGAGGATGTAAAGAAAGTAATTGATTTCTTGCAAAATGAAATGGGAGTACATAAAATTCGTTTCCCAGAAACGTCTGGAATTGGTATAAAACCAGTTTCTGCTGAAGGTACAAAGCGTTTAGTACGTGCTGCCATTGAATATGCAATCAATGAAGGACGTAAAAGTGTTACCCTTGTACACAAAGGAAACATTATGAAATTCACAGAAGGTTCATTTAAAAACTGGGGATACGAACTTGCTGAAGAGGAATACGGTGACAAAGTATTCACTTGGGCTGAATATGATAAGATTGTTGAAGAAAAAGGCAGAGATGCTGCAAATGCTGCGCAAGATGAGGCTGAGAAGGCTGGCAAAATTATCGTTAAAGATGCAATTGCAGATATTTTCTTACAACAAATATTAACTCGTCCTCGTGAGTTTGATGTTGTTGCTACAATGAATTTAAATGGTGACTATATTTCTGATGCACTTGCTGCACAAGTTGGTGGAATCGGAATTGCGCCAGGGGCAAATATCAACTATGAAACTGGTCATGCTATTTTTGAAGCAACACATGGAACAGCTCCAAAATATGCTGGATTAGATAAAGTAAATCCGTCTTCTGTCATTCTTTCAGGTGTACTTATGCTTGAACATTTAGGGTGGAGAGAAGCAGCTGAGTTAGTGTTAAAATCAATGGACAAAACAATTGCTTCTAAAGTTGTAACTTATGACTTCGCTAGATTAATGGAAGGTGCAACAGAAGTTAAAACATCTGCATTCGGTGATGAGTTAATCAAGAACATGGACTAAATAAGCAATTGATTTTCTATAAATACAAAATGAGAGCACTAAAATGATTCAATCATTTTAGTGCTCTTTTAATAGATAAGATGGACTATGAAAATTTCAAGCGGATAAATAAGTGCCGCCAAACTTGCATGGGCTATATTGGACAACGTTATCCGGTTGACGTATGTATTCAACTATTCTAGTAATTGTAAAGAAATCTTTACAAAGAACGCGACATTTTATTGGTTGTTTCTATTCACATCATGTTTCCTTCGTTGTATGATGAAGTAGAAAATGGGGGGATTACATGAATCACAAAGTGTTAATTGTAGATGATGAACAATCAATTGTTACCTTATTAAAATATAACATTGAACAAGCCGGTTTTATTACGGATGTAGCATATACAGGAACATCTGGCCTAGAAAAAGCAATGAAAGAAAGTTTCGATTTAATTGTTTTAGATTTAATGCTGCCAGAGATGGATGGTACCGAAGTATGTAAGCAGTTAAGAAGACATCAAATCGATACACCAATTTTAATGTTAACGGCCAAAGACGACGAATTCGATAAAGTGCTTGGTTTAGAACTTGGGGCAGATGATTACTTAACAAAACCGTTTAGTCCTAAGGAAGTAGTTGCTAGAATAAAGGCAATATTACGACGCACAATAAAAAATGAAAATCCAGAACAGAAACCTCTCATCACAATCGGTGACTTAACCATATACCCAGAGCAATATGAAGTAATGATGAACAACGAAATCTTAACCTTCACCAGAAAAGAGTTTGAACTGCTTCTATATTTGGCTAGACATAAGGGAAAAGTACTATCAAGGGATCAATTATTAAGTGCCGTATGGAATTATGATTTCGTTGGTGATACTAGAATTGTGGACGTACATGTTAGCCACTTGAGAGAGAAGATTGAACCAGATTCTAAACACCCTATTTATATTAAAACGATCAGAGGGCTTGGATATAAATTGGAGGAACAAAGCTAATGTTATCCATAAATTCACGACTACTTTATACTTACGTCGTGATTATTATTACAGTAATACTTATTATTGGGATTATCATTTTACCTTTACTTGATGGATATGACCGTATTTTAGGTGGACTAGCCCTGCTAGGTGGTCTTATTGTTATTTGGGTCATGATTTTTAATATATTTGAAAAGTATATTAAACCTGTTAGAGCTGCTGCCAATGTTGCATCGGAACTAGCAAAAGGAAACTATAAAGTACGAACGTATGACTCCTACTATGGAGATGGCGCAAAACTTGGGCATTCAATTAATATTCTTGCTCGAAGTTTACAAGAGATGGCTGTTCAAGAAAAAATTCATAGTAACCAGCTCCGAACGGTCATCGACAACATGGAAAGTGGACTTATTCTTATTGATGATAGAGGGTATATAAATCTTGTAAACCGAAAATTTATTAACATGTTTGGTAAAGAGTTTAAAGATTATATTGGTTATTTATATTATGATGTTCTCGATCAAACTAGTATTCACTCTGCTGTACAAGAAGCATTTCTGTATGAAGAAAAAGTGGAAAACTCCATTGCAATATCGATGGAATATGACAAACGTTATTTTGAAATAGTTGGTGCCCCAGTAATTAACGATCAGCATGTTTTAAAAGGCGTCATCCTTGTATTTCATGATATTACTAAATTAAAACGCGTGGAGCAAATGAGGAAAGACTTTGTCGCTAACGTGTCACATGAGCTCAAAACACCAATTACGTCTATTAAAGGTTTTGCTGAAACTTTGCTAGAGGGTGCAAAGGACGATGAACAGTTAAGTGATCAGTTTTTAACAATCATTTTGACAGAAAGTGAACGTCTCCAAGCGTTAGTTCATGATCTACTTGAGTTGTCTAAACTTGATCAAGATGAAATGAAACTAAAATCAGCAACAATTTTATTTCCTGAATTTATTAATAACATAGCTCCGATCATTCAGCAAGAGGCAGAAAGGAAAAAAATCACATTAGAAATGACGGTTGACCAACAAGCAAGTATTGTAGGTGATTCCGATCGTCTAAAACAAGTACTGCTAAATCTTCTTCATAATGCAATTAATTATACCCCAGCGAATGGAATGGTTCAATTATCGGTAAAGTCCGTGAGTGAAGCGGTCATTATAGAAGTGGCTGACACAGGCATTGGCATTCCAGAGGATTTTCAATCAAGAATTTTTGAACGGTTTTTCCGGGTGGACCGAGCTCGAAGTCGAAATACCGGAGGTACTGGATTAGGTCTTGCCATTGTTAAACGTATTGTTGAAGCACATCACGGTACAATACATGTTAAAAGCAAGCTAAACCAAGGGTCAACTTTTGAAATAAGGTTACCTAAGAAAAAGATTTTTTGACGGGAAGAAAGAATCCCGTTTTTTTTTTGATAAAATGTATAAAAAATCCAAGAGTTATCCATTCCGCTGCCTCGGGTCATAAGTCTAACCAAGGCGCTTTCGCTTTTCTTATTGGTTATTATTTCCACCAGACTTCTTTTAATTATAATGAAACAAAAAGAATAGAAATTCGTATTTACATATATAGAAAAGGGGGAAAGCGGAAATGACAATGAAACAGATTTATACTTGGGTTGGGATAATTATCGCAATTGCTGTTTTAGCAGTTGTTGGATTTACCAGTTGGTATACGGTGGATGAGTCAGAACAAGCTGTTGTTCTTACATTCGGAAGCGCAGAAGAAAATGTTACGGAGTCGGGTCTGCATTTTAAATTACCATGGCCGATTCAAGAAGTGGAGAAGCTGTCAAAAGAAACATTTAGTCTTGATTTTGGTTATAATGATGGAAAACAAAATAAAGCCAGTAATATTCAAATGATTACTGGTGATGAAAATATTGTCTTAGCCGACCTTGTAGTTCAATGGAAAATAACTGATCCAGCAAAGTATCTTTATCAGTCGGAAGACCCTTTATTCATCTTAAACAGTGCAACATCTGCATCGTTAAGAAGCGTTATTGGGTCTTCAACGATAGATGAGGCCTTAACTAGTGGGAAAGCCGTCATTGAAAATGAAGTAAGAGAGCAATTAGTAAGTTTAATAGATAATTATGATATCGGAATTGCTATAGCTGATGTTAAACTTCAGGAAGTAGATTTGCCTAATGAACAAGTGAGACAGGCTTTTATGAAAGTGACAGATGCCAGAGAAACAATGCAAACAAAGACGAACGAGGCCAACAAATATAATAATCAGCAAGTAGAGGAAGCCTTAGGAGAAAAAGACGCAATCATTGTAAGAGCTGAAGGGGATAAAATTGAACGAATCGAACAAGCTCGGGGAGATATTGCATCTTTTAATGCCTTATACCGGGCATACGAAAATAATCCAACTATTACTAGGCAACGACTTGTTATTGAAACGTTAGAACAGGTTTTGCCTGAAGCGAACGTATATATTATGAATGATGATGGAAACACCCTTAAGTATTTACCGATAGGCACTACAACTAATGAAGCAAAACAACCTAAAACGACAGAGGATAGAAATGAGGGGAACGAGTAATGACAGATGAAAACGTAGTAGATATGAAGCAAAAGTCCCCAAAAGAGTATAAGAAGTATTTTCGGATAGGATCAACCTTTTTGGTGTTAGTTGTTTTATTGGGGTTGTTTTTAAGTAGTGTTTTCATCGTCCGTGAAGGCGAGTATAAAGTTATTCGTCAATTTGGTGAAGTAATTCGGATTGAGGACGAGCCGGGATTAAAATTTAAAGTTCCTATATTGCATTCGATTACGACTCTCCCGCAAAAGAAAATGGTTTATGATATGGCAGAGAAAGAACTTAATACGCTTGATAAGAAAAGAATTATCATAGACAACTATGCAGTTTGGGAAATTAATAATCCAAAATTGATGATTACTAATACTAGAACAGAACTAAACGCCGAAGCAAGAATGGGAGAATTTATTTTCTCGGCAATTCGAAAAGAACTAGCAGCGATGAATTATGGGGAGATCATTAACGAAGAAGGGAGTACTCGGGGAGATCTGAATCAACGGATATTGGACAAGGTAAATGAAATGTTAACACGAGATGATTACGGGATTGAAGTTAATGATGTAAGAATCAAACGAACAGACCTACCTGATGAAAACCAACAATCCGTCTTCCTAAGAATGATCTCTGAGCGCGAATCAAAAGCACAAGAATATTTATCGCAGGGTGAAGGTCAGAAAAAGCGAATTATTGCTCAGACTGACCGCGAGGTAAAGGAAATGCTTTCTAAAGCAGACGCCAAGGCAGCACAAATTCGTGCCGAAGGTGAACAAGAAGCAGCAGCAATGTACAATGAAGCATTTAGACAAGATGTTGAGTTTTACCAGTTGTACCGGACACTTGAATCATATAAGAAAACAATTAATGGTGAAACGACAATTATCTTACCGTCTGATTCCCCGTATGCCCGAATTTTGCAAGGCTATTACGAGTAATACTAGAACTGAAGCCTAATTAGAATAACTCAAAATTCTAATTAGGCTTTTTTAAAAGATAAGAAAAGTATAAAAAATCAACAGCAGTCTAGCGGGACGCCTACCCCGCCTCGAGGTCTTAGTTAGCTGACCAAGGTGCGGCTTAAAAAGCAAATTCATAGTGCTAGCGTCTCCCATGTTTGTTGATTGTTATAGGTTTGTTTTTATATACCTGATTAAAAAGTGGTATGATATAAAATAGGGATTTGAAACCGTGAAAAGGAGTACCTACTATGGACAATAAATTAATTCTTATTGACGGCAACAGTATAGCGTACAGAGCTTTCTTTGCTTTGCCGTTGTTAAATAATGATAAAGGTGTATATACCAATGCTGTTTACGGATTTACAACAATGTTGTTAAAAATATTAGAAGAAGAAAAACCTTCACATATCCTTGTAGCGTTTGATGCGGGAAAAACTACGTTCAGACATAAGACGTTCCAAGAATATAAAGGTGGGAGACAGAAAACACCACCAGAGTTATCCGAACAGTTCCCGATTCTTAGAGAAGTGTTAGATGCTTTTTCGATTAAACATTATGAACTACCTGAATATGAAGCAGATGACATTATTGGTACATTAGCGAAACGAGCTGAAAAAGATAATTGGCAAGTGAACATAATCTCTGGTGATAAGGATTTACTACAACTAGTTTCTGATAACGTAAAAGTTAGTTTAACGAGAAAGGGACTTAGCGAGGTTGATACATATACACCTTCGTTTTTAAAAGAGAAACTTGACATAAAACCAGACCAAGTTATTCATATGAAAGCACTGATGGGGGATAATTCGGACAACATCCCTGGTGTTCCTGGTGTTGGTGAAAAAACAGCAATTAAGCTGCTTACCCAATTTGAAACACTTGAAAAGTTGTTTGACAACCTAGATGATGTTAGTGGAAAGAAGTTAAAAGAGAAACTTGAAACGCATAAACAAGATGCATTTATGAGTAAAGAATTGGTGACTATTCAATGTGAATCACCAATTGCAGTTGAAATGGATGATATTGCCTATAACGGCTATGATGCTAGGAAGGTAATGGCAATCTTTAAAGAACTTAGCTTTCAGTCCTTATTAAATAGAGTGTCTACTGAAGGTGAACATAACGACCTAAGTGAAATCCGAACATTGTCCCAAGTTCAGGTTGATGAAGTAGACACGATTACAGAACACATGCTTACCGATCTTGTAGCTATTGAACTGGAGATGTTGGGTGACAATTATCATACCGACACTATTATCGGGATAGGTTTAGTAAATAATCAGAAAAAGTATTTCATTCCGACAGAAGTTGCGCTACACTCTGATATCTTCAAAAAATGGGCGGAGGATGGATCGAAGCAAAAATTCGTCTTTGATGCAAAGAAAGTACGAGTAGCATTATTAAAGCATGACATCCGAATCGAAGGAATCGAGTTTGATTTGTTGTTAGCATCTTATTTAATCGATCCATCAGAGAACCATCATGACATCCCAGCTATTAGTCATCGATTTGGCAATAATGATGTCTTGTTTGATGAAGAAGTATACGGTAAAGGAGCAAAAATGAAAGTTCCCGAACATGATGAGCTCGTTCAACATGTCACTCGAAAAACAACGATGATTTTTGAGTTGAAAGAAATAGTTGAACAAGAATTGAAGGAAAACAGTCAATATGAGTTGTTTAAAGAGCTTGAATTACCACTTGCTTTGATTCTTGGTGAAATGGAAGCGATTGGGGTAGAAGTCGATAAAGGACGCCTCCTTTCTATGGGAGCGGAACTACAAGAAAGATTAAAAATGATTGAAGCTGAAGTCCACGAATTAGCAGGAGAGCCGTTTAACTTAAATTCGCCTAAGCAACTCGGTCCTATCCTATTTGAAAAGCTAGGCTTACCCGTAATTAAGAAAACGAAAACAGGCTATTCTACCTCGGCTGATATTCTAGAACAATTACAAGATCAGCATGAAATAATACCTAAATTGTTATTGTACCGCCAGCTTGGGAAACTTCAATCGACCTACATTGAAGGATTATTGAAAGTAATCCATCCAAAAACAAATAAAATTCATACTAGGTATAACCAAGCGTTGACACAAACTGGTCGCTTAAGTTCAACCGAGCCAAACCTTCAAAATATTCCGATTCGTTTAGAAGAAGGGAAGAAAATAAGACAAGCGTTTATACCTTCAAAAGAAAATTGGGTGATATTTGCTGCTGATTATTCCCAAATCGAACTAAGAGTTTTAGCACATATCGCAAAGGATGATAAACTTATTCAAGCCTTTAAAGATGATATGGACATTCATACCCGAACAGCGATGGAAGTCTTTCACGTAGATAAACATGATGTAACTGCCAACATGAGAAGGCACGCAAAGGCAGTTAACTTTGGCATCGTTTACGGAATTAGTGATTACGGTTTGTCACAAAGCTTAGGGATAACAAGAAAAGAAGCGCAACAATTTATCGACCGTTACCTAGATAGTTATCCTGGAGTTAAAAATTACATGGATGAAATTGTTCATGATGCGAAACAAAAGGGCTATGTGACAACGTTAATGAATAGAAGACGATATTTACAGGATATTACTAGTAGAAATTTCAATCGTAGGAGTTTTGCTGAGAGAACAGCAATGAACACTCCGATTCAGGGTAGTGCAGCTGATATCATCAAGCTTGCTATGATAAATCTGTTTTATCAATTAGATGAAGAAAAACTACAAGCACGTATGATTATGCAGGTTCACGATGAACTTATTATAGAGGCACCGAGGGAAGAGGTAGATCAACTGAAAGAGCTCGTTCCATCTGTTATGGAAAATGCGATTGAGTTGGATGTTCCGCTGAAAGTTGATTACGCCTACGGTGATACTTGGTTTGATGCTAAATAAAAGGTGGTAGCAATAATGCCTGAGTTGCCCGAAGTAGAAACAATCCGACAAACCTTAAAAGCAATGGTCATAAATAAAACGATAAAAGATGTTTCGGTATTTTGGCCGAAGATTATTAAACAACCAGACGATGTTAAGGAATTCAGTCATTTGATTCGTGGCCAAACAATCGAGGATATCGGGAGAAAAGGTAAGTTTCTCCTCTTTCAGCTAACAGATTATGTCCTTGTTTCTCATTTAAGGATGGAAGGAAAATATGGTGTTTTTACAAAAGACGAACCTGTGCTTAACCATACACACGTCATCTTCCATTTTACCGATCAAACAGAATTACGGTATAACGATGTAAGAAAGTTTGGCACGATGCATTTGTTTAGTAAAGGTGAAGAGTTAAAGGAGAAACCGCTCAGTACACTAGCACCAGACCCATTTGAAGATACGTTCACTTTTAGTGAGTTTTATAATAAAGTAACGAAAAGTGAACGGGTTATTAAAAACATTCTCTTAGATCAAACAGTTGTTGCTGGTCTTGGAAACATTTATGTAGATGAAACATTGTTTAAGGCTGGTGTTCATCCTTTAAAAAAAGGGGTAGATTTATCGTCAAAAGAAATTAAGGCAATTCAAAAGTAT
Source organism: Aquibacillus salsiterrae (assembly GCF_028416595.1). GTDB lineage: Bacteria > Bacillota > Bacilli > Bacillales > Amphibacillaceae > Aquibacillus_A > Aquibacillus_A salsiterrae. The sequence continues at coordinate 428,306 of NZ_JAMQKC010000001.1, read as the reverse complement.
GCGAAAGAAACGTTAGCAGAAGCTGTTGCACAAGGTGGAACAACGATTAGGTCGTACGTGAATACACAAGGACAAATCGGAATGTTCCAACAACAATTGTTTGCTTATGGTCAAACGAACAAGCCTTGTAAGCATTGCGGGGCACCAATAGAAAAAATAAAGGTAAGTGGAAGAGGGACCCATTTTTGCCCTAGTTGTCAACCGAACTAATTATTTTTTGGGAAAGGATGGGGATGTTAGCTATGTCTGTTGTTGTTGGATTAACCGGCGGTATTGCAAGTGGGAAAAGCTCAGTAGCTAAAATGTTTACAGATTTCCACATTCCTATCATAGATGCTGATTTGATTGCTAGACAAGTTGTTCAACCAGGTGAGGTTGCCTATCATCAAATTATTGAACACTTTGGTTTACCGGTTCTCGATGAAAATAGGAGCTTAAATCGAAGTAAATTAGCAGAGATTATTTTTTCTGATGCCAATAAGCGTGAACTATTAAATCGGATTGTTCATCCGGAAATAAGAAAAGTAATGATTTCTGAAAAAAATAAACGATTAAAGGAAGGACATCCTTCTGTAGTTATGGACATTCCACTCTTGTTTGAAAGCAATCTGACACAATTGGTTGATAAAATTTTAGTTGTGTATGTGGATGAGAAAACACAATTAGAGCGATTAAAGCAACGTAACGGTTATTCGACTGAGGAAGCGCTTAGTCGAATTCGTTCGCAAATGCCTATCGAGGACAAGATTTCACTTGCAGACGCAGTAATTGATAATAACGGGACCGTTGTACAATCGAAGCAACAATTACATCAACTTATTAATGAATGGGAACTTTTAAAAGGAACCAAAAGGATTTAATCATAGTTAATCTGGATAAACAGTACTATAAACCCTCATAATATGAATGGGATGTATCAAGTCCCTTACCATTTCCTCTTCAGAAAAGAACTGTCTTGCAAAAACGGGGGAAAGCAGATATACTTTCATTGCACCTTTTTAAGAGGGCGAAATCATCGTGCTTTCTTCTCGAACATATGCGTTCCTGGGTGCTTAAAGGGTTAGGACCTCTTTGGACTAACTTTCCCCCGTAGCACTTCTGCATATTATTTCGGAAGGCATTTTCAAAAAAGGGGGAAGTAATAAATGGATACTATGGGTAGACACGTCATTGCAGAAATGTGGGATTGTAATATAGATACGTTAAATGATATGGGATTAATCGAACAAATTTTTGTGAATGCCGCATTAAAAGCAGGCGCAGAAATAAGAGAGGTTGCATTCCACAAGTTTGCACCCTATGGAGTCAGCGGGGTTGTCATTATCTCTGAGTCACACTTAACAATTCACAGCTTCCCTGAACATGGATACGCGAGTATTGATGTGTACACGTGTGGAGATATACTTGATCCTAATGTTGCAACAGACTTTATAGCTGAAGCACTCGAGTCAAAAACGTGTGAAAAGGTTGAAGTTCCAAGGGGTATGGGCCCAGTCAGTGTTAATCAATTTAAAGCGTTGTAAAAATCAGTAAAAAGAGCTCTTGTCGATGCAAGAGCTCTTTTATATTCGTGAAAATGGACACTGTTATCGTTTTCTTGTTAAAAACATGTTAAAATGTGATAAGAGCATATTTGAAATTATGTTATAATTGAAAACAATGAGGTGCGGGAAATGTCCATTCAACAAACGTTTAACAAGTACTTTAATAACCACTCGGAAACAAGTGATAAACACTGGGATCCAAAACTTAAAACACATTATTTTAAGACAACCAAAGACAAAGGCTTTAAAGCAGTTGAAGACTACTTTAGAAATTCAGCTTCATTTGAAGTGGTTGCCGTATCAGAAGAGCGCGGAGAAATAAGTGCAAATTATAAAAAAGGAAAAAAAGCTTTTGTCATTGTCACAATTATTATGGTTCGGCCCTTTCGAACAGCTGTTGATTTTTCTGTAACAACTGAATCTGCAATTCCGTTTGATTTAGGGTATAGTCATAAGCTTATTCCGAAATTTTATGAGGAGCTAAAGAAAGAATTACCACTAGTGGATGCACCTAAGGGAAGTTAAGATTTAGGCAAATGATGGGACTGATTACATAATGCGTTGTCCAAATTGTGAAAACAAAAATACAAAAGTATTAGATTCAAGACCAATTGAAGAGGGAAGATCGATTAGAAGGAGAAGAGAATGTGAGGAATGCTCTTTTCGTTTTACGACTTTTGAACGAATCGAAGAGGTCCCATTAATTGTTGTAAAGAAAGAGGGCACTAGAGAAGAATATAGTCGTGAAAAGCTAATGAGAGGACTAATCAAGGCGTGTGAAAAAAGGCCAGTTGCGTTAGAACAAATTGAGTCTGTCGCGGTCGATATTGAAAAGGAATTACGAAATCGCGGAACGTCTGAGATCAATAGTAAAGAAATTGGTGAAATGGTGATGGATCATTTAGCGGAAATCGATGAGGTTGCCTACGTTCGGTTTGCTTCTGTCTACAGACAGTTTAAAGACTTGAATGTATTTTTAGATGAATTGAAGGACCTAATAAGAACAGACAAAAAATAACTGTTCCGATGAGCCATAGCGGCTCTTTTTTCTTGTTGTGTATGGGAAATAAAAAATTCTGCTTGATGTACTAAACGTGATTCATCTCCAGTGCCTACGCTTTTGTTCCTCTCATTTTTGTTTATTTTTTTACTAAGATAGAAAGGGGTTGGGAATCATGATTCAAAAAAACATTGGGAAGGTGCTACCAGTTGATGGATTTTTGACTATTCTAGAAAGTGAGATTACTTTAACTCATTTTCAATCTTTAACCCATTTGTATCAACCGCTTATAGGTGGAAGAGCAATTGCTCTTTACCAAACCTTATATACCAATTCTGAAATATATAAACAAAATACTTCTCCACAAACCCATCATTTGTTAATGAATTACTTATCATTACCATTGGACGACATATATGATGCTAGAAGGAAGTTGGAAGGTATCGGTCTATTACAGACATTTTTAAAACCAGAACCCAAAGGTAATGTCTATGTTTACCAACTGTTACCCCCGTTTCACCCTAAAGCTTTTTTTAAGGATGCAATGTTGGCTCAATTATTACTCCATCACCTTGGCCAAGCAAAGTACGAGCTAACTTACCAAGCTTTCCATCAGAATGGTTCAATAAATACAGAGGATTCAGATAATATTACCGCAAATTTTAATGAAGTTTTTAAAACGGTTGAGACACATGCAAACGGCAATGATGTCGTAAAAAAAACTAGCCCGAATTTACCAAATGGTCCTAATTATGATGAGGGTGTAGTTGACTTTGGATTTATCGAGCAAATGCTATTACAGCGAATGATTTCTCCAAACAAAATATTGTCAGTGGCTAATAAAAGAGTTATCGGCCAAATGGCTTCCTTGTATGATTTAACAAACCAGGAATTGGAAAAAACAATTCTTTGGGCATTAACAGACGAACATATATTAAATATCGAAGAATTTAAACAGGCTTGCATGGACCTGTTTCAATCTAGTAAAGGGAAAATTGACATTGCTTTAGTAGACAAAAGAGATCGATTATCAACGAAACCAAATAATGAACAGCAAACAAAAGAAGAAAAATTTATTCAAATGCTCGAACAAATTTCTCCTAGACAGTTGTTAGAGGATCTATCTGGCGGGAATGAAGCATCTCCTCAAGATTTGAAAGTGATTAGTGAGGTAATGAGTAATCAAGGATTGTCTCCATCCGTGATGAATGTACTTATTCATTATGTTATGCTAAAAACAGACATGAAGTTGACCAAAGCATATATAGAGAAAATAGCAAGTCACTGGGCACGTAAAAATGTTAAAACTGTTAGACAAGCAATGATGCTTGCTAAGTCTGAAAATAAAAAATATCAGCAATGGGGTACTAATAAACAGTCTTATTATCAGAAACCTACCAAAAAAGAGGTCATACCAGATTGGTTTAAACAACGAAACGAAGAAAAGAATACTAACGATGTAAAACCTACTAAAAAAGCTGGCAAACCAATAGAAGATATTGGTGAACGATTGAAAAATTACACTAAAAATAAAAATGCAAACCAAACTTAAACGTGCTAATAAGGGTGAGAATAATGGAACCAATACAGTCGTCACTAAAAAAGTGGATGAGAGAGAATAGTAATTTTTATGAAAGCTACAATCAAATTCGAAGAGAAACTGTATCGGACAAATACGTAAAGGCAATTTTAGATAACCATCCTGAATTTACCGAGCAAGACATAGATAAAAATTTAATGAAGCTTTATGAATTTAAATCACAATCAAAAAAATGTGAAAATTGTCCAAGCCTAGAAGGGTGTATTAATATTTTAAAAGGTTATTCACCTTACATTGAGATTTCTGGTAAAGATGTTCATTTAACTTATGAACAATGTAACCGAAAGAGAAAAGCAGACGAACAAAAAAGTAAGCATTCACTAGTCCAAGGTCTATATATGCCAAAAGATATTCTAGAAGCTTCCTTAAACGGGCTGGACTATCAAGACCCCGATAGGCACGAGGCGATTAGTAAAGCTTTGGATTACGTTCAATCGATTGATACAGGAAAGAAGCAAAAAAAAGGATTATATTTCTATGGACCATTTGGAGTCGGGAAAACATATATTTTAGGTGCGATTGCTAACGAATTAGCTGATCACAAGCTAAAGACGTTACTTATTTATATGCCTGAATTTGTTCGAGAAATGAAGTCCTCCTTAAAAGATGATTCAATTAACCAAAAAATTGACTATTTTAAGAAAGCCGACGTTCTTATGTTCGATGATATTGGTGCTGAATCGATTTCTTCCTGGTTTCGAGATGAAATATTAGGGTCCATTCTACAATATCGAATGATGGAGCGTTTACCAGTATTCTTTAGCTCTAACTACAGTATTAAACAATTAGAACACCATTTAGCTACTACTAATCGTGGGGATACAGAAACAGTCAAAGCGGGAAGAATAATCGAGAGAATAAAGCAGGTTAGTACGGAAGTACCACTGTTTGGGCAAAATCGTCGAGAATTTATTTGAAGTTAAATAGCGCTTAAGGGTGCCTCCGGAGCATGGTTAACTGGCTAAGAGCATCACATAGTTTTTGCGCTTCAGCTGGGCGTTCTTCGCTTTTCTTCTCTAGTGAATAAGCTCATTTTGAAATAAGGTTTACTAGTTTAAATAGATAATTCATTTTTGTTTTAACTCACCCATATAATGTAACAGTTTGAGAGTAATGAGGGTGATATGTTTTGCTTGACGTCTATTTTGAAACTAAAAAAGAAGCGAATACTTTTTCTGAACGATTGTTAGTCTATAACCCGACCGTCGAAATCCATTGGAAAAAAAGAAGCGAATGGGGTTACCGAGTCTTAGTAAGCGATATGTCGCATCAACATACCGATCATATCCAAAAGGAATTTATTTCGAAGGCCATGACAGATGTCTTCATCCTTCATCGAGAAATGAATTGGATTTATGATGTGATAAAAAAGAAATACTACTACGATAATTGTGATGAAATTCAAAGGATTGCAGATATAACACAGTCGATTATTGCAGGGGAAGATATCGACTTGGTTCACGTGTTTAAGAACAAGAAGCCTAGAGATTCATTACTGGGTATTTTTCGGACAAACATGAAAGAATCAGTTATACATTTTCAATCCATCGTTAATTTTCGAATGCAGCCGTATAGAAAAGAACTCATCGACGTTATTGGTTTAGCGATTGATGAATTTAAACGTGAGGAAGAATACCAAACGTTTATCCATTCTTTAAGAGAGTATGTATCTCGAAAAAAAATGAACGGTTCGGTCATCCATGTGTTGCAAGGGGGGGACTTTACTTTTTTTAAAGAAAATGGGGAGAAATACACATCAGTAGAATTAAAACGATTAATTAAAAAAGAGCCGTTATACATCGTTGGGTTAGACGATAACGAACTTAATTTGACCCCTATCTTAGCGATGGCGCCAAAACAAATATATATTTATGGTAATGATCCTACTGAACCGAAAACATTAACCGTCCAAAATATCTTTGAAGAAAGAATGACGTTTTTACCTGCTACAGATTTTCCGTTCAATCAGTCCTTTCATACAAACTGATTTACACTTGCATTTTTGTTTTTTAGTGGCTATAATACCTTCATACAATATTAATGCGTAAATCGGTTAAGATGAGGACAAGATTCTTTGAACGAAGATCGTAGAGAGGGAAGTGTACTGCTGAAATCTTCCTGTTCATTCGACATGGAATTACCACCTCTGAACCCTGTTTCCGAACCATCAGTAGGAAGCAGCGTCTCATCTCGTTACAGATGCTTAAGTGTCATAACAACATGATGTTGTTGTGGAATTTAGGGTGGAACCGCGAGTATAACGCTCGTCCCTTGTTTTGTTGAGGGACGAGCGTTTTTTATATTTTGCGCATTTTATCTAACTAACAGACAAGTAAAAGGAGTGCAATCAATCGTGTCAAATCAATTAAACATTACGTTTCCCGATGGTTCTGTAAAGGAATTCCAGGCTGGAACAACGGGTGAAGATATAGCCGCATCTATTTCACCAGGATTAAAGAAACAAGCACTAGCGATTAAACTTAACGAAACGCTTTATGATTTACGTGCTAATATACCTGGAGACGGAAACATCGAAATTATTACAGCTAAAAGTGACGAAGGTATCGAAGTCATGCGCCATTCAACGGCCCATTTAATGGCACAAGCAATCAAGCGTCTGTATAGTGATGTTAAGCTAGGTGTTGGTCCCACTATTGAAGGTGGATTTTACTACGATATCGATATGGAGGAGTCGTTAACACCTGAAGACTTACCGAAGATAGAAAAAGAGATGCAAAAAATTATCGATGAGAATTTAGAAATTGTTCGTAAAGAAGTAACTCGTGAAGAAGCAAAAGCAATGTTTGAAGCAATTGGTGATAACCTTAAACTTGAATTATTAGAAGCCATTCCTGAAGGGGAAACAGTTTCTATTTATGAACAAGGTGAATTTTTTGATCTATGTAGAGGGATACATGTACCATCCACAAGTAAGATTAAAATTTTCAAGCTATTAAGTATATCTGGAGCATATTGGCGTGGTGATAGTAAAAACAAAATGCTTCAGCGCATTTATGGAACAGCTTTTGAAAAGAAAAGCCAATTAGATGAGTACCTTCGTTTACGTGAGGAAGCTAAAGAACGTGATCACCGAAAACTAGGTAAAGAGTTGGAGTTATTTACTGTTTCGCAAAAAGTGGGGCAAGGGTTGCCGTTGTGGTTACCAAAAGGTGCAACAATTCGTCGAACAATTGAACGATACATTGTTGATTTGGAAGAACGTTTAGGATATAACCATGTCTATACACCAGTATTAGGAAGTGTAGATTTATATAAAACGAGCGGTCACTGGGATCATTACCAAGACGATATGTTTCCGGTAATGGAAATGGATAATGAAGACTTAGTGTTACGTCCGATGAACTGTCCACACCACATGATGGTATTTAAGAATGAATTGCACAGTTATCGAAATCTACCAGTTCGTATTGCTGAATTAGGTACGATGCATCGCCACGAGATGTCTGGTGCACTTGCAGGTTTGCAAAGGGTACGTGCAATGACACTAAATGATGCTCATATTTTTGCTAGACCAGATCAATTAAAGGATGAATTTATCCGGGTAGTTGAATTGGTCCAAGCAGTCTATAAAGATTTTGGGATCGATGATTATTATTTCAGGCTCTCCTACCGCGACAAAGAAGATAAAGAAAAATACGTAGACAATGATGCAATGTGGGAAAAAGCTCAAGCCATGTTAAAGGAAACAATGGAAGATATGGAATTGGACTATGTGGAAGCGGAAGGTGAGGCAGCGTTTTATGGTCCAAAACTAGACGTTCAAGTAAAAACTGCCCTAGGTAAAGATGAAACGCTATCTACTGTTCAATTGGATTTCCACTTACCTGAACGTTTTGATTTAACCTATATCGGAGAAGATGGTAAGGAGCATCGTCCTGTTGTTATCCACCGTGGTGTGGTTTCCACAATGGAACGTTTTGTTGCCTTCTTAATTGAAGAATATAAAGGAGCATTTCCGACGTGGCTAGCACCCATTCAAGCAAGAATTATCCCAGTTTCTGGAGATATCCACATGGATTATGCAAGAAAGGTTGAAGAGGAGCTTCGGATGGATGGTGTTCGTGTTGAAGTAGACCAACGTGATGAAAAGATAGGCTATAAAATCAGAGAAGCACAGACCAAAAAAATTCCATTTGCGCTCATTGTTGGAGATAAAGAAATTGAAGAGAAAGCTGTTAATGTCCGTAGGTACGGAGAAAAGGAATCAGAGACTAAGCCACTAGTTGATTTTATAAAAGAAATAAAAGAAGAAATAAATAATAAAGTGTTAAGAAAAAAATAATAAACGATTAGGTTATCAGGATGTCCTGATAACCTAATTTTAGTTTTTGACAAATAGTCGTTTGTTTTTACTTGTGAAAAATGATATTCTATGTAACGTTGAGAAAAAAACGCTGAAGCTGGACGTTGCTATCGCAGAAAATATTATCCACGCTTGGATATTGTATACTTTCTTATTATAAACAAATCACGGTTTGACATAATCCTTTGCCCGTGTTATATTGTTAAAAGTGAAATTAAATATGATCATAAATGACAAGTAGGAGCACCCGCTTCTCACCTGATTGACGCGTTGGATGCAGTTAACAGGTTTTTATTCTGGAATGAGAACAGGAGATGTGTGGGTGCAGTATGTGTACCGACACTTTTTTTGATTCAACTAACTTGTCTTGTTGGGATCTATCTATCATTTTTAAATAGAGCCTAACGGTCATTAATAATTCCGCTTACTCATTTTGTTTTAAAAATTTTGGAGGTGGCTCATTATTAGCAAGGATATGAATGTCAATGAGAAAATAAGAGCACGTGAGGTTCGTCTCATTGATTCTAATGGGGATCAACTTGGTGTTAAATCTCGCCAAGAAGCGTTGGAAATTGCTCAAACGAGAAACTTAGATCTTGTACTTGTTGCACCAAATGCAAAACCGCCGGTGTGCCGTATTATGGACTTTGGTAAATACCGTTTTGAGCAACAAAAGAAAGATAAAGAAGCTCGTAAAAATCAAAAAATCATCAACGTAAAAGAAGTTCGTCTTAGCCCTGGCATCGAAGAACATGACTTTAACACGAAGCTAAGAAATGCTAGGAAATTTCTTGAAAAAGGTGACAAAGTTAAAGTTTCTATTCGTTTCCGCGGACGTGCAATTACCCATAAAGAGTTAGGTCAAAAGGTTCTTGAGCGGATGGCTGAAGACTGTAAAGACCTTTCTACTGTTGAACAAAAACCTAAAATGGAAGGTCGCAGTATGTTTTTAATGCTTGCACCTGTCAATGAAAAATAAAGATAGAGGACTCTCCTAGGAGATGTTCCATTAGTTTTAGCTTACAAGGAGGAACTACTCATGCCAAAAATGAAAACGCACAGTGGTACTGCAAAACGTTTTAAAAGAACAGGATCAGGAAAAGTGAAACGCTCTCATGCTTATACTAGTCACTTATTTGCTAATAAGTCTCAAAAACAAAAGCGCAAACTTCGTAAAGGTACTTTAGTATCTTCTGGAGATTACAAGCGTATTAAGCAAATGCTACCACAAAAATAAACCATACGAAGATTCGTTGTTATATACTAGGAGGGAATTACTATGCCACGTGTTAAAGGTGGAACAGTTACACGCAAACGTCGTAAACGTATATTAAAGCTTGCTAAAGGTTATTATGGTTCTAAACATGCTCTATTTAAAGTTGCAAAGCAACAAGTAATCAAATCAGGTCAGTATGCTTATCGTGACCGTAGACAGAAAAAACGTGACTTCCGTAAATTATGGATTGCACGTATTAACGCTGCTGCTCGTTTAAATGACCTTTCATATAGCCGTCTTATGCACGGACTTAAGCAAGCTGGTATTGAAGTCAACCGTAAAATGCTTGCAGATTTAGCGGTGAACGATGAACAGGCATTTGCTCAATTAGCTGAAAAAGCAAAAGCTGCATTAAAATAATATAAACTAATTAAAAAAGTCATTTTCTTATTTTAGAAAATGACTTTTTTTAAAGGCCGTTTTTTTAAAAAAGAATGTAGCAACCTGCACATTTTATATAATGCTCAGTCAAAAGCAACAAACGTTACGAAATTATAAAAGAAAAGAAATTGAATGATATCTGCCCGCTGCCTATCCCCTCGGGTGTTAAATGATAAGCATTATGTTTGTTAACCACAAGCTTATTTTGGAGGAATATTTATTGGAACTAATAATAGTATGTAGTTATCTGCTTTTTATTAACCTGTTCGCATACGTATTAATGGGGGTTGATAAAAAACGAGCAATTAGAGGGAAATGGAGAATCTCTGAAAATACGTTATGGCTTACAGCGATAATAGGAGGGGCGATAGGATCTATTTTAGGAATGAATAAATTCCGTCACAAGACGAAGCATGCAACCTTTACATACGGTATGCCATTTGTGTTACTTCTACAACTATTCTTGTTAGTTTATTTGGTTTACCTGTATAGCTAATTTTTTAAATTTTTGTCATAATAGCTCGTCTCATGTCATAAGCTTTTATAGTTAGGTACATCTGAGAAGGGGGTATCTCATGGAATACCTGAGTGGTTACTTACTCGCCATCATCGAAACAGGTGGTTTGTTTGCCCCGTTATTGTTTATTGGGTTTCACTTACTTAGGCCACTATTTTTTCTTCCTGTTGTATTTATCTGTATTACTGGTGGGGTATTATTTGGAACAGTTCTAGGAACATTTTATTCCATTGTTGGAATAACACTTTCAAGCCTACTTTTCTATCGCATGGTTCAATGGGCGCCTAAAACATTTAATAAGCTAGTAGCGATAAAACAAAAGCTGATAGGAAAAAATACAAGTCTTACTACATCTCAAGTTGCTTTATTAAGATTAGTGCCATTCATACATTTTCACTTGTTATCTTTATGTATTCTTGAGGTTTCGAGTAATTTTAAAGGGTATATGAAATCATCTTTTTTCTCTAACATTCCACTAGCAGTTGTCTATACATCAATCGGCAGGTCTTTATCCAATCTGTCACCAATTACTGCCATTAGTATTTTGCTTGGCTTATTACCGCTAATTTATTTATTAAGAAGAAAAGAAATCATCATCAAGTGGGAGGATTTTTTCCAAGACCAAACACAAAAAAATAGTGCTTGAACAATGATAATTATGGTCAGCATAAGAGTAATCAAAAAAGCGCTCTAGAGTTCACTCTAAAGCGTTTTTTTGATGAGCAAACATAACAAAGCCAACGTTAAACTTATGATTTAGTGTTCATCTAATATTAATAATCTATTAATTGGATATTTCCACTCGATTTTTGCATTAGGATAGCGGATTAATATTTCCTTTTCAAGAAAATATAAATCATTTCGCTCAAGGCCCTTTAAACTGCTAGGGTTATGAGTATGAACAATAATAGTGATTACGTCAAATGATTGCTCGGTCGTGCCGAGATACTTTTCACCTTCAAATAATATTCCCTTGTAAGTTAACAAAAAATTCTTCTTTATAGTTTCGGGGTCGTCTAACAAAAAGAACTCTTTCCTGTCTTTCGCGAGTTCAAGCTTTCTTTTCGGATTTATCAAGTACTGATATGCAGTGTAAAGCAAAAATATAATAGCGATAATTAGTAGTAGTCGAAAGATAAGGACAATCATTTTAAATCGTCTCCCCATTTTAAGTTCAACCTTTTATACGTTTTATTTGTCTAATTGGTTTCACAAATTATAAAATTCAAATGGTATAATCAAGAAAAAAACAAAAAAGAGGGATTGCATGAACTGGAAACAATTATTTGATATGCAAAAACAACTAGACAATTACATACAAGCAAATCATCAATTGGTAAATAGTGATTTATTTGATCAGAAAGTTTTGGCGCTTTTAGTAGAAATTGGCGAGCTAGCCAATGAAACAAGAGTGTTTAAATTTTGGAGTAACAAAGCTCCAAGTGAAATGTCACAAATATTAGAGGAGTATGTTGATGGCCTTCATTTTATTTTATCTTTAGGAATTGAGAAAGGTTTCCAAAATATTCAAGTAACTCCACAGCCCAGTAACAATAATTTAACCGATATGTTTAACGAAGTATTTGAGGAAGTCATCGTATTTAAACAAAAACCTAGTAAGGAAAATTACTCCAACCTTTTCACAGCATATCTTACTTTAGGCAAATCTCTATCATTTGATGAGAGTAGCATCCAACAAGCCTATTTTGATAAAAATAAAGTTAATCACCAACGCCAAGACACAGGGTATTAGACGATTTTTTTGTGAAATGGATAAAAAAGGTCTATACTTAAACTAAGGCTTTTAGGAAAGATTAGAAACACCAAAATTTAGAGATGTATAGCTCCTAAGCCTATTCTTTTTACAATTAAGGGAGGTTTTGCTACATATGGCAACAAATGACGAAACTTTACAGATGCTCAAAGAATTGACTGATGCTAGGGCAATCCCTGGCAATGAAAAAGAAGCAAGAGATGTGATGACAAAATATATTACTCCTTTTGCTGACGAAGTATTTACTGACAATTTAGGAAGTCTAATTGCTAAGAAGGTTGGCAAAAATGATGGTCCTAAAGTCATGGTTGCTGGCCACTTGGATGAAGTTGGATTCATGGTAACGAGAATTGATGACAATGGTTTTGTATACTTTCAAACAGTAGGTGGATGGTGGAGTCAAGTTATGCTAGCTCAGCGTGTAACTCTACTTACGAGAAAAGGTGATGTGACAGGCATCATTGGCTCGAAGCCGCCTCATATTCTTCCAGCCGAAGCAAGAAAGAAACCAGTGGAAATAAAGGATATGTTCATTGATATTGGTGCGAATAGTAGAGAAGATGCACTTGAATTTGGTGTTAGGCCTGGAGATTCCATTGTCCCTTACTTTGAATTTACTCAAATGAAAAATGAAAAATTACTACTGGCAAAAGCTTGGGATAATCGGATTGGCTGTGCAATTGCAATAGAAGTGTTAAAACAATTAAAGGACCAAGACCACCCAAATATCGTTTACGGCGTCGGGACAGTTCAAGAAGAGGTTGGATTACGAGGGGCTAAAACGTCTACGAATATGGTGAAGCCAGATATTGGGTTTGGCGTTGATGTAGGCATTGCTGGTGATACACCTGGAATATCAGAAAAAGAAGCGGATAGTAAGATAGGGGAAGGACCACAAATCATTTTATATGATGCTTCCATTGTTTCGCACAAAGGTCTACGTGATTTTGTTTTAGACACAGCAGATGAACAAAATATTCCTTATCAATATGCAACAATTGCTGCAGGTGGGACAGATTCTGGCTCGATCCACCTGACTGCCAACGGAGTACCAGCATTATCGATTACCATTGCTACTCGTTATATTCATACGCATGCAGCAATATTGCACCGAGATGATTTTGAGAATGCAGTTAAACTTATTGTTGAAGTAATTAAACGTTTAGACGCAGATGCGGTAAAACAAATAACATTTGGTTAATACGAAGCCCGAGCTAACAAATAGCTCGGGCATTATATTAAATAGTTATCCATTATTTTTTGAACATAATTTTGTGTCTCTTTAAAAGGTGGTACTCCGTTATATTTATCTACATTTCCGGGACCCGCGTTATAGGCGGCTAGAGCAAGAACAGGATCCCCGCCATATCTTTCTAACATTTGTTTTAAGTATTTCGTTCCTCCAAGGATATTTTCCCTCGGGTCAAAAACATCGTCAACACCTAGTTCCCTTGCGGTAGCTGGCATTAACTGCATCAAACCTGCTGCTTTAGCAGTGCTTTTCGCATTACGATTAAAGTTTGATTCTGCTTGTATTACAGAGGTAATCAGTGATTCATCCACTTGGTATAAAACCGATGCTTCTTTTATTATTGCGCGAATAGAATCAGTGAGCTTCGAGTTGTTGACTGAAGTAATTTGTGGTTTTGGAACACTGGATGCCATATAATCCAGATAAGTAGTCGATGTAGTTGGTTTTATCGTTCTCTCTATTGGCTCACTTACCAATATATTCAACATTTGAGCAAAATTGATTGTTTGTGTGGTTCTCTTACCTTTAGTTAACTCTGACATTGCTTGTAATTTCATATATTGCTGGAATAATTGGATATTCAAACAGAATCACCCTTTACTAAAATCACCCTGAAGTATAGTTTCATTATAGGGTAAAAGGACGGTACCTGTATATAAAAATTAAAAATAAGATAAGCGCAGAGCGCAAGACTGCGCTTGGGTCTTTTACCACTTTCTTATCTTTTAAAAAAGGCTGTATAGAAAGGCTGTATAGCACAGCCATGGATTAGTGTGTATTTTTAACACTGTTTTCTAGTATTGTAATCATTTCTTCCTTTTCCGTTTCGTCTGAATTTTTCCAGATTAATTCAAAGAGTACTCCTAAGCCTGGGAGCATTTTTTCTTCCCCATTTTGAATGGCGTCGACAATAGTAGCCTCTAATTGATCTGCGTTATTGTCTGAAACATTTGATAGAATTGCTTTTCTTAAATTTAAATCCATTTTCTTCACCTCAATGAAATTTTTTGACCTATCTGATTCGATTCAAATTAGGATTTCTACGTCTAGTTTGACCAAGATGGATGGAATTATGTATGATTGGAAAGAATTTAACTAGAAGGATGATAACAATGATTACCTCAGTCCAAAATAACAAAGTAAAACAGTGGAATAAACTTAAAAAAAAGAAAGATAGGGAACAAGCAAACGTATTTTTAATTGAAGGATTCCATCTGGTACAAGAAGCCAACAATAGTGATTTCGTTATCGATGAATTGATTATTGAAGAAGGAGTAGAAGTGCCAAGCTGGATTACAAATATCCAAGTAACAGAAGTTTCGACCAATGTATTTCAATCACTTTCTAATACTGTTACACCGCAGGGAATTGCAGCTGTTGTTCACATGAAGGAAAATAAAATAACCAATGACAACAAACTGCTACTGATTGATGCAGTTCAAGATCCTGGGAATCTAGGTACGATGATACGTACAGCTGATGCAGCTGGCTTTGATGGTGTAATCCTTGGAGATGGTACGGTTGACTTGTATAACGAAAAAGTTATTCGTGCAACCCAAGGATCGATATTTCATTTGCCAATTATCCGACAAAATTTGAAGGAATCTATTATTAATTACCGTGATAAAGGGGTTACTATCTGGGCTTCTACTCTTACAGATGCGGCGGTTCCTTATCACTCCTTACCAGTCCCTAAAACTATTGGTCTTATTGTTGGAAATGAAGGAGCAGGAATTAGCCAAGAATATATTGAAATGGCAGATCACCTAGTACATATCCCTATCTATGGATTAGCGGAATCATTAAATGTAGGGATTGCTTCTGGTATCTTGCTTTATCATATCGCAAGTATGCAGGAAAATAAAAGCTAAGGGTTGCAACTTTTATCGTGTTTTTCTATAATAAGAAAATAATGTGAATACTCGTACAGGCTGAGAAGGAGTTAGTAAATAATTGCAGTACTCGATAATTAGGGAGAAATACCTAGACTGAAAGTGTTTCTATCGAGCAATTATTGAATTTCACTCTGGAGCTGTTGCCAGGACCTTTTCATAAATAAAGGCATTCCGGATTTATTTCCGTTATCAATACTCTCGAAGTGGGCATGGTATTTAATATGTCAACAAGGGTGGTACCGCGATACAATTGTCTCGTCCCTTTTTCTGGGAGGGGACTTTTTTTATGTCTAGGTGTAACACAAACTAAAAAGTAGTGAGACTACTTAAGGAGGTTATTTTTCCATGAAGGAACGGTTAGAAGAGTTACAAGCAGAAGCTTTAACGAAAGTGGAAGAAGCTATTTACTTATCAGATTTACAAGATATCCGAGTTGCTTATCTTGGTAAAAAAGGGCCGATTACAGAAGTTTTGCGTGGAATGGGCAAGCTTTCCAAAGAAGAAAGGCCGGTAATCGGAGAGTTGGCGAATAAAGTCCGCGAAGCGATTGCAACAGAGTTAGATGCTAAAAAAGAAAGATTAGAAAAAGAAGAGCTTGAAAAGAAGTTAGAAACAGAAACAATTGATGTTACATTACCCGGAAGACCAGTAAAAGTCGGAGGACCCCATTTACTAACTAGTATTGTTGAAGAAATAGAAGATTTGTTTATTGGGATGGGCTTTGAAGTAAGAGAGGGTCCAGAAGTGGAAACAGATTATTATAACTTCGAAGCGCTTAATCTTCCAAAGGGTCATCCAGCAAGAGACATGCAAGATTCCTTCTATATTACAGAGGAATTATTATTACGTACGCATACATCTCCAGTTCAAGCGAGGACAATGGGAGAATATCAAGGTGCAAAACCTGTAAAAATGATTTGTCCAGGAAAAGTTTATCGTCGTGATACCGATGACGCTACCCACTCGCATCAATTTACTCAGGTAGAAGGATTGTATGTGGATAAAAATGTTCGAATGAGTGATTTGAAAGGTGTACTCAATCAATTTGCAAAACAATTTTTCGGTGAAGATCGTGAAATTCGGTTACGTCCTAGCTTTTTCCCCTTTACCGAGCCGTCTGTGGAAATGGATATTTCCTGCAAAGTGTGTCACGGACATGGCTGCTCTGTTTGTAAAGGGACCGGATGGATTGAAATATTAGGTGGTGGGATGGTCCACCCACGCGTACTAGAAATGGCTGGCTATGATCCAAAAGAATACAACGGTTTTGCCTTTGGAATGGGACCTGAGCGAATTGCTATGTTGAAGTATGGCGTAGATGATATCCGCCATTTCTATACAAATGACGTCCGCTTCTTAAAACAATACCATAAGGCATAAGGGGGAATAACTAATGTATGTATCATTAAATTGGCTAAAAGAGTACGTTGACATAGGAACCATTACACCAGAAGAATTGGCAGAGAAAATTACTAAATCAGGTATTGAGGTTGAGGGTATCGAGTATGTTGCTGAGCAAAGCTCTAATGTTGTTGTCGGCTATGTACAAGAATGTGAAAAACACCCAAATGCAGATAAATTGAATCTTTGTCAAGTTGATGTTGGCGAGGAGCAACTTCAGATTATTTGTGGTGCACCAAATATTGCAAAAGGGCAAAAAGTAGCTGTTGCTAAACCAGGGGCTGTCCTTCCAGGAAATTTTAAAATTAAGAAAGCAAAACTTCGTGGTGTAGAATCAAATGGAATGATTTGTTCTCTCCAAGAGTTAGGAATTGAGGAAAAATTCGTACCAAAGGAGTATGCGGAAGGAATCTTTGTGTTTCCTGAGGAGACAGAAGTTGGTGCAGATGCATTAGCATTACTTAATTTACATGATGCCATCCTAGAATTAGGCCTAACTCCGAACCGTTCAGATGCACTAAGTATGCTCGGGGTTGCTTACGAAGTAGGGGCTATTTTAGATGTTCCGGTCCGACTACCAAAAGAGGAAGTGAATGTGTCTTCAGAAATTGCTGCCGATTACGTATCGGTTAAAGTAGACACTGAATTGAATCCTTATTATGGTGCGTTTGTTATTAAAGATATTCAAATCGGGCCGTCACCATTATGGATGCGTAACTATCTAATTGCTGCTGGAATCCGTCCAATTAACAATGTTGTAGATATTACGAATTATGTTCTACTGGAATACGGGCAACCGCTTCATGCCTTTGATTATGACCAGTTTGGTTCAAACGAAATTGTCGTTCGTCGTGCTAAAGATGGAGAACAAATGGTTACGCTTGATGGCCAAGAGCGAACACTGAAATCTAGCCATTTAGTCATTACTAATGGAACTATTCCAACTGCAATGGCAGGTGTGATGGGGGGGGCCAATTCCGAGGTTTCTAATCAAACAAAAACCGTTTTACTAGAGGCAGCTTACTTTGATCCTGCAGCTGTTAGAACAGCATCTAAAGATCATGGCTTAAGAAGTGAATCAAGCAGTAGGTTTGAAAAGGGTGTTGACCCAAATCGAGTGAAGAAGGCAGGACAAAGAGCGTGTCAACTGTTAAGTCAGTATGCAAATGGAACAGTGTTATCAGGAGTGGTAGAATTTGATCAGCTTGATAAATCAGCTGCAACTATCGAAATCGACTCTACTGAAGTTAATAATCGTTTAGGAACGGAAATCGATAACGACGAAATCGGCGACATTTTACGAAAATTAGAATTTGAATTCAAGCAAAATGGTAATTTATTCTCTATTACCATACCGACAAGACGTCAGGATATTACTATTTTTGAAGATATGGTAGAAGAAATTGCTCGGATTTTTGGATACGATAATCTTCCATATACATTACCTCAAGGTGCGTCACAAGCGGGAGGCTTAACAGAGCGACAACAGTTAAAACGAGACGTGAAAAATTATCTTCAAGGTGCAGGGTTAATGGAGACGATTACGTACTCATTGACGAGCAAAGAGCGGGCTGAGTTATTAATTAGTCCAGAAGTAAAGGGAAAAGTAGATTCCCCAGTTCAATTAGCAATGCCAATGAGTGAGGAACATAGCACGTTAAGGCTAAGCATTTTGCCTGAGCTGTTAGCTTCCATGTCTTACAATTCGGCTAGAAAACAAACAAATATTGGATATTATGAAGTTGGAACAGTATTTCTTTCAGATGAAACAACAATTTCTAAACAACCAGAGGAAAGACTAAGAGTTTCTGGTGCATTAACAGGTGATTGGATTACACATCCATGGCAACAAGAGAAAAAAGCAGTTGATTTCTTTGTGGTAAAAGGGATTGTAGAAGGTTTGCTAGAAAAACTTAATCTCACTGCTACGTATAAACAAGCGAAAATGGATGGGTTGCATCCGGGTAGAACTGCTCAAATTTTAATCAAGGATGTAGCCGTTGGTTTCATCGGTCAAGTGCACCCATCTTTACAGGATAGTTTTGATTTAAAAGATACGTATGTATTTGATCTTGATTTAGAATTTATCTTTACTATTCATGAAAATGAACCGAGCTTTGCTAAAATTCCTCGTTATCCGTCTATTTCAAGAGATATTGCCCTGGTAGTAGATGAACATGTACATGCAGGGGATGTGAAAGCAACAATCTTAAAAGCAGGCGGGGAGTTAATTAAAGAGGTGCAAGTGTTTGACGTGTATCAAGGAGAACATTTGGAAACTGGTAAAAAATCGCTAGCATTTAATATTCTGTATTTAGATCCTGAGCGGACACTGAAAGATGAAGAAGTAGAAAAATCTTATCAGGCTATCTTAGACGCAGTAAAAAAAGCCCACCAAGCACAACTAAGAGCATAGAAAAGCTTCAGCACCTTATGACCCCGAGGGTCTAGGCGCTGAAGCTAGACACAAAAAGCAGAACCTATAAATAGGATTCTGCTTTTTGTGTGTTTGCAAAATGGACCTTCGCATATTGTTCTAACGATTCTCTGCCATGTTTTCTAATTAAAACGGCAGCTGCCTGGTCAACCTTTTGTGATGCACCTTTAGGAATAGGTACCCCAGCTGTATTAGCTAATTTATCCATTTGTTTGACAAAGCTAGCCCTTGCAATAATAGAACCAGCAGCAACAGCTATCGAATAAGACTCAGCTTTGGTCATGAAAAAAACATGATCCTGCAGCTTAGCTTTTTCTGATTTTAAATGGTTAAGATAAACATTGGGCTGTGAAAATTGATCAATTAAAATTCCATCTGGCTTGGTCGGTTCGACTTTTTTAAGAAGCTTGTTAATGGCGTGGTGATGAAGCATTGTCTTCATTTTCCCTTGTGACCAACCTTTTCGCTGAAGTTCATTATATTTTTCATTATGTAAGACAACTAGGGAATAAGCAATTTCCATTCGTACTAACTCTATTGCGATTGATTTGATCATTTCATCCGTTAGATGTTTTGAATCTTTCACACCAAGTTCTTTTAATAAAGGAATTTGGTCTTTAGTTATATAGGCTGCTGCAACAGTAATAGGCCCAAAATAATCCCCTGTTCCCGCTTCATCTGAGCCAATGTGAGAACTAGTAAAAAGAGATGATGGGGGTGCAAAGCTATGTTCATTTATTTTTTTTTGCTTTAACGATTTGGAATCGCGATTTTTTGATGGCTCTGTTGTACTCCCCCACTTATTTGCTTCTACTTCTGGAGATCTACCTTGAAATAATACCTTGCCAGACTGATATGCTGTAATGGTTGCATTTTTTGTTTTTGCTGCAAAAATCGCTCCAGGTGGTGAAGCCCTCAAATCATCACAATAATAGTCTTTTAATTTTTTAATTTTTTCCTTTGTTAAGTTTAAAACAATTTGTCCCATCCAATCTCTCCAATCTTTCCATTAGAATAAGTATAGCAGACAAAAGGATGACGGAATAGTTTCCTAAATGTTCCTATCCATGTTAATATTAATTTTAGGATTGATAGAAACGAGGGGGAATAGTCGTGTCCCAACCTGAGAAAACACGTACAACTGTTGATATATATGGAAAATCATATACTATAATTGGAGAAGAGCATGCCCATCATGTTCGCATGGTTGCAAGTCTTGTTGACCAAAAGATGAGAGATATTTATGAAGCAAATAAAAGTCTTGATACAACAAAGCTAGCAGTACTTACCGCTGTAAATACGATGAATGATTATTTGAAACTTAGAGATGAATATACAGAACTTCTAGGATTAATAAAACAGAAAGAGGATCAAGAGAAAAATGATTGATTTATTATTGTTGGGGATTTTAATACTAGGTGTGTTAATAGGGTTGAAAAGAGGGTTTATTTTACAGCTGTTTCATTTAATAGGATTTATTGTTTCATTTATTATAGCTATCATTTATTATGATAATTTGGCTAAACACTTAAACTTGTGGATTCCTTATCCAGAGTTGCCTGAGGATGCTACGTGGGCCATATTCATCGAATCACTACCTTTAGAAAAGGCTTTCTACAATGCGGTCGCATTTGCATTACTTTTTTTTGGGTCGAAAATTATTCTGCAAATTGTTGCATCGATGCTTGATTTCCTTACTGATTTGCCTTTGTTATCGTCCTTAAATGGCTTACTAGGAGGGGTGCTTGGATTTATAGAAACTTATTTTATTTTATTTGTGACGTTATATATCCTTGCGTTAGCACCTTTATCATTTGTTCAATCAAATTTAGAACAATCAACGATTGCTGGTTTTATGGTGGAATATACCCCAGTTATTTCAAATCAAATAAAAGCACTTTGGTTTGACATGTACCAGAGCTAGAAAGGATCTTACCTATTTGGGACAAAATAAACTTGCAAACACCCTTGTAGAACATTACAAGGGTGTTTATCCGCTTAATGAAAGATAACCAAATTTTATCACAATCGGAGGTTAGCATCGTGGCTGTTGACAAGAAGGATGTTGTAAAATTATTAGAAACGATTGCCATTTACTTAGAACTAAAAGGCGAAAATACGTTTAAAATAGCAGCGTATCGAAAAGCTGCACAAAGCTTAGAGGCTGATGACCGTTCCTTGTCGGAAATAGATGATATAACGAAATTAAGTAGTATTGGCAAAGGAACTGCTGCTGTCATAACAGAATATATCGAAAGCGGTTCATCTGATACGTTAAAACAATTAGAGCACGAAGTCCCAAGTGGGCTAATACCATTGTTAGCTATTCCTGGCTTAGGCGGTAAAAAGTTATCTAAGCTCTACCAAGAGTTAGGCATAACAGACCGCGCCTCATTGATGACAGCGTGCGAAGAAGGAAAGGTTGAGCAGCTCGCAGGATTCGGCAAAAAGTCCGCAGAGAAAATTTATAAAGCTTTAGAAGAAGTTGGTACCCGTCCCGAACGATTGCCATTTGCTTATATGGAACCGATTGTAAAAAAAATAGAAGAATTTCTTAGTGCCGTCCCATCGATAACTAACTATTCTAGGGCAGGAAGCATTCGTAGATTAAGCGAGACGGCAAAAGATTTAGACTTTATTATTGCTTCTGATAAGCCAATAGAAGTTAAGGAAAGTTTGTTACAAAACAACCGAATAAAAAGTGTTACTGGAGCTGGTGAAACAAAAGTATCGGTTGTACTAGACGAAGGATACGACGTAAGTGTTGATTTTCGGATAGTATCAGAACAGGAATTTGCGACTACCTTACATCATTTTACTGGGTCTAAAGACCATAATGTTGCAATGAGGCAGCTAGCAAAATCAAGGGGCAAAAAAATTAATGAATACGGTGTAGAAGATATTGAAACTGGAGAAATAGTTACATTCGAAACAGAGAATGATTTTTTTAACTATTTTGGATTGAAGTTTATTCCACCAGAACTAAGAGAAAATCAGGGTGAGATTGAAGCGTTTCAGTCAGCTGTCCAGTTAGTCACATATAACGATGTACGAGGAGATTTACACATGCACACCTCTTGGAGTGATGGAGCTCAATCAATTGAGGAAATGGTTGAGAAAGCGCGAGGTAGAGGGTACGAGTACATTGCCATCACGGATCATTCCAAATTTTTGCGAGTTGCAAATGGATTAGACGAAACTAGAATAAGGAAACAAAGAGAAGAAATATACAGATTAAATGAAAAATATAAAGATATCTATATTTTTGCCGGGGTTGAGATGGACATGTTGCCTGATGGCTCACTTGATTTCTCGACAGAATTTTTAAGAGAGATGGATTACGTCATTGGGGCAATTCACTCAAGTTTTAACCAATCTGAAGACAAAATTATGAACCGTTTATTTGCGGCATTAGAAAATCCTTATGTAAACGTCATCGCTCACCCAACTGGTCGTGTAATTGGTAGGAGAAGTGGATATCAAGTAAATGTCGAGGCGCTCATCGATAAGGCAAGAGAAACTGGAACAGTACTTGAATTAAATGCAAACCCTAATCGTTTTGATTTATCATGGGAATGGGTTAAATTAGCTCAAGAAAAGGGTGTTTCTATTGCAGTCAATACAGATGCGCATAATTATGCAACCTTGGAACATATGAAATTAGGGATTGGTGTGGCAAGGAAAGGCTGGCTTAAACCGGAAACAATCATTAATACTTGGCCAAAGGATAAATTGATTCGGTTGTTTAATCGAAATAAATAAAGGCAAAATAAATGAAACCTAGATTCACGTGAAAACGTATCGATAACGATACAAGCATCAAAGATAAAGGAGTAGCTCTAATGAATCCGCGTATTTTTCAAGTACTTGAATATAACAAAATCATTGATATGTTAAAAAATTTGGCTGCTTCATCTCTAGGTAAGGGGAAAATTGAAGCATTAAAGCCTTCAATAAAGCTCGATGAGGTAATAAGATGGCAACAAGAAACAGATGAAGCAGCTGCGGTTCTACGGTTAAAGGGCAGCGTCCCATTAGGTGGGATTTTTGATATAAAGCAGAGTATTAAGCGGACAACAATTGGTGGGGTATTAAATGCTTTAGAATGTTTGGATATTGCCAGTACCATTTATGGTGGGAAGCAAATTAAATATTTCATAGAAGATATGGAAGAATCAGACCTTCCTATCTTAAGGGATTTGATTGAACAAATAGTCCCACTAAATGAATTAGAAAGACAAATCAAAAGTTGTATTGATGATCATGGTCATGTGATGGACGGTGCATCAGATAAATTACGAACCATTCGATCTAAAATCCGTACGAGTGAAGGAAGGGTTCGTGACAAATTAGATTCTTTAACGAAAACAAAGACAAAGATGTTATCTGATGCTATCGTAACCATTAGAAATAATCGTTATGTGTTGCCGGTTAAGCAGGAGTACAGGGGTGCTATTGGTGGAATTGTGCATGACCAATCTTCCTCTGGTGCAACATTGTTTATTGAGCCACAAGCGGTTGTCGATTTGAATAACCAATTACAGGAAGCT
The DNA here is from genome assembly GCF_028416595.1 of Aquibacillus salsiterrae. Lineage (GTDB taxonomy): Bacteria > Bacillota > Bacilli > Bacillales > Amphibacillaceae > Aquibacillus_A > Aquibacillus_A salsiterrae. The sequence goes on along the minus strand of NZ_JAMQKC010000001.1, from coordinate 404,355 downwards.
AGAGTTCAAGAAAAGCATGAGATAGAACGAATCCTTCGCGAATTATCAAACAGAATTGCTGAAGATCATGTTTTTCTATATCAAAATGTAGAGGCACTTGGTCAGATAGATTTTATGTTTGCTCGAGCAAAGTTAGGCGAACAAATGCATGCAACGACACCAAAAATGAATGACCAAGGGATTATTAAAATGAAACAAGCTCGCCATCCACTTATTTCAGGGGAAGAAGTGGTGGCTAATGATGTGGAAATAGGGAGAAACTATACGGCCATAGTTATTACTGGACCGAACACCGGTGGTAAAACCGTTACACTAAAAATGGTAGGGCTTTGCACATTAATGGCCCAATCAGGCTTACAAATTCCTGCGCTAGATGGGTGTGAAATGGCCGTATTTAATGATGTGTTTGCAGATATTGGTGATGAACAGTCAATTGAACAAAGCTTGAGCACCTTCTCCTCACACATGACAAATATTGTGAAAATACTTGATCAAGTTAACCGAGAGACACTAGTCTTGTTTGATGAGCTTGGAGCAGGAACAGACCCGCAGGAAGGTGCTGCGTTAGCGATGGCAATACTCGACGAAGTTGTAAACAAAGGGGCTCGAGTTATTGCCACTACCCATTACCCTGAGCTTAAAGCCTATGGTTTCAATCGAGATGGAGTAATAAACGCATCTGTTGAGTTTGATGTTGAGACATTAAGACCAACTTATCGTTTGTTGATTGGTGTTCCTGGACGTAGTAATGCTTTTGAAATTTCACAAAGACTAGGGTTAAACATTTCTATCATTGAAAAAGCAAAGAACCAAATTGGCACAGATTCCAGAAGTGTTGAGAACATGATTGCATCGTTAGAAGCAGCGCGACGGGGTGCTGATCACGACTACGAGGAAGCAGAGCAGGTGTTGAAAGAGGCTGAGGAATTAAAACAAGAACTAGAAAAACAATGGCAACAATTTGAACAAAAAAAAGAAACGTTGTATAAGAAAGCAGAAGAAAAAGCAGAAAAGGCAATCATACAAGCTAGAGAAGAAGCAGAGCTAGTTGTTTCTGAGCTAAAAAGGATGCAAAACCAAGCAACACTGAAAGAACATGAGTGGATTGAAGCTCGCAAAATGTTAGATGATGCCCAACCAAATTTAAGTAAAAAGAAACCAAAAGAGAAACAACCATCCCAAACAAAAGAGCTTCAAGTAGGTGATGAAGTCCGCTTGCTTACGTTAAATCAAATAGGAACAATTCTAGAAAAGATTAGTGACACCGAATTTCAAATTCAAGTAGGTATCATGAAAGTAAAGGTAAAACGTAAAGATTTGGAGTTTGTTAAACGAGAGAAACCTCTAGTAGAAAGGCCAATGGCGACAGTAAAAGGTTCTAACTATCATGTGAAGCCAGAATTAGATCTTCGTGGTGAGCGTTTTGAGGATGCTTTATTAGAATTAGAAAAATATGTTGACGATGCGATTCTTGCTGGGTATTCAAAGGTGTCCATCATTCATGGAAAAGGAACAGGAGCACTACGTACGGGTGTGCAAAATTTTGCGAAAAACCATTCACATATAACCACGTACAGATTTGGTACTATGAGTGAAGGTGGAAACGGAGTGACTATTTTAGAACTCCGCTAAAATCTTTGTTTAACGAGGAATGGAGTTGGGCATGATGAATCAGTTTTGGGAAAATACGTTCGTTGAGACTGCCGCAAGATATAGTGTAGCGGTTCTCTGTTTAATTGTGTTTTTAGCTATATTTGAAATTGTGACTACTTACAAAAATTGGGAGGAAATAAAAAAAGGGAATTTTGCTGTGGCTATGGCTACAGGTGGAAAGATATTTGGAATAGCGAACATCTTTAGGTATTCGATTGAACATAATGATACAGTTGTGCAGAATATCCTTTGGGGTGGTTTTGGTTTCTTGTTATTATTATTTGGTTATTTTATCTTTGAATTTCTAACACCAACCTATAAAATTGATTTCGAAATTGCCAATGACAATCGAGCAGTGGGATTTATTTCGATGGTCATTTCTATAGGACTATCCTTTGTAATTGGGGCAAGTATTGGATAGCTAACAAGGATTAAAGTGGTATGATAAGGAGAGTTGGAATGAAGACGCTCGCGAAAATATTAATTGTAGTATCCATTGCTTTTTTAGTAATTGGGATTATCTTTATATCAAAATCAATTTAAAAAGAAACAAACTAGTAATGTCTAAGCTTCTCTAAATTGCCCCTTCCAAGTGTAAGGCAACCTTCTATATGGCAAAACTGCCGTTATGAGGCTTGTCTTACTTTTGGTTTTTAGGCTTAGCCCAAAATATTTTAGCAAAGAATAGGAAATTTTTATACTTTTTAAGAATAGGATATTTTAAAATAGTTTTTTAATTTGTATAATGAAGATAACTATAGTGAAAAGGAGGGAATAAAATGAGTGAAGTTGCAAAAAAGCCATGGCTTGCCCATTATCCAAGCGACATCTCAAAGAACATCTGCTATGACGAAAAAACGCTTCAAAACTTTTTAAAAGAAACTTCTAAAAATCACCCTCAATTGAAAGCGCTTCATTTCTTGGGTAAGGCATTAACTTATCAGGAGTTATATCTTCAAGCAAGAAAATTAGCTTCTTATCTTCAATCGCAAGGTCTAACAAAAGGTGACCGTGTTTCAGTAATGCTACCCAATACACCTCAGTCTGTCGTTGCCTATTATGGAATTTTAATGGCAGGGGGAATTGTAGTCCAAACAAACCCCCTATACAAAGAAAGAGAACTGGAATATCAAGTAAAAGACTCAGGATCTACAGTCATCATATGTCTTGATCAGTTATTACCAGTTGTACTAAAGGTGAAAAAAAAGACAACGATTAACCAAATCATTGTAACCCAACTAAACGATTGTTTGCCCTTCCCCAAAAATATTTTATACCCATTTATTCAAAAAAAACAAGGTCAACAAGTATATAAGTTAAAGCAAACAGAACTAATCCACCCATGGAAAAATATTATGAAGAAGTCCGATAAAGGATTCACTGAACCTATGATTAACCCCAAAAAAGATTTAGCACTTTTACAGTATACAGGCGGTACTACTGGTTTTCCAAAGGGTGTCATGCTCACCCATTATAACTTGGTAGCAAACGTACAAATGTGTAAGGAGTGGATTTACAAAGACAAACAATCTCAAGAAGTTGTGCTTGGTGTTCTTCCATTCTTTCATGTTTATGGGATGACCACAGTGATGAATTATTCCATAATGACAGGCGCGAAAATGGTGTTGTTACCTAAATTTGAACCAGAGGATGTTTTAAAGACAATAGAAAAGCTGAAACCATCGGTATTTCCAGGTGCTCCTACGATTTATATTGGATTACTTAATCATCCAAACTTAAAGGATTACGACTTAACATCGATTGATGTATGTATAAGTGGTTCTGCTCCGTTACCCCTTGAAGTTCAAAGAAAATTCCAACAAGTAACAAAGGGACGCCTTATTGAAGGGTATGGGCTGACTGAATCATCACCAGTAACCCATGCTAATTTTCTAGATGAAACAAAAATTCAAGGAGGAATTGGTGTACCATGGCCTGACACAGATGCAAAAATTGTTAGCTTAGAGACTGGGGAAAAGGTTTCGCCTATGGAGGTCGGAGAAATAGTCGTAAAGGGCCCACAAGTGATGGAAGGTTATTGGAACAAGCCTGAGGAAACAAATCAGGTGCTTCAAGATGGATGGTTGAAGACAGGTGATATGGGCTATATGGATAATAATGGTTGTTTTTATGTAATAGACCGAAAAAAGGACATGATTATTGCAGGTGGCTATAATATTTACCCTCGTGAGGTGGAAGAAGTACTCTATGAACATGAAGCAGTCCAGGAGGCAGTTGTCGTTGGTATTCCAGATCCTTACCGTGGGGAAACGGTCAAAGCATTTGTTGTTTTAAAAAATGGATATGATATAAAAGATGATCAGTTAGATATGTTCTGTCGAAAGCGTATCGCTTCTTATAAAGTGCCAAGGGTTTACGAGTTTCGGACGGAGTTACCTAAGACAGCTGTCGGTAAGATATTAAGAAGGACATTAATAGATGAGGAAAGAGCAAAGACAAAGACTATTACCGATCAAACTAGTTAACAGGACGTAGGATAGGGTTTTGTTATTGACAAAACCCTATCCTATGATACGATAATAAATGAATGATTATTCATTCATTCATTTATCATTACAACTAGGTAGGGATTACAGTGAACACGAAAATAAATAGACCAAAATATAACCAAATTATCGACGCAGCAGTAAAAGTCATTGCAGAAAATGGTTATCATGCATCACAGGTTTCCAAAATTGCAAAGCAAGCAGGTGTTGCAGATGGAACAATTTACCTTTATTTTAAAAACAAAGAAGACATCCTTGTTTCCTTGTTTCAAGAAAAAATGGGTGATTTTATATCCAAAATCGAAAAGGCTATTGAGAAGGAGACAGATGCTATTGAAAAACTGAGGCTATTGATTTCCATGCATTTTAACCAATTAGCAGAGGATCATCACTTAGCTATTGTTACTCAACTGGAACTAAGGCAATCGTCAAAAGAATTAAGACTAAAAATAAATGAAGTATTAAAAGGATATTTTATTATGATTGATCAAGTTGTATCTGCTGGAATTGATCAAGGCTTATTTCAATCTGATCTAAATAACAAAATGGTAAGACAAATGATTTTTGGAACATTAGATGAAATTGTAACCAATTGGATAATGAAGGATCATAAGTATGATTTGGTACAACAGGTGGATGAGGTTCTTGAACTGATCGTTAATGGATTAGCTGTTAAAAACTAATGACTAGGTAAAGACGTCAGTGGGAAAGGGGCTTGTTTTATGAATATCTTTGTCTTGTTAAAGAGTACATTTGACACAGAAGAAAAAATTGAAATTAGAGATAACCGAATTGATGATGAAGCAGCCGAGTTGATAATCAATCCATATGATGAATATGCTGTTGAAGAGGCTGTTAAGCAACGCGACACGCACGGGGGAGAAGTAACAATTATTTCGGTCGGAGGAGAAAGGTCCGAAAAACAAATAAGAACCGCGCTAGCAATGGGAGCTGACAAAGGGGTATTAATTAATATTCAAGACGATTTAGAGGAACCGGATCAATTTACAACGGTTAGGCTACTGCAAGCCTTTTTTGAAGACAAAGAAGTAGACCTTATTCTTGCAGGAAATGTGGCGATTGATAATGCCAGTGGTCAAGTTGGTCCTAGACTTGCAGATAAATTGAATTTAACTTGTATCACAACAATAACATCTCTGACAATTGATGGGGGGGTGGCGTCAATAGAACGAGATGTAGAAGGTGATACAGAAATCATTGAAACACATTTACCACTTTTAGCTACTTGTCAACAGGGATTAAATGAACCTAGATACCCTTCTTTACCAGGGATTATGAAAGCAAAGAAAAAACCGGTGGATGAGTTAGAATTGGATGATTTAGATCTTGAGGAAGAAGATGTTGCACCAAAGACTAAAACGATTGAAGTATTTCTGCCTCCTGAACGGAAAGCTGGTAAATTACTAGAAGGTGAAGTAACTGAACAAGTACAAGAATTAGTTTCCTTATTAAAACATGAAGCCAAAATAATCTAGAGAAAAGTCAATGCTAATTGGTTGAATCGTACGGAAACCCGAGAAAGGAGAAAATAGATGATGGGGAAGAAAGTTCTTGTTATCGGTGAAATGAAAAACAATAAGCTTAGAAATGTTACCTTCGAAGCTATTGCAGCTAGTAAACTAATGAGTAAAGAAAATGAAGTTATTGGTGTAATTTGTGGGGAAGGAAATTTAGAAGCGCAAGCAACTGAAATGATTTATTTTGGTGCAGACCGTGTTCACACGATTGAAAATGAAAAAATGAAAGCGTACACATCTCAAGTGTTTGCTAAAGCAATCATACACGTTATCGACAAGGTCAATCCTGATGCAATCATTATGGGACATACAGCAGTTGGAAAAGATCTAGCTCCTAAGCTTGCTAGTAGATTAAATTCAGGACTTGTGTCTGACGTGATTGAGTTGGAAGAATTTGGGGGAAACATCGTATTCACGAGACCAATATATTCAGGAAAGGCCTTCGAAAAAAAGATCATTACAGATGGTATTATTGTTGCAACGATTCGACCAAATAACATTACACCATTAGACCACGATGATACGCGAAAAGGAGAATTAGAGCCTGTTAATATTACTATTGATACGGTCGATGTTATTATCAAAGATGTCTTGAAAAAAGCAACAGCAGGGGTTGACTTGTCTGAAGCCAAGGTTGTAGTTGCTGGTGGGCGGGGTGTTAAAGGTAAAGAAGGTTTTGAACCGCTGTATGAGTTAGCTGATTTATTGGGAGGAGCTGTAGGGGCGTCGCGTGGTGCATGTGATGCAGGTTATTGTGATTACTCATTACAAATTGGTCAGACAGGAAAGGTTGTAACACCTGATTTATATATTGCATGTGGAATCTCTGGAGCAATCCAACATTTAGCCGGAATGTCTAACTCCAAAGTAATTGTAGCGATTAACAAAGACCCAGAAGCTAATATTTTTAACGTTGCCGATTACGGAATAGTTGGGGATTTATTTGAAGTAGTTCCACAATTAACTGCTGAAATTAAAAAAATGAAGCTTGCAACTTAAGTCTAACAAAAAGCAAACTAGTGGCATAAGTTGAAAATGAAATGATATACTCTACTCGTAAATCGAAATTAAGTTTCGTAATAAGGAGGACAATTTTATGGCAATAGTAGCTGCTACTGATCAAAGTTTTAATACAGAAACAAATGAGGGGCTAGTACTAGCAGATTTTTGGGCACCTTGGTGTGGGCCTTGTAAGATGATTGCGCCAGTTTTAGAAGAAATCGATAGTGAGATGAACGATAAACTAAAAATCGTTAAGCTTGATGTTGATGATAATCAAGAAACTGCTGGTAAATTCGGCGTGATGAGCATCCCAACGCTCTTATTATTTAAAGATGGTGAAGTTGTTGATCAAGTCGTTGGTTTTCAACCAAAAGAAGCTTTAGTCGAATTGATAAACAAACACGCTTAAAGGTTAATCTACTAGTTTACCCAAAAAATCCCTTGTTACTATATATGTAATAAGGGATTTTTTTTGGTAAGATAAGAAAGTAATAAAAAACAAAAGCTGTACACTCCGCCTAGTCCCTTGGGGTTCGCTATTACAAGGCTTGTCTTAGTATGATAAAAATGGTAATTGCTACTTTTGCTTGATGAATTAATTTGCTTGGGGTGAAAAGAATGAACAAACAAATAAAAGAAAAATTGGCAGTTCTCCCCGCGCAACCTGGGTGCTATTTGATGAAGGATAAACAAGATACGATTATCTATGTAGGTAAATCTAAGCTTTTAAAAAATAGAGTCCGTTCCTATTTTACAGGTGCAAATGACCAAAAAACACAACGATTAGTTCAAGAAATAGAAGACTTTGAATACATCGTAACATCATCTGAAATTGAAGCACTCATATTAGAGATGAATTTAATTAAGAAATATGATCCCAAGTATAATATTTTATTAAAGGATGATAAATCTTATCCGTATTTAAAAGTCACCTCTGAAGAACAGCCGCGCTTGATTGTTACAAGGAAAGTAAAAAAAGACAAAGGGAAATACTTTGGTCCATACCCTAATGTAATGGCTGCAAGGGAAACTAAAAAATTGCTCGACCGGCTTTATCCGTTAAGAAAGTGTAATCAAATGCCTGATCGAGTCTGTCTGTATTACCATATGAATCAATGTTTAGGGCCATGTGTTTACCCTGTTTCTCAAGAAACAAATCAATCGATTGTCCAAAGTATTACAACGTTTCTTAATGGGGGACATAAAGAAATTAAAAATGATTTGAAGAATAAAATGTTAAAGGCTTCCGACGAGCTTGATTTTGAGCGAGCTAAAGAGCTAAGAGATCAAATACAACATATAGAAGCGGTCATGGAGCAACAAAAAATGACCCTGAATGACCAAATCAACCGGGATGTGTTTGGGTATGCGTACGATAAGGGTTGGATGTGTGTCCAGGTTTTCTTTATTAGACAAGGGAAATTGATTGAAAGAGATGTTTCGTTATTCCCTTTCTTTGATGAACCAGACGAAACCTTCCTTAGTTTTGTTGGCCGGTTCTACCTACACCAGAATCATCCAAAACCTAGACAAGTGCTTGTTCCTGCTCCGGCAGATAATGAGTTATTAAAGGAACTCCTAGATGTAGATGTTACTATACCCTACAGGGGTCGTAAAAAGGAATTAGTAAAGTTAGCTGAGAAAAATGCAACGATTGCCCTTGAAGAGAAATTTTCCTTGATTGAGCGTGACGAGGAAAGAACAATCAAGGCAGTTGAGCAGTTAGGTGACAAGCTCCACATCGAAACACCGCACCGGATTGAAGCCTTTGATAATTCCAATATTCAAGGAACAGATCCTGTTTCAGCGATGGTTGTTTTTATTGATGGAAGACCAACGAAAAAGGAATATCGTAAATATAAGATTAAAGATGTAAAAGGTCCTGATGATTATGAAACAATGCGAGAAGTTATACGGAGAAGGTATAAAAGGGTATTAAAGGAAGGTCTTCCTCTACCAGATCTTATTGTAGTAGATGGTGCAAAAGGTCAAATGAGTGCTGCATTAGACGTATTAGAAAATGAATTAGGATTAGACATCCCTTTATGTGGTCTTGCAAAAGACGACAAGCACCGTACGAGTGATTTACTCTACGGAAATCCTCCTGCCATTGTTCCGTTGAAACGGCAATCACAGGAATTTTATTTGATTCAGCGTATTCAAGATGAAGTTCACCGTTTTGCTATTACGTTTCACAGACAGTTACGAGGTAAAAGTGTATTTAAGTCGGAGCTCGATGTAATCCCGGGCGTAGGGGAAAAACGGAGAAAATTGTTACTAAAACATTTTAAATCTATTACTGAAATTAAACAATCGTCAGTTGAAGATTTGAAAAGATTAGGTATACCTGAACCAACAGCAGAGATGATTATTAACCACTTAAACGAGGAAAGCCATGAAAACAAAGAAGAATAGAAAGGAAAATCCAAGAGCTGTTTAGCGTTGGCTCCTTACTAACCCGGTCCTCTTTTGGGTGGGCTAGTAAGGCGCCTTTCGCTATAAGAAAAAAGTCCAAACGTGGATAACATCTAGCAATAGCCACGACCAGCTTCAGCGCCTATGTTTTTGTTCATTTACTTTGAATAAAGTACATTTAATTGAATACTATTTTTCTTCTGTTTGATTTCCTCAATACATTCACAAGGAGCATTTTTTAGCTGGGTGACTGCTTCTGCTAAAACACCTGCTTCTAATCGATATTCCTGTTCAATGTTGGTTTTCATTCGGTTTTCGATTGGTTGACCAGTCAACTCGAAAATTAATTCTCTCCGCTTTTCTTTGATAAGTGTCAAATCTCCCCAACCGGTATCCTTAAAAAAAACAATAATTTCTTCAATAGATGAAAATGATAAGTTCCTAGCAATATTTTTCCCCATGACATATAAAATTGAATGTGAATCTTTACCTAAGAGATCTGGCAGACAGGCATATCTTAAAATATCATAGCCTGACCCTGCGGTATGAGCATGATCCATTATGCTTCCGACCTTGTTTATATTTGTTTCCACGACTAACTTGCCCCTTTCAACTAAAAAAGAAAAAACGTAAATGATTTCTGTTTCATTATCCCTTGTAATAGGCATGATTGCAAGCTAACTAATGATAAGTTTAAGATACTTAAAAGAATTCGTTTTCTTGACGCTCACAAAGGATAGAAGTACAATAGTTGTGTCACAAATTATACATTTTTCTTGGCCGTAAATAGGGCGTAATAGAGAGGTAAAGAGATAAATAAAGCGCTTTATAGAGGGAGAAAAAGGTATAGGAACTAGGTTAAAAAGTATATTATTTGTTGAGGGGGGTACATATGGCGGAAAATAGGGAGTTTTTTTATCGTAGGCTACATTCATTATTAGGGGTAATTCCAATTGGTATTTTTCTAGTTCAACACTTAGTTGTGAACAATTTTGCGAATTATGGGGAGGAAAACTTTAATCGGGCAGCTGAATTTATGGCAAATTTGCCATTTAAGCTGTTTCTAGAAACGTTTGTTATCTTCTTGCCAATTTTGTTTCATGCTGTATTAGGTGTTTATATTGTTTTTGTTGCTAAAAATAACGTAAGTCGATATGGATTTTTCCGGAACTGGATGTTTTATCTCCAAAGAATTAGCGGAATTATTACGTTAATCTTTATCGTGTGGCATGTCTTTGAAACTAGAGTTCAAGTTGGTTTGGGGAATGTAGAGCTAAGTTACAATTTAATGGAGAATATTCTATCTAATCCATTTATGTTCTGGTTTTACCTAATTGGTGTTACATCAACAACGTTTCATTTTGCTAATGGTTTATGGAGTTTTCTTGTTACTTGGGGAATCACAGTTACACCTAGGTCACAGAAAATTGCTACCTATGTAACATTGCTTATTTTTCTTAGCATGACCATTGTTGGTATTCGTACTTTAATTACTTTTGCATATGGCATTTAAAAGCAAAGATATAATAGAAAGTTAAACTAGAGGAGTGAGCAAGGAATGAGTAATCGCAAAATTGTTGTAATAGGCGGCGGACTTGCTGGCCTAATGGCAACTATTAAAGCGGCAGAAGCAGGTGTCGAAGTTGACTTGCTATCCATTGTGCCTGTAAAACGTTCTCACTCAGTTTGTGCTCAAGGTGGTATTAACGGAGCGGTAAACACAAAAGGGGAAGGGGATTCTCCTTGGGAACATTTTGACGATACAGTTTATGGTGGTGATTTCTTAGCAAATCAGCCACCGGTAAAAGCAATGTGTGAAGCAGCACCAGGTATCATTCACATGTTAGACCGGATGGGTGTTATGTTTAACCGTACGCCAGAAGGATTGCTTGATTTCCGTCGTTTTGGAGGAACACAGCATCATCGTACGGCATATGCAGGTGCAACAACTGGACAACAATTGTTATATGCGTTAGATGAGCAGGTTAGACGCTTTGAGGTTGAGGGCCTTGTAACGAAATATGAGGGTTGGGAATTCATTTCAGCCGTTATTGATGATGAAGGTATTGGTCGTGGTGTATTAGCTCAAAATATTCAATCCCATGAGATTAAAGCGTTTAAAGCAGACGCAACTATTTTTGCTTCTGGTGGTCCTGGTATTATTTTCGGAAAATCTACTAACTCAGTAATTAACACTGGTTCTGCTGCAGCTAGCTTGTATCAACAAGGTGCAATTTATGCTAATGGCGAATTTATTCAAATTCATCCAACAGCAATACCAGGGGATGATAAACTGCGTTTAATGAGTGAATCGGCTCGTGGTGAAGGTGGAAGAGTTTGGACTTATAAAGACGGTGAACCTTGGTATTTCCTAGAGGAAAAGTATCCGGCCTATGGAAATCTAGTACCAAGGGATATCGCTACGAGAGAAATCTTTGATGTGTGTGTTAATCAGAAACTGGGTATTAACGGAGAGAACATGGTTTACTTAGATCTTTCGCATAAAGATCCTAAGGAACTCGATATAAAACTTGGTGGAATTATTGAAATCTACGAAAAATTCGTTGGAGAAGACCCACGTAAAGTACCAATGAAAATATTCCCTGCTGTTCACTATTCTATGGGTGGTCTGTGGGTAGATTATGATCAAATGACAAATATCCCCGGGATTTTTGCTGCAGGTGAATGTGATTATTCGCAGCACGGAGCAAACCGTCTAGGGGCAAATTCGTTATTATCTTCTATTTTTGGTGGTATGGTAGCTGGTCCGAATGCAATCAAGTATATTAATGGACTTGAAAAAACTGCTGATGATATTCCACAAAGTCTTTTCGACAGTAAATTAAAAGAGGAACAAGATTACTTCGAACAGTTAATGAAGATGGATGGAGAAGAAAATGCTTACCAAATCCATAAAGAACTTGGGGAATGGATGACAGATAATGTTACTGTTGTAAGAGACAATGCAAAGCTATTAAAAACAGATGAGAAAATCCAAGAATTATTAGAGCGTTGGGAAAATATTAGCATTAATGACACATCGCGTTGGAGCAATCAGGGAGTTATGTTTACTAGACAGTTAAAAAACATGCTTCATCTTGCCAGGGTAATAACAATCGGTGCCTACAATCGTAATGAAAGTCGTGGTGCACACTATAAGCCTGAGTTCCCTGAACGGAATGATGAAGAATGGTTGAAAACAACAAAGGCTAAATTTGATTCGAAAACAAATGCGCCGTCTTTCAGTTATGAAGACGTAGATGTATCGTTAATTAAACCGAGAAAACGTGACTACAGTAAGAAAAAGTAAGGGGGAGGGACACTAATGGCTGAAAAGACAATATCGTTAATCATAACACGTCAAAATAGCCCTGATTCTACTCCTTACGAGGAGAAGTTTGAGGTTCGCTATCGAGAAAATATGAACATAATCTCTGCGTTGATGGAGATTCAACGAAATCCAGTGAATGCAAATGGTGAAAAAACAGCTCCTGTTACTTGGGAATCTAATTGTTTAGAAGAAGTATGTGGTGCGTGTTCCATGGTTATAAATGGAATTCCGCGTCAAGCATGTTCGACATTGGTTGACAAGCTTGAACAACCGATACGGTTAGCACCTATGTCAACGTTCCCGGTAATGAGAGACTTAGCGATTGATCGAAGCAGAATGTTTGATTCGTTGAAAAAAGTTAAGGCATGGATTCCAATCGATGGTACCCACGACCTTGGTCCAGGGCCACGAATGCCTGAGAAAAAACGACAATGGGCATATGAATTATCAAAGTGTATGACTTGTGGGGTATGTTTGGAGGCATGTCCAAATGTAAACAGCAAATCAGAATTTATTGGTCCACAGTCACTATCTCAAGTTCGATTATTCAACGCTCATCCAACCGGTGCGATGAATAAAGGAGAGCGCCTAGAAACGTTAATGGAAGACGGAGGAATTGCTGGATGTGGAAATTCACAAAACTGTGTCCAAGTTTGCCCAAAAGGTATTCCATTGACAACTTCCATTGCTGCGTTAAATCGTGAAACAAATATTCAATCTTTCAAAAATTTCTTTGGTAGTGATTACGCTTATTAAGACTAAAACCTTTACCTTTTCGGTAAAGGTTTTTTTAACAAGATAAGAAAGTATAAAAAAATCCAAGAGCTGTCTACTCCGCTTCCTAGCCCCTCTAGGACTTGAGTAAAAAATCTTGATAACATCAAGCGACACCATGACAAGCTTTAGTACCTTCAAGTAGTAATTAAAAATAGATTGCTTTATCCAGATGTTGCACAGATTTGCTTTATGTTACATAGAATACTGTGACTAAATAAATACCCTTCAATAAAGTAACGCTGAAGTCAGCAAGGAGGGGTTAAGACTTGAAGGATAATGACTACAAGCCGAAGCAATTATTAACGAAACGTGAAAAGGAAGTATTTGAACTTCTAGTACAGGATAAAACAACAAAAGAAATAGCCCAGGAATTGTTTATATCGCAAAAAACTGTTAGAAATCACATTTCAAATGCTATGCAAAAGTTAGGTGTTAAGGGGCGTTCACAGGCTGTAGTAGAACTCCTACGTATGGGGGAGTTGAAGCTGTAACAAAAGACCGGCTTTCGTCTTGAAAGTCGGTTTTTGTTGATTATTTATCAAATATAGTTAACAAATCCTCCTTTAGGGATGCTTTTTATTTGTATTTCGTCTGTTTCTTATTAGCTTAATGAGAATTGTAAAACTAAATGATGGTCACACTTTTTGATTTAAAGTATAGTTAGATGGAAACATACTATGGATGAGAATATCACGCTCTCGCTATAAGGGAGGTAATCAACCTGAGTGACAAAAGAGAAATATCAACAATTGCAAACATCGAAAAAGAATTAAGATATATAGCGGGGATTATTAAACAGCAAGGAAGAGAAATTCTTACCAATTATCCAATAACTGCACCTCAGTTTGTTGCGTTGCAACGACTATTAGAAGAGGGAGACCTTACTGTTGGTGAACTTTCAAATAAAATAAATCTGGCATGTAGTACGACGACTGATTTGGTTGATCGAATGGAAAAAAACGAAATTGTGGAACGAGTCAGAGACGAGAAGGATAGAAGAGTCGTAAGGATCCATTTGTTGGATAAAGGTAAAACCATCATCAATGAAGTAATTGAAAAAAGGCAAAACTATTTAGGCGAAGTGTTAGAAAATGTACCAACGGAGCAGGTTGATGCGCTTTATTCCATTCTCGAATTACTTCATTCTCAAATGCGAAACGTTGAAAACAAAAAACATCTATGAAAAAGAAGGGATATAATGGATCAACCCATCGGTGTGATTGACTCGGGAGTGGGTGGGCTAACTGTTGCAAGTGAGCTAATTCGACAACTACCGAAAGAACAATTAATTTATCTTGGTGATACATTAAGATGTCCATATGGACCGAGGCCGAAGCAAGAAGTGGTCGAATATACTTGGGAAATGGTTGACTTCCTTTTGAATAAAAATATTAAAATGTTAGTAGTTGCATGTAATACTGCTACAGCATATACATTAGATGAATTAAGGGCCAATTTATCTATTCCGGTTATTGGGGTTATCCAACCTGGTGCAAGAGCTGCGATTAAAATGACTAATAATAGGAGAATTGGAGTTATTGGAACGGAAGGAACGATCAATAGTAAGGCATATCCATTAGCTCTTCAAAGTATTAATTCCAATATTGTTGTGAACGATTTAGCTTGTCCTAAACTTGCCCCCATGGTAGAAGAGGGGAATTTAACTGGTTCAGAAGCATATGATATTGTTTATCAATCTTTGAAACCTCTTAAGGACAAAAACCATATTGATACATTGATTTTAGGCTGTACACATTACCCTTTGGTTAAAGATTTAATCCAAGAAGTTATAGGGAAACATGTTCATGTTATTTCTTCTGGTGAAGAAACAGCAAGAGAAATCAGCACAATTTTAAGCTTCAATAAGAAATTGTATAATGGAACTAGAATACCTAAGCATCAATTTTTCACAACAGGAAGGCTGCATGTGTTTGAAAGTATTGCGAACAAGTGGTTACAGCAGCCACTTGGTTTCGTCAAAAATATTAACTTGAGTGAAAAAAGTTTTAATAAGTAGTTCTGCTAATAAAGCTTGTAGGGAAACAGTCGTTTCTTTACGAGCTTTTTTAAAAGATAAGAAAAAAACCCTGCGCTTTTCTTTTAATAAAAAATTTTTCATGCTTGGTCTATTTTGTAAATCTGCTCGTATATATAGTAGTACAAACCATCGTAGGAGGGAAAAGCATGAAGAAACGTGCGCATTGGACTTATACTGGTATAATCAGTCTATCTCTAATATTTATGTCAGGATGTGGGATATTTCAGGGGGAACAAGCGATGGAGGAAATAGATTCTCCTCCAAAGGAAGCAAATTACTCGGATGATTTAGAAGGTGTCTCTGAAGACGGGAATGTTCAACTAGGGGATGCTGAACAAACAGATACAGAAGAGACAAATCAAGAATCTGATGCAGAAGTAGAAACTGTAGAAAGACAGCTATATTTACTGGATTCAAATGGAATGGTCGTTCCTCAAACAGTTGAACTACCTAAATCTGAATCGAAGGCGGTGGCAACCCAAGTACTAGAATATTTAGTAAAAGGCGGGCCGGTCACTGAGCTACTTCCGGATGGATTTCAAGCTGTTCTTCCATCAGGTACAGAGGTGCTTGGTTTGAATCTAGAAGAAGACGGAACATTAACAGTTGACCTTTCCAACGAATTTGCAGAATATCGTGCTGAGGATGAGCAAAAGATTATACAGGCAATGACCTATACATTAACACAGTTTGAGAATGTGAAAAAAATAAATCTGTGGATAAATGGATATGAGCAGAAAGAAATGCCGGTAAATGGAACACCGATAACGGATGGATATTCTCGCGCAGATGGTATTAACATATACAATAATGATTCCGTAGACTTGATGGATAGTGAAGCGGTTACGCTTTACTATCCGGCTCAACAAAATGATCAGTTTTACTACGTTCCTGTTACCCAACATATTGAAATGGATAACGATACAATGTATCAATCGATTGTACAAGCGTTGATTGACGGCCCATCATTTAGCTTGAATTTATTGAATGTATTCAACGGAGGGGCAGCACTCACAGAAAAACCTAATTATAAAGATGGTGTCCTTGCTTTAACGTTTAATGAGAACATATTAAGTGATTTAGAAGCACAGTCTATTGATGATAAAGTGATGGAGACATTGGTATTAACATTAACTAATCAGCCAGGGATTGAAGCTGTCAGTGTAAATGTAGAGAATTATGAAGAAGTATTTAATGAAGATGGTGTCCCTTATTCAGAGCCAGTAACTAGAGACAGTTTTGTTCCAACAGGTAGTCTATAAAACTTAAATGTTATAACTTGAGACACGTGTAATTCGATAGAATTCACGTGTCTTGTTTTTGTTTAAGAGATAAAAAATATAAAAAGATCCAAGAGCTGTTCCTCAATCAGGTTATAAGTATAAAATTTCTATACGTGGATAACATCAATAAACAGCTGCGTCTTGCTTGTTCGTATGTAATGTGATTGAAAATATGTTACCATATAAAGGTTAAAGGAGGGTGTATCTTGAGAGTAAATGACCGAAAAGAAAATCAATTAAGAACAATCACAATAGAAACAGGGTATACAAAACATCCAGAGGGATCGGTACTAATAACCGTAGGCGATACAAAGGTTATTTGTAATGCGAGTATCGAAGATCGTGTTCCCCCATTTATGCGAGGAAGTGGCAAAGGGTGGATCACGGCAGAATATTCAATGCTTCCTAGAGCAACAGAACAACGCAATATTAGAGAATCATCAAAGGGAAAAGTTTCAGGACGAACAATGGAAATACAACGATTAATAGGCCGTTCGTTACGAGCAGTTGTTGATTTAGGGAAAATTGGAGAAAGAACAATTTGGGTCGATTGTGATGTTATTCAAGCGGATGGCGGAACAAGGACTGCTTCTATCACAGGTGCGTTTGTTGCTGTTGTATTGGCATTTGGTACATTAATGGAGAGAAAAGTGATAAATCGTTTGCCAATCAAAGATTACTTAGTGGCCACTTCCGTTGGGGTCTTACCTAATGGCAAAGAAGTATTAGATTTACAGTATGAGGAAGACGCTAAAGCACAGGTTGATATGAATATTGTGATGACAGGAAATGGTCAATTTGTTGAAATACAAGGGACTGGCGAGGAAGCAACATTTAGTTACCTACAGCTTCAAACCATGTTAGACTTAGCGAGTCAAGGTTTACAAGAAATTGTTGCTTTACAAAAAGAGGCCCTCGGGGAGTTGGCTAACCATATTGAAGTCAATCTGTTAGGTGAAAATAGATGAAAATGAAAAAGTTATTGATAGCGACCAAAAATAAAGGCAAAGTCAATGATTTTAACCAGCTTTTTTCAAAGTATGGAATTGAAATACTATCCTTATTAGATTTTAAAGAAGAGGTAGAGGATATTGAAGAAACAGGGACTACTTTTTTTGAAAACGCACGTATTAAAGCGGAGACGGTTATGAAAAAGTATCATCTACCTGTTCTAGCTGACGATTCTGGTTTAGTTGTAGATGCTCTAAACGGAGAACCAGGCGTCTTTTCTGCACGTTATGCCGGAGAAGAAAAAAATGATTTAGCTAATGTACATAAAGTGTTACAACGACTACAAGGAGTACCAAAAAAAGACAGGACTGCAAGATTTGTTTGTGTTTTGGCGGTAGCACAACCAAATCAACCAACAATGTATAACAAAGGTACCTGTGAGGGCGAGATATTAGAAGTACCTAGAGGTGAAAATGGTTTTGGGTACGATCCGATATTTTTACCAAGAGGATTTAAGAGGTCAATGGCTGAATTATCTTTAGTAGAAAAAAATGAAATTAGTCATCGTAAATTCGCGATGGACCAATTGGAGCAATGGTTAACAAGTAAATAGTAGGGAGTGATTGAAATGCCTAGTGTTTTGATCCTTAGTGATAGTCATGGATGGACAAAGGAAGTAGAAGTGATTAAGCAAAGGCATATAAGTGATGTTGACAAGTTAATTCATTGTGGAGACTCTGAATTAATGTATGATTCGAAAGAGTTGGAACATTTTCAGACTGTTGCTGGTAATTGTGATATGGATGCTAGATTTCCTAATGAACTTAATTTTGATAATAATGGTTTAACTTTTTTCGTCACCCATGGCCACCTTTTCCAAGTTAAATCAACACTGACCAAGTTGTCTTATCGGGCAGAAGAACTCGGTGCTAATGTAATTTGTTTTGGTCACTCACACTTTGCTGGAGCTGAAAAAATAGAAAACCAACTATTTATTAATCCAGGCAGTATAAGACTTCCTAGGGGCAGAACAGAAGGGACATATGTTATTCTCTCTTGGGATGAAGTAAAACAAATAAAGGTTGAGTACTTTGATTTAAATGGTCAAAGAATCGAAGCATTGACTTATCAAACAGATTTAATTTAATAGATAGACAGCACTCCGTTTGCGTGGAATGCTGTCTATCTAAAAAACTTGACACATTAAAATCAGTGTTTTATAATTATAATCGTCTCTTGAAACAACCATGAAATACGTGAGGTAACTTACTGGAACAAACAAAAACAATTTGCGGGTGTAGTTTAGTGGTAAAACCTCAGCCTTCCAAGCTGATGTCGAGGGTTCGATTCCCTTCACCCGCTCCAAATAATTTATGTCCCAGTAGCTCAGCTGGATAGAGCAACAGCCTTCTAAGCTGTGGGTCGGGCGTTCGAGTCGCTCCTGGGATGCTTCTAAATTATAAGAATACCTATAAAACGTTAGAAAGGGGAACGTTTTTATAGGTATTCTTTTGTTTTGTATGGAGTGAGAAAAAATAGAAATTTAGCAAGGTGGTCTGAAATAATCGATTAATTCCTTGTTTTAGGAGTGAAAATGTTGGTGCATAGTGAAAAAGAAGACAAGGTTGTCATGTTTCCAAAGTGGAAAGAAAGGCTAATGCTCCAAAGCAAACAAGCGGTTAAAGAGCAACGTTATCAGGATGCATTAGCTATTTACAATAAGCTGCTCGATTATAAGACAAGAACGCATGAAGTTTATACAGGTAAATTACTTTGTTTGATGGAACTTGGTGAAATGGTGGAGGCGGAGGTACTTTGCGAACAATTGCTAGCAACTCAAGAAGAGGGTTACTCTGATTATATTCAACTATACTCTACGCTTCTATTTCAATCGAATCAATATGATAAAGTTGTCGAACTACTTGAAGATATTACTAGTGAACATGACCTTGCTCAGCAGGTAAAGGAACAATTAATGCAAATGTATCACCTGAGTAAGAGCTTAGACGATGATCGGAAAATGGAAGATAGCTTTCGCCTAATTAGTCAGTTCAAACAAGCAATTAACGACCGAGATGTTTGGAAACAATGGAGACTTATTCAAAAGTGGGAAGGCCTCCCGGTTGAACCACATTTGGAATATTTGGTATCTATCTTAAAAGGAGAAAAAAATCCAGTCATAAAAACAGGAATTATTAATTTACTCATTACAAATAACGTTGATAAACAAGTTGAGGTAGTTAAATTCGGTAAAACGAAACCGGTGAACCCGAGTAAACTAGAATTCATCTCGGATCACGAAGCTGTACGAGGAATATTGTTGGAACTTGAATACCATGAACAGTCAAATCCATCCTTGCTTCAACTAATCAAAGCGTTGCTGTATCGATTTGTGTTTGTTAGGTATCCATTTGTTCCCGGAAAAGAGGAGTACCCATCTATAGCCAAAGCTTTAACATTAATTGGAGAGCAACAGTTTCATTTAACAAATCTATTACAAGAAGACAGTCACCTTTACGAATATATCAAAACTATTATGGAATGTGATCAAGTATATTTGGCGATAATTGAAGAATAAAAGAGAATATCAATCAACAAAAACTGATAAAACATTCGGTTATTATCTATATGTTGAAAGCATGGCGGATTATGTTATAATAAAATGGTTGTAATTTGCGTTCCGCCTATTAATTATACATCAAATGAACGTTAAACATGACATAATGATCATAGATTTTGGAGGGAAATATATGTCAGCAAAATGGGAAAAACAAGAAGGTAATGAAGGTCTACTGACAGTTGAAGTAGAAGCGGAAAAGTTCGACAAAGCTCTTGATCAAGCTTTTAAAAAAGTAGTGAAACAAGTTCAACTTCCAGGATTCCGTAAAGGGAAAATTCCGCGTGGTTTATTCGAACAACGTTTCGGTGTTGAATCTTTATATCAAGATGCTGTTGATATCATTCTACCAACAGAATATACGAATGCCATCGAAGAAACAGGGATTGAGCCGGTTGACCAACCAGAGGTAGATGTGACACAAATTGAAAAAGGAAAGCCACTAGTTTTCACCGCTAAGGTTACAGTAAAACCAGAAGTGAAGCTTGGTGAGTACAAAGGACTTGAAGTGGAAGACGTGAGTGTGGAAGTCACGGATGAAGACGTCTCGCATGAACTAAAACACCAACAAGAGCACCAAGCAGAACTAGTTGTAAAAGAAGAAGGAACTGTTGAAGAAGGAGATACAGTTACTATTGATTTTGAAGGTTTCGTTGATGGGGAAGCATTTGAAGGCGGAAAAGCGGAAAACCATCAGTTAGAAATTGGTTCAGAATCTTTCATCCCTGGTTTTGAAGAACAATTAGTAGGTAAGGCTACAGGTGAAGAAGCAGATATCGAGGTTACATTTCCTGAAGAATATCATGCGGAAAATCTAGCAGGCAAACCTGCAACATTCAAAGTTAAAATTCATGAAATTAAGGCAAAGGAATTACCAGAACTTGATGATGAATTTGCAAAAGATGTCGATGAAGAAGTAGAAACGTTAGATGAACTTAAGAAGAAAATTAGAGAACGTCTAGAAAATCAAAAACAAACAGATGCAGACAACCAAAAGCGTGAAGCCTTAATTGAACAAGCTTCCAATAATTCTGAAGTGGAAATTCCAGAGGCTATGGTAACTAGCGAGTTAGACCGAATGCTTCGTGAGTTCGAACAAAGATTACAAATGCAAGGTATGACGCTTGATATGTACTACCAGTTCTCAGGTCAAGATGAATCAGCATTAAAAGAGCAAATGAAAGAAGATGCTGGGAAGCGAGTTAAAACTAATTTAGTTCTTGAAGCGATTATTAATGCTGAGAATATTGAAGTAACAGAAGAAGATGTAAACAAAGAATTAGAATCAATGGCTACGATGTATCAGGCTAGTGTGGAGCAACTAACGCAAATGCTTGGTGGAAATGCGGAAGCAATTAAAGAAGATTTGAAATTCAAGAAAGCAATTGACTTCTTAGCGGAGCATAGCAAAACTAAATAATAATGATCTTCATAGATTAACAAGGCACGAACGTTTCGTGCCTTGTTTTCTCTACTTATTGGTTCCGATTTCATTTCTAAAAAATATTCTTGCTACATACACTACATACTACATAACAGTTTTTAGTTGACAATGAATCCAATTATTCATAAATTAGTTGTACACTTACATTAGAATTAGTCTGACAAACACAATTTTTGTTTATTAGATAAAAGAATTGGAAAGACTTAGTTGAAAGTAGCATGAATTCTAGTGGACGCTTTTGTTTTTTGATGTAAAAACAAATCTGATTTCATAAAGTCTTCCTTCCGTTTTTAATCGAGAATAAGGTATATTATTTTGTATTCTAATTCTAATTTGATATTATTGGCTAAAGAAAGATGAGAAGATATTGATTATGTATCATGTTACCAGCATATAGATATTTAAACTCGAGGGGTGAAATAGATGTATAAATTTAACGAAGAAAAAGGGCAACTTAAGTGTTCTTTCTGTGGTAAAAGCCAAGATCAAGTACGAAAACTAGTTGCTGGTCCTGGTGTTTATATATGTGATGAATGTATTGAATTGTGTACAGAAATTGTGGAAGAAGAACTAGGTAACGAGGAAGAAGTTGAGTTTAAAGACATACCAAAGCCACAAGAGATTTGCGAAATTCTAAATGATTATGTCATTGGCCAAGAAAAGGCAAAGAAAAATCTTTCTGTGGCTGTTTATAATCATTACAAACGAATCAATTCTTCTAAGGGATCAGATGATGTCGAGCTCTCAAAGAGTAACATTGCAATGATTGGACCTACAGGAAGTGGTAAAACACTGTTAGCTCAAACATTAGCACGTATTCTAAATGTCCCGTTTGCAATTGCAGATGCAACTTCACTAACTGAAGCAGGCTACGTTGGTGAAGATGTAGAAAATATTCTTTTAAAACTAATCCAAGCTGCTGATTATGATGTTGAAAAAGCAGAAAAAGGCATTATTTATATTGACGAGATTGACAAGGTGGCTAGAAAATCAGAGAATCCATCCATCACTAGAGATGTTTCTGGTGAAGGTGTTCAGCAAGCGTTACTTAAGATTCTTGAAGGAACAGTTGCAAGCGTCCCTCCTCAAGGAGGAAGAAAGCATCCACATCAAGAATTTATCCAAATTGATACGACAAATGTCCTATTTATTTGTGGTGGCGCATTTGATGGGATAGAACAAATAATTAAGCGTCGATTAGGTAAAAAGGTTATTGGATTTGGCGCTGATGAAGCTAACCAAGATTTAGATAAAGGTCAATTATTGTCCAAAGTATTACCAGAGGATTTGCTTCGATTTGGATTGATCCCAGAATTTATCGGTCGTTTACCGGTAATTGGAGCGTTAGAACCATTAGATGAAGCTGCATTAGTAGAAATTTTAACAAAGCCAAAGAACGCACTAGTTAAACAATACGAAAAGTTATTCCAAATTGATAACGTGAATTTAGAATTTGAAGAAGATGCACTTGTTGAAATTGCGAAAAAAGCAATAGAAAGAAAAACGGGTGCACGTGGTTTACGTTCCATTATTGAAGGAATTATGTTAGATGTGATGTTCGAAATTCCGTCCCGTGATGATATTGAAAAAGTAATTATTACAAAAGATACCGTATTGTTAGAAAATGGAAAGCCTAAACTTGTTCTTAATGATGGTACTGTAAAGGATGAGAACAAACAATCACCTAAAGAAAGTGCATAAAACCATTTAAACCAGACAAAACGGAAATTCAAAAAAAGAAATCCCTTGTGATAAAACAAGGGATTTCTGTGTTTATTATTTGAAAGAGGAGAGATTTCAATTTTTAATTCTTTCCCTATCCTTGAGGTTTAGCAACGAATTGGTGCGGCAATACTAACGAGTATCATTAATAACTTGGAGGTACAATATGGATCTAGTTAGTATTGTAGTGATCATTCAACTATTCTTTGGGATAGTAATTGGGTTATATTTTTGGAACTTATTAAAAAGTCAAAGAACAAACAAAAGTTCCATTAATAAAGAGTCAGAAAAAGAAATGAATAAATTAAGAGAAATGAAACAAATACAATTGACTGCGCCATTATCAGAAAGAATTAGACCGGGTGACTTGAATGAAATAATTGGTCAAGAGGATGGAATTCAAGCGCTTCGTGCAGCGATATGTAGTAGTAATCCACAACATGTGATTATCTACGGTCC
This sequence comes from Aquibacillus salsiterrae, assembly GCF_028416595.1. Taxonomy (GTDB): domain Bacteria; phylum Bacillota; class Bacilli; order Bacillales; family Amphibacillaceae; genus Aquibacillus_A; species Aquibacillus_A salsiterrae. The sequence goes on along the minus strand of NZ_JAMQKC010000001.1, from coordinate 380,618 downwards.
TCCTGGAATCGGTAAAACAGCAGCTGCAAGACTAGTTTTAGAAGAAGCAAAAAGAAATGCAAATTCCCCGTTTCGAGGTACTTCCCCTTTTATAGAAATTGATGCGACAACAGCTAGATTTGACGAAAGAGGAGTTGCTGATCCGTTAATTGGTTCAGTACATGATCCAATTTATCAAGGTGCAGGTGCGATGGGACAAGCGGGTATCCCACAACCCAAAAGAGGAGCAGTTTCAAATGCTCACGGTGGAGTATTGTTTATCGATGAAATTGGTGAGTTACATCCAATCCAGATGAATAAACTATTGAAAGTCCTAGAAGATAGAAAAGTTTTATATGAAAGTGCTTATTATAGTGAAGAAAATAGTAATATACCAACCCACATTCATCAAATATTTAAAAATGGGTTACCGGCTGATTTCCGTTTAATTGGTGCGACAACAAGAATGCCAGAAGAAATTCCGCCGGCGATACGGTCGAGGTGTTTAGAAATATTCTTTAGAGAACTAGAACCAGAAGAAATCATTCGGGTTGCAGAGCGAGCGAGTAAGAAGGTTAACTGCAAAATTGATAATGATGCACTTGAAGTGTTATCTATATACGCTCGAAATGGGCGTGAGTCTGTTAATATGATTCAAATAGCTGCAAGCATTGCAATGAAAGAAGGAAGAGATCAAATCTCCCAAGCAGATATGGAGTGGGTGGTTGACTCTAGCCGACTTTCTCCACGGATAAAACCAAAGGTCTTTCCAGTAAGTAGAGTTGGAAAGGTTAATGGTTTAGCTGTACAAGGACCAAGTACAGGTAATTTGTTAGAGATTGAAATATTAGTGCTGCCGTGTGTAACTAATGGCAAAATAACGATCACTGGCATTGCTGAAGAAGAAACTATTGGTGGTCAATCCAAACAAATAAAAAGAAAAAGTATGGCAAGAGGTTCGATTGAAAATGTGATGACATTCTTAAAATCCATTGGGGTACCCGCCCATGAATATGATGTCCATGTTAATTTTCCTGGAGGGATTCCAGTTGATGGCCCGTCTGCAGGTTTGGCAATGGCTGTCGGAATTTACTCTAGTATTCAAAAAATACCTGTGCGGTATGATACTGCGATGACTGGGGAAATTAGTATTTATGGGGAAGTGAAACCAATTGGTGGTGTTTTAACGAAAATTAGAGCTGCCAAACAAGCTGGGGCAAAGCGTGTAGTAATTCCAAAAGCAAATTATCAAGCGATGTGTGATAAAATAACAGGGATTGAAATTTGTCCGGTAGAATCCTTTAAGGAGGCTTTACCACTTATTTTAGAAGCAGAAAACAAGTCAACTATTAACGGTGAAACATTTGTGTCAAATCCATCGATGAAATCGAGCTAGTACTTAAAGTTTTACAAAGAAATAACTTTTCTTTAAACTTTAGACGATAGAGTAGTTTAATTGGAGAAGGATAATAATTTTTTATATGGAGGTGTAGGTAATGGCAGATCAAAATAAAATACAAATTCCCCTCCTACCTTTACGAGGTATTTTAGTTTTTCCTACGATGGTTTTGCATCTAGACGTAGGACGTGAAAAATCTGTTAATGCGTTAGAAAAAGCTATGATGGATGACCATAATATTTTTCTGGCTGCCCAAAAAGAAAGTTCTCTTGACGAACCAGAAGCAAAGGATATTTACCGGATAGGAACGTTGGCGAAAGTCAAACAAATGCTAAAACTGCCTAACGGTACGATTCGCGTATTAGTAGAAGGGCTATATCGTGGTGAAATCATTCAATTTACCGAGCAAGAAGACCAGTTTGTAGTTGAAATTCAAGAATTTAAGGATGTTCATGGAAATCGAAATGAAGAGCAAGCACTGATGCGATCCTTACTCGAACAATTTGAGCAATACATAAAAATTTCTAAAAAAATCGGACCAGAAACATTAGCCACTGTTTCCGATATTGATGAGCCTGGTCGTCTTGCAGATATTGTTACATCCCATCTATCTTTGAAAATTAAAGATAAGCAAGAGCTTTTGGAAACCGATGAGGTAAAAGCACGTTTACAGCGCTTGATTCAGCTTATTTCAGATGAGCGAGAAGTGTTGAATTTAGAACGTAAAATTGGTCAAAGAGTCAAAAAGTCAATGGAACAAACGCAAAAAGAATACTATCTTAGAGAACAAATGAAAGCAATCCAAAAAGAACTTGGTGACAAAGATGGTAAGTCCGGGGAAGTCGCTCAACTAAGGCAAAAAGTAGAAAAGTCAGACATGCCAGAAAAAATAATCGAGGTTGCCTTCAAAGAATTAGACCGATATGAGAAAGTGCCTCAAAGTTCGGCAGAAAGCTCTGTAATCCGAAATTATATTGACTGGTTACTAGCCTTGCCATGGACAAAGCAGACAGAGGACAATTTGGATATTCAACATGCAGAAATGACGTTGAACGAGGATCACTATGGACTTGAGAAGGTAAAGGAAAGAATATTGGAATACCTTGCTGTTCAGCAATTGACTAACTCATTAAAAGGACCTATTTTATGTTTGGTTGGTCCACCAGGAGTAGGTAAGACATCACTTGCAAAATCTATTGCTAAATCGATAAATCGTAACTTTGTAAGGATCTCTTTAGGCGGAGTGCGTGATGAGGCTGAAATAAGAGGACATCGTAGAACGTATGTTGGAGCAATGCCTGGTAGAATTATTCAAGGAATGAAAAAAGCACAAACGGTTAATCCGGTATTTCTATTAGATGAAATTGACAAAATGTCGAGTGATTTTCGAGGGGACCCATCTTCTGCTATGTTAGAAGTTTTGGACCCTGAGCAAAATAGCACGTTTAGTGACCATTATATTGAAGAGACATATGATTTGTCACACGTATTGTTTATAGCAACAGCTAACAACCTTTCGACCATTCCTGGGCCATTGTTAGACCGGATGGAAGTAATTTCATTAGCTGGTTATACCGAGCTTGAAAAGGTCCATATCGCAAAAGAACATTTAATCGATAAGCAAATTAAAGAAAATGGTATGAAAAAGAGTCAGTTTCAAATCAAAGATGAGGCACTAATTAAATTGATTCGAACCTACACTCGAGAGGCAGGGGTAAGAGGCTTAGAACGACAAATAGCATCACTTTGTAGAAAGGCTGCTAAAATCATTGTTTCGGAAGACAGAAAAAAGGTTGTTATCACAGAAAAGCAATTAGAGGTCATGTTAGGAAAACCTAGATTCCGCTATGGGATGATGGAACAAGAAGATCAGATTGGCGCAGCAACTGGTTTAGCATATACCACTGCTGGAGGGGATACGTTGTCAATCGAAGTAAGTCTTTATCCGGGAAAAGGAAAACTGATTTTAACGGGGAAATTAGGAGATGTTATGAAGGAATCTGCGCAGGCAGCTTTTAGTTACATCCGTTCAAGAGCAGATGAGCTTCATATTGATCCGGATTTCCATGAAAAGAACGATATTCATATTCACGTTCCAGAAGGGGCTACTCCTAAAGATGGTCCTTCGGCTGGGATTACCATGGCGACAGCACTTGTCTCAAGTCTAACAGGTAGACCTGTTAGAAAAGAAGTGGGGATGACAGGTGAAATTACATTGCGTGGGCGTGTTCTACCAATTGGTGGTTTAAAAGAGAAATCGTTAAGTGCGCACCGTGCAGGGCTAACTAAAATTATTATTCCAGCAGAGAATGAAAAGGATTTAGAGGACATTCCAGATAGTATTAAGAGTGAACTTACCTTTGTACCTGTTAGCCATTTGGATCAAGTATTAGAGCATGCATTATCGGAGGAGAAACATGAAAGTAATTAATGCGGAAATAGTGATAAGTGCTGTTTCACAAAAGCAATATCCAAATGACCGTTTACCAGAAATTGCACTTGCTGGTAGGTCAAACGTAGGCAAATCTTCATTTATTAACAAAATGATTAACCGAAAAAGTTTAGCTCGTACCTCATCAAAGCCAGGAAAAACACAAACGCTAAACTTTTACAAAATTAACGAAATGTTTTATTTTGTGGATGTACCGGGTTACGGATATGCAAAAGTCTCAAAAAAAGAAAGAGAAGCTTGGGGACGAATGATTGAGGAGTACTTTGTCTCAAGAGAAAATTTACGAGCAGCTGCTTTAGTGATTGATATCCGCCACGACCCAACAGTTGATGATGTGAAAATGTATCAGTTTTTAAAGTTCTACGAGTTACCTGTCGTGGTGATAGCCACAAAGTTGGATAAGATATCAAAGGGGAAACGATCCAAACATCTTCAAGCCATTATTAAAAAATTAAACCTTAATAGTGAAGATGCTATTATCCCTTTTTCATCTGAAACTGCTGAAGGAAAAGATGAGGCATGGAGGACACTCCTTCCGTTTATCAAGTAGGTCATGAAAAAACACGTGAATTCAAAAGAGAATTCACGTGTTTTTTCATGACAGCTAAGCTTTACACTTTTATTCTCTATGTTGATAATCACTACTTTTTTTTGACAAGTAAGTAAACTCCAATCAAAACTAGGACTACTGGCCAAAAACGAATTGCCATCTCGACAAATTGATTAATCCAATTAAACCAATTTGGTTTATTTGAGGCAAATAGTGCAAAAAAAGAGATTGCAAGTAAGATTAACCCTGGGAATAAACCGGATTTTGTTTTCAAATAACTTATAAAAAAAGCCACTCCTACTATTAGTGTATACATCCCCCAATCGTCAATCCAGAATGGGTACTGATTTAACGCATGAAAATGAATACCAAGACCTAATAATAAAACACCAATGAATAAATTCCCATATTCTTTAGCAAGATAACTGTGTAAAAGGAACGAAATACCAATTACAATCAATAAAGTTGGCCAGGAATAAAAGTCGGTAAGAATCGGGACTCTTAGCTCTTTTAACAAATAAAAAGCTCCAATTCCTATGAGAAGGTAACCAATAAATGAATTTTGATTTTTCATATACATCTCCCAGTTTATAATAATTATTAATTAGTAGTAACTTCTTGAAAATGAGTAGCTAATGTGATAAAGTACTTACGTATTAAGTTTCGGGACTAGCTTCAGTAATTCCTGCAGAGCATTCTATTCACAATAATCAAATGAAAAGCTCTCTTTTGTCCTTCTATCCATGTTCGCGTTTCATATTAACTTATAGTATCATAAAGTTTCATAACTTGTTCGAATTTAACAGAAAAATACAAGTAATCTCGTGCTATAATAGACTGTAATTGTTTCGGGTATATGTTTTTTGGGGGTTGATGACATGCATATATTAGTGGTGGGTATAAACTATAGAACCACCCCTGTTGAAATTAGGGAAAAGCTGTCCTTTCATGAGGACGTGTTAGAAGAAGCAATGATTGAATTAAACAAGCGGAAAAGTGTATTGGAGAATGTGATCATATCTACTTGCAATCGGACGGAAATCTATGCAGTGGTAGATCAGCTTCATACAGGGCGCTATTATATAAAACAATTTCTTGCGGATTGGTTTGGAATCAATAAGGAGGTTTTTTCCTCTTACCTAACCATCTATGAAAGCGATGGTGCAATCGAACATCTATTCCGGTTAACAAGTGGATTAGATTCTATGGTTGTTGGGGAAACACAAATTCTTGGCCAAGTGAAGCAAGTGTTTATGCAGGCCCAAAAAGCTAAGGTAACAGGAACGATTTTTAATGAGCTCTTTAAACAAGCGATTACACTGGCAAAACGGGCACATAAAGAAACGGAAATTGGCGACAATGCTGTATCGATAAGTTATGCTGCTGTCGAACTTGCTAGGAAAATTTTTAGTGATCTTACAACTAAGCATGTGGTTATTCTTGGAGCAGGTAAGATGGGTGAGCTTGCTGCGAAAAATTTACACGGGAGTGGTGTAAGGAAGGTTACTGTTTTAAATCGAACTTTTTCAAAGGCTCAGGTTTTAGCAAAACAATTTAATGGTGTTGCCGAGCAAATCGAAAACATCTCAACTGTATTAAAAGATGCGGATATTTTAATTAGTTCTACAGGTGCAAATGACTATGTACTGACGAAAGAACAATTAACCGCAATTCATAAACAAAGAAAAGGACGGCCATTGTTTTTAGTTGATATCGCTGTTCCACGTGACATAGACCCAGCAATTGGTGAACTAGACAGTGTCTTTCTTTACGATATCGATGACTTGCAAGGGGTAGTTGATGCAAACTTACAGGCAAGAAAAGAAGCTTCATCGGAAATTGAACTTTTCATTGAACAAGAAATTGTTGCTTTTAAGGTTTGGTTACAGACGTTAGGTGTAGTTCCGGTCATTGCTGCACTGAGAGACCATGCGCTTTCGATTCAAGCTGAAACGTTGAAAAGTATTGAACGAAAAATGCCAAACCTAACGGAGCGCGAGAAAAAGGTGTTAAGTAAGCATACGAAAAGTATTATCAATCAATTGTTAAAACAACCGATTTTACAAGCGAAAGAATTAGCTGGAAATCCTGATGCAGATGAAGCATTACAATTGTTTGTAAGAATTTTTGGCATTGAAGATAGAGTTCTTTTACAACGTAGCGAACAAGAAGAGAACAAGCTAGCACAACAAAATGAAAAACTCTCTCTAAAATCGTTAACCAATGCAACGATACACTGATTGGAAGGATTCCCCTTATGCTAGAAATTAAAGGTGTACAGGAATTAATTTTAATCTTATATGGGATTAGTGTGATGGGATATTTTGTTGATTTTATTCAGAACAACCGGAAGGCCAACGTATTAGCCTTCTGGTTACTTACTATGGTTTGGATACTACAAACCTTTTTTTTATTATATCAGGTATTTGTTAAACAAAATTTCCCTATCCTATCCATTAATGACAGTTTGTTTTTTTACGCTTGGGTTTTGATAACCTTCTCATTAATCATTAATCGAGTATTTGCCGTTCATTTTCTAGTGTTTTTTACGAATGTATTTGGTTTTTTCATTATGCTTTTAAATATGGCCGGAAATGCCACAGGTAATGGTAGTCAAATAACAATCCAATTAGTCGGGGAAATTCTGATCGCACACATTACTTTAGCATTAATTTCTTATGGTTTTTTTACATTATCGTTTATATTTTCTATCATGTTTTTATTGCAATACAAGTTATTAAAAAACAAACAAAGCTACCGGTTACTTAAGCGCTTTGGTGATTTAGAGGGATTAGATCGTCTTTCTTTTCAAACGGTTACTTTTGGTGTTCCATCCTTACTAATATCTATGATTTTAGGTATTGTATGGGCGTATTCATCGGGAGCAGAATTTTATTGGTATGATATTAAAATAGTAGGCTCATTTATTGTTTTAATTGTTTATACTATTTACTTGTTTTTGCGACTAGGTAAAGGGTACCAAGGAAAAAAGATTTCTTTCATAAATTCTGCTGCTTTTTTGTTTCTTTTAATTAACTTTCTGCTATTTAGTACTTTATCGAGCTTTCATTTTAGCTTTTAGCAAGGAGGAAATTTTGTGAGAAAAATTATTATTGGTTCACGTAAAAGTAACTTAGCTTTAACACAAACGGATTGGGTGATTGATCAATTAAAGCAAGCTGGTGCCCCGTTTGATTTTGAAGTAAAGAAAATTGTTACAAAAGGAGACAAAATCTTAGATGTAACTTTATCGAAAGTTGGAGGGAAAGGGCTATTTGTAAAGGAAATTGAACAAGCGATGTACGATAAGGAAATCGATATGGCGGTTCATAGTATGAAAGACATGCCCGCCGAAATTCCAAGTGGATTAACTATTGGTACCATCCCTAGCCGGGAAGACCATCGAGACGCCTTTATTTCTAATGGACATGTTCTGTTAAAAGACTTACCTAGTGGTTCGGTAGTAGGGACGAGTAGCTTGCGTAGAGGATCACAAATCTTAGCAGTTCGACCCGACCTTGAAATAAAGTGGATTCGAGGCAATATCGATACACGGTTACGAAAGTTAGAAGAAGAGGATTTTGATGCAATTATATTAGCAGCTGCTGGTTTAATTCGAATGGGCTGGAGCAATGAAATTGTTACTGAATATTTAGAACCAGAGATTTCTGTTCCAGCAGTGGGGCAAGGGGCATTGGCCATTGAATGTCGTGAAGATGACCATGATTTACTAGAATGGTTAGCAAAGATTAACGATGTAGAAACGACGAAGACGATAACTGCTGAACGAACGTTTTTACATTTATTGAATGGAGGCTGCCAAATACCAATTGGCGGCTATGCGAAGCTTGATGGTGACGACATTATATTACAAGCACTGGTAGCTACACCGGATGGAAAGACAGTGTTAAAAGAAGTGGTACGTGGTAAAGACCCTGTCCAAGTTGGCGAGGAGGCTGCTAACTTAATTAAACAAAGAGGTGGGCAACAAATTATTGATGATGCAAAAGAGGAGCTTGATCAATAGTGGACCAACCGTTATCTGGACGGAAAATATTAGTTACACGGGCAAAGTCCCAGGCACAACAGTTTGCCTTTCAATTAAAAGAAGCGGGTGCTATTCCGGTTATAGCTCCCGTTCTCTCGATAAAATCTAGAAGTACTATCGAAAATAAGGGAATACTGCAAAGACTTCACGAATTTACCTGGCTTTTTTTTACGAGTGCCAATGGCGTGAAGTTTTTTTTCAAGCAGCTTGAAAGTGAAAAAATAAGTATGGCAAGAATACACTCGCTGCACGTTGCAGCCATAGGTAAAAAGACAGCAACAATGCTACAATCATATGGTGTAAATCCAAATTTTTTTCCTAGTATTTTTGAAGGAAAAAAAATGATTAAGGAATTTTTGCAACATTATCCTAACCCTAAAAGGATTTTATTAGTTTGTGGTAACATAGCAAGAGATGAAATACCGAATGAATTAGCGTGTCGAAATGTGGCTTACCAACGAATCATTGTATATGAGACAATCATAAATGAGGCTTCGAAACAAACGTTAAGGCAAGTAATTAACCAGGATGTATGTGATGCTTTTACGTTTACTAGTCCTTCTTCGATTGAATCATTTGAATTGTTAACGAATGGACTCAAGGAAAACCTGTCAAAGATCAAAGAAGCGAAACTTTGCGTGTGTATCGGGACAACAACGGAACAAAAAGCATTAGAAAAAGGATTTAAACAAGTTAGAGTTCCTTCCCAATTCACAACGGAAGGAATGATTGAGGAGTTAATTCATTATTTTAAATAGGAAAGGAAAAAGTAATCTATGAAAAATCTATCTTTTAATCGACACCGAAAACTTAGAAGCTCTACAAATATGCGGGCACTTGTGAGAGAAACACAACTAGCAACAGACGATTTAATTTACCCTATATTTGTTGTAGAGGGAACCAATATAAAAAAAGAAGTCTCATCAATGCCTGGAGTGTTTCAACTTTCGTTGGACCATCTTACTGAAGAAATGCAGGAGCTTGTTGGGTTAGGAATTCGCTCGGTGCTTCTGTTTGGAATTCCAAAGGAAAAAGATGAAGTGGGAACTCAAGCCTACTGTGATACTGGTATTGTCCAAGAAGCCCTACGTCAAATCAAACGTGATGTACCGGATTTGATCACTGTTGCTGATACATGTCTTTGCGAATATACTTCACATGGGCACTGTGGTGTCATCCATGATGGTGATGTACATAATGATCAATCGCTAGAACTCCATGTTCAAACAGCAATTTCCCAAGCGAAAGCTGGTGCAGACATTATTGCACCTTCCAATATGATGGATGGTTTTGTTACTGCGATAAGATATGGATTGGATGATGCTGGTTTTGACCATGTTCCGATTATGTCTTATTCTGTCAAATACGCATCTTCACACTATGGGCCATTTCGAGAGGCTGCTGAAGGAGCACCCCAATTCGGTGATAGAAAGACCTATCAAATGGACCCTGCAAATCGGTTAGAAGCGTTTCGTGAAGCACAATCAGATATAGAAGAGGGTGCAGACTTTTTAATTGTAAAGCCAGCCTTATCATATATGGACATTATCCGCGAGGTGAAGGACAGGTTCAACGCTCCATTAGTTGCCTACAATGTAAGTGGTGAATATGCGATGGTAAAAGCTGCTGCACAAAATGGTTGGATCGACGAAGAGAATATTGTACTAGAGCAATTAACTTCGATGAAACGGGCAGGTGCAGATTTAATTATTACTTATTTTGCTAAAGATGTTGCAAAGTGGCTGAAAAAGTAAAGGAGGAAGTAACTTTGAAACAGTTTAATCAATCAATGGATGCATATAAAGAAGCTGTCGATTTAATGCCTGGAGGTGTTAATTCTCCTGTTCGAGCATTTAAATCAGTAGGAATGAATCCTATTTTTATGGAACGAGGAAAAGGTGCTAAGATCTATGACATTGATGGTAATGAATATATCGATTATGTGTTAAGCTGGGGACCACTAATTTTAGGTCATGCAGATGAACGGGTGGTAAGGAAGCTCAAAGAAGTAACAGAAAATGGAACAAGCTTCGGTGCCCCAACATTAATCGAAAATGAACTGGCAAAATTGGTACGTGAACGAGTTCCGTCCATTGAAATGGTTAGAATGGTCAATTCAGGTACCGAGGCAACGATGAGTGCTTTAAGACTTGCACGCGGTTATACTGGTCGAGATAAAATTCTAAAGTTTGAAGGGAATTATCATGGTCACGGTGATTCGTTATTAATTAAAGCTGGTTCAGGAGTAGCTACACTAGGGTTACCGGATAGTCCGGGAGTTCCAGAATCTGTTGCTAAAAATACGATAACTGTTCCATATAACGATATAGAAAGTGTCCGTTATGCATTTGATCAATTCGGTGATGATATAGCAGCTGTAATTGTTGAGCCGGTTTCAGGAAATATGGGAGTCGTTCCTCCAAAGGGTGAATTTTTACACGAATTAAGAGCTGTTACGGAAAATAATGGGACACTGCTGATTTTTGATGAAGTAATGACTGGCTTTCGAGTAGGCTATCATTGTGCTCAAGGACATTTTGGCATAACGCCTGATTTAACTTGTTTAGGAAAAGTGATTGGTGGTGGCCTTCCTGTCGGTGCGTACGGAGGAAGAAGAGAAATAATGGAAAGAATTGCACCAACAGGTGATATTTATCAAGCAGGAACATTATCAGGAAATCCGCTTGCCATGACTGCAGGCTATGAAACGTTAGTAGCAATGACTACAGAAGAATACAACAAGATAAATAAAAAAGTTGATCGTTTAGTGGAAGGATATGAATCAGCTGCGAAACAATATGGAATTCCACTTCAAGTAAACCGGGCAGGTTCGATGGTAGGATTTTTCTTCAATGAACAGGAAGTTACTAATTATGAAATTGCTAGTAAGTCTAATTTAGATTATTTTTCAAGCTACTACCGGACGATGATTGATGAGGGTGTCTTCTTGCCGCCATCACAGTTTGAAGGAATATTTCTATCAACAGCACACACTGATGAGGATATCGAACAAACCATCCAAGCTGTGCAAAAAGCATTTTCTAAACTAAAAGAATAAGAATTATTTAGAATAGTCCATTTGAGAAAACGGCTCAGCAAACTATACTGGGTCGTTTTTGTTTTGTCTTTTTACCATTCCTTTCATGTCACATGAATAACAAAGATAAGAATTTTTTAAGAATATTTCTTGCCATCCTCTCGTACATTTGGTAACAGCCATTATTATTTCATACCTAGGAGTCTTGTTAAAAACCAATATGCATATTTTATTAGTATTTTCATATATCTTAAGAGAGGAAAAGGTACGTATTCGTATTGATTCTGAGGGGAGGAATTTGTGTTGACCAACGGAGATGGAGTATTCACATTTGATTTGAAAGAATCATTGTGGTTTAAAAAAGGACAGGAAGTTAAAGAGATTATGGGTGTTTCGTTAGAACCAGAAATCTCGATTCAGGAATTTGAAGATTTTGTTTCGATTAGAGGGGTTATAGAATTAAAGGGTGAGTATTTTCAAGTGGATAGCGATAACGATGTTGAAGAGGAAGTGTTATCTTTACGAAACCATCCCTCACAACGATTTGTCGACCGTGTCGAAAGTTATGAAGGTGGTGTAAATGAATTTTATCACCAATTTCCTGTAGAAGTATCGATACCAAAGTATCGAGTAAATTCCTTGGATGATGTAATGGTTGGTATAGAAACTTTTGATTATGAACTTCCTGAAAAAAGTCAATTGCAATTACAAGCAACAATAGCTATCCATGGTGTAAGTGACATTCGTGAAACAGAAACAGAAACAGGAGAAGTAGAGCAACGCTCAGAACAACCAGCAGAACCAGAGATGGAAACAGAGCTAGAACCAGAGCTCATCGAAGAACCACCAATGCCACCTGAAGAAGAAAAGATACTAGAAGAGGAAAAGCTTCCTGTCGAAGAAAAATCTCTAGTAGAGGAAACGTTTGAATTTGATGTGAAAGAAAAGGTAGAAGACGAAAAAGGTAACATTAACAAAGCAATTGTTGAAGAAGTTAGTGAGAAAAAAGGCGGTAAAAAAGAGCAAGCGAAAGAGAAAGCTTCTGAAAAAGACAGGTGGAAAAATAAGAAGTCTCAAACGTTAGCTGAATTTTTCGGAAGTCATGAAAAAGCCAAGGAAGAGCCTGCCGTAGAAGTGGAAGAAGAAATAATTGAAGAATCTAGTGAATTCGAGTCTAGTATAATTAACTTTGCAGCGAATACAAAGGAAGAAGAGGACGACTTGTTTGAATCCTCCCGTGAAGCAAGTGGCGAGAAAGAAACAAGTTATTTACTTAATATATTTGCTAATCAGGAAGAAGAAGAACGTTATTCCAGCCTGAAAATGTGTATCGTGCAAGAATCAGATACATTAGAGGCTATTGCGGAAAAGTATAAGTTGTCAACGTACCAACTCTCACAGACAAATAAGTTAACAGATGATGAGTTATCTGAAGGACAAATATTATACATCCCAATTAAAGATTAAAGCGTCACGCTTATTGCAAGGATCCCTTGTCACATTTTTTCGTGTCAAGGGATTTTTAGCTAAAAATACTATAGTTGGAGTGGATAAGCCATGACAGATATAAATTCTATCTTGCTCGCCTATCAAGTTAATCCACTTGAAATCATTCAAATATCCAAGCGAACTTATAAAATACAATGTCGCAATTATTGCTATGCATTAAAAAGGTCCAAGTTAACGAAGGAAAGTATTCATCAATGGAAAAATGTATTCGAAGTAGCGAATAAACATGGATTAACTTCAATCCTTCCCATCTATCTAACAAAAAGTGGGAACCTGTTTTACGAGGATAATGAGGAGTTTTATTATCTTTGCCCATGGATTGAAACAAAGGAGTTAGATGAACCTGAACATGAATTAGAATCATTTTACTTGGCCATTGGTGAGGTTCATCAAAAGACAAAAACAAAAATTACGATCGATACAGATAGAGTTGAGCATGTTGTTAATCAAGAAAAAAAACGAATCCAAGTGTGTCAACGGAAGCTTTTACGGTATGTTGAAACCTTTGAGCGAAGAAGGTATATGACGCCGTTTGAATTACGTGTATGTATGCAATACCGTGACATGGAGAGAGTGTTTGCTGTATTAAATAACTGGTTTGATTATTATTTGTTAGATATACAAGAAGAGGGCTATGTCTATCGTTCTCTATGTCACGGTAACCTTAGACCTTCCCACCAGCTGTATGAAAGTAGTAGGTCCTATATAATAAATTGGGAGCATAGTTTTTACGGCAGTCCGATGACAGATCTATACTCTTATTACTTTCATGAATTAAAATACCATGATGCATACCTAGACGATATGATTCAAGCACTCGCGGTGTATGAAAAAACAAATCCTTTATTAAAAAATGAAAGATGTTTTCTTGCTATCCAGTTGCTTAATCCGGAGATGTATCTAAGTGTGTTAGAAAAGTACTACAAAAAAGAATATCAAGTAGCCCAACCATTGCAAATTAAACAGTTAGAATACGCCTACCGAAGAGTGATTCATGGGCTACAATTTCAAGACCACCTTTATCAAAGAAGGGAAGAAATTAAGGAGAAGGAATTAGCAAAGGAAAACCAAGACGCTAATGACTAAATCCACTCCAAGTAAAAAGCAATAAAGATACCAATTAAAATACCTAAAAGGATGACTTCAAAGGTGGTTGGAAAAAAGATAGTTCGAATTGCTTGGAAAATAAGAATCGGTAATGTACAACGTTCTACCACAAGTAGCCAATAACGTGCCCAAGGTGGTAGTCGGTAACGGTAAAAACGTGCCATCTGTTTCACCTCTTTTACCCTTTTGGTCTATCCTATGTCATATACTATGATTAGTGACAATTGTTTGTTAAAAAAGTTCCTCTTCGAAACAAATGAACTTGTAGTTGACTTATTTGTGTTTTTTTGGATAAAATAGCTAATATAAATAAATGATTTAAATGCCATGAAGAGGAAGAGTACAAAGTCATCTCCTATAGAGAGGAAAATCATTAGCTGAAAGGTTTTCTAGGAAAACATGCTTTGGAAGGTCGCCTCGGATGCAGCTTCTTTGAACGTCAGTAGGAGAAGTCGGTAGATGCCGTTAAACAGTTAAGTGTGTTTGAAACATGAGTAGTTTGTTTCGGACAAAGTAAGGTGGTACCACGGAAATATAACCTTTTCGTCCTTGTTTGGATGAGAAGGTTTTTTTAATTACTCTAAAAGTTTCACGTATTGATAGCTGATTTGGCGAGCCTGCTTTACTAATTCATGGTATATGAGATAGGAGGACGTGTAATGGAAGATAGAAGAGAAGGAGCTCTTCCATCAAAGTATGACCCAACGGCTGTTGAGAAGGACCGCTATAAGTTTTGGGTAGATGGGAAGTTTTTTGAAGCGACTGGAGACAAAACAAAAAAACCGTTTACGATTGTAATACCACCACCTAACGTAACAGGTAAACTGCATATTGGTCACGCTTGGGATACTACGTTACAAGATATTATTACGCGGATTAAACGAATGCAAGGGTACGATGTATTGTATTTACCAGGAATGGACCATGCTGGTATTGCAACCCAAGCAAAGGTAGAGGCGAAGCTCCGTGAACAGGGTCAAACCAGATATGACCTTGGTAGGGAAAAGTTTTTAGAAAAAGCGTGGGAATGGAAGGAAGAATATGCCGATTTTATTCGTCAACAATGGTCAAAACTTGGGTTAGGGTTAGACTACTCGCGCGAACGATTTACTCTAGATGAAGGCTTGTCCGATGCGGTACGTGAAGTCTTTGTCAAGTTATACGAAAAAGGTCTCATTTATCGGGGCGAATATATTATAAACTGGGACCCGGCAACAAAAACTGCATTATCTGATATAGAGGTTATTTATGAAGAAGTGCAAGGCCATTTTTATCATATGAAATACCCTCTAAAAGATGGCTCCGGCTCGATTGAAGTAGCCACCACACGTCCAGAAACAATGCTTGGCGATACAGCTGTTGCGGTGCACCCGGAAGATGAGCGCTATCAGCATCTAATCGGGAAAAAGGTTGTGCTGCCGATAGTTGGGCGTGAAATTGAAATTGTTGCTGACGACTATGTAGACATCGAGTTTGGCTCAGGTGCGGTTAAAATTACACCAGCACATGATCCGAATGATTTTGAAATTGGAAATCGTCATAACCTTGACCGAATCCTAGTAATGAATGAAGATGGAACGATGAATAAAAACGCAGGTAAATATCAAGGGATGGATCGATTTGAATGTCGTAAACAAATTGTAAAAGACTTACAAGATTCTGGTGTATTATTTGAAATTGAAGATCACACGCACTCTGTTGGGCATTCAGAACGGAGTGGTGCTGTTGTTGAACCATATCTTTCTACACAATGGTTTGTAAACATGCAACCACTTGCAGATGCAGCAGTAGACTTACAAAACCAATCAACCGATTCAAAAGTGAATTTCGTACCAGAGCGTTTTGAGAGAACGTATTTACATTGGATGAAAAATATTCGTGATTGGTGTATTTCAAGACAGTTGTGGTGGGGCCATCGTATCCCTGCTTGGTATCATAAAGAAACAGGAGAAATTTATGTTGGCAAAGAAGCACCTAAAGATGAAGAAAATTGGGAACAGGATAGTGATGTGTTAGATACGTGGTTCTCTTCTGCCTTGTGGCCATTCTCTACTTTAAATTGGCCAGATACAGAGGATGAAGATTTCAAAAAATTCTTCCCAACGAGTGTATTAGTAACCGGCTATGATATCATCTTTTTCTGGGTAGCCCGTATGATTTTTCAATCGATTGAATTTACGGAAGAACGTCCGTTTAAAGATGTGCTTATTCACGGTTTAGTTCGTGATGCAGAAGGTCGAAAAATGAGTAAGTCACTTGGAAATGGTGTCGATCCGATGGAGGTCATTGAGAAATACGGTGCAGATTCATTACGCTATTTCCTATCAACCGGTTCAACACCAGGTCAAGACCTCCGCTTTCAGTGGGAAAAGGTTGAATCGACTTGGAACTTTATTAACAAGATTTGGAATGCATCCCGATTTGTGTTAATGAACCTTGGTGAGATGAAATACGACGATATTGACTTAACGACTAAGCAGTCTGTCGCAGATAAGTGGATACTAACCCGTTTAAATGAAACAATCGAAAATGTAAACAGAAATGTAGACAAATATGAATTCGGAGAAGCGGGTAGACATTTATACAATTTTATTTGGGACGAATTTTGTGATTGGTATATTGAAATGGCTAAATTACCTCTTTATGGTGAAGATGAAGCAGCTAAACAATCCACGCGTTCTGTCCTAGCCTATGTCCTAGATAATATCATGCGGATGCTTCATCCATTTATGCCATTCGTCACAGAAGAGATTTGGCAACAGTTACCACATCAAGGTGAATCAATAACAAGAGCAGCATGGCCGGCAGTTAGTGATGAACTTCATGATCCTAAAGCGGCAGAAGAAATGAGTCGGTTAGTAGCAATTATTCGTTCCGTTCGAAATATTCGAGCAGAAGTTGATACGCCTATGTCAAAACAAATAGAATTGCTTATCCGTGCCAAGGATGAATCGATTGTTCATCAACTTCATGACAATCGTCATTATCTAGAAAGATTCTGTAACCCTAGTTCACTAACAATTTCAACTGCCATCGAAGTACCTGAAAAGGCAATGTCCGCAGTTGTTACGGGTGCTGATTTATTCTTGCCACTTGAAGGGCTTATTGATGTGGAAAAAGAAATAAAACGCCTAGAAAGTGAATTGGAAAAATGGAACAAGGAAGTAGACCGCGTCAAGAAGAAGTTATCGAACGAGGGATTCATTAAAAAGGCACCAGAAAAAGTGGTTGAAGAAGAAAAGCAAAAGGAAAAAGAATATAACGAAAAAAAAGCTATGGTCGAAACAAGATTACAAGAGCTTAAGTCTTAACTAACAAGTTAAAGATGTCAGGGCAGGCCTTTATGTGCATTAATGTGCACCTAGAGGCCTGCCTATTTGGCTTTAAAGATCTTTCATTCCCTTAACTTTCTCTATACAATAATCAATCATATAATCTGCCACATTAATTCCTGTACTTTCATATATCCCTTGGATGTGAGCGTTTGAATTCACTTCACATACGATAGGGTTTCCATTTTCACCGAACAATAAGTCAACACCAGCAAAATCAGCACCGACAGAGGCTGCAGCAGCAATCGCAAGAGCCTTTTCTTTTGGGGAAGGGGAATATGGTTCCGTGGATCCACCAGCGTTCACGTTTGCTCTGAAATCACCATTTCCTTTTCTTAACATAGATGCAACAACTTTACCACCAATCACATTAATTCTTATGTCCTTGCCATAGCTAGTGGCAACAAATTGCTGAATGACAAAGGGGACACCTTTTAATTCATTAATTTTGTCAACATATTGTTGTCTTGTTTCAATCAGGTATACTTGTTCACCAAATGAACCGTAAGCTTCCTTAATAATAAACGGATAGGATAAATAATTTTCTATTATTAGAAAACTATCCAATTCAACCTTCTCAGTCTTCTCGAATATTTTTGGTGCAACAAACGTTTTTGGAATGGGGATCGAGTCTTTCGTTAGTTGCTGATAGGTCGTTATTTTATTATCGCAAATTTCAATGGCTGCAGCAGAATTGATTACCGGAATATTTGATTGTTCGAGTTGTCTTGCAAGAGCTATATCTTTATCATGAAAGATGACAAAGTTAGGAGTGGATAAATGTTTATCATTAATCACCCCACTTATGTTTGTTCCGAGTTCGACCCAAACATGATTATTTTTTACCGTTTCCATTTGAATACCTTTATTTAATCCTGCATCCTTTATCCAGTTAGCAAAGTTAATAAACTTCTTACTAGGTAAGTGACCATTATAAATTATCCAGCCTATCATGAAACACAACATCCTTTCAAACAAATTCCAATCCAATCCATTACAATGTTATCTAAACTATAGTGAGCTACTCAACAATTACAGACAAGTGTATAATAGTAGCATGAAAAAATAAAGAACTTGTATTTAAAGGAGATATGATGACAATTAAGACAGTAGAAGATGTGCTAAATTTTTTTAATTCTAGAAGATCACTTGGAATTAAACCCGGACTTTCTAGAATGGAAGCAATGTTAAAGGCGTTAGGTAACCCGGAAAAGAGAATCAAAGCGGTTCATCTAGCAGGAACAAACGGTAAGGGCTCGACCCTAGCTTTTATGAAACAATCCTTGATTGAAAGTGGATACAAGGTTGGTTCTTTTACTTCCCCGCATATTGATCTATTGGATCACATCAAAGTAAACGATGAAACAATTAATCAAGCATCCGTTGTTTCTCTAACTAATCAGCTGATACCAATTGTCGAATTACTTGACCAATCTGGTGATACTCCGACTGAATTTGAAATTCTTGTCGTTCTTGCTATTTCTTTTATGGCCCAAGAAAAGGTTGACATAGGCCTATTTGAAGCAGGGATGGGTGGTAGAGAGGATTCTACTAACTGTATTAACCCGATACTTACCATCATAACAACAATAGGTCTAGACCATACTACCTTTTTAGGGGAATCTATTAAGGCGATTGCCTATCATAAAGCAGGTATTATAAAGAAAAATGTACCAGTGATCATCGGGGAAATCGGAGCATTAGCTTTTGAAGAAATAAACAAAGAAGCAACACTAAAAGATGCGCCATTATTACGATATTCCGTTGACTTCACTGTGAAAGAAGCCAACCCAGACCAATTTACTTTTTCTACACAAAATGTGTCTTTGCCACTTGCTATTTCATTAAAAGGAAGTCATCAAGTGCATAATGCAGCACTTGCGTGTATGGGGTTGTTACAATTACGAAAGCTTGGGTTTAAAGTAGAGGACGAAAGTGTGAAACAAGGAATGAAACATACGTTAAATCCTGGTAGATTTGAAATAATGAACCGCAAGCCTGTTGTTGTCTTGGATGGGGCTCATAACATGGAAGGAATTGAGTCCTTTATCTGTACAATAAACAAGTATTACCCACTACAGAAAAAAAAGATTGTTTTTGCTGCCTTTAAGGATAAACCAATCGAAAAGATGGTCGGTCGATTGGAAGAGGAATTTGATAATGTTATCTTAACAACATTTGACCATCCACGTGCAGCAACTGTCGAGGAATTAATATCTTTCTCGAAGCGATATGATACTCAATCAAGTAAAGATTGGAAAGAGTTACTAAACTCGTTATTAATAGACAATGACGATGTCGTCTTATGTTTGACAGGGTCGTTATATTTTATTGAATTAACTAGAAGTTATCTCATTAACCATTAACGTTCACTGTGCTTTCTCTAGAAAAAATAGAAATTTCTTATAGAGTTTCAAATTAGTTAGTCACAAGTTACGACTTCTGCCAACAAAAGAATCCAAAGTTCTTTCACCTTGTCACTTTTAATTTGTCAAGAAAAGTAGTTTCTAATGCAAGCAAACTAGGTAGAAAATACTTGTAAATCAGTGTTTTATCCACCTATTTATTTGTTTTTTGTGAATGCGGACTTTCATCAGGAAATAAAAATATTAGGAGAAGATTGCAATTATATGTTGTAAACTAGCAAATTGCATCTGACAAACCTCGTCTTACTTTTCATCCTCGTTATGATAGATTAAAGACAAACTTACTAGAAACGAGGGAGCTAAGTGGATAACTACAAAACCATTTCGGTTAAACTGAACGGGAAAGAGGCGGCTTTAACTGGTGAGCAAAAGGAAAGAGAAAGTTGGAACTCCTCTTTTGAAGAACAAGCAGCCTCAACAGAAAGACTATATGACCCAGAAGATTTGCTAGAATTTGAAAAAAATGAGGACTCTGGTGATCTTGATGCCTGGTTGGAATCAGATGTCACGTATAAGCGACCCAAAAAGATTCCGCCGGTGTTCAAAGTATTCGGTTTAGCAGCTTTGTCCGCGACAGTTATTGGGGTCTCATTAGGGTTTATCATGCTTAAGATGTTAGCGGGTATTGATGATAGTGGTGTACAAGCTGCGCAGACTTCTAATCAAGTATCTAGTCCTACTGTTGAGCAATTGGACACGAATGCTAGTGAAAATTCGACAAGTAAGATAAATACAGTTTCTACTGAATTACAACCTATGGAAGCTTTTATTATTCAGGGGGGGTTAGTCTCTACTAAGGAAAAGGCTAGTCAGATACAAGATGGATTTGCACAGGGTGGTTTTCCAACTATGGTATGGCAGGATGATAGTGGATTTCGAATTTTTGTTGGTATAGCTAATCAAAAAGCTGACGTAGAAAAGGCAGCCTCTTCTATTAAAAATGCTAATATCGAGGGAATGGAAGACCCGTATGTAAGGAGTTGGCAAACAGACTCAAGCACGATAGAATTAACAAAGGTAGAATCTGAGTGGTTAACAGCATTTCCTGACAACTGGAACAAGTCGTTACAGGCAATTGGTAATACAGAGCAACTAACTGATGCAGGCTTGTTGTGGGAAGAATGGTTAGATATGATACCAGAGACAAATAATGAACGTTTAGTGAAAATACAACAGGAAGCAACAAACCTTGTGGAAGGAATCAAATCAGCAGAGGATCCGAAACAATTACAAATTTATTTGTTGCAATTATGGGAATTATATACATCTTTAAGCAAAGAATAAGTAGAAACGGCTACTTATTCTTTTTTTCGCATTTTTTTTCAATAAAATGTAAAAACATTAAGAGGATAATCACTTTTTCAGCAACAAAAAGTGAGACATTTATTGATTTTGTCAATTTGTTCTATGGCAGCAGACTAGTTAATATAAAGCATAGAACAATAGAAAGGAGTTCAGATAATGAAGTTAATTCTTGCTTCTGGTTCTCCAAGAAGAAAAGAATTGTTGGAACAAGTATCTTTTAGATTTGAGGTGCTTACAACTGATGTTGATGAATCAACTGTTATTGAAAGTGATCCTGAAACACTTGTAAAAAAGCTTGCATATAGGAAGGGGGAAGCTGTTACAATCCAAGATGACCAAGTCGTTCTTACTGCTGATACAGTAGTATCATTTGATGGCCAAATCCTAACTAAACCTGCTACTGTTGATGAGGCTGTATCTATGTTAACGAAATTAAATGGAAAACAGCACGACGTGTGGACAGCAGTGAGAATAAAGTCGGTGAAGAAGGATGTGTTAATTACTCAATCTACTTCTGTTGAATTCTGGAACGTTCCCCAAAAGGTAATTGATGCTTATGTTGGTACTGGTGACCCTTTTGATAAAGCTGGTGGTTATGGTATTCAAACAGCAGGAGCGTTATTCGTGAAGCAAATTGAAGGTGACTATTACAATGTGGTAGGACTTCCTTTATCAAAAGTGGTTCAGTGCCTTAGGGATTTTGATGTTCATCCATCATTTGTAATCGCGTAGAAAAGAACACGACAAGCAGATGTTCTTAGAAAAAATGGAAGGGTTGAAATAATGGCAGAAACCAAAATGATGATGAAAGATGTTCCAAAACAAGATAGACCAAGGGAACGGCTACTAGAACTCGGGCCGTCCCAATTATCTAATCAAGAGTTACTATCGATTTTAATTGGCACCGGAACAAAAGAAGAGTCGGTTACAGTATTAGCGCAAAGGGTACTCATGCACTTTGAAGGACTTCACCTATTAAGAGACTGCACTATTGAAGAATTAACAGCAATTAAAGGTATTGGTAACGTAAAAGGGATTATTATATTAGCTGCAATTGAACTAGGAAAACGGATGAATCAGTTTAAGAAGCAAGAACGTTATGTTGTAAGAAGCCCTGAAGATGGTGCAGATTACGTTATGGAAGAAATGAGGAACTTAAAACAAGAACACTTCGTTTGCCTCTTTTTAAATACCAAAAACCAAATACTTCATAGACAAACAATTTTTATTGGTAGTTTAAATGCCTCTATCGTCCATCCAAGAGAAGTGTTCCGCGAAGCAGTAAAACGTTCTGCTGCATCTATCATATGTGCCCATAACCATCCATCCGGAGTGCGCCTGCAAGGTGCGTAATCTTAGCGATTTCTAAGGAAATCTAGAACTCCTTACAATGTTCTATGGTCAGCATCTTACCTTGAGGGGAAACCCATAGAGGGAACAGAGCATGATGTGAAAAGGAGAAAAGACGACAAAGCTATCTAACGTCGAGTCAGTTCTTCAGACCAAGTGATGTATGGTAAAAGCTATACTGCTTGAATCCTAGACGAATGAGCGATGGGTGCGCCATTGTCTACGATAGCTAACAGACAATGAGGACAAAATGGGAGACGTATCTCTAGAGCGTCTATTGGAAATTGCTGCTTTCCTTCCCATAGTAAGGTTTGTCCTTCAATCCTCAACTAGAGGAAACCGTCGAAAGGGATGCCTAACCATTACCTATCTAAGATTATGTCATAATGCAGGGATTATCTAAGTGCAAGTGCCATTAGGTATGAAAATTGCATATGGTAACGGAGTCTCCATAGTACCCAACGTTTGCTTGTAATGAGTTTAGCAGGGGGAAGGGAGACAGGTTGATGTTAACGTTAACTAGAAAGGAGTCATGAACATGGCAAAGAATCCATTTCGACAGTTAGACGTTATAAGGAAAGCTTCTCAAAAAGAAAACATTATTACGGATTGTTACCGTCTCATGTATAACAAAGAACTGTGGATTAAAGCATATGCAAAACTATATCCAAATGCAGGGAATCTAACAAAGGGTATAACTGATGAAATAGATGGTTGCAGTTTACAGAAAATAGATGACATCATCGAGCAATTAAAGGCTGGAACATTTCGGTTTGCACCTGTAAGAACGGTTTATATCCCGAAATCGAAATCTAATGGAAAAAAGCGACCTTTAGGAGTTGCTAATTTTAAAGATAAGATTGTACAGGAAGTTATGAGAATGATATTGGATAGTGTATATGAACCAGTATTCTCAGACAATTCCCATGGGTTTAGAGAAGGAAGAAGCTGTCACACAGCTCTATCCCAAATCAAAAACACGTGGAATGGCTTAACATGGTGTATTGAAGGAGACATCAAAGGCTTCTTTGACCAGATTGACCATTCTGTATTAATCCATTTAATTTCAAAAAAAATCCATGATCGTCGTTTCCTGCTTCTTATTCATAATGCGCTTACTTGTGGTGTCATGGAGAATTGGACCTATCATAAAACATACAGCGGTACGCCACAGGGAGGTATTATCTCACCTTTGCTTGCTAATATCTATCTCCATGAATTTGACATATTTATGGAAAAACAAATGGAGAAATTCGATATAGGAAAAAGTAGAGTTAGAAATGGAGAATACGCCAAAATTCGTTCAAAAATCAACACCTTGTCCAAAAAGATAAATAGACTTGATGAAAGAAATGGACATCAACTGTGGGAAGGGCGAGATGAATTAATTCTAAACATCCAAGAACTTAAAACGAAGCAGGTTGGGATTCCTTCTGTGGACCCTATGGACAAATTTTATCAGAGAATGAAATATGTTCGGTATGCTGAAGATTTTGTTATAGGGATTGCAGGTTCCAAACAAAGTGCATTATATATAAAAGAAATGAGTAAAACTTTTCTTGAAAAGGAACTTTATCTTGACCTAAGTGAAGAAGAAACGCTCATCACTCATTTGGAACAGCCAATTCCCTTTCTTGGATATGAGTTCCATACATGGAATGAGATTAAGGTTAAAACCGTCACGTATAAAACCCAAAAGCATCCATTGAAAAAGCGAACACTCTCAGGTGCAATTAAGTTAGAGATTCCTGAAAAGAAAATAAAAGAATTTGCGATAAAAAATGGATATGGAAACCTAGATACTTTTAAAGTAATTCACAGAGCAAAGCTAATCAACAATTCGGAGTTAGAAATTCTGTATACCTATAACGCTGAGTTAAGGGGAATTGCAAACTACTACAAGCTAGCGAATAACTATCACCATCTAGACAAGTTATTCTATCTGGCAGAAAGTAGCTTTATTAAAACCATCGCCAATAAACGTAGAAGTAGCTCAAAGAAGGTTGCTTCAAGCATGAGGACGCACATACAGGGAGTCTTAAGCATTGTTAGAAAAGATAAACAAGGCAATGAAAAAATTCATCAGCTTGTGAAACTTAAAGACCTTCCTAAACATAAGGGTGCACTTAAAGCAGATTCGTCTGAAATAGACCAGCTAGCTAATACATGGAAATATTCAGGTAGGACAGAATTTGAACAACGATTATTGGCGAATAAATGTGAAGCGTGCAGTACAACAGAAGCTCAGATGGAAGTCTTACCACGTCCGTAAATTAATGTGACATAAGGAATAAAACGTAACTTAACATATCTGGACAAGATTATGATTCAACGCAATAGAAAAACACTTGTCCTATCTTTAAGTGCCATCATAATCACTACGAGAAGCAAATCCCAATTAGTCAACTGGCGAGCCGTATACACTGAAAGGTGTACGTACGGTTCTGAGGGGGGGATTGTGAGACCTGCTTTTGGTGACAAAGTAAGGCGCATGCTCCCTACCCTACGACCCATCTCCTTCTCAAGAGGATATCCATGTAACTAAAAGGTTAGCTGAGTGCGGAAAAATGATCGGAATTGAATTGTTAGATCACTTAATTATTGGTGATCATAAATTCGTCTCATTAAAAGAGAAGGGGTATTTGTAAGTAAAACGTGCCATGAAAGGAAAGGGAAATAAGGAAGTCGTAAACAAGCGATAAATTACTATCTATTTTTAGTTTTTTTTCGTATAATTATTGTTAACAAAGTAGTTGGCGCCATTTTCAAGTGGATCACTTGTAATTGGCGCTTCTTCTCATTACATGATACATAAAATATTGGAGTCATTATTACGCTGCAACTACTAGTCATGGATAGTTTATATGTTATGATAAGAATCGTTATAGTACAAGCTACATATAACTGGTATAGGACTTATTAAAAAGGAATGACTAAGGAAAGGGAGATTTTCTTGGCAAGATTTAGTTTTTCACAAGACTTAGGTATCGATTTAGGTACAGCAAATACATTAGTGTACGTTAAAGGTAAAGGAATTGTAGTAAGAGAGCCTTCAGTGGTTGCTCAGAACAAAGCAACTGGTAATATAGAAGCTGTTGGTAGTTCAGCCAAAAATATGATTGGACGGACTCCAGGCAATATTTTAGTAATCAGACCAATGAAAGATGGAGTCATTGCTGATTATGATACGACAGCAGCAATGATGAAGTATTATATCAAACAAGCACAAAAAAACAGATCCTCATTTGCAAAGAAACCAAATGTTATGGTTTGTGTTCCGTCTGGAATTACAATGGTTGAGGAACGTGCAGTTATTGATGCAACAAAGCAAGCAGGTGCTAAGGATGCTTTCCCAATTGCAGAACCATTTGCTGCAGCAATTGGTGCTGGACTGCCTGTATGGGAACCAACAGGCAGTATGATTGTTGACATTGGTGGCGGAACAACGGAAGTAGCGATTATTTCTCTCGGTGGGATTGTCACATGGCAGTCCATTCGAGTTGCAGGTGATGATATGGATGAAGCAATTATCCAATATGTAAGAAAACACTATAATCTAATGATTGGAGAACGGTCTGCAGAGTCAATTAAAATGGACATTGGTTCTGCAGGAAAACCATTAGAAAATGAAGAAATGGATATTAGAGGTAGAGATCTATTAACAGGATTACCAAAAACAATAACAATATCTGCTGAAGAAATAGCATTATCCTTGAAGGATACCGTTTCCGCTATCATCGATGCTGTGAAAAATACATTGGAAAAGACTCCACCAGAACTTGCTGCTGATATTATGGACAGAGGAATTGTGTTATCAGGTGGTGGTGCGTTACTAAAAGGTCTTGACCACGTTATTAGTGAGGAAACAAAAATGCCTGTTTTTGTTGCAGAGGAACCATTAGATAGTGTTGCAATAGGAACTGGGAAATCATTGGATTACATCGAATATTTCCGATCACAACCAAGTGTTTCTTCGCGTTCTACACTGGATTAAGTGGGTGTTTAATTTATGGCTTTTTTTCGTAGGAAACGGCTATTTATTATCCTTGTTGGATTTATAATATTAGTCGGTTTAATTGGATTCTCCTTAAGAGACCGGGAGGAGCTGTCAACGTTTGAACAATTTTTACATGATACTGTTGGCTGGTTTCAAAGTATCGTAAATGTTCCCGTTGAATTTACTACAACAGTAATAGGAAATATTGATGATATAAAAAATGTCTATCAGGAGAACCAAGTTTTAAAATCTAGATTAAATGAATATAAAAATCTAGTTTATGAAGTGCAAGAATTACGTCGAGATAACGAGGAATTAAGGAGTATAATTGGGAAAACTGAATCAATTAATGACATGCAACCAATCCAGGCCTCTGTTATTGCTAGAAGTCCCGAACAGTGGTTCGAACAAGTTAAAATCAACCGCGGGGAACAACACGGGGTAAAGAAAAATATGGCTGTTATTACAGGTGAAGGGATGATTGGGAAAGTTTTAAATACTTCCCAATTCTCTTCCACTGTCTTGTTACTGTCTGGTTTTGATCGCTCCAATCGTATCTCGGTTTATGTGAATAGTGAAAAAATAAATGACAATGTTTCTGGCTTTATTGTCGGGTATGAAGAAAAGGAAGAAAACCTTTTGTTAGAGTTGAATGAATATGATACCGAACTAAAAAAAGGAGAACTTGTTGTCTCTTCAGGCTTAGGTGGGGTATTCCCAAAAGGGCTTGAAATAGGTACAATAAAAGAAATAGTTCCTGATAAATATGGTTTAACACAAGTAGCATATGTAAAACCATCCGCGGACTTTGAAAAACTAAATCACGTTATTGTTGTAAAACGCATGGCACAACAACCTGAGCAAACAGAAGGTCAGACTGTCGAGGAGGGAGAGTAATGCATCGATTTTATCTCCCTTTTTTACTGCTCATGACGATTGTAGTAGAAGGAGTGGCTACTGACCTTCTACCAAGAAGCGTGATGGCACAAGAATGGATGATTATTCCGCATTGGCTATTAGTTTTTTTAGTGTTAATCACGGTCTTCTTTGATTTAGAGGATACTTACTTTTCTGTTTTGTATGCAATTCTTTTCGGTTTAATGATCGATATTGTTTATACTAGTGTTATCGGTGTTTATATGTTTATCTATGCTATTGTGATCTATATTATTCATGGATTAAGGAAAATGCTTCATGCGAATTTTTTTGTTGCCCTCTCCTTAACTATTCTCGCCATACTATTGGCAGACTCGGGATTATACATTATTTATTTTTTCATTGGAATTAGTCCATTATTGTGGGACGAATATATAGTTACTAGATTACTTCCAACATTGGTAGCAAATATTGCATTTTTTGCACTTTTATATCCTTTTACTAAAAATAGATTAGTTCATTGGTCTTTACAACAATTTGACTACAAAAAATAAGTAAAACTTGAAAATACACTTTTGGGGTGAACCTATCGTGATAGGGAACAAACAAATTATAACGATAAAAGGTACACGAGACGGTCTTACATTATATATTGACGATGCGTGTTCGTTTAAAGAAGTATTAGAAGAACTAGAACGTGTGCTGGCAACAAAATACACAGATAAAGACGAACCAATGATTACGGTTACGATTCAATTAGGTAACCGTTACTTACATAACGAACAGGAGGAACAATTACGGGGTATTATTCGCAAAAAAAATAAATTAGTTGTCCAATCGATTGAATCCAATGTCATTTCCAAAAAACAGGCATTGGAATGGCGTGAAGATACGGAAATAAAAGCGATAACCAAAATTGTTCGTTCCGGGCAGGTCATTGAAGTGAAAGGGGATATGCTCTTAATTGGTGATGTAAATCCTGGTGGGAAGATTATTGCAAGTGGGAACATATTTATCCTTGGAAGCTTACGAGGTGTTGCACATGCGGGCTTTTATGGGAATAGAGATGCTGTTATTGTAGCTTCTTACATGGAGCCAAGCCAACTACGGATTGCAGACATGATTAGTAGGTCACCTGATTATGACTCAGAAGGTGTCTATATGGAATGTGGTCTCATAGATGAAGAAAAATCCAAAATAGTCATTGATCGTTTGCAAGTTCTTTCACAAAAAAGACCGGATTTAACCGGGTTTGAAAGGAGAATATTAAATGGGTGAGGCAATTGTTATAACTTCAGGAAAAGGTGGGGTTGGTAAGACGACAACAACTGCTAACCTAGGAACATCCCTTGCACTTCTTGAAAAGAAAGTGTGCCTAATTGACACAGATATTGGATTGAGAAATTTAGACGTAGTAATGGGGCTTGAAAATAGAATCATTTACGATATTGTCGATGTCGTAAAAAAACGTTGTAAATTAAATCAAGCCTTAATTAAAGATAAGCGGTTTGAATGCTTATACTTGTTACCCGCAGCTCAAACGAGTGATAAATCTGAAGTAACCCCTGAAGGAATGGTAGAAATTATTGCTGAATTAAAGCAAGACTATGACTATATTTTAATTGATTGTCCGGCTGGAATTGAGCAGGGATTTAAAAACGCAGTTGCAGGAGCAGACAAGGCGATTGTTGTAACTACACCTGAGAAATCTAGCGTTAGAGATGCTGATAGAATCATCGGATTGTTAGAAAAGGAAGATGTTGAGCCGCCACATTTAATTGTTAATAGAATTCGTAACCATATGGTTAAAAATGGGGACATGCTTGATGTAGATGAAATCGTGCAAATTTTATCGATTGAATTGTTAGGAATTGTTGCGGATGATGATGACGTTATAAAGGCTTCTAATCACGGCGAACCAGTAGCCTTTCAACCCAATACTCGTGCATCTATTGCATATCGAAATATTGCTAGAAGAATCTTAGGCGAATCGGTTCCTCTTTTGTCACTTGAGGAAGAAAAAGGTATGTTTTCTAAGGTGAAAAAGTTCTTTGGCATGAAATCTTAATATTGTAGATTGGCCTTGGTCTTTCTAAGGATGGTGAATCTTCCATTCAAAACAGAAGGCAGCAACGTTTAATAATAGTTGCTGCCTTTTTTATATAAATAAAAAAATTCAAGCGTGGGTAACATCGAGCGACAGCCACGTGTAGCTACAGCGCCTACCCATCTCTGAGTCGTAAGTCACTCTACATGGCAAAGACCGCCACGTCAGGTCTTATCTTGTCTTATTCCTGCCTTAGTCTTACCAGGCGCGATTTGCGCTTTTCTTACTTTACTACTTAAATTTGGATTGACTGCATATCTTAATTATTTCATTCATAGACTTGTACAAATCTAACGTGAAGGAAAGTGAAGTAATATGAGAAGAGATATTAGTCAGATTCGTAAAAATATTGCTAGAAGGAAAAGAGAAAGAGCACTTCCATCCAGTCATTCCGCAAGCGATAAAAAAAGTTTTCTTCCATCTAGCTTTCCGCAGGATGAGGAAAAACATGGGTACATGCCTGTAACAGAAACGAACAGTTCAACAGATAATATGAAAGATACATTTATTACATCCTTTGTAATGAAAAGTATTTTAGCTGCTGTTTTATTTTTTAGTGTTGCCATCTTTTTTAGACTTGAAGGAAATTGGCTAGAGCAACCAAGACAGTGGGCAAGTCAGGCTTTTACAGAAGAATTTCCGTTCGCATCAGTGAATCAATGGTACCAACAAAAGTTTGGTTCTCCTTTAGCATTAACACCAAAAAATGACGAAGTGGAAAGTGATTCCCCTGTATTACCTGTCAATGGGACTGTTAGTCAGACATTTCAGAATAGTGGGGAAGGAATTATGATTTCTACACCAGAAAATACAGAGGTGAAGTCAGTACAACAAGGAACAGTAATCTTTGCAGGAAATGACCCAAAAACTAAAAAGACCGTTATTATTCAACACCCTGACAAGAGCAAGACGATTTACGGTAATTTAACGTCAATTAATGTGTATCAATATCAGTTTGTTGGAAAAAATCAATCTATCGGAGAGTTTGTCCCATCAGAAGCCAATGCCCAAAACGTGTACTTTGCAATGGAAAGAAATAATCAATATGTCGATCCGGTAAAGGTGATGAAAGTTGACGAACGTCCTTAAGAATCTTCCACCTTTGTATATACATCCAATCTTGTGGTTTTTTATAATCATAGCTTTATTAACCGGGACGTTTACTGAAATTTTTATTATTTTCACATTGGTCTTCATCCATGAATTGGGCCACTATGTTGCTGCACGTAGCTATCAATGGAGAATAAGGAGAGTTAGCTTATGGGTGTTTGGAGGGGTAATGGAAACAGATGAACATGGTAGTAGACCAATTAAACAAGAGTTAATTGTTACGTTGGCTGGACCGTTGCAACACATATGGATTTTTTTCCTGTTACAGTTGTGTTCAGCCTATTCACTATTACCATCTTCTCTTCTAACCGTTGCCACACAGTACAATGCCACTATTTTCTTGTTTAATTTGTTGCCGATTTGGCCATTAGATGGTGGAAAACTATTAATGCTTTTCTATGCTTCATTTCTCCCGTTTAGACGCGCACATGCCGCAACCGTACTCACATCCACATGTTTGTTGGTGATTAGTGTTGCTGCCATGTTTCTATACTACCCTTTTACTTTAAGTACCCTTTTACTTGTCAGTTTTATCTTATGGGAAAATCGTTTAGAATGGAAACGTAGGTATTATATTTTTATGCGATTTTTATTAAAACGGCATGTACTTGATAACCATGCAAAAAAAGTAAGACCAATTGTTGTTAGGCCAGACCATTCGTTGATGTATGTTTTTGGTCGTTTTAGACGAAATTGTTATCATCAAATTCTTATTAAAGATGAAGGTAGTCCTAGTGGCATGCCAATAGGAGAAAAGGAATGTCTACATACTTATTTTCGGTTAAAACAATCCCAAATGACAGTTGGAGAATTAACCGCTTTTAGGCATTAGAAAGAGGGCAAGGTAAATGGTTAGTATTTATATTCAAGCGAAAACGACAGAAAAGCTCGGTATTGTCGTGGATGAGAATGTGGTAAAGGAAATCCATATTGACCGACCAGAACTTAGTAGTCTGGTCGGTAATATTTATGTTGCCAGGGTAAAGGTAGTGGATAGATCGCTACAGGCAGTATTTGTAGATATTGGTCTTGAAAAATTGGGTTTTCTTCAATCAAATGAAATCCCAATGGCAAAAAAAATGAAAAAACCAATTGAATCAGTAATAACCGAAGGAGAAAGGATCGTTGTCCAAGTTCAAAAAGATGCTTATGGAAATAAAGGGGCACGATTAACTGCTAATATAACTTTACCAGGTATAGATATTGTTTATTTACCAAATGGAGATTATGTTGCAGCTTCTAGAAAGCTTTCGGATGAAACGAAAGACGAATTAAGGCAACAAATATCTAATGTGAAAACGGGTACAGAAGGTGCAATCATTCGAACCTCTGCTCAAAAAAAAACAGCCGAAGAAGTCGTGTTGGAATTTAAAAACCTTAGGAATCAATGGGAGAAAGTCAATAAATTAGCTAAAAATAGTCCCGTACCACGTCTTGTTTTTCATGATCAAGCAGTTTCGGATCGATTAATTCGAAAGTTTTCCCCTGATCAAATTAATCACATTCGGGTAGACCAACCAGAATTAGCAAATAGGATAAGAAATAATTATCCCACCATTAGCGAAAAAATAACGTGGGTTGAAAATATTGAAAACCTGTTACCGCGTAGTATCAAACAGATTTTAGAACAAGCTGTTACACAAAAGGTGACCACAGCTAGTGGAGTAGAACTTGTTATTGATGAAACTGAAGCCCTAACAGTTATTGATGTTAATTCAGCAGGGTTTTATGGCAAGGGCACAAAAGAACATACCCTACTCCAAGTAAATATGAATGCTGCTAAAGAAATTGCAAACCAATTAAGGCTCAGGAATATATCAGGTGCAATAGTTATTGATTTTATTGGAATGAAATCAGTAGAAAATCAACAAAGCGTTTTGACTCATTTAAAAAAGAAACTATATAAAGATCCTATTAGAACAGAAGTATATGGATTTACCAAATTAGGATTAGTAGAGATGACAAGGAAAAGGGAATCACCTCCATTATCTTATGTTTTATTAGACAAAGGTAAAACTTCATCTTTCACTAAACAATCGTTGGTGTACGACTTAGAGCGAGAATTGTTTAACTATCAGCAAAGTGATGTAGAGGCATTGCTCATTGAAATTCATCCAACGATTTATAAACTACTGTTTGACATGATAGATAAAGGACGTTTGGCAAAGAAAATAACCAAAGAAGTGTATATGAAAAGAACGAACGGTGTCTTGTCTTATCATATAGCGTTAACAGGTAGTCATTTACTTATAAAGGAATATATTGCACGGAATAGTGGCGATACTATTGACAAAGTTTTTTAATCTATGATAACATTAATCCGTTATTCATCGTAGCACCCGTTGCTACAACCGCACAGATCAGGTTTAAGCCTTTTGGCACCTGTATGGCGAGTCTTAGTCCTTAAGGAGGTGCAAGAAGTATGTACGCTATTATTGAAACAGGTGGTAAGCAAGTGAAGGTTGAAGAAGGCCAAGCTATCTTTGTTGAAAAAGTAAACGGAGAATCTGGTGATTCTGTAACTTTCGATAAAGTTCTATTTGTTGGTGGTAACGACACTAAAGTAGGAGTTCCTTACGTTGAAGGTGCGACTGTTACGGCTAAAGTTGAAAAACAAGGTCGTGGTAAGAAAGTGTCAGTTGTTAAATTTAAAGCAAAGAAAAATTACCATCGTAAACAAGGTCACCGTCAGCCATATACAAAACTTACAATTGAAAAAATCAATGCGTAAGGTTAGGAAACATGATTAGAGTGACAGCTTACCGTAATGGTGGGAATATATTTGCTTTTGAACTTAGTGGTCATGCTGAAAGTGTTTCAGAAGGATACGATCTAGTCTGCGCTGGTGTTTCGGCCGTTTCCTTTGGTTCCGTTAATGCTGTGATTAAACTTTGTGGAATAGAACCTGTTATTACACAGGCTGGAAGCAAAGGCGGATACTTAAAGGTGGAATTACCTGAAAACTTAACAGATGAAGTGAGAACAAACGCACAACTGTTACTAGAAGGTATGATCGTTTCTTTAGAAACAATTGAACGTGACTATGGACAGTATATATCCATCTTTAATAAATAAGGAGGTGCAACGCAATGCTACGTTTAGATTTACAATTTTTCGCATCGAAAAAAGGGGTAGGTAGTACAAAGAACGGACGTGACTCAGAATCGAAGCGTCTTGGTGCAAAACGTGCTGATGGACAATTCGTAACTGGTGGTTCTATTCTTTACCGTCAACGCGGTACAAAGGTTTACCCTGGAGCAAACGTTGGTCGTGGTGGCGATGATACACTATATGCTACTATTGATGGTGTTGTAAAATTTGAGCGCTTAGGACGCGACCGCAAAAAAGTGAGCGTGTACCCAGTAGCTCAAGAAGCTTAAATGTAAACATGAAGGACTCTAGCCTTTTGGTTAGAGTCCTTTTTAATTGTTGTCTAGGAAATTATATAATCCGATGATGTAGATAACATCTAAAGTTAGCTATGTCTTCAGCTCCTCCGATTTTTTAGACTATCTTTTGTAAAATGCCCCTCGTTAGTTTCATGCAGTTGATAGATGATAAATGCCACTTTATTTTTCTAATACATTAATTTTTGCTATAATTTGCTTAATGCCTAGGGAGGACTGGAAAAGTGAACAAGGAAGAAGAAATGATTGATCTTTTAAGACATTACCGGCATGACTGGTTAAATGATGTTCAACTGCTATTAGGGTATGCATCTATGGGTAAAATGGAAAAGGTTGAAGCGAAATTGAAAGAAAAAATGGTGGAGGCTAATAAAGAACGGATGCTTGAAAGCCTTGCCATAGTGAAAACGGCCTTGTGGATCATTCAGTTTAATTGGAAATATGATAATTTTCGAATGGATTATCAAATAGAAACAAATCATAATCTTTCCAAATACGATGACATCCTTCATCAAAATCTTGTCCTATTCATGGATACACTGGAGCGCTTCACGGATAAAATGGAGCTGTATACAGGTGTGATAAAATTTATCAAGGATGCAAATAATGAAGATGCTACGCTTGTTGTACTATCTTTTTCAGGTGAATTTCTAGATGTTGATTTACTTGAACGAAAATTAGCAGAAATAAAGGAATTTAGCAACATACAACTTGTGTCCAGTCAGGACAAACTATCGATTTGTACAGTAACATTAATGTGCAGTTAAAGAGGTGAAATTTGGAATGTTCGTAGATCAAGTCAAAGTATATGTAAAGGCAGGCGATGGCGGAAATGGTCTTGTCGCCTATCGCAGAGAAAAATATGTTCCAATGGGTGGACCAGCTGGTGGTGACGGTGGAAATGGTGGCGACGTCGTTTTTGAAGTCGACGAAGGTCTTAACACACTCATGGATTTTCGATATAAAAGACATTTCAAGGCGCCACGTGGGGAAAACGGAATGAGTAAAAGTCAGCATGGTAAAAATGCTGAACCGTTAGTATTACCTGTTCCACCAGGGACTACTGTTCGGGATGAAGAGACTGGCGAGGTAATCGCCGATTTAATTCACCATAAACAACGAGCAGTGATTGCAAAAGGTGGAAGAGGTGGACGAGGTAACACTCGGTTTGCCTCAGCACGAAACCCAGCTCCTGAAATTGCAGAAAACGGGGAACCAGGTAAAGAAAGAAATATTCAAATCGAACTTAAATTAATTGCTGATGTTGGATTAGTCGGTTTTCCAAGTGTAGGAAAGTCAACTTTATTGTCAGTTGTAAGTGCTGCAAGACCTAAAATAGCTGATTATCATTTTACAACCCTTGCCCCAAACCTTGGTGTAGTGGAAACAGAAGACCAACGTAGTTTTGTTTTAGCTGATTTACCGGGATTAATCGAAGGTGCACACGAGGGAATTGGGTTAGGTCATCAATTTCTAAGGCACGTGGAAAGAACACGAGTGATTGTTCATGTTATTGATATGGGTGGGACTGAAGGAAGAGACCCGTATGAGGATTTGATCACTATTAATAATGAATTAAGTGAATACGATAAAACCTTACTTAGTCGCCCGCAAATTATCGCAGCAAACAAAATGGATCTGTCTCACGCAGAGGAAAATTTGGAAGCTTTTAAAGCAAAGGTAAAGGATGAATATCCAATCTTCCCAATTTCAACTGTTACGCACGAAGGAATTAGAGAATTATTATTTTCCGTTGCAGATAAACTCGATAGTATTCCGAAAGATACTACTCCACTAGAAGA
The DNA here is from genome assembly GCF_028416595.1 of Aquibacillus salsiterrae. Classification (GTDB taxonomy): domain Bacteria; phylum Bacillota; class Bacilli; order Bacillales; family Amphibacillaceae; genus Aquibacillus_A; species Aquibacillus_A salsiterrae. The sequence goes on along the minus strand of NZ_JAMQKC010000001.1, from coordinate 344,825 downwards.
AAAAGATGAAAGAGTTGTGTATCGACACCAGAAAGAGGAGCAAGAGTTCCATATCACAAGAGACCCTGACGGAGCATTCGTCCTTTCTGGCATAAAGCTAGAGAAGTTGTTTAAGATGACTGATTTCAACCGCGACGAATCGATTCGTAGATTTGCTCGTCAATTGAGGGGAATGGGAGTTGACGAAGCACTTCGTGAACGGGGTGCAGTTGATGGTGATACGGTACGTCTTTTAGATTATGAATTTGAATTTGTAGAATAAGCAATACGCTGCGCAGTAAACCTCTCCTGATTACTTCTTTTAGAAATAAAGCATTTTAGAGGGAGTAGACAATTTTTGGAAATGAGAAATGGAGAAATCGTTGGTTAATACTGTTCTGAACAAAAAGGGGAATGCAGATGGCTGAGAAGGATGAGAAATTTTATTTAGTACGCAGTGATTTTTTACCTGAGTCTATGCGTAAAACCATCGAAGCAAAAGAACTTCTAGAGAGGGGAAAAGTAGAATCTGTATTTGATGCGGTTAAGCAGGTAGGCTTGTCTCGAAGTGCATTCTACAAATATAGAGATGCAGTTTTTCCATTTCAAGCGATGGTGAAAGAGAAAATGATAACTCTTTTCTTTCACTTAGAAGACCAAGCTGGCACGTTATCAAAATTATTAGCAACTGTCGCAGGTGCGGGCGGGAACATCTTAACAATTCATCAAACAATACCGCTCCAGGGAAAAGCCAATGTGACAATTTCGTTAAATACAGTAGGAATGTCTGTGTCAATGGAAACATTGTTACAGGAATTAAAACAATTACAATTTGTTGATAAAGTCGAGATTCTTAGTACGGGGGCTTAGCTAGGGGGGATATGGAATGAGTCATAAGATTGGTTACCTTGGACCAAAAGGGACATTTACGAAAGTAGCGGTTGATGCATTGTTTAACGGAGAGAAAAAATATAGCTATACGACAATCCCAGAGTGTATTGATGCAGTAGACCAAGGTCATGTGACCTATGCGGTGGTTCCTTTAGAAAATGCAATTGAAGGATCAGTTAATTTAACGATTGACTATATTATTCAAAAGAAAAGACTAAAGATTATCGGAGAAGTTGATGTCCCAATTAGACAACACTTAATGGTGCATCTGGACAATCAACATAATTGGAAAGAAATTGAGAAAGTATACTCTCATCCACATGCAATTGCACAATGTCATCGCTTTTTACACGCTGAGTTGAAACGAGCTAGTGTTGAATATGCGACGTCAACTGGTGCTGCTTCACAATATGTTAGTGAACACCCAGAATTAAATATTGCATCAATTGGTAATCACCTTGCTGCATTGGAATACGGTTTGACAATTGTGAAAAAGGATATTCATGATTTTGATAATAACCATACAAGGTTTGTTATTTTACATAAAGGTGATACCGACCACTCTCCAAGAAAGTTAAAGGTGAAAGGGTATAAAACAACCTTGATGATTACTTTACCAACGGACCATCCAGGCGCCCTTCACCAAGTGCTATCGGCGTTTGCATGGCGTGGAATAAATCTATCAAAAATTGAATCTCGACCGATGAAGACTGGATTAGGAAATTATTTCTTTATTGTAGATATTGAAAAAAAATGGGATGACATCCTTATTCCAAATTCAATTGCTGAATTAGAAGCGATTGGCTGTTCGATTGAAATTTTGGGGAGTTATCCGTACTATTTTTATGAATCGTAGTAAAGATGAAAGGAAATAGGATAAATCACATCACGACCCTATTCCCTAATAATGAAGGTGAGTCAGTTAGCTTAAACTAAGTTGCTACTGACTCATTTTTAATTAGTAAAAATAGTCTTTTGCTCGATGGCCTAAACTCTTGGTATAATAAGGAAACAATGACGTAATCCTTATTCCTCTAAAATCATACCTGCTTCCGTTAGTGCTTTATATGCAAGGTCCAATTTATCATTAGAGTCCGCTACAAGTGTGTGAAGATGGATGCCATCTGTTAGTTGTAGTAGGTAGGGGGAATTTGTCTCATCTATTTTTTTGATGAACTGATCAACTTCTGTTCGATTACTAACCATGATAGATGCTTCCAAATCTCCGTATACAGGATGTTCAATAATTACATTTTTAACAGTTACTCCGTGATCAACAAGTAGTTCCAATTCTGTCCTTGTTTGATCAGGTGCGTGCTTGCATGCAACTACTCGTTCATATTGGGTTGGACGATGATTATCTTGTAAATAAATATAGCCTTGACTGGTTGCGATAATTGGTTCGTTTTTTGCCTTTAGTACCGAAATATCTTGGACAATCACTTGTCTACTTACATTAGTTAGCTCGGCTAGTTCTCCACCTGTTATTGGACGATTTTGTTCTTTTAACCATTTTAAGATTAATGACTTACGATCTTCTCCTAAAACTTTATTCTTATTTTTCATTGTTCATTTTTCCTTCCTAACTAAAAGATTGGATAATTTTTGCGCAGGTTTTAATTACGTCATTAAGCGAATTTTTAGAGGTACTCCTTCCTAAAGATAAACGAATAAATTGTTTTGCTTTTGTTTTATCTTTCCCGATGGCGAGTAAAGTCTTTGAAGGCTCCTGCATCCCGGCGGTACACGCACTTCCTGTCGAAACTTCTATGCCATATCGGTTCAATTCTAACATGGCATAATCCCCTTGGATCTTTCCTATTATTAATCCAATAATATGTGGCAATTGATCGTGAGTAGTGATTACCTCTACATCCAATTGGCGCTGTAAAAGTTGGTCTGTGAAATACGCACGTAACTGATGTAGACGTGAATACTCCTCTTCCATTAGTTCTGTCGTCTCTTGTGCGGCTGCAACAAAAGAAGCAATCCCCGGTAGATTAATTGTACCTGAATAAGGTAATTTTAATGCTGCAAGGTCAAGCTTTTCAATCGAGGGGGTTAAGTAGATTGCACCAACACCCTTTGGGCCATATACTTTATGGCTTGATACTGTTAAACTATCGACCAATAACCGGTTAACATCTATTGGTATTTTTCCGAAAGTTTGGACACAGTCACAATGAAACAGTATTCCTTTCTCTTTTAATAACGTACCAATTTGACTAATAGGCTGAATAACACCTATTTCAGAATTTGCATGTTGAATCGATACTAAAACAGTTTCCTTTTTGATGTATTTCTTCAATTCATTGATGTCGACTATCCCGTTTGTGTCTACTGGTACAATGGAAACATCATACCCATCATTTGCTTCAAGATAACTGAGATAATTTACTATTGATTTATGTTCTAGAGCCGTTGTGATAATATGGTTTCCTTTTGACTTTGCCGCATGGAGTAATGCTTCAATTGCCTTCTGATTTCCATCAGTGCCCCCGCTAGTGAAGTGGAGCGCAGAAGGTTCTCCGCCAATTAATTGTGCCAATTGTCGTTTGCAGTTTTCGTATAGTGTTTTTGCAGATGTCCCTGTGTCGTGTAAGCTATTTGTATTTCCAAAATATCGTCTAGAAACCTCGTTGAAAACGTGTAACGCTGTTTCGCTAATTGGAGTAGTTGCGGCATAATCTAAATATATCATAGGCGAATCCCTCTCGTATCAAAGTTTTTTTCTAACCAATATCCCTTAACTATCATACTATCACAAAAAAAAGTCTTGTCATCTATATATTTATGTGTAAATATAGGTGTAAAGACAACTGGGTAGGTGGTGTGGATGATCGAAAAAGAAACAGTTATTATTATTGGTTGTGGTCTGGCAGCTTTAACTTTAGCAGATAAAATTCGTGACAATAAAAATGTGATTGTTTTAACAAAATCATCGATACGCAATAGTAATTCAATTAGGGCACAGGGGGGAATTGCTTGTGTGGTAGATCCAAATGATAATTGTGAGAAACACTATATGGATACGATTGTTGCCGGTTGCAAGTTCAATGATGAGCAAGCTGTCGAAACACTAGTTAATAGCGGTCCAATTGTTATAGAACAATTAATGAATAAAGGTTTTTTGTTTGATCAGGATTCATCAGGAAAATTCTTGCTCGGGAAAGAGGGAGCACATCAACAACGAAGAATCTTACACGCAGGTGGGGACTCGACAGGAAAAAGGTTGATGGACTTTCTAATTAATCGAATTTCTGGAAATGTAACAATCATGGAAGAAGCAACTGCTGTAGAATTAATCGTCGAAGATAATCAGTGCTTGGGAGTAATTACATGTAATAAAGCAAATGAATTTTCCACTTATTATGCCAATCATATCGTTTTAGCTACGGGTGGTTGTGGCGCCGTTTATCAGGTAACTTCTAACGATCCATCTGTCATGGGGGATGGTATTGCGCTTGCCTATCGTGCAGGAGCAAAAATAACCGACATGGAATTTATCCAATTTCATCCAACAATGCTTTGCAGCAAAGGGCAATGTTACGGCTTAGTTTCAGAAGCTGTCCGCGGTGAAGGAGCAATACTTCGATTAAAGGATGGAACCTCGATAATGAATGGGGTGCACCCGCTGTTAGATTTAGCACCTAGAGACATCGTCGCGAGAGAAATTCACCGATACGTGAAACAAGGGAAAGAGGTATTTCTTGATATTTCGATGATAAATGATTTCGAGCATAAGTTTCCAACAATTACCTCCTTATGTGAACAAGCTAACATATCGACAAAAGATGGCAGAATTCCTGTAGCTCCTGGTGCGCATTTTTGTATGGGGGGAGTAAAGACGGACTTGTTAGGGTTAACCACCGTAAAAGGACTCTATGCCATCGGTGAAGTTGCGAATAATGGTGTCCATGGGGCCAATCGATTAGCAAGCAACTCTTTATTAGAAGGATTGGTATATTCAAATCTGCTAGGAAACTATTTAATGGCATGCACCAATCGTAAGGTTCGAGTAAGCAGTCCTGCTTCAAGAGGGAATGCTAACGTGAAGCGGCCACCTTTACCGACAACTGAAGAGGTAAGGGCTATCATGTCTAAGTATGTTGGGATTGAACGTTGTGAGAAAGACTTGCTCTATGCTAAATCATGGATAGAGAAGTTTTCTTTCCAAATGTTTACGAATGAACAAACTTTTACTTTTACCTTAGATGAACATAATCAGATAAATTTGCTAACTACATGTTGGTTAATTGTAACCTCAGCACTGCAAAGAACAGAAAGTAGGGGTGCTCACTACCGGAGTGATTATCCAGTAAGTAACGACAACAATTGGCAAAATAAGCATATTGAGCAACAAAACAAGGAGACTATAGTTGCTATGACAGGAGTGGGAAAATGAACAGGTTAAAATTAAGAGAGAGTTTACACCAATTTCTGATTGAGGACATTGGAGATAGAGATGTTACAAGTGAATTAATTTTTCCTGAAGATGCTATAGGGGAAGGACATTTTGTTGCTAAAGCAGAAGGGACTTTAGCTGGCTGTCGAATCATTTCAGAGGTTTATCATCTATTAGACCCTGATGTTAAAATAACGACTTTAAAAAAAGATAGAGAATCAGTCTATTCAGGTGATCTTATCGCATCTGTATACGGCAATGTACGAACTTTGTTAACAGGAGAGCGAGTCATTCTCAATCTCGTACAACGTCTGAGTGGAATTGCAACCCTGACGGACTTGGCTGTTAAAACGTTGAATAGTGATTATACGAGGATATGTGATACACGAAAAACAACACCAGGACTGCGTATGTATGAAAAATATGCTGTTACATGTGGAGGCGGCTTTAATCACCGATTTGGTCTTGATGATGGAATAATGATCAAGGACAATCATATTGCGTTTTGTGGCTCGATAACGGAGGCGGTCCAAAGAGTAAGGAAATCACTAGGTCACATGGTCAAGATTGAGGTAGAAACAGAAAATAAAGAACAGCTACTTGAGGCAGTGGATGTAGGTGTGGATGTAATCATGTTAGACAACTGTTCACCGGAAAAAGTGAAAGAATTGGTTCCGCTTATTCCTAGTTCCATCATCTCTGAAGTATCAGGAAATATCACGATAGACAATATCTCATTGTATCGAGATAGCGGAGTCCAATACATTTCATTAGGTATGTTGACGCACTCTGTTAAAGCTTTAGATATTAGCTTGGATGTAAAAGAGAGAGGGGAATGTAAATGAATATATTAGAAACATTGCAACAGTCTAGTCAACAAATGCCAAATCGATATAAAGAGTTAAGTCATCAAGAAATGGTAAAAAGAGTTCGAGCTATAAAACAAAAGTTTGGGAAAAAGTTATTCATACCTGGACACCACTATCAAAAAGATGAGGTCATCCAATTTGCAGATGCAACCGGGGATTCACTAAAACTTGCTCAAGTATCTGCTGAAAATACACTTGCTGAGTATGTTGTTTTTTGTGGCGTTCACTTTATGGCAGAAACAGCAGATATTTTGACGAATGATAATCAAAAAGTTATTTTACCTGATATGCGAGCAGGCTGTTCGATGGCCGATATGGCCACTATTAAACAGACAGAAAAAAGCTGGAAAGTGATTCAAGCGACATTCGGAGATAGCGTACTTCCATTAACTTATGTGAACTCCACGGCAGCTATCAAAGCGTTTGTTGGGGAACGTGGAGGAGCAACAGTAACCTCTTCCAATGCAAAAGAAATGGTGACGTGGGCCTTTAAGCAAAAGGAACGAATATTGTTTTTGCCCGACCAGCATCTCGGTCGAAATACTGCCTATGACTTAGGTGTGCCTTTAAATCAAATGGCAGTTTGGAATCCGAATACAACTTCTTTTGAATATGAAGGGGACCTAGAACAAGTAAAAGTAATTTTGTGGAAAGGTCACTGTTCTGTCCATGAAAATTTTACTGTTGCAAATGTTGAAAAAATAAGGGCAGAAAAACCCGATATGAATATTCTTGTTCACCCTGAGTGCAGTAGAGAAGTCGTAGATCAATCAGACTATGCAGGCTCAACAACATATATTATAGATAGAATTGAGCAGGCACCAAAGGGAAGTAAATGGGCAGTCGGAACAGAAATGAACCTTGTTAATCGACTGATTAAAGCACACCCTGATAAAGAAATCGTGTCCTTAAACCCTTTTATGTGTCCGTGTTTGACTATGAATAGAATTGATTTACCGCACTTGCTCTATACGCTTGAACAATTAGATAACGGAAATGTGATTAATCAAATTATCGTTGATCAACAAACAGCAGATTTTGCTAAATTAGCGCTCCAAAGGATGCTAGAACACTCCTAATATTATTTAAATCAAAAAGGGTATTAAGTCTCCTTAGATTTCATACCCTTTTTATTCTTTTTTTATGTTATTTTGTCTTTACTTTTAATTTTTTAATCAACATTTTGGGTAATTCGCATATGTTGGTAGTGACTTATTCTATTATGTTTACCCAGCATGTAAAAAGTATCAAACATAGAAGGGAGTTTCAGTGGTGAAAATTCATGTCGCTCAAAAAGGTGAAACGCTGCGTGAATTAGCGCAACAATATGGAGTTGATTTCGATGAGCTTAAAAAAGAAAATAGTCATTTATCAGACCCAGATAAAGTCATGCCAGGAATGAAAATCAAAATACCGACACATTCAAAACTAGTCAGAAAAGAAGATAAGAAAAAGAATAATGAAGCAAAGCAACCACCTCTAGAAAAAGAAATGAAAAAAATACCAACAAAAGACACACCAGAAGTTAAGACCCCGTACAAAGATACGTCTAAGAAAGCAACACCAGTAATGAAGGAAGATGACCATAAGAAACCAATGAAGGAAAAAGAAAAATTACCGATGAAACCTGTAAACATTCCTAATTTGCCACCATTAGAAAATGAAGGATATGGTGAGCTTAATATACCAGAGGTTCCGCAATATCAAAAAGAAAAAATCAGTTATCAAAATGCACCATATCAACCAGCTAGTATACCATCACATCAAGTTCCAAGTCCTCCAACAGTTCCAGTTAATCCGCACTATGGTTATCAGCAAGTTGCTCCACCAGTGCAGTATTATCCATCAAAACCTTGCTGTGGTTCGCATAAACCAACACCGAATGTACCGTATGCATTACAAAAACCAGTTCAACATGTTCAAAACAATCCAGCACAAGTGTATCCTGCACAACCGCATTATCAAATGACAAACCCAGGGGTAAGTTATCCTGAAGGTTACGGTGCCGGAACACCGTATCAAACACAACCGTTCCATGAAGATGTAATGGAGTCATCATCCAGCTTAGAAATGCCACAAATGCCTAGCCATTTAGCTGGTATGTACCAACAAGATCAAAGCTATAAAAATGGGGATATTCCCGGAACCTACCCTGGGACTGATGGGGTCTCTTCTTATGGTTTAGGTTACCCTAATCTTACTAGTAGTTATCCTCAAGCAGGTGATTTTGGTCCAATTGGCAATTCCAATCCTGGGATTGGTGGTTATAGTCCATTCGTTCCTACAGGCTATCCACAAGGATTTAATGGCTATATGCCAGGAAATCAGGGGTATTTGTCACCTGGATATGGAGCAGCACAACCATACCCAGTTCCAATGCATGGAACATGGTATCCCGAGCAGCAAGGTTATAATCTTAATCAAAAATATCGACATAAAAAAGAAAATGGTGGAAATGAATAGGTGGAGTGAAAGAGACGATTCGTACCAGGATCGTCTCTCTTCCTTTCTAAAACAGAAAGCTGGTATGAAAGTAGTTTCAATTTATCCTATCAAAGAAAATGTGTATCAGATTAAAACGGCAAATGGGAAAGTATATATTTTAAAAGGGAATAATTCCTTGAGTGTAGTTGTGCAACAGTGGCGATTTTTTAAACAGCTTAACGAATCCAAGCACATCAACAAATTTGTTCCGTTTCCACACGGCGAGGAATGGATGGTCTGGGATGAAAAAGTCTGGACAATTGCTCCCTTTATAAACGGTGAAACCTTACATTTTTCTTCAGAGGTTGACAGGCAACAAGCGTTGGAAACAGTTAAACTATTTCATGGGCTTGCGGAAGGAACAAAAATTAAACAACCGATTTTACGTCATCCGCTTTATGTAAAATGGACCAAAAGAATAACCAAGTTAAAATACACTGAATCAACCATGAGGAAATCAGGTTTTTCAACACTTTACCTTGACCTATTAAGCACTACAGAATCCAGGCTTTCCCATTTTGAAAATTTTCATTGGTTTGATTTGGAACATAACGCAATGAGAAATTGGACATGGATTCATGGCGATGTGGCCTCACATAATTTTATTAGGGATAGAGATGGAGCAGTCCATTTAATTGATTTTGATTTATTGTCATTGTCTCCACTGCTTTATGATCACATACAGCTCGGTCAGCGTTTTTTACCATTTATTCAATGGGATATTGACCAATTGCTTGGGTATTGTTCCCTAACAAATAAGCAAGATATTAACCTTTGGTTGTACGGAATTACCATTCCTTCTGACCTTATTAGAGAGTGGTGGACATTTTTACAGAAAAAGCCAAGTATGGAAAAAATCTTTTATTATTTAGATAACCTTTCCAATAACTGGGAGAAGAGGAGGCGATTTGTCGAAGCAGTTGATCGTATGCTATTATAATAATTATTAGGTTGGAAGGGGACAATGTTCATGCAGGATAGAGTAGATCAACTTGTTCAGTGGTTACAACAACAAATAAAAGATGCTGGTGTAAAAGGGTTGTTAGTAGGAGTAAGCGGAGGAATTGATTCAGCTGTTGTAACAAATTTGATTAAAAGGGCAGCTCCTGATCAATCACTTGGTGTAATTATGCCTTGTAAAAGCAATCCGCAAGATATGGAGCATGCACAAAAAGTGATCGAACGTGCTGGGATTGATACCATTACAGTGGATTTAACTGAATCCCATGATTTGTTGTTTTCTACAATAGTGAAGCAATTAGACGGTAACCAAACATTAGATAAAGCAAAGCAACAATTGGCAGATGCTAATTTACGTGCAAGGTTACGCATGAGTACCTTGTACACGATAGCAACGAACCATCAGTACCTTGTTGTCGGGACGGATAATGCGGCAGAATGGCATACTGGATATTTCACTAAATTTGGTGATGGTGGTGTTGACCTTGTTCCATTAGTTCACATGACTAAGGGTGAAGTGCGCGAGATGGCAAACTTTCTGGATGTGCCCGAGGAGATCATTAACAAACAGCCTAGTGCTGGTCTTTGGGAAGGTCAAACAGATGAGAACGAAATGGGTACGAGTTACGACATGATTGATAAGTACTTAAAGGGTGAGAAAATTCCTGAAAAAGATCAACAAATCATTGAGCGTCTCCATCGTAATTCTGCGCATAAACGAGAGATGGCAAAAGCACCTGAATCCTTCTAATTTCCTATAACTAACAGATTAAAAAAACCTCCTTTATTAGATGATAGTAATAAAGGAGGTTTTAATTATGAATAAAATTGTTGTCGTTGCCTTCTTGCCTCTTTTACTAAGCGTTTCTCTTGTCGGTTGCCTTGCCCAAGAAGGAGCGAACAATGGTAAGATAGGTGATATGGATAATAGTACGGATAATAGTCCACTTGCCTACAATACGAAGCAAGAAGAAATAAACCGGCTAGAAGCAAATCAGACGAACTATGGGCGTGAATCAGAAGATGCTGATCAACTGCTTGATGGTTATCTTACAGACCTTAATAGACCAGAATCGAACAATAGTGAAAATGGTTTTTATAGTGAGGAGTCCATCAAGGTAGGTAATGCAGTCAATCGTATAGAAGCTGTAAAATTATCACAGGTATATTCAACAGAGGATAAAGTTTTCGTATCTGTAATGTTGGACCAAGAAGAGTATAGTACTGGAATTGAGCAAATCAAAGAGCAAATCTATCGTACAGCAAGTAAAATTGTAACAGATAAAGAGGTAATCGTCTGGACTGATGATGTCTACTGGAATGAACTGAAGGATAGACAAGCAAGATTTCCAAAGGGAAATGATTAAATTTGGCTATCCCAATGACAAAAACGGAAAAATCCTTTGCTACATTGTGGCAAAGGATTTTTCTTTGCGGGTAACAAGTTAGCCTCGTCCAGATTCGGCGCCTATGCACCAATAAATTTATATGGATAGATTTGTTTATTTTGGTGAAACTTTTACTAAAGGAATTGTTTTTAAACTTTTAACTTAGTTAAATGAAAACAAATCTTTCCATGTTTAAATTTAATACTAATTGAGGTGAACGGGAATGAAAAAGCAGTTGTTCCTTCTTGCTCTATTTTATGTAATGCTAGTAAGTGGGGTAGCTATTTCAGCCGATGCTCAAGACCAACAGGCTCAAGATGAACAAAAGCAAAAAGAAAGCTCGGTAACAGAAAATAATAATTCTACTTTTCAACAAGACCCGCTTGAGATTGAAATTACGCTTCAAAAATATTATCTTGATGGACGAGTAGAGGAGAGTACGTTTAAAGAGACGATATGGTCTATGGAAGATTTCTGGGCGAACTATCAAGATTGGCAGTTGGTCGAGCAACATCAAGGGGAAATTGTTTTTAAACAAGATATTGCGGACATTTCACCATACTTAAAGGAAAATGGCTACTTTGGGTTGAAAAATGATATTTTGACTATATTCGAAGGAAAGCCGGAAGATGAGCAAATCATAGAATCTTTTTATCAAATCGATACAAGTGAATTAGAAAGTAATCAAGCAAAGCAGTTAAAAGCTGGTATTAAAATTGATACGAAAGAAGTTTATCGATTTGTATTAGACTCATATAAACAAGTAACACGACAGTTAAACAGTTAATAACGGTAATAACCCGCACCTTTGGATGCGGGTCTTTTTGTGAAAGGTTTTGTTTAAACCGTGCTGCTAGTATATTATAAAATAGCCAAGTAGATTTCTAGGTAGTTACACGAGAATATACGAACATACGATTGCATGCTAAAATAATGATAAAGAAAGCGAAGGCGGGGGGAAACTAAATGATTGCATACATAAAAGGTGGCCTTGAAGTAATCAACGAAAATGCTATCATAGTAGAAGCAAATGGAGTTGGCTATGAAATTATTTGTCCAAATCCTTTTTATTTTCAAGACAAGTGGAAAGAAACAGTAATTGTTTATACTTACCATTACGTTCGAGAAGATACCCAAGTACTCTATGGATTTAAACACCCGGACGATAAGTTATTATTTTCTAAAATATTAAACGTTTCGGGAATTGGACCAAAAGGAGCCCTGGCTATTTTAGCTACCGTAGGAGTGAATGAATTTGTGGTAGCAATAGAAGAGGAAAACGAAAAGTTTCTCACAGGTTTTCCAGGTGTAGGTAAAAAGACTGCACGTCAAATGATTTTAGACTTGAAAGGGAAACTACCATTTGACTTTTCTATCCAATCAGAAGACAAGGTAAATACCGATTCAAATCAAGAAAGTTCAAATAAGGCTGTAAATGAAGCATTAGAAGCATTAAAATCATTAGGGTACTCTGAAAAGGAAATCAAATCGATTGTTCCAAAACTTAAGAATGAAGCGTTAGAATCAACAGATGACCTTGTGCGCAGAGGTTTAGCCTTACTTATGAAATAAAGGAAGGAGGTATTTACATGGAAGACCGAATGATCTCAAGCCAACTTCAAGATGAAGATGCATCCATTGAATTGAGTTTGCGCCCTAGTACGTTAAAGCAATATATCGGACAGGATAAAGCTAAAAATAATTTAAGTATTTTTATTCAAGCGGCGAAATTGAGAAATGAACCACTTGATCACGTGTTGTTATACGGCCCTCCTGGACTTGGAAAAACAACTCTTGCGTCGATCATTGCTAACGAAATGGATGTTCAATTTCGAACTACTTCTGGGCCTGCCATTGAAAGGGCAGGTGATTTAGCTGCCATTTTATCTTCTTTAGAAGCAGGTGATGTTTTATTTATTGACGAAATTCACCGTCTGCCAAGGTCGGTAGAAGAAATATTATATCCCGCAATGGAAGATTTTTGTCTGGATATTATCATAGGGTCTGGTTCGAGTGCAAGGTCAGTCCGACTTGATTTACCACCTTTCACGCTTGTTGGAGCAACAACACGTGCTGGATTGTTGACAGCTCCACTAAGAGATCGATTTGGCGTGCTGAGTCGTTTAGAATTTTATGAAACAAAAGACTTATGTGCTATTGTAGAACGTACAGCAGAGATTTTTAATGTCTCCATTATAAGGCAGGCCGCGATTGAAATTGCAAAAAGATCTAGAGGGACACCTCGGATTGCTAATCGGTTATTAAAGCGAGTGAGGGACATTTCACAAGTATCTGGTGAAAAGGAAATTTCATTAGAAACAACGAAACAAGCATTAGAAATGTTACAAGTAGACCCAGCCGGGTTAGATCATATAGACCATAAACTGTTATTGACAATAATAGATGGATTTCATGGTGGTCCAGTTGGTCTTGATACCATTGCTGCAACGATTGGAGAAGAGTCTCAAACAATTGAAGATGTCTATGAACCTTATTTATTACAAATGGGATTTATTCAGCGAACACCACGGGGAAGACAGGTAACAAGTAAAGCCTATCAACATTTTAACCGGGAGGTTCGGCCAAGTTGAATGAATTTGGTAAAATATTTATAATTTTAGGCGTAGTTTTTATTTTGATTGGTTTAATTTGGGGAATAATCGGAAAGTTACCAGGCGATATTAGTATAAAAAGGGGAAACTTTTCCCTACATTTTCCAATTATGACCTCGATTGTAGTAAGTATCATTTTATCTGCCATTTTTTATATTATTGGCCGGTTTAAGTAAACAGGTGTGTTGTGAGTGGGGAATTGTTAAATATACAAACACCGATTATTATAACCCAGATAAAATAGGTATAAATACTTATGCCAAAGTGGAGGAGAACGAGATGGATATAAATGATTTTGATTTTCACTTACCGGAAGAGCTAATAGCTCAAACACCACTTAAAGATAGGACTTCTTCCCGGTTATTGATAATGGATAGACAAACCCAAACGATTAATCATAGCTATTTTTCAAATATTCTTGATTATCTAGAAGCTGGTGATTGCTTGGTTTTAAACAATACCAAGGTATTACCTGCCCGTCTATTTGGTAGTAAAAAAGATACAGGAGGGAAAGTTGAGGTACTATTACTTCATCAAAAAGATAATGATCAATGGGAAGTACTTGTTAAACCTGCCAAAAGAGTAAAAGAAGGGACAATCATTTCATTTGGAGATGGTCTTTTAACAGCTCAATGTGAAAAGGAACTAGCACATGGAGGAAGAATTCTTACGTTTCATTATAAAGGGATCTTTTACGAAGTACTGAATCAACTCGGTGAAATGCCACTACCACCATATATTAAGGAACAATTGTCAGACCGAAATAGGTATCAAACAGTCTATGCTAAAGAAGAAGGTTCTGCTGCTGCACCAACTGCTGGTCTTCACTTTACTACGAGTCTACTTGATGAAATAAAGGAAAAAGGTGTAAATATTGCATTTATCACCCTACATGTTGGTTTAGGTACATTTAGACCTGTTAGTGTTGATAAGATAGAGGAACATGATATGCATTCAGAATTTTACCATATGTCTAGTGAAACGGCAGAGCTGCTCAATGATGTCAAAAGAAAAAAGAAGAAAATTATCGCTGTCGGGACGACTTCGACTCGAACACTAGAAACTATAGCTAGGGACAATAATGGAGAGTTTGTTTCAACAAGTGGATGGACAGACATTTTTATTTATCCACCGTATCAATTTAGAGCCATTGACGGCTTATTAACAAATTTCCATTTACCAAAATCAACGTTGATTATGTTAGTCAGTGCTTTAGCTGGACAAGCTTTTACGCTAGAAGCATATGAAGAGGCTGTGAAGGAACGATATCGGTTTTTTAGTTTTGGCGATGCCATGCTCATTTTATAGAATTGTGTGAGAAAGTTGAAAAAGTAATAAATTCAGGAGAAGTCTAGCGAAGAGCAAGGCGCTCTTTTGCTTTTCTTAGAAAGGGAAGGATTATGCCAGCAATCACCTATGAATTAATTAAAACCTGTAAGCAAACAGGTGCAAGGTTAGGAAAAGTACATACTCCTCATGGGACATTTGAAACACCTATTTTTATGCCGGTTGGTACACTTGCTACAGTTAAAACGATGAGCCCAGAAGAATTGGAGCAGATGAACGCTAAAATCATATTATCAAACACATATCATTTGTGGCTCAGACCCGGTGAGGACATCGTTGAGGAGGCAGGTGGTTTACACAAATTCATGAACTGGGATGGAGCTATTCTAACTGATTCTGGTGGATTTCAAGTTTTTAGTCTTAGTGACTTACGCCAAATAGAAGAACAAGGTGTCCATTTTAGAAACCATATTAGTGGTGAGAAATTATTCTTATCGCCAGAAAAAGCGATGCAAATCCAAAATTCGTTAGGCTCCGATATAATGATGGCATTTGATGAATGTCCACCATACCCTGCCACCTTTGATTATATGAAACAATCTGTAGAACGAACAAGCAGGTGGGCTGAGCGTTGTTTGACAGCTCATGATAGGCCTGATGTCCAAGGGTTGTTTGGTATTGTACAGGGCGGGGAATATGAAGAATTACGCAAGCAGAGTGCAAGAGATCTAACATCAATGGACTTTGCAGGATATGCAGTCGGGGGGTTATCTGTAGGTGAACCTAAAGATATTATGAATAAAGTATTGGATTTCACGACCCCACTTTTACCTGATAACAAGGCCCGTTATTTAATGGGAGTTGGCTCACCAGATTCTTTAATTGACGGTGCTATCAGGGGCATTGACATGTTTGATTGTGTTTTACCTACAAGAATTGCTCGTAACGGTACGTGTATGACCTCAGAAGGAAGATTGGTAGTAAGAAATGCTAAATTTGCCCGAGATTTTACTCCTCTCGATCACAATTGTGACTGTCATGTGTGTAGAAACTATACAAGGGCATATATTAGGCATTTAATAAAGAGTAATGAAACGTTCGGTTTTAGACTTACTACTTACCATAATCTATATTTTCTGTTAAAATTAATGGAGCAAGTTCGAGAAGCTATTAAAGAAGATCGACTTGGTGATTTCAGAGAGGAATTCTTTGAACAATATGGTTTTAATAAGCCTAATGCAAAGAATTTTTAAAAAAGGAGGTTAATTCATGGAAACAATTGTAAGTCTGTTACCGATAATTTTAATGTTTGTTATCTTTTATTTCTTGTTAATTCGCCCACAGCAGAAGAAACAGAAGAAAGTTAGACAAATGCAATCTGACTTAAAAAAGGGTGACAAAATTGTAACAATTGGTGGTCTTCATGCAACAGTACATTCGTTAGATGAAGATTCTGTTGTTTTGTCTGTACAGGATGGTACGAAACTTACATACGACCGTTCAGCAATTAGAGATGTAAAAACTAGCGATTAATCCATATTCATAAAAGATAGTAAAGTGAAAAAAGATCCAAGAGCTGTCCACTCCGCTTTGAGGTTACTTTAAAAATTATTGCGCATGTAACAAAAACTAAAAACTCTATGTGGATAAGCACCACATAGAGTTTTCTTTAGGCTTGCCTTATTTTTCTGCTGGTCCTGAACTCATATTAACACCAAGGACACCACCAACTAATGCTGCAACTAGAAAACCAACATGGTGTAACATTTGTGATAGATTAAATCCACCGCTATAGCCAAGGTATTGATATAATAGAATTAAAACGGTAAAACCAATTCCAGTAAGTCCCCCAAGAATCCAACCCTTCTCTTTACCTTTTAACCCAGCCACTAATCCTCCAGCAAAGAGTGCAATAATACTAACAATTAGCGTAGTCAACGTCATGGTTGACGCACCCAGGGAAGTAAACCGTAACAATAAAGATAAAACAAGGCTTGCAAAAACCATAACTGCTAAAACAGTAATCCAGCCGTAAACAAGTGCAATCATTCGAGTTTTTGCCATCTTTTTCCCTCCTCTGTTTGTCCATTGCTACATTTTATTCGAAGAAAAATAAAATAGAATAAAATATTTTACTACTCTGTGAATACATTAGTAGTAGTGAAATGAAGTCAAATCAAGGACATTGTTGTTAATTTTTTTTACTTGAAAGGGGACAAGATATGTCATCTACGATTGCAATTTCTGTCTTTGTGGTTAGTTATTTTTTTATTATGACTGAAAAAATTAATCGAGCATTGGTTGCCCTTTCAGGGGGAACATTACTACTGTTAACCGGTATTTATCAATGGGAGGATGCTTATTCCAATTATATAGACTGGGACACTGTGACACTATTATTTTCCATGATGGTGCTCGTATCCATTACAAAGAAAACAGGTTTGTTTGAATTTATTGCCATCCGATTTGCGCAGAAAGTAAAAGGAAAACCTATTCCGTTGTTGTTTGGCTCATCACTAATGACTGCAATTGGATCTGCTCTTCTTGATAATGTCACTACTGTGTTACTTTTTGTCCCAATCATCTTAACGTTGACTAAATTACTTGAATTAAATTCGTTTCCATACCTTCTGACGATTATTTTTAGTGCCAACATTGGTGGGACTGCAACGTTAATAGGTGATCCGCCAAATATTATGATTGGTCAAGCTGTAGAACATCTTTCGTTTACTTCTTTTTTGGTTAATGTAGCACCTATTTCTTTGTTGATTTTTCTAGTCATGATTTTTTCGGTTATTTTTCTCTTCAAAAATCAGCTAAAAATTAAGGATGAAAGTTTCGTTAATCAGTTAATGGAAATGGAAGGGGAACACTATTTAAAGAAAACCCCAATGCTATATCAATCTATTACTGTATTGTCTTTAACAATCATTGGGTTTCTCTTGCACCCTGTTTTTCACATTGAATTGACTACAGTTGCTGTTTGTGGGGCGTTATTGCTACTCTTAATGACGGAGAAAGAGGCTGGAACGGAAAAAATATTTGAACAAGTAGAATGGGTCACGCTGTTCTTCTTTATTGGTTTATTTATGTTAGTAGGTGGATTAGAGGAAGTAGGTGTGATTGATGAATTATCTAGAGGGATCATGTGGATGACAGAGGGGGACCTTACCTATACAGCATTACTCATTTTATGGACATCAGGGTTATTTTCAGGGATAGTTGATAATATTCCATTTGTTGCTGCAATGATTCCGGTTATTAAAGAATTTCAATCATATGGAATGGCTAATTTAGATCCTTTGTGGTGGTCACTTGCCTTAGGTGCCTGTTTAGGTGGCAATGGTACGTTAATTGGTGCATCCGCAAACGTTGTTGTTGCTGGCCTAGCTGAAGGAGCAAAGCAACGAATCCCGTTTGTTCGCTTTCTATTGTACGGTATTCCGTTAGTTATCGTATCTTTAATTATTTCTACCATCTACATCTACATAAGATACTTACTTCCATTCCAAGAAGCACTTTAATTCGAATAACTGTTCCCTTTAAGGCAATAATAATAGAAAAAGTAGGAAGCCTTTAAGGGGATGTGTTGTTTGGAACTGGATGTTGGAAAAATCGTGCTACGAACAATCATTACATATTTAGTGATTGTCATTGTTTTTCGAATGATGGGCAAAAGAGAAATAGGAGAGTTAAGTCTTTTAGATATAGTTATATTTATTATGGTTGCGGAAATGGCTGTTTTTGCTATTGAAGACCCAAGTGTTACGTTATTGCATTCCATCATTCCTATGGGTTTGTTATTAATAATCCAAAGATTCACTGCGTGGTTATCACTTAAAAGTGGATTGTTTAGAGGGTGGTTTGAGGGCAAGCCTTCCGTCATTGTGTCGAAAGGGAAAATTGACGAACATGAAATGAGAAAGCAGCGGTATAACTTTAATGACCTGATGCAGCAGTTGAGAGAAAATGGAACGAAAAGTATAAACGATGTCGAATTTGCAATTTTAGAACCGTCTGGAAAGTTATCCATTGTCGAGAAATCATCAAAGTATCAACAACCTATTTCGGAAAAGGGCTATGTGATCCCATTAATCGTTGATGGGAAAATACAAGATAAAGCCTTAAAAGACTTAAGGAAGTCAAAAGATTGGTTAAAGGAAATGCTTGCCTCTAAAGGTTATCATTCGTTAGAATCCATTTCATTTTGTTCTGTAGATAGTAATGACCAGTGGTATATTGATATAAAAGATGAAACAGTTTAAGATTTGATAAAGTACTAAAAAGCTTGAAGAGAAATTATGTTCTCATCAAGCTTTTTAGTTTGGAGACGATGAAAGAAATTTAGAAGAACTTTTTGACGAGTCCTTTCTAAAAAAAAGCAAGAGTACGGAATTAAGTGAATCCCACACTAAAAAAACCGCTTCAAAAAAGGTAATTGTTCCAGCTCATCTTTTGTAATAAACTTTAGCACAAACAACAAGGCTATATATATCACTGTCATCGTTACTAACAATAGCATGAATATTGGAAGTTGCGTTTCAAACCCGATAAAAATATACTTTAATCGATCACCAACTAACCAAGAAATCCCCAATAATGCAACCATTTTAATAATGTCTATCCAAGGTATTTTAAACCCAATCACTTTTATCAAAGTTGCTAAATGTAGTACTGTTCCGAGAACAACACCGACAGACATTGCAAGTGCTGCCCCCATAATTCCAAATTCTTCATTCGTTGCTAAAACAATTAATAAGACGAATTTCACACTTGTACTAATAATGCTGTTCCACATGGCAGGCTTGGCATAATCTAATGCTTGTAATGCTGCATTTAATGGAAACTGAATATAAAGTAACAGGAAAAACGGGGCCATTAGTACTAGAAATCGACTTGCATTGGCACTATCATACATAAATGATAAAATTGGCGCCGCGTATAAGGTAAGAACTATTGTTGCAATCGCACCTGATGCAAAGGAAATGCGAATTGCTTGATGAATTCGGTAATGTATGAGTTTGCGGTTATTTCGTGCGTCAGCTTCACTAATATTTGGAACTAAAGCAATAGCTAATGAGTGCGTAATAAACGTCGGTAAAAATAACAGTGGAAGAGCATAACCTGTTAGCTCCCCGTATTGCTTCGTTGCAACAGCAGTTTGAATCCCTGCAATAGCAAGGCTTTGGGAAACTAAAATGGGCTCTAAAAAATTGGAAATTGATCCAACAAGTCTGCTCCCTGTACTAGGAAGTGCAATCGACATTAATTCTTTTAGCGTATTTTTTCCGGACTGGATATACTCAAACACTTTGCCTCTTAGTTTTATTCTCTTTTTCGTTTTAAACATATAAAGCATAAATAACAAAGAGCATAATTCTCCAATAATAACCGAAATCATTGCACCAGCTGCCGCAAATTCAATTCCGTATGGTAAAAATAAGTTAACTAGGAATGCAACGCAGGATATTCTAACGATTTGTTCAATAACTTGTGCATAGCTTTGGGGCTTCATATTTTGCCTTCCCTGGAAGTACCCCCGAATCACGGAAGAAATTGCACTAATAGGCACCATTGGACTAATCGCTAACAAAGGGTATAAGGTTCTATCGTCCGTTAGCAGTGTATTGGCGACTACAGGGGCAAACATTATCATTCCAACGGTATAGAAGATGCTTAACGTTCCAGTAATGGTCAAGGATATGACTAGAATTTGTTTGATTTTTCGTTTATCCCCATGCGCTTCTGCTTCAGCCACGCGTTTAGAAATGGCTAATGGTAAGCCGAATTGTGATAGTGTATAAATCAGAAATAAAGTCGGTAGGGCCATATTATAAAGGCCAACGCCTTCCTCTCCCATAATTCGTGCAACAACTATCCGGTTAATAAACCCAAGAAATCGTGTGATCATTCCTGCAAAAATTAAGATTAATGTTCCTTGTAAAAATGTTTGTTTGGTCACATTGACCGACCTGCCTTCTCAAAGAATTAAAATTCATATACAATGATGTATATGCGTGAAAGTTAGGCAAGCATGACAAGCTTTCATATTTTAGCTTGATATTTAGAAGGAGATGGCATCATGGTCATTAAAAAACCGGTAAACGAATGGAAGAGTATGCTAACCATTGTGATCAAAAGCAAAGTGGACGAGTTTAGGATGATGGGATATACCAAAACAAATGCAGAGGATATATGGCAATGTTTGACCGAAAAAGTATGGAAGGGAAATCCGGAAAAAAGGTTACACGAAGTCGTTCAAGATATTTTTCACCTAAAGACTACTACATACATGAGTTTTTTAACGGTTAAGACCTATAAGGATGATAACCTGTTAGCTTCGATTGCTGCATTGACAGAGTCTAACGATTAATAAAAGTCCATTGACACGATGAAATAAAAGTTTCATAATACTTTTGTGCTTACAATTTCTGTGAGTTGTTTAAAATTTTAAAACAGTTCACTTTAAGCAACGATCTCAGGAACTGAGATAATAGGATAATGGTTGTTGTTTTGTTACTGGAGTGGATGTGTGAAGGAGGCAATTTCAACATGGTAAAACGAGGAAGAATCGTTGCCTTTTTTCTGATCGTCATCGTTTTAGCAGGTACGATTGGGACAACGATTTCTGGAATTATGAAGGATATGAGCTTAGGACTTGATCTACAGGGTGGTTTTGAAATTCTCTATGAAGTAGAGCCAGTAGATGAAAATCAAGAGTTATCAATGGACCTTCTTGAAGCAACTACACAATCTTTAATTGAACGTGTAGACGCTTTCGGAGTCAGCGAACCAGTTTTTAATATTGAGGGTGACAACAGAATCCGGGTTCAGTTGGCGGGAATAGACGACCAAACGGAGGCGAGGGAGCTTTTAGGTACCTCAGCAAGGATTTCGTTTCGTGATGTCAATGATAAGGTTTATTTAGATGGTTCAGATATTGCTGAAGGTAGTGCAAAGCAGGATTTTGATCCGCAAACCAATCAACCAATTGTTACATTACGATTAAAAGATGCATCTAAATTTGCAGACGTTACAAGAACTATTTCCCAGATGCCAGCGCCTAACAATCGCTTAGTCATTTGGATGGACTATAAAGAGGATTATTCCTACAAAGAGGAAGTAACAAAGGAAAAACCTAAATTCATCTCAGCACCTGGGGTAGATAAAGTAATAAATTCGACCAATGTTCAAATTAATGGTAATTTCACCGTTGATTCTGCCCAACGTTTGGCAAAAATTTTAAATGCTGGTTCACTCCCTGTGAACTTAAAGGAAGTTTATTCAACATCTGTTGGAGCACAGTTCGGTATACAAGCAATGGATAAAACGATTTTTGCTGGTATGCTTGGTATTGCTTTAATTTTCCTATTTATGCTTATTTATTATCGCTTTCCTGGTTTTATTGCAACATTAACGATATCGGTTTATCTTTACCTTATATTAGTAGTATTTAATTTAATGAATGGTGTCTTAACGCTGCCTGGTATTGCTGCAATTATACTTGGTGTTGGGATGGCTGTTGATGCGAATATTATCACGTATGAACGGATGAAAGAAGAACTACGAGAAGGAAAATCGGTTATATCTGCATTTAAAGCAGGGAATAGTAATTCACTTTCCACGATATTTGATGCAAATATTACTACATTGATTGCAGCAACCGTGCTATTTATTTTTGGGACAAGCTCTGTAAAGGGATTTGCTACTTTACTGATCATTAGTGTGTTAGTCAGCTTTATTACAGCTGTATACGGTTCTAGGTTATTTTTATCTTTCTGGGTAAATAGTAAGTTTTTAAATAAACGTCTAGGATGGTTTGGAGTAAAACAATCGGAAATCAAAGATATAGCTGATACAACTGAAATTGAACCTGCCTTCTTTGGTAAGCAGTTTGATTTTGTACACAATCGTAAAAAATACTTCACGTTATCCATTATTTTAGTCGTTGCAGGGATTCTTTGTTTGAGTATCTTCCGCCTCAACTTAGGGATAGACTTTACAAGTGGTTCTCGAGTCGAAATACTGGCTGACCAAACAGTTTCAACACAAGAAATTGAAGAAGGATTTTCTTCTTTACAACTAGATCCTAAAAAAGTAGTGGTCTCAGGAGACAACAATGAAATTGGTGTTGCTAGGTTTGACCGTGAGCTATCACAAGAAACGATAGCTGATATTAAACAATATTTTAAAGAGACATATGGTAGTGAACCAAATGTTAGTACCGTTTCCCCGATAGTTGGACAGGAACTTGCGAAAAATGCTTTCTTTGCTGTTATTTATGCATCGATTGGTATTATTATCTATGTTACCATTCGATTTGAGTTTTACTTTGCATTAACAGCTATCATTGCATTACTCCACGATGCATTTTTTATTCTAGCCTTATTTAGTATTACAAGGATGGAATTTGATATTACTATTATTGCAGCGATATTGACAATTGTTGGTTACTCGATAAATGATACAATCGTAACGTTTGATCGGATAAGAGAAAACTTAAAATTGAAAAAGCGTGTTAAATCCTTTGCAGAACTTGCAGCTATTATAAACAAAAGCTTAATGCAAACTTTAACAAGAAGTATCAATACCGTACTAACTGTCGTGTTTGCGGCTGTTATGTTACTCGTTTTCGGTGCATCATCGATCACTAACTTCTCGTTTGCGTTGGTTGTTGGTTTGATTGCAGGTACCTATTCCTCCCTGTTTATAGCTGCACAGCTATGGTTAATCTGGCGTGGGAAAAATATAAAAGATAATCCAATTGTATATGCAGAGAAAAAACGGACAGATGGTCCTCAAGTTTAACGCTTTTCAGGCGCTCCTTCTTAGCAAGGGGCGTTTTTTTAAAAAATAAAAAAGCATAAAAAGAGCCAAGAGCTGTCTAGCTCCGGGTGCGCCCTGCGCTTTTCTAAATCGACGAATTTATCCAATTATTCGACATATTAAGTTTAGAAATTTATAATAGAGGAAAATGAAAGGAAGAAACACACAAAAAGGTGGTAGATGAATGAGAGGACAAACCTATATTATCTTCGCTCTTATCTTTGCTGTAATTGTGGCTATCTTTGCTGTCATTAATGTTGAACCAGTTGAGGTAAATTACTTATTCGGAACAGGGGAAGCGCCTTTAATACTTGTTATCTTAATTTCTGTGTTAATGGGCGGTATTATAACAGCTGCTGTCGGTGTCGTTCGCCTGTTCAAACTTCAGCGTGAGATTAGAGCATTGAAAATGGAAAATCAGAAGTTGAAAGAAATGGAAAATAGCGGAATGAATGTTGACTTACAAGAAATTGACGACAGTGATTATAAAGAAGCTCCTCTGTCTTCCAATAAAATTGGGCAGGATTCAACCGAGTAATAATAAAGGATGTGTTTGCTCCCCCTGATACACTTTTGTATAATAAGTGAGTCAGGGGTGAATTTATGTTAAAGAGTAAAGCCAATTGGGAATTTACCTATAAGGAAAATTCGAGTAATGATACGAGAAAAATTAAACAACTTTCGACATCCTCAACCGTTGAAATGCTTCTACTTCAGCGGGGAATTTATACAGCTGAACAAGCTAAAACGTTTCTTAAACCCAGCATAGAGGATTTAAATAGTCCGGCTTTGTTTTCACATATTGATAAAGCAGCGAGTAGAGTTCATCAAGCTATTGAAAATGGTGAACATATATTGGTTTTTGGAGATTATGATGCAGATGGAGTAAGCTCTACGTCTGTTTTATTAGAAGCGCTTAGGGAACTTGGAGCTGTTTGTGATTATTATATCCCAAATAGATTTACTGAAGGGTATGGACCAAATGAACAAGCGTTTCGAGAAGCAAAGGACCAAGGGTTTGAATTAATTATTACTGTTGATAATGGAATAGCAGCTGTTGAAGAAGCGGAGATTGCTAAGGAGTTAGGTATTGATTTGATTATCACAGACCATCACGAAGTTCAAAACGAACTTCCAGATGCTTATGCCATTATCCATCCCAAATGTTCAGCAAACTATCCTTTTAAGGAACTAGCTGGTGTAGGGGTAGCATTCAAATTTGCGCAGCACCTTTTAGGTTACTTTCCTAGTCACTTGTTGGACCTAGTTGCCATAGGGACAATTGCGGATTTAGTTCCATTAGTCAACGAAAATAGAATACTTGCCTATTATGGCTTAAAGGCGATATCTAACTCTAATCGACCTGGTATAAAGGCATTGATAAAACAATGTAACATTGAAGGGGAAGTAAATGAAGAGCATATTGGTTTCTTGATAGGACCGAGGATAAATGCTGTAGGAAGACTTCAAGATGCTAATCCAGCAGTTGACTTGTTGATTACTGAGGAACAACAAGATGCATTGGAACTTGCGGCATTCATACAACAATTGAATCAAGATAGACAGCAAATTGTTAATGAAATTACTCACGAAGCAGAAGCTATGCTCGAAACAAATCCCTCTATCGATAATGTCATTGTTGTTGCCAAAGAGGGATGGAATGAAGGGGTATTAGGTATTGTTGCGTCAAAATTGGTTCGGACGTATCAACGCCCAGCTATAGTCTTATCGATCAACCAAGAAAAAGGACAGGCAAAAGGATCTGCAAGGAGTATTGATGCTTTTGATTTATTTTCAAATTGCATGGAAATACGTGATACGTTTATCCATTTTGGAGGACATGCCCAAGCAGCCGGAATGACATTATCTTTGGAAAAAATTAGTCAACTGAAAGAAAAACTTAACGAATGCGCTGCTAAGCAATTAACTGCTGCCGATTACCGGCAAGTACTTCGGATTGATAGTACCATTACGATTGATGAGCTTTCTGTAGATTTAATCAAAGAAATAGAGCAACTTGCACCCTTTGGTATGGGAAACCCTAAACCACTAATTCATGTTAAATCAAAACTAGATGAAGTGAGACAAATTGGCAGTGAAAAGAACCATTTAAAATTGATTTTACAACAAGATAATGCCAAGCTTGATTGTATTGGTTTTGGTTTTGGGGAATTGTATCCTATTATATCACCACAAAGTGAGCTAGATATAATTGGAGAACTCCAAATTAATGAGTGGAATGGGAAAAAGAAGCCACAAATCATGCTTAAAGATCTGTCTATTTCATCATGGCAGTTATTTGATTACCGAGGTTCAAAGCATTGGCATAACCAATTAGCCACAACAATATATGAAAATGGGGTTGCTGTTACCTTTCAACAGTCAAGTTCTCTGCACTTACCAAAAGAATTGAATGTCGTTCACTATGAAAGTGCTTTTGTTGCTAATGAAAGACAAAAAAATTCTGATTTAATTCTTTTAGATTTACCAACTGATTTAGCTCAGTTAGCTCATCTTGTCGCTGAGCTTCAACCTGCAAGAGTTTATGCTTGTTATCGCCTTGAAAATGAAGGACAATATTTTAATGCTTTGCCTACGAGAGAAGAATTCAAATGGTTTTATGCGATGCTACTAAAAAAGCAACAGTTTGATATAGATAAAGATATCGGGCAGTTATCAAAAGCTAAGGGATGGAAGCCGGAAAAGATCAAACTGATTATTCGTGTGTTTTATGAACTAGAATTTGTTAAAATGGATAGTGGCATGATCGAACCAGTATCAAAACCTGCAAAAAAAGACTTAGTTGAGTCAAAGACCTATCAACAGCAAAGTAAACAATTAGAAATAGAAGCAGTACTATACTACTCTAGTTATGCTGAATTAAAAGGTTGGTTTAATAACCAATTATTGGTAGATAGTGCACCTAAGGAGGAAGTAAGTAATGGATTATAAGCAATATGTAACTATCGTAGAGGATTGGCCTAAAAAGGGTGTTCGGTTTAAAGATATAACAACATTAATGGATAATGGGACAGCTTACAAGTCAGCTGTCGATGAAATTGTTGCATATTCTAAAGATAGAGATATAGATCTTGTTGTTGGGCCAGAAGCAAGAGGATTTATTGTAGGGTGCCCTGTCTCGTATGCATTAGAGGTTGGTTTTGCACCAGTTCGTAAGGAAGGAAAGCTTCCGCGTGAGGTAATTAAAGTGGATTATGGCTTAGAATACGGTGAAAATGTACTTACGATTCATAAAGATGCGATTAAACCAGGCCAACGTGTGTTAATAACAGATGACCTCCTTGCAACTGGTGGAACGATTGAAGCAACAATAAAATTAGTAGAACAGCTTGGTGGGATTGTGGCTGGATGTGCATTTTTAATCGAATTAACTTACCTAGATGGACGGGATAAATTAGAAGGTTACGATGTACTCACTTTAATGCAATATTAATTACTATTAATAGGAAAAGGAGTGCTTTACAGTAGTAGAGTGCTCCTTATTTTCCTAGTATAGGGAGATTTATTTCCTTTATTTAATGCTTTTTAATTATTTTTACTTTACTTTTTGATTGGTTTTTTCAATACTATAAGAAAGCGTGAACTTATTATTTTTCCTGCAAACTAATGATATGTAGATAAAGCTGATCTCATTTTTTCGTTGAGCAGCAATTAAGGGACAAAGGTGATTAGATGTCGAAAGATAATGTTTTGACAGCGGAAGAAGTTATTGAACAGGCTGCTCGGTATCTTTCTAAGGAGGATACTGCGTTTGTTAGCCGTGCTTACCAATTTGCTGAAGAGGCACATAGGGGTCAATTTAGAAAATCAGGTGAGCCATATATTATACACCCGATTCAGGTAGCTGGTATTTTAGTTCATTTGGAATTAGACCCTGAAACAATTGCGGGTGGTTTTTTGCATGACGTCGTGGAGGATACCTCGGTAACAGTTGAACAATTAGAAGAGGAATTCAATAGTGAAGTTGCGATGCTCGTTGATGGAGTATCGAAGCTTGGAAAAATTAAATATAAATCAAAGGAAGCACAGCAGGCAGAAAACCATCGAAAAATGTTCATTGCTATGGCTAAAGATATCAGGGTCATTTTAATTAAACTGGCAGACCGATTGCATAACATGAGAACATTAAAGCATCTTCCGCCAGAAAAGCAAAGAAGAATTTCCAATGAGACATTGGAAATATTTTCTCCTTTGGCCCATCGCTTAGGGATCTCAACAATTAAGTGGGAGTTAGAAGATACGGCTCTTCGCTACCTAAATCCGCAGCAATATTACCGGATTGTGCATCTGATGAAGCAAAAAAGGGAAGAAAGAGAACATTATATCCAGGAAGTAATGGATGAGGTCCAAAAGCAACTAGAAGAAGTCAACATTAAAGCGGAGTTTTCTGGAAGGCCAAAACATTTGTATAGTATCTATCGTAAAATGGTTTTACAAAACAAACAATTTAATGAGATATATGATTTATTGGCTGTTCGTATCCTCGTTGATAGCATCAAAGATTGTTATGCGGTACTTGGAATTATTCATACTTGTTGGAAGCCAATGCCTGGTCGGTTTAAAGATTATATTGCAATGCCGAAACCCAATCTATATCAATCCCTTCACACAACGGTAATTGGTCCAAAAGGTGCCCCGTTAGAGGTGCAAATTAGGACGAAAGAAATGCATGAAATTGCTGAATATGGGATTGCTGCTCATTGGGCATATAAAGAGGGTAAACGGATAAATCCGAATGATAATAATTCGGAAGCTAAGTTAGCTTGGTTTAGAGAAATACTGGAATGGCAACAAGAGACACATGATGCAGAAGAATTTATGGAATCACTAAAAGTAGATTTGTTTTCAGATATGGTTTATGTATTTACCCCTAAAGGTGATGTGATTGAGCTGCCAGCAGGGTCTGTACCGTTAGATTTCGCTTACAAAATCCACACTGAAGTTGGTAATCAAACGATTGGTGCAAGAATCAATGGCAAAATGGAACCGTTAGATTACCAACTGAAAAATGGTGATATTGTTGAAGTGATGACATCTAAACACTCATACGGTCCGTCACAAGACTGGTTGAAAATAACCCAAACATCGCAGGCAAAGAACAAAATTAAACAATTTTTTAAAAAACAACGCCGAGAAGAAAATATAACTAAGGGGAAAGAATTAGTTGAAAAAGAGGTAAAAGCGGCTGGCTTCGATTTAAAAGATGTGTTTACTCCTGAGAATGTAAAAAAGGTTGTTGAAAAATTTAATTTCTCTAATGAAGAAGATATGTATGCAGCTGTCGGTTACCAAGGGATTACTGCATCTCAAATTGCAACAAGGTTAACCGATAA
This sequence comes from Aquibacillus salsiterrae, assembly GCF_028416595.1. Classification (GTDB taxonomy): domain Bacteria; phylum Bacillota; class Bacilli; order Bacillales; family Amphibacillaceae; genus Aquibacillus_A; species Aquibacillus_A salsiterrae. The sequence goes on along the minus strand of NZ_JAMQKC010000001.1, from coordinate 315,770 downwards.
AATCCGTAAACAACATCAACAGGAACAAGATTTGGCACAAAAAATCGAAGGGGTTAAAAGTAATGGATTAAAATCCACACCAGTTCACAAAAAAGATTCCGGTGTACGGGTCGAAGGTGTAGACAATCTGTTAGTCCGGTTATCAAAATGCTGTAATCCTGTACCTGGTGATGAGATTGTCGGATATATTACAAAGGGACGAGGTGTTTCTGTTCATCGTCATGACTGTCCTAATATAAAGACTGATGAGGCAAAAGACCGAATTCTTGAGGTTGCTTGGGAAAATACTGATACCAATACAAAACAATATCATGTTGACCTTGAAATATCAGGATATGACCGAAGAGGCTTGTTAAACGATGTGCTACAGGTCGTCAATGAGTCAAGAACAAATATTACTGCAGTAAATGGCAAATCAGACCGAAATAAAATGGCACTCATTCATATTACGATCCTGATTCATAATGTCAGTCATCTAAGAAAAATAGTTGATCGCTTAAAACAAATCAAGGATGTTTATACGGTAGAACGTATGTTAAATAGTTAGTAAGGAGATGTCTTATGAGAGTGGTAATTCAACGGGCTGAGAATGCAAAAGTTGTAGTAGAAGATAAAATTGTCGGCGAAATTGATCAAGGCTTAGTTGTTTTGCTTGGAATAACCCATGATGATCAAATGGAAGATGCTGCTTACTTGGCATACAAAATTGCCAATCTACGGATATTTGAAGACGAAAACGCGAAAATGAACTTGTCATTAAAGGATGTTGGGGGGAAGGTGTTATCTATCTCCCAGTTCACCCTTTATGGTGACACAAGAAAGGGAAGAAGACCTAATTTCATGAACGCAGCAAAACCAGAGTATGCTCTTGCGTTATACCAGCAATTTAATACATTACTCGAAAGTGAGGATGTCTTTGTTGAAACCGGGCAATTTGGTGAAATGATGCGCGTCCAGTTTACGAACGTTGGTCCAGTAACACTACTATTAGATAGCCGTGAACGATAGGGAATTTATCTTTACAGATAATAAAGATAAGGAAAGCCAGTGATTATTAATCACTGGCTTTCCTGTTGGTTTTGGAATCATTTCGTGGAATTTGGCTAGTATGTTTTTTAAAAGAGATTCAAGAGCTGTTTTACTCTTCTTCCTACCCCCTCGGGTCATAAGTCAATCCCTTCTGTGGCAAAGAACGCCACGTCAGATTTTGTCTTATGCCTGCCTTAGGCTTAACAAGGCGCGACTTGCGCTTTTCTTACTTGAAATAGTTAATCAATCCTGAAACGATGCCATTTGCCATTTTGTTTTGGAATATTTCAGACTGTATTTTACTTTCTTCTGCTTGGTTTGAAATAAAGCCGAGCTCAAGTAACAGAGCTGGTTGATGATTTTCTCTTAATACTTGAAAATTTGCATACTGGACACCTCTATTTTTCATTTTAGTACTGTCTAGTATAGACCATTGCATTATTTCGGCAAACCGTTGATTACTCTCAGAATAATAATAGCTACCAACTCCTACTACTTCAGGAAATTGAGGCGTACTATTGTAATGGATGCTGATAAAGGCATCTGCATTTACAAGATTCGAAATAATTGCTCGTCCACTTAAAGAATAGTAGTGGTCTGTTTTCCTAGTTAATACGACATTTGCACCTAATACTTCGAGAAGTTGTTTAATTTTTTTTGCGGTGGTAAAGGTATAATCTTTCTCATAGTTACCACTTATCCCTATAGCTCCAACATCGTAACCGCCGTGACCTGCATCTAATACAATTGTTTTGTTTTTTATGTTAGTATTTTTCGGCTTGCTATTATTTGATTCTATTCCCCACGCCGGAATAAAGGCCTGCTTTCCGTTAAACTCTATTTCCGTCCAATCATTCTCTTGGTTTTTAATTGGATAAGATTCACCTTTTTTTGCGAAGCCAATAATTTCGTAACTCGTTGATGGGCCATTACGAATATTGACTTCTTCATACTTAATAACTGCACGACTAGTTAGTTTATCTTCTTCAAGACCTTGTGCTTGTTCATCTATATTAGAAAAATTTATGTAATCTTTTGATACCCATCCGGTTTGATCCTTCACTTTTATTTGGACCCAATCTTCCTGTTCATCCAATACTTCGTACACCTCGTCTTTATCGACCTTTGTAATAACCTCATCATTCAGACTAGGGCCACTTCTGACGTTTAAGTTATTGACATTAATCAGAGCATCTTTTGCATAAACAACTGATGAGATGGATAAAACTAACAAGAACAAACCAAACAGGATTAGTACTTTTTTTCGATTAACCAAATCTGCTCCCTCACTTTAATCAAGGCATATTAGAAGTAATAATAATGAATTATACTATTTAATCCTAATCAATAACTAGCAAAAAATCAAAAGATAAATGGAGGAATAGAATGAGATATAATGAAAAGCATCCATATGGCCAGGTTGATCAATTTATTTATGGTGTTGATTTTCATCGGTTTACTGAACTAGAAGGTAAATCAAATAGTATGGAAATTGCAGAAGAATTAGGTGTCTCATTAAGAGATGTAAAAAAATTAAAGGAAAAGTTAAATCGTTCTTGACAACTTTCCTATGAAACATTATGATTATAGACAATTCTGAAAAACTTGAAAAATAATCTATTATAAATTAAATAGACATAACTGATGATGGGAAAAGTAAACGAGAAACACTAGGATAGAGAGAGAGCTTCTTGGCTGAAAGAGTTCTTACTAGATGCCTTGTTGAAAGACATTCCGAAGGTTCTGTATTGAAATGAGTAAGTATGGACGTATACAGGCGTTAACTGTTTAAGTGGAGACATTTGTTTTCTTGTCTCAACTAGGGTGGCAACACGGGTAACTCTCGTCCCTTTTTCATTAGGGATGAGAGTTTTTTGTTGTCTAAATAGAGTTGAAAAATGTGCGATTTAGTGTGAAAAGAGGAGGTTTATGATATGACAGTACAAGCACCCAGAGGTACTCAAGATTTATTACCAGGAACAACAGAAAAGTGGCAATTTGTAGAACGGAAAATTACGGATTTATGTAGGAGATTTAACTATCAGGAGATTCGTACGCCTATTTTTGAACATACTGAATTATTCCAGCGTGGAGTAGGTGATACAACAGACATCGTTCAAAGAGAAATGTATACCTTTACGGACCGTGGTGATCGGAGTATTACGCTTAGGCCAGAAGGGACCGCTTCCGTTGTCCGAGCGTTTGTACAAAACAAACTTTATGGGTCACCAACACAGCCGACTAAGCTTTATTATTTTGGTCCAATGTTCCGGTATGAAAGACCACAACAAGGGAGAATGCGACAATTTGTTCAATTTGGTGTCGAAGCGTTAGGGAGTAAAGACCCAGCAATTGATGCAGAAATCATGTCGTTAGCTATGTCTGTTTACCAGGAGTTAGGTCTAAAATCGTTGAAGTTAGTGATCAATAGCCTCGGTGATACGGAAAGTAGAAACAACCATCGAGAAGCATTGATTAACCACTTTGAACCACATAAAGAAGAGCTTTGCGCTGACTGTCAAGTTCGATTAACTAAAAATCCACTTCGGGTGTTGGATTGTAAAAAAGACAGAGAACACCCTGCAATGGCAACTGCGCCTTCAATTTTAGAATACTTAAATGAGGAATCAGGCGAATATTTTCAAAAGGTCCAAAATTATTTAGATCACATGGGCATTCCGTACGAAGTTGATAAGAATCTAGTAAGAGGGTTAGATTATTACAACCATACTGCATTTGAAATTATGAGTGATGCCGATGGATTTGGTGCTATTACTACACTGTGTGGCGGAGGGAGATACAATGGTCTTGTTGAAGACTTAGGTGGACCTGAAACCCCTGGAATTGGATTTGCCCTTAGTGTTGAACGGTTACTAATGGCTCTTGATGCCGAAGCAGTTGCCTTAAATGAAAACAGCGGGGTGGATTGCTATTTTGTATCACTTGGTGACAAAGCCCAAGAAGAAGCTGTCCGGTTAACATACGAATTGCGTAAAGCAGGTATTCAAATTGATAAAGATTATCAAGAACGTAAATTAAAAGCGCAGTTTAAAACTGCTGATCGATTACATGTTAAGTATGTAATTGTTCTCGGTGAAAATGAATTAGAAAATAACCAAGTAAGTGTTAAAGATATGGAATCTGGTGAGCAACAGGAAGTTGCGCTTTGCGAGTTGGTCACTTACTTAATAAAAGCATTACAGGGGGACAAGCAAGATGGGAAGTAGATATTTAGCAGGGAAACTTCGTAAGGGAAATGTAGATTCTACAGTTAAATTAATCGGTTGGGTGCAAAAAAGACGGGACTTGGGCGGATTAATTTTTATTGATTTAAGGGATCGTTCTGGTCTAGTCCAGATTGTTTTTAACCCTACTGAATCGGAAGAAGCTTTAAATCTTGCTGAAACAGTAAGAAGTGAATATGTAATTGAAGTGGTAGGAAAAGTCGTCGATCGTGATCCTTCAACTGTTAATCCGAAAATGGAAACAGGTGATATTGAAGTAGTCATTCAACAAATTAAAATTGTAAATGCTGCTAAGAATCCGCCATTTCAAATCCAGGATGAAACGGATGTTGCTGAAGATGTTCGATTGAAATATCGTTACCTTGATTTAAGAAGAGACCCAATGCAAAAGACATTTAAAATGCGTCATCAAGCAACCCAAGTAATTCGCAACTTTTTAAATGAAGAAGAATTTCTTGAAATGGAAACACCAATGCTAACGAAAAGTACACCAGAAGGCGCAAGAGACTATTTAGTACCGAGTCGCGTACATCCAGGGCACTTTTACGCATTACCACAATCACCACAGTTATTTAAACAGTTGTTAATGGTGTCAGGGTTTGAAAGATATTATCAATTTGCTCGTTGTTTTAGGGATGAAGATTTACGTGCCGATCGTCAGCCTGAATTTACACAAATTGATATTGAAACATCTTTCATGACAAGTGATGAGATTATGGAAATGACAGAACGAATGATGCAAAAAGTCATGAAGGAAGTGAAAGGACTAGATATCAACCTACCTTTCCCGCGTATGCAGTATGATGAAGCAATGGAAAGATTCGGTTCTGATAAACCAGATACAAGGTTCGGTTTGGAATTAGTCAATCTGTCAGAAACTGTCCAAGATTCTGGATTTAAAGTATTTCGAGATGCAGTCGATTCTGGTGGTAGCGTAAGTGCAATTAATGTAAAAGGTAATGGCGAAAGTTTCTCAAGGAAAGATATTGATAAATTAACCGACTTTGTTAAAATTTACGGTGCAAAAGGCCTTGCTTGGATGAAAGCTGAAGGCGGGGAGGTTAAAGGGCCTATCGCGAAGTTTTTGTCTGAATTAGAGGTAGCAGAAATAAAGAAACTCCTAGAAGTATCAGATGGCGATTTGTTATTGTTTGTAGCTGATAAGAAGAAGATAGTCTATGATAGCTTAGGTGCATTACGACTTAAACTAGGTAAAGAGCTAAACCTAATTGATGAATCACAATTTAACTTTTTATGGATAACAGACTGGCCATTATTCGAGTATGATGAGGATGCTGGGCGATATTTTGCTGCACATCATCCGTTTACAATGCCTAAGACCAATGATTTAGATGAATTAAAGGCAAATCCTGGTGAAGTAAAAGCGAAAGCATACGATTTAGTGTTAAATGGTTACGAACTAGGCGGTGGCTCACTCCGTATATATAATAAAGAAATGCAAATGAAGATGTTTGAAATTTTAGGGTTTACAGTGGCAGAAGCAGAAGAGCAATTTGGGTTCTTGTTAGAAGCGTTAGAATTTGGCGCTCCACCACATGGTGGTATTGCTTTAGGCTTTGATCGGTTTATTATGTTATTAGCTGGTAGAACCAATTTACGGGATACTATTTTATTCCCTAAAACTGCATCAGCATCTGATCCACTAACAGATGCACCAAGTACAGTTAGTAACAATCAACTAAAGGAGTTGAATTTACAGCTGAATAAAATTAAAAACGTTTAAGCTGTAATAAGAGATCTGCTTGAATATACGATAGAGTTATGCTATCATTTAGTTAGAAAATATAAACAGAAAACATCATTTGTATGAGTCCTGATGTGTTCGTCTTTTCTTATCGTTTTGACCGAACATTATGTATTCGGGAGCTTGACGTTTCAATATGGCGTGCAAGCCTCATTATGGAAGGTATAGGTAATGAGAGGAAGCATAAAGTATTGAACAGAGCACCCACCTGCTTGGAAGCGGGATCAAAACGCATGAATTCAAGACGGCATAATTGGGATTTATGCAAAAGAAATGAAAAAACCCTTAAGTGTTTTGACTTAAGGGTTTTTTTTAGCAGATAAAAAGTATAACAAACGTAAGAAGCGCCTCGGGTCTAACCAGGCGCTTCCGCTTTTCTTGTCTAGCTCCAGCGCCTAGCCCCTCGGGTCATAAGTCAATCCCTTCTGTGGCAAAGACCGCCACGTCAGGTCTTGTCTTATGCCTGACGGGTCTAACCAGGCGCTTCCGCTTTTCTGTTTATCTTGCGACTTGTTCTAGGTTACCATTTTTCTCCATTCGAAAAGCAGGGGTGGATACACTTTCGTCATCGTCAAAAACTACCATTTTTCTAGCTCTATCCATAATTTGGATTAAAACTTGATAGTCTTCTTGGATGGTTTGTAATTGTTCCTGTAATTGCGAATTCTTTTTCTCTAATGATTCTTTTTCTTTGATAAGTTCAGCATTTTCCACTTTTAGCTTTTCAAGGTTTGTTTGAGAATTTGCCGATGCATAATACTCCTGCTTTATACTAGATAGATAATCTATGACCATGTCTAAGTTAATAGAGGCGTCTTGTGTAATGGGCTGACTGACTTGATTATTTGATTCAGTTTCTAATACTTCCTCATTTAACATGCTCCAATTTGTTGCAGGTATTGTTTCTTTATTGACGTTAATTGCACTTTTTTGCGGCGTATGTTTTTGCTCTGCTTTTTCTTCGCGTGCTTGAGCACGTTTCTTTTCTTTTCTTTGTCGTTTAGCGATAGCTACTGCTTGTTCATATTTTTGTCTGACCTCAGCATTCCATCTGAATCCACAGGCTGCAGAAGTTCTATTTAGTTTATCTCCAACCTCTTCAAATGCATTCAATTGCGTACTTCCTTCTCTAATGTGACGCAAAACAGTTTCTGCTAGTAATAAATCATCTTCATGCGACCATGCGTCTTGTCTCACTTTAACCAATTACGACACTCCCTTTTCTTTTTAGATAATCTTTTTTATGTTTTTTTGTTTAAATCACAAATTGATAGAAATAGTTTTTAAATATTTGTATCTATCATTACCTAAAAAGAAAAGATTTATACCACTATATTACTAAACTCACTGTTCTTTTTTTGATATTCTTTGATAAACTTGTTTTAAGGACTGTTCGAACTTACCAGTATCTTTTGGCTGATAATACTTTTTGTTTTTTATTCTATCTGGTAAATATTGTTGCTCGACCCATCCAGAATCAAAGTTATGTGGGTACTTATAATCGACACCTCTACCGAGAGAAATCGCCCCTTGATAGTGAGCGTCTTTTAAATGAATGGGAATGTCTCCAGTATTACCGTTTCTGATATCTGCTAGGGCTTCATCTAAGGCCTTGTAAGCAGAATTTGATTTAGGTGATAGGCACAATTCTACAATCGAAACTGCTAAAGGTATTCTGGCCTCAGGTAGACCAATCCGCTCTGCAGCTTCGACTGCTGCTAGTGCTCGTGGACCTGCCTGCGGATTGGCTAGTCCAATATCTTCATAAGCACAAACAACTAAGCGTCTAGCAATACTATCCAAATCTCCTGCTTCTATTAATCTGCCGAGATAATGTAACGCAGCATTCACATCACTGCCTCTAATCGATTTCTGGAATGCAGAAAGGACATCATAATGGGCATCACCGTTTTTATCATGGCTAAAACTTTTCTTTTGCATACATGCCTCTGCAACTTCTAAGTCAATTACGATTAGATTGTCTTTGTTTTTTGGTGTTGAGAATGCAGCTAACTCTAACCCGTTTAGTGCAGCGCGTAAGTCTCCGTTAGCAGACTGTGCAAAATGATCCAAAGCATTTTCTGTTATTTCTATCTCGATATTTCCTAGCCCATTTACTTTATCCCTTAATGCACGATAGACAGCTTCTTTTACATCTTCGTCATTAAGGGGATGTAATTCAAATAAATGTGATCTACTTCTTACAGCTGGGTTTATCGAATGATACGGGTTACTTGTTGTACAACCAATTAAAGTGATTAAATTACTTTCGACGTGGGGTAACAAGAAGTCCTGCTTCGCTTTATCGAGACGATGTACTTCATCTAATATTAATACGAGTTGTCCGTGCATTTTCGCTTCTTCCACAGCAATTTCCATGTCTTTTTTCTTGTCTACTACTGCATTTAATAGTTTATATGGTAACTGTAAGTTTCGTGCTAATGCTGTTGCCATTGATGTTTTACCTGTTCCTGGTGGTCCAAATAGGATCATTGATAAAAGACGATTTGCTTCTACCATTCGTCGTATCATTTTTCCTTCACCAACTAAGTGTTTTTGACCAATTATTTCGTCAATATTCTTAGGACGCATACGAAAAGCTAAAGGCTTTTGACTCATATGTTTCTTTCTCCTTTTTCTCACATAAGTTTGATTCCTTGACGTGTTCAAATAAATTAACTAGAATTATCTTTTCTTCATTAGTAATGGTTGAACTGTCTTTAGCGTACTGATAACCTCTTGAAAATGCAAGAGTGAAACTATTCATGCTATAATTATGATGATATTATAGATGCTTTAATGAAAGAGATAATAAAAAATCTAGGAACTGTCTAGCTGCAAACGATTTGTTGCTAATTTATTAATGATATAGTTACCTTAATTTACGTTTAGAAGAGGTGAAGCTCGGTGAAGATCTCGACAAAGGGTCGATATGGATTAACAATTATGATTGAACTAGCAAGGCATAATGGGAGTGGACCAGTTTCTTTGAAAACCATTGCGACGGACAATAACCTGTCAGAACATTATTTAGAGCAGTTAGTTGCCCCGTTGCGAAATGCTTGTTTAGTAAAAAGTGTTCGTGGTGCATATGGTGGTTATGTGTTAGCAAAAGACCCCTCGGAAATAACTGCAGGTGATATTATTCGAATTTTGGAAGGTCCAATCACACCAGTGGAAGGGATTGAAGATGAAGAACCAGCCAAACAACAATTGTGGATTAGAATTAGAGATGCTGTTAAAAATGTGTTAGATACGACAACATTGGATGATTTGAGAAAACATGGGGATGATGATAGGCAAGACCCCCATATGTTTTATATTTAGAAAGATAGGAGGAATTTCGGTGGAACCAATTTACTTAGATCACGCTGCAACAACACCGATTCATCCCGAAGTAATAAAAGCTATGATACCTGCATTAGAGGACGTTTATGGTAATCCTTCCAGTGTACATCATTTTGGTAGAAGAGCACGACAATTTCTTGATGAAGCAAGAAGGATTGCTGCTAAAAGTATTGGCGCACAAGAAAAGGAAATAATTTTTACGAGTGGTGGTACAGAGGCTGATAATTTAGCATTAATTGGAACTGCTATTGCCAATCAACACCGTGGTAACCATATAATTACAACAACAATTGAGCATCACGCAATATTAGACGCAGCTAAATACTTAGAAAAAAGAGGATTTCGTATAACTTATTTACCTGTTAACGAATCGGGTCAAGTGGAGCTATCAGCGTTAGAAGCAGCACTGTCAGAGGAAACGATACTAGTATCAATCATGACAGTTAATAATGAAACAGGTGTTATTCAACCAATTAAAGAAATCGGTGCCATACTGAATAACCACCTAGCTTACTTCCACACGGATGCGGTCCAGGCTTACGGATTGTTGCCTTTATCCGTTAATGATTTAGGTGTTGACCTATTATCGGTCTCCTCTCATAAAATAAATGGTCCAAAAGGAATTGGTTTTTTATATGTTAAGGACGGCGTAACCATAGAATCCATTCAGCACGGGGGACAACAAGAACGGAAAAAACGCCCAGGTACTGAAAATGTAGTAGGAATTAAAGGATTTGCTAAAGCAATAGAATTGGTTATGATAGAGATGCAAGACAGGAACAAGCGTTATGGAAACTACAAACAACTATTTTTAAATACATTAGATGAACAGACAGTTAATTATCAAATAAACGGAGTTCATACGATAGCATCGATTGCAAACTTAAGCTTTCCTGGTACAAATGTAGAATCACTGTTAACAAACTTTGACCTATCAGGTATTGCGGCATCAAGTGGTAGTGCGTGCACAGCTGGGTCTGTAGAACCATCACATGTGTTAGCGGAAATGTATGGATCAGCTAATGAAACAACAATAAACTCGATTCGGTTCAGCTTTGGAGCAGCCAATAATGAACAACAAATAAAAATGGCAGCTGAAAAGGTTGCAGCAATTGTAGCGAGATTAACCAAAGATAATGACATAAGGTGATGAGATATATGAAAGACAATGCAAGTACTAGAGTAGTTGTAGGTATGAGCGGTGGAGTAGATTCATCTGTTGCGGCTTTGTTATTAAAGCAACAAGGTTACGATGTGATTGGTATCTTTATGAAAAATTGGGATGATACTGATGAAAACGGCGTTTGTACTGCAACAGAAGATTTTGATGATGTTGTTCGTGTTTGTAATCAATTGGATATCCCATACTATGCTGTTAATTTTGAAAAACAATATTGGGATAAAGTGTTTACGTATTTTTTAGATGAATATAAAGCTGGTCGAACACCTAATCCAGATGTGATGTGTAATAAAGAAATTAAGTTTAAAGCGTTTCTCGACCATGCTATGTCACTGGGCGCCGATTATTTAGCGACAGGTCACTATGCTCAGGTAAGACAAGTTGGGGACACGTATGAAATGCTAAGGGGTGTAGATAGCAACAAGGACCAAACATATTTTCTAAACCAACTTAGTCAAGACGTCTTAGCCAAAGTTATGTTCCCACTTGGTCACTTACCTAAAAAAGAAGTGCGTAAAATTGCTGCAGCCAATGATTTAGCAACTGCTACGAAAAAAGATAGTACAGGTATATGCTTTATTGGGGAGAGAAATTTCAAAGAATTTTTAAGTGAATATTTACCTGCACAGCCTGGGAAAATGATGACTTTATCTGGAATCGAAAAAGGCAATCATGATGGATTAATGTATTATACGATTGGGCAAAGGCAGGGGTTAGGGATCGGTGGTGCAGGAGACCCTTGGTTTGTTGTCGGTAAAAACTTATCAGAAAATGTCCTTTATGTTGAACAGGGCTTTCACAATGAATATTTGTATTCAGATGCATTAATTGCATCACAACTGAATTGGATAAATGGAGCCAATTTAGCGGGACCATTAGAGTGTACCGCCAAATTCAGATATCGCCAAAACGACAGTAAAGTAACTGTTATCCCATTAGAAAATGGCAACGTAAGAGTTGATTTTCATGAACGAGAAAGAGCAATAACACCCGGCCAAGCAGTTGTTTTTTATCAAGAAGAAGTCTGCTTAGGTGGCGGTACAATAGACGAAATCATTAAAAATGAAACATCAATCGATTATGTCGGATAACTAACAACCGGGTGGGCAAATTAGGGAATTCCTAAATGTCTACCCTCTTTTTATAACAGAAAGCGTAGCGGGCTTGGTAGATGCGACTGCATAAGCAGAGCGCCGAAAGTGACCGATTTTTGGTCACAGTAGGAGAACTGCTTATGTCACGAGCATCTAGCCCGCGAAACTGGACTATAACAGAAAGCGTAGCGGGCTTGGTAGATGCGACTGCATAAGCAGAGCGCCGAAAGTGACCGATTTTTGGTCACAGTAGGAGAACTGCTTATGTCACGAGCATCTAGCCCGCGAAACTGGACTATAACAGAAAGCGTTATAATAGAAACGAAGCAATTGGAACTACAATAAGAGGTGATTAATAATGAACAAGGGAATAGAATTGTTGAACGAAGGTAAAATGGAGGAAGCTGCTAAATTTTTTACCGATGAAATAGAACAAAAACCAACAGATCCAGTCGGGTATATTAATTTTGGTAATTTGTTGTTACATATACAAGACTTTGAGAGAGCAGAAAAATTTTTTGAAAAAGCAATTGAATTAGATAATCAGGCTGCAACAGCACACTATGGTTTAGGCAATGTTTTTTTTGAACAGGAAAATTACAAAAAGGCACAACAGCACTTTCAACAAGCGCTTGACTTAGGATTAAAGGAAGCAGACGTATATTTCTTGTTAGGAATATCTTTTCAAAAGCAAGACCACCACAAACTGTCACTACCATATTTACAGCGTGCACAGGAACTCAATCCTGAAGAAGAAGCAATTTTGTTTCAATATGGACTAGCCTTGGCGCAAACAAGCCAAGTTGATGTTGCTAAAGAAGTTTTTGAAGATGTGTTAAAGCTAAATAACGACCATAGTGATGCATATTACAACTTAGGTGTTTGCTACCTTTATCAGGAAGACGTTGATCGTGCACTAGAGAACTTTACTAAGGCAGTAGAAATTCAACCTGACCACCTATTAGCTGCAAATGGAAAGAAAAAAATAGAAGAGCTACTAACCGATTAACTATTAGAAAAATTTGGCCGTACGTACAAGTTTATTGAAGGGAGTTCATGGTAATGGAAAATAATGAATTAAACGAAGCAACTGGCTTTATTAAAGGTGAGTTATTACATACCATTTTTGTAAACGAAGCCGAACATTTTTCCATTGCTAAAATAAAAATAACAGAAACTAATGAGCCGCTAGATGAGAAGGAAATTGTTATAAAAGGGTATTTTTCTATCTTAAGCCAAGGGGAAGTATATACATTTTATGGGACGTTTGAGGAACATAAGCGATTTGGCCGTCAATACCATGTTGATCATTACCAACGATTTGTACCGACAACAAAAGAAGGCATTGTTGCATATTTGTCAAGCGAGCTTTTCTTCGGAATCGGAAAGAAAACAGCTGAGAAAATAGTGTCTCACTTGGGTGAGACAGCCATTTCAACCATAATCAAAGATAAACAGGCACTTAATGTAGTACCTGGTATTCCTAAGGAGAAAAAAGATCAACTATATAAGCAATTGAAAGAGAACCAAGGATTTGAACATGTTGTTGTCAACCTAGCAAGCTATGGGATTGGCCTTAAATTAGCTCAAAAAATTTATGCAAAATACAAAGAAGAAGCAGTTGACTTATTAAAAGAAAACCCTTATCAATACGTTTTTGATATTGATGGATTTGGGTTTCAGCGTGCTGATGAAGTTGCGAAACAGCAAAATTTCCCAATGAATCATCCAAGTCGAATTCAAGCGGCATGCATTTACACCTTACAACAAAGTATTACGGATGGACATGTATATCTTCCGATCAAAGAACACATTGTTCGGACTGACCATCTATTGCTTGGACAAGCACTAGGCTTATCCTTTGAAGATATTTCCCGAGAAATACTAGAGCTGAATAAACAAAAACAGATAATCGTGCACGAATCAAATGTCTATTTACCAACGCTATATTACGCTGAAAGTGGGTTAGCTACACAAATTTCGCGAATAATCAGTCAAAGTCTAGAAGAGTCGGTAAACGATGCTGAATTAATGAAAATTGTAGGAGAAATTGAAGAACAAGAATCTTTAAGCTATGGAAAAGAGCAATTTAAAGCAATTAAGCAAGCACTGTCTTCCAAAGTGATGATTTTAACTGGTGGACCGGGAACTGGGAAAACAACAGTAATTAAAGGAATTATTAAAGCCTATGCAAAAATTCACGGTTTATCCCTTGATCCTAGAGACTATAAAGATAACAAAGACAACTATCCGTTCGTATTGACTGCTCCTACTGGTAGGGCTGCAAAACGAATGAAGGAATCGACTGGATTACCTGCAATGACCATTCACCGGTTACTTGGCTGGAATGGAACTGAGTCGTTTGAAAAGGACCAAGATAATCAACTAAGTGGAAAACTACTAGTTATTGATGAATTTTCCATGGTTGATATATGGTTAGCAAATCAACTGTTTAAGGCTGTTCCTAACGAGATGCAAGTGTTAATTGTCGGTGATGAAGACCAATTACCATCAGTTGGCCCTGGTCAAGTGCTTGCTGATCTGTTGGCTTCACATTTATTACCGTTTGTTAAATTAAATGAAGTGTATCGTCAAAAGGAAGGGTCTAAGATTATTCAATTAGCCCATGAAATCAAAAATAACGAATGTTCCGCTCATTCCTTACGAAAAGAAAATGATTTTAATTTTATTGAGTGTCGCGAGGACCAAGTTATTCATGTTATTATGCAAATCGTTAAGCGAGCAATTGATAAAGGTGTTGATCTACATGACTTACAAATCATTGCACCTATGTACCGAAGTTTGGCAGGCATTCACCGAATAAATGAAGAACTTCAGAAACTAGTAAATCCTAAGAGCAAGACAAGAAGAGAAATAAAAACAAAAGATTTTACCTTTCGAACAGGTGATAAAGTAATTCAGTTAGTCAACCAACCAGAAGATGGTGTCTTTAACGGTGACATCGGCGAAATAGCTGCCATTTATGAGGAAGATGAAGGAAAAGATCAAGAAGAAGAAATTGTTGTGATGTTTGAAGATAAAGAAGTCGGATACCAACGTAAAGATTTGATTAATCTTATGCATGCATATTGTACTTCTATCCACAAGTCACAAGGCAGTGAATTTCCTATTGTAATTTTACCAGTTGTTCCTAGCTACCGAAGAATGTTACGAAAGAATTTGCTTTATACTGCTATAACTAGATCTAAAAAATCGCTAATTTTATGCGGAGATAAACAAGCGTTTTTACAAGGAATAACAGAGGAAGACACAAATAAAAGGTTTACCTCCTTGATTTACATGTTAGAGTCCATCGTTGGAAGGCAAAACAAAAATATCGATACAGATGAAAAAGAGGAAGAACTTTCTCCTTATGACTTTATGTAATTTACACAAAATAAAGACATACCACGTCTAGTAGATGGTAGTATATCTTTCCTTGAATTGGGCAATAATTGAAGTAACTTTATCGAACGTGAAGGAGTTGCTTAAAAAATGAATTGTCCAAATTGTAAAGGGAAAGATATAGGGAAGATAGGGAATCAACACTATTATTGTTGGAATTGTTTTATTGAACTTTCCGTGCAGAATGGCGTTTTTCAAGTACATGAAGTAGAGTCAGATGGTTCATTAAGCTCGTTAAACGATTTATTCTCAGAAGAAGAAAGAAGATTACAATGGTAATTAAATAAAACTAGGGGGGAATTAACTTGAATCGAATTGTATCCTCACTTGTATCAATGGGTGTAGGCGCTGCTATTTATCGTACAGCTAAAAAGCGCAACATCCATATGAACGATATCCTTAACGAAAGGACGATGCGCCAAGCAAAAAAAATCGTTCGAGACGTCCTGCGTTAGCTTTAATAAGCCCTTGTCAGGTTGACAGGGGCTCATTTAAGATTTGACGTGGCTGTCGCTGAATTATCCATGCTTGGTTTTTTTATACTTTCTTATTAGCTTCAGCGCCCTCGCGCTTTTGTTCTTCAAATAAGAAATGATAAGGAGAAGTTTTCCATGTTTAACCAAAATAAATCGATGCGTTTCTTATATTGGATTTTAGTTGGTATATTGTCTTTTTTATTTCTTTATTTGCTTACTATCCTATTCCCTTTTTATGAAAAATTTTTTACTACATCGCTTAAAATATTAATGCCTTTTATAATTTCTGGAATCATAGCTTATTTGCTACACCCAATTGTCGAGAAGCTGCATCGTTTCCATTTTCCAAGGTGGCTTGCAATTTTAACTATTTATATTCTCTTTTTTGGTGGAGTAGGGTTTGGATTATATAAAGCCTATCCCCTAATGATCAACCAATTAAATGACCTGGATAAAAATCTTCCTCAGTTCATTGATATGTACCGGAACACAACACATGGTTTGTATGAAAAAACAGCCTTTTTGCCGGAAGCAGTTCATAAAAAGATGGATGACTTTTTTTATGATTTAGAAGAATTTGTAGGGGATTTTATCACCAATAGTGTCAAACAGCTTACTAAAATAATGGATGTAGTTGTTGTGATAGCGGTTATTCCGGTTCTTGTTTTTTACTTTCTAAAAGACTTTAAGAAAATACAATCTTCACTTTGGAAGCTTACCCCAAAGAAATACCGAGAAGAGGGAAAGGACTTAGCAATTGATATCGATAAAAGTTTGGGGAATTATATAAGAGGACAATTACTCGTCTGCCTATTCGTTGGGCTCACCTCTTATGGACTCTTGTGGTTAATCGGGATGAAGTATCCATTACTATTAGGACTAACGATGGGAATAACTAATATTATTCCTTATTTTGGACCACTATTAGGCGCTATTCCTGCCTTGATTATCGCTTTTACCATATCAATGAAAATGGTCGTTTTTGTCATCTTATCTGTTTTTATAGTCCAAATTATTGAGGGTAACCTATTGTCTCCATTTATTGTTGGAAAAAGTATCGACATCCACCCAATTATAATTATATTTGCCTTGATTGTAGGGGGTGAGATAGGGGGCGTGGTAGGTATGATTGTAGCCGTGCCTGTTTTATCTGTGATAAAGGTTTTTATTATCCATATTAACGCTTATCGCTACAATAATTGACAAAATGTTAAATGTTTTCTATAATTCAATCGAATCGATATGAATAAATGTAGTTAAAGTGTTGACGATCATGAGTACATGGCAGACCATCTATATCCTGTTTGGATAAAAAGAGAGGAATTTCCTTAGGCTGGGAGAAATTCTAGGTGAAGGGTCATGGAAGCTAGTTCTGAGTGTGGTTTAATCGCCACCGGTTCGCACCGTTACATGCGACAGAAGGTGATGGCACTTAGAATAGTAGTCATAATCAGGGTGGTACCGCGAATGCTCTCGTCCCTGCTAATTTAGCAGGAATGAGAGTTTTTTTTGTATTCATTGTTCAGATAAGGTAAGCAAACTTGTATTACGAAAGCAAATAGGAGGAAAAAGAAATGAAACATTTAACATCTGCTCAAGTTCGACAAATGTATTTAGACTTCTTTAAAGAAAAAGGTCATCGTGTGGAACCCAGTGCCTCATTAGTTCCTCATGAAGATCCAACCCTGTTATGGATCAACAGTGGTGTTGCTACATTGAAAAAATATTTTGATGGAAGGGTTATTCCAGAAAATCCAAGAATCGTCAATGCTCAAAAATCAATCAGAACGAATGATATCGAAAATGTTGGGTATACAGCAAGACACCATACCTTTTTCGAAATGTTAGGTAACTTCTCCATTGGGGATTATTTTAAAGAACAAGCAATTGAATTTGCATGGGAGTTCTTGACAAGTGATAAGTGGGTTGGTTTTGATAAAGAACGCCTATCAGTAACTGTTCATCCTGAAGATGACGAAGCGTATCAACTATGGAAAAATCATATTGGTTTGCCTGAAGAAAGAATCATTCGATTAGAAGAAAATTTCTGGGACATTGGAGAAGGACCAAGTGGACCAAATACCGAGATTTTCTATGACCGAGGAGAGAAGTTTGGAAACGACCCGAATGATCCGGAATTGTACCCTGGTGGGGAGAATGAAAGATATTTAGAAATCTGGAACCTTGTCTTTTCGCAATTTAATCATAATCCGGACGATACTTATACACCGCTACCAAAGAAAAATATTGATACAGGCATGGGATTAGAGCGTATGGTCTGTGTGATTCAAAATACGAAAACAAATTTTGAAACGGACTTGTTTCTGCCATTAATGAAAGATGTGGAAATAATGGCAAGTGTTCGTTACGGGGAAAAGGAAGAACTTGATGTTGCCTTCAAAGTAATTGCTGACCACATCCGAACAGTTACTTTTGCCATAAGTGATGGTGCATTACCTTCTAACGAGGGTAGAGGATACGTATTAAGAAGATTATTAAGAAGAGCGGTTAGATATGCGAAACAAATTGGTATTGATGACCCATTTATGTTCCGTTTAGTAGGAACTGTTGGCGAAATAATGAAAGAATTTTATCCAGAAGTTAGCAATAAAAAAGATTTTATTGAAAATGTGATAAAAACGGAGGAAGAAAGGTTTCACGAAACGTTACATGAAGGACTTGCCATTTTGGCTGAGATTATTGAAAAGGAAAAACAAAAAGGAAGTAATACGTTTCCTGGTGAAGAAGTTTTCAGACTTTATGACACCTATGGTTTTCCAAAGGAATTAACAGAAGAATATATTGAAGAAGAAGGTTTCCAAATCGATGAGACTGGATTCGAACAGGAAATGAATAAACAAAGAGACCGGGCCCGAAAAGCACGGCAGAAGGTCGATTCGATGCAAGTCCAAGAAGGTGTACTAAGTGAGGTTGAAGTGAAAAGTTCTTTTATTGGCTATCAACGTTTAGAATTGGAAACATCTGTATTAGAAATGGTGAAAGATAAAGACTTCCAAGTTTCTGCTAATGAAGGAGAAGAGGTTTACATTATCCTTGAGGAAACACCTTTTTATGCAGAAAGCGGGGGACAAATTGCTGATAGGGGCTTTATTTATACTCAAACTGCGAAAGCAGAGGTTATCGATGTACAAAAAGCGCCTAAAGGTCAAAACTTACATCGAATTATCGTAAAACAAGGAACCCTATCCAAAGGAGATCGGGTAAAAGCTGTAGTTGATCAAGAATATAGGGGCTCTATCGTTAAGAATCACACGGCAACACATTTATTACACCAAGCATTAAAGGATGTGTTAGGTGAGCATGTAAACCAAGCAGGTTCACTTGTTGCTCCTGGTAGACTTCGATTTGACTTCTCTCACTTTGGCGGAATATCTGAAGAAGAACTGACAAAAATAGAGGGCATTGTGAATGAAAAAATATGGGCATCTATCCCGGTCGCAATTGCACATCATAAGCTAGCAGAAGCAAAAGAAATGGGAGCGATGGCTTTATTTGGTGAAAAGTATGGCGATGTTGTTCGGGTAGTACAAGTTGGGGAATACAGTATTGAACTATGTGGGGGTTGCCATGTAACAAATACAGCCGAAATTGGTTTGTTTAAGATTAGCACTGAATCAGGAATTGGTGCAGGAACTAGAAGAATTGAAGCTACTACTGGTAAGGCTGCTTATCAATATTTAACGCAAAAACATGAAACGTTAACCCAATCTGCTAAATTGTTAAAGGTGGCTGAGGATAAAGTTCCAACTCGAATTGAAGGTCTATTTCAAGAAATAAAAGAGCTTCAACGGGAAAATGAATCATTAAGTGCGAAGATATCAAATATGGAAGCATCTTCTATCCTAGACGATGTGGAGGACATTGATGGTGTTAAGTTACTTGCAAAACAAGTAGACGTAAAAGACATGAATCAATTAAGAAATATAGTAGATGAACTGAAACAAAAACTAGGTTCAGGTATTATCTTGCTAGGTTCGGTAAACAATGGCAAAGTACAATTAGCTGCTGGTGTATCTAAAGATTTGATTGCGAAAGGGTATCATGCAGGTAACCTTATTAAAGAAACAGCTACACGTTGTGGTGGTGGCGGTGGTGGTCGTCCTGATATGGCTCAAGCAGGCGGAAAAAACCCG
Organism: Aquibacillus salsiterrae; assembly: GCF_028416595.1. Lineage (GTDB taxonomy): Bacteria > Bacillota > Bacilli > Bacillales > Amphibacillaceae > Aquibacillus_A > Aquibacillus_A salsiterrae. Next base: position 296,074 of record NZ_JAMQKC010000001.1, on the reverse strand, counting down.
GAACAGTTAAATGATGCCCTAATGTATGCAAAAACTTACGTGAAAACAAAAGCATGATTTGTCAACACAACCCTTTAAAAGATATAATGAAAGGGACTATCAATGGAAACTACCGAAAAAATTGAAGAAACGGGGTGATTCCATGGAATCAATGGACAAAACAATGCAGTTTAATTTCCAAGATCAACCTTTAGACGAGAGTGTAAAGGAAGTATTAATGACAGTGCATGAAGCGTTGAGGGAAAAGGGATACAACCCAATTAATCAGATTGTTGGTTACTTACTATCAGGCGACCCAGCATATATTCCACGCCATAAGGATGCAAGAAATCTAATTAGAAGGATTGAACGGGACGAGCTTATTGAGGAACTAGTAAAACATTACCTGAGTCAGCATAAAGAGGATAAATAATGAAAACAATAGGATTGGATGTTGGACAAAAAACAATCGGCGTTGCAGTAAGCGATGCGTTTGGATGGACAGCCCAAGGTGTTACCACAATAAAGTGGGAAGAACAGGATTTTACTAGTGCCGATTCTCAATTAAAACCTATTATTGATGAACATGAAGTCAACAAAATTGTCGTTGGCTTGCCAAAGAATATGAATGGTACGATTGGTGAACGCGGTGAAAAATCGAAACAGTATGCTGATTACCTTCATCATACGTATGGGGTTGAAACTGTTCTTTGGGACGAACGCTTAACAACCATGGCGGCTGAAAGAATTTTAATTGAAGCAGATATGAGTCGAAAAAAGCGAAAAAAGGTAATCGATAAAATGGCGGCTGCCATCATTTTGCAAAGTTATCTTGATACTAAGAAATAGTGGAGGTGCTTCTGTGGCCCTAGAAGAAAAAGAAAGAATTATCATTCCCGATGATAATGGAGAAGAACATCTGTTTGAAGTTTTATTTACCTTTGATGTTGATGATACAGGAAGTTCGTATATTGCAGTAGTTCCGGTTGATCAAAAAGACGATGAAGAAGTTGAAGTATTTGCTTTTCGTTATGAAGATCAGGCAAACGAAGATGATTTATCTCTTTTCCATATTGAAACAGATGAAGAGTGGGAAATGGTTGAAGAAATGTTGAATACCTTAACCGAGGAAGAAGCCGATTAAAAGAAAACAGGGTCTGATCTCGCCCGAGGTCAGACCCTCCTTTTCTGTCAAATCTGTTTATTCATGGTGCGAATAATGTGAAAATAATAGAAAAAATGACGATTTGTGTAGTATAATGTATCCGGATGAAGGGAGGCAGTTTCATGACTACATCTGATAATAATAGAGATGAAAATGAGAGGCTAAAACAACTAGTAACTGAAAGATCAGAAGAAGCCAAAATGGTGCGAAAAATTGTTGCAGTGATCCTTACACTTGTAACAATTGCCATCATCGTTGGTGGTATTACCGGATACTCTTACATTAAATCAGGTTTAGAGCCGGTAAACCCTGAGGACAGTGCGACTGTCAGCGTTGACATACCATTAGGGTCATCTTCATCACAAATTGCTTCGATTCTTGAAGAAAAAGGAATCATAAATAACGCAATGATTTTTCGCTTTTATATTAAATTTAGTAATGCTGCAGATTTTCAAGCGGGAAAATATGATCTATCCCCTTCGATGACATTAGCCGACATAACAGCAGCGCTTCAGACGGGGAAAATTATCAAAGAACCAGTGTTAACAGTCACAATTCCAGAAGGTAAGACAATGGAACAAATAGCTTCTTTATACGCAGAAAAAGCTAATGTTGACAAAGATGAATTTATAGAGGTAGTAGAAGACCCTGATTATGTTAAGCAGTTAATTAATACTTATCCGACAATCCTGTCTGAGGAAATACTTGCTGACGACATTAAGACACCATTAGAAGGCTATTTGTTTGCTGCAACCTATCAATTTTATGAAACGAACCCTAGTATCGATACAATCGTTAATGCAATGCTTCAAAAAACGGAGGATGTGGTAACCAATTATCTTGATTTAATTAACCAAAAAGAAGATTGGACTGTTCACGACATCATAACAATGGCATCTCTCGTAGAAAATGAGGCCCAAACCGAAGAAGATCGAAAAAGGATTGCGGGCGTGTTTTATAACCGTTTGGCAGCTGATATGAGGCTGCAAACAGATCCAACCGTCCTATATGCACTAGGTGAACGTAAGGATCGTGTTCTTTATGAATATCTAGAGGTCGATTCGCCGTACAACACATATAAAGTCAGTGGTCTACCAGTCGGTCCGATTTCTAATTTTAATGAGAATTCTTTACTTGCGGTACTTGAACCTGAAAAGACTGATTACATGTATTTTATTGCTGCGGATGATGGCAAGATTTACTATGCAAAAACTTACGAAGAGCACCAACAACTAGTCGCCGAATACTTAGAAAGATAGGTTATTAACTATAAGCGGGGAAAAGTTCCCTGCTTTTTGTAATTGCTAGAAAGTCACAAAAATTTTCATGAGGTGAATATAGATGGATGATCAATTACATGCCTATTTAATGCAAACAAGGGGCACGAATAAAACGTGGGTTGCCCGGTTAGAAAAATATGCTGCAGATAATCAAGTTCCCATTATGGAACCACTAGCAGTTGATTTTCTCATGCAATTAATTAGAATAAAAAAACCGAAGCGAATCCTAGAAATTGGGACTGCGATCGGTTACTCTGCCTTGCAGATGGTAGAGGCTTACGAGAATACCTCGATTGTTACGATTGAACGAGATGAAATTCGGTATAAGGAAGCGATAAACAATATAAATGAGTTAAATAAACAAAATCAGATTACTGTTTTATTTGGCGATGCTTTAAATCTAAGTGAGCAAGTTAAAGCTATGGGACCTTTTGACTTGTTATTCATTGATGCAGCAAAAGGACAGTATCAGCATTTTTTTGACATGTACACAAAATTTTTAACAGACGATGCACTAATTGTTTCAGACAACGTCTTATTCAAGGGGCTTGTTTTTGACGAAAGTACTGATAACAAAAGACTAAAAAAAATTGCTGCGAAAGTTCGTCAGTATAATGATTGGCTTGTTGACCATCCTAGTTACAAAACAACCATTGTTCCAATTGGGGATGGCGTTGCGATTAGCGTCAAAGAAAAGGATAAAAGTGAGGAGAGCTAACAATGGAAAAACATAAGCCCGTCATCATCGGAGTAGCTGGAGGTTCAGGTTCGGGTAAAACAGCGGTGACGAATTCGATTTTTCAACAATTTGGCAATACTTCTATCCTTGTTATAGAACAAGATTACTATTATAAAGATCAATCACATATCCCTTATGAAGAAAGATTAAACACTAATTATGATCATCCCTTCGCCTTTGATAATGACTTACTTGTTCAACATGTACATGATTTGTTAAATCACCAGGCGATAGACAAACCTGTTTATGATTACAAGCTACACACTCGTTCAAAGGAAGTTATCCATGTGGAACCAAAGGAGGTCATTATCTTAGAAGGAATACTAATTCTTGAAGACAAAAGGTTGTTAGACCTTATGGATATAAAAGTCTTTGTCGACACGGATGCAGATGTAAGAATCATTCGTAGAATGGCTCGTGATATTAAAGAGAGGGGGAGAACTATTGACTCGGTAATTGATCAGTACATAAATGTTGTTAGACCAATGCACCTCCAATTTGTTGAACCAACAAAGCGGTATGCTGATATTATTATTCCAGAGGGTGGACAAAATCATGTTGCAATTGACCTAATGGCAACGAAAATTCAAACGATCCTTAATCGGAATATGTTTTAATAGGGAAAGATAGAAAAGTATTGAAAATTTAGTGGAAATCTGCCATAGTATTTGTTAGTAGTTTTAATTTATCCATTTATCCAATTTTTGTAAAACAATTATATTAGTATTGGTTATAAAATGGTGGTTAGAAATATTGTCGGGATTAAAGGAGTGTTAGGAATGGCTGTAGAGAAGAGCTATTATATGACCCAAGAAGGTAAAGACAAACTAGAAAATGAATTACATTATCTTAAAACCGAAAGACGACAAGAGGTAGTTGAACGGATTAAAATTGCTCGAGGTTTCGGTGACTTATCGGAGAACTCTGAATATGATGCTGCTAAAGATGAACAGGCTTTTGTAGAATCAAGAATTGCACAAGTTGAAAATATGATACGTAATGCCGTCATTATTGAAAATGATAATCAAAATCCTAATATAGTATCGTTAGGTAAATCAGTTACATTTCAAGAGCTACCTGATGGTGATGAAGAAACATATACCATTGTCGGAAGTGCAGAGGCAGACCCGTTTGAAGGGAAAATATCGAACGATTCACCAATCGCCAAAAGTTTACTTGGTCGTGAGATAGGAGAAGAGATTACTGTACCAACTCCAGGCGGCGATATGAATGTTAAAATTCTTAATGTTGAATAGTAGACAAAAATACCGGAGCCTGTAACAGGGTTCCGGTATTTTTATTTTTAAGTAGTAGGAAAGGTTTAAAAAATAGAGAAAAGTAGATACTTCAACTGGGAGGAGGTTATTATGAAAAGATCCCGGATTTTAGTTTGTACTACTTTATTAGTTCTTTATTTTTGTTTTATTATTTTTAAACTTGCAGATATTCAACTCTTTTCGCCAGATGCGTATGGACCTGAGAAAGTGAATCTATTAAAAAAAAGTGTGGAACAAAGAATAACAGAAATAGAACTATCCAGCGGTCGAGGGGTATTATTGGATCGATTTAACAAACCTTTAGGTACATCTAAGGTTGAAGATATTGTCCTTTTTCCCTTTCTTGCTACAATGGATTTACCTCCAACAGTTAGCTTAATGTTAAATCAGCTAGCCCCGATGTGGCAACAGCAGCTCAAAACCATCAAAAAACCGATTTTTCTTTCTCAACTATTGGACAAACAAATCTCAGAGGATATGGTGGAGCAGGTGAAGAATGCAGATATTCCTGGGATGATTGCAGTCCGAAGAGATGGTACAAAAGACCCGACAATTGCTGAACATTTGATTGGATTAGTTAGAGATAATCCTAAGGAATATGACAAACGGTATGGTGATGTGGAGAAAAGTGACAGGTCGATTGGCATTTCTGGGATACAAAAGGCGTTTGATTCGTTTTTACAAGCAAAACAGCAGGAAAAGCTGATGTACAGTGTTGATGCAATTGGAAATCCTTTATTAGGCCTTGATTTACGTTATGTTGGTTCAGAGAATGATTATTACCCTCTAAAGCTTTCAACAACAATTGATTCAGACATTCAACAAATGATTGAAACAACAGTTGATTCTTATGGGATGAAAAAGGGTGGGGTAGTGTTATTAGATGTTAGAACAAATGAACTCGTGTCGCTTCTATCTAGACCAAAAATGGACACAGAACAACCCTTTGCTACTGACACTGTTCGTAATCAAATGTTGACAGCTCATTTTCCAGGGTCTGTTTTTAAAACAGTAATTGCAGCTGCTGCCATTGAAAATGATGAAGCAACTGTTAATAACACCTATGATTGTGATTTGAATGTATACGGAGATGGGGCTTCTGATAGAAAGCTAGGTGAGCTTAATTTTATAGAAAGCTTTGCAAAGAGTTGTAACTATACATTTGCGACTATTGGTAAAAAGTTAGTCGGCGAAAATAACACGATTATTGAAACCTATGCAGATAAATTAGGCCTACTCGGACCGGTTGGTTGGGTAGGAAATATCTTTCATCTTAACAATTTCAAACAATTTCCTGAGGAGGAAAACGGAAAAATATGGGGAGATGTCTATGACCGTTCCGTACAAAGGGCTATTGCCCAAACAGCAATAGGTCAAAAAGAGGTTAAAGTAACTCCTTTAGCTGTAGCAAATATGATTTCAACCATCGTCAATAATGGTGTGAAAAGAGAGATTCGGGTAGTAGATAAAATTTTATACAACAACGGAACTGTCATGAAGCAGTTTCCAGATCATTATCAAAAAGAAAACCAATTGGAAAAAGAAACTGCAGTTAAACTAAAGAAAATGTTAACTGAGGTAGTGGAAAATGGAACAGGTTCCTATTTAAAACAACTATCTGTTGCAGGTAAATCAGGAACAGCACAGATTGGCAAAGAAAATCGCTATAATCATTGGTTTGCTGGTTTTTTTCCAGTGGAAAACCCTAGGTATGTAATGGTAGTTGTTGATTTAGATCAAACCAATGATCAGGCCAAAACGTATCCAATTTATCAAGCAATTGTGAAACAATTAACTTCTGAAGGGTCCCCTTAAGAAAGTTTGGAGACCCTTGTAGTATATTGTATGTAAGGAAAGTTTACTAACAGATGTGATTGCAAATAATTTTCTTTATCTATCGAAATAACAAATTGGAATACAGTTTCTTCTGTAACCTCACTAAAATCAATTTGTGAACCATTATGGAAATACACCGTGAAGATTTGATTACATTTGTTATAGCTTACTTTTTCGAATGAAGATAAATTCCATAATTTTCGATCAAATGTCGTACTTTTCAAGTCCAGACACACTCCTTCTTAGATCTCTTTAGTCTTATTTAGATACATATGATGAAACTCCTTCTAATATGCCAAAACTAGTAGTGGTTCGACAAAAAAAGTTGTCCATTTTGTACCAATGGACCATTGGTCACATACATGGAAAATAGTATAATAAGAAAAGAGAAAAAGAGGAGGAAGGGATTATGCCAAAAGATTTTCGTACATACACACGTCTCGATCGATTTGAAAAGAAACGAAAAAATACAAAAGCTATTTCATGGCTGCTCGTCTTAGGAGGACTATGTGTTGTTGCTTTGATTAGCCTAATCCTTTTTGGTCCAGACGATTCAGTTGGTCCAGCCCAAACAGTATCTGGTGAGAAGCAAAATAGTGAAACTACTAATCCAGATGATGATTCGTCTCAGTCGGAACAATCAGTCGATGATGGAAACCTAAAAGAAGGAGAACAGAATACAAACACAAACGATGACAATAGCGCTGATATTACTATTGTCCAATCAGATGATGACAATGTCTTAGAAGCTTATGAAGGTAATTGGGATCCGGTTGAAACAGTACAACAAGAACCACATACCATTACTTTCGAGCAGGATTCGACCGATTGGAAGGAAATGATGCGTGCGGTTGAAATCGCGACAGGGTTGACTACCGATAATATGATTCAGTGGTGGGTAGAGCGTGATGGTGAACAGAAAGTAAATGCCACTGTTTCAGATAAAGCTGAATCGGAAATTTATCGTGTTTATGTTTCTTGGATTGAAAACCAAGGATGGATGCCAACAAAAGTAGAAAGATTGAAAGAAAATGATCAAAAGCGTAGATTTGAAACTGATTCTAGTGAACAATCAGCTTCTGAATAAGGAGGAACTAAAGACAGTGACAATAGGAATTATTGGAGCAATGGATGAAGAAGTACAACTATTAAAAGAAAGCATGAAGATTGATAAGGAAGAAACGGTAGCAGGGTGTCCATTTGTTATTGGTTCACTAGTTGAGCAGGATATTGTTTTACTAAAGTCTGGTATTGGTAAAGTAAATGCAGCAATGGCTACGACGATTTTGCATGAACGTTTCAAGCCTTCAATAATAATTAATACGGGTTCAGCAGGCGGTTTCGCTGAAAATCTAGAAGTAGGTGACCTAGTTATCTCGACGGAAGTTATCTATCATGATGTTGATGTAACTGCTTTTCAATACGATTATGGCCAGGTACCAGGTATGCCAACGACTTTTAAAGCGAACGACGATTTAGTTTCTTTAACTGAAAAAGTGATTAATATGTCTCGTGGAATAAAAGCAGAGAAGGGTCTAATTGCAACTGGAGACTCTTTTATGCAAGACAAGCACAAAGTTGATTTTGTTCGTGATAAGTTTCCAACAATGCTTGCAGTAGAAATGGAAGCAGCTGCTATTGCTCAAGTATGTTATCAGTATCAGACACCGTTCGTTATTATCCGTGCATTATCTGACATAGCAGGGAAGGAGTCTTCGGTTTCCTTTGACGCATTTTTAGAAAAAGCAGCGACTAACGCAGCAAATTTAATTATGGCTTTGGTTAAAGAGCTAAAATAATTATTGTGTTAAGGCAATTCCATCATTTACATTTATTTTTCCCATCAGCTATATGGTATCCTTTAGTGGGGAGGGGAACTAAATGGAGATGGAGCAACAAAGGATAAAACAGAGAATAGAAGATTATAGTCGTTTTTTTATTACATTAATTGTTTTAAGTGTCTATTTTTATTTAGGTATGATTATTACTAATTATCTTGAACCTTCTGATAAAGGGATCTTGCTTGTTTGGCTATTATTGCTTAGTTTAATTAGTTCAGGTGTGTTTTTATACTTGGTTATTAAGTGGAAAAAGCAATTAAGTGATCTTTTACAAGATTAAAACCTCTGATCTATGGTAGAATCAGAGGTTTTTTCTCTTTAAAAGATAAGCAAGGCGCTTTCGCTTTTCTTATACATAATTAAAATAATAATAGGCTCCACCCAGAATTAACAATAGAACGATGCCAACAATAAATAAGGAATAACCAAATCCATTGCCGTATCCAAAACCATAACCAGGATAACCATAACCAAAGTCTCCATAGCCTAATGCATCATACCCATAGTTAGCATATCCTGTATAAGGATATCCTTGATATCCCCAGTATGGCATATTTATTCACCGCCTTTTGGATTCTTTACTAATAACTTATGAATAAAGGGCGGTTGTGTATAGGTCTTTGCCTTAATTTCAGTCAATTAATTTTCATTGCTTTTTTGCTTTTCCTTCTTGTAGTATTCATGGAATACTTTCATTAATGCACGTTTCTCTATTCTACTTACATAACTTCTAGAAATATTTAATTTTTTTGCTATCTCTCTTTGAGTCAAGTCTTCGTTATTACCAAGGCCATATCTTGCTGTAATTACTTCTTTTTCACGATCATCTAATATATCTAGGTATTCAGATATTTTAGCAACTTCCATGTTTAATTGGATGTACTCGATAACATCCTCGTTTTCTGCTTGTAAAATATCAATTAAACTTATTTCGTTTCCTTCCTTATCTTGGCCTATCGGATCATGCAATGAAACATCTTTTTTTGATTTTTTTAGTGCTCTCAAATGCATCAGAATTTCATTTTCGATACACCTAGCAGCGTAGGTAGCCAATTTGGTCCCTTTTCCACTTGAGAAACTTTCGATTCCCTTTATTAAACCAATCGTACCAATCGAGATTAAATCTTCCGTGTCTTCTCCAGTATTTTCAAATTTCTTTACAATATGAGCAACTAAGCGCAGATTATGCTCAATTAACATATCTCTTGCATGGGAATCACCATCTTGCATCTTTTCAATATATTTTGCCTCTTCTTCAGCTGATAATGGTTGTGGAAAGGCATGATTTTTAACGTAAGAAACGAAAAATAGCACCTCTTTAATTAGGAAAGTAAGCGCGCTTAGAATCGTGGACAAAACACATGCACCTCCTACAAGATTAGGCTAAGGCCTATAACATACTGTATGTGCAAAGTATGATTTTGTGCCTGTCCAGACCAAAAAAATTTACAAGCGCACAGTATTAACTCTAAAAAAAGTGCAGCTGCCTCTTCACAGCAAAGGATTATCTGTTGACATACTACTGAATTTTTTTCATTACGTAAAAAAACGACTCCAACAAATAATGTTAGAGTCGTTAACTGTATTTTAGACCAATGTAATGTTAATTAGATTTTCTAAGTTCTAGGCTAATTTTTATTTTTACTTTTCAGTGCATCGGCGAAATCATCCTTTAACTGTCCTCTTGACCAAGGCTTAACGCCGCTTTGATGCGCAGCTCTTGAGATCATATGACCAGAAACTGGGGCAGTTAACAAAACAAATACAATACCGAGGATAAGTTTTCCGCTTACTATTCCATTTTCCAAGTAAAGGAAAAGAAAAGCACCTATCATAACACCAGCAACACCAAGAGTTGCTGCTTTAGTTGATGCGTGGAGTCTAGTATACACGTCTGGAAATCTCAGAATTCCGATTGATGTTGAGAAGATAAAAAACGTTCCGACCAGTAAGCAAATGATGATGACGATATCGATGAGAAAATTAATCCAAGTCCCTGTCAATAATAACACCCTTTTCTATAAATTTTGCAATGGCTATTGTCCCTATAAATAGCAGAATGCCAATTAACAGTATGACATCATTAAACTTAGTCGTTAATAATAAAACTGCCACAAGACCTGCAAGTGCCATTAAATTTATTCCAATCGTGTCAAGTGCAATGGCACGGTCTGGGTTAGTTGGTCCAAAAATGACACGATAAAGTAGTAAAATAATCGAAAGTGAAATAACCACCATACATAAGACTGCTACGATTTGAATTAATTGTTGGGATGTTTCTAGCAAAGTACTCATCGTGTCACCTCCATAATGGCCTTTTCAAATGTATCCTTAATTGCTTGAATTGACTCCTCTACATCTCCTAAATCCATTGCGTGTATAAAAATGGTGGAGTTATCATCGGATACAGCTACAGATAAAGTCCCAGGTGTTAAAGTTATTAGGTTAGCGAGCATGGTAATTTCCCAATTGCTCTTTAACTCGGTAGGAAGAGCAAAAATACCTGGTTCAAAACTCGGCTTCGGTTTATACACTAGTTTAACTATTTCAATATTTGAAAGAAGGAGCTCTTTGAAAAATAATAAGACTAATCGAATTACTTTTACGACACGGATCATATAAAAGTTGTCTGGAATAAACCGCTGGAATGCAAGTAAGAGTAGTATTCCGATAATATAGCCTGAAATAAATGATGAAAATGTATAATTTTCACTTAAAAACATCCACATTATTGCAATGATAATGTTTAAAATCATCTGAAATGCCATAAGGTTACTCCTTTAAAACAGATTGTATATAGATTTCAGGGTCTAATAGATAGGCAGAGATATTTTTAACACCTGGGTAAAATAATTCTGCACCAACACCTAATAATACAGAGAAAAATAACAAGAAAATTGCGGGTATCGTAAGTTTATTTGCCATTTTTCTGTTAGGTTGAATTTCTTTGTTTTCTTCTCCCCAAAAAGCACGAATAAAGATTTTCATTACGGAAAATAGAATTAACAGACTCGACAGGAGACCGATAATAACAACAAGTATTTCGCCGTTTAAAAGCGCACCTTGTAGTAATAAGAGCTTGCCGATAAATCCGCTAAATGGTGGAATTCCTGCTAAAATTAAGGCAGCAAGGAACAACATCCAACCAAGCAATGGATAATGATGGATGAGTCCACCCATCTTTTTTAAATCCGTAGTACCCGTCAAGTGTACAATTGCCCCAATTAATAAAAATAAGGCAGCTTTTATAAGCATGTCATGAACCAAATAATATACTGTCCCGCTAACTGCTGTTTCATTGAGAATGCCAACTCCAAGTAACATAAAGCCCACTGCAGGAATAATGTTGTAAGCAATGATTAATTTTATATTATTTGTTGATAGAGCACCAATTACCCCAAAGATTAAGGTGAACACTGCTATCCATAGAAATAAATCATGGGTAAAAGTTGTTTGATAAACGAATATAAGTGTAAATATGCGAATGATTGAATAAATTCCTACCTTAGTTAACAATGCACCAAATAAGGCGGAAACTACCGGGTTAGGAACCGTATAGGGTTTCGGTAACCAATAATACAATGGGAATAAGGCGGCTTTTGTCCCAAAGACAAAGAATAGTAAAATAGCAATGGTTGTTAAAACACCCTTTTGTTCAACCTCACCGACTCTTTCAGCAATTTGAGCCATATTTACCGTTCCAACGACAGAATATAGAAAAGCAACTGTTGTTACAAACAGCATTGAAGAAAACAAATTGATTAGCACATATTTTATCGATTCACGTAATTGAACTCTTTCTCCACCGAGAACAATCAATCCATAGGAAGCCATAAGCAATACTTCAAAAAATACAAAAAGGTTAAACAAATCTCCAGTAATAAAAGCCCCGGACACACCAGTTATTAATAAAAAGAAAAAAGAATAGAAGTAAAACTCTTCTTGCTTTTTTGATAAAGTTAGTGGAGCATAAAAAACCGTTGCCAAGGCTATAATATTTGTCGTTAAAACGAGCGTTATAGAAAATATATCCGCTACTAAGATGATACCGTATGGAGCAATCCATCCACCGGTCTCTAGTACAACAGATCCATTATTAATCACATAATAAAAGACGTATAAAACAACAAGAAAGTTGATTATTGTTAGAACTTTCGCCAATGTTCTGACCAAAGGTAGTTTATTATGAAAAAAAGCAAGCAATACCCCGGCAATCAACGGCATGACAATTGGTAAAACAGCTAAGTTACTCATTTTCGTTACCCCTTAATAAATCCATATTGTCTGTTTCATTTCGTTTGGAAACGCGATATGCCAACACGAGTAATAAACTTGTGACCCCGAAGCTGATAACAATAGATGTTAGAATCAGAGCTTGTGGTAATGGGTCAGTATATTGACTAATGTCATATTCAAGTATTGGCGGTGCCCCTCTTTTTAACTTTCCCATTGTCAAGATGAATAGGTGAGCACCATGGGAAATTAATGCTGTCCCGATTATTATTCTAAGTAATTGTTTTTGTAACAGATTGTAGATGCCAGTTGTAAATAAAATGCCCGATAAAATAGACATGATTATTTCCATCGTTACTCACCCTCCTTTTCGCCTCGTAGCTTTACCATTCCGTAGATAGCAAGTGCAGCAATACCAAGAACAGTAATTTCAAATAACGTATCCAAGCCCCGCATATCGACTAATATGATGTTCACAATATTGTCTCCACCACCAAGCTTGTAGGATGTTTCTACATAGTAATCAGATATGGTTGGAAACCATTTACTACTGTGAGCAGAAATCGCAACCAGTGTCATCATCGTTCCAAAACTAGTAGCAATTATTCCATTTGTAAGCTTGATTCCGATTGTATCGTCTGTTTTTCTTAAATTAGGAAGATGGTAAAAGCATAGCAAAAATAATGCCACGGTTATTGTTTCGACAACTAACTGAGTTAAAGCAAGGTCTGGAGCCCGATAAATAACAAATAACAGAGATAACCCGTAGCCAACAACACCAAGGATTAGGATTGCGGCAATTTTATTTCTGGCAAAGACAGTTCCAATTGCTGCAAGCGCCATTGTAACTGCTACAAAAATCTCGGCATAAGATACTTCTGCCAAATCATCTGTCTTTATCTGAAATCCGCCGGTTGCAAAAATGGTAACAAATGTGGTCACGACAATCATTGTCATAATTAATGCTATATATCTTCTAAGTGAACCATTCATATAGCTGTTCGTAATCTTACTCGAGTATGTTTCAACCCCAACGATAATCTTGTCATAGACACGGTTAAAGCTAAGGTTACCTGGAATAACAGTGTAAACTTTTGACCACTTCTTTCTAGTCACATATAAAAGTGCTCCAAGCACAACAACTGTAATCGACATAAATAAAGGTGGAATAAATCCTTGCCAAAATACAATGTTCTTTTCAATTTGGTAGCCACTAATTGCCTCTGCGGTATGGGCTAGAAACGACTGATTAACTAGATTCGGAAATAGACCGATGACAATTACGGCAATCACTAATAGGATTGGTGACACAAGCATACCAAGTGGAGCTTCATGAGGTTTCTTAGGTAATTGATCTAATTTTGCCTTGCCTGTAAATGTACCAAAGACTAAATACATGGAATAGATAAATGTGAAAATACTTCCAATAACCGCTAAGTATGGTATTGCTTGCCCGAGTAATTGTGCTCCAACTAGTGGGTTATCATGTAATTCCAACGTTGCATCGAAAAACATTTCCTTACTATAAAAACCGTTTAGGAACGGTAAAGGCATTCCAGCCATTGAAAATGCGCCGAAAAATGCTAATGTTGCAGATATTGGTAATAAGGTCATTAACCCACCTAATTTACGAATATCTCTTGTACCTGTTTCATGATCGACTATGCCAGCAATCATGAACAAACTTCCTTTAAATGTTGCGTGATTCAAGGTGTGAAAAGCAGCAGCAAATATAGCTGTCTTCGTTCCGATACCTAACAAACTCATAATCAACCCTAACTGGCTGATAGTAGAGAATGCAAGAATCCCTTTTAAGTCTGTTTGTCTTACTGCCATAAATGATCCCCAACATAAAGTTAGTATCCCGATACCACTTACTACAACAAAGAACCATTCGTTTAAGACGAAGATAGGTAAGAAACGAGCAATCAGAAAGATACCAGCTTTTACCATCGTTGCAGAGTGCAAATAGGCACTAACTGGGGTAGGTGCTTCCATTGCATCAGGTAACCATATATGAAATGGGAATTGGGCAGATTTTGTAAATGCTCCTAGGAAAATAAATGTCATAATTATCGGCAAATAAGGACTTTCGAGAATAATATCCTTTTGTTGAATCATTGCTTGAATACTAGTAGTGCCTGTGATGACATTCAACAGAATTAATCCACCGAGCATACTTAGTCCGCCAAAAACAGTTATCATCATAGACTTTAAAGCACCATAACGGGAGGCGGCGCGGTGATGCCAATAACCAATAAGTAAGAATGATGAAATCGATGTTAGCTCCCAAAATGTATATAGTACAAATATGTTGTCAGACAATACAACACCTAGCATTGCAGCCATAAATAATAACAAATAAACATAGAAAGATCCAAGCCGCTCCGATTTATGTAGATAATAAATGGAATAAAAAGTGACTAGTGTTCCAATTCCACTAATAAGTAGTACAAATAATAAACTCAGTCCATCAAGGTAGAAAGATAAGGAAATCATTAGTGATGGTATCCATGAATAAGAAGCGGAAATTGGTTGAAAATCCTCACCAATAAATTGGAGATAGTAAATGAAAATGGATAATGGAACGAGAAGAACAAAATAGCCTGTATGAATTTTGTCTTTCCATTTTGCAAAAGCAGGTACAAAAATTGCAAATAGTAATGGGATGATAATAGTAAACAGCATCTTTAGTTAAAGTCCTCCTTTATATTGTGAAACAAGGAACAATATGAATGTACTTAACTCATCATAGTACATTTTTATCAAAAATAACAACAATATTCAACTAATGCAATCCTATAGATGACATATACTACTATCATACCAAAACAAAAAACTCTTGCCTTATATAAAAGTGACAAGAGTTCGACAAAATTTGTATTTTTCTCTACTGTTCTAGTTAGATTCAATTAGCCGAATAAATGATTTCGTGAACTAAGGAACGTTTTTCAATTTCTTTCTCAATTAAACGGATAAAATCTGGACTCAAACCTAATTCAGTTGCTTTAAAATAAGATTCAATTAACAATTCATCTGATAAGTGTTCCATATGCAGCCCCTCCTGTATTGGAAGCTTACTTCCTATACAATTTTAAAGGTTTTGAAGTTTGTCTAAGAAGTTAATAACACTTTATCATGAAAGGGATTGACGGACAAGTTGCAAGTTATCTACAGGGAATTGTATATAACTTGTTAGTAAACAGCTGTTTCTGACTAAATATATTGGTCTGTCACTGTGTATAATGTTAATAAAGTTATCCACAGCTCGACGCTTGTAGAAATTTGTCGAACGGTTTATAGAAAAAAATTAGAATTTCTGCATATACATGGTCACTTTGCTTTTTTGTTTGTATGATAAATTTTTTGAATCCTAGGAAATAAACGGGTATGATGATTAAGGATAAAAGTGGTTATTGTAAATTGAGGTGGGATTTTTGATAAAACGTTTTTTACCAAACGAGCATGTAAAGAGTGTCATGGATATAACACCTAAAACACTAAAAGAAAAAGGAATTAAAGGCATCATTACAGATCTTGATAACACACTTGTAGCGTGGGACGTGAAAAATGCTACACCCGAAATTGTAAAATGGTTTAAATCTATGGAAGAAAATGATATTAAGGTAACCATTATATCCAATAATAATGAGGAACGAGTTAAATTCTTCTCTGAGCCATTAAATACACCATTTGTGTACAGTGCAAGGAAACCATTAAGAAAAGCTTTTGTTAAAGCGGCAAAGGATATGGATTTAGACAAAACAGACATCGTTGTTATTGGTGACCAATTGTTAACAGATGTCTTGGGTGGAAATAGTTCTGGCTTTTACACCATTCTAGTTGTTCCGATTGTTGAAACGGATGGTAGGTTAACCCGAATCAACCGTTTTCTAGAACGAAGAATACTAAGTTGGATGAGAAAGAAAGGGATGGTAACTTGGAAGGAATAAATACGGAAGAAATTCATTGTCAAGGGTGTGGCGTTTTGATTCAAACAGAGAATCAGAACGAAGCGGGATTTGCCCCTAAGTCGGCTTTAGATAGGGAAGTTGTTATTTGTAAACGATGTTTTCGATTAAAGCATTATAATGAAGTACAGGATGTAGCCTTAACAGACGATGACTTTCTAAAAATGATTAGTCAAATTCGTCACAATCAAGGGTTAATTATTAAACTTGTTGATATTTTTGATTTTAATGGTAGTTTTATTTCTGGGTTACAACGACTAACTGGTACAAATCCAATTATTTTAGTGGGCAATAAAGTCGATCTGTTGCCTAAGTCTACAAACAAAAATAAGCTAAAGCAATGGTTGCAAATGTCTGCAAAGGAGTTAGGATTACCTGTTCAGGATGTGTTTCTTATCTCAGCTTATAAGGGCGTCGGAATGGAACGGTTAAAGACTGCAATGGAACAATACCGTAAGCGGAAAGATGTTTATGTTGTCGGCAGTACAAATGTAGGTAAATCAACTTTTATTAATCAGTTAATCAACCAGTCTACCGGTGTTAACGATGCGATTACTACGTCCTATTTCCCAGGAACTACATTAGGGTTTATTGAAATTCCATTAGATGACAAGAGCTCCTTATTTGATACTCCGGGTGTAATTAATCGTACACAAGTCGCTCATTATATTTCAGATGAGGATCTTAAAGTCATCACACCAAAGAAAGAAATTAAACCTAGGGTATTCCAATTAAATGAAAAACAGACATTGTTTTTCGGAGGATTAGCTCGGATTGATTTTGAACAGGGGCTACGCCAATCATTTGTCTGTTATTTTTCCAATGAATTAACCATACACCGGACGAAATTAGATAATGCAGATGAATTGTATCGAAACCATGTTGGTGAGATGCTTAAACCACCTAATCAAGATACAATCGCAAAACTACCGCCATTACGAGCTCATAACTTTCGTGTGAAAGGTAAAACAGATATTGTTTTTCCGGGTTTGGGTTGGGTTACGTTACCAGATGGAGAGGCGACAATTACTGCACATAGTCCAGAAGGTGTTCCAGTGTCGATTCGTTCATCACTGATTTAAAGCTGGATTAGAAGGGGGAGGAAACTGGTGACATTAGCTTTAGGATTAATTGGATATCCAATTGGTCATTCCTTATCACCATGGATTCATGGGCAATTTATGGACAAACTAGGAATTGACGGAGAGTATCGCTTGTATGAAACAACTAAGGCTAACCTCGGGGAAACGGTTAAGCTGTTGAAAAGTAAACAGGTGGACGGTTTTAATGTAACAGTTCCATATAAACAAGATATTATGGAATACTTAGATGAATTAGACCCAGATGCGGAAAAAATTGGAGCAGTTAACACAGTGGTTTCCAAAAATGGCACGTGGAAAGGCTATAATACAGATGGTCAAGGTTACGTTAGGTCGGTTAAAAGTGACTTTCCAGATGTGTTCCGTCCGGAAAATAAGGTCTTATTGCTCGGTGCTGGAGGTGCAGCAAGAGGGATATACCGTGCATTAGTGCAAGAAAACTTTGCATCAATTGATATAGCGAACCGCACCATAGATAGGGCTAAATCCTTTTTAGAATTAAAGGAAAATCACATAGAGACAACTATTCTATCCTTTGAAGAAGCTGAATCGATGCTCGAACACTACGATTTCCTAGTTCAAACGACATCTGTCGGAATGAAGCCTAATATAGACAGCAAAATCATTGCTTTAAATAAACTAAAGCATGATGCTGTTGTCAGTGACATCGTCTATCAACCTTTAGTAACATCCCTTCTTCAAGAAGCAAAGGTAAGAGGCGGCAGGATACATCAGGGTTACGCAATGCTTTTATATCAAGCAGAGTTAGCTTTTGAGATATGGACAAATGAAACTGTTGGGCTTGACGGTCTACTAAATAAACTAGAACTCAGATTGAGAGGTAAAGAATAATATGTTAACTGGTAAACAAAAAAGGTACTTAAGGTCACAGGCGCACCACCTTAATCCAATTTTCCAAGTTGGTAAAACAGGGGTGAACGATAATATGATTGATCAAATAAGTGACGCACTAGAAAAAAGAGAGCTGTTAAAGATTAGTGTATTACAAAATTGTCTCGAAGATAAAGATGAAGTAGCACATGCATTATCAAATGGAACGAATGCTGAATTAGTTCAAATTATTGGGAATACAATAGTTCTATATAAGGAATCTACAGAAAATAAGCAAATTGAATTACCTTAAGGAGATATAAATGAAGAAGGTTGGAATTCTTGGTGGTACATTTGATCCACCACATTATGGTCATTTGTTAATTGCTGAAGAAGTTTATCAAGCACTTAAGTTGGATGAGGTTTGGTTTATCCCGTCTTATGAGCCGCCACATAAAGAGAAGGCGACATCTACTGTTGAAAAAAGGTTGGCAATGCTTGAGGTTGCGATTGATAATAACGAACATTTTTCAATCAATAAGATTGAAGTGAATCGTTCTGTAAAGTCCTATACAATCAATACAATTTATCAATTAAACGAACAACATCCAGACATGGAATTCTATTTCATTATTGGTGCGGATATGGTCGAGTACTTACCACATTGGTATCGGATCGATGAATTGATGCAATTAGTAAAGTTTGTTGGTGTAAAACGTCCAGATTATACATTGAAGACAAACTATCCCATAATAGAGGTGGAAGTTCCTGCACTAGAGATTTCTTCAACTGAGATCAGGCAGCGGCTACAACAGGGAAAGTCCATTCGTTATTTAGTTCCTGATGGGGTATTGGCAGTAATAAAGGAGAATCAGTTGTATGGATAAAGAAAAAGCACTTGCGATTGTTAAACCTTTTTTAACAGATGCAAGATATGAGCATACGAAAAGGGTTGTCGATACAGCTGTTGAATTGGCAGCTTTTTATGAGGAGGATACTGCTAAAGCAGAAACGGCAGCCATTTTCCATGATTACGCCAAGTATCGTGATCTTATGGAGATGGAGGCTTTAATTAAAAACGAACAGAGCTTACCAAGTGAATTGTTAGTACATCACAGTGAACTGTGGCATGCTCCGGTTGGTGCTTTACTAGTCGAGCGCGAGGTTGGAATTGGTGATCCTGAAATTTTAAGTGCTATTCGCTGGCATACGACTGGAAAAGCGGATATGTCTCGGTTAGACAAGATCATCTTTCTTGCTGATTACATCGAACCTGGAAGGGATTTTCCTGGGATAGAAAAGGTTAGACCACAAGCGAAAGTTAATTTAGATTTAGCTTGTTTCCTTTCATCAAAAAATACGATAAATTTTTTGTTAAGTAAGAACCAACCTATCTATCCGGATACTATTTTTGCATATAATGATTTATTTTTAAAAGTAAAAGAAAACTTACATGGAGGGAAGGACCTGAATGGATAGTAGAAAATTAGCAGATCTTACTGCCAAGGCCTGTGATGATAAGAGAGCAGACGATATAGTCGTGTTAGATATGAAACATGTATCATTAATTGCCGATTACTTTTTAATTTGTGAAGGGTCAAGTGAAAGGCAAGTTCAAGCAATAGCTAATGAAGTGAAAGACCGTGCAGCGGAAAATGATATTGAAGTAAAAAGATTAGAAGGCTACGAACAGGCAAGGTGGATTCTTATCGACCTTGGTGACGTCGTTTGTCATGTCTTCCATAAAGATGAGCGAATGTACTATAATATTGAACGACTTTGGGGCGATGCTCCGTTAGTCGATGTTAGTCTAGATTAGAGGGTTACTATGTCTTATCAAAAAATGGCATATGTGTATGATGCTTTAATGGAAGATGCCCCGTACAATCTGTGGGAACAAATGACGTTAGCTATTTTTAATCAGTATGGTGAAAACATTCAAACGGTAGCAGACCTTGGGTGTGGCACAGGTGAAATCACCCGTCGTTTGGCAAATCATAATTATAAAATGTATGGAGTTGATATGTCTTTGGATATGCTTTCATATGCAGAGCATGCCAACGAAACCCAAACAAATTCGGTCATGTGGATTAGACAGGATATTAGGCAGCTAGATGGCTTTGAGGAATTAGATGCAATTATTAGTTATTGTGACGTAATGAATTACATTGTTAAGCTTTCTGATATTCAATCTGTTTTTAAGCGGGTGAAAACCAGTTTGAAAATTGGTGGCTTGTTTATCTTTGATGTACACAGTCTTAATCACGTTGAACAGAATTTAAAGGGACAAACATTTGCTGAGGTGTATGACGACCTTTCCTATATTTGGTTTTGTGAATCCGGTGAAAATGATGGTGAAGTATTCCATGATTTAACTTTTTTTGTGTTAGAGGGAAACCAATATGAGAGGTTTGACGAAACGCATCATCAGCGTACTTATTCTGTGAACACATATAAAGAATTACTCGAACAAACTGGTTTTTCACTCAAAGCAATTTTTGGGGATTTTGATATCAGTAACCAACTAGACGAACAAAAAAATCAGCGAATCTTTTTTGTTTGTCAGGCGTAAATAACAGTGTCTTGACTTTATTTATAAAAGAAAACCTAGTGCCTGCGGGAAAATGCGCCTTCATCAAAGCTAGTATTTTCCCGCAGCGCCACGTCAGGTCTTGTCTTATGTCTGACGGGTCTGACCAAGGCGCTTCCGCTTTTCTTATTGTCTAGCTTCAGCGCCTAGCCCCTCGGGACATAAGTCAATCCCTGCTGTGGCAAAGAGCGCCACGTCAGGTCTTGTCTTATGCCTGACGGGTCTGACCAAGGCGCTTCCGCTTTTCTTAAAAATGTTTGCAGGAGAAAAGATTGGAATGTCGAATTATAAATTTATTCGTTTAATTGATTAGCTATTTTCTTTATGTCCTCTTCATACTTATTGTGTGTGGCATGGATCAGATTGTTAAACAATTCCCCTATGGAATGGTCCATTGCTTTAATCCCTTCACCTGTTACACCACCTTTGACACAAACCTTTTCAATTAGTTGTGGCAGTGTATAATGACCATCTTCTAATAACTTTCCAAACCCAATAAACATTTTCTCTGTGAGTGCTGATGCTTGTTCTTTTGTGATATTTGTTTCCTGTTCGGCTGTATTAATGTATTTTTCTGCTAGATAGCCAAAAAAAGCCGGACCACAGGAGACGATATCTGATGAAATTCTTGTAACATCGTCATGGATTATTTCTGGTGTAGAATACAATTTACAACTTTGAAGCAAATAGCTTTTCATTTCTTCTCGGATGCTGCTTCCGAATGTAGCGAGAGTAACACCTGCAGTAGCTCGATTTGTAATACTTGGAATCAAACGAGCGACTTGACAAGGAACAATTGACTCTAATTTTTTGACAGAAAAAGGACTTGTAATGGACACTATACATTGGTCCTTGGTTAAGTAATCATATATGTCGATTAAAAGAGGGTGAATTTCTAGCGGTTTAACACAAATGTATAGAATATCTACATGCTGTACTAAATCTTTTATCTGCGTACAAACGTTAACCTCAGGATAATGTTCTTTAATTGCATATGCTTTAGCTATCGTCCGATTTGTTATATATAAATTATTTTGTTCCACAACCGATGAAGCCATCCATGCATCAATTAAGATTTCTCCCATGTTACCAGTACCAATTACTCCCCACTTCATTGTTGCTCCCTCCTAAATTACGCATTTACATTCCATCTTATGTCAAAGTAAGGATACTTATGAAAGGAATTGGTGTTTAAATTATGATTTCAGTTAATAAAAGTTGGATAATCGCGCTATTTGCCGCTGTCATCGTCATTATCTCTTTTTTCGATAATCGGAACGCAACTGATTCCGATGTGGTGACTGTTTCAGAAGAAGCGGCGACAACACAAGCCTTGACCCAATCAGAAGAATCTCCCAAAGTGAATACAACCACTCTTTATATAGATGTAAAAGGTGAAGTAATTAAACCGGGAGTTTATACGGTTACGGGGGAGACGAGGGTGGCTGATTTAATAGAGCTTGCTGGTGGGTTCACAACAAGTGCAGACATGGATCGTGTGAATCTTGCCCAAAAGGTTTACGATGAAATGGTAATTATAGTACCAAAACAGGGTGAACAGGGGACCGAAACGTTTGAACAACCGAACACCACTAATGGGAAGATCAGAATAAACTCCGCAACGAAGGAAGAATTAGCCCAATTAAATGGAATTGGAGAAGTGAAGGCTACTTCAATCATTACTTATAGAGAACAAAATGGACCTTTTCAAACTATGGAAGACATCCTTAAAGTATCAGGAATTGGAGAAAAAACTCTTGAAAAGTTCAAGGATCAAATTCAAGTTCCTTGAACCTTTATCTAACTTGTAAGTTCGATAAGCACTTATCTTGATAGTCTCTACTTATATATTGACTCGTCCATACGGTGTTAGTTAAACTGAAAAAAATAGAGAAGGGATGATATTGTTATGGAACGTATATCATGGAACCAATATTTTATGGCTCAAAGTCATTTGTTAGCACTCCGGAGTACCTGTGAAAGGTTAATGGTAGGTGCAACGATAGTTCGTGACAAACGGATTATTGCAGGGGGGTATAATGGCAGTGTGTCTGGAGGTGTCCACTGCATAGATGAAGGGTGTTATGTGATTGACGGTCATTGTGTGAGAACGGTTCACGCAGAAATGAATGCACTTTTACAATGTTCGAAATTTGGTGTGGCGACAGATGGTGCAGAAATTTATGTAACGCATTTCCCTTGTCTTCAATGCAGTAAGGCAATCATTCAAAGCGGTATAAAGAAGGTATATTACGCTAGTGATTACAAAAATCATCCATATTCATTAGAGTTGTTTAAAGATAGCCATGTTCAAGTGGAAAAGGTTGAGTTAGTCCAAGTTAGTATCCATTTAGAACAAGCAATCGAATCAAATAAAAGCAATGATTAAAAATGGTATTTCAAAAAGAGGTGTGAAGAGTTGAAAGGAACATGGCACCTTTTGGCTTTTTCAGCTTTATTAGCGGTAGCAGTTAAAACATGGCACCTTATCGTCGTAGTAATAGTGTTCGTCTGGCTTTGGCATTTAATGAAACAGTCTAGGCTAACCCCTGCTCAGGTCATAGTGATTTGTACAGGAATTATTTTCTTTTATTGGTTTACTGGATTTCAGACCCCAAAAAATGAACAAGTCCAGGCGAATAGCGGTGAAATAATTGGTCTTACTGGGAACATTGTTTCAGAAGTAAGAGTAAAGTCATACGGATTAGAATTTGTCCTAAAAGGTGACGATCAAAACGACTATTTAGTCTCTTATTTTTCTAAGGGGGATGTTAATGCAGATGTCCTTAATCAGTTGCAAACAGGAGCATCTTGTAACTTAAAAGGAAAAGTGGAGATTCCTGAATCAAGTAGTAATCCCGGTCAATTTAATTATCAAAACTATTTACGGAATAAAGGAATTCAATACCTTTTTCAAGTCCAAGTGGAGACAAACAGCTCCGTCAACTGTACAGGGTCTTCTTTCTTGCAACAAGTCTACAACGTACGACAATTTGTGTTGTCAAAAGCTAACGACAACCTGAGCTCCTTCACTGCTGGATGGGTGAAAGCTTTAGTACTCGGTGATAATGAAGGCATAGATCCGGGGACTATTGAATTATTTCAACGATTTGGCTTATCCCATTTATTGGCGATTTCAGGGTTGCATGTTGGTCTTTTAGTCGGCGGTTTATATTATGTTTTCGTTAAGTTCAATATAGTTACGAAAGAAAAGGCACAAACCTTAATTTTGCTCATCGTTGCTTTATATCCTCTAATTGGAGGTGGCTCGCCATCGGTTTGGCGTGCAAGTCTTATGACCATGTTCACAATCGTATTGGTCAAGATTCGTGTTCCCCTTCAAGTGACAGATATTGTAAGTCTCACTTTTCTGCTGCTTTATTTGATAGACCCACCTAACCTTTACCAATTAGGCTTTCAATTTTCTTTCCTCGTTTCTTTTGCCTTACTCTTATCGCAAAAGTTATGGAATAACACTCGGCCAATGTATCAAATCCTTCTTGTTAGTTTTATTAGCTCCTTGTCCATTTTGCCGATCCAAGTGTACAATTTTTATTATTTTAATCCGGTCTCCTTACTAGTTAATCTCATCATCGTTCCCTATTTTTCATTTTATGTTATGCCGTTTATGTTGCTTCTTTTATTATTATCCTTAACTTTTCCCGACCTCGTTTCTTTTCTAGATGTGGTGTTTCGGTTAAGTCACGAAACCGTTCTCCAAATTCTTGAACTAATGGATAAGTTCCTATTCTTCCCTTGGGTAATTGGTAAATTTCCACTTGCATTTTTTATTCCTTATTATTTACTTTTCATTATGATGATGGTATCGATTGGGGAAAATAAGAAAAAGAAAGCTTTCCTATTAGGAAGTTGTTTAACCATGTTGCTTGTTACTATTTCACTAAAGCCATATGTAAGCCCTCAAGGAACGATTACGATGTTAGACGTTGGTCAAGGAGATAGTTTTATTATCGAATTACCGTACCGAAAAGGTGTAATAATGATAGATGCTGCGGGATCTTTAGATGGTAATTTCGAACCCTCTAATAAACGATTTGAACAAGTAATTAAACCATTTTTATATTCACGTGGAATTGCGAGGATTGATCAAGTAATTCTAACACATCCTGACCTAGATCATGTGGGAAGTTTTCCGTATTTACTTGATGATTTCAATATTGAAAAGCTAATAATTAGCGATCTTTATGAGTTACCTGAGGATTTGCAAAATAAAATGCAAAATAAAATTGAGATCGTACGAGTCAGTGATAAAGATAAAATTTCGATTGGAACAAGTGTATTTAACGTACTCCATCCAGGAAACAGTAATGATTTGTTTGGTACAAATGAAACTTCTTTAGTTGTTTTTACGAAAATTGGTGGTTTACGATGGCTTTTCACCGGGGATATAGATGAGGGAGTCGAAAGTTTATTATTAAAGAAATACCCAAATTTAAAAGCAGATGTTTTAAAAGTTGCCCATCATGGGAGCAAAACATCAACTTCAGAAGCATGGATTGACCAACTAACACCTAAATACGCATGGGTTTCGGTAGGAGCAAACAATTCTTATGGGCACCCTAATCCAGATGTCATTCGTAGGTTAAGGGATAATCGGGTAGTTCTTTTAAGAACGGATAAATTAGGCGCCATCCAATACAATTTTTCAGGAAATAAAGGAACACTTTATCGTTATTCACCATAAAATAGCTTGTAAAGGAAGGTTGGCATAGAAAAAAAGAGACTGCAAAATTCAGTCTCTTTCCTTCTTCATTTGCCTAGGAGCCAATAATATCTACAACTACTCCGATGAAAAATATTACCATAAAGAAGACGAATGAATAAAGAAATCCTTTTCCAGAATCAAAAATGTCATGACTCTTGGATTGTACGTCTTTTTCAAATTCATTCATATGTATCCCTCCTACATCATTACTAAGTATAAATTATTCTTTGCAAAAAATCCACATTCATTAATTATACACAAAAAACGTCTTACCTCTAATAGCAAGAGTTTACAACCATATTATTTCGTATTTTGGTCAATCTATAAAGGAAAGAAAATATCGCTTAATTATCAGTGACCTAGGGCTGGTTTTTAAGCGTTGATATAGATTGCGGGGGGGAGTAGTGGCTGCTACTTCCCTCTTTATTACACAATAAAACATAAATGATAAGATTTCAACTAATTCTTGCTAGTTCCTTCTTTACCATTTACCATAATAAGTGAAGTGGTTCAAATGGAGGTTGAAAATGAATTATTTTGATGTGTTAAAGGTTATTAAGAAGAAACAATTTTCGCCAGTGTATTTTTTATTTGGAACAGAAACCTTCCTTATTGATTCGATAAAATACGAACTTATTACATACAGTTTGGATGATGAAGACAGGGATACAAATATATCTAATTATGATTTAGAAGAGACATCGATACAAGAAGTCATTGCAGATGCTGAAACTTACCCGTTTTTTGGTGAGCGAAAGATTATCTTTGCTTCGAACCCATCATTTTTAAAAGCAAAACCAGATAAAACGGCTGTGGAACATGATTTGGATAGTTTAGCATCCTACTTACTCCACCCTGTTGACTATTCGATCATAGTGCTAATTGCCCCATACGAAAAAATCGATGAGCGTAAAAAAATAACGAAAGTACTTAAACAAAATAGTAATGCTATCTCTTGTCAATCTCTCAAAGACTGGGAACTGGACCAGTGGATTACTACGATGGCTAAAAATGAGCACGTTTCTTTTGAAAAAGATGTGATTGGTAAATTAGTTCAGGAAATCGGGCCTAATTTAATGATGATAAAGCAAGAAATGGAAAAAATGGCAACATTTGTTGGTGTTGGGGGGACGATAACAAAACAAATTGCCGACCAACTCGTTTCACATCAACTAACGACTTCTGGATTAAAATTAGTAGATGCAGTAATTGAAAAAGATTTAAATGTGGCTATATCAATCTTTAAAGATTTAGAGCGGATGGGTGAAGACCCAATTGCATTGTTAGCCTTACTCGCTTCTCAATTTAGAACCATTTTACATGTCAAGTTATTAAAACAGAAAGGATATACCCAAAGTCAAATGGCACAGCAATTAAAAATCCATCCCTATGTTATTAAAATGTCAATGTCACGAGAAAAAAGCTTTGTACTTTCCGACCTAAAGCAAGCAATTAATAGCTGTACAGAAACAGATGCGAAGATAAAACAGGGGAGAATGGATAAATCACTAGCCTTCGAGCTACTCTTATATGAATTGATCCACTTAAATAAAAAGCAAGGGATTTCATTTTAAATGAAGTCCCTTGCTTTTTTAAAGTATAAAAAAATCCAAGAGCTGTCTAGCTCCAGGCGCCTACCTCGCCTGCTGCCCAAAACAAAAACGATCCAGCTTTGGATCGTTTACTTGTTGGTCAGGACGAAGATAATTATGCGCTTAGTCCGTTAACTATTTGTGTAAGACGAGATTTTTGGCGGTTACCTTTATTTTTATGGATAATGCCTTTTTGGACTGCTTTGTCAATTTTTGCGATAGCAGAAACAAGAGCTGTTTTCGCATTTTCTACATCATTACTTTCAACCAATGTTTCAACACGTTTAATTTGTGTACGCATGTCAGATTTAATTGAAATATTTTGTGCACGATGATCTTCGTTAACACGAACACGTTTGATTGCTGATTTAATATTTGCCAATTTTTTCACCTCCAAAGAAAAACATAAAATACATATTGGAACAAAAGACATTGTACCAAAGCGCGGACAAGTTTTCAAGTAGCAATCTATGGTGCATCTGTATAGTATGATTTTCAAAAAAATCGGTAAACCTATTAAAAAGCATGATTAGTAGACGCAAGGAGGCAATTTTAAGTATGGATGAACAAAACAAGTTTCAGGTTCGGACGGATTTAGCGATTGAAGCTAAAGATATGTTTGTTGAAAAGGAAAAATCTCAGGAACAAGAAATTAAAGGGGTAACGATTAAAGAAAGACAAGAGAATAACATGACAGTTTCTTATGTGCAAATTGATGAAACAGGTGCAGCGTCATTAGATAAAAAAGCTGGAAACTACATTACTATTCATTCAGAGGGAGTAAAAAAACAGGATAGTACAATACAAGAAGAGACTGCAAAGCTTCTTGCAAAAGAGCTTGTCGAATTAATGAAGCAATGTAACTTACCAAAGGATGCTAAATGCTTAGTGGTAGGCTTAGGAAATTGGAATGTAACTCCTGATGCACTAGGACCGATGACGGCGGAAAAGGTATTAGTGACAAGTCATTTATTTAAACTTCAACCCGAGCATGTCGAAGAAGGCTATCGACCTGTGTCAGCTATGACCCCAGGGGTTATGGGTGTGACGGGGATTGAAACGAGTGACATCATTTTTGGAGTTGTTGAGAAAACGAAACCCGATTTTGTTATTGCAATCGACGCACTAGCATCTCGTTCAATTGAACGGGTAAACGCAACGATTCAATTATCAGACTCAGGAATACACCCCGGCTCTGGTGTTGGGAACAAGCGGAAAGAATTAAGTAAGGATACATTGGGGATACCAGTTATCGCTATTGGTGTACCTACTGTTGTTGATGCAGTAACAATTACAAGTGATACGATTGATTATTTATTAAAGCACTTCGGTAGAGAATGGAGAGAAAAGGATCATCCTTCAAAAGCTTTAACACCAGGAGGAATGCGGTTTGGTACGAGAAAATTAACCGACGATGATTTACCAGGTCAGGAGCAAAGGAAGGCGGTTTTGGGTATGGTAGGTGAATTAACGGAAGAAGAAAAAAGATCATTAATTCAAGAAGTTCTTACACCTCTAGGTCATAATTTAATGGTAACACCTAAAGAAGTTGATGGGTTTATGAAGGATATGGCACATGTTATTGCTGAAGGACTAAATGCTGCGTTACATGAAAATGTAACCATCCAGAATTTTGGTAACTATACTAGATAAGTCATATTAGGGCAGTCCTCGGCTCATTAGTCTGGATATTCGTTCGCTGTAGCGGTGATATAGACCAATGGACGACTTCTTTTGGAATCATTTTTTGAATTTTTCTTATTTATTCTTGAAAACTTCACGTTCTACTTTCTGATTTTCTATCATAGATTCTATTAGAAATGATAGACAGGGTTCAGAAAGGATGGAACGATGAAACTGACGAATAAATTATCATCAATGAACAGGTTGATGAATCAATCGAAACCATTATACAAGAAAGCAAGTGCGATGATTTTACTAATCTGTGTACTATTTATTTTTATAGGTGTATTAACATCCATTCAACCAGCATATCGATTATCTTCATCAACAATCAATGATTGGACGAGTCAAATTAAAGGATCATCCTTTTTACACCTGATGAGTATGGAAAATAAGTCTTTTGAACGAGCATATCCTGAAAATACCGAATCGATTGACTGGTCTGATGTAGCTTTTCAAATGGCTACAAGTGTCAAACCTAATGATGCGAGAAGCTTATTGGGCAGGGAACTACCAGGATTTGAATCGTACGACCGGAAAATATTAATTGCTGGTGAGGGCACCGATTATACTAATCTTACGTATGAGTCGACCCCGCCACTTGACACTGTATTAAAGGATAGAGAAGCGCAGATGCCAGAAGAAGAGGTTAATGATAAAGAAAGTGAGCAGAATTCGAGTAACCAAACAACTGGTGACCGAGATGTTGTGTTCATCTATAATTCCCATAATCGGGAATCGTTTCTACCCTCTCTTCCAGACGCTAAAAATGCGGATGATGCTTATCACTCTGAAGTGAATATAACAAAGGTAAGTGAAAAACTTGGTGAAGCATTGGAAAATTACGGAGTAGGAACCCAAGTAGATAAAACAGACATAATGAATTTGTTGGTGGAGAAAAATTGGAATTATACAGATTCTTATAAAGCTTCTAGACCAATAGTAGAGGAAGCTTTAGCGAGTAACAAATCCTTAGACTTTGTTTTTGATTTACACCGAGACAGCTCAGGTCGAAAGCTTACTACAAAAACTATTGATGGAAAAGAGTATGGCAAAATTATGTTTGTTATTGGTGGTAACAATGCTAATTACGAAAAAAACTTCCAGCTAGCTTCCGAACTACATGACCGGCTTGAGGATAAATACCCTGGTTTAAGTAGGGGTGTTGAAAAGTACCAGGGAGCAGGTCGAGATGGAGTCTACAACCAGGATGTTTCATCGAACGCAATAACAATTGAAATCGGTGGGGTAGATAACTCTTTTGATGAGTTATATCGAACCGCTGATGCATTAGCTGAAGTGTTTAGTGATTATTACTGGGATGCAGAAAAAGTACAAGCGAATCCATAGAGGTGAATGTGATGTTACGTATAATGACAATGTTTTTATTGATGGTTGTATTGTTTTTAGGTGGAGTAGTATTTGGAATTGACCGAGCAAATAAAGGTGTGGCAAATACAAGGGGATATTCACCACAAAGTTTTAATAATGCCATTGAAGTTGACGCATCTAGCGATGATCAATATGAAATTAAAGTAATGGGTGAAAATATTCAACAGGTTGATTTACGGGATAAACAAGAAAAATATGAAGCCATTCAATCGAATCATTTCACCCAAGCGCTAGCAGGAAACTTGGAATATGGTGTTAAGTGGTTTTACAACAAAATGATACAATCAGCATATCAACTTACGCAATCTTTCTTTTAATACAACCTCCTTAACAAGCAATCTGTCTTATAAAAAGTCACAGTTTACCTAAACGGCTCAGGTCTATACTGAGTCGTTTTAACTGTCTGCAAACTGCGAACGGTATATGTACCGGTAGTAAGGATTTTGCTGATAAAGTATTCAATATTGAATAACCTAGTTACGACTGCTATAATCAATGCTAGTATTGTTGCCCCGAAAAATAGGAGTGATCACCATTGGCAAAAGGAAGAAAACAGAGTAATGTACGTAATTTTTCAATCATAGCTCATATTGACCATGGAAAATCAACATTGGCTGACCGCATTTTAGAAAAAACAAAAGCTCTTACATCTAGAGAAATGAAAGAGCAATTCTTGGATGCAATGGATTTAGAGAGAGAACGTGGAATTACAATTAAATTAAATGCTGTTCAATTAAAATATCAGCGTGAAAATGGAGAAGAATATATCTTTCATTTGATCGATACCCCAGGGCACGTTGATTTTACTTATGAGGTTTCGAGAAGTTTGGCTGCATGTGAAGGGGCCATACTTGTCGTTGATGCAGCCCAAGGGATTGAAGCCCAAACGCTTGCAAATGTATACTTGGCACTTGACAATGACTTAGAAATAATACCCGTAATAAATAAAATTGATTTGCCAAGTGCAGACCCTGACCGCGTGAAAGATGAAATCACAGATGTTATCGGGATTGATGGTGATGAAGCAGTATTGGCAAGTGCCAAGGCGGGGATTGGAATTGAAGAGATATTAGAACAGATTGTTGAAAAAGTTCCGCCACCAGCTGGAGACCCAGAAGCCCCCTTAAAAGCACTCATATTTGATTCTCTTTATGATTCGTATCGTGGCGTTATTGCCTATGTATGTATCAAAGAAGGCTCGGTAAAAGTTGGAGATAAGATTAAAATGATGGCAACTGGTAAGGAATTTGAAGTTAATGAAGTGGGTGTGTTTAATCCAAAACCGATTCCACTAGACGAGCTAACAGTTGGTGACGTAGGATATCTAACAGCATCCATTAAAAATGTAGGTGATACTCGGGTCGGGGATACAGTTACCCATGCTAATCGTCCTGCAAAAGAAGCGTTACCTGGTTACCGTCGCTTAAATCCAATGGTATTCTGTGGGTTATATCCCGTCGATGCAAACAACTACAACGATTTAAGAGAAGCGTTAGAACGATTGGAACTTAATGATTCATCCCTACAATATGAAGCAGAAACGTCGCAAGCACTTGGTTTTGGATTCCGCTGTGGATTTTTGGGCTTACTTCACATGGAAATTGTTCAAGAGCGAATTGAGCGAGAGTTTAATATCGATCTAATTACAACTGCACCAAGTGTTATTTATAAAGTTATTATGACCGATGGAACGGAGAAATCGATCGACAATCCGTCGTTTATGCCTGATCCTCAAAAAATCGAAGAAATTCAGGAACCGTATGTAAAAGCAAAAGTAATGGTGCCAAACGATTTTGTTGGACCTGTTATGGAGCTTTGTCAAAAAAAACGTGGTGACTTCATTGATATGCAGTATCTAGATGATAATCGCGTAAGTGTTGTGTATGAAATTCCATTATCGGAAATAGTGTATGACTTTTTCGATCAACTAAAATCACAGACAAAAGGTTATGCATCATTTGATTATGAGATGATCGGTTATAAGGTTTCTAAATTGGTTAAAATGGATATATGGTTAAACGGAGAAACGATTGATGCCCTTTCCTTTATCGTTCATAAAGATTTTTCTTTTGAACGCGGAAAACAGATAGTAGAGAAGCTAAAAACATTGATTCCAAGACAACAATTTGAGGTTCCTGTTCAGGCTGTCATTGGAAATAAGGTTGTGGCAAGATCTACGATTAAAGCCATGCGAAAAAATGTTTTATCCAAATGTTATGGTGGGGATATTTCTCGTAAACGGAAATTGTTAGAGAAGCAAAAAGAAGGTAAAAAACGAATGAAGATGGTTGGGTCAGTTGAAGTCCCACAAGAAGCATTTATGGCTGTTTTACAAATGGATGACGATAAGTAAGAGAAAGTGTTATGTAGTGCCTGATTTCAATCCGTTACACGTTCTAAAGATGTTTTCTTTAGTTTTGGTGTGGGTTTGAACAAATCAGGCACTTTCGTTATTCTAAAATTCTTATTTTTAACAATAACAAATCAGAAAATGAAAGGGGCGTTAAATCATGGTTTCTTCCGTCTACATTCACATCCCATTTTGTCATCACCTATGTCATTATTGTGACTTCACAAAGTTTTTTTACAATGAAGCGATGGCAGATGAATATCTTGAGGCACTTCAAAAGGAAATGTCAACGTATGTAGAAGAGCCTAAACAAGCTGTTAAAACCATTTTCGTTGGTGGAGGCACACCAACTGCCTTAAATGATCGTCAATTAAAAGCGTTGCTTGAGACTATTTCACAATACTTTAATGTAAGTGATTGTGAAGAATATACGTTTGAAGCTAACCCGGGCGATTTGAATGTTGAAAAAATTAAATTGTTAAAAGCATACGGTGTTAATCGAATATCGATGGGGGTTCAAGTCTTTGATAACCAAATGCTTGAGGAATTAGGAAGGTTTCACCGGATAAAAGATGTTTATCAAAACATAGATGCATTAGCACAACATAATCTTTCCAATGTTAGTATCGACTTGATATACAGTCTGCCTAATCAAACTGTTGAGCACTTTGATAGCACGTTAAAGGAAGCATTAAGCTTTAATTTACCTCATTATTCAGCCTATTCGTTACAGATTGAACCAAAGACTGTGTTTTATCAACGATTTCAGATGGGAAAGCTGCAAAAGCCGAAGGAAGAGGATGAGGCAGAAATGTTTCAGTTGTTAAGAGACAGAATGGAAGCACATGGAAAGGTTCAATATGAAATAAGTAACTTTGCAAAGCCGGGGTGGGAAAGTAAACATAACTTAACATATTGGAACAACGATTTTTATTTCGGCTTTGGAGCAGGTGCGCATGGTTACTTACCAGGAAAAAGAATAATTAACGTGAGACCCTTTCCGGCATATGTGAAAAAAGCAATGGAAAATGGTCGCCCCGTTTTACACATAGATGAGGTTGGTAAAAAGGAAAGAATCGAGGAAGAAATGTTTTTAGGGTTACGTAAAATAAAGGGTGTGTCAAAGCGGAAGTTCCAATCGAGATATGGTCTTCGCTTGGAATCCGTTTATCGGGATGCGTTACGAACATTAGTTGAAAGAGGTTGGATTTACGAAACAGATGATACCGTTGCCCTAACAGAAGAAGGACAGTTATTTGGTAACGAAGTATTTCAAGAATTTTTACTTGATGACGATTCTCTTAAGCTTTCGCATTGACAATCGGAAATGCTTTTGGTAATTTATTATTAGATTTAGCACTCGACAGATAAGAGTGCTAACAGAGGTGATCATCGATGTTAACGAATAGACAATTGCTCGTATTACAAGTCATTATTGATGAATTCATCCAGACTGCACAGCCAATTGGTTCACGTGCGATATCTAAAAAGGATGGGGTCTCGTATAGTTCTGCTACAATCCGTAATGAGATGGCTGACTTGGAGGATTTGGGTTATATTGAAAAGACTCATTCCTCATCTGGACGTGTTCCTTCTGAGAAAGGGTATCGTTTTTATGTTGACCATTTGTTATCGCCATTCCACCTATCGTCATCGGATATGCGAGTGATTAAGCATACATTTGACAGAGGCATGGTGGAATTTGAACAGGTCGTTCAAAAGTCTGCAAAAGTTTTGTCAGATTTAACAAATTATACGTCTATCATATTAGGTCCGGAAGTGTTCGAAACGAAGTTGAAGCAAATTCAAATTATTAGTCTTTCCGATACAACCGCTGTTGCTATATTAGTTACTAATACTGGACATGTTGAACATCGTTCGTTTAGTGTTCCAACAGAAATCCATCCATCAGATTTAGAAAAGTTAGTTAATATCCTAAACGATAGATTAGTAAACGTACCAATTGTTAAGCTTCAAGAAAAGTTATATACGGAAATCGCTCAACTTATCGACACCTTTACTAGTGACCTTGATAAAGCCTACCAATATTTAAAGGCAGCATTGTTAGATGAACAGCCTGTCAAACTATACGTTGGTGGTAAGACAAACATATTGATGCAGCCTGAATTCAAAGATATCGAAAAAATAAGATCCCTTTATTCAGTTATTGAACGGGAAGATAAACTGGCAAATATTCTACGTTCTAACTCAGATGGAATTAAGGTTTCGATAGGTCATGAAAACAAAATTGAGGAAATGGCAGATTGTAGCTTAATTACGGCGACGTATTCACTCGGTGATGTTCAAATGGGGACAATTGCTTTGTTAGGACCAAAGAGAATGGAATATTCCCGGGTCATATCCTTGTTAAATGTATTATCCAATCAACTTTCGAAGACATTTAATTCTTGGTATTAAATAGTGGATAAACGGGAATAGTTACTAAAGGAATCTTGTATAGAGAAACTAGTACATCTATCACCTATAAATATAAGTAACCTGATACGTCCTGTGTCAGGTTACTAAAATGACCGTCGAGGCGATTGAGTATAAAACAGACATGCTGTTGATTTACTAGACTATACCTTTTATGGTATAGTCAGGCATGAAATTTTTATTATAATCTTTAGTAGTTATAGGGGGTGACAATCGTGGAGAAAGATCAATTAAACAAGGACCAACAAGAGGAAGTAATGGAAGATGTTGAACAAGAACTTGTCGATGACAATGATCAGTTAAATCAGCAGGAAGAACATTCAGATGAGTTAAATGTAGAATTAGAATCAGTGAAACAAGAAAAAGAGGAACTCTATCAACGATTGTTAAGATTACAGGCGGAATATGACAACTTTCGCAAACGCACACAAAAAGAAAAAGAAGCCGATCGCAAATATCGATCCCAATCACTAGTAACAGAATTATTACCTGTTGTTGATAGTTTTGACCGTGCATTAACTGCTGAAATTAAGGATGATGCAGCTGCTAGTTTTGTAGATGGAATGAAAATGGTCTACCGACAGTTAACAGAAGCACTTCAAAAAGAAGGGGTAGAGGCAATCAAAACAGAGGGAGAACCTTTTGATCCTCACCTGCATCAGGCTGTCATGCAAGTAGAAGACGACAATTACGATTCAAATGTAGTTGTTGAAGAACTTCAAAAAGGTTATACATTAAAAGATCGGGTTATTCGCCCTGCAATGGTAAAAGTAAATCAGTAATACATACGGAAAGTAAGGAGGAAATTAGTAATGGGAAAGATCATTGGTATTGATTTAGGAACAACAAACTCATGTGTAGCAGTAATGGAGGGTGGGGAATCAAAGGTTATTCCTAACCCGGAAGGTAACCGTACAACTCCTTCAGTTGTCGCCTTTAAAAATGGTGAACGTCAGGTTGGTGAGGTTGCTAAGCGTCAAGCTATTACAAACCCTAACACAATTATTTCAATTAAGCGTCATATGGGTACCGATTACAAAGTTGAAATTGAGGGAAAAGAATATACACCACAAGAAATATCAGCTATTATTTTGCAGTATATTAAATCCTATGCCGAAGACTATCTAGGAGAAACAGTTGATAAGGCTGTAATTACAGTTCCAGCATACTTTAACGATGCAGAACGTCAAGCAACGAAAGACGCTGGTAAAATTGCAGGTCTTGAAGTGGAAAGAATTATAAACGAACCTACTGCAGCTGCTTTGGCATACGGAATTGATAAAGATGATCAAGATCAAACAATTCTAGTTTACGACCTTGGTGGAGGTACTTTCGACGTGTCTATTCTTGATATTGGGGATGGTACGTTTGAGGTTGTTGCGACAGCTGGTGATAATCGTCTCGGTGGCGATGACTTTGACCAAGTAATCATTGACCATATGGTTGCTGAGTTTAAAAAAGAAAATGGTATTGACTTATCAAAAGACAAAATGGCCCTTCAACGTTTAAAAGATGCTGCTGAGAAGGCTAAAAAAGATTTATCTGGTGTAACGCAAACACAGATTTCACTTCCATTTATCACTGCGGGTGAAGCGGGGCCATTACACTTAGAAATGAACCTAACTCGTGCTAAGTTTGATGAACTTTCAGCTGATTTAGTAGAGCGTACAATGGGACCAACTCGTCAGGCATTAAAGGATGCTGGAATGGCAGCTAGTGAAATTGACAAAGTAATTCTTGTAGGTGGTTCTACTCGTATTCCTGCAGTCCAAGAAGCAATCAAAAAAGCAATTGGTAAAGAACCATCTAAAGGGGTGAATCCTGATGAAGTAGTTGCCTTAGGTGCAGCTATCCAAGGTGGAGTACTCCAAGGGGATGTAAAAGACGTAGTACTATTAGACGTTACTCCATTATCTCTAGGTATTGAAACAATGGGTGGCGTTACAACAAAATTAATTGAACGTAATACAACAATCCCTACAAGTCATTCACAGGTCTTCTCTACTGCTGCTGATAACCAAACAGCTGTAGACATCCATGTGTTACAAGGGGAACGTGAAATGGCTGCAGATAATAAAACACTTGGCCGTTTCCAATTGACTGATATTCCACCAGCTCCACGTGGTGTGCCTCAAATCGAAGTTTCTTTCGATATTGATGCAAATGGTATCGTTAATGTTCGTGCAAAAGACTTAGGTACAAACAAAGAACAGTCGATTACCATTAAGTCTTCTTCTGGTCTATCTGATGAAGAAGTAGAACAAATGGTAAGAGATGCAGAAGAAAACGCAGAAGCAGATAAAAAGCGTCGGGAAGAAATTGATCTTCGTAACGAAGCAGACCAAATGATTTTCACAACGGAGAAAACATTAAAGGATCTTGGAGATAAAGTTACTGAAGATGAAAAGCAAAAAGCAGAAGCGGCAAAAGATGAGTTGAAGAAAGCTTTAGAAGAAGGTGACATCGACTCAATTAAAGCGAAGAAAGAGGCTTTGGAAGAGCAAGTTCAAGCTCTTTCTGTTAAACTTTATGAGCAGGCTCAGGCGCAAGCTGGAGGAGAAGGTGCTGATAAAGGCGACGATGTGGTAGATGCTGACTATGAAGAAGTTACTGACGAGGAAAAGAAATAAATTAAGAAATAACTCAACTATATACTAAATATAAAAGTCAAAGTCAGGATCCCCTTGACTTTGACTTTTTTCTTCAAAAGAAAAGAAAGTATAAAAAAATCCAAGAGCTGTCTAGCTCCGGGCGCCCTGCGCTTTTCTTATCAGGTTAGAAAGTTCTAATTAAAGAAGATGTCTAGCTTCTGTATTTCGCTTTTTTCTTTAAAACGGTTGTGTTATTACTTGTGGGTTGTCTAGCTAAGCTAAACTAATCTAACTAAATGTTTGCTATCAAAATAGGTTCAGTGTTATCATATACTCTATGTGAAAAGAGAGTCGGGAGAGTGGTTTTAGAGTGAGTAAACGAGACTATTACGAGATATTAGGTGTTTCGAAAGACGCCTCAAAAGAAGAAATTAAAAAAGCATACCGGAAATTAGCACGAAAATATCATCCAGATGTGAACAAAGAAGAAGATGCTGCAGATAAGTTTAAAGAAGCGAAAGAAGCATACGAGGTGCTTGGAAATGAACAAAAACGTGCCCAATATGATCAATTTGGTCATGCTGGTCCACAAGGTCAAGGCTTCGGTGGTGGCTTTGGTGCGGAAGACTTTGGTGGCTTCGGAGACATTTTTGATATGTTTTTCGGCGGAGGACGTCGTCGGGACCCAAATGCACCTCGTCAAGGGGCAGATCTACAGTACACCATGACGTTGGATTTTGAAGAAGCAATCTTTGGAAAAGAAACCGACATCGAAATCCCTAAAGAGGAAGAATGTAATACGTGCCATGGCTCAGGTGCTAAACCTGGAACGTCTCCTAAAACTTGTAGTCACTGTAATGGTACTGGTCAACTAAATATGGAACAAAATACCCCATTTGGACGTGTTGTCAATAAACGCGTGTGTCATTATTGTCAAGGTTCGGGCAAGATTATTGAAGACAAATGTGATACGTGTGGCGGTGCTGGAAAAGTTAGAAAGCGGAAAAAAATCCATGTCAATATCCCTGCTGGAATTGATGAAGGTCAACAAATTAGAGTATCAGGGCAAGGTGAGCCTGGGGTAAATGGTGGTCCTGCTGGTGACTTATATGTAGTCATTCAAATTAGACCGCATGATTTTTATCAACGGGAAGGAGATCATATATTCTGTGAGATGCCAATCACCTTTACCCAAGCAGCACTTGGGGATGAAATTGAGATTCCAACCGTTCATGGTCGGGTCAAATTAAAAGTTCCAAGCGGAACCCAAACAGGGAAAACCTTCCGATTAAAAGGGAAAGGTGCGCCAAATGTTAGAGGTTATGGCCACGGTGACCAACATGTGAAAATCAGAGTTATAACACCTACCAATTTATCTGAACGGCAAAAAGAACTGTTGCGCGAATTTAATGATATCAGTGGCAACCATCCTGCTGATGAAAATGAGGAGTCATTTTTTCAACGGGTTAAAAAGGCATTTAAAGGCGACTAATGTTTTCCTTTGTCTAGTTCCGAGCGCCCAAGTTCGCCTTAAGCTATTCGGGGGTGACCAAGGCACTTTCGCTTTTCTTTATAAAAATACAGGTGAGATAGCCTAAGAAATGAGTTGATTTATTTGAAGTGGTCTGAGCTTTGTATTCATACAACTAACGAGGCAATTGAACCAATTTCAAATATTTTGCACGAAGCAGGTGCAAGCGGTGTCGTGATTGAAGATCCTAATGATTTAGTGAAGGAAAGAGACACTTTTTTAGGAGAAATTTATGAATTGAACCCTAGTGATTATCCGGAAGAAGGTGTCTACGTTAAAGCTTATTTAC
Organism: Aquibacillus salsiterrae; assembly: GCF_028416595.1. Lineage (GTDB taxonomy): Bacteria > Bacillota > Bacilli > Bacillales > Amphibacillaceae > Aquibacillus_A > Aquibacillus_A salsiterrae. Next base: position 256,642 of record NZ_JAMQKC010000001.1, on the reverse strand, counting down.
CAATTAATAGCTTTTTGGGTGAAACCGTCGATGAAATTAAGCAGGCTATTAATAATCTTTTACTTTATGATATTGATATAGGAACAAATCAGATTACGTTAAGTGAAGTAAATGAAGAAGAATGGGCTACAGCTTGGAAGAAATATTACAAACCAGTGAAAATTTCCGAAAAGGTGACGATAACCCCTACGTGGGAGGAATACACACCCGTTTCAACCGATGAACTTATTATTGAATTAGATCCGGGCATGGCATTTGGAACAGGTACACATCCGACTACTGTTTTAAGTATTCAAGCATTAGAGCAGTATGTTGCAGATGGGGATACGGTCATTGATGTAGGAACTGGCTCTGGGGTATTAAGTATTGCATCTGTTTTACTTGGAGCAGAACAGGTGTTTGCTTATGATTTAGATGAAATTGCTGTTAAAATTGCCGGAATTAATGCAAAGCTTAATAAGGTCGATGAAAAAATTAAAGTAAAACAAAATAATCTGCTTGATAATGTTGATGTGACAGCTGACGTTATAGTTGCTAATATTTTAGCAGAGATAATTCTCCGCTTTGAAAAGGACGCCTTTAAGCTTTTAAAGCCTGGTGGAATTTTTATTACTTCAGGGATCATCAAAAAGAAAAAACAAGATGTGAAAAACGCACTTATTAACGCGGGGTTTGAAGTTGTAGAAATTAACCAAATGGAAGATTGGATTTCAATCATTGCTAAGAAAAAGTAGGAAAGCTGGTGCATGTCATGCAACGTTATTTTATCTCAGCAGATAACTGGATATCTGATCAACAAATTAACATTGATGGAGACGATTTTCACCATATCACTCGTGTGATGAGAATGAGTGTTGGGGATGATGTTATTTGTAACCACCCAAATGGTAGTGCTGCAGAATGTGTCATTGTAGATGTGAAAAATGACTATCTTGTCTTATCTGTCAAAGCATGGCTAAATCAATCAGTTGAGTTACCGGTGCATGTGACGATAGCGCAAGGCCTTCCAAAAGGAGATAAAATAGACCTTGTGTTACAAAAAGGAACGGAGCTCGGTGCAGCAAGGTTTATCCTTTTTCAAGCGAGTCGCTCAGTTGTCAAATGGGATGAAAAGAAAGCACTAAAAAAGCAAGACAGATTTAATAAAATAGTTAAGGAAGCAAGTGAACAGTCACATCGGAACAAAGTACCTGAGGTAGAAGGTGTTTCAAGCTTCCAACTATTGTTAGAGAAAAGTGAAACCTATAATGTTAAACTATTTGCATATGAAGAAGAGGCGAAATCCGCTTCCTTTACTCGTCTAAGCTCCATTTTCAATGAAATAACAGCCGATATGTCTGTTCTTGTTTGTATTGGGCCAGAGGGTGGTTTTTCACCTGATGAGGTAAATTTGTTGAAAGCAGCTGGTTTCTCTTCTGTTCGTTTAGGCCCAAGAATTCTTCGAACAGAAACAGCTTCCTTATACTTTCTATCTAGTATTTCCTATCATTTTGAAGAATTGAGGTGATGAAAATGCCTACAGTGGCTTTTCATACATTAGGTTGTAAAGTAAATCACTATGAAACAGAAGGCATTTGGCAAAAATTTAAGGCTGCAGGGTATGAGCGCGTTGATTTTGATCATGAATCAGATGTCTATGTGATTAATACATGTACCGTTACGAATACTGGTGATAAAAAAAGTAGACAAGTTATCCGCCGTGCCATTCGTAAAAATCCAGATGGTGTAGTATGTGTAACAGGTTGTTACGCCCAGACATCTCCAGGTGAAATTATGGAAATACCAGGTGTTGATATAATAGTCGGTACTCAAGATCGAGGCAAAATGATTGAGTACATTGAAGACCATAAAGAAACCAAGATGCCTATAAATGGTGTTTCTAATATCATGAAAAATCGTGTATTTGAGGAAATGGACGTTCCTGAATTTTCAGATCGGACAAGGGCTTCACTCAAGATTCAAGAAGGATGTAATAACTTTTGTACTTTTTGTATTATCCCATGGTCCAGGGGATTATTACGCTCAAGAGAACCGGAAAATGTACTAAAACAAGCCCAACAGTTGGTGGATGCAGGTTACAAAGAAATTGTTCTAACAGGAATCCACACGGCTGGGTACGGCGAGGATATGAAAGATTACAATTTTGCGCAACTACTCCGTGAACTGGAATCAAATGTTGAGGGCTTAAAACGAATTCGTATTTCATCGATTGAGGCTAGTCAAATTACAGATGAAGTTATTGAGGTGCTAAATAACTCGGAGAAAGTTGTTAGGCATTTGCATATTCCATTACAATCAGGCTCTGATTCAGTTCTTGAACGAATGAGACGGAAATATTCTTCTTCTTTCTATAAAACTCGTGTTGACAAAATCAAACAGGCTTTACCAGGACTTGCGATTACATCGGATGTAATTGTCGGTTTTCCTGGTGAAACAGAACAAGAATTTATGGAAACTTATGATTTTATCAAAGAAATTGGTTTCTCAGAGCTTCATGTTTTCCCGTTTTCAAGAAGAACAGGTACTCCTGCAGCTAGAATGGATAACCAAGTAGAAGATGATGTTAAAAATGACCGCGTACACCGGTTGATTGAACTTTCAAATCAGCAGGCTTTAGCTTATGCATCTTTATATGAAGGTGAAGTGTTAGAAGTTATTCCTGAAGAAATGGATGCAGAAGATCCGAATGCATTGATTGGTTATTCTGATAACTATTTAAAGGTTAAATTTAATGGTTCAGAAGATATGATTGGTAAAATTGTCCGTGTTAAAATAAAAACACCTAGTTATCCAATCAATGAAGGTGCGTTTGTTAGAGTAATGGATGAGCCAATGATCAGAGATAAAGTGAAAATTTCTTTATAGGTTAAAAGGGTTTGTGGGCTGTATACCACAGGCTCTTTTTTTCTAGGTAAGAAAGATAAAAAACAAAAGAGCATTCTAGCTCAGGGTGCCTAACCTCTTTTAGGTCTTAAATCAATCCTCTACACGGAAAAGACTGTGTACGAGCCGCCTTGGTTTTTCCTATAAAAACATGCTATGATGGATGGAAATATCCGAGGTAATGGAAGGAGTAAAGTCAATGAATGTAGAACTAGCAAAAATGATAGACCATACACAATTAAAACCTGATACTAATCAAGCAAAAATTGATCATATAATCAATGAGGCAAAAGAATATCAGTTTGCTTCTGTTTGTGTAAATCCGTATTGGGTCAATTACTGCTATGACAAGTTAAAAGATACAGAGGTAAAGGTATGTACGGTAATTGGATTTCCTCTAGGTGCAACTACGTCTGAAACAAAAGCATTTGAAACAGAACGAGCACTAAAAGACGGTGCCACTGAAGTTGATATGGTTATTAATGTAGGCGCGTTAAAATCGAACCAATTAGAATTAGTTGAAAAGGATATAAAGGCAGTAGTGGATGTAGTAAAGGGGAAGGCTTTGCTTAAAGTAATTATTGAAACATCACTTTTAACTGACGCAGAGAAGGTAATTGCTTGCCAATTAGCAAAAAAAGCGGGAGCTGATTTTGTCAAAACTTCTACAGGTTTTTCAGGTGGAGGTGCAACTGTCGAAGACATAAAATTGATGAGAAAAACAGTAGGCGAATCAATGGGCGTAAAGGCTTCTGGAGGGGTGCGTGACCTTGAGGCGACCAAGGCATTGATTGATGCTGGTGCAACTAGGATTGGTGCTAGTTCAGGAGTTCAAATACTCAAAGGGGAACAAAGTACTTCCGGCTATTAGAGATGACGAAAGGTGGGGGGGAATATCCCCCACTACAAACTATTGATTCTTTACCCTTTTAAAGGATTGTAGTAAACCCGTTCAATAAATCGTTGAAAATACGAAATAAACGGTAAAAAAATAATGACAGCTGCCACATTAAAGAGGACAGAAAAATGAGCTAGCTGTTCTTTGAGATTGGTCGATAATAGCTGAGTTAAATCGGTTAAACTTGTTAGAAAAGGAAGAAAGATCAATACGCCAATAATGTTAAACCAAATATGTGCAAACGCGACAAGCTTTGCTTCTTTACTTGTTCCTAATCCAGCAAGTAGTGCTGTGATGCATGTACCGATATTAGCCCCAAGTACAATGGCTATGGATGATGCCAAAGTTAGAACTTCTTCATCTAAAAAGCTCATCGTAATTCCAATTGTAGCACTCGATGATTGAATTAGTGAACTAATGACAATTCCGATAAGCACTCCGCTATAAGGGTTTTGACTGGAATAATTGAACGCTTCTTTAAGCAATGGTAGTTGAGCAAGTGGTTGTGCCAACGATGAAAATCCGTTTAAAGCTACAAAAATACTCCCTAACCCAACTAGAATTGCACCAAGACTAAATGCAACACGATGATTGATGAATAATAAGAAAGCACCGATAATGATAAAAGCTGTCTCTGGTAAAATATCAGAAAATGCTAGCAACTCCCCTGTAACTGTTGTACCTATATTAGCACCTAACACAACCCCAATCGAGTTTTTGAATGAAAGTACACCAAGGCTTACAAAACTAATTGTTAAGACAGTTACAAGTGAACTACTTTGTAAGATTGCCGTAGCAACTAATCCAGTGAGTATCCCAAGAAAGATATTATTCGTGAAATTTTCGAGAAAATACTTTGTTTTTTCATAAGAAATCTGATATAAGCCTGTCCGTAAGATTACCATACCCATAAAAAAAAGCATCAAAAAAACGGCTAATAGTGAAAGAAGATCTGCCAACTTGTTCACCTCTATACATCTATATGGACAAGGATGGAAAAAGATGATTACTTTATGAAATATTCTTTTTGTTTGGATATTCTTCCGAAAAAAGTTGACCTAAAAATTGGGTTATATTATAATTGTCGATAGGCATACGAGATATAAAACGTATGCGTAACAAATTGTTGTATGCTTCGGAGGGAGGGAAATTAGTATGTCAAACACAACTCGCGTTCGTAAAAACGAGTCTCTTGAAGATGCTCTTCGTCGCTTTAAACGTAGTGTATCAAAGAATGGTACATTGGCTGAATATCGTAAAAAAGAATTCTATGAAAAACCTAGTGTGCGTCGTAAGAAAAAGTCTGAGGCTGCTAGAAAGCGTAAGTTCTAAAGAGGGTGCAAATAAGAAATGTCATTAACTGAACGTCTTAACCAGGATATGAAGCAAGCGATGAAAGATAAGGACAAGCAAACCTTAAGTGTCATCCGCATGGTAAAAGCTTCTATTCAAAATGAAGCAATTAAACTGGGGAGTGACAATTTAACAGAAGATGAAGAACTATCCGTTTTGACTAAAGAGTTAAAACAAAGAAAAGATTCCCTCCATGAATTTGAAGAAGCTGGACGCGATGATCTTGTTGAAAAACTTAAAGACGAACTAAAAGTTTTGCAAGCATATATGCCTAAACAGCTAACAGAAGAAGAGCTTGAAAATATTGTATTAGACACAATAAAAGAGGTTAATGCTAGTTCTAAACAGGAAATGGGCAAAGTAATGAGTGCAATCATGCCTAAAGTAAAAGGAAAAGCTGATGGGTCCAAAGTGAATGAACTTGTCCAAAAGCACCTTTCTTAGCATTAATTATTCATGAAAGGATCAATCCCTTGTCATCATTTTTTGACAAGGGATTTCCTGTTTTGCAAGGTAAGAAAAGGTAGAAAAGTACAGACTGTCTACTCCAACACCTCCCAAACTTTAGTGTTTTGTCAAATCAAAGTGGATCACAAAAAACTAATTGAAACCTGCTCCCTAATTGAAACGTACTACTATATGAGAAGGGGGAAAGGTTTGATGTGAATTGGTATTTGAATAAGTATTTAAAGTATTTATTAAGCATCATTTTTTTACTTTTTTTTCTTTTACCAGTGACAATGAATGCAGACACTGGTAAAGATAAATTGGTTTATATTATTCCGATTGAAGATGATGTAGAAAGAGGATTAGAATCATTTATCAACCGAGTGACGAAAGAAGCAGTCGAGGCTAATGCTGACCAAGTAATATTCGAGATAGATACTCCTGGTGGCCGGGTTGACGCAGCTATTAATATAGGAGAAATTATTCAAGATATTGATGTGCCTACTACTGCGTTTATAACAAGCCAGGCATTGTCGGCAGGCTCTTACATAGCTCTTAATACCGATGCTATTTACATGAAACCAAATGCAACGATAGGATCTAGCGGAGTAATTACTTCTGATGGAAATGCTGCAGATAAAAAAAGTCAATCGGCTTGGCTTGCAGCAATGAAGACTGCAGCGTCATCAAAAGGGCGAGATCCATTATATGCAGCTGCCATGGCTGACCCGAACATAGATCTTCCAGAGTTTGATGCACCAGAGGGCGAATATTTGACACTAGGACCTACCCAAGCAGTCGAAGTAGGCTATGCAAAAATGGTAGTAAATCACAGAACAGCATTACTTGATGAGTTAGGCTTAACTGATGCATCAATTGTTGAAGTAGACAAGTCATTAGCTGAAAAAATTGCCGGATTTCTTACAAACCCTGTTGTTGTTCCTATTTTACTATCATTGGCAAGTATCGGGTTGATTGTTGAATTGTTTTCCCCTGGGTTCGGTATTCCGGGGATAGCTGGGCTTTTATCATTGGTATTATTTTTCTATGGACATATTGTTGCTGGTCTCGCAGGGTATGAAGCGGTCGTACTTCTGTTGCTAGGAATTGCCATGATTGTTCTCGAGTTATTTGTTCCCGGTGGCATTATAGGGATTTTAGGAATAGGTTCAGTAGTTGGATCGTTATTCCTGTCGGCTGAGGATATTGGTCAAATGGCGATGAGTATTGGCATTGCAGTATTAGTTACCCTTCTAGTTTCTGTTATCTTATTTAAAACAATAGGCATTGAAAAAGGATTATTTAAACATATTATATTGAAAGAACGAACGACAACCGAATTAGGTTACGTCTCAACTGTTAATCGATTAGAATTAATCGGCATGACTGGTGTTACTGTGACCCCGCTAAGGCCATCTGGTTCAGCTGTGTTTGATAAGGAGCGGTTAGATGTTATATCAGAAGGTGGATTTATTGATAGGGATAAAAGCGTTCAGATTATTAAAACAGAAGGTACTCGGATTGTCGTTCGGGAAAAATAAATTTTTAGGAGGAAAAGCGAATGGGAATTGGTGAACTAATGCCGATAATATTAATCGGGATCATTATTATTGCACTAGCAGTTTTATTTACATTTATTCCGGTTATGCTCTGGATTAGTGCATTAGCTGCTGGTGTACGTGTTAGTATCTTTACGTTAGTAGGGATGAGGTTACGAAGAGTTGTACCTGCAAGGGTTATCAATCCATTAATTAAAGCACATAAGGCAGGACTGAATGTAAATACGAATCAGTTAGAAAGTCACTATTTAGCAGGTGGTAATGTTGATAGAGTTGTCAATGCGTTAATTGCTGCTCAACGTGCAAACATTGATCTAGCCTTTGAACGTGCTGCAGCAATTGATCTTGCTGGTCGTGATGTATTAGAAGCTGTCCAAATGAGTGTAAATCCAAAAGTTATTGAAACACCTTTTATTGCCGGTATCGCTATGGACGGAATTGAAGTGAAAGCGAAAGCAAGAATTACAGTACGTGCTAATATCGACCGTTTAGTCGGTGGTGCTGGGGAAGACACGGTTATTGCCCGTGTAGGTGAGGGTGTTGTCAGCACAATTGGTAGTTCGACAACACATAAAAAAGTATTAGAAAATCCTGATTCAATCTCGAAAAATGTATTAAATAGAGGCCTAGATGCAGGAACAGCTTTTGAAATCTTGTCGATTGATATTGCTGACGTGGACGTGGGTAAAAACATTGGAGCAATCTTGCAAACAGACCAAGCAGAAGCCGACAAAAATATTGCTCAAGCAAAAGCGGAAGAACGTCGAGCCATGGCTGTTGCACAAGAACAAGAGATGCTTGCGCGTGTACAAGAGATGCGAGCGAAAGTTGTTGAAGCAGAAGCTGATGTTCCACTTGCATTAGCAGAAGCTTTACGTTCTGGTCATATGGGTGTAATGGACTATATGAATTACAAAAACATTAATGCTGATACCGATATGAGAGATTCGATTGGGAAAATTTCGAAAAATGAAACTGATGAGGATGAAAAATAAGAAGTGACCACAGAAAGGATGCGGTTGTCGTGGAAAATTTAATCGGAATAATTGTGACGATTTTTGCTATCCTTAGCTGGTTTTTCGGTAACTCAAAGATGAAAGAGGATGAGAACCCAAGACCAGTAAAAAAAGTGGACCAGCCTTTTCAGCCTAGAAAAAAAGAAATAAAACAGTCACACCCAACAAAATCGGAAGGGCCTCGTCCTGCTCCGACACCATCTGGGCGAGTTTATCCTGAGGTGGATTCAACTAGAAGTGAAGAAGCGAAGCAAGCTTTTGAGCCACCAAAAAAAAAGCAGCATGAATCGTTAAAAACCAACGTTCAACATGAAAGTAATGAGAAAAATCAAGAAATTACCATTCAAGAAGTTAATAAATCTGTTGGCAAAACCAAAACCAATGCTAAACAAAATAAACCAACAGTAAAACTAAATGTAACTAAACATTTGTCTGAACAAGCTTTAGTAGAAAGCGTCATAATGACGGAAATTTTAGGCCCACCTAAAGCGCTGCAACGGAACAAAAACAGATATGGAAATAGAAGATAACCCCTGAAAAACCTTTGTCACGAATCGTGACAAAGGTTTTTTTAAAAGGGATAAGAAAAAGATCCAAGAGCTGTCTAGCAAGGCGCCCTGCGCTTTTCATAAGTGAAAAGAAATAAATAGATTCAGGCATGGATACATTCACCGACAGCCACGTACAGCTTCTGCACTTTTGTTCTACAATTTCTCATCTGCTCATAGGTATATGTAAGTACGAATCATGTTTCACCTCTGACTAGAGGTTGATCAAAAGTAGTGATTTGATTCCGTACGGTTACTGCGAGCTTATTTATAGCAACTTGCATGGTTCTTTTGAATAGGATTGTTGATTTGGGTGGATTATCTGTTCTGATAAAGAGGTATCTTTCATACACATAGATTGTGAGAGGGGGCACCTTAGATGAAAAAATGGCAACAAAGAATTGGAAACTGGTTAACAGAACATCTTGAATTACCTTCTGATGTCGTCCTCGAGTTACCGAGAATTACAACAATTGGACAAATACATGCATATATAGAAAATCATCAGGGATTAATTTTGTTTTCTGACAATGAACTGCGCCTGAAAATGAAACAAGGGTATTTAAAAATCACTGGGAATAAATTTGTCCTCCGGATGATGTTACCAGAAGAGATTTTGTTAGAAGGAACAATTAAAGAAATTGTGTTTATAGAAGATTAATAGGGGTGGAAGGAGAAAGGTCATGAAACATACACAAGGGGTATTCTTTTCTGGATACGTAACAATCAAAGTGCATGGACACCATCCTGAGTTATTCTTTGACTTATGTTCGAGAAATGGAATAACTGTTTGGAATATTAAGAAAACCGAAGCGAAAACGTGTATAGGCAATATTAAACTTGAGGAAATACCTCAAGTAAAAAGGCTAAGACGGAAAACAATTTTTAAGGTATCGTTTATACATAAAAAAGGGTTACCTTTTCTTTCTAATAAACTTTTTGTTCATAAGCCGTTGATTATTGGCTTAGTTCTTAGTTTGTTTTTTGTTGGTTTTTTGTCTAACATTATTTGGGATGTGCATGTAAAAGGTGTTCATCCAGAAATGGAAAAGCAAATTGAAAAACAATTATCTTCATATGGCATTCGTCCAGGTGCTTTTAAATTCAAGGTGCAATCACCAAGTAAAATACAGAAGCAATTATTGGATGATATTCCTGAATTGCTCTGGGTTGGTGTAACTGAAAAAGGGACAACTTACCAGCTAGAAGGGGTCGAAAAGACGCTAGTGGAAGAAGGTGAAAAAAAATATCCTCGTAACCTTGTTGCAACGAAAGAGGGAGTTATTGTTGACATGTATGTATCAAGGGGACAACCTATGGTAGAAATAAATGATTTCGTTGAAAAGGGCGATATTTTAGTGTCAGGGACCTTAGGTGAAAAGGAAGAAGAAGCAAACTCTAGTCCAGAGGAAGAAAAAAAAGATAAGAAAAACGAATTAGTTTCAGCCGAAGGGGAGGTCATAGCTAAAACTTGGTATAAGTCCAATGTAAATATTCCTCTAAAAGCGAATTATGAGACGCTAACTGGACAGTATACAAATAAATACTATTTAAGGTCTTGGGGTTTTTCTATCCCGATTTGGGGGTTTAAAAACCCTGGATATGAGAAAACCTCGACTGAAATAGTTGACAATCCATTTCGTTTTTTAAAATGGGAATTACCGATTAGTTTTGTGAAACAAACCGTTTATGAGAAGACTGAAAAATTCGTGGACAGAACGAAGCAAGAAGCAAAATCAGCTGCCATTAAGCAAGCACAAAAAAACCTTCAAAGTAAGCTTGGTAACGATGCTGAGATTAAATTCGAAAAAGTTTTGCACGAAAGGGAAGAGAATGGTAAAGTAAAATTAACACTATACTTTACTGCTTTGGAAAATATAGCAGAAATTCAACCTATATCTCAAGGAGATTGATTATGCCTGAAGATTTAAAAACGATTGATTTACAAATTGATAATCCAAACGAAGCATTAAGCTTATTTGGAATAGAAGATAAGAACTTAAAACAAATTGAACAACAATTAAATGTTTCCATCATTACTCGAGGTGAGCAAGTCAGGGTTTCTGGTTCGGACGAGGATTTTCAATTAATTCAAGAAATATTACTAGCATTACTAGGCATCGTTAGGAAAGGATTGACGATATCTGAACGAGATGTCGTGTACGCAGTCGAACTAGCCAAAAAAGGAAATATAAAACAATTCGAAACCTTGTTTGAGGACGAGATTACCAAAAATGCTAAAGGGAAATCGATTCGTGTTAAAACACTCGGTCAGCGAACATATGTGAATGCAATTAAAGGAAATGATTTAGTGTTTGGTATCGGTCCAGCTGGTACTGGTAAAACTTATTTGGCCGTTGTGATGGCTGTAAATGCATTAAAACAAGGTTTAGTAAAAAAAATCATTTTGACAAGACCAGCTGTTGAAGCGGGAGAGAGTCTAGGCTTTTTACCAGGGGATCTGAAGGAAAAAGTTGATCCATACCTAAGACCCCTTTATGATGCGTTACATGATGTACTTGGTAACGAACAAACGGTTAGGTTAATTGAACGTGGAACGATTGAAATTGCTCCGCTTGCTTACATGCGCGGAAGAACATTAGATGATGCATTTGTTATTTTAGATGAAGCTCAAAATACGACACAGGCACAGATGAAGATGTTTTTGACTCGTTTAGGCTTTGGATCAAAAATGGTTATAACTGGTGATATTTCACAAGTTGATTTACCTAAAGGGGTAAAATCTGGATTAAAAGCGGTTGAAACGAGGCTATCAGCAATCAAAGGAATTTCGTTTATTTATTTAAAACAAGCTGATGTTGTACGTCATCCACTTGTTCAGAAGATCATCGATGCATATGAACAGGAATAAATTTACTTCTTTGCTTAAGACCCTAAACAGGGGTCTTATTTCTGTATTCATTGCTCTTTGAAGGGGAGAAATCAATATGAAGCTTTGGTGGAAGCAGTTTATTCAGTTAATGAAAAATCAAGAAAAGTGGATTAGAATTTGTGTACCAGTGGTATTGTTAGGTGGGATCTTTTTTCTTTCTACCTTGTCAAATGTCTACACGCAGACATATGATATTGAGCGGTTTAGCAATGCTAAACAGACAATACGTTCCCCGCTGACAATTGAGAATAAAAAAGAAACCGAAAGAAAAATTCGTGAGGCGATACAATCAGTCGACGATCGCTATAGTATTTCCAGTGAAATTACCGAGGAACGAATTGCATTTGTTCAAGAGGTGTTTGACGCAATGGATAAGCAAAATGAAGAACTAGAAGAAGCTAATAGCAAAGAAGAAGAATCTGATGATAAAATTGCTGAAATTAGTGATGAAGAAAAGGTCCAAGAATTATTTCAAATATTAAGTCCAGCAATCGGTGAAGCAGTTAGTAAGGAAGACCTTTTATATTTAGTGAAAGCGACAGACAATGAAAGGTCGGTAGCACGCGAATTATTAACAACTACTCTATATGATCTGTTAAATGAGGGTGTGAAAAATGAAGAAGTACCAGAAGCAATTAGAAGTGTTAACCAAAAACTTCGGTATTCATCCCTAGACGAGGAGGTAAAGGAGTCATTATACTCGTTAAGTAGTTTTGCTGTAGTTGCTAATTCATTTTATGCTGTTGACAAAACAAATGAAGCACAAAAACAAGCAATTAGTAATGTTGAGCCTGTAATGATTCGAGCTGGTGAGGTAATCGTCCGTGAAGGTCAAACCATTACGAACGATATATACGAGAAATTAGCTCTAGTTGGCTTACTAAATAGTGACCGTAATATTTATCCTGTTATTGGATTACTACTTTTACTAATCCTTTTGTGCGGAACCATAGCTTATGAGTTAAATGTTTTTTCGCAAAAGTTGTTACTAGATAACGGAAAAATAGCATCTATATTTATTATTAGTTTTATTATGGTTGGATTAATGAAAATTATTAGTTTTTATACAACACCAGTAAATCAGTTTTTTCTACTTGTTCCTGTAGGTGCTAGTGCAATGTTGTTGAAAATTTTATTGAATGACCGCATAGCTATCGTCATGTCTATTATTTACGCCGTAATTGGTAGTGTGATTTTTAATTCCCAAATCCCAGGGTCATTAAATGTAGAAGCAAGTATTTATCTTTTGTTCTCTCAGCTTTCAGGTATTATCTTTTTAGTCAGTTTGAAAGACCGCTCAGCTATTCTTAAAGCAGGGCTTGGTATGTCACTTGTGAATATCGTAACTGTATTAATATTTCTATTATTATCTTTTGAAAAGTATTCCTTTTATGATTCTGTTTTATTAATTGGTTTTGGAATCTTGTCAGCATTTGTTTCGGCTGTTCTAACAATTGGCCTTTTACCTTTTTTTGAAGCCGGATTAGGAATCTTGTCAGATACTAAATTACTTACACTATCTAGTCCTAACCATCCGTTATTGAGGAAAATCTTAACAGAGGCTCCAGGCACCTATCATCATAGTGTTATGGTGGCTAATCTTAGTGAAGCATCTTGTGAAGCGATTGGTGCGAACGGACTTTTGGCGAGGGTGGCATCTTATTATCATGATTTAGGTAAAACGATTCGCCCGCATTATTATATTGAGAATCAGATGGGGATTCGTAATCCACATGATTTTATCGAGCCAATTCAAAGCGCTGAAATAATTATAAGTCATCCTTATGATGGTGCAAAGATGTTGAAAGAGCATAAGCTCCCCAGGGAAATTATTGATATTGCCGAGCAACATCATGGCACGACACTACTTAAGTATTTTTACTATAAGGAAAAAGAAAAACAAAAAAATGTAGATGAAAAAGATTTTAGGTATCCCGGTCCAAAACCGCGGTCTAAAGAAGCTGCCATTATCAGTATTTGTGATTCGATTGAAGCAGCGGTTCGATCACTTAAGGAGCCTACAAATGAGAAAATAAGTGACATTGTAACATCAATTATTAATGATAGGTTAATGGATGGCCAATTAAATGAAAGCTCGTTAACCTTTCGTGAATTAGAGAAAATTAAAAAAGCCATTTGCGAAACGTTAAATGGTATTTTTCATTCGCGAATTCAATATCCTACTAACAAAGAAGTTAAGGAGGCAAACTAAGTGCACATTGATTTTCATGACGAAACAAAGAAGGTAACAGAGGAATATATTGATATGCTGCAACGCTTAATTACATTTGCTGGGAAAGAGGAGAATGTTTCACCGGAAGCAGAAATATCAATTAGCTTCGTTGATAATCGGGAAATCCAAATTATCAACCGGAATTATCGTCAGATTGATAAACCAACGGACGTCATTTCATTTGCTCTACAAGAAATTGGTGAGGGCGAAATGGAGGTAGTAGGTGGTGATCTTCCTGTTGTTTTGGGCGACATTGTCATTTCGGTAGATAAGGCTATGGAGCAGGCTGCTGAGTACAACCATTCGTTTGAACGAGAATTGGGCTTTTTGGCTTTGCATGGTTTCCTTCATTTACTGGGGTATGACCATATGACAGAAAAAGATGAGAAAATCATGTTTAGAAAGCAAGAGGACCTTCTAAATGAGTTCGGATTGTCGAGAAAATAAGAAAAAACAAATTGGATGGAAACATGCTTTTCGTGGCATGGTTCATGCTGTTAGGTCAGAAATTAATCTCCGGATAGAAATCTTAGTAGCTATCTGTGTCATTGTATTAGGGTTTCTATTACGGGTATCCTTGCTTGAATGGGCAATTTTGATGTTAACGATTGGGTTTGTGTTGACGATAGAGCTCATCAACACAACGATTGAAAGGATTATGGATTTTTATTCCCCACAAAGGCATTCTATCGTCGGATTAATAAAAGATATTGCGGCGGGAGCGGTCCTTTGTTCAGCGTTTTTTTCGATTATTATTGGCTGTATTATTTTCTTACCTAAAATAATTGATTTACTTTAACAAAATAAACCCTAAAGGGTTTATTTTGTTTTTAAATAGGGAAATGTAGCAAAACCTAAAACAAACTCTATGCAGATGATAATAGGATATGTCATCATTTTTATGGAGGTTTTGTCGAAAACATGAAAGATAAATGATTTTATAGTAAAATGTAAATAACAGTAGAAACCTCGTAACATAAAATGGAGGATACAACATGGAAAAAACTTTCAAATCAGGCTTCATCTCTATTATTGGTCGGCCAAACGTTGGGAAATCAACGTTCATGAATCGAGTAATTGGTCAGAAAATTGCAATTATGAGTGATAAGCCACAAACAACAAGAAATAAAATACAGGGTGTCTTAACACAGAATGATGCTCAATTTATTTTTATCGACACACCTGGAATTCATAAACCTAAACACAAGCTTGGCGATTTCATGGTCAAGGTCGCTGAAAATACATTAAATGAAGTAGATGTCATTATGTTTATGATTAATGCGGAAGAGGGATATGGCCGTGGAGATCAATTTATTATTGATCGTCTCCAAACGGTTAAAAATCCCGTCCTCTTAATCATCAACAAGGTTGATAAGGTACACCCTGATAAACTACTTCCATTAATTGATCAATACAAGGACAAGTATGATTTTGCAGAAATTGTCCCAATTTCTGCGTTAGAAGGAAATAATGTAGATCATTTATTAGAAACGCTGAAACAGAAATTACCAGAAGGACCACAGTATTATCCTGAAGATCAAATTACAGATCACCCTGAGCGATTTATCATTAGTGAATTAATTCGTGAAAAGGCATTGCAGTTAACTAGAGAAGAAATTCCTCATTCGCTTGCAGTAATTATTGAGAACATAGAAAAGAATGAACAAAATGGCAAAGTGTTTATACAGGCTACTATAATAACCGAGAGAAAGTCTCAAAAGGGGATTATTATCGGAAAACAAGGTTCCATGCTAAAAGAAATAGGGATGAAAGCAAGAGAAGATATTGAAGCATTACTTGGAACAAAGATTTTCCTTGAGCTATGGGTTAAAGTTCAAAAGGATTGGAGAAACCGCGAGCATCAGTTGAATGAATATGGTTTTAACAATAAAGAGTATTAAGCTTAAAACCTTGTTGGAAAATATTTAAACTCATGCTTTACTGTCTATTGGGTCATTCTATAGTTAAGAAAGTTTTTTAACAAACTCGAAGAAAGGTGGAGATTTCTTGTGCTAGACTTTACTTGGAAAATCTTTAGTCAAACAGGAAACATTGAAACCTATTTATTAATGAAGGAGTTAGAGTCAGATTATCGTGAAAATAGCTCTTATTCCTTCGAGGAAGACGTGACAGAATTCGATACCCAGATTTAATAACGATTATCGGGGAATGGGTGAAAAACTTGTTAGAGAAAGTTGAAGGTATTGTATTACGTACACAGGATTATGGTGAAACACATAAAATTGTTACATTATACACAAAAGAAAAAGGGAAAATTGGCGGAATTGCACGTGGAGCAAAGAAGCCTAAGAGTAGAATGGCTGCGGTTACGCAGCCTTTTATACATGGTCTTTTTTTGTATCAAACAGGGGCAAATTTAGGAACACTACAGCAAGGTGAGGTTCTTTCCCCGTTGCGTAAAATAAGAGAGGATATCATAAAAACTGGTTTTGCAAGCTACATAGCAGAATTAACTGACAAATTAGTTGATGAAAAGCAGCCAGATTCCTTCCTTTTTAACCAATTACTAAAAACGCTTGAGTGGATTGCAGAAGGAAAAGATGCTGAAGTTTTAACAATCATTTATGAACTTAAAATATATAAAAAGGCAGGAATTGCACCTATTTTGGACCAGTGTGCTGTCTGTAGGCAAAAGGAGAATGCCTACTTCTTTTCAGTAGCTGAAGGAGGGCTAATTTGTTCTAGCTGCAAGTGGAAGGATGGCCAAGCAATCGAGTTGAATGAAAAGCTTTCGAGACTCCTCTATCTTTTTTTAGAAATAGATGTTGAAAGAATTGGTAATATCTCAATCAAGGAAGAAAATAAGGAACTATTAAAACAAATCATGGAGTTATATTACAATCAATACGGTGGATTTTTTTTAAAAACAAAAAAATTTCTAAAGCAAATTGACTTGTTTAAATAACCGATAAAGTTGACAAACGGTACTATTTTAAGTATGATTTATTACAAAATTCATACTTTGCATGGATGAAGAGTAGTAATTAAGATACGTCTTTCCTAGCGAGTCCAGAATGGTGAAAGCTGGACAAAGGCAACTTAACGAAGGCGCTTTTGAGCAAATCAAACGAAAAGTGGCTATTTAGCATACTGTCTTAAACTAACAGATAGTCTAAAATAGCAAGTAGGGTGGAACCGCGGAAATCCCGTCCCTATGTCTCCAGACCATAACTGGATACATAGGGATGGGATTTTTTTGTGGTCTTTACGAGAAATACCCAACCTTTCGTGACAAAAAGAATGAAGACTAACAAGGAATGTATTAACGGATGGAGGTAATACGATGAATATTCAAGAAATGATTTTAACTTTGCAGAAACATTGGTCTGACCAAAATTGTATTTTAATGCAGGCTTATGATGTGGAAAAGGGTGCAGGAACAATGTCTCCGATGACCTTATTACGAAGCCTTGGACCAGAGCCTTGGAATGTTGCTTATGTCGAACCTTCTAGAAGACCTGCAGATGGACGTTATGGACAAAATCCTAACAGGCTTTATCAACACCATCAATTTCAAGTCATTATGAAACCATCTCCTGATAATATTCAGGATCTCTATTTAGAGTCCTTAAAAGCGTTGGGAATCGACCCACTAAAGCATGATATTCGCTTTGTTGAGGATAACTGGGAAAACCCGACACTAGGTGCTGCTGGACTAGGGTGGGAAGTGTGGCTTGACGGAATGGAAATTACCCAATTTACCTATTTTCAACAAATTGGAGGCCTAGAAGCAAGACCTGTAGCTGTTGAATTAACATACGGTATTGAGCGACTCGCCTCTTACATTCAGGATAAGGAAAATGTGTTTGAATTAGAGTGGACGAATGGAGTTACTGTTGGTGATATATTCTATCAACCGGAATATGAACATTCCAAATATACCTTTGAAGAATCCAATACTGATATGCTTTTTGACTTATTTAATACGTATGAAGAAGAAGCAAAGCAAACAATGCAAAAAGGTTTAGTTTTTCCAGCGTATGACTATGTTTTAAAATGTTCCCACACCTTTAACCTGCTTGATGCAAAAGGAGTTATTTCGGTAACTGAAAGAACTGGTTACATAGCAAGAGTTAGAAACTTGGCAAGGGAAATCGCAAAGTTGTATGTGGAAGAAAGAGAGAGACTCGGATTTCCGATGTTAAAAGAGGGGGCATCTAATAATGACCAAGACTAACGTGTTATTTGAGATAGGATTAGAAGAAATGCCAGCTCGTTTCTTAAATGGGGCAAGGCAGCAGTTAGAGCAAAAAACGGTTGAATGGTTAGATTCTTTGCGTTTACCATACGAATCGATCAAAACCTATACTACACCTAGAAGGCTAGCTGTTTTCATTGAAGGTGTAGCGAACAAACAACCAGACATGGAAGATGAGGTAAGGGGACCAGCAAAAAAGATAGCTTTAGACAAGGAAGGAAATTGGAGCAAGGCTGCCATCGGATTTTCAAACGGTCAAGGAAAAACAGTTGATGATATTTATTTTAAAGACGTGAAAGGCACAGAATATGTGTTTATTAACAAATTTATCGAAGGCAAAAAGACAAAAGAATTACTCCCGCAATTTCAAGACATTATCTTAGGCTTAACGTTCCCTAAAAATATGAGGTGGGGAAATTATCAGTTGCGATATGCACGTCCGATTCGTTGGCTGGTTGCTTTACATGGTTCGGATATTGTCCCGCTTCAAGTCGAGAATGTATCATCGGGGAACCGGACGTTTGGTCACCGTTTTCTTGGAAAAGAAATAGAAATAAACAATTCTGATTCCTACGTCACGTTATTAAAAGAACAATATGTAATAGTTAGTCCAGAAGAGCGTAAAGAATTAATTGTTGAAGGGTTAAAACAATTAGAGGAAACGAAGGATTGGCAAATTATGTTAGATAAGGAATTACTGGATGAAGTTCATCACTTAGTTGAATATCCGACCGTCTTTTTTGGTCAGTTCAGTGAAGAGTTTTTAGAAGTGCCGGATGAAGCGCTCATTACATCAATGAAGGAACACCAACGTTATTTTCCAGTCCTATCAAAGGATGGGAAATTACTCCCGTATTTTGTCGCTGTCCGCAATGGCAATGACCAATATATTGAGACAGTCGCAAAAGGTAATGAAAAAGTACTTAGGGCAAGATTGTCAGATGCAAGATTCTTCTATGAAGAAGACCAGAAATTAAGTATCGAACACAATTTAGAAAAGTTAACAAGGATGGTATTCCAAGAACGGTTAGGCACGATTGCAGACAAAGTAAATCGAGTGGTTAGTATATCTAGTAACATTGCTCACTTCCTTGACTTAGACGAAGAACAAACAAATAAAGTAATCCGTGCAGCCACTATAAGCAAATTCGACTTAGTGACGAATATGGTTAATGAGTTTACTGAATTGCAAGGGATCATGGGAGAAAAATATGCAGTCTTATTCGGTGAGGATCCAAATGTGGCAAAAGCAGTGAACGAGCATTATATGCCAAGGGCGTCAAAAGGAAAGCTACCGACTACGATAGAAGGAGCAATCGTTAGTGTAGCTGATAAATTGGACACGATTGTTGGTTGCATTTCTGTTGGGTTATTACCTACAGGCTCACAGGATCCATACGCACTTAGAAGACAATCGCTAGGCGTTTTGCAAATAATCAATGAACGAAAATGGAATGTCACTGTGGAAAAACTGATTTCTTCGACACAAGACGTGTATGACACTGTGTTAAGCGGGATTAACAAAATCGATGTCGCACAAAACATCAAGGAGTTCTTTAAGGGGAGGGCAACCTATATCTTGAAAGAACAACAAATAGACCAAGATATTATTGAAGCAGTATTGTCTGGAGAGGTAGGAGTAGTGTCTTTTACTCTTGATAAAGCGAATATCTTATCCAGACTTAAACAAGATGAATCTTTCAAACTAACGCAGGAAGGATTAGTCAGAGTACTCAATCTAGCTACGAAGGGAGAGGATTTAGGAGTTGATGTGGAGCTATTTGAAAATGATTACGAACGGGAATTGTATTCAGCTTATCAAACTACTAAAGATCAATATATTGAGCTTCTTAAGGAGCAACAAGGCTCTCCTGCAATGGATGTGCTTAGTAATTTAGCAACTCCGATTCATCAGTTTTTTGAACATACGATGGTTATGGCTGAGGATGAAAAAATACAAAGCAACCGATTGTCATTGCTGAATAAAATCGCCGAACTAGTGTTTATGTTTGCTGATTTTACTAAGATTCAATGGAAGCAACAGTACTAATGGAAAAGCCTGTTGTCTTTGTAATTTCTGATTCAGTAGGAGAAACGGCAGAATTTGTCGTAAAAGCAGCACTCAGTCAATTTATTTATGACCAAGAATATGAAATGCATCGTTTTCCTTATATCGATAATAAGATGACATTGAAAAAAGCTGTTCAGTTAGCTAAAGATAAACAAGGTATCATTGGATTTACATTAGTTGACCCAGAGCTTCGAAATTATTTGAAGACAGAATCTAAGATACAACATGTAGAATGCATTGATATTATGGGGCCGATGATTTCCGCAATGGAACGTGCTTTTAGCCGTAAACCACGTTTAGAACCAGGCTTAATTCATCAGTTAGATGAGGACTATTTTAAAAGAATCGAAGCAATCGAGTTTGCAGTTAGGTATGATGACGGAAGGGACCCACGAGGGATACAACAATCAGACATTGTGTTGATTGGAGTGTCAAGAACGTCAAAAACACCACTTTCACAATATTTAGCACATAAACGTTTGAAAGTTGCAAATGTCCCAATCGTTCCAGAGGTAGAACCACCTAGTGAGCTATTTAAAGCCAATCCAGCTAAATGTATTGGATTAAAAATAAATCCTCAAAAACTTAATGATATAAGAAAAGAACGTCTAAAAGCTTTAGGTTTAGGGGACAGGGCTATCTATGCAAATATGGAAAGAATAAATAAAGAATTAGAACATTTTCAATCGATTGTTGAGAAAATCAAATGTCCTGTCATTGATGTTTCTTATAAAGCAGTTGAAGAAACCGCAAATGTCATTTTGACGATAATGAGGAAATAGAATAGAAGGGTTCATTCTAATCTAATTATGAATGAACCCTTTATTATTTTTGAGCAAGGTGCAACTTACGCTTTTGTATAAGACAAGCCTCGTGCATGGCAAAGAGCGCCACGTCAGGTCTTGTCTTATGCCTTTCGGATCTAACCAGGCGCTTTCGCTTTTCTAAAAAAGTTATAGTAATTTCCTTTTTATTGTATTATAATTAATTTTTGTGAAAAAATGTTTCTATATTTATTAATTTTCTTAGCAATTTGGGGGTAAATCAAAGAAATTATCCTAGAAAGCAGGAAAATTTTCATCCTTGTAGAATAATGACTAGGTAAGAGGATTTTTCTTTCAAGCTAAGGTGCGCTAAAATTGCAAAAATATTTGAAAGAAAATATAATGAAAACTTGACATAAAGTGGTTTTATATGTTTATTTAATTTTTTTAGAGGTATTACTAGATGTATAAAACAAAAAATTTTAACCTTTCGAAAAAATATTGTCGAAATATGAAGGGTTTTCGTTATTTATCTAGAAATAAAGAAAGATATGGAGATATGGTGATGCATAAATGCCAAGTCAGATTCCAGAAGAAACGATTGAAGAAATAAAAAAGGGTAATGACATCGTTGATATAGTTGGGGAGTATGTTCAGCTGAAAAAACAGGGTAGAAACTTTTTTGGGTTGTGCCCTTTTCATGGTGAACAAACACCATCGTTTTCTGTTACACAAGATAAACAAATTTTTCACTGCTTTGGATGCGGAAAAGGTGGTAACGTTGTAACGTTTGTAATGGAAATTGAGGGATATAGCTTTATCCAAGCAATCGAGTTCTTGGCGAATAAAAGTGGACATGTATTACCTGGGATGGATGTCCAAGCTGAACAGTCGCCATATAAACGAGAACAAAACGATGTACTTAAGGCTTATGAATGGTTAAGTAAATTATATCATCATTTGTTGAGACATACAAAGGAAGGTAAAGAAGGATACAATTATTTACTTTCGAGAGGTTTTACAGATGATATTATTGATAAGTTTCAACTAGGTTTTTCACCAGGTTCCAAAGATTTTATTGCTGAGTTTTTAGAGAAAAAAGGATTCCATAAACAATTAATGGTCAAGGCCGGTATCCTTTCAGTAAATGAACAAGATGTTGTTACGGATCGATTTCGCAGTAGGGTAATCTTTCCAATACGTAATCATCTTGGTAAATGTATTGCCTTTGGTGGTCGAACGATTACGAATCAAGAACCTAAGTATTTAAATAGTCCTGAGACTGATTTATTTCAAAAGGGAAAATTGCTTTACAATTTTGATTTAGCAAGAAGTGCAATTAGAAAAGAACAAAAAGCTGTATTGTTCGAAGGATATATGGATGTAATTTCCGCCTACAAAGCGGGAGTTCATAATGGAGTTGCGACACTAGGAACTTCGATTACAGAGTCTCAGGCCAAGTTGCTACGTAGGTATGTGGATACAGTTGTCATTTGTTATGATGCTGATAAGGCAGGTGTTCAAGCTGCGTACAAGGCAGCGAAATTACTTAAAAGTGTTAATTGTACTGTGAAAGTTGCAACAATGCCAAATAATTTAGACCCAGATGAATATATTGGTCAATATGGTGCGGATCGTTTTAAACAGGATGTTCTTGATGCTAGTGACACGTACATGACCTTCTTAATGAAATTTTTGGCAAAGGATTATAATCTTCATTTAGAAGGAGATAGAATTCAATATGTAGAAAGGATTCTAGATGAAATTGCATTGATGGAACGGCCGATAGAACGGGAGTATTATTTAAAGGAATTGTCAAACCAATTTGATTTATCTTTAGATACATTGTCCTTAGAGGTTCGTAATCGACTGAAAAAGACTGTGAGTAAACCGGATAACCAACGACAGGTTAGCCATACTAAGATAACAAAAGGAGCTTTTTCCAATAAAAAATTACTTCCAGCCTTTCATAACGCAGAACGTCGATTAATAGCGTATATGCTCCACAATCAATCAATTTGTGAAAAGGTAAAAGAAGAAATTGGAGGATTATTTAACATTGATGATCATAAAGTCATTGTTACTTACTTATATGCGTATTATGAAGAGGGGCATTCTCCAGACGTAAGCAACTTTATTGAAAAACTTCCTGATACAACGATACAGAACTTGGTTGTTCAAATTGCAATGATTCCAGTCCTTGATAACATAAGTGATAGAGAAATAAATGATTATATCCGAACAATTAAAGCAGAACAAGGTGACCATGCTAAGATAAAGTCTTTAAAAGCTGAACAAAGATTAGCAGAGAAACAAAAAGATCCTGTCAAAGCAGCACAGATTGGTATGGAAATTCTTTCTATTCAAAAGAGATTGAAAAACTTTAATGGTTGAAGATAGATGTGAGTTTGGAAGGAGGGGGACTTATGGCGAACAATAAGCCATCACGTTCAAAAGAAAATGATACAGAATTAACATTAGATCAAGTAAAAGAACAGTTGTTAGAGCTTGGAAAAAAGCGCGGTGTTTTAGCATATGAAGAAGTAGCAGAACGACTATCCAACTTTGAATTAGAGTCAGACCAAATGGATGAATATTACGAGTTCCTTGGCGAGCAAGGTGTAGAGGTTATTGGTGATTCGGAAGAAGATCCTAGCATGCAGCAATTGTCCAAAGAGGAAGAATTTGATCTCAATGATTTGAGTGTTCCACTAGGGATTAAAATCAATGATCCTGTAAGAATGTACTTAAAAGAAATTGGAAGAGTAGACCTCCTATCTGCGGCAGAGGAAATTGATTTAGCAAAGCGAATTGAAGAAGGAGAAGAGGAAGCAAAACGTCGTCTAGCAGAAGCAAACTTGAGACTTGTTGTCAGTATCGCCAAAAGATATGTCGGTAGAGGGATGCTATTCCTAGATTTAATCCAAGAAGGAAATATGGGTCTAATTAAAGCAGTGGAAAAATTTGACTATCGTAAAGGGTATAAATTTAGTACTTATGCTACTTGGTGGATAAGACAAGCAATAACACGTGCAATTGCTGACCAAGCGAGAACGATTCGGATTCCTGTTCATATGGTTGAAACTATTAATAAGTTAATAAGGGTTCAGCGTCAATTATTGCAGGATTTAGGAAGGGAACCAACTCCTGAAGAAATAGCAAAAGACATGGAGCTAACACCAGATAAGGTAAGAGAGATTTTAAAAATCGCGCAAGAACCAGTTTCATTAGAAACACCAATTGGAGAAGAAGATGATTCCCACCTTGGTGATTTTATTGAAGACCAAGAAGCAACATCCCCTTCTGATCACGCGGCCTATGAGCTGTTAAAAGAGCAGCTTGAAGATGTATTAGATACCTTAACAGATCGAGAAGAAAATGTTCTTCGCCTACGTTTCGGGTTGGATGATGGTAGAACAAGAACACTAGAAGAAGTTGGTAAAGTGTTTGGAGTTACACGAGAACGTATTAGACAAATTGAAGCCAAAGCTCTTCGAAAACTAAGACACCCTAGCCGAAGCAAACGATTAAAAGATTTCCTTGAGTAATCCCTTATTTGAAAAGCTCAGTCATTGTATGACATGCAATGACTGTGCATTTTTATTTCATTTGGTTACCATGAGGTAAATATACGGTAGGTCAACGTAAGGAAATAATGAATTGGAAAAAGAAATAAAATATGCTTCTGGCCCAGTATTGTAATTATCTACTCCTGCGTATACGTAGGGAAAGGTAACCAGACGAAGTTTTTAACTTTTAGTGTCAATATAGATCATCCTTACTAATTTGTATTTCTTGTCTTTTATTTTACTGAATTACACGTTATATTGCAAATCTCGGTAATCTTTATTATCTTAGCAATTTCCTATCTGATTTCCCATTTTTTATACAAACATAAAGCATTAGAACGCCTTTTTTCATTAATTATCTTCCAATTAATTTTATTTTTATCAACACTTCATGTGGTCGATTTTTTAAGCTGTTTGGTGAATTTTCATCCAAATTATGGAAAGTGCAATTTTTTTTACTACAAATTTATGTAATCATTTGAAAATAACAGGATTAACCCTTTTCTCTTTTTAACATTTAAAGTAAAATAAAGTTAGTTTTGTATATAGAAGTGCAGAAATTATATTTTGCTATACCACTTTTTAACATCTCAAATGAGGTATACATAAGGAGGACAAAGAAAAATGAAAAGAAACCCAGTTATCCCTTATGCAATTATCGCTGTTCTAGGGATCCTAGCAATGATTATTCTTTCTGTTGTCGGGGTGAATCAGCAAGAAAAAATTGAAT
This sequence comes from Aquibacillus salsiterrae, assembly GCF_028416595.1. Classification (GTDB taxonomy): domain Bacteria; phylum Bacillota; class Bacilli; order Bacillales; family Amphibacillaceae; genus Aquibacillus_A; species Aquibacillus_A salsiterrae. Next base: position 231,459 of record NZ_JAMQKC010000001.1, on the reverse strand, counting down.
TAGCTCAGGAAAATGGAGGTCAAGCAGAAGGCGGAGAATTAAAAGAGCCAGATGCAATTGCTCAGGCTTGTATCAGTTGCCATGGAAGTGATTTATCAGGTGGCGTCGGACCAAGCTTACAACAAGTTGGGAATAAGTATTCTGAAGAAGAGATTTTAGAAATCCTTAAGAACGGTATTGAGGGAACTGCAATGCCGCAAATGGCACCGGGAACGATTAGTAATGAAGAAGCGCAAGTACTAGCTGGCTGGTTAGCTGAGAAAAAATAATGCAATAAAACCAAAGCTTTCTGCATGCAGAAAGCTTTTATTTCATAAGACAAGTCCTTTTGTGGCAAAGGCCGTCACGTCAGGACTTGTCTTGCTTTTCAGGGGTGACCAAGGCCCCCAGCGCTTTTCTTATAAGATAAGAAAGTATAAAAAATGCAAGAGCTGTCTAGCTCCGGGCGCCTACCCCCTCGAGGTCTTAAGCAGAAAATCTTTGTGTCAAAGAGCGACACATAGATTTTCTGCTTAAGCTTGTCGGGGGTGACCAAGGCCCCCTGCGCTTTTCTTATAAAAATGTGTGTGGAGGATGTCATTGATGAATCAACTTATGTTATCAGAACGTTTGAAAACCGTAGCAACGTACATTCCAAAAAAGGCTAACTTTGCTGATATAGGTTCAGATCATGCCTATCTTCCTTGCTATGTATGTACGAAAGATATTGAAGCCAAGGCCATAGCAGGTGAGGTAAATGAAGGACCGTTTCAAAGTGCCGTTACCAATGTCAAGCATTACAATCTATCAAGCCGCATTGATGTCAGAAAAGGTAATGGCTTAGCTATATTGAAAGAAAGTGAAGTAGAGCAAATCGTTATTGCTGGTATGGGTGGTAGTCTTATTACAACAATATTGGAAGAAGGAAAAGCGAAACTTGATAAGGTTAACCGTATAATTACACAGCCTAACGTTGATGCAAGTTCAATACGAACTTGGTTTTATCAAAACGGGTTTGATTTAGTCAAAGAGCGGATCGTTAAAGAAGACGGTCACATTTACGAAGTATTAGTTGCGGATAGGGGTAATGCCAATTCCAACTATCACCCAACCTTAGTAAAAAAACAATTACTATTCGGTCCATTATTGTTACAAGAAAAATCTGAACCTTTTATAGAGAAATGGCAAGTAGAGAAAGATAGAAAAGAACGCGCAGTTAAACAAATGATGCAGGCTAAAGAATTGGATCATGCTAAACTAGATTGTTTTAAGGAAGAAATACAAATGATAAAGGAAGTGCTATCGTGAGTGAAATCCAAGGTAAACGGTTAGTTCAGATATTCGAAGCTTGGGCACCAAAATCGCTAGCATACCAATGGGACAGCGTAGGACTTCAAATTGGGTCTTTGGACCGAACAGTTCAAAAAGTGATGGTCACACTTGATGTAATAGAAAGTGTGGTAGATGAAGCAGTTGAAAAAAACGTGGATCTGATCATTGCGCACCATCCTATTTTATTTAGTCCATTGAAACAGATCAATGTGGAAGATCCAAAAGGGCGTACAATTGAAAAACTTATCAAAAATAATATTACTGTTTACGCAGCGCATACGAATTTGGATATAACATCTGGTGGTGTAAGTGATATTATCATGGATAAACTCTCGATTCATCCGACCAAAGTGTTAGTTAAGTCCGCAACTATGAAATTATTTAAATTGATTGTGTATGTCCCTGAGTCTCATGCGTCTAACCTTATTGAAAAGTTAGGAAATGCCGGGGCAGGACACCTTGGTAACTATAGTCATTGCTCCTTTACGTCTAAAGGTGTAGGTGCATTTAAACCATTAAAAGGTAGTAACCCTCATTTAGGTGAGATAGACAGTCTCAAAAAGGTGAACGAGGTTAAAGTTGAAACGATTATTAGAGAAGATCAAATTTCCCATTTGCTTACTGTCATTACCGATGTTCATCCTTACGAAGAAGTGGCATACGACCTTATTCCACTATGGAACAAAGGGAATGATATTGGGGCCGGCCGCATTGGGCAATTAAAGGAACCGATTAGCTTAAAAGAGTTTTGTCAATTTGTAAAGGATCGTTTAGACTTACCAGCAGTCCGTGTAATAGGTGATTTGCATGAAACAGTCAAAAAAATTGCTGTGCTTGGTGGAAGTGGAGAAGATTTTATTGAAACTGCAATTAGTCATGATGTAGATGTCTATCTAACGGGTGATTTAACATTCCACGATGCACAAGATGGATGGCAAGCAGGGCTAAAGATGATTGATGTAGGCCATTATGTGGAAAATCATCTAACACATGCAGTTAAGCACTATTTAGAAGAAAAATTAAATGGTGAAGGGGAAACGATCGAAATTATTGTTTCTTCGGTTAACACTGATCCTTTTCAATTTTTATAGGAGTCTAGGAAAGCTTGCATTTTAAAGCATAGGAAAAGCGCAGGCGCACGGAGCTAGACAACTCTTGGATCTTTTTATACTTTCTTATCTTTTAAAAATGATTGCCCACACCTATTCTGTAAGTTGGTGGTGGGCAATTTTTTGTCAACGTTTAGGCTAATTGTTACTTTTTCACCTTAACTTTTGGTAAAATTTTTCTTCTATCAACTTTTGATGTCGTATCCCAAGAAGTCTCATCCTGGTCATTATAAGCTTCAATAAACGTTATCACTTCTTTAGTAATAGGTGTAGGTGTAGAGGCACCTGCAGTAATAGCAACCTTGTTTACCCCTTTTAACCAATCAAGTTTAATTGCAGAAACATCGGCAATTCGGTAAGCTTTTGTGCCAGCAATTTCCTCAGATACCTGTGCAAGCCGGTTGGAATTGTTACTTCTTGGGTCGCCAACAACTAAAGTTAAATCAGCCTCTTTCGCTTGTTCTGCAACGGCTTCTTGTCGAACTTGTGTTGCCATACAAATTTCTTGGATCATTTCTGTTTGAGGATATTTTTCTTTTACTGTCTGCATCACATCATAAACATCCCATTGACTCATTGTCGTTTGGTTCGTTACAAGTATTTTTTCATTGGTTAAGTTTAATTTTTTCACGTCTGCCTCTGTTTGGACTAAATGAACATGACCAGGGGCAACACCAACGGCGCCTTCTGGTTCAGGATGTCCTTTTTTTCCAATATAGACGATTTCATAATTTTCTTTTACTTTGTCTCTTATTAAGTCATGGGTTCTTGTTACATCGGGACAAGTTGCATCTAGTACAGTAAGTCCCTTTTGTTTTGCGCGTTCCTTCACTTGTGGTGATACACCATGAGCGGTGAAAATAACTGTTCCCTCATTTATTTCTTCTAGTAATTCTTCTCTATTTTTACCATCAAGTGTAATGACACCTTCGTTTTTAAATGCATCTGTTACATGAGAGTTATGGACAATCATTCCTAAAATATAGATCGGTCTAGGCAAGTTTTTATCTTTGATTGCATTTTGAGCAATTACCATCGCGTCAACTACGCCGTAACAATAGCCTCTCGGTGCAATTTTGATAACTTCCATTGTAATTCCCCCTTTGGTGATGGTGAAAGTTTAGAGTTTGCAATGTTTAGGCATTAGTTTCATTATAAAGGTAAAACTATTAGTTGACAAAGATAATTAATTAGCTGGATGTGCAATTTATGTGTTTCTAACCTATAATAGAAAATGGACCATGTCTATAGAGGAAAAAGGAGTATTATAATGAATAATCATCAATTTAAACAGTACGCATTAACATCTACGATAAATCAGGTTATTGACCAATTAGGTTTTCATGAACCAACACCTATACAGCAAAAAGTTATCCCTGCTGCACTTCGAGGTGAAAGTATTATTGGTCAATCCCAAACAGGCTCAGGTAAAACCCATGCCTATCTTTTACCGTTATTGAATTCGTTAGATGAATCTAAGAAGGAAGTTCAATTTGTTGTAACTGCACCTACGCGAGAATTAGCTACACAAATTTACAACGAGGTTAAAAAAATTATTGAATTTGCAAAAAAAGAACAAGAGTGGCATGCAAAGCTTTTTATTGGTGGAACCGACAAAAAAAGAACAATTGAGAAATTAAAGGAGCAACCACAAATTGTAATTGCAACGCCCGGACGGTTGTTAGACCTAGTCCAGGAAGGTGCTCTTGATTTATTTTCTGCTAAGGCCTTTGTTATTGATGAAACAGACCTCATGCTTGACTTAGGATTAATCAAGGAAGTTGATCAAACATTAGTTAAAATGAATCATGATGTTCAAGTTATGGTGTTTTCTGCAACGATTCCAGAACGTTTGCAACCTTTTTTAAAGAAATACCTTGAACAACCTACGTATATTAAAATAGAAGACCATTTATCTCCGGAAACAATGGAGCATCGATTAGTTCCACTCAGACATAAATCCGTGTCACAGGTTGTATTCAACATTACTCAGACCATCCAACCATATTTAGCTATCATTTTTACGAATGGTAAAGAACTGGCTAATGAACTAGCTGCTGAATTAAACGAAAAGGGCTTAGAAGTGGGGTTGATCCATGGTGGATTGACACCAAGAGAAAGAAAGCGCGTCTTAAAAGATATTCAAGCTCTTAAGTATCAGTTTATTGTTGCAACTGATTTGGCAGCAAGGGGTATTGATATAAAGGGAGTTAGTCATGTAATTAACGCTCAATTACCTAAAGAGGAAGAATTCTATATTCATCGTGTTGGTAGAACTGCACGTGCTGGCGCAGAAGGTACAGCGATTAGTGTCTATAAGGATGAAGATATAAGGCTGATTGAAAAGTTAGAAACAAAAGGTCTCTCCTTTGAAAGTTATGATATTAAAAATGGGGAATGGGTTGAATCGAAGGCTTGGAACGAAAGAAACTTGCGATTGAAAAAAGATAATGAAGTCGATAAGGAAGCATGGAAAAAAGTCAAAAAACCAAAAAAGGTTAAACCTGGATATAAGAAAAAAATGAAATTTCAGCAGGAAAAAATCAAGAAACGTTTACAAAAAAATGTTAAACACAAAAAATAATAATTTGTATGTTATAATTATTATCATAAGATAGAAAGAGGTGTTATCAATTGAAAATTGGATCACATGTTTCCATGAGTGGTAAAAAAATGCTACTTGGCTCTAGTGAGGAAGCAAAAACATACGGAGCGAATGTTTTTATGATTTATACAGGAGCACCTCAAAATACGAGGAGAAAACCAATCGAAGAACTCAATATCGAAGAAGGTATAAAACATATGAAGAACAACGGATTGGAAGAAATTGTTGTTCATGCACCTTACATTATTAATATTGGAAATACAAATAAAAAGGAAACCTTTGAATTAGGTGTGAATTTTTTACGTAGTGAGATTGAACGTTCAGAAGCAATTGGTGCCAATCAGATTGTTTTACATCCAGGCTCACATGTTGGGGAAGGTTCTGATAAAGGTATCGCTAAAATTATTGAAGGATTAAATGAAGTGTTAGAATCAAATCAGAATATCCAAATTGCTCTGGAAACTATGGCTGGAAAAGGTTCTGAGATTGGAAGGTCCTTTGAGGAATTAGCTGAGATTATAAATGGAGTGACGAACAATGACCGTTTATCTATTTGTTTAGATACGTGCCATATTCATGATGCTGGCTATGATATAATCAATGATTTCGATGGGGTTTTAGATCAATTTGATCGTATTATTGGGATTGATCGGCTTAAAGTTATTCACGTTAATGATAGTAAGAATGAACGTGGTGCACATAAAGACCGACATGAAAACATTGGCTTTGGTCATATAGGGTATGATGCGTTAAGGTATATTGTTCATCATCCACAATTAAAGGAATTACCTAAAATATTAGAAACCCCATATGTTGGTGAAGACAAGAAAAACAAAAAACCTCCATATCGGTTTGAAATTGAGATGCTTCAGGGAGAAGCCTTTGTTTCAGATTTGAAAGATCGAATTCTTAGTCAATAACGTAATTTTATTTGTGTTCTAAGCAATCACGGCTATTTACCCAGCACGGTCCTAAGGCAAGCTTCTTCAAGAGGGGCTTGCCTTAGGTTTGCTAGCGACAAGGAACACTTCCAAGAATCTACACTGTGCTTTTCTTATTTAAACCACGATTCGACTCCGTATTCCTTGACCAATTTTGCAAAGAGTTTTTGTGCTTTTTGTGCTGTTTTCAGGTCAGTAATTTGAGCAAGTTTTTTGAATAATTTTAAACGATCCTTTTCTTCCATTGGATTTAGTTTTGTCTTACTTAAGTAATTAGTAATTTCTTCAGCCTGTTGTTTAGTAATCGAAATTCCGTATTCTTTACTGTAGCCTAAAAGCTCATTAGGCGTAATGCTTCTTAATTTTTTGATAACCATCTGTTTAACAATATTACTCATTTGAAAACTCCCCGTTACCTGATTTATCAGTACTGAATGGACATATTTAGTCTATGCTCCAATTTGCTAAATTGTTCTTAATAGTTACTTTTTTTATAAGATAAGAAAAAATGAAGCTTGTCGGGGGTGGGCACTAAGGAACACTTCTAAGAATAGACATCGCAGAAACAAGTGGTTTGCTTGTTTCGAAGGCGCGACTTGCGCTTTTCTTATATAAAATGGATGAATGTTCCTTGTAATATTTTTAAATAATTCCATAAGATAATAGTGCACCTCGAAAAAAGAAAGTGAGGGTTCTAACTATGGACGAATCGTATCGTAAGGAACGAAGCGCCGAAATAGAAGAAGCCCCAAAAATTGGGGAAGAAGAACCTACTGTCGCTACATCTAGGCAGGATGAAGAAGTATATTCTTTAGATGAAGCCTATAAGCGTAAGCGTGATACAGAAATAGCACAAGAAATGACTGCTACCGAATTTGACCGCCCTATTGAAGCGACCGATCAAGAAACGGAAATGAAATCAGAAGTAAAAACTGGTTTCGGTTGGCTTGCGCTGATCCTTTCCGTATTATCTTTCTTTGTAGCTCCAATCTTATTGGGTGCAGCAGGTATCATTTTCGGGTTTATTTCAAAAAATAGAGGTGCAGATACTCTTGGTAACACAGCTATTACAGCAGGTGCGATTTCCATTATTATCACTTTGTTTATTGCTCCATTTGTATAAAGAAAAAGAGCCTGGCATATGCTAGGCTCTTTTTCTTATTCGCTAATTTTTTCGTAATATTCTTGTGCAATTTTATCTACTTCTTTTTTCAGTTCATCTACCATGGTTTCTTCCGGTACTTTACGGATTATTTCCCCATGTCTAAAAAGTAAACCTTCACCACGTGCTCCCGCAATACCGATGTCGGCCTCGCGAGCTTCACCAGGTCCATTAACCGCACAGCCGAGGACAGCTACTTTTATGGGGGCCTTGATTGTTGAGATGTATTCTTCCACCTCGTTGGCAATTTTGATTAAATCAATTTCGATACGACCACATGTTGGACAAGAAATTAATGTGGCGGCATTGGAGGCTAGGCCAAATGTTTTTAACAGCTCACGTGCAACCTTCACTTCCTCGACAGGGTCTGCACTTAGTGAGATTCGCATTGTACTTCCAATTCCTTTGCTTAGTATCGCACCCATCCCAGCAGCACTTTTTATACTACCTGCAAATAATGTGCCTGACTCCGTAATACCTAAATGAAGTGGATAATTTATCACCTCAGCTGCTTTTTCATAAGCTTCGATAGCGAGTCTAACATCTGATGCCTTTAATGATACAATAATGTCATGAAAATCCAAGTCTTCTAGAATTTTGATGTGATGTAAAGCACTTTCCACCATGCCTGCTGCTGTTGGATATCCGTATTTTTCTAAAATATGTCGTTCTAGGGAACCAGCATTTACACCGATTCGAATAGGGATTCCTTTGGCCTTTGCTGCATTGACGACTGCTTCAACCTTATCACGTTTACCGATATTTCCCGGATTAATTCTAATTTTGTCTGCTCCGCCTTCAATTGCTTTAAGTGCTAATTTATAATTAAAATGAATATCAACAACTAAAGGAATATTTATTCTCTTTTTTATTTCTGGGATTGCGTTTGCTGCACGTTCATCTGGACATGCTACTCGAACAACTTGGCATCCAGCTTCTTCCAATCGTTTAATTTCTGCAACTGTTGCTTCTACATCATGTGTCTTGGTGGTTGTCATCGATTGAATCACGACTTCATCGCGCCCACCAATGATGAGGTTACCTACTTTAACAGGTCTCGTATCTTTTCTATGGGTTAACGCCATTCTCTATATCGCTCCTTTATAAATCGCGAATAATCTATCCGTAGTTGCCACTGTCCATTATAAAGCTAATGGATTAAAATTAGAAGTGACAAACACTATTTTTTTACAAGATACAAAAGTGAAAAAGATCCAAGAGCTGTCTACTCCTCTCCTTAGCCCCTCGGGTCTTGAGCAAGGCGCTTTCGCTTTTCTTAGTTATCATAGATGGGAAACAAGTAGGATTCATTCGGTATAATTTGATGCGGATTGACACCAGGGTTTAATGTTTTGAAATCTTCAATTAATTGAGTTATCTCCATAGAGGGGATATTCGGATTAATTGTTTCAATAATGGTTAAGACAGTATCTCCTGGTTGTATCATTATCCTTGTTACTGTATATCGGTCGGATATGGCTTGCTCATCTGGGAAAGAATTCTCAGTCTTTTCTTCGTTATCCTTATTATCCATTTCCTTGTCGCGGGGCATATTGTCCTGAACAGATACGGATTCAGATGGTTGGATAATCGTCCCGACGGTTAAATCTTTAAATATGCTAATAACAAACAGAATAAGAGCAAGTGTTAGCACTACTTTTTTTATGAATTCCAACGTGAAATTCCTCCTTAAGGCACCCTTTAAATAGCCGTGCTGTCCTTAGCTGGAGCATTTTTTTAAACTTAGGCTTAACAAGGTGTCTTTTAGCTTTCTTAAATATTAGTTCTACATGATTTGCAATATCCTTTTTTTATTATGCAATTTTTGAAACGGTTTAGCTATTGTTATCGTATATACCATTATAGAGAGGGGCAAATAAAATGCTGTTAGCTGCAGATTGGCTCAGTTTTGTTATTGTTGGTTTTGGGACGTTATTTTTAATTGGTGAGCTATTCGTTAACATGAAAGGCTTTTTTGGCTTACTAGGAATTGCCTTTATTTCCGTTTACTTTTTATCTTATTTAGACCCAAGTATGTTTTTCATGATGATTCTTCTTTATTTTTTAGGAATCCTGTTTATTGTTATCGACGGAAAATTATTAAATGATGGAACGTTAGCAACTATAGGAGCTTTATGTATGATTGTTTCTGTTGGGATAACTGCCCCTAGTTGGGTTTCAGGAACGTACGCAGTTATAGGAGTTCTAATAGGAGGTATAACTTCATTAGTCTTTTTAAAAGTCTTTCCTAAAAGACGAATGTGGACCAAGTTAGCGCTGTTAGATAGGTTAACGAAAGAAGCAGGGTACAGTACAATGAATCAAACCTATGAAGCATTAACTAACAAAATTGGGATAGCAGTAACTGATATGCATCCTGTTGGGACAATTACTATTGATGGAACAGATTATAGTGCCATTTCTGGTGGCCAGTGGATTCCGAAAAATTCAACAGTAATTGTAAAACAGGTAGATGGCACAAAAATTCTTGTATCAAAAGTTGAAAGTTAATTAATTAATCGTTAAAAGTATTACTCATTTATAGGAGTAATACTTTTTTTCAAAATATAAGAAGGTATAAAAAAATCCAAGAGCTGTCTAGCAAGGCTCGACTTGCGCTTTTCTTATTTTCAGGTAAAAAGAGAACGAAAGAGTGGAATGGTTGGCTTGTTTTTAAGATGATGCTTATAAAAATATTGTAATAAATTAGCGAAAATTCTTTACAAACTCTTCACATTTCATTAATAATGAAAAAGGTGTTTTATTTTAATTTTTCAAAAAGACTTTTTAAACTGGGGTGAACATATGACTGAAGTAGATATTCAAACGATTGTTTTTGAATTTATCGGTGGTTTAGGTATATTTCTGTTTGGAATAAAATACATGGGTGACGGTTTACAGAAAACAGCCGGTGATCGATTAAGGGAGACTTTAGACAAATTTACTGGCAGTCCTCTCAAAGGTGTCTTAGCAGGTACATTGATCACGGCACTCGTACAAAGTAGTTCAACTACTACGGTATTAACTGTTGGATTGGTAAATGCTGGTTTCATGACCTTTAGACAAGCAATTGGTGTAATTATGGGGGCAAACATTGGTACAACCATGACAGCATTCATCATTGGGGTTGATGTAAAAGAGTATGCTTTACCAATTATTGCGCTAGGTTCCTTCTTAATTTTCTTCTTTAAAAACAAACGAGTTACCTATTTCGGACAAACTGTTTTTGGTTTAGGTTCATTGTTTTTAGGTCTTGAGATCATGGATGGTGGACTTAAACCATTAAGAGGATTAGAGGCATTTTCTGATCTCACCTTAAGTATGAGTGAAAACCCAATTTTAGGTGTAGTTATTGGTGCTGTTTTTACTGTTATTGTTCAAAGCTCTAGTGCAACGATTGGCATTTTACAAAGTTTGTATGGTGAGGGCTTACTGGAATTAAATGCAGCCTTACCAGTTCTATTTGGTGACAATATTGGAACAACGATAACTGCTGTACTAGCAGCAATCGGTACGAGTATAGCTGCTAGGCGTGCTGCTTTTGTTCACGTCACATTTAATGTGTTGGGTGCTACTATTTTCCTGTTTCTGTTAAAGCCTTATACCCTCTACGTAGTTTATTTACAAGACAAGCTTAATCTCGATAACGAAATGACGATTGCTTTTGCGCACGGCAGTTTCAACATTGCTAATACAGTCATCCAATTTCCGTTTATTGCACTACTGGCTTACTTAGTTACTAAATTGATTCCGGGTGAAGATACAATTGTTGAATATAAACCAAAGCACTTAGACCCGATATTCATTGAACAGTCTCCGAGTGTTGCTTTAGAACAGGCAAAAGAAGAAGTGATAAGAATGGGAGACTACGCGTATCAAGGTCTTGAGGCAACAGGTCAGTATTTGAATAATCGGCAAAGGAAAGACGCTGATTATGCATTACAAATCGAAGGGGCATTAAATAACCTCGATAAGGAAATTACCAATTACTTGGTTAAGTTGTCTGGAACTTCTTTCTCGGACTTTGAAAGTACAAAACATTCTGCACTGATGGATTCTGTTCGTGATATTGAGCGAATTGGTGATCATTTCGAAAATATCGTTGAACTTGTTGATTATCAAATTACAAATAAAGTAGATATTACAGAACAGGCACTTGAAGATTTGAATGAAATGTTTGATTTAACGCTTGTTACGGTAAAGCAAGCAATTGATGCATTGAATACAATGGATAGGGAGTCTGCATTAGCAGTTGTGCAGAAGGAAAACCAAATTGACCAGATGGAACGCACCTATCGTAAAAAACATATTATCCGCTTAAATGAAGGTGCATGCTCTGGAACTGCTGGTATCGTATTCGTGGATATCATTAGTAATTTAGAGCGTATCGGTGACCATGCCGTAAATATTGCAGAAGAAGTACTAGGTGAAAAACAGCCATAAAATATAACAGAGAAAGAGCATGAAACTTCACTCTTAGATTTATGCTCTTTCACTTTTTTGTCAGTTATTTAGTCCAGTAATGTATATTAAGTAAAGGTATGGAAAAAGCTTGAAACAAGCACGCTAAAGTGATATAGTGTTTTTGTTCCAAGATAAGAAAGTAAAAAAACAAGAGCTGTCTAGCTCCGACCGCCTCCCCCCGAGGTCTTAAGCAAATAAATAAATTTTTTGCTTAAGCTGGCGTTAGGGTGGGCAAGGCTAAATTTATACTTTCCTTATTCACTTTTGTTTGAACATTTTGTTGACAATTCGAATAGTACGTGTTATATTGTTATTCGTCGCTTGAATTATTTTCAAGAACTGTTCCACAGTAGCTCAGTGGTAGAGCAATCGGCTGTTAACCGATCGGTCGTAGGTTCGAATCCTACCTGTGGAGCCATGGCGGTGTAGCTCAGCTGGCTAGAGCGTACGGTTCATACCCGTAAGGTCGTGGGTTCGATTCCCTCCGCCGCTATATTTTTTCTTGGCGATCGTGGCGAAGTGGTTAACGCACCGGATTGTGGTTCCGGCATGCGTGGGTTCAATTCCCACCGGTCGCCCCAATGTAAGGACCCTTAGCTCAGTTGGTTAGAGCTATCGGCTCATAACCGATCGGTCGCAGGTTCGAATCCTGCAGGGTCCACTTTTATTAATGGAGGAGTACCCAAGTCCGGCTGAAGGGATCGGTCTTGAAAACCGACAGGGGCTTCACGGCTCGCGGGGGTTCGAATCCCTCCTCCTCCGCCATAATTACATATTTCTTTTAAGGAAGAGATTAAGGCTCGGTAGCTCAGTCGGTAGAGCAACGGACTGAAAATCCGTGTGTCGGCGGTTCGATTCCGTCCCGAGCCACTTTTTGAAAAAAACAAGCGATAAACGCTTGTTTTTTTATTTTTGTTAAATTCGACAACTAGTATTTAGCTATTAAATGAAAAAACTAAATCATTAAAAAAGTATAATTTTGGATGCATAACAGTTGCATCCAACCATCCGCTTTGATAATCTTGCCTTAATAGATAGTCAGCTAATGTAGTTGACTTCTTAAATAAATAATCAAAGGAGGAATTATACATGGCAAAATTTGAATTACCAGAATTACCTTATGCATATGATGCATTAGAACCTCATATTGATAAGGAAACGATGAATATCCATCATACTAAACACCACAATACGTATGTGACTAAACTTAACGGAGCTCTAGAGGGGAAAGCAGATCTTGAAAACAAATCACTTGAAGAGTTGCTTTCTAACCTTAACGGTGTTCCCGAAGATATTCGTACTGCAGTAAGAAATAATGGTGGTGGACATGCTAACCACAGTCTATTTTGGACAATTCTTTCTCCAAACGGTGGAGGTTCGCCATCAGGAGAATTAGCAGATAAGATTAATGCAAAGTTTGGTAGTTTCGATAAGTTTAAAGACGAATTTGCAGCAGCAGCAGCTGGTCGCTTTGGTTCTGGTTGGGCTTGGTTAATTGTTGATAATGGTGAATTAGCAATTACAAGCACACCTAACCAAGATACACCGCTCATGGACGGTAAGACTCCTGTGTTAGGTCTTGATGTTTGGGAGCATGCCTATTATTTAAATTACCAAAACAGACGCCCGGATTATATTTCAGCGTTTTGGAATGTAGTAAACTGGGAAGAGGTTTCTAGGCGCTACGAAGCAGCAAAGTAAGCCAATCCTATTGTGAAAAAGCCTTTGACTTATAGTCAAAGGCTTTTTTTAAGATAAGAAAGTATAAAAAATTCCAAAAGCTGTCTAGCAAGGCGCCCTGCGCTTTTCTTAGCAATCCAGGAAATTATATCCACTTGTTGTAATATATGTAAAATCAGATGCTTTTATTCCTTTCATAAAACATTTGCCTGTCTTCTGAATAAGTCTACGACATCCTGAAAAGACTAAAGAATAGACTTAAAAAGGAGACAGGAGATATGAAAAAATTACAGTCAATGCTTGGAGATATTGAGATAGATCGTGATTTAAAGCTCTTGTTAACAATAGGAGGCTTGTATGCATTAGCAACATTCCTTTCTAACACATTTGTCAATATATTTCTTTGGAAGCAATCTGGACAATATGTTGATATTGCTTTGTATAATATTTCCGTCTATATCATGCAACCATTAGTTTTTATATTAGCAGGACGCTGGGCAAAAAAAGTAGACCGTGTCATCGTATTACGTCTAGGGGTAATATTTTTTGCAGTATTTTATTTGACGGTGTTGTTAGTTGGTGAACAAGCTTCCACCTATAATATTATGTTAGGTGCTTTATTAGGGATAGGATCTGGCTTTTACTGGCTTGCCTTTAATGTTTTGACCTTTGAGGTGACTGAGCCAGAGACAAGAGACTTTTTTAATGGGTTTCTTGGGTTAATGCAATCTTTTGGTGGGATGATAGGACCGATTTTGGCTGGCTACGTTATTTCACGTATGGATAATTTTCAAGGATATACGATAATTTTCACTATTTCCTTTTTTCTTTTTGCGTTGGCAGTTGTAAGTTCTATGTTCTTAAAAAGAAGGTCTGCAGAGGGAAGTTTTTCGTTTAGAAGAATATTAATGGAGAGAAAAAATAACCATGATTGGCGAAAAATGCTCTATGCACACACCTTTCAAGGTTTAAGGGAAGGGGTTTTCTTCTTTGTCATTTCAGTTTGGATTTTTATTGCAACCCAAAGTGAATTTGCTTTAGGAACATTTAACCTTATATTTTCTGGTTGTTCATTAATAGTGTATTTTCTAGCAACAAGGTTAATAAAGCCACACATGCGAAAATGGGCAATCTTTATTGGAGGATTATCCCTTTATATGGCTATCTACTTAATCTTGATCCATACAAGTTATACGACACTGTTGATATATGGTGCAATCATCGGGATTTCTTATCCAATTTTTACTGTGCCATATGTATCAATGACTTTTGATGTAATTGGAAATGCATGGAAGGCAGGAGAGATGCGCATTGAATACATTGTCGTCAGGGAGTTGTTCGTTAATATGGGGAGGGTGGCGTCCATAGCTATCTTCTTAATTTCGGTGAATTTGTTTCCGGCAGAAACAGCTATCCCGTATTTACTTATGGTACTTGGGGCTGGACACTTCATTGTCTATTTCTTTGTTAAGGATATTAAATTACACGGTGTTACATCAAAGAGCATTAATGAAACCAATTCTGTAAAGGAACTCGCTGATCAGGAAAACAGATGATTGTTGCTTAAATAGGTGTTATAATAAAACAAAAGCAGCATACACTGCTTTTGTTTTATTATGGGGGAAAATACATATGGAAAAGAAAAAAAAATCATCACTTCCATTTCGATTAAACATTTTATTTATAGTAGTATTTGGATTGTTCTGTTTACTTATTTTACAGTTGGGAGTTGTGCAGATCTTAAATGGAGAGGAAGCACAAGAAGAAATTAACAAGACTGTTAACACAACAACAAAGCTATCAGTACCTAGAGGCAAAATGTTTGACAGGTATGGCAGAATTATTTTAGACAATGAACCTGTTAGTGCGATTACGTACACACCGCCAAAGGGTGGAGATACAGCAAAAGAGCGGTTAGACTTAGCAGAAAAATTAGCAGAGTATATCACAATGGATAAAACCGAGGTTCTAAAAGAGGTTGTCACTAGCAGAGATCGGAAAGAATATTGGTATTTGTTAAATGCGGATGAGGCTGCAAGCAGATTGACCGCTAAAGATAAAGAAAAAAGTAATGCCGAACAATATCAAATTATGCTTGACAAAATTACTCAACAAGATTTAGATACCATTAATTGGACGGGATCACGTCTCAATATTATTGCCATTAAAAAGGAATTAGATAAAGCGTATGAGTTGTCACCGTACGTAGTGAAAAAAGAAAATGTAACAGATGAAGAATTTGCCAAAGTTGCTGCTCATTTATATGAGTTACCAGGAATTGATGCCACGAAAGACTGGGATAGACTAAATGTTTACGGCAATACTTTTGGTAGTTTTATCGGAGGAATTACATCTTCAGAAGAAGGAATTCCTAGTGAAAACAGAGATTTTTATTTAACGAGAGGATATAGTCGGAATGACCGGGTGGGTGAAAGTGGTTTAGAACAACAATATGAGAGTATTTTACGAGGTACAAAGGAAGAAATCCAATACACTACTGATAAGTCTGGGAATATTGTGGGAACAGCAGAAACAGTTAAGGACGGAAAGCGCGGAAGTGACTTAGTATTAACGGTTGATATCGAATTCCAACAAGCTGTTGACCAAATTGTAAAAGAAGAATTAGAAACTGCAATTAAAAAAAATCCAGAAACAAACAAATATTTGACTGATGCTCTTGTGGCAGTCATGAATCCTAAAACGGGTGAGGTATTGGCACTCTCAGGGATTCGTTATGATCGTGATGAAGATCAATATAATGATGAGTCTTTTCGGGTCATCTTTGATGCAAATCGTCCAGGCTCAGCAGTCAAAGGAGCATCGGTGTTATCTGGACTTCAATCGGGTGTGATTAAACCAGGAGAAACAATAGAAGACAAATGTATAAGAATTGCTGCAACACAGCCAAAGTGTTCGTGGAAAAACTTAGGAGTATTAAACGATATTGATGCATTAAAACGCTCATCGAACGTGTACATGTTTCAAATCGCAATGCGAATTGGAGAAGCAATTTATCGACCGGAAAAAAGTTTAGTTGGTTATGATCCAAGCAATTTTCAAAAGATGAGAAATTATTTCAGTCAGTTTGGTTTGGGTGTTGAAACAGGTATCGACTTACCTTATGAGGAAAACGGATTTAAAGGAAGTAATTTAAATGCTGGTTTTCTAATGGACTTTGCCATCGGCCAATATGATACCTATACAACGTTGCAACTAGCACAGTACGTGTCAACCATTGCTAATGATGGATACCGTGTAAAGCCGTATTTAGTTAAACAAATTCGTCAACCTGTAGCAGCCAAAAATGACTTAGGCCAAGTTCAAAAGGCGTATAATCCGGAAGTATTAAACAAAATTGTCATGAATGATAGCTATCTAAGCCGTGTCCAAGAAGGATTTAGACGAGTAATGCAAGAACCACAAGGTACTGGTCAAGCATACTTTGGTGATGCTCCCTACAAGCCTGCAGGTAAAACGGGAACTGCCCAAAACGAAATATATGAAGATGGAAAGCTCATTGCAGAAACAGAGAACCTTACCTTAGTCGGCTATGCACCATATGATAATCCAGAAGTTGCTTTTGCTGTTATGGTGCCTAACACAGGAATTGTTTCGTCAGGCACTAAATACCCAATCAATCACATGATTGGTAGAAGAGTACTTGATAAATACTTTGAGTTAAAAAAACAAAGAGGCTTAAACGGTATAAATACGAATCTTGAAAAGGATAATAAAGAAGAAATTCTTCGTAAGGAAGACGTTATAGTAGAAGAAAACATGAACGAGCAAGAAATCGATTAGTGCAAATCCTTTAGCCTTAATTAGGCTAGAGGATTCTTTATTGTAAAGGAATTATAACATCCGCTCGACGTGGTTAACACTAGGCTTGTCTCATGCTTTTCTTATTGACACTACCTTTTTCGACAAAAAAACAAAAAATTTACAAAAAGTTAACATTAATTTAACAATAAATTTAAAAAAAGACGTTAGACTATACATATAGAAATAAATGATAAACAGGGGGGCAAAACTAATGAAAAAAATAGTAACATTCCTTCTAATTGTTTTAACAATTGGATTGGTAACTGCTTGTGGAGCTAATAATCAAGAGGGTGGTGGGGATAATGGTGGAAATAACACTGTTTTAATCTCTGGATCAAGTGCTATGCAACCACTTGTTGCTGGTGCGGCTGAAGAATTTATGGCGCAAAACCCTGATGCGGATATTCAAGTAAATGCTGGCGGGTCTGGAACTGGGCTAAGTGAAGTAGATAGTGGAGCAGTAGATATAGGTAATTCTGATGTGTTTGCTGAGGAAAAAGAAGGTATAGCTGCAGAAGAATTAGTTGACCATAAAGTGGCAGTCGTAGGAATGACGGCGGCAGTGAGTAGTAATATTGGGATAACAGATATTTCAAAGCAAGATTTAATAAAAGTATTTACTGGTGAAATTACTAATTGGTCAGAATTAGGTGGCAAAGACCAAGAAATAACTCTTGTTAATCGACCGGACTCATCTGGTACTCGTGCAACATTTGTCCAATTTGGTTTAGACGGAGCAACTCCAGCAGAAGGGATTACCGAAGACTCTTCCAACCGAGTGAAACAAATCATTGAGGAAACTCCAGGGACAATAGGATACTTAGCATTCTCTTATTTTACAGATGATGGTGCTGTCATCCCTCTTGCAATCGACGGAGTTGAAGCAACTGATGAAAATGTTATTTCTGGTGAGTTCCCGATTTGGGCATATGAGCATTCCTATACAAAGGGTGAACCTACAGGTGCTGTCAAAGATTTCCTTGATTTTCTACTAAGTGATGACATTCAAAAAGGCTTACTTATTGAACAAGGATATATTCCTGCAACTGATATGAAAGTAGAACGAGACGCAGAAGGAAATCAAACTAATTTATAAAAAAATTTCAAGAGTGGAAAATAGTGGCAGGGTAAGAGCTTCTTATGCTCTTTACCCTGTATCCTTTTTTAGGGGTGTAATTGATGGAAAAGCAAACAACACTATCAGCAAAACAACGATTAATAAGATCATCAAGTAAAAATCCGGGTGAGACACGTGGGAAAATCCTCGTTAGTCTATGTGCGTTAATTATCATTATTGCTACCTTGTCCATCACCTTGTTTTTAGCGATAAAAGGGTTGCAATCTTTTATTGTCAATGGGTTAAATCCGTTAGAATTCTTGTTTAGTTCTGAATGGAATCCAACCAGTAGCGATCCTCAGTACGGGGCACTTCCGTTTATTCTTGGATCACTTGCTGTAACATTGTTATCAGCCTTAATTGCCGGACCTTTAGGAATTGGTTGTGCTATTTTCATGACAGAAATTTCGACATCGATAGGTAAAAAAGTGTTACAACCGGTAATAGAACTGTTAGTTGGTATTCCGTCTGTTGTTTACGGATTTATCGGCTTAACGGTGTTAGTTCCTTTTATTAGAAATACCTTTTCAGGGTCTGCTACAGGGTTTAGTCTTCTAACCGGTACAATTGTATTATCTGTGATGATTTTACCAACTGTTACAACGATTGCAACAGATGCAATGAGTTCTTTACCGAATAGTTTACGGGAAGGGTCTTTAGCATTAGGTGCAACTAGGTGGCAGACAATTAAGAAAGTGTTAATTCCAGCAGCACTGCCATCGTTAATGACGGCTATTGTACTTGGCATGGCCCGGGCGTTTGGAGAGGCGTTAGCTGTTCAAATGGTAATCGGAAATGTTAGGGATCTACCAGGTTCTTTACTCGACCCATCGGCAACACTGACAACGATTATCACACTAAATATGGGTTATACAACATATGGAAGCGTGGATAATAACACTCTATGGTCCATGGGATTAATTTTGCTCATTATCTCGTTTATTTTTATCCTAATCATAAGGTATCTATCGGCTAGGAGGAAGATTTAATGAATAGTAAGGTTGCTGATCGAATTGCAACAGGCGTTTTTATCGCAATTGCAACGATCATTGTATTGGTATTAATAGGTTTATTTTCGTTTATTTTATTCCGAGGTGTTCCGCAAATTTCTTGGGATTTTATTACTACAACTTCTAGCACCGTTCGTGAAGGTGGTGGAATAAGGGACCAGCTTTTTAATTCCTTTTATATTCTGTTTATTACGATGTTAATCACGGTTCCTTTAGGTGTATTAGGTGGAGTATATATGGCGGAGTATGCAAAACCAGGTAAAATCACCAATTTCATTCGTTCTTGTATTGAATTGCTTGCCTCCCTTCCATCAATTGTTGTTGGTATGTTTGGACTACTTATATTTGTTAATTCAACTGGTTGGGGGTACACCATCATTGGTGGTGCATTAGCGTTAACCATTTTTAACATTCCTGTTATGGTGAGAGTAAGTGAAGATGCAATTAGATCTGTTCCAAACGTTCAGAAAGAAGCAAGTCTTGCTTTAGGAATTAATCACTGGCATACGATAAAAACAGTCATTTTGCCATCAGCTTTTCCAGGAATTCTTACTGGTGCCATATTGGCGTCAGGTCGTGTTTTTGGAGAGGCAGCTGCATTACTTTTTACGGCTGGACTATCGACGCCGCGACTTGATTATATGAACTGGAATCCATTTTCTACTACGTCACCACTTAATATTTTTAGACCTGCTGAAACATTATCTGTTCACATTTGGGCTGTAAATACAAATGGAATCATGCCAGATGTTGAAGCAATTGCAGACGGATCTTCGGCCATCTTGGTGTTATCTGTACTTTTTTTTAATTTAACAGCGCGATTTGTTGGGAGTGCAGTTCATAGAAAAATAACTGCAAGTAAATAAGAGGAGGCATGCTCGGTGGGAATGCTTAAAGAAAAGGTTGATAAAAGTAAACAAAAGACAAGTGATAAAAAAGAAGAGAAGGATCAATCAGAACTAATCCTACGTGTTAATGATTTAAGTATTTATTATGGCTCCAATCAGGCCGTCAAAAATATTTCTTTCGACATTGAAAAAAATTCTATCACTGCATTAATCGGACCATCAGGTTGTGGGAAATCTACTTTTTTACGAAGTGTAAATCGGATGAACGACTTAATTCCAATTTCTCATAATCAAGGAGAAATCATTTATGAGGACTTAAACATATTGGATAAAAACATAGATGTCATAGCCTTAAGGAAAGAAATCGGGATGGTTTTTCAAAAGCCAAATCCATTTCCAAAGTCCATTTATAACAATATTACGCATGCACTTCGTTTTTACGGCATAAAAGGAAAGAAAAGATTAGATGCGATTGTTGAGGAAAGCTTAAGGAAGGCAGCACTATGGGATGAGGTGAAAGACAGGCTAGATCAATCAGCCTTTGCACTATCTGGTGGACAACAGCAACGACTTTGTATCGCTCGTACACTTGCCATGCAACCAAATATTTTGTTATTGGATGAACCTGCTTCAGCACTCGACCCTGTATCAAATGCAAAGATTGAAGAATTAATATTTGAATTAAAGAAGGATTATACGATTGTGATTGTTACGCATAATATGCAACAAGCTTCTAGAGTTTCAGACAAAACCGCTTTTTTCCTTAACGGGAGAATTGTGGAATATGATGATACGGAAACAATCTTTACCAATCCATCGGTAAAAGAGACAGAAGATTATATTTCCGGTCGATTTGGCTAGAGGGGGTTTTAGGGATGCAACAACAAATGGTAGAAAAAAGAAATTCGATATTTGATGTAGTTGATTTAAATTTGTGGTATGACGATTTTCACGCCTTAAAAAACATAAATTTAGAGATGAACGAGAAGGAAGTAACAGCGATTATCGGTCCCTCAGGCTGTGGAAAATCAACTTTTATCAAGACAATGAATTTAATGATTCAGATGATACCTACTGTAAAAATGTCCGGGCAAATTAATTTTGAAGGTTCGAACATCATCGAAGGAAAAGTAGATCTTGTTTCTTTACGTAAGCATGTAGGTATGATATTCCAAAAAGGGAACCCTTTTCCACAATCAATTTTTGATAACATCGCTTATGGGCCAAGAATACACGGGATAAAAGATAAAAAGAAGTTAAACGAAATTGTTGAGTCCAGTTTAAAGGATGTTGCTTTATGGGATGAGGTAAAAGACCGGTTAAACAGTAGTGCAATAGGGTTGTCTGGCGGACAACAACAACGGTTATGTATTGCAAGAACATTAGCGACCAAGCCAGAAGTAATTTTAATGGATGAACCGACTTCAGCATTAGATCCAATCTCAACATTGAAAATTGAGGAACTAATTACAGAATTAAAAAGTAAATATACAATTGTAATTGTTACACATAACATGCAGCAGGCAGCGAGGATATCTGACAAAACAGCTTTCTTCCTTAATGGAGAAGTAATTGAGTATGACCAAACCGACATCATTTTTTCGAATCCTAAAGATAGACGAACAGAAGATTATATAACAGGAAGATTCGGATAAATTGTAATTTTAGAATAGGCGGCTATCTCTAGTGAAATTGTGTGTTAGATCTATCGATAGTTATGGCAGTTAAACCCTTCCTACATTTTTTTTGTTTCTACAGCTTTGTTGTTGGGACCCGCTGTCAGTTATCTCGGGACAAAATCAGAGAAATGAGGAATGTAAATGGTTAGAAGAGAACAGTTTCATGTTGAATTGGATAAAATTAAGGAAAAAATAATTGAAATGGGCTATGGCGCAGAAAAGTTGCTGAGCCAAGCTGTAGATGCATTGTACAACTGTGATGTTACGTTTGCAAAACAATTAATCCAGGATGATAAATGGTTGGATAAAAAAGATATGGAAATTAATGATGCTGCAATCCTTCTCATAGCTAAACAGCAACCCGTTGCATCCGATTTACGACGGTTAATTGTAGCGATCCGGATTGCAACAGATTTAGAGCGTATGGGAGATAATGCAAAGAATATTGCAAAGGCAACACTACATCTTGGTGAAGACCACGGGATTAAAGTCCATCCCGTACTGAATGATATGAAAGATATAGCATCAAAAATGCTTGACTTATCGATTAAGGCTTTTGATAACGAGGATATAACGTTAGCGCGAAAACTAGCTGAATTAGACGACCAAGTAGATGAAATGTACGGGAAGGTTGTTAGAGAATTATTGGAGGAGACAGCAACGAACCCACAAATGATTCAACATATCATGCAAATGGCTTTTAGTGCTAGATATATTGAACGCTTTGCTGATCATACGACAAACATTGGAGAAAGCATCCTTTATTTGGTCAAGGGAGAGTCGTTTGACCTTAATAGTTAAACGAATAGTGGTGTAAGTAGTCAATTCCTTTAAGAAAGAAGTCCGATACAATTAGTATCGGACTTCTTTCTGCCTTTTTATCCATTTGTTATAGTCTCAACGATTTGTTGAACGGACATGTCACTAGTCAACTGGTATTCACCGATTTGGATAGACGAGTGAAGGTTATAGTCGTCTAGGAAATCGTTAAATGCTTTGGCATCACTAATTATTTTTGTTTCAAGGAGAATGGAACCAACTTCATCGGAAGTCATTCCAGGCTCAATTATGAGTGTATAAACGATTGTTTCTTGCTCAGGGGAACGTTTTGGACTTTCCGTTTCCTCTGGGTCCTGATTATGTTCATTCACAGCATTCGGCCATTCAACTACATATCCTATTGATTCAAGATAGTTTATCTTGGTTTGAATGGATTCGTCTGTTTTAGGTTGTGTTGTCTCCTCAATACTTATATAGAAAACAATAGCAAATATACTAGTTGCAGTTAACATACCAAGTGAAAAAGCTTGAACAATTTGTCTCATCCAATCCCTAACTTTCCTTGTTAAATTGATTTAGAACCGAACGAATATCATATTCACTTAAGTTTGTTTCGTTAGCAATGGTTTGGATAGAAGCTCCGCTTTGAGAAAGATGAATTATTTTTCTTAGTAGTGGTGTCTGAACAGTTGTTTTGGTAAAATCAGTTTCCATTACATCATCGGTTAGCAGTTCCTCTTCTAAAATCTTTATTTTTTTCTTTAGTTGGTAGCTCTCCTGCATTGTAGACAAGGATAGTTGTTCAATCTGTTCTTCCATAACTTTAAATTTATTGGACATGAAAAAAGAAAGAGTAAACAGCAAAATTCCAATGGATGTTAAGATTATTATTGCTTCAGTCATAAGCAATCCTCCAATAAAGTGTTGATGCTTCTTCAGTATTCAAATAATATGCTAAAGCTTTGAAACATTCTACTTTATAGTTATAACACAGGTGAATGAGTTAAGAAAACATTCTTTGGATGATATCTTTGAAAAGTTCACTAATGGA
Organism: Aquibacillus salsiterrae; assembly: GCF_028416595.1. Taxonomy (GTDB): domain Bacteria; phylum Bacillota; class Bacilli; order Bacillales; family Amphibacillaceae; genus Aquibacillus_A; species Aquibacillus_A salsiterrae. The sequence continues at coordinate 207,880 of NZ_JAMQKC010000001.1, read as the reverse complement.
TGCTTGAAATGAACCTATTTTTTTGGTAATATTATAAAGTCTGATGATGAGAACATTCGTGAACCAAAATCTTGGTCCACCTGATGAAAATTTTTTGTGTAGAAAGACTGGAGGGATAAACATGCGTGTTAATATTACACTAGCTTGTACAGAAACTGGCGATCGTAATTATATTACTACTAAAAATAAACGTAAACACCCAGAGCGTTTAGAATTAAAGAAATACAGCCCACGTCTAAAAAGACATACCGTACACCGTGAAACAAAATAATCAAGTCATTTAACTCTTACCTATTACGGTAAGAGTTTTTATTTATAGAGAAAAATAAAAAATCCATGCGAATAGCATCCACTCCCAGTTTCACCGCTTTTGTTCAAGGATGAGAAAGTATAAAAAGATCCAAGAGCTGTCTAGCTCCGGGCGCCTACCCTCTCGGGGGCATAAATCTAGCAAGGCGCGCTGCGCTTTTCTTAGCTGTTAAGGGCTATGTACTAATTATTATAGTGAAGGAGAGATATTGTTTGAATAAGGCTACACAAAGGGAACAGTATAGGGCCTTGCTTAGGAAGATGGATAGTCAAAGCAGGGGACAAATAGAACGGAAGATCCAAACCAATCTAATCCGGTCTTCCTACTGGGAGAAAGCACAAGTCATTGGCGTAACAATTTCCGGAACATATGAAATAGACACAAAACCAATTATTGAACTAGGCTGGTCCCAAGGAAAGACGATTTGCGTACCAAAATGCTATCCTAAAGATAACATGTTAGTATTTTATCGACTCATCTCTTATGAGCAATTGGAGAAGGTGTATTCTAACTTACTAGAGCCAAGACCAATCAAGGAGATGATCGTTAAAAAAAGTGACATGGATTTGTTAATTGTTCCTGGTATGGTGTTCGATCGTAAAGGCTATAGAATTGGATTTGGCGGTGGATATTATGACCGATTTCTGAAAGGATTTAGCGGGATTAGCCTTTCTCTGGCCATGAATGAGCAAATAGTTGATTGTATTGAAAGGGAACCACATGATCTAGCTGTCGACCACATCCTTACCGAAACAGGTCTGATTTTGTAAATAAATGTTGTGATTGTGGTTAAGCTAACTACATACTTGGAATAAGGAGTGATTTTTTGTGAAATTAATTCTAGGTATCAGTTCTTTCGTGTTAGGACTTAGCCTTGTTTTTAAAAAGCGTTATCAAGTTCTAAATACTTTGTTAGCTGTTAGGGTTATTCGCAAATTACTCGTTGCCGTAACCATGAAATTGCCTAATGTTAGACAAAAAATATTACCAAGTATTCTAGGACGTTCAGCTTCTTAAAGCTGAACGTTTTGTTCTAGATAAGAAAGCATAAAAACCTAAGAGCTGTCTAGATCCGGGCGCCTACCTCGCCTGAGGTCTTAAGTCTGGGCAAGTGCTTTTCTTAGCTTGAGATAAATTACCTAGCTTTTTTTAACGGGGGTATAGTTGGACTAATTGTTCTTTTTGACCTTTTTCATTTTCAAACAGTACCATCAGCTGTTCTCCTTCCTTGTCAAATAATACTAATGGTACGAAGCTCTTTACTGGTTTCTTGTTACTAGATAGTGGAATAATGTAATTTTTGTAGATACCCTCCCACAATTGACCAATTACTCGATCTGTCTGTTGTTGATTCAAGGTTGGAATTGGTGTTTGCTGGTATTTACCGATGTCGGTTAAAGGGACAAATTCATACTTGTTTTCAGGGATTTGAAAATAGTCTATTAGTTGTTTCCAGTAATAACGAAGCTGCTGATTGGTTGCTCGATCTAACGTATTTTTCCATTCTTTTTGAGAATAGTTTGTAGGCTGATCAAATGATTCGAGTGCACTGTATGGTGAATCTATCACGTATAGTTCATCTGAAGACATGGCTTGTATACTTTTTATTTTATCATCAGGATAATGCAGTTCACCATGATGAAAGGTAATTGTCTGGTAATGACTGCTGTCCTCCCCGTGGACCATCGATTGAAGTTTGATGTTTTGTTCATTTTCTTTCCACTTACTTAATATTCCCATCAAACGACCATCAGCATAGAGAAGTGATACGTCTTGCCTTAAGTAAACCGGTTTATCGAGCAAGGAATAGCTTGACCATTTTATATCATATTCATCTTGATCTGTTTGACGTAGCATATTCAGTTCCGTTCCGTAACTAGTAAAAGATACAGTTTCATCAATCGGGAAGTATTTTAACACGCTCGTTTGTTTATCTTCTAGGAACCATTGTGCCACAAAAAACGAACTAAATATTAGAATGACACTTATTACATAGATCTTTTTCAAGTGACTTCCCTCCTTACTGATTCATTACTAGACTATATGAGGCTTGTTCGACTTATATGAAGAAGTAACATTAAATTTATCTGTAGATTGTGAATGGAAATTAGGTAATGGCACAAACTAGTTGTCAGAACAAATGTAAGGGTGAGAAGATGGAAAATCAGTCTAAACAACCTGTTTTTCAAAATTACGATCGTAATATTGATTTCATGAAAAATCAACTGGGCGTGGACAAAAGCTTTGACATTGTCCAATTGGATTTAGAGTATGCTGGTCGAAAAATGGCTTTATTTATGATTGACGGATTTGTTAAAGACGATATTTTACATCTGTTAATGAAGTTTCTTGCTAAACTAAAGCCTGAACAGCTTGAACCTGAACCATTGGAAAAACTCTTAAAGACATATATCCCTTATGTTGAACTAGAAAGTGTCGATGACTTAGAAGAGGCGTCACAGGCTGTTTTAGCCGGTCCTACGGCATTAGTCGTTGAAGGTATCGATAAAGTCATTATGATTGATGCCAGAACCTATCCGGCAAGAGGACCAGAAGAACCAGATTTGGAGAAAGTGGTACGAGGTTCTCGGGATGGGTATGTAGAAACGCTTGTCTTTAATACGGCTTTGACAAGACGAAGAATCCGAGATCGGTCGTTAAGGATGGAATATTCATCAATTGGAAGAAGGTCTAAAACAGACATCTGTGTATGTTACCTAGAAGAATTAGCCGATCCTGAGAAAGTAAAAACGCTCAAACAACATTTGGAAAAAATTGACACGGATGGTTTACCAATGGCCGAAAAAACAGTAGAAGAATTTTTAGCTGGACGTCATTGGAATCCCTACCCAACCATCCGGTATACCGAAAGACCGGATACAGCTGCTGCACACTTATATGAAGGTCATATTATTATTATGATTGACGGGTCTCCAAGTGTGATGATTACACCAGCAACTTATTGGCATCATATGCAGCATGCGGAAGAGTATCGGCAAAAACCATTAGTTGGGGCATATCTACGGTTTGTACGATATATCGCAGTTATAGCGTCCTTGTTTATTTTGCCACTGTATTATTTACTTTCTGTTAATCAAGATCTTTTGCCAAGCCAATTGGAGTTTATCGGACCAGCAGATGCGGGGTCTATTCCTTTAATCCTACAGTTTTTAATTGCTGAGATTGGAATAGATATGCTAAGAATGGCTGCCATTCACACTCCCACAACACTCGCAACGGCTCTCGGCCTTGTTGCAGCCATCTTAATGGGGCAGGTTGCTGTTGAAGTGGGGTTATTTTCCAATGAGGTCGTATTATACTTGTCCATTGCTGCAATTGGCACATTTGCTACACCAAGTTATGAAATGAGTCTGGCTAATCGGATTGTTAGAATTGTTCTGTTAATAGTAACAGCTAGTTTCGGTGTTGTCGGTTATGTTGTTGGTATTACTGCTTGGGTGTTTTATTTAATGAGAATGGAATCATTTAAAACAGGCTATTTGTGGCCATTTATTCCGTTTGATCCTGGTGCATTTAAAGATATATTAATCCGTACACCTGTACCACTTAAAAGATATAGACCGACATTTCTTGACCCGCAAGATCCTGATCGTTAGTACTGATCAGGATCTTTCCTTAATTAAAGGGGCAGGAGAAAGATGTTACAATACATTCTACTTCAAATAGTTATCTTTTTCTTTATTTTTGTTCAGACATTGGTATAATAAACTTGGTGATAGAAAATGAAAACAATTTATGATGTACAACAGCTTTTGAAAAAATTTGGAACAGTTATTTATATTGGAGACAGACTTGCTGATCTTGAATTAATGGAGGAAGAGATAAAAGAATTGTATCAATCCCAGTGTATCTCTTCCTATGATTACCAAATGGCAATTTTATTACTTAGACAAGAAGCGTCTAAGAATAGAAAGAGTATAGAGACTTCCAATTAATTCTGTTGCAAGGAAAACTAGTAAAAATGGGTAAATGTGAGTAATAATTACATTGTGTTGTTTATTGCTATCAACTATAATGAATAGTGCTCATGCTTTCTTCAGTGAAGATATAATAAAATCTTGAGAAATAAATCCTTACCTTATAGTGTTGTTCAACAGAGGATAAGAAGGACCGAGAAGTTCGAGATAGCGAAACTTTTAGGAGCAAAAACGTGTGCGGGTAATACGTAAGCAAGACTCCATCACCGAAATCCTTCTTTGTGGCCTTGCACCGAGGAATTAACTTCCCCGAATGAACGTGAGACACAGGTGCACAAGAACTTCGGAAAAGTAAGCTAACGAAGAAATTCAATGTGTCATTTTTACCTGACTTTTTTGAACAACCTCTTATAGGGTTTATTTTTTTTGAATAGATAAGCGTTAAATGAAACATAATCTGATTATAAACGTCTAAGTTAAATAGAAAGTGAGGTTAGTTGTTTAATTATTATTCTTAGTGGAATAAATAACTATAATAACGTTTTTGTAAAGGTTGAGAGTAGAATGGAGGAAACACCCTGTGAAGGATAGATCATACAACGTACCACTTTATTTGCTAGCAAGTATTCTGTTTGGGATAAAGACCTATATTGTTTACCGGTTTATGTTCAATATTTCGTTAGATAACATAATGCAAGAGTTTATCTTGTTTATCAATCCGTTTGTGTCCTCGTTTGCGTTTTTTGGGATTGCTGTTTGGTTTCAAAAAAAGCGACAAACGAAATTTTTGCGTTATTTTTCATTGTTAGGAACACTTATTTTGTATTTTAATCTTATTTTTTATCGTAACTTCACAGATTTTCTAACTATCCCTGTCTTGTTTCAAGGGAGTAATGCATCAGATTTAGGGTCGAGTATTCTTGCGTTAATTCATCTTCCTGATTTATTATTATTAGCCGACGTAGCAATTATTTGGTTTCTAAGTAGCAAATACCAAGATACTGTAATTGTTAATTACAGAAGACGATCAAAGTCATTAGTTCTAACGCTATCTGTTGCCTTGTTACTTGGTAATTATATATTAGCTGAAATCGAAAGACCCCAATTACTACAGCGTACATTTGATCGCGAATATTTGGTTAAGAATTTAGGACTTTTTAATTATCATATTTATGATGTTGTCCTCCAATCAAAAACAAAGGCACAACGTGTATTTGCAGATGGAAATGAAATGCCAGAAATTGAAAGCTATATTCAAGAAAACAGACCTAGTAAACTATCTGAACTGTTTGGAATAGCAAAGAATAAGAATGTAATCTTTATTTCGATGGAGTCGTTACAAAGCTTTGTCATTAACAATACCGTTAATGGGGAAGAGATTACACCTTTTCTGAACGATCTAATCGATGAAAGCTATTATTTTAATAATTTTTACCACCAAACTGCCCAAGGTAAGACATCAGACTCTGAATTCTTGGTTGAGAATTCTTTATATCCACTACCGAGTGGTGCTGTTTTCTTTACTAATGGACAAAATGAATATAATGCAACTCCTGAAATTTTGAAAGAGAAGGGGTATTATTCAGCAGTATTTCATGCTAATAATAAGAGTTTTTGGAACCGTGATGTAATGTATGACAATATTGGTTATGATAACTTTTTTGACCAAACTGCTTTTCAAATTACAGAAGAAAATTCAATTGGATGGGGCTTAAAAGATAAGCCATTTTTTGAACAATCAATCAAATACTTGCAATCTTTACCACAGCCGTTTTATACAAAATTTATTACGTTAACGAATCACTATCCATTCGAACTTGGTGAAGAAGATGCATCGATTGATCCATACAATTCTAATTCAAAAACGCTTAATCAGTATTTTCCAACAGTTCGTTACGCAGATGAAGCATTAAAATTATTTTTTGATCAATTAAAACAAGCGGGTCTGTATGAGGATTCCATCATTGTTTTAATGGGGGATCACTATGGAATAAGTGATTTTCATGATAAAGCAATGAGTATGTATTTAGATAAAGAAGAAATAACACCATATGATCATATTCAATTACAGCGAGTACCATTTATTGTTCACATACCTGGTGAAAAAGGCAAGGTCATTTCAAATATTGGTGGACAAATAGACGTGAAACCGACGTTACTTAGTTTGTTAGGTGTCGATACATCAGATGATATTGCATTTGGTACAGACTTGTTTGCAGACGATCGAAAAGATTTTGTTGCATTAAGAGACGGAAGCTTTGTTAGTGATCAGTACATCTATACGAAAGAGCAGTGTTATGACAGAGAAACAGGAGAATTACTTTATCCATTAAGCAATTCCGTCATTGAACCAGATGTGACGAATAGTGATGGTGAAGAAAATGTGTGTAAACCAATAAAGTCAGCAGTAGAAAATGAGTTAGCCTATTCTGATAAAATCATCTACGGCGATTTATTACGCTTCTATAACCAAAGTAATGATAATGAGGAATAGTTGTTTCTATAAGGAAGGTTGTCGACTTTAAAAGAGTCGACAACCTTTTTTAACAGATAAGAAAACCACGATGGCTTTCTGCAGCCACCGATTGTATTTATTAATTTTCGAATTTTTGTTTCATAAAAAAAATCCCTTGAATGAACAAGGGATTTAAACATTCCAAAAAGGTTAAAACAATTCTGACATAATTGTCATTACTGAAAACCAACCAAAAACAAGTGTTGAAATACCAGCAAAGGCAACTGCAAATAGATTTTTTGTTTTAAGTTCTCTAAACACAGCAGTTGCACACAAAATTGCAACTAACAATAACATAATTGCTAATTCCATTATCACTTAACCTCCTTGTTATTCAGGACCTGTTGAATAGGATATCTTATTATACTAATATGTAATAGACAGATTCTTCTCATACATTCTAAAACAAAAAGAATGTTTTGTCGAGGTAATTATCACTATTTTAGCAAATTATCGGGAGGTAGCAAAATGAATATAAGCAGCTTGTCTTTGGGTCCACTTGGCACGAATTGTTATATCGTCGATCAAGACAGTAAGGCAATCATATTTGACCCTGGTGGGGACAGTGAAGAGCTATTGGCGTGGTTAACAAGAAAGAACCTTCAACCATTAGCTATCTGTTTGACGCATGCCCATTTTGATCATATCGGTGCAGTTGACGCAATTAGAAATCAATATCATATTCCGGTTTATCTTCATCAATTTGAATCAAGTTGGCTTAGCGAGCCTAAGTTAAATGGATCCGCTCTTTTTCCTGGCCCGCGTATATCAATAAAAGAGGCAGACTATACCCTTAATCCTGGGAAGCTAAAGATAGACATCTTTGATTTCGAGGTGGCTCATACACCTGGTCATTCTCCTGGTGGGGTATGCTTTGTGTTTTTCGATCATCAACTAGTAATTGGTGGAGATAGTTTATTCTATGAGGGGATAGGCAGGACAGATTTACCCGGTGGTGATAGTCAGCAACTAATCAATAGCATTAAAACAACTTTTTTCTCTTTACCTGATCAGTTTGTTGTCTATCCTGGCCATGGTAATTCAACGACAATAGGTCATGAGAAAAAGTCTAACCCGTTTGTATCAGAATAAGAAGAGCGATCGGAGCTAGACAATTTAGAAAAGCGAAAGAAGCCTTGCCACCCTGAATAGCGTGAGACAAGCCGCGAATTGGTCAGCCTAAGGTAAGCTTAATTTTAAAAAAAAGACCCTTCTGACATAGAAGGGTCCCTTATGGGGGATGTGCTCTGCTTTTTGGTTAGGGATAAAAGTTAAGCTACTAATTAGTATGATACATTCATGGAGAAATGTTGTCAATATAAAAATCTGAAAATAAAAAATATTCATCCAATTTCATAAATTGCCTGAAAGGACTTTATTTTCATAACATTTCGAACGTGTATCACAGCTTTTGTGTTCTTGTTAAAAAGACTTTGATCTTAAGTAAGATCAAAGTCTTTTTAACTACTCTCCAAAACCAGGGACTAAAATGAAATTTGAATAGTAAGTGAATCCAATAAAAAACACCGTACAATAGGCACCAAATAAGTACATATACATGCGTTCGGATAGATTCAAAAATCCAACTCCTAGGAAAAAGACAGTCTGTGCTAAAAATAGAAAAGCAAGACTGTAGATTTCTCCGACATAAAACATGACGGTAAAAATACCAGTCCAAAACGAAAGCACTCGAAACATTCTGCCCATTTTTTCCCCTCCTTTGTGAAAGGTATGTATCAACGTTATTATATACGAGGAATGTTAGATTGTAAATTATTCTTATCACAATTTATAGTCTGATAAAGGTAAATGATAATATCTTCTAATATGTTTTTATCTTTATAAAAATGACTGGGCTAGCTGGATTCGAACCAGCGAATGACGGAATCAAAATCCGCTGCCTTACCGCTTGGCTATAGCCCATTTACACTAATTAGAATGAACAGATAATGTCTGTTTTATACATGGTTTTTAGAGAAATTTTCAATTAATTAAGTCAGTTATAATTGCTAATTGACTATTTTGATCTGTAATAGCTCTTAAGACGATTAAATTGTTTGGTTGCACCGATACGGAAACTTTTCCATACGGGTAGTAATAGGATTTTGTTTGTTCGGAAACTGGATATTCTTCACGAAATTGGGCTTTTGCCATTTGGATTAATGTCTCAAGTCTAAGTTGTTCTGTTTCTAATTTTGTTATTTCTAGATGATTTTGATATACGGAAATACTCGCAGTTACGGACATCAAACCAACTAGTAAAATAAACATAAAATAAGGGAGAAGGATTCCTTGTTGGTTTGTTATGTGCTTCCTATAAACTAAATGTTTTCTCATAAGTATTTCCCTCCACCGTAGTAACTGATAATTTAAAACCATACTGTATTGTTGTATATCGATTGGTTTTAATGTCTCTAATTAGGATTTCATGACCTTTTCCCGACACTTGTCTTCTCACTACGTCATTATATTGTTCAATTATAACTTGCTCACCAGTTAATTGGTTGAACACTAATTGATTGCCGCTTATGCTAAATGATTTGGAACGGTAAATCTCTGACTGAATAAAATGAAAATATTGCTGTACAGATAATTGCTCTGAATAGTCAGAGGGAATAAAAGAAGTATAGATGATTGGTATCATCGGTAAGGTAATAAATAGTATGGAAAAGACGAGTAGAAGGGAGATAAGAGTGTAGCCACCCTTATTTACTAGGGTATCCATAGAGACAGGTCCTTTTTGTTGTTTTGTCCTCATTTTGCCACTCCACACACCCTTCCAATAGGTTGTCCCTTTGGTTTATTGTAAAATATGCTTCTTTCATTTTGACTTTTTTACTAATCGTGATTGGCAACGTAATATCACGATATGCCCAAAGGTAATATTGTAATTGGTCATGAAGCTCTAATTCTATTTCCCTTTTTAAGCTTAGCTGATATTCATCCATTCGTACTTGTTTAATAATAGGAATAAGTGTGAAAATAATAATCGAAAATATGCTAAGGCAGACGAGAACCTCTGTTAATAAAAACCCTTTACAATCAAACTTCAACAACATAACACCTTCCTTTACCAAAAGGAAAGTAAAGTTTGTACGATTTATTAGCAGCTTTAATTGTCATCACTCCTGGATTCTTTATCGTACCATTGGTTGTGAATGCAATTGGCATTGCTAAGGTATTTAACTGTATTTCCCAGTCGGTGGGTAATTGTCGTGTTATCAAGATTTTCCCTAACCCTCCTTGTTTGATCTCGTAGGTTTTCGTCTGGGGATAAATATACATTTGGATATTTTCATTCTTTACAATCGAGCGTTTTTGCAATAAAAGTATGTCGTCTTGGAGTAGGCTTAGTGCATGTTCGGTTTGATATTTACCAATTAATTGGTGTTGAAATAATCCGAAAATGGATAGCATTACTGAAAATATACTTAATACAATTACCAGTTCAATCATTGTGAAGCCTGCTTGTTTATGGTTGTGTAGCAGCATCAACTTTGACACCTTCTGTAGTTAAAGTTATTTTTTTCGTATTGTTTGCGCACTTATCTGTTTTTAAATAATTGCCATCAATTAAAGCTTGAATGGTAAGGGGACTAGAGCCAGTGTCGATTTTATAGGCTTGAATTTGGCTTTCAGCTAACTGTAATAATGCGTCACATCCTTTTGTTTGCATGGCAGTATTTTTATCGGCTAGATTTGGAATAAGTAAGATCAGTAGGGTACTAATGACGGTCAACACGATTAGCATTTCAATTAAGGTGAAACCATTTTGTTTTTTCATAGTAAATTGCCTCTTTTCCTTTTATAAATGATTGATTAACTGAAACATCGGTAACATTAATGATAAGTAAACCAATATAATCAAGACACCGATGATGATAAAGAATACTGGTTGAACATAATTTATTAGCCTTTTTATTTTAGCTTCCATAGACTCAATTAAAAATTCAGCAAAAATAGTTAAATCTTTCGCTAGTGCTTCATTGGATGAGTTTTTTGTGAAAATAGCTGTAAATTGTGGAGAGAGAAGGGAACAATTCTTTAATGCTTGTGGAATGGAATGTCCTCTTTCTAACTGGTTAACAAGGATGTATGTGTTATAGGAAATAATAGGTAGATGTGCTTGTCGATTTAAAATACTCAAACTTTCTCTTAACGAAATTCCAGTTTTAAGTAATGAACTAAGGTGAAGGGCAAATAAGAATGAGTTATTAACAATAATGACAGAACGTATAATTGGGACTCGATTGTAAAAAGAGACTAAGGTTGGGATCGGGATTTTTTTTCTTATTAATAGCCAACCAGTGAGAAGGATTGCCACGAACACAATTAGGAAAATGGATGTCTTAAACAATATATCGATTGAAGTAATAGCAACCATTGTTATTTGTAGTGTATCAGCAGTGGATTCAAATAATTGGAGGAATGAGGGATACACCGAAGTCTTAATAAACAATAGCAATGTCAGGAAAAATAAGAAGAGTAATAACGGATAGCGAGTAGTAACTTTTAACTTATTTCCCAACGTAATTTGTTGATTTAACATTAAACAGCAATGATTTAGAGCAGATGGTATATCTCCATCTGCCATTGCAAAAAACATAAAGGAGATAACGGTTTTATGGAATTTAGCATTTTCTAACGCTACGTCTAAGCGTTGACCATTTTTTAATGTCTCTGAAATAACTTGTACATGTGGCTTCCATTTGTTATCCCATCCAAGCATCTCAAGTGCATCGAGTAATGGATACCCTCCTTCGATCAGACGTGCTAATTTCTTTAAAAACTCCATTTGTTGGATTTGTGATAGTTTCGGTTTAGAATCGGTCAAAAATCGTTTGGTCAGTATAGCCGTATGCAAATGCCTTCCTCCTTAGTTGTTCAAATGAATATAAGTGGTTCTTGACAGTGTCAGAATTACCTTGAATAACATCCTTTAACAGTTTACCATCCAGCAGTTCTAGGATAGCAGCTCTTGATTTCATTTGGTAATTCATATTAATTGGAATTAACTGAAGGGATGCAACGGCAATTAGACATTGGTCAAGCTCTGTTTCTTTAATCCCCATTTCAATTAGTCGATGGATTGTTCCAATGGCATTTTTTGCATGTAAGGTACTTAATACCAGATGGCCGGTCAATGAGGCTTGGAATGCAAAGTGGGCTGTTTCTTGATCGCGAATTTCTCCAACCATGAGTATATCGGGGTCATGTCTTAGCGCTGCTTTCAAGCCAACATTATAGGTGATTCCAGCTTTTTCGTTAACTTGAACTTGTAATATGTTACCCATCTCTTTCTCGATAGGATCTTCAAGGGTAATGGCTTGGAATGAATGATCGATTAATAACGATTGCAATAATGCGTAGAGAGTAGTGGTTTTCCCACTTCCGGTTGGACCGGTGAACAGTATTATTCCAGAGCGATGTGAGATCCATTGTTTGATTTTGTTTAACTGGTTGGGAAATAGAAATAAATGCTCTAAGGAAGGTGATTGATTTTGAGGCAATATACGGATAGCTAAGCTCTCTAGTTTATTGACAGGGAGTGTTGATAAGCGTAAGGAATATTTCTGGTGTTGGAATTGGTAATGGATAGTCCCATGTTGAGGTTTTCTTGTTTCACCGATATCCATTCCAGATGTGAATTTGTAATAAGTCAAGAGTGTTTCATATTCCTCGTGCGAGATAAATTGATGGAATACTCGTGTTCCTTGAATTCTGAAAAAAATTTCAGCATTTGAAAGGGAAGGGCAAAGATGAATGTCGGATGCGGACTTTTGGATAGCAGAGAACAGGAGACTACCTGAAAGTTGTGCTGCTGTATTCAAAGACGAACTCACCTCACTAGTTATTATGTTGTTTAGTAAATTCGACAAATTTTGCTGTTCTCCTGCTATGTTTTAAAAATTTTTTATAAAATATGTCGCGGTGGATACACTAGTAAGGAGAGGTGAGCGTTATGTCTGGTAATGATTATGTCAAATTTATGACTCAAGAAATTGTTAAGTATATGGATATGCCCCAAGAAGAGAGGAAAAAGCGAAAGCAAAATCGAACTGAGCAGGAATATCATCTGTCAAACAAATGGTTTGGTATCCTCCCGTTTGCTTTTAAACTTCTTGTTAAAAAGAAAAGTAGCAGCTCAAGTTAGCTGCTACTTATTTTTATGGTTTAAATAATAATCCGGTTCGATTTTAATTGTGATAAGTAAAAGAGCCCGCCATTAATTACTTCTATATTAATATGTGGTTTAAATCTTGCTTCTAGGTCCTTTAGTTCGTGTTCAAATCTGTTTTCAAACTCACTGTCTTCCGATTCAAAATAAAATCTTTCCAGTAATATCTTTTCTTCTTCTAGGTGATCCCACGATTCCCGAGCCCACGAATGATCAACGGTTTCGAGATAGTTAGCAAGGTAATTATTAATGCGCTGAAAACCACTTCTTAGCCGAATAATTGGGGTCAACGTATAACAAAAATCTGAAATAGAATTTTGAAATGGAATGTTTGTTAGCTCATCCATCATTTTTGTATGCATCGCCCCATTAATTAGCTGGAGCCCAATGGAGATTACTTCGTCTTTTTTATGCTTGCCGTTATAGCTTATTTTCACATTAACGACTAACCAAGGAATCATTGCCGTGCGCTGTCCACCTGTTACTTTTTCAAATAACTTGGTGAATTTTCCTTGGCTGGTTAGTGTGTTAAAGATTTGATGAATTCTTGGACTTCCGAAATGAATCCATTCACCATCTTCTTCTGTTCGTTCGGGATTAGTAATAAATGTGACCTTCATCGGTTCACCAGGGTAGCCTAATTTTTTCACATATTGCCAATAAAATGGACGGTTCATTAACAACTCATCCATTTTATCTGTTAATTGAATAAGTAACTTCCCGTTTTGATTTTCGATAATTTCACATTGATTAGCTGTAAAATAATCAGTTAAGAAATCATGAAGATTCTCGATTGCCATCCCAATTCTCCTCTCCATAATTCTGTTGTGCGTAAGAGATAACTGATGATAGGTTTTCAAGCTTTATCTTTGCTTCACCAACGCTACCGGATTCTTTAAAAATAGACTGAATTTCTTCTTCAACGTCATCTATTTTAAGGTCTGCCAAAATAGCATCGAGATTTCCGACGACACGTTCGAATAATTCGATCTTCTCATATAATAGGTTTAGGACATGTTCTTCCATCGTGTTTTTAATGGCAAAATTAAATATATTAACATCTTCCTCTTGACCAAAACGATGAATTCTTCCGATTCGTTGCTCGAGCCTCATTGGATTCCATGGTAGGTCATAATTAATCATGTTATTACAAAATTGTAAGTTAATTCCTTCACCGCCTGCTTCAGTAGCAATAAGCACTTGAACATTGTTTTGAAAGAGCTGTCGCATCCAATCCTTTTTCCCTCGCTTAAACCCACCTCTAAATGGTACAGATGTGATTCCATGCTGTTGTAAGTACCATTGTAGGTAAAGTTGGCTCGCCCGGTATTCGGTGAAAATGATAAACTTTTCATCCTTGTCCTTAATTAAATCAACTACTTTTTCCGCTTTTGCATGATGGGGGAGTTGTTCTATCGTTTTAAGAAACTCTATATAGTCGTCTTTGTTTTGAATATTTTCGTTTTCAGCAATCAATTTTTTAAGTGATAAATAACAAGCTTCACGTGAGGAACAAAGTTCTCGTGTGAAGGTGATTGATGAGAAGTTAGACGTATCGCTAGTAATCTGATTTAATTGATGATAGGCCTCTAGTTCTTTCTCGGAAAACTCAATCCAGACTGTTTGTACATTTCGTTTGGTCCACTCAATGCCTGTATCTTGTCTTCTGTTTCTAACCATGACTTTTTGGATGAGTTGTTTTAAATGGGCATCGTTAAATAGTTTCTTCCGGTCTCTGCCAAATTGCGTGGTAAATTCGTCATAATTACCTAGATAACCAGGCTTTAAAATCGAGACTAGATTAAAAATATCAGTTAATTTATTTTGAACAGGTGTTGCTGTTAGGAGTAAACAATATTTTTTCTTGAGAGACCTAACAAATTGATAGTTCTTTGTTTTATGGTTTTTTAGTTTGTGAGCCTCATCAATTAACACGAAGTCATACTCTTGTTCTAGGATAATGTCACTGTGTTGTGGTCGCTTCGCTGTATCAATCGATGTAATGACAATATTGTTTTGATCCCAGACAGGCCGTTTGCGATGAGAGATGGCTGGAATATAAAACTTTTCTCTGAGCTCTTTGACCCACTGGTTCACTAAGGAGGCTGGAACGAGGATGAGTGCTTTTTTGACTAATCCTCTTATCATATATTCTTTTAAAATGAGTCCGGCTTCAATCGTTTTACCAAGGCCTACTTCATCTGCAAGTATTGCTCTGCCACTCATTTCTTCGACTACTTGTTGAGCACATTCTAATTGGTGATCTAAGAAATTGACATGTGGAAGTCTATCCGGCGCGGTTAATCCCTTGAATTCAGTTGTAACTGTTGCAAGACACGACTGATAAGACATTTTAAATAAATCCCAAGAGCTAAAAGGGCCATCCTGGTTTAGTTTTTCATCTAATTCGTTAATAAATTGTTCGTCGTAGTTTAGTTGGATGTTCACTTTTTAACCACCTTTCTGTAAGCAGTTGTAATCAAGATTTATATTTAAAAAAGTTGTTTTAAATGGGAAAAGATATGGATTGTTTTTCGCTATAGGTGCTAGCTAGTATACCCACATTTTCTTTAATTAAAAGGAAAATAAGTGGATATACAAAGGGGAAAGCGAATTACTCGCCGGACGTGGTTGTCGCTGAATGTTATCCATGCTTGGATTTTTTTATACTTACTTATCTTTCAAAAAAAAGAGAAGGCGTTTTGCCTTCTCCCATCGACTTAATATTGTAATTTTTTTTCTTTCTTAATTTTTCCGCCCCATTTTTTAAAGCCACCTTTAAGGTGATAAAGTTGCTTGTATCCTTTTTTGTGAAGAACCATAGCAGCACGAGCAGACCTCGTTCCACTTTGACAATAAAGGTAAACAGGCTGGTCTTTTCTTAATTCAATAAGCCTTTGGCGCAATTGTGTTACTGGAATGTTGCGCGCACCTAGAATGTGCCCACCTTCGTATTCTTTTGGTTCTCTAACGTCAATTAGTTGTGCTTTTCGATAACCTTCACGAAATTGTTCTTCTGTTAATGTCTTTAATATTTTTGTCTGTTTGATGTACCTGTAGACACTAAATATAATGAAGGCAGCAACGATTGCTAATAAGAAAATTAAATCCATGATAACTCCCCCGCTCTTTATTTTGTCTTTACGTGTAAGTATATGATGATTA
Source organism: Aquibacillus salsiterrae (assembly GCF_028416595.1). Classification (GTDB taxonomy): domain Bacteria; phylum Bacillota; class Bacilli; order Bacillales; family Amphibacillaceae; genus Aquibacillus_A; species Aquibacillus_A salsiterrae. Next base: position 191,774 of record NZ_JAMQKC010000001.1, on the reverse strand, counting down.
TAGCATCTTTAGTAGGTTTAGAAAATAATAAGCTAGTTTCGAGTTATTCTTTGTATGTCGAATTGTGTCGGTGACTACGCTTAGGAAGTGATCTGTCTGCAAACGTGAAAAAAATCGTTTTTGAAAACATATTGTCATTTATCCTTTATTTATCTTTCGAAATCATAGTTTTTCAAAGGATTTTATTATTGACAAAACGTGATGATGTTGTTCTTTTTACAAGATGTAGTATTATTTCTTTTTTTGAATACAATATATTGTTATATTCTGTCCGAGTGTGGTAAATTAGATACTATCAACTAACAATGATATTACATAGATATAATATCTATTTTTTAAGGGAGAGATGTTTTGATGGGAGCCGTGACTGAAATCCAAATGGAGATTAATGTCGAAAAATTGAACAAGGATATTGGCTTATTCCCGCAGGTTCACCCAATAACTAGTGATATGAAACTGACGCATAAAGGTGTTTCAAGACTAGTCATGCTTGATCGATATTCCTTTAAAGATACTGAAAAAACAACCCTTTCTGAAGGTGACTTCGTTGTATTGACAGTAAAAGCAGATCCGAAATTCCCTGCAAGAGGTCTAGGGTTTATTCAATCGATTGACTGGGTTAATAAAAAGGCAGATGTTCAAGTAGATAAGGAATTTATATCCGTATTAGACAATGCCAAAGAGGCGGAAACAGGGATCATTACCCGTTCACTAGATGTAATAGAGAAGCCATTAGAAGTATTTTATGAACAAATCGCGATGCGTAATGCAACGGGACTTGCTGAAGTTGAAAAAGATGATGAAAAGAAACAAACATGGTTTAAAAAATTCTATGACGAGTTATCAAGCTTAAACTTTATTCCTGCAGGGAGAGTACTATATGGAGCGGGGTCTGGTACAGAAGTAACTTACTTTAATTGTTACGTGATGCCTTTTGTTAAAGATTCTAGAGAAGGTATCTCAGAACACCGGAAACAAGTTATGGAAATCATGAGTCGTGGTGGTGGTGTTGGCACCAATGGTTCGACACTACGCCCTAGAAATACACTTGCTCGTGGAGTAAATGGGAAATCTTCCGGCTCTGTCTCGTGGTTGGACGACATTGCTAAATTAACACATCTTGTTGAACAAGGTGGCTCAAGACGTGGAGCGCAAATGATTATGTTAGCCGATTGGCATCCGGACATTATTGAATTTATAATTTCTAAAATGCAGAATCCACGTATTTTGCGCTTTTTAATTGAAAATACCAAAGATGAACAGATTAAAACGCTAGCTAAAGAAAAATTAAAATTCACACCATTAACAGAGACTGAACGAGATCTATATCAAGGTGTTGTTAATTACAAAAATATGCCAGGTTTAGGTGGGTTCCCGGAAAAAGCAATTCAGGAAGCAGAAGAAAAATTAATAACTGGTGGAACGTATAGTGTCCATAATCCTGAATTTTTAACGGGTGCAAACATCTCTGTATGTTTAACAAAAGAATTTATGCAAGCTGTTGAGAATGATGAAGAGTACGAGCTTCGTTTTCCGGATGTTGAAAACTATACGACTCACGAAATGAAGGCCTATAACGAAAATTGGCATGAATATGGCGATGTTCGTTCGTGGGAGAAAGAAGGATATGGAGTTCGAGTTTATCGTAGAGTAAAAGCGAAAGAACTTTGGAATTTAATTAATATTTGTGCGACCTACTCTGCCGAACCGGGTATTTTCTTTATTGACAATGCTAATGATATGACTAATGCCAAAGCGTATGGCCAACAAGTAGTAGCGACAAATCCGTGCGGGGAACAACCACTTGCACCATATTCTGTTTGTAATTTAGCGGCAGTAAACCTAGCTTCTGTAGCTGATAAGGCGAATAAAAAGGTTGACTTTGAAAAGCTAAAGCAAACAGTTGAAACTGGTGTGCGTATGCAAGACAACGTAATTGATGCAACACCATATTTCCTAGAGGCGAACAAAAAGCAAGCATTAGGTGAACGTCGCGTTGGACTAGGGGTAATGGGGTTACATGATTTGTTAATTTATTGTGAAACGGAATATGGTTCAAAAGAAGGAAATGAACTCGTTGATCAGATCTTCGAAACGATTGCAACGACTGCATATCGTGCATCGATTGAACTAGCGAAAGAAAAGGGGAGCTTTCCTTTCCTTGTTGGAGAAACAGATGAAGAAACAAACCAACTGCGTGAACGCTTTATTAGTACAGGCTACATGAAAAAAATGCCGGAAGATATCCGTCAAGGAATACGTAAATATGGTATTAGGAATTCACACTTATTGACGGTTGCGCCTACGGGGAGTACAGGTACAATGGTTGGTGTCTCAACCGGATTAGAACCTTATTTCTCCTTCTCTTACTATCGAAGTGGCAGATTAGGCAAATTTATTGAAGTGAAAGCAGAAATTGTTCAAGAATACTTGGTTCAACATCCAGAACAAGACCCGAACAATCTACCAAAATGGTTTGTAACAGCAATGGAATTAGCACCAGAAGCACATGCGGATACACAATGTGTCATTCAACATTGGGTTGACAGTTCTATTTCAAAAACTGTAAATGCGCCAAAAGGCTATTCTGTTGAACAAGTGGAAAATGTATACCAACGCTTGTACAAAGGTGGGGCTAAGGGCGGAACCGTCTATGTTGATGGTAGCCGTGATTCACAAGTGCTAACACTAAAAGCTGAAGAGAATAGCTTTGATCAAGAAGAAATAAAAGCGAACCACTCGAATAAGCCACACGTCGTTTTATTAGATACAGTTCAAGAACTTAAGCAGACAAAAGTGACGATTGGCTCTGAAGTTGGCGACACATGTCCTGTATGTCGAAAAGGTACGGTTGAAGATATTGGTGGCTGTAATACATGTACAAACTGTAATGCCCAATTAAGGTGTGGATTGTAATCAGTCGACAATGGGGCGTTTGAGGACATCTTTAGATTACTTATTTTTCTCGTTAAAAAAGCGACTAACTTAGTCGCTTTTTTAAATGCCTTTAAATCGTAATTGGCTTGTTTCATACTACAAACTGGTGTATTCTTTTTATGATAGTATTTTACTGCCTTAAGAAATGGAGGAATACAATGCCTACACCTAGCATGGAAGACTATATCGAGCAAATATATATATTAATTGAAGCAAAAGGGTATGCGCGTGTATCCGATATAGCTGAAGCACTGCAAGTTCATCCATCCTCCGTAACAAAAATGGTTCAGAAATTAGATAAAGATGATTATTTGAATTATGAAAAGTATAGGGGATTGATTCTTACGCCTAAGGGGAAGAAGATAGGTAAACGATTAGTTTACCGCCACGAACTACTGGAACAATTTCTTGAAATTATCGGTGTTGACAAAGAAAACATATATACAGATGTAGAAGGAATTGAGCATCACTTAAGCTGGAACTCGATTGACCGGATTGGTGACTTAGTTCAGTATTTTGAAGAAGAACCAAAACGAATTGCAGAATTAAAAGAATCCCAACAGAGTAACTAATTTCTCTAGTAAACACTCTTATACATAAGAAACCCGGCTCTAGGCTAGTTAGAGAGGCGTTTTTGCGCCTTTATGAGATGGAGTGAACTTCGCATGACCACATTTGACAGAGAACCAATAAACCTTGCAAAGCAAAAGGCAGGGTTTATTTTTATAGTTCTAATTTATTTCTGCTTCACTTATAGTATTATAGCTTCTTGTTTTTTGGGGGGGTACTTGTGAAAATAGATGCTGTGTTTTCTGGTGGTGGTGTGAAAGCTTTTGCCTTGTTAGGTGCACTGATTAAACTCGAAGAGAAACAATACTCATATGAAAGAGTTGCAGGAACATCGGCGGGAGCAATTATAGCAGGACTCCTTGCTTCGGGTTATACGAGTAAAGAAATGGAGCGCTTGTTTTTAGACTTAGACCTAGAGAAATTTAAAGATAGCTCAAAGTATGGTAAATATTTTCCATTTATTAAATGGTTTAAGCTTTATTTTACTATGGGGCTTTATAAAGGGGATTATTTAGAAAGATGGCTAGATGACCTTTTAGTGAAAAAAGGTGTATTCACCTTTGCGGATCTACCTGTAGGTACTCTAAAGGTAGTTACGACCGACTTGACCCTTGGAAAAGTGGTCGTGCTTCCAGATGATTTAAAGGAATTTTACGATATTGATCCAGCCACTTTTCCTGTTGCTAGAGCTATCAGAATGAGTGTCGGGATTCCTTTGTTTTTTAGACCATTAAAGTTAAGAAATAAGCAAAATACAAGTAGTGTATTAGTAGACGGGGCATTAGTTAGTAATTTCCCTATTTGGGTTTTTAATGAAACAAATAAAAAGAAAAAGAGGCCGACCATCGGCTTAGAATTAACCGAAGCACCAGCTCCACCTCCTTCAATGAAAATTATAAATACGTTAGATTTATTAGGTGCGGTGATTGATACATTAACGAAGACGTATGAATCAGCCTATACTTCTAACAATAACAAAGAAATCCTCTCCATCCCAGTAAACGGTGTTGATGCAACAAGTTTTGATCTAGATCACGAAAAAAAAGTGGAATTAATCCGCAATGGCTACAAACAGGCAGAAGCTTTTCTGAAGCGCTGGCCATAACAACAAAAGGTAGAAAGTGCTAGACACCCTCACTTTCTAATTTCGGCAAAAAAAATCGAGCAATCTTAAAAGGATGCTCGATTTTTTCTTTTATGCTTATTTCCTTCAATTACTCGCAAGTGGGTCGCCCGGTTTTTCATGCCTTTTTGTTTACTGATCACGGGTGATTGTTTCTTGGTTGCCTGGGATAATGATTTATGGACCTGATCTTGTTTGTATTTCATTTTTGATTGTTTTACTGCTTTTTTATACTTTTTAATATCATTTGGGGTTCTTTTATTCAGGAAGAAATAGTAAAAAACACCATAAATGACAGCGCCTAAGGCAACCATAATTAGAAAGTTAGCAAGAAGTGAAGCCGTGTTGTTGAAAAGTTGGAATCCAAATCCCAATAATGCAAGGCCAAACAACAAATAAATAAATGGTGATAACTTGCTTCGGAACATAGACAAAATCCTCCTTTCCCTACCTATCGCTAGAATCGTAAACTAACAACTTACCCCAATAGTACCATCCTAATATTTTTATGTCTTTATAAAGGATATTTTGAGTAAGCTTCTCATGTGTCTCTAAAAGGTTAAACAATAATTAATCATTCATCGTTACACTAAAAATTATTTCCAGTCCAAACAAAATTATTCAGTGGAAGATTTTTTTTACAAGATAAGAAACCACCATGGCTTTCTGCAGCCGCCATCTATGATGAAAAAGGATAGTATTTATTAATTTTTGAGTATACTGTAATTTTTTGGGTATACTTATTAATTTATACGCTGCTTACAATGCCTTTTTTCATACAAAAGTATAAAAAAATCCAAGAGCGCCGTCTAGCTTATAGGCGCCTTCCGCTTTTTTACAGACATAAAAATATGCTAATTGTTCTTACTTATCATTTTACTAAAAAAATCTTTATTTCACTAGCAAATAATTAAAAGATAACAGAGAATATATCGTTGGAAAAATTAATGGGGATGGATGGAATCATTCGTAGTTGGATATTCTATTGGTGGAGGTGTCTTGATGGAAAAGGATAAAAGTTTAGAGCAAAATCAACGCGCAAAACCTACATCTCTGATAGGTAATACGATTATAACAGGTCTTGTAGGTGGTCTATTGTGGAGTTTCTTTGGTTTTTTGTCATCCTTTTTTAATTTTTCCAAAGTTTCCCCAGCATCCTTTATTTTAAGACCTTGGCTTGTGACTGGTTGGTCGGACGGTTTCTTAGGTCAATTAATCTCGATAGTTGTTATTGGTATATTGTCGATCGCAATTGCGATCATTTATTATTTGCTATTTAAGCATCTAAAAGGGATATGGCCAAGTGCTGTGTTTGGAATCGCCTTATGGTTTATTGTCTTTTATTTATTACAACCAATTTTCCCTAATATTCCACACATGACGAAACTAGATAGTGATACAGTAGTTACAACGATTTGTTTATACTTATTGTATGGTACGTTTATCGGGTATTCGATATCGTATGCCTACCTTGACAAAAAAAGGATGAAAATATATAATTTTCGGTCTATAAAGAGTAAAAATTAACCAACTATGATAAACTTAAAACAGGTGAGATTTAGGGTGAGGAGTCTCTATCTTTTTATGTTTTTTAAGGAATATATACTTTGGAAAGGATGGTTATAATGGGGAAACTAACTCAACTCCGGGAGTCTTTAAAGGAAAATGGATTGGACGGCCTACTTATTACTAGTACCGTCAACCGCCAATACATAACAGGATTTACAGGTACTGCTGGGGTTGTTCTTATAACGGAAAAAGAAGCCCTACTGATAACAGATTTCAGATACATAGAACAAGCAACTGAGCAGGCAAAAAGCTTTAAAATTATCGAACATAAACAGCCAATTGGGCTTGAGATTAGTGATCAAGTAAAAAAGCTATCGATTAGTCGCTTAGGGTTTGAAAAAAATGACATAACCTATGCCACCTATGAACAATATAAGGAAGAGATCCCTACTGAACTTATCCCTACTAGTGGAATAGTTGAAAAAATACGCTTGATAAAGAAGGAAGATGAGATTAATATATTAAAGGATGCAGCAAAGATAGCAGATGCTGCTTTTGATTATATTCTTACTTTTATTAAACCGGGTGTAAAGGAAATTGAAGTTTCAAATGAGCTAGAGTTTTATATGAGAAAACAGGGTGCAACCTCATCAAGCTTTGACATTATTGTTGCATCTGGTCATCGCTCTGCGTTACCGCATGGTGTCGCATCTGATAAAGAGATAAAATCGGGTGAACTTGTAACCCTTGATTTCGGAGCCTTATATAAAGGGTATTGTTCAGATATTACTCGAACGGTTGCAGTTGGTAAAATCGATGAGCAGCTTCTAACCATCTATCAAACCGTTTTAGAGGCCCAGATGAAGGGTATGGCTGGTATAAAGGCAGGAATAAGTGCAAAGGAAGCAGATGCATTAACTCGTGACCATATTGAGGAAAAGGGTTTCGGACAGTATTTCGGGCACTCGACAGGCCATGGAATTGGTTTGGAAGTACACGAAGGTCCTGGCCTTTCCTATCGTTCAAATCAATTGTTAGAACCGGGTATGGTTGTTACTGTTGAACCAGGAATTTATATCCCAGGTGTTGGTGGATGTCGGATCGAAGATGATACGGTTGTAACAAAAGATGGTAATGAGAAGCTTACTTTCTCACCAAAAGAACTTATTACATTGTAGGACAATGGAGAAGGAGGACTACTAAATGATATCAGTAAACGATTTTAGAACAGGCTTAACCATTGAAGTCGATAATGGGATTTGGCAAGTAATCGACTTCCAACACGTAAAACCAGGGAAAGGTGCTGCGTTTGTTCGTTCTAAACTGCGAAACCTTAGAAACGGTAGTATTCAAGAAAAAACGTTCCGAGCTGGTGAAAAAGTTAATCGTGCCCATATCGAAAATAGAAAAATGCAGTACCTTTATGGTTCTGGTGATACCCATACTTTCATGGACAATGAATCTTTTGAACAGATCGAATTACAAACGAGTCAGATTGAAAATGAACTAAATTACTTAAAAGAAAATATGGAAGTAAATATTATCACTTACCAAGGTGAAACATTAGGGGTAGACCTACCAAATAATGTTGAGCTTACAGTAACAGAAACAGAACCTGGCATTAAAGGTGATACTGCAAGTGGCGGCACAAAACCTGCAACGGTAGAAACAGGACTTACTGTTCAAGTTCCTTTCTTTGTCAACGTTGGTGATGTACTGGTCATTAGTACTAGTGACGGTAAATATGTATCTCGAGCTTAATGAACAAACAACTAGCAAAAAAAGTGTGTTAGCGTCTTCTTTCATGAAGACCTAACACGCTTTTTTTTTGGGGATACCATCTAGCGGCAGCCACGTCCAGCGCAGGCGACTTGCGCTTTTTCTTATTGTCTATGTCCATACTGGTGCGAAAGAGTAAACCACATTCATGACTCTCACTGTTTTAGAACACCACTTTTTACTATCCTCTAGCACAGTCTATTAAATTATTCAGTTACTAGTCATATAAGAGTCAGACAAGCATACATATACATTAGATGTTTTTATAAAGAAGTGGATAGGAAGATGTGATGTATGGATGAAATATTAAGACTGTTCTCACCGAACTTAAAAAAAGAAATAGAAGCTTCACTCGCAAATAAATGGACTACCCTTCAAGAGATTAGAGTAAGGTTAGCACAGCCAATCGAGTTAATATTTGATGACCATGAGACATGGTTAACAAATCTAATCCCAACAGAAGAAGATGGAATGTATCTATTAAATCAATTAAGTCAATTTTCACTTTACCGGCTCGAGGACGAGTTACGGGAAGGGTTTATCACGATTGAAGGTGGGCATCGAGTCGGGCTTGCTGGTAAGGTAAATACGTTAAACGGTTCTGTCAAAGCAATTAAACATATTTCCTTTTTTAATATTAGAATTGCTAAAGAAAAGGTTGGAATATCAAGAAGGTATATTCAATACCTATATAAGTCGTCTTATTTAAATACGTTAATAATTGGTCCACCACAAACGGGAAAAACGACGCTATTGAGGGATTTTGCGAGAATTATTTCAACTGGGTGGCAAGACGTAAAACCATTAAAAACTGGAATAGTCGATGAAAGGTCAGAAATCGGGGGAAGTATTAATGGGATTCCCCAACACCAGTTAGGTCTAAGAACAGATCTTATGGATGCTTGCCCTAAAGCTGAAGGATTGATGATGATGATTCGCTCGATGTCACCAGATGTATTAGTTGTCGATGAGATTGGAAATTCCGATGATGTTAACGCCTTAATGGAGGCGATGCATGCAGGAGTACGAATTTTGTGTTCTGTTCACGGGGAATCACTAGAGCAACTGAGGAAACGGCCTTCCTTAAAAGTTTTATTTGATCATGAGGTGTTTGACAGATTTGTTATTCTTTCACGAACAAAGAGGCCTGGAATGATTGAAAAAATTGTTACAAAGGAAGGGCAAAATATCTTTAAGAAACCGAGGTGCGAATCAAATGAAATGGATCGGAGCACTTCTATTATTAAGCGCCACCACGTGGGTGGGGTTTGAATTAGCTAGCAAATTAAATGAACGACCAAAGCAGATTAGACAATTAAAGAGTGCGTTACAAATATTAGAAGCAGAAATTCTATACGGACAAGCACCATTAATAGAGGCTTGTATCAATGTTTCTAAACAATTACCACATCCAATTTCATGGTTTTTTAAAGCAGTAGGTGACGACTTAGCGAGGCAATCAGGTCATTTATTCGATGTTTGGGAAAAGAATTTAAATCTATTTTGGCCATTAGTCGCATTAGGGAAAAATGAAAAAGAAATTTTGCGCCAATTCGGCCGAACTTTGGGACAACATGATTTCACACACCAACAGAAACATATTCAATTAGCCTTAACACACTTAGAAAGGGAATTACAAGAAGCCCAAGATTATCAATTCCGGTACAGCAAGATGGTAAAAAGTTTGGGCTTTTTAACAGGACTTCTTTTGATACTACTCTTGATTTAGAAAGGAGTAAGTTAAATGCTCGGCGATGCATCAGTTATCTTTCAAATTGCTGGTATAGGGATTGTGGTTGCTATGATTCATACCATCCTCAAACAAATGGGGAAAGAAGAATATGCCCAATTCGCAAGTTTAGTAGGTTTTATCATTGTGTTGATCTTTGTCATAAATGGAATTTCAGATTTATTCCAACAAATTAAATCAGTCTTTTTGTTCCAGGGGTAGAGATATGGAGATTATTCAAATTGTTAGCATCGGCATTGTTTCCAGTTTGCTTGTTTTAATTTTAAAAGAACAAAAGCCATCCTTTACATTTTTTATTATTTTATTAACAGGTATCTATATATTCTCATTTATTGTTAAAAACATTGGGGATATATTTCAGTTAATTAACTATTTGGGGAACAAGGCAAATGTGGATGGAGTATATGTCGATACTATTTTACAAATAATTGGGATTGCTTACATCGCTGAATTTGGAGCCCATATAACAAGAGATGCTGGCTTAGGATCTGTTGCAGCTAAAATTGAACTCGCTGGCAAAATCCTTATCCTAGTCCTTGCTGTGCCGATTTTAACTGCTGTCATCGAAACTATCGTAGGGTTGATCCCCGCCTGAGCTTAAGAAAGGAGAATGGTTTAGTGAATGAGCCAACTATTAAAATATTTAATGATGATAACCATATTAAGCGTAATCACCTATTTTTCCTTTCCAGTAACAGCTACGGCTAGCCCTGACAATTCAAGTCAAACCGCTTACGAGGCGCTTGACTTGGAAAAGATCTCTTTTGATGAAGTAAAAGGCTATTGGGATGAGGTTGTAACAGAGTATGGTGGTTACCTACCAGGAATTGAGAAAACAACTTTCATAGAATTTTTAAAGAACCGCGGAGAAGTTTCTGTTAAAGAATGGGTTGTTGGATTGTTTGAGTTTTTACTTTTTGAATTAGTAATGAACGGGAAATTGTTAGGGACATTAATCATGTTAACGCTTTTCTGTACAATTCTTCAATCGTTGCAATCTGCTTTTGAGAAACAGGCTGTCAGTAGAGTCGCTTATGCCGTTGTATATCTGGTCTTAATGATCATTGCCTTTAATAGTTTTCAGCTAGCATCAAGTTATATTAATGAGACTATTTCAACGATGAGTAGTTTTATGGTTGCCTTATTACCACTCATGCTTGGGTTAATGGCTTCATTTGGTAATCTAGTTGCTGTTAGTTTCTTTCATCCAGTAATCGTGTTTCTTATTCATACGAGTGTACTTGTTGTGTCGAATGTAGTTATTCCATTATTTTTTCTATCGGCATTATTGAGCATTGTCAGTACTTTGCATGACAATTTTAAAGTAACGCAGCTCGCTAATCTATTGAAAAACATTGGACTAGCAATATTGGGTACCTTTCTGACAATTTTTCTTGGTGTCATTTCAGTCCAAGGGGCAGCAAGCGCAATTCAGGATGGCGTAGCAATGAAAACGGCAAAATTTGTGACAGGTAACTTTATTCCGGTTGTTGGGAGAATGTTTACGGATGCAGCTGATACCGTAATGAGCGCATCGTTGCTGTTAAAAAATGCAGTTGGGATTGTTGGTGTAGTTATTTTACTTGCAATCGTTCTATTCCCAGCGATGAAAATTTTTGTAATATCGATCATTTACAAACTAACGTCAGCCTTACTTCAGCCTATTGGTGATGGCCCAATTATAAAATGTATGGATATTATTAGTAAACATATTTTGTACATATTTGCTGCTCTATTAGTTGTTTCATTTATGTTCTTTCTAGCTATCGTAATTATAGTTGCATCAAGTAATCTAGCACTCATGTTACGATAAGTTGCTGACAGATTGGGGGGACATTTGACAATGGGGTTTCTTATCGATTGGGTTACCCAAATTATTTTATTTTTGTTATTAGCAATGATTATTGATCTTCTTTTACCTAACTCTTCGATGAAGAAGTACATCAACATGGTAGTTGGCCTATTGTTGATTCTCATTTTCTTACAACCCTTGTTTCAATTATTTCAAATTGATGTCCAAGAGATAGTAAGTGAAGTGACGCCAGCGCTTGACACCTCCATCGACGAAAAAAATATGAAAAATTCAATAGAATTGCAGAAAAATGAAATACAAGCCCAACAAGATGCATACATTTTAGAAGAGATGGCTGTCCAAATGAAAAATGATGTGAAAGAGGGGTTGAGAGAAGACTATGATGTGCAAATAACTAATATCTCCTTTACTTTCAGTGAGGGAAACGAGATGTCTTTAGATTCACTTGAAGAAATTGATGTAAATCTAGTGGATTACACCGAAGAGGAAAAGCGGGGCGTAGTAGAAGAAGTAGTCATTGATGTTTCAGGAGAAGAGAATGCTGAAGAAAACAGTGAAACGAACCCTGAGACAGAAAAAATAAAAAAATATTTGTATGATATGTGGCAGCTAGATGATCAAAAAATAAACCTTAGGTGGGAGGGAGGGGTATAGTGGAAAACCCATTAAAGAAACTTTTATCGTATTTACACTTAGAAACAGGTGAAGGTAAAAAACCGACCAAAATGGGATATGTTCTCGTCATTGCATTAGTTGGGATCCTTATTTTAATTACAAGTAGTATGTTCAGTGAAAGTAAAGATAATAATCAAATGGTTATCAAAGAAGACACAGAGAATGGAGTGGACGCAGATGAGGCTGTCTCCTTTACTTCTAAGGATGAAAATAAAGATTCAGCATTGAAGGATACCGAGGATCAATTTGAAAAGGATCTCGCTCAATTACTCGAAAAGATCACTGGGGTGTCAGAAGTAGAAGTAATGGTCAACATAGACTCTTCTAAACAAAAAGTCTATGAAAAGAATTTAATCATTGGTGAACAATCTACTGAAGAAACTGATCAAAATGGCGGTGAACGTTACGTGAAAGATACAACCAAAGAACAACAAGTCGTCATTGTAAGACAAGGTGATAAGGAAGTTCCATTGGTTGTTGAAACGAAAAAACCCGATGTAAGAGGTGTTTTAGTTGTCGCAAAGGGAGTTGATCATGCACAGGTCAAGCAGTGGGTAGTTGAAGCGGTATCAAGGGTCTTGGATGTCCCATCATATAAAATTTCAGTAATGCCAAAAAACTAAGAGGAGGATTCTTATGTTAAAAAAACAAACAGTTTGGTTACTTACCATGTTAAGTCTAATGATTGTGTTAAGTGTGTATTATATGAGCTCGCCGAATGGTGATGAATTAGCCTTTGTGAACGATCAGTCAGTCGATGGGGAACAGTTACCAACTAGTGAAATGTCTTCAGACGTTGAGGTAACGGAAGCAGAGGGAACGAGTGATGCAGAAGGTGAAGCAGTTTCATCATCAACTTTTTCCTCTGATGAACTTTTCGCTACTATCCGGATGGAAATGGAAGACGAAAGAAGTAAGCGCCTAGATCAATTAGATGATATTGTTGCATCAAGCTCTGCTTCTACAGATGACATTAACAAAGCATATGATGAGATGAAGGAAATTGAAAGTGTATCAACAAAAGAAAGTATTTTAGAAGAAAACATAAAAGCAGAGAATGGTTTTCCAGATGTCTTGGTACGCAATACAGGTGGAGATGTAGTCGTTACTGTTAAAGCTGATGAGTTATCACAAACAGTTGCAAATAATATTATGCAAATGGTTAGCGATGAATTCGGTAGAGTACAAGTTGAGGTGAAATATCAACCAGTATCCAAGTAACTGGTATAGTTAGGTAGTACAATCTACTGACTCTTAGGTAAGCCAAAAGAGTCAGTTTTTTCTTTTCTACTTTTTTGTAAAAGTAAATGGTAAGATGAAAGGAAAGAGGAAATTTGCTTTCAGTAATACTATAAAGACTTGCAGATTCTTATTCGTTTTCGTAGAATGTTAAAAGGAGTTATTAGTACCTGATAATATTTTTTGAAAATTCAAAGGGGTGCAAAACATGTTAAAAATCGAAGAAATCCATGAATTAATTAAACGGATTGATGAATCATCGATCGATGAATTTACGTTTGAGTCAAATGGAACGAAAGTGTCTGTAAAGAAAAATAAACAAGAAGCTACACTGGCAAGTCCTGTACAAGTTCAAGCACAGGCACCTGTTCCAACACAAGTCCAAGAACAACCAGTAACAAAACCACAAGAAACGAACAATCAAGTTGACGAAAATGTGAACTCAGAGCAGCAAGTAAATTATGACTATGAAATTGTATCCCCGATGGTAGGAACATTTTATAGTGCACCATCTCCTGATAAAGATGATTATGTCAAGATTGGAGATAAAGTAAGTGCTGATACTGTTGTTTGTATTGTAGAAGCAATGAAGTTATTTAATGAAATTGAAGCAGATGTAAATGGAGAAGTTGTAGAAGTACTTGTGGAAAGCGGAGAACTAGTAGAATATGGACAACCACTATACCGAGTTAAGAAAATGTAAGGGGATGACAACGTGATTAAGAAGCTCTTAATTGCTAACAGAGGAGAAATCGCAGTAAGAATTATTCGTGCGTGTAAAGAATTGGGTATCGAAACCGTAGCGGTATTTTCAGAAGCTGACCGTGACGCACTACATGTTCAATTAGCGGACGAAGCTTATTGTATTGGGCCAAAGTTAAGCAAAGATAGTTATTTGAACTTTACAAACATCATGAGTGTAGCGACATTAACAGAGGTTGATGCGATTCACCCCGGCTATGGGTTCTTAGCAGAAAATTCTGATTTCGCTGAAATTTGTAAGGCTTGTAACATTACATTTGTGGGACCAAGTCCGTACGCCATTCAAAAAATGGGCACAAAGGACGTTGCTCGCGAAACGATGAAACTAGCGGGGGTTCCAATTGTACCAGGATCCGATGGTATTATTGCTGATGAAACTCAAGGAATTGAAGTTGCCGAGGCGATTGGATATCCGGTCATTATTAAAGCAACTGCCGGTGGCGGTGGTAAAGGGATTCGTGTCGCTCGTAATCAAGAGGAACTCATCAAAGGAATTAGAGTGACACAAAATGAGGCGGAAAAAGCGTTCGGAAATCCGGGTGTTTACATAGAGAAATTTATTGAAGATTTCCGCCATGTAGAGATTCAAGTGTTAGCCGACAATTTTGGAAATGTCATCCATTTAGGTGAAAGAGATTGTACCGTCCAAAGGAGACTGCAAAAATTAATTGAGGAAACACCTTCCCCTGCAATAACTCCTTCTATTAGAGAGCAAATGGGGGAAGCGGCAGTGAAGGCTGCTCAAGCAGTTGAGTATTCTGGCGCTGGGACGATTGAGTTTATTTTTGATAAAAATGAAGAAACCTTTTATTTTATGGAAATGAATACTCGTATTCAAGTAGAACACCCTGTGACAGAAATGGTTACCGGTGTTGATATCGTTAAAGAACAAATTAATATTGCAAATAATAATCACCTTTCCTATAAACAAGAGGACATTACATTTGAAGGTTGGTCGATTGAATGTAGAATTAATGCAGAGGACCCGTATAAGGATTTTATGCCATCTGCAGGCCAAATTACTATGTACCTACCACCAGGAGGCTTCGGTGTCCGAGTAGATTCTGCTGCCTATCCAGGTTACAAAATTCCGCCATTTTATGATTCTATGATTGCTAAATTGATCACTTATGGTAAGACTAGAAAAGAAGCGGTAGAACGAATGAAACGGGCGTTGGATGAATTTGTAGTGGAGGGTGTATCAACTACCATTCCTTTTCATAGTAGGATGATGGAGCATCCAGTATTTGTCGAAGGCGATTTTAATACAAAATTTTTAGAAAAGTATCCTATTATGAATAAAGAGTAGAGTAAGGATAAGGTATAATAGTAGATATAAATCCCCCTACCCAAATTATGTGTGAGGGGAAAAAAGGAGTGAGCCATTTGAGTGAAAACTCTTTATTGAACGTGAGTGAAGATTCTGGTCTTGGTAAGGTTGAAATTGCTCCTGAAGTAATCGAGGTAATTGCAGGGATTGCGACAACGGAAGTTTCTGGTGTTTCCTATACAAGAGGAAACTTTGCTACAGGTGTGGTTGAGCGCCTTGGTAAAAAGTCACACGGGAAGGGTATTAAAGTTGAGTTAACAGAAACTGGTGTAATCATTGATGTATTTGTCGTGATTGATTACGGTACTACCATCCCTGACGTTGCACAGAAGATCCAGTCAAATATTCGTCAAGCGTTAAAGAACATGACTGCTCTTGATGTTAATGAAGTAAATGTCCACGTTGTTGGTGTTCAAATGGAACAACCTAAGGAAGAGCAATTAGAAACGGAAAAGTAATAAATTATTGCATTGGCCCGGGAGAGACTTCACTCTTCTGGGTTTTTTTGTTTCGAAGGCGCGACTTGCGCTTTTCTTGTGTAAGAAGATGGCGTTGTTCGTTGGAAAATGTTATCATTTGTAACAGACAAAAGCTATTATAAGTTTTAATCTTGGGATAGACTAGGGACAATTCAAAATTACGCAGTACATTGTTGGTAAGGAGAATTTTATGATGAATCGAAGAACAGCTAGAGAAAAGGCATTTCAAATCCTGTTTCAAATGGATATAAACGATACTGAACCAAAAGAGGCAATTGATTATGTGTTAGATGAGGAAGCGCCAGATAATTTTTTGAATCAATTAGTTTATGGTGTAACTGAAAATCGACAAGAAATTGATAAGAAAATTGAGAACAATCTCGAAAACTGGAAATTTGACCGCTTACCTTCCGTTGAAAAGGCATTGCTTAGAATCTCTACGTATGAAATGTTTTATGGTGGAGAAACACCACAAGGGGTTGCTATTAATGAAGCAGTAGAATTAGCAAATATTTATGGGGAGGAAAAGTCTGGTAAGTTTATTAATGGTGTATTATCAAAAATGATAAAGTAATGATGAAAAGGGGAGAAATCACATGACAGCTCAAGTTATTTATGGAACAGAAATTGCCGAACAATTACGCGCAGAAATGAAACAAGAAGTGGAAGGTTTAAAAAAGCAAGGGATCATTCCTGGATTAACAGTTGTATTAATCGGCGATGACCCTGCCTCCCATTCGTATGTCAAAGGTAAACAAAAAGCTTCTGATCAGGTTGGGATAAATTCCGATTTAATTACGTTACCAACATCAACTACAGAGCAAGAACTGCTTACTATTATTGACAAGTTAAACCAAGATGAAAAAGTTCATGGTATTTTAGTTCAGTTACCACTTCCTGATCATATACAAGAACAGGTGGTAATTGAAGCGATTGATCCGGCAAAGGATGTCGACGGATTTCATCCAATTAATATCGGAAGAATGATTGCAGGTAAAGACACCTTTTTCCCTTGTACACCGTTTGGGATTATTCAAATGTTAAAACGGAAAAACATCGAAATAGAAGGTAAGAATGCAGTAGTTGTTGGAAGAAGTAATATTGTCGGTAAACCAGTTGGACAACTTCTATTAAACGAAAATGCCACAGTCACGTATTGCCACTCTAGAACGAAAGACATGCAAAAGTTTACGAAAGAAGCGGATATATTAATCGTTGCTGTCGGTAAACAACATTTTCTAACTGGTGAAGATATTAAAGAAGGGGCAGTTGTCATTGATGTTGGTGTAAATCGGATGGACAATGGAAAGTTAACAGGGGATGTTGAATTCGAATCAGCAAAGGAAAAGGCTTCATATATTACACCAGTACCTAAAGGTGTCGGCCCAATGACGATAACGATGTTGCTCCATAATACAATAAAATCTGCGAAGAAATTCCATCAATTATAATTTATAATGAAGGTGGATAATTTGGAACAAAATTACTTAACTGTCACAGCACTAACAAGGTATATGAAGCGTAAGTTCGAGCTTGATAAGAATTTAAATGATGTTTGGATTAAAGGAGAAATATCTAACTTTAACCAGCATAGTCGTGGCCATATGTATTTTACAATAAAAGATGATTATTCAAGAATTCAAGCAGTCATGTTTGCTGGAAATAACCGTTTCTTAAAATTCAAACCTGAAAATGGGATGCGTGCACTTATCCGTGGTGATATCAGTGTTTATGAGCCACAAGGACAATATCAATTATATATTAAACAAATGGAGCCAGATGGGGTTGGGTCTTTGTTCCTTGCTTATGAACAATTAAAAGAGCAATTAAGCAAGGAAGGCTTGTTTGATTCAAGTAGAAAAAAAACAATTCCTCGTTTTCCAAACCATATTGGGGTTGTAACCTCACCGACTGGTGCTGCTGTCCGTGATATCCTTATAACAATCAAAAGAAGATATCCGTTACTTAAGGTTACAATTCTTCCTGTGTTGGTCCAAGGGAGTAATGCACCGTCTTCCATTGTAAAAGCAATCCAATTTGCAAATCAGTTGAACCTTTTTGATGTGCTCATCGTCGGACGAGGTGGTGGGTCAATTGAAGAACTATGGAGCTTTAATGAAGAAATAGTTGCACGGGCAATTGCCACCTCCACGATACCTATTATCTCAGCTGTTGGACACGAAACAGATTTTACGATTAGTGACTTAGTCGCAGATGTTCGGGCTGCTACACCAACGGGAGCGGCAGAGCTTGCTGTTCCCTCAAGCGAAGAGCTAATGAATCATGTAGGCGCCTTATATAAGTCGTTAAATCGTGCCCTATCTGAAAAGATGAAACAATCTAGCGAACGATTAACAAAACTTAACAAATCGTATGCGTTTCGCTACCCAGAACAACTCATTGTTCAAAAAGAACAGCAACTTGATCGTAATCTAGACCGATTGACAAGGTCGTTACGAACAATAAGTATGTCTAAGCATGAACGAGTGAACCATCTCTCAAAAAGGCTAATGCAAAAGCACCCTTCGAAGCTTCTTAATCAATACAAAGTAGACTTAGCAAATCTTGTTAATAAAAATCAACAAATGTTTAACATGATTTATCATAAGCAGGAGACGACATTTGAAAGATTAGTTGACAAGCTTACCCTTTTAAATCCTTTAAATACAATGAAAAGGGGATATTCGATTAGTTTTACTAAAGATGGAAAAGTAATTCAGTCTACCAAACGAGTACAACTAGGTGAGCAAATAACAGTGAAATTAGTTGATGGATCGCTTGATTGCCAAGTTTTGGGGATGGAGGAGGAGAAGAAAAATGGAGAAAACGGATCTAACGTTTGAAGAAGCGATGAAACAATTAGAACTAATTGTGGAGAAATTAGAAGAAGGCGATGTACCGTTAGAAAAAGCAATCAACTATTACCAAGAGGGTATGAAGCTTTCCAAACTTTGTAGTGATAAATTGTCCAATGTAGAACAACAAATGACACAAATCGTAAATGAACAAGGAGAGTTCAAACCTTTTGTTATTCGGGAGGATGAATGAGTGGTTGTAGCACTGACTGATTATTTACAAGAAAGACAGGAGCAGTTTAACAAGGAACTTGTCAAAGTAATGGAACAAGTGAAAGCGCCAGAAAGGTTAAGAGGCTCAATGATTTATTCGTTGACAGCTGGTGGTAAACGACTTAGACCAATATTAATGATGGCAAGTTGTGAATCCTTTGGGGGCAATTTGTCTTTAATCACATCCTCATCTATTGCAGTAGAACTCATCCATACGTATTCACTCATTCATGATGACTTACCTTCAATGGATAATGATGATGTACGAAGGGGCAAACCTACAAATCATAAAATGTTCGATGAAGCTACAGCCGTTTTAGCGGGTGATGGGTTGCTTACTTACAGTTTTGAACTGATTGCTAGTGATGATTCACTTACCTATGACCAAAGGGTGTTTTTGATCAATCAGTTAGCACATGCAGCAGGACCAATGGGAATGGTTGCTGGCCAAATGGAAGACATGAAAGCGGAGAAGGAAGAGGTAGATTTATCAACTTTAGAACAGATTCATGCATTGAAAACGGGCCAATTAATAAAATTTGCGATACTAGCAGGTGCATACTTAGGTGGTGCCACGAATCAACAATTAACCTCAATCAATGATTTTGCATACTATTTAGGTTTAATCTTTCAAGTACAAGATGATATTTTAGATGTAACTGGAGACCCTGAACTAATCGGTAAGCCAGTAGGTAGTGATGAATCTAACTCGAAAAGTACATTTCCTAGTTTGTTAGGTATGGACGGTGCAATAAAGCAAAAAGAAAAGTATGTCAATCTTGCCAAACAATCATTAAAGAAAGCTGGGATTAGACACTCTGTATTAGAAGAATTAACGGATTATCTGAGTAGTCGGAATCATTAAATACAGGCAATTACCGATTGAGGAAACGTGAAAGATATGTTATATTTAAACTAATAAAGGAATGGTGCAGTATTCTAGTCAGCCCTCCGATTCTGAAGGCGGGCCTAAAAATCCGCCAAAGGGCACATCGATGAAGTTCCTTGTGCTGGCTTGAGGCGCCCAGCCTTGGGTTAGTGCTGGGAGTTAAGGTTGCAGGGCGATCCACAAAGGCATGTGGGCGAGGACCCTGTTTCCGCGGAGGCCCATCTCTGTTGTGGTTACTAAGCCTAGTAACCGTGATGGAATGGGGTATGAACCTACGTAGGTAGGGGTGTGAAAATCTCTATCCGTAGCGTAGCCTGCCTTGAGTGGTATAGAGGGGATTGCGGTACAAGTAAAAAGTTAGATGGCCACTAGCTTTTCTGCTTTCATCCGCATGAAATCTATACTGCAAAAGAGGCTAAGAATCGGTTAAAGGCTGCTGAGGAAAACTCCTAGACTGTTCTAAAAGGACATTTATCAGGAATTATAGTGCGGACTAAGTGGTAATCCAGTCCAACATACGGAGACGGTGTTGAGTCGGGTTTAAAGGGAAACCGCCAGAATGGTGACATTCGGTACCCGGCTGGGAAAACCTACTGGACCTAAGCCGCAATTTTTACTTGATAGATGACCATTCCTTTCCATACATAATGATGTTAATTGAGGGGCATAAATGAAGAATCAAATAAAAAAGTCGTTAAAATTTAGTATAAGTATCGCCGTTATCACTTTTGTGTTAGCGGCTATTTTTTCAGTTATTTCTTCCTCCATCTTAAGTGGCGTAATCTGGGTTATTGGCTTAGTCATTGTACTGATTATCGTGTTAATTGGTGTTGTCTTTGATATGCTAGGGACGGCGTCAGCCGCTGCCCAAGAACCTCCCTTTCATGCAATGGCTGCGGAAAAGGTTACTGGTGCACGGCAATCGATTGTAATTGTTCGAAATGCGGAACGAGTGGCAAGTTTTTGTAATGACGTTATCGGCGATATTTCAGGTATAATAAGTGGTACAGCTTCAGCTGTAGTCGTCATTCAAATTAGCAATATGCTCGGCCATTCAGAAGGTTCAAGTGTCCAAATCATTGTCTCGGTCATTTTAACGAGTATTGTAGCTGCTTTAACGGTTGGTGGAAAGGCATTAGGCAAGTATTTTGCTATTCATTCATCAACAAGTATCGTATTGTTTGCTGGAAAAGTTATTGCATTCACTGAAGAAAAATTAAAAATTAATATAATATCGGAAAGGAAAAGTCCTAAGAAAAGGAATAAATAAGCTAATAATAGTGATAGAATGAAAAAAAAGGGTAAATACAAGAGAAGTTACTTACCATGAATAAATGAAGGAGGTGTAACCTGGATCTGAATTCTATTTGCTTCGCTGTCAAAATTAAAACGATGATCTTAGACTAAAACTAGTCTAAGCAAGTCGTAATATATTTAGTGAAGCCTAGGTTGAATAGTCTTTAGTAACCAGGACTCCCTTATGGATCTTACTACAATCAAAGATCCTTCGTTTTTAAAAGCAATGTCAAACGAAGAATTAGAAAATTTATCATACGAAATAAGGCAATTTTTGATTGAGAAACTATCAGTAACTGGTGGACATCTTGGTGCTAATTTAGGTGTAGTTGAGTTGACGCTTGCTTTGCATAAATACTTTGATAGTCCAACTGACAAATTAATCTTTGATGTAGGTCACCAATCGTACATTCATAAAATGCTAACTGGTAGAACTAGCCAATTTGAAACCTTAAGGCAATATAAGGGGTTATGTGGATTCCCTAAAATGAGTGAAAGTGAGCATGATGTTTGGGAAACGGGGCATAGCTCTACATCGTTATCTGCTGCAATGGGAATGACTATTGCACGTGATTTAAAAGGGGAAAAGAACTTTGTTGTGCCAATCATTGGTGATGGTGCATTGACTGGCGGGATGGCGCTAGAGGCTTTAAATCATATTGGTCATGAAAAGAAAAATATTATTGTTGTGTTAAATGATAATGAGATGTCAATTGCTAATAACGTTGGTGCACTACACAATGCACTCGGTAGAATGAGAAGTGCAGGTAAATATATTCGAGTAAAAGAAGAACTTGAATGGTTGATGAAAAAAATTCCAGCTGTCGGTGGAAAATTGGCTCAAACAGCTGAGCGAATAAAAGATAGTATGAAATATTTCATGGTACCAGGTATGTTGTTTGAAGAGTTTGGCTTTACGTATTATGGACCAGTCGATGGTCATGACTTCAATGCCCTTCAAGAAAATTTGCAGTATGCTAAAAAAACAGAAGGTCCAGTTCTTGTCCATGTTATCACCCAAAAAGGGAAAGGGTATTATCCCGCAGAAAGCGATAAAAAGGACAAATGGCATGGAGTTGGTCCCTATAAAATCGATTCAGGAGAATTAATTAAACCACAAAGTGCGCCACCTGCATGGAGTAGTGTTGTGAGTGGTACATTGCAAAAAATTGCTAAGCAAAACGAGCGTCTTGCGGTTATTACTCCGGCAATGGTTCTCGGCTCTAAATTAGACAAGTTCCAACAAGAGTTTCCGGACAGACTATTTGATGTAGGAATTGCAGAGCAGCACGCAACAACAATGGCAGCTGGACTTGCAACCCAAGGAATAAAGCCGTTTTTAGCAATTTATTCTACTTTCTTACAAAGAGCTTACGACCAAGTGCTTCATGATGTTTGTCGACAAAATCTTAATGTAGCATTCGGAATTGATCGAGCTGGGTTAGTGGGTGCAGATGGAGAAACCCATCAAGGCGTTTTTGATATTTCTTTTTTAAGACACATGCCAAATATGGTCATCATGATGCCAAAGGACGAAAATGAATGTCAACACATGGTTAATACGGCAGTCCAGTATAATCAAGGTCCAATTGCTGTTCGTTTTCCAAGAGGAAATGCCTTGGGAGTCCCAATGGAAGCGGAGTTAAAGACTATTTCGATTGGAACCTGGGAAGTATTAAAAGAAGGAAAAGATGCGGCAATCTTAACATTTGGAACAACGATTGAGATGGCGCTACAAGCTCGCGAGCAGTTACAGGAAAGCGGAATTCAAGCAAAAGTTGTAAATGCGCGGTTTATTAAACCCCTTGATGAGAAAATGCTTGAAGAGTTATTTACAAGCGGTCTTCCTATCTTAACAATAGAAGAATCAGCACTTCAAGGTGGTTTTGGTAGTGCCATTCTTGAATTTGCCGAAACCCACGGTTATCCAATCGAAAATATTAGACGGTTAGGTATTCCTGATCAATTTATTGAGCATGGTAAGGTAGAAGAACTTTTAGCAGAAATCGGTTTAACAACTGAAGCTGTGGTAGAAACTGTATCTAAAATGGTGCCGAGTAAAAAATTGAGAGCTTGAGGTATATATGAGTAAAAAAGTAAGGCTAGATACATTGTTAGTTGACAGGGAACTAATTGAAACACGTGAAAAAGCAAAGCGAACAATAATGGCAGGACTTGTCTATTCTGGTACGGTTCGATTGGAAAAACCTGGAATAAAAGTTGACGAAGACATTCCTCTAACAGTAAAAGGGAAAGCCATTCCCTATGTTGGTAGAGGGGGTCTTAAATTAGAAAAGGCATTAAAGGTTTTCAACCTCGACATGACTGACAAGATAATGCTCGATGTTGGTTCATCGACAGGTGGCTTTACGGATTGCGCTCTGCAACACGGGGCAAGCTTAAGCTACGCAATTGATGTTGGTTATAATCAATTAGATTGGAAGTTGCGAAATGATGATAGGGTCATCGTAATGGAAAGAACAAATTTCAGATATGTCACAAAGGATATGCTGGAATATGGCGATCCGAACTTTGCATCCGTTGATGTTTCCTTTATTTCCTTAAAATTGATTTTACCTGTTTTAAAAACATTGTTACTTCAAAAAAGTAAGGTCGTCGCTTTAATCAAGCCGCAGTTTGAAGCAGGTAGGGAACAAGTAGGAAGAAAAGGGATTGTCCGTGAACCACAAACTCATCAGCAAGTTTTATCTGACGTATTAACTTTTGCGCAAGTAGAAGGATACCGAATAATTGATTTAACTTACTCACCTATAACAGGTGGCGATGGGAATATTGAATTTCTAGCTTGTTTAGAAGTAAATGATGACAAAGAAGCAGGAAATTTCGCGATTGATGTCGAAATCGAACAGGTAGTAAAAGCAGCACATAACGAACTGTAATACAGAAACCAATCGAGGCTACGCATGTAGCCTTTTTTGCAAGACAAAAAAGTATAAATAAACCAAGAGCTGTCTAGCTTCGGGCGCCTATCCCACGTCGAGGCTTGACTTAAGATTGCCTTAGGCTGGGCAAGGCGGCTTACGCTTTTCTTAAAAAAGGAGGGCTGATCAAAATTGAATAAAGCGCAAAGACATATCAAAATTAGAGAGTTGATTACGAACAATGATATTGAAACACAGGATGACTTAGTCGATCAGCTAAGAAATTTAGGTTATAACGTGACCCAAGCAACCGTATCAAGAGATATTAAGGAACTACACCTTGTTAAAGTACCAATGATAGATGGGCGATATAAATACAGTTTACCAGCCGATCAACGCTTTAATCCGTTGGAGAAGCTGAAAAGATTAATTATGGATGCTTTTGTTGGAATTGATACGGCTGGACACTTTATCGTGCTTAAAACGTTGCCTGGGAATGCGAATGCTGTTGCTGTATTAATTGATAATTTAGACTGGTCAGAGATATTAGGAACTATTTGCGGGGACGATACCATCTTAATAATATGTCGCTCGGAGGACAAAACAGAAGTAATTAAAGAAAGATTATTGGACATGCTTTAGTTTTAAATTAGGTTGATAGGCTACACAATAAAAATGAGACAAATCTTAAAAAAGAAACAACCTCGTATAATAAAATTGGGGTGAACAGGAATGCTTACCGAGCTATCCATTAAAGATTTTGCAATTATTGAAGAAATAACGATTACTTTCAACGAGGGATTAACTGTATTATCCGGAGAAACTGGTGCTGGGAAATCGATTATTATTGATGCGGTTGGACTTTTATCTGGCGGAAGAGGGTCAGTTGAATTTATTCGGTACGGAACAAAAAAAGCTATGCTAGAAGGGCTATTCACCGTTCCAGTGGGACATGCTGTTTTCGCAAAAGGAAAAGAATTCGGAATTGATATTGACCTAGACGGCATGGTTGTTTTGCATCGAACGATAACTTCTAGTGGGAAGAGTATATGCAGAGTAAATGGTAAGTTAGTAACACTAGGTATCCTAAGAGAGTTTGGCAAGACGTTGATCGACATCCATAGCCAACATGAAACACAGTCACTAATGGACACCGACCGACACATAGAATTATTGGATGGGTTTAATCATGATCAAATCAGCCAAGCAAAACAAGCATATGATAAAGAATATCGACAGCTTCATTCTTTAAAGAAACGTTATAAGGAATTAAGTGAAAATGAGCAGGAAATGGCGCAGCGTTTAGACTTGTTACAGTTCCAATTAAGTGAATTAGAAAATGCTAATTTAATTCCAAACGAAGATATAGAGCTTACAGAAGAACGAAATAAATTAGCTAATTATGAACGGATCTTTGCTGGGCTAAAGGATGCGTATAATGCTTTGTACGGAGAACAAAAAGGTCTGGATTGGCTTTCATTGGCGTTAAATGGACTAGAAACAGCAAGTACTTACGACGATCAGCTTCAAAACAAAAAAGAATTACTTACGAACCATTATTACTTAATTGAGGAACTGACATTTGAGCTTAGAAATTATCTTGACGGCTTAGAATTTGATCCAGAAAGACTAAATAGTATTGAATCTAGATTGAATGAAATAAATCGTTTAAAGAAAAAATATGGCAAAACAGTAGAAGAAATTTTAGAGTACGCATCAAAAGTTGAAGAAGAGATTGATCAAATTAAAAATCGAGATTCGCATTTGCAGAAATTGCAAGAAGATGTGGAAGGGAAAAGTGCTGATGTATTGTTAGAAGCGAAGCATCTCCGTGAGACGAGAATAAAAGCTGCACAAATACTTACAGTCCAAATCCACCAGGAATTAAAAGACCTTTATTTAGAAAAGGCTATATTTGAAGTCTCGGTTGAGTTGAAAAAAGGAAACACGACAGACCCTGTTTTAGGTGGAGTGCCAGTACAATTAACGCCTATTGGATGTGATGTCGTCAAGTTTTTAATAACTACAAATCCAGGAGAGCCTCTTAAAGAAATCAGTAAAGTTGCTTCAGGTGGAGAATTATCAAGAATAATGCTTGCACTTAAAAAGATTTTTGCAAAACACCAAGGGGTAACCAGTGTTATTTTTGATGAAGTTGATACTGGAGTTAGTGGAAGAGTTGCTCAATCTATCGCCGAGAAAATTTATGGGATTTCAACTAAATCCCAAGTACTTTGTATTACGCATTTACCACAAGTAGCGTCAATGGCTGATACCCATTTGTTAATTGAAAAGCATGTGAAAGATAGTCGGACAAACACGACAGTAAAGGATTTATCAGTAGAAGAACGCGTGATTGAATTGGGACGGATGATTACTGGATCTGAATTGACCGAAACTTCTATGGACCATGCGCGTGAATTAATTCATTTAGCAGAAAAACTCAAGAAAAAGCATAACTGAAAAATGCGAGTCTGTATCATCAGGCTCGTTGCTGTGATACGACGCTCTCCAAACCCCGAAACCCTGATTGTAATCAAATGGTACCTGCCACTTCTACCTCCACTTAGTCTGAATGGTTGACCTCCAAATAGGAATAATAATCTTATCAGCATTTATACAAGGAAATTAATTGACAATGGAGGAAAAGTTACCCCTTATAAGAGAACTTTTCAGGGTTTAAAAAGTGTGAACTAAGGTCAAATTAGAAGTACAGATAAAAAAATATGGGTTAGGAACGAGGAGAGTGAAAACATGTATAAGGCAATTCGAAATGGAATAGGCATATTGCTCCTTGTTGCTTTCCTGTGTATTCCATTCATTACACCTGTACAGACTTACCTTTCAATACCGAATCAAATTACTACGTTTAATTCAAACAACCCAATAAGTGTTCCTGCAATGGGAAGAAACGTTAAAGTTAAAAGTTCAAATTCAAATGAAGTAATTCAAGCAATGAACTCCTCTGAGTTTGAAACAGTTGCAAACGGTGAAAGTAATATAGTGTATGAACTGGCTGGATTACCAATAAAGAAAGTTAATGTGGATGTTCTCGAGGATTTCAAAGTGATCCCAGGTGGACAATCAATTGGAGTTAATTTACAAACGTTAGGCGTTTTAGTTGTAGGCCATCACCTTGTTAAGACAGATGAGGGAGAAGTATCTCCAGGCGAAGATGCAGAGATTAAAGTTGGTGATACAATATTGAGCATTAATGATCAAGAAATCAGTAGTATGAAAGACGTTGCCCCGTTTGTTAAAGAGGCTGGTGAAAAAGGTGAATCGCTTTCGGTAGAAGTAAAAAGAGGAAAAGAAACTTTTACAACCGATTTGAAACCGTATCTTGATAAAAGAGATAATGAATACCGAATTGGGTTATATATTCGTGATTCAGCAGCAGGTATCGGAACAATGACTTTTTATGATCCAAAATCGAAAAAGTATGGTGCACTAGGACATGTTATTTCCGATATGGATACAAGAAAGCCTATCGAAATAAATGATGGTACGATTGTACGATCTACAGTTAAATCGATTAATAAAGGTTCAAATGGTACCCCTGGAGAAAAAAGAGCAGAGTTTTCAGCAAAAGAAGGAGTTATCGGTAATATCACAGAAAACACACCATTCGGGGTATTTGGTAAACTAAATAAGCAAATATCAAATGGTAAGTGGAACAAACCAATGCCGATAGCATTATCAAACGAAGTGGAAGAAGGTCCAGCGAAAATACTAACCGTTGTTGAGGGAGAAAAAGTTGAAGAATTTGACGTGAAAATAATCAATAGTGTTCCACAAAAGTATCCCGAAACAAAAGGGATGATTGTTAAAATCACCGATAAGGAACTTCTTGAGAAAACAGGTGGAATTGTTCAAGGGATGAGTGGTAGTCCGATTATTCAAAATGGCAAGGTTATTGGAGCAGTTACACATGTTTTTGTAAACGATCCTACGTCTGGTTACGGTGTTTTCATTGAATGGATGTTAAATGAGGCAGGAATCGATATTTATAAGGACCAGCAACAAGCAGGCTAAGAAAAAGGTAACCCAATATTTTGGGTTACCTTTTTCTTTGCAAGATAAGCATGGATAACATTCAGCGACAGCTACGTCCAGCTTCATATTATTGTCTTAGGACTTTTCTGCTAAGTATGTTAAAATAAGGTAAAGATTATTCGACAAACTTGTCTTGTTGTTTGTCAAAATTAATCGAAATTAAGAGTAATTTAGAGAAAATCAAAGCAAAAGAGGATAAATATAAGTTTTTTTCCGGAAAAGAAGGAATTATTGAACTTGTGTCGAATTTGTAACGTGGAACCGAGGAGGAACTACATGAAGGAGGAACAAAAAGTGGAAAAAATTAAAGTGTGTTTAGTCGATGACAACAGAGAATTAATTCAAATGATGGTAGAGTACTTAGATGACCAATCAGACCTTGAAGTTGTCGGGACAGCATATAATGGGAAAGATTGTTTAGAATTATTAGAAAATATCGAACCAGATGTCTTGGTTCTTGACATTATTATGCCACATGTGGATGGATTGGCTGTTTTAGGTAAAGTGAAAGAGCTTGAAAGAGCCAAGCATCCAAATGTCATCATGTTAACTGCTTTTGGACAAGAGGAAGTTACAAAGAAAGCCGTTGACTTGGGTGCTTCTTATTTTATTCTGAAACCATTTGATCTTGAGAACTTAGCTGAGCAAATTAGACAAGTCCATGGAGTTGCTCCATCAATTGGTACAAAATCAGCAAAAACTAAAGTAGCTACGGAGAATAGAAAGCATGATTTGGAAGCAAATATTACACATATCATTCATGAAATTGGTGTGCCCGCACACATTAAAGGCTACATGTACTTAAGAGAGGCAATAACGATGGTATATAAAGACATTGAATTACTTGGCTCGATTACGAAAGTTCTTTATCCAGACATTGCCAAAAAATACAATACTACTGCTTCGAGAGTTGAGCGGGCAATCCGTCATGCTATTGAAGTGGCTTGGAGCCGTGGTAATATGGATTCCATTTCATCCTTGTTTGGATATACGGTTAGTATTTCAAAAGCAAAGCCGACCAACAGTGAATTTATAGCGATGGTTGCCGACCGACTGCGATTGGAGCACCGGGCTAGCTAACCTTTAGGTATATCAAGGTTTATAATGGTTAGTAAAAATTATAAATGAGAAGAAAACACCGATAAATATACAAAAAGTAATGGTAGGGATGATAAATCCCCTTTGTTCGTTATGATGTAAATCATGATGGAAAAAGGGGGTTTTTTACGTTGAATGAAATTGCAAATTATTTGGCAATATTCGAGTCTTTTTTACTAGATAAGAAAATATAAAAAATGCAAGAGCTGTCTAGCTCCGTCAATATAGGCTGGTTATTTTTTATGAGCAAACTTAGATTCAATCTTTAGGTGATGATTCTGGTGGAAGGATAATTACTTATAGCATTTTTATTGGGGAAAAGGACAAGTGCTAAGCAGGACGTGATTGTCACTGAATGTTGTCTGCGTTTGGGCTCTTTTAGACCTTTTTATCTAAATACAAAAATGAATAGTCTAAAGTACCTTTTTTATATTAGCATCTCTGTTACCTCCTTTTATTTTAATATTCTAACTTTACAAGAATATTTGAAACAAATAGAGGGATTTTAATGAGTGAGGAGGTAATAAAAAATGAAAAAAATAATGTTTGTACTAACTGTTGTTCTGGCACTGATTGTTCCGACATCAACGTTCGCTGCAAGTACTTATATTGTCCAACCAGGGGATAGCATGTGGAAGATTTCGGTAAAATATAAAATTGGTTTATCTGAAATTATTGATGCAAATCCACAAATTAAAAATCCGCGATTGATTTATCCGAAGCAAAAGTTAACGATACCGAATATTGATGAGATTAAATCAATTGAAAACCAAGTTATCAAATTAACGAACCAGGAACGAGCTAAATACGGTCTTCCTGCATTAAAACAAGACTGGCAATTATCAAGGGTTGCAAGGTATAAGTCACAGGACATGCGTGATAAAGGATATTTTTCGCACACGAGTCCTACTTACGGTTCTCCATTTACCATGATGACTAATTTCGGCATCAACTACACTAGTGCTGCTGAAAATCTTGCTAGAGGTCAACAAACACCACAAGAAGTTGTTTCGGGCTGGATGAAAAGTGAAGGGCATAGAAAAAATATCCTAAGTCCAAAATATACACATATTGGTGTCGGCTATGTAAAGAATGGAAATTATTGGACGCAAATGTTTATAAAGAAGTAGAAAAGAAGAGTGAACCTAAGGGGCTAGGCGCTGAAGCTAGACAATCGGGTGTGCTTATTGTAAAAGATAAAAAAACCGAAGAGCTGTCTAGCTAAAGGCACCTACCCCGCCTGAAATCTTGAGCTGGGCAAGGCGGCTTTTGCTTTTCTTAAAAGAAACTTTGTTATTGTATTGTTTCCAGGGGAATAGCCACATATTTTAACAAATGAACAGGATTAACTAAAGTTGCTTGCTTATTCGCTATATTTGTTGGTTATGGTACAATGTTTCTGATAACAATTTTTTTGGAAGTGTGTTAATATTTTGAATGATACAGAAATTTATAAATGGAGAGGTTAAATTACAATGAAAGTAGCAAAATTCGGAGGGAGTTCAGTTGCTAGTGCTGAACAATTAAGAAAAGTTGCTAACATAATCATGGACGATTCAGACCGTAGGGTAATTGTTGTTTCGGCACCTGGTAAACGATCGAAAGAAGATACCAAGGTAACTGATTTACTCATTGCTTTAGGAGAAGCATACAAATCAGGTAATGACTATGAATTGCAATTAAAACTAGTATTAGAGCGTTTTAAAAGTATAACGGATGAGTTAGGTATATCTGATCAAGTGACAACTGAAATAAGACAAGATGTCGAAAGTGTATTTTCATCTAACTACAGTGACGCACTTAAGCTTGATGCGATAAAAGCTATTGGCGAAGATTCTCTAGCAAAGGTTCTTAGTGATTACTTGATATCGCTTGGACTTGAGGCTACTTATTTAAACCCTAAGGATGCAGGGATTTTTGTCAGTGATGAACCGGGAAGTGCACAAATTCTTGAAGAAAGCTACGAGCACTTGTATAAACTTCGTGAACGAAAAGAAATTGTTGTCATCCCAGGCTTCTTTGGCTATACGAAGGATGGGAAATTAGTAACATTTTCTCGTGGTGGCTCAGATATCACTGGTTCGATTGTAGCAGCTGGTGTAGATGCAGACCTATACGAAAACTTTACCGATGTTGATTCTGTTTATTGTGTTAACCCAAATATCGTTGAGAATCCTAAAGAAATTACGTCGCTAACCTATAAAGAAATGCGTGAGTTGTCTTATGCAGGTTTTTCTGTCTTTCACGATGAAGCACTTATTCCGGCATTTAAGGCAAGTATTCCTGTTTGTATTAAAAATACGAATAATCCACACGGACTTGGAACAATTATTGTTGCGAAGAAGGAAACAAGTGAAAATCCTGTCGTTGGAATAGCAAGTGATAGTGGTTTCTTAAGTCTTTATGTAAGTAAATACTTAATGAATAGAGAGTTAGGATTTGGGCGTAAGTTATTGAATATTCTGGAAGATGAAGGTATCTCCTTTGAACATACGCCATCGGGAATTGATGATTTATCAGTCATTATTAGAGAAAGCCAACTAACGCCAACGAAAGAAGAAATCGTAATTAGACGGATTAAAGAAGAACTTGATCCAGACACAGTTAATATTGAAAGAGGACTTGCGTTAATTATGATTGTTGGTGAAGGTATGAATAGTACAATTGGTATTGCAGAAAAAGCAACGAGAGCGTTTACTCATGCGAACGTTAACTTGGAAATGATTAACCAAGGTTCCTCAGAAGTCTCATTGATGTTTGGCATTAAAGCAGAAGGTGTTAATGCTGCTGTTAAAGCACTATATCAGGAATTTTTTGAATAATTGCTAATCTTATAAAAGCTTTAAAAAACGCTCTTATACTTAGAGCGTTTTTTTAATAAGATAATAAAGTATAAAAAAGATCTAAGAGCTGCCTAGCGCAGGGCGCCCTTCGCATTTCTTAATAAGTTATCCAATCAATCGTTAAAGAGGTTGTTCAAAAAGTCACCAAATAGGAAAAAGGAAACTGCTTTTTCCCTGATAAGCTACGCATCTCTTCGTTGGATTGTTCTTCCGGTCCTCATGTAGGGAAAGCCTACATTTCGGTCCTCAGAACTGCACCGCCTCGACCTGCTTGCTTCTAATTCGTCGACTTTTTGAACACGCACTTAAAGGTTAACTTCTATTTCTTCGTTTGAACCTACCTTTTGCTAGGTTCCTCTTTCTATCTCTATGTAAGATAAAACCACCAATAAAGGCCAATCCTGATATAAATAACAAAATGCCGATAAGTGATTGTATTGCCCAGTGGAAGAAATACGGGTAAATGTCATTGAACACGGCATCCCGAATTAATTTTACCCCCCACGTAGCGATAATCCCTGGGATAACTAATAGTATTAGTGCAACGATTCTCATTTTGTTCACCAATTCCTCTCA
Source organism: Aquibacillus salsiterrae (assembly GCF_028416595.1). Lineage (GTDB taxonomy): Bacteria > Bacillota > Bacilli > Bacillales > Amphibacillaceae > Aquibacillus_A > Aquibacillus_A salsiterrae. Next base: position 159,100 of record NZ_JAMQKC010000001.1, on the reverse strand, counting down.
GACATAAGTATAGCAAAGCACCTAGAAAATGAAAACCTCCCTCATCTTGCCAAAATATGCATAAAAAGGTAAGATTAATACGTGTGAAATAGTGCAGGGTGTGATAAAAATGACAGAGTATTGTTCATGCCATTCATCATCTAAGCTACCAAAGATAAGAAACGACCATGGCTTTCTGCAGCCACCATCTAGGATAAAAAAATTCAAGAACTGTCTAGCTCCGGGCGCCTACCCCGCCTGAGGTCTTAAGCATAAAATCTTTGTGTCAAAGAACGACACATAGATTGCTTGTCGGTGGTGACCAAGGCGCGCTGTGAAAATGGATCATTCATGCTGTACTGGAGAAAATAACCGAAATAAAACAAAAACAGCAGATAAGTTAGCGTTATCTATTAGAAGTCTATATTACTAAATGGAGAAATATGGATTGGATTAATTTCACTCAAGCTGTGAATAAATCAGATTTCTTAAACGTATCAATCAAACAAAAGCATATCAATGGAAAAAACGAACGGCAGCGGTTTAGTATATCTAGGTGGTGGTTGTTTTCGAAGAAATAAAACGAATTCTAGTATTTAATCCTAGTTAAAACTCAACAAAAAGGGCTGTATTTGAAAATGATAAGCTTATTGTTTGAAATGTTAATATTGCATAACAAGGATGAGCTTGCACCATATCACCACGTGATTGACGAATACGCATTTCGGACAAAAGTTATATTAAATGAGTTGCATAAAGAAGGAATAAACCTATCAAAATTCACAGCGATATGTGGACGGGGAGGGCTTATCAAACCCATTCCTGGTGGTCGGGCTGGAACCATTCCTACTGAAAATCTGATAGAAATGTGTTTTTCTGGGGTGTATACCCGTGAACAAATGGTGAAAAAATGACAAACCAAGGAGGTTTAAAAGCCTACTTAGGTACTAATAACATAGAAGAAATAATAGACAAAGTGAACAATGGGGACATTTATGCAAATCGCGTCTATCAAGCGATGGCATACCAAGTTGCTAAAGAAATTGGTTCCATGAGTGTTGTGCTAAACGGGGCAGTGGATGGAATTATTCTAATAGGACCAATTGCTTTTGATCAATCATTTGTCACAATGGTATCACATAGAGTTGACTGGATAGCTGATATCTTTGTTTATCCTGGTGATAATGATGTAATGTCACTTGCAATGGGCGCCCTTCGTGTATTAAATGGAGAGGAACAAGCAAATGTATATTCACGTTGAGAAAAGAGAGGAGTGGGCAAATGGCTAAAGAATATGATTTAGTGATCCTTGGTGGGGGAACTGGAGGATACGTTGCAGCAATCAGGGCATCGCAATTAGGTCTTAAAACAGCAATTGTTGAACGGGATAAGTTAGGTGGAACTTGTTTACATAAAGGTTGTATTCCTTCTAAATCTTTATTAAGAAGTGCAGAAGTACTGCGACAATCAAAGGAATCAGACACTTTCGGTGTCGAAATAGAGAATATCTCACTAAATTATACAAAGGTCCAAGCTCGAAAAAATGCCGTTGTTGAATCGTTACATAAAGGTGTCCAAGCACTAGTCAATCAAGCAAAAGTTGATGTTTTCTATGGCAATGGTACAATCCTCGGTCCATCGATTTTTTCTCCTAACGCTGGTACGGTTTCTGTACAATTAGCTGGCTCCAACGACAATGAGCTGTTAGTACCAAAATATTTACTTATAGCTACAGGATCTAAAGCTAGAGGTATTCCGGAACTTGATGTAGACGGAGACAGGATAATTTATTCTGATCATGCACTCGATTTGAAAGAACTTCCTCAATCAATCATTATAGTAGGAGGGGGAGTAATAGGAATAGAATGGGCGTCGATGCTTTCAGATTTTGGTGTAGAGGTAAGTATTGTTGAAGCTGGCAGTCGTATTTTACCATCAGAGGACAAGCATATTGCTAAGGAAATGGATAAAAGGCTCAAGAAAAAAGGTGTATCTATTTTTACTAATGCAACATTAGATCAAGCTACAGTCGAGATTACGACTAACGTGAAGGCAGAGGTAGTAATAGAAAAAGGTAGACAGTCGATCGAAGCAGACAAACTACTAATTGCAATAGGTAGAGAACCAAATACTAGTAACGTTGGAATTGAGAATACTGATGTTAAACTTGATTCGAATAGGAATATTGAAACGAATGAATTCTATCAAACAAACGAGGAACATATTTATGCTATAGGCGACGTAATAGGTGGCATGCAACTAGCACATGTGTCGACTAAGGAAGCTTTAATAGCTGTGGAACATATAGCAGGTCTTCATCCATACCGGTTGGATTATTTATCTGTCCCTACATGTGTATATGCACATCCGGAAATAGCTAGAGTTGGTTTGACAGAGGAAGAAGCAAAAGAAAAGGGCTACCAAGTCAAGACAGCGAAAGTTTCCTTCCAAGCAATTGGTAAAGCTCTTGTATATGGTGAATCAGATGGTTTTGTGAAAATGATAGCTGACGTCGACTCCAATGATTTGTTAGGGGTCCATATGATTGGTCCACACGTTACAGACCTCATTTCTGAAGTTGGATTAGCGAAGATTCTTGATGCATCGCCTTTTGAAATTAGTGAAAGCATTCATCCTCATCCGTCACTGTCAGAAATAATTGGGGAAGTTGCCTTTGCAATAGAGGGAAAGAGATTACATGGTTAAGTAAGTATAGGAGGGTAAAATATGGAACATACATCTGTTGGTTTAAGTGATGAGCAAGCCATTGATATGTATAAAACGATGTTACTTGCAAGAAGAATTGACGAGAGAATGTGGTTACTGAACAGATCTGGAAAAATCCCCTTCGTCGTTTCGTGCCAAGGTCAAGAAGCTGCACAAGTTGGTGCTTCGTTTGCTTTAAATAGATCGGTTGATTATGTGTTACCGTATTACCGGGATGTTGGTGTTGTTTTGGCCTTTGGTATGACAGCAAGAGACCTAATGCTGCAAGGATTTGCAAAAGCAGAGGACCCGAACTCTGGTGGAAGACAAATGCCTGGACATTTTGGTCAAAAGAAAAATCGGATTGTTACCGGGTCATCTCCTGTCACAACCCAAGTACCACATGCGGTTGGTATTGCTTTAGCAGCTAAAATGGAGAAAAAAGAATTGGTTAGTTTTGTTACGCTTGGTGAGGGATCTTCAAACCAAGGGGACTTTCATGAAGGAGCAAACTTTGCTAGTGTTCATAAGCTTCCAGTTATTTTTATGGTTGAAAATAACCAATATGCTATTTCTGTCCCACTAAGTAAACAGGTAGCTTGTGAAAAAATATCTGATCGTGCCATAGGGTATGGGATGCCTGGGATAACGGTTGATGGTAATGATCCACTTGCGGTCTATGATGCTGTTAACAAAGCGAGAGAAAGAGCGATCAAAGGCGAAGGACCGACATTGATTGAGACGGTTTCTTACCGATTAACACCGCATTCTAGTGATGACGACGACTTATCTTATCGAAAGAAAGAGGAAGTAGACGAAGCTAAAGCAAAAGACGGCGTTTATGGGTTCGCAAATTATTTAAGGGAATTGAATCTACTTACCGAAACGGTAGAGCAACAAATAGAGGAAGAGTTAAAAGTGTTAATAGACGAAGCAACAGATTATGCGGAAAATGCTCCATATGCAGAACCAGCTAGTATATATAAGCATGTTTATGCAGAGTAGGGAGGGGATTAGATGGCAGTAATATCTTATATACAAGCAATAACGATGGCTTTACGGGAAGAAATGGAACGGGATGAAAAAGTGTTTGTCCTCGGGGAGGATGTGGGTGTCCGTGGCGGAGTGTTTCGTGCTACAGATGGTCTATACAATCAGTTTGGTGAATTAAGAGTAATGGATACGCCACTAGCAGAGTCTGCTATTGCAGGGGTTGGAATAGGTGCTGCCATGTATGGGATGAGACCTGTTGCCGAGATGCAGTTTGCTGATTTTATTATGCCAGCAGTTAACCAAATTATTTCAGAAGCAGCTAAAATTAGATATCGATCTAATAATGATTGGTCTTGTCCAATAACTATTAGAGCGCCTTACGGTGGTGGTGTACATGGGGCGTTATACCATTCCCAGTCAATTGAAGCTATTTTTGCAAATCAACCAGGCTTGAAAATTGTCATGCCTTCAACCCCATACGATGTAAAAGGATTACTAAAAGCAGCAATTCGGGATGATGACCCTGTACTGTTTTTAGAACATAAGCGTGCTTATCGGGCTATTAAGGGTGAGGTTCCAGATGAGGATTACACGTTACCAATTGGAAAAGCTGACTGTAAACGAGAGGGTACAGATATCACTGTAATTACTTATGGGTTATGTGTTCATTTTGCACTTCAGGCTGCAGAAAAGTTAGCAAAAGATGGGATTAGTGTCCATATTTTAGACTTAAGAACAGTATATCCGTTAGATAAAGAAGCTATCGTAGAAGCTGCAGCTAAAACAGGTAAGGTATTACTTATCACTGAGGATAACAAAGAAGGTAGTATCATTGGAGAAGTTGCCGCTATTATTAGCGAACATTGCCTGTTTGATTTAGATGCTCCGATCAAGCGGCTTGCTGGTCCAGACGTACCATCCATGCCCTATGCGCCAACGATGGAAAAGGAATTTATGATGAATCCAGACAAAGTAGAAAAAGCAATGCGTGAGCTTGCTGAGTTCTAGATTAAGGAGGCAAATTTCTTGGCTATAGAAAAAATTACAATGCCCAAATTAGGAGAAAGTGTAACAGAAGGAACAGTAAGTAATTGGTTAGTTAAAACAGGGGATTTTGTAAATAAATACGATCCAATTGCTGAAGTAATGACTGACAAAGTGAATGCGGAAGTACCTTCTTCTTATGCTGGTACAATCCAAGAAATCGTAGCGGTTGAGGGTGAGGCCATTTCAGTTGGTGAGTTGATGTGCTACATCGAAACAAATCAAACAGAACAGAAAAGTGTACAACAGTCACACGAAAGTTTTACTACTGCTACTACCAAAAATGCTTCCGATAATTCGATGAAAACGAGGTATTCACCAGCAGTGTCAAAGCTTGCTCAAGAAAATAATATTGATTTGCAGCAAGTAAAAGGTTCTGGTCGAGGTGGGAGGATTACACGTAAAGACATCGAAACGGTGATCGCTAATGGAGGAATTGCTACCTTAGCAACTGACAAGCCTAAAGAAACGAATAACAAACCAAGTATGACTAGTTCGGTGGATTATAAGCCGACAATGTGGATTCCGCCTAATTATGAAGGGATTAAAACCAATGAGGGAGATAAAGAAATTTCGATAACAGGAATAAGAAAAACAATAGCTCAAAATATGGTCCGTTCGATGACCGAGATTCCCCATGCATGGATGATGATTGAAGTTGATGTAACAAATTTAGTAAGGTATAGAAATTCACAAAAAGACGCCTTCAAGCAAAACGAAGGGTATAACTTATCTTACTTTGCCTTTTTCCTTAATGCCGTTGCAAAAGCATTAAAGCAGTTCCCACAATTAAATAGTTCTTGGGCCGGAGATAAAATTATCCAACGAAAGGAAATTAACCTTTCCATCGCTGTCGCTCATGATCAGGAGCTATTTGTACCAGTATTAAAAAATGTAGATGAGAAGAGTATTAAAGGGATTGCTAAAGAAATACATAGCTTAGCAAACAAAGCAAGAACAGGTAGTCTTTCGCAAAAAGACATGGAAGGTGGTACCTTTACGGTTAACAATACAGGCTCGTTTGGTTCTGTCCAATCCATGGGAGTTATCAATTATCCGCAAGCAGCCATTCTACAAGTTGAGTCTATCGTGAAACGTCCGGTCATCATTAACGATATGTTTGCTGCCAGAGATATGGTGAATTTATGTCTATCGCTTGACCATCGTGTTTTAGACGGAGTAATTTGTGGACAGTTTATGTCGCATATTAAAGAGATATTAGAAAACATCTCGATCGATACAACACCGATTTATTAACTATGTGTAGCACCTTCATTCCTCACGTGTGGTTTGAAGGTGTTTTTTTGTTTGTGTAAACAAGGCCTGGTGCATTAGGCAGTTGTCAGAATGATAGTTTCTGTTGCCAATCTAGGTCTTATGATTCAAAAGCTACAGCAACCGTTCCCATATCGAACAGTTAACATAAGATATAATTAATTAGAATCAATGTAACAAGGGGAGGGAGCAAGCAAGTGAAGTTTACGATTCAATATGTTCCACTAAAAAAGATAACAAATAATCAGCCAGTAGACGTGACAGATAAAATACGGTATTTGAGAAAAGTAATGTTGGACTGTTTATATTTATTGGTTGTTAAGAAGAATAAAAAAGAAGACAGTTATCAAGTGTTAAGTGGACATAGTAGGCTTGACTTTCTCAGCAAACATACCAACTTGAAATATGTTCCATGCCTCATTGCCGATCAACATGCAAATAGTTCGAAGGCTGCTTTGTTAAACAAGATGAACGATAACAACTCATCTAGCTTTCAAATTATTAAACGATTTATCAAAGAGGAACCAGAGTATAAAAGCTTAAATCTCTTCCAAAAAATAAAAATACTAATGATAGGACTGAATTATAAACGGACAGTCATTTCAGTAATGAAGTCTCAAGTGAATCAATGGAAATAACAACGCAAGTAAGTTTATGTGAATTAGTTCTCTGTCAAGAAAAAAGGAGGTTGAACGGCTCAACCTCCGAGAAGTTTTATTCAGTTAAAAGTTTGTCTTCTAGATCATCTAGCATGAGGTTAGCTGCAATAACACCGCCAGCTGTGTTCCATATCGTATCACTGACTTCATAAGCTTTACCTGCTTTAACAGCACTCAAATTATTCCATAATGGGTCATTAATCCACTCATCTTGAACCTGCTTACCTTCGCCTTTTTCGTTTTCATATGTGAAATAGAAAACAACATCTCCATCCATTTCGTTAATTCTCTCTTTTGTTACCCCTTTAGCGGCGAAATCATCGACATCCTGCGCTTCTGGTCGTGCGAGTCCTATTTCTTGTAAAATAACACCAGAGAAGGAATCTTTATGATAGATACGAACGTCGTTAGGCATGAAACGCACCATGGACACCTCTGTATCTATCTTATCTCCCAAATTAGCTGTTAAATTGTTAACTCTCTCATTATATGCATCTAGTATCTCTTGACCCTTTTCTTCTTTATTAACAGCTTTTGCGATTAGTTCAAAATTAATCTTCCAATCACCGCGAAGTGTTTCCTCAAATACTGTAGGGGCAATTGCGGATAACGCCTCGTATTGCTCCTCTTGTCTCATTTTGTTACCTAAAATTAAATCTGGTTTTAAAGCGGCAATTGCTTCAAGATTAATATTACTTTCTACCCCAACTACTTCTACACCTTCCATTTGATCTGAAATATGATCATACCATGGATCTCCTGTCCAGGATTGTACTGCTCCAACCGGTGTAATTCCTAAAGATAGAAGGGCTTCCGTTCCGTGGTTGGTTAAGACTACAATTTTCTTTGGTGTTCCTTCAATCGTAGTAGTTCCCATCGCATGTTCGATTTCGTAGGATTCCGTCGAAGTAGATTCTTCTTCAGTTGTTTCAGACGACGTTTCTTCCTGTGCATTTACCTCTGGTTCTTCACCATTTGCTGTGTTTTCACTTGAACCGCAAGCAAAAAGCACGACAGACACCAATAAAGCAATGAGTCCTAATACTATTTTCTTAGTCATAATTCTCCTCCTATGTAAAACATTTTAAATGATAATGATTTTCATTACCATTTAAAATGATAATCGTTCTCAACTATTATGTCAATATGAAAAAAGAAAAAGTGCTTTTAATGAAACTAATTCTCAATTCAATTGACAATGATTCTCATTTTTACTAGACTTATATCGATAGATAAAAAGACTTCTAGTGCTGGGAAGGTAAGAATTTATGATTAAAAGCAGTTGGACAAAGTGGATTGGACTTATCATCGGCGTACTACTAATTATTGTTTTTATGTGGGCTAGTGTTATTTTGGGTCTTACAAAGATTTCAACGCAAATGGTTTTTGACTCATTTTATCAATTTGATGGATCAAATGAACATATTATAATTCAGGATACTAGAATTCCTCGTGCACTTATCGCCGGTGCTGTTGGGGCAAGTCTCGCAATTGCCGGTGCTATCATGCAAGGACTTACAAATAATCCACTAGCATCTCCTAGTGTATTTGGTGTGAATGCAGGTGCAAGCTTTTTAGTTGTTGTAGGTATTAGTTTTTTTGGGATTACATCATTGGGAACACTTAAGTGGTTGGCTTTCCTTGGAGCTTTAATTACCGTTGTCATTGTCTATGTGTTAGGTTCGCTTGGTAGGGATGGAATTACACCGATAAAGTTGACGTTAGCTGGTGCGGCTATTGCAGCCTTATTTTCTTCCCTTACGCAAGGTGTTCTAACATTAAACGAACAGGCGCTTGATCAAGTTTTATTCTGGCTTGCGGGATCCGTCCAAGGAAGAGAACTAGAGCTACTGACAAGCGTGTTTCCCTATTTCCTAACGGGATGGTTATGTGCTATTATCATTGGACGCCAAATGAATGTTCTATCCATGGGAGATGATGTGGCGAAAGGATTAGGACAGCGTACACTCTTGGTCAGGATATTTGGTGCTGTATTAGTTATTTTGTTGGCTGGTGGAGCTGTTGCAGTTGCTGGTCCAATTGGATTTATTGGCATTGTTATTCCTCATATTGCAAGATGGCTAGTGGGAATTGATTATCGCTGGATCATTCCGTATAGCGGTGTTTTAGGTGCGTTATTATTGCTGTTCGCTGATATTGGCGCAAGGTATATTATCATGCCGAGCGAGGTACCAGTAGGAGTAATGACAGCTTTTATTGGGACACCGTTCTTTATTTACATAGCCAGAAGGGGGATTAACGAATGAGTAAATATATCCCTGTTCGGCTTGGTAAAATATCTTTTTTGTTAGAAAAGCGATCACTGGTGCTATTTGTTAGTTTGTTTGTCCTTATGGCAATTTTAATTGTTATTAGTCTAGGGCTTGGCCAAATGAAAATCTCTCCACTAAACGTCGTTCGATCTATTTTAGGGATTGGAACCGAAATGGAGCAGTTAGTTGTTTTGTCTTTCAGGATGCCTAGAATATTAATGGCTGCTATTGCTGGTATTGGTTTAGCTCTCTCAGGCGCGATCTTGCAAGGAATCATAAGAAATCCGCTAGCATCACCCGATATTATTGGTATCACAGGCGGCGCAGCTTTCACAACAGTTGGATTTTTAGCATGGTTTAGTGATCGTAGCAACACACTTACTGTGAGTATTAGTTGGTTACCCCTTGCTTCTTTATCAGGAGCCATTATCATGGGTCTACTTGTTTATTTTTTAGCATGGAACAAACAAGGAATTACGCCAATACGTCTTGTTCTTATCGGTGTTGGGTTATCGGCAACTGTTCAGGCATTGACAACAATGACGATGTTACTCGGTCCGATTTTTACTGCGTCAAGAGCAAATATATGGATAACAGGTAGTGTTAATGGTACTAACTGGTCAGAAGTAGTTACTGTTATTCCGTGGATGATGGTTTCTATCCTTATTTTGTTTATATTTACTAGGCGTTTGAACATTCAAGAATTAGGTGAAGAACTTGCGACAAATGCAGGGGGATTAGTGCAGAAAGATCGGTTTGTGTTACTACTCTTAAGTACCGCACTTGCCGGTGGTGCAGTTGCTTTTGCTGGTGGGATTGGTTTCGTTGGATTAATGGCGCCGCATATGGCGAGAAAACTTGTCGGATCAGCGTTCGGTGTTTTATTACCTGTGTCGGGCTTAATTGGTGGGATAATTGTTTTACTAGCTGATTTAATTGCTAGAACTGCATTTGCGCCATTAGAGGTTCCGGCGGGTGTACTTACGTCTGCAATTGGTGCACCGTACTTTATTTATCTATTATACCAGAGTGGTAAAAAATAAGTTTGCTCTCAACAACGGAAAGGGGATGGAAGAGATGGATGCAATTTCGACTAACTCACTTACACTAGGTTATGGGGAAGCGAAAATTATTGAAGAACTAGATTTAGCGATACCAAAAGGGGAAATTACAGTATTTATTGGTAGTAACGGTTGTGGGAAATCTACCTTACTTCGGTCACTGGCTCGGTTATTAAAGCCGCAGAAAGGGTCAATTGTCCTTGATGGAAACGAAATTGCTCATATGCCAACGAAAAAAATAGCTAGGAATTTAGCTATTTTACCACAATCCCCGACTGCACCAGAAGGTTTAACTGTTTTACAATTAGTAAAGCAAGGAAGATATCCTTACCAAAATTGGTTGCAACAGTGGTCGAATGAGGATGAAAATGCCGTAATTTCTGCACTTCAGGCCACTGGAATGAGTGAACTTGCTGAGCGGAAAGTTGATTCCCTTTCCGGTGGACAGCGGCAACGGGCATGGATTGCGATGACCTTAGCTCAAGATACAGACATCATTTTGTTGGATGAACCAACTACTTACTTAGATATGACCCATCAAATTGATATCTTAGATTTACTCTATGATTTAAATCAAACAGAACACCGGACAATTGTGATGGTTTTGCACGATTTAAATTTAGCTTGTCGGTATGCAGATCATATTGTCGCCATTCAGGATAAACAAATATACAAACAAGGTGAACCAGATGAAATTATTACTCCTGAGTTAGTTCATGCTGTTTTCGGTTTACGTTGTCAGGTAACTTGTGACCCTATTTGTGGCACCCCATTATGTGTACCTTTTAGTAAGGGGCGGCATTTGAAGGGGGTTAATCATGGTAAATCGCTTGTTAGATAGTGAATTAACCTATTTGGTTGATCATTTTAGGGTTGTCTATCACACAAACCAACCTAAAATACGAATCGAACAATTATTAGACAATGCTACCTTATATGCATACATTAATAACTTAAAGGCTGATTTTCAGACAGATAATATGTTTATAGTCGCTTCTCAATTTATGAAGCGAATAGGTTATCTCCTCGTTGTACCAGCTTTGTATAGTATGACGAGGTTTGAAAAGAAATTAATTATTTCACCTAGTTCTAAAAGAGAGGGAATTTGTGTGTATTTAACAATAAAAGAAACGGCCGAATATTTATCGATGAAGGAAACAACAATAAAACAAATGATAATGGAAAAGAAAATTAGAGCTGTTCATGACGGAAACCAATATGTCATTTATAAAGACCAATTTAATACCCACATCGACCAGATTGAAAAGTACCAAAAATTGATTCAAGACTATTTAAACGAACCAATTCCAGAAGACCTTGATGTAAAGGATGAAGATTAAAGATGTCTAGGCCACATAAGCAAAAGTATCTTACTGAAAAAAATAACATTAAACTCGATCACGCTGAGAAATACCGAGTTAAAGAACCGAGTGAGTTATTGACTTTTTTATTAAATGTTTCAAATAAGGGCAGAAATGCAGTTAAAGCGCTGCTTTCAAGAGGTCAAGTACTTGTCGATGATCAAGTGATTAGTCAATTCAACCATCAACTAAAACCGAATCAAATGGTAACCATCATCAAAGATACCGTAGCGCGAAATCTCAACTTTTCAGGATTGCAAATTCTCTACGAAGATAATGATTTAATTATTATTGATAAACAATCAGGATTACTATCGATTGCATCTCCAAAAGAAAAACAACTAACAGCTTATCGTCAATTGTCCGACTACGTACGTAGTAAAAATCGTAACAACCGGATATTTATTGTGCATCGTCTTGACAAAGATACATCTGGTGTAATGGTGTTTGCTAAATCGGAAAAAATGAAGGTAGAGCTCCAAAGTGATTGGAAAAAGGTAGTTAAAGAGCGCAGTTATATGGCATTAGTAGAAGGTGAACTATCTAAACAAGCTGGTAAAGTTGAGTCATGGTTAAAGGAAAATAGTATGCATAAAATGTATTCGACTACAGAGCAGCATGGTGCGAAAAAGGCAGTTACCCATTATCAAACCATTCAATCAAATGGACAGTTTTCCTTGCTCGAATTAAAGTTAGAAACTGGTCGAAAAAACCAAATTAGAGTACACATGAGTGACTTAGGGCACCCAGTCGTAGGTGACAAAAAATATGGTGCAACGAGTAACCCAATTAATCGACTTGGCTTACATGCAAAGAAGCTTGTATTTACACACCCGAATACCGGTAAGCTACTACAATTTGAATCGAACACTCCACAGCTCTTTTTTACAAAATCAAAACCTGATTGAACGTGATGTCCCCCATCCTTTTTTATGTCTATTGGCAAACAAAAAGGACGGGGTTAAGGTTTTTCTAATTCACAATTTCTTTTAATACATCTTCTAAATTTTGCAAAACTCGCTTATCCGTTGTACTAGGCTCATCGGTTTCAATAGTCCATTGTTGATTTAGTAACGCTAATTGGTTATTTTCTTTTTTGTAGGGTTGGTTGATGAAGAATTCTTTGTCATCCTTTTTAACTGTATAACCTACATAATAGTTGCTGTCTTGTCCTTCCTCTTCAAAGATACCAATAGCATCAATGTCATAAGTTTCAATAATTGTTTCAAATGTATCTTGTAATTCAGTAATTAGTTGTTGTCTTGTACGAGCTATCATTTTGATTCCTCCATTACGCTTTTTTTCTAGTATGAAGTATTAGTAAGAAATTATTACCTTGGCTTAATTAATCTTTCTTTCATATGCTAACCTAGTGAAAGGAGTGTTTAATAACGTGAAAAAGAAAAAAATAAGAAATTATACGAGCGTTGGTACAGTTGACCCTCGTGGTATAGAACACCAAATTACTTACCCAGGACAAAAGGAGTTTAACCTAAGGAATGTATCATATTCCCCAGGAGAAAATGATTATTTAAACGAAAATGGTGATCAGGCCACGGAAAGATAATTTTTCCTGTTTGATCTACTTAACTTGTCTACTTGGATTACAATGAATAAATCTACTAAAATCAAGGGAGAGGGCATAACCATGAAAGATATTGTTCAATATTTTGTTGTTAACGGTGATTTAACCATGTCACCGGGTAAAGTGGCTGCCCAAGTGGCTCATGCTGCTACACAGTCTGTCTTTGCCTATCACAAAAATGCAGATTATGCCGAATGGTTGGAATCAGGACAAACAAAAATAATTTTAAAGGCAAACGAAGCAAGTTTAATCAAGCTAAAGGACGATTTCATCGCCATCCGAGACGCAGGAAAAACTGAAATTGAACCAGGGAGTTTGACAGTTGTTTGTTTGCCACCAATGGAAAAAGAAAAAGCAAAGGTCTATACGAGTAAGTTCTCGCTTTATAAATAATCTGTCGATTGACAGACTGGATAATTGAAACGGGCAGATAAAGTTGGTACTATTAACTACATAGTGATTAGAAATATATAGGAGATGATTGAAAATGGATTTTAACTTATTCATGGGAGATATAGTGGATGCTGCACGAAAGGACATTACAGAAGCTGGTTACGAACAATTAACAACACCAGAAGAGGTTGACCAAGCTCTAAATAAAAAAGGTACAACATTAGTGATGATTAATTCCACATGTGGTTGTGCTGGTGGGGTGGCAAGACCTGCAGCTGCTAATGCAATTCATTACGACAAGCGCCCAAATCACCTTGTAACAGTCTTTGCTGGACAAGACCGCGAAGCAACAGAAAGAGCAAGAGATTATTTCGAAGGATATCCACCGTCTTCACCATCTTTTGCATTATTAAAAGATGGCAAAATTGTCACTATGGTCGAACGCCATGACATTGAAGGGTTTAGCCCAGTTGATGTCGTAAATCGTTTACAACATATATTTGATGAAAATTGTGAAGAAGTTTAATATCGAGCTGTTCTTTAAAATCCCTTGTCCTTTTAACTAAGGCAAGGGATTTATTATCAGATAAGCCCTTTAGCTTTTGTTATACGATAAATCAGTGTTTAGGAGTTTATCCATGAAAATAGGCTACCGTACAATAAAAACGGCTATTGGGACACCTCTAGCCATTTGGATTGCAGAATTGTTTCAACTAAATAACTATGTATCAGCAGGTATAATAACACTGCTGTGCATCCAACCGACTAGAAAGAAATCGTTTCTAAGCTCTTGGCATCGGTTCGGTGCATGTGTTTTGGCGATTGTTTTTGCATTTGTTCTATTTGAAGGAATTGGTTATTATCCATATGTCATTGGTTTATTGTTACTACTCTTCATTCCAACTACGATTAAGCTACATGTAACACCAGGAATTGTTACAAGCTCTGTCATCCTGCTACATCTTTATAGTTCACGTGAGATAACAATGAAACTTATCGTCAATGAACTCTATTTAATTATCATAGGAATTGGTATTGCATTATTACTTAATTTGTATATGCCAAGCCTTGATCAAAGATTAATTCAAATGCAAGAGAAGATAGAGGAAAATTTTAAAGCGATATTAAAAGAAATTGCCATTTACCTTCGTGAAGGGAAGCAAACTTGGACGGGTAGTGAAATAACAGAAACTGATCAATTGTTGGAACAAGCCGAAGCTATGGTGCTTCGAGATATTGAAAATCATGTACTAAGGGAACAACATTCTTTTTACGATTATTTTACAATGCGAAAAAAACAGTTTGAATTGTTAAGAAGAATGTTGCCGCTAATCAGTCAAATGGACTCGTTTCACGAACAATCCTTCCAGATGGCAGATTTTTTTGATGACCTTTCCGAATCCGTACACCCAGGAAACACAGCGACAGTCCATTTGAATACCCTGCATCACTTAAAACAAAGCTTCAGTGAAGCCGAGCTGCCAGCAACGAGACAAGAATTTGAAACAAGGGCAAATCTATTCCGTTTACTACACGAAATAGAGCAATATTTATTATTAAAGAAACGATTAATTAAATAGGAACATCACTCATTAATTTGGGTAAATAGGGAATGGTAAAAGAAAAGATAAAGCAAGGAGGTCTGACATGAAAGTTTTACTCTCCGCTATCTTATTCTTTACTCTGGGCATTCAAGCAACAGAAGCCAGTTCATCGTTTATCATTGTAAACAAGGAAACGAATCAGTTAGCATATTTTAAAGAAGGGGAAGTAGTTGAAATATTTACCGTTGCTACCGGTGCAACCAATGATTTAACACCAACCGGAAAACACAAAATCGTTGTCAAGGCAGTAGACCCTTATTATCGCAAAAAAAATATTCCAGGAGGTTCGCCAAATAACCCGCTTGGTAGCCGGTGGATGGGAATTGATGCTTTAGACACGGATGGTCGAATTTATGGGATTCACGGGACGAATAGACCTGATTCTATTGGGAAAAGTGTCTCAGCAGGCTGTATTCGAATGAAAAATGAAGAAATCGAGAAGCTGTATTCCAATATACCAATAGGAACTACAGTCTATATTACATCGTCAGAAGAAGACTTCGCGACGATTGCAAAAAAATTAAATGCACTCTAAAAAAGCAGGCTGCTCGGAAGTTGTGCAGTCTGCTCGCAGTTATTTAAATAAACATTGCTAAACCATATGTGAATGTAGATAAAATCATTAAAATGACCATTACATAGACAATGATTTTCATGCGGCGTTCGCGCTTTGAAGGCTTTCTTTTAACGGGCTGGTTGTTTTTGTTAGTCGCCATGAACATAACTCCTCCTTCACGTCTCTCATTAATAGTATTTTACATGTAATTCATCATTAGGACAACCCTATTGTACAAGTATTATTTGTAAAGGAAAGGAAAGGAAAGAAGAGATTAAATAACGAACTAATTATATACATGAAAAAGGAGGAAATAAGGATGGTTAAACAAGAAAGGTTAATTAACGAGTTTATCCAACTTGTTACGATTGATTCAGAAACAAAGCATGAAGAAAAAATCGGAGAAGCACTAAAGGAAAAATTTGAACAGCTTGGTTTAGATGTTTTTGAGGATGATAGTAAAACAAAGACTGGCCATGGATCGGGAAATCTTATTTGTACGTTAAAAGGAAATAAACCTAATATCGATCCAATCTATTTTACTTCACACATGGACACCGTTGTTCCTGGTATAATGATTAAACCAAGCGTGAAGGACGGATATATTGTTTCTGATGGAACGACCATTTTAGGTGCAGATGATAAAGCTGGCCTAGCTGCGATGTTAGAAGCAATCAGACTTTTGCAAGAAAATAATGTAGACCATGGTGACATTCAATTTATCATTACTGCCGGTGAAGAGTCGGGGCTAGTAGGGGCGAAAGAACTAGATATGTCGTTAATTGATGCGAAATTTGGTTATGCCATTGATAGTGATGGGCCAGTCGGCGATATTATTGTTGCAGCTCCAACTCAAGCCAAACTTATTGCTATTGTACAAGGTCGTACTGCCCACGCTGGGGTAGCCCCTGAGAAGGGTGTTTCAGCAATAACTATCGCTGCTAAGGCAATAGCTAAAATGCCTCTAGGCAGAATCGATGAAGAGACAACTGCAAACATAGGACGGTTTGAAGGTGGAACACAGACAAATATTGTTTGTGATCATGTTGAAATTTTAGCAGAAGCTAGGTCGTTAGATGCAAATAAATTGGAACAACAAGTAGCTAAAATGAAACAAACATTTGAGAACGTTGCAAAATCGATGGGTGGAAGTGTAGATGTTCAAATGAAAGTCATGTATCCTGGATATAAAAAAAGTGAAGACGACCATTTAGTGCAAGTGGCAAAACGTGCTGCTGCAACGATTGGAAGAAAGAGCGAGTTAAGACAAAGCGGCGGTGGCAGTGATGCAAACGTCATTTCAGGTCATGGTATACCAACCGTAAACTTAGCTGTCGGCTATGAAGAAATACATACTACTAATGAGCGTATCCCGGTCAATGAATTAGTAAAAGTCACTGAATTGATTGTTGCTATTGTCAAGGAAGTAGCAAAATCCTAAATTAGAAGCAGATGAGTTTTTATTTTTATTTCATCTGCTTCTTTCGATTTTAGGAAATGATTAAATTTCGATAACCTATAATGTCAGCCACATTCACTCTAAGTTCTTGAAGCTTTTGGTGTGAAGCTAATCTTTTAGTAATAAAAATGACTTATGCTATAATAAGCACAACTATAGGAACGATTGTTCTCCAAGAAGGAAGATGAAACATGTCTAAATGGTATCCAAAAAAGGGCAGAGTTATACTCCACGTTGATATGAACAGCTTTTATGCCTCGGTTGAAATGGCCTATCAATCATCACTGAAAGGTAAACCTCTTGCCATCGCGGGAAATCCTGAAGAACGGAAAGGGATTATCATTACAAGTAGTTATGAAGCGAGAGCCAAAGGAGTAAAGACAACGATGCCGCTATGGGAAGCAAAGAGGCTTTGTCCCGAATTAATTGTCATGCGGCCAAATTTTGACAGATACCGTATTGCTTCTAAAGAAATGTTTAAAATTTTATATGAAGTAACTCCCTATATTCAACCAGTGTCGATTGATGAAGGGTATATGGATATTACCAGTTGTGAAGACCAGGGGTCGCCTCTTGCCATTGCAGAGAGAATTCAAACAAAAATTTTATCACAATTAGACCTCCCTTGTAGTATTGGGATTGCGCCGAATAAGTTTCTTGCCAAAATGGCCTCCGATATGAAAAAACCTTTAGGAATAACTGTTTTACGCAAGCGAGATCTACCGTATAAACTGTGGCCATTGCCTGTGGCAGAAATGTATGGAATTGGGGGCAAAACCGCAGACAAACTTAAAGGGATTGATGTAGAAACAATTGGAGATTTAGTCGAAGCCGATCTCTTTCAATTAAAACGGTTGTTGGGGATTAATGGGGAAAGGTTGCAAAACAGGGCAAAAGGAATTGACCCTAGTCCTGTTGATCCGGATGCTATTCACGATTTTAAAAGTATTGGTAGCTCAGAAACCTTACCACACGATACAACTGACGAAACAGAAATAAAAAAATTATTACGGCACCTTGCTAGAAATGTAGCAAGGCGCGTAAAAAGAAAGCATGCTGTTGGTCAAACAGTCCAATTAATGTTACGGTATCATAACCGTAAGACAGTAACTAGAAGTGTCAAACTTCCGGATTACATCGAAAATGAGGAGGATCTATTCCAAACCGGGGTTGATCTATTTGAACATAATTGGAATGGCGAGCCAATCAGGTTGTTAGGAATTACACTACAAGACGTAGCGGAAAAGAAAGATATTGCAAAGCAACTGGATTTGTTTACGTATGAAAAGGAAGCGAGTAAAGAAAAGTTATACGTAGCGATTGATCAATTAACTGAAAAATACGGAGAGAATCCATTCAAACGGATAAAGGAACAAGAAGAAGAGCCAAGAACTAGCTTTCAAAAAGATTTTTTAGACGACTATTTTCATCAATAAACAAGGGTATATCACCAAAATTGATACACCCTTGTTTATTTTTTCTATATTCCTCTGTTAACTCATCAAAAAAGGAAGAGGGTCCTGTTCTCTATTTTACTGTTTCGATGGGATGTCTGCTTCAAAAAAGTCATAGGCAATGGTACTATTTTTAAAAATTTGTTTTGCTTCGTCGAGTAGTGTATCAACTTGTTGGTACCTAGACGATATATGGGTAAGGAATAACTGTTTGACATTTGCCTCCATTGCAATGGTTGCTGCTTGTTTAGTAGTGGAATGAAAATAACGATGAGCTAAATCATCCTCATTCCCAGAAAAAGTAGCTTCGTGCACTAAAACGTCTGCCCCTTCAACAAATCCGACTACTTCTGGTAAATATCTCGTATCCCCTAGTATAGCAACAATTCTTCCTGGCTTATCAGGGCCAATAAAGTCTTTTCTGTACAATACGGTTCCATTATCTAGTGTCAATGTCTCTGCTTGTTTGATTTTTTGATAAATAGGACCAGGCTCAATTCCATAAGCTTTAAGCTTTTCTGGTAAAAGCTGTCCTGGTAAATCCTTTTCAACAACACGAAAGCCAAAGCTAGTTATTCCGTGAGCCAATTTTTTGGCAACTACTTTAACAGAATCATCCTCAAAAATAGTGCCGTCCGTTATTTCGTTGATATGTAATGGATAGGTTAAATTTGTCCCACTAACACGAAGGCTAGTCATTACATATGCTTCAATTCCTGCCGGGCCGTAAATGGTTAGCGGTGTTTCCCCGTTTTGGAACGAACGACTGCTTAAGAAACCAGGCAATCCATAGATATGGTCTCCGTGTAGATGACTGATGAAAATTTTATTTACTTTTCTAGGTTTTATGGGGGTTCGCAATATTTGATGTTGGGTTGCTTCCCCGCAATCAAATAACCATGTACTATTTTGCTCTTGTTGCATTTCTAAAGCGATGGAGGATACGTTTCTTTCTTTTGATGGAACTCCAGCACCTGTTCCAAGAAATACTAATTTCATTGCTGCCACTCCTTAGGAATTACGCCAGCCCCGAACGTATTGTGTTGGCGCTTCTAATGGATAGTTTAGTTCGTCTGCTGCTTGTTTTGCCCAATACGGATTACGAAGTAGGGCTCTGGCTACAAATACTAAATCTGCACGATTATTTTGAATGATTTCTTCAGCTTGTAATCCAGTCGTAATTAATCCAACTGCACCGGTAGCTATGTCAGCTTCTTTTTTTAATGTCTCAGCTAATGGGACTTGATACAAAGGATAGGTGGTGACCGGAGCTGGAATAACACCTCCAGAACTACAATCAATTAAATCGATTGCTTGCCTTTTTAATTGTTTTGCGAAGTAGATGAAATCGTCCATAGTATTACCGTTTGGGTCGTATTCATTGGCAGAAAGTCTAACAAAAATAGGTCCAGTCCAGACGGATTTTACTGCATCTATGACTTCGGAAAGAAACCGGTATCGATTTTCCCTTGGACCACCGTATTCATCCTGCCTTTTGTTTGTTAAAGGTGAAAGGAACTGGTTGATTAAATACCCGTGTGCTCCATGTATTTCAAGAATATCAAACCCTGCTTGCTTTGCTCTCGTTGCACCGTCTTTAAATGCCTTTATTGTTTCTGTTATCTCTTTTGTCGTCATTTCATTAGGAACATGATAGTCTTTGCTAAAAGCTAACCCGCTTGGGGCAAAGATAGGCTCTGCTAACGATGCTTTGCGACCAGCATGGGCAAGCTGGATGGCACTTTTTGCTCCGTTGGCGTGGACTCTGTTAGTGATCTCCTTCAATCCTTCTACATGGAGGTCATCCCATATCCCTAGATCTTCATAAGAAATGCGACCTTGTGGCTGGACTGCGGTAGCTTCCACCATGACTAACCCAACTTGGCCAACAGCCCTAGATTCGTAATGGGCAATGTGAAAGGGTTGCACCGTTCCATCCATTGGCTTACAAGAATACATACACATCGGCGACATCACAATTCTGTTCTTTAATGTCACGTCACCAAAATGGATAGGACTAAATAATTTGTTATCCATACTCAAATCCTCCATTACTAGTTGTTAAGAGAGCATATCTCTCGTTTGTTTTGCGATGTTTGGGACATCTGTAAAAATAGCATCACAGCTTAACCTAAAACAACGTCTTAGTTGAATTGGTCTATTGACAGTATAGACAGCTACATACAAATTATTAAGATGTGCTTCTTTAACTATAGACGGATTTAGCATCCGATACTTTATGTGTAACCCTCTAGCACCTTGGTCTTTAGCAAAATCAATTAAATCCTTTATCTTTTGCGATGTTAAAAATCCTGTCGTAACCGATTCATCAATCAACCCTACTTGATGGATACTTGCCGAGTTAAAGCTTGATATCACCGTACGGTCAAGTAAGTTAAAGGCTTCTAGGTGGTCATAAACAATTTTTTCTAAATCCTTGTAATCTATAATATTATTTTTAAGTTCTAAATTAATTTTGATATGTTTATCTTGAACCCACTGCAAAAATTCATGTAGGGTTGGGATGGAGGTACCTCGGTATTGGTCAGAAAACCAAGACCCTGCATCTAGCTGTTTTAATTCTGCTAATGTATAATCAAGCAGAAATCCTGTACCGTTTGTTGTTCGTCTTACGTTTTCATCATGAATTAAAACCGGGACGTTATCTTTTGTTAACTGAACATCCGTTTCGATACCTTCTGCCCCCATCTTGTAGGCAAGCTCAAATGCCGGCATCGTATTTTCCGGTGCTAGTTTACTAGCTCCACGGTGTGCATAGATAATTGTTTTCAGATTCACTCACCTCTTTACATAGGTATTCTTCATTGATTGTGGTACAATTTTACACAAAAGTCAATTTGTAAGGGGAAAAGAAGGATGCTAGACATAAATTTAGCTTGTCCATCAACAGGCCGATATCAATCGGTAAAACAACTACATGCATTATAAAACTAATAAACTTCTTATGGGTGATAACTATGACATTAATTAAAGATAACAAGATTATCATTACCGGAGCATCTTCTGGTATTGGCGAACAACTAGCGAAGCAAATTGCAAAACACGGCGGGATCCCAATTATGTTAGCTAGAAATGAACAAAGGTTGGCGAAGATTCACCAAGAAATATGGGATGACTACCAAATTGACTGCGAGTATTACGTTGTTGATCTAACGAATCTAGACTCTTATCGTCAGGCGCTAGATCATTTGTTGGAAAATAATAATCAAATCGCTGCCTTAATAAATAACGCAGGGGTTGGCAAATTCGATTATGTAGACGAAGCAAAGAACGAAGACAACGAAATGATGATACAGCTAAATGTGCTTGCAATGATTGAAGGGGTTCGAGTAATGTTACCACACTTTGTCTCAAATAAATGGGGGCATATCATTAATATTGGTTCACAAGCTGGTAAAATTGCGACACCAAAATCAGCCGTGTATAGTGCGACAAAACATGCAGTAATAGGTTTTAGTAACGGACTCCGCTTAGAAGTTCAAGATAAAGGTGTTTTCGTTACTACGGTAAATATCGGTCCTGTCAAAACTAATTTCTTTTCAGTAGCAGACCCATCAGGCAATTACCAACAGGCAGTAAAAAGATTTATGTTAGACCCGGAAGACGTTGCAATAAAAGTGGTTGATGCGCTGTTCACCCCAAAAAGAGAAATTAATCTGCCGAAATGGATGGATGCGGGTAGTAAGCTGTATCAGTTATTCCCTGGTTTGATGGAGCGGTTTTTAAAGAAACAATTTAATAAAAAGTGACACCTTAACATCCCATAAGATAAATAAAAAGGTGGTGAGAAGATGGAACTAATAATTACCCAAAAGGCAAAAGAAGTTATCAAGCAGTGGAAGTCGCCTCATCATAAATACCTTTGGTTGTATTGGGATACAGAGGATTGTGGTTGAGCACTTAGTGGAGTTCCATCCGTTAGGTTAACGGATAAAAAGAAAGAAACATTCGATGTCGTAGAAAACGATGATTTTCATGTGATTGTTCATCGTCAACAAGCAACATTTCTTGCTGAAAAAATGAAGCTCGATTACACGAATCAAGCTTTTCGGTTATCAAGTCCTGAAGGTGTATTAAATCCAATAATCCCAGTTGGTGATTTAGTAAAAGGTGATAAGAATGAAAAAGAAGAAAAATAAAGAAGAAACTGAAAATACATTACGTCATTTGTTAAATGATGACGTTTTGGCTAAACTTTCTTCAAAAAAGCAAACATTAAAACAACGAGATGAGCAACAAAAAGAACAAGAACGTAAAGAGCGAATCGAAGAAAGAAAGCGAAAGGAAAAAAATAAAAGCTTTGAAGAACTATTTAATGAAAGTGAAATGGACTGGAGAAAATTCAAATAGAAAAGCGCAAGTCGCGACTTGCGCTTTTCTTGTTTGCGTGGGGGAGAATACTAGGGGCTTTTCCGTGTGTAAGTCCCTGGTATTCTCCCCAAAGGTTAGTTAAACTTGCTCGCACGATTATCTGTGTTGCTCATATTTATTTGCTTTCGTAATTTGCTGTAATAATTCAACCTGTTCCTGCTGTATTGGTTCCGCTTGCAGGTAATTTAAGTTATTTGTCAACTGTTCAACAGAGCTTGCTCCAAAAATGGCGCTTGCTACGACTTTTCGGTTAAGGACATAGTTTAACGACTGTGCTGTCATCGACACTTCATTCGGTGTGGAGGCGGCTAATTTTTGTTGGATAGATAACAATTCTTGATACGAGTAGTCTAAGTATCCATTTATCCCTTTTTCTTTCACGGCTTTCTCGCTTTGGTCACTTAACATGCCCTTAGCTAATGGCCCCCTAGCAACTACGCTAATATTATTCTTTTCTAACAAGTCTAGTGTTTCTTCTTCTGGTCGTCGGTCCAATAAACTGTATTGTGTCATGACACTAACGATGTTTGACTTTCTAACATATTCACGAATAACATTAGGTCTTATCGACGAAATGCCATAATAACGAATAACTCCTTCTGCAACAAGTTCTTCAAACGCTTCGATTGTCTCATCGATTGGGTCTTCCGTTGCCCCTCCGTGGAGCTGATATAGGTCAATATAATCCGTTTGTAGACGACGAAGACTATTTTTGACTTGGTTTTTAATATAGTGTTTAGACGGGTCCCAAAACCATGTGCCATCTTCCTTTAAATGGTTACCTACTTTCGTCGCTAGGATGATTTGATTGCGGTTGCCTTTTAATGCTTGTCCAATAATTTCTTCATTTATCCCATGGTCATATAGATCAGCTGTATCCAAATAATTAATTCCTGCATCAAGCGCTTGGTCAATGATTTCACTTGCTGTATGTTGGTCAGTTCCAAGTGACATACAGCCTAGTCCTAACTCTGACACATATAACTCAGAATTTCCTAATCTATTTTTCTTCACGAGTAAAATCATCCTTTTTTAATTAGTTTCCATTTCCATTGTAAAAATAACGAATGACAAATACAACAAATGTGAATCATAACCAATTGTAGTAGCCTATTTGATAGATAAGAAAATACATTAGTTGCCTACTCCACTTTCTAGCCCGCTTAAGCTTGCCTTAGACTGACCAAGGCGCTTTTGCTTTTCTTAATAGTTAGTTAGAAAAATGGTAAAATAAATGGGTGTTACAAGTAGAGCAGGAAAAACAAAGACATATGGAGGGTTTGATAATGGCCAATTTTGAAGAAAAAACCATTAATACAAAATCGATTTATCAAGGAAAGATTATCAATGTACAAGTAGATGAGGTAAGCCTTCCTAATGGGAAAACTTCCAAGCGCGAACTAGTGAAACATCCAGGTGCCGTTGCTGTCATTGCAATTACAGATGAAAATAAAATTATTTTTGTGGAACAATTTCGTAAACCACTCGAGAAAAATTTAGTCGAGATCCCAGCTGGGAAACTTGAGCCTGGTGAAAAACCTGAAGTATCGGCAAAGCGCGAGCTTGAGGAAGAGACAGGCTATACAACCGATAAGTTAGAGTTGGTGACAAGTTTTTATACATCACCAGGCTTTGCAGATGAACTTATATATATCTATTATACAGACAAATTAATTCCACTTGATACACCAAAAGGATTGGATGAAGATGAATTTGTCGAACTAGTAGAGCTTTCTTTACAAGAAGCAGAAAGCTATATGGAACAACAAAAAATTCATGATGCCAAAACAGCTTATGCGATAAATTATTTAAAGCTTAAAGGAATGAGGTAACGTGAAAGTTTTCTTTGCTGACCTTCATATCCATATTGGAAGGGATCAAAATGGAAAGTCAGTTAAAATTACTGGTTCTAAATCACTGACATTGACTAACATTCTAAAAGAATCAAGTAGGGTAAAAGGACTTGAATTAATTGGGGTGATTGATTGTCACGTTCCGGCTGTTCAAGCAGAAATAGACACACTACTAGCAAGAGGTCATGCAAGGGAGTTACTAGATGGTGGGATTAGGTTTGAACAGGTAACACTGTTACTTGGGTCCGAAATAGAAATTTATGATGACCAATGCAAAGGGCCAATTCATGTCCTTTGTTTTTTACCTACATTAAAACAAATGAAGGTTTTCACCAACTGGCTGTCAGAACGAATGACAAATATAACGTTAAGTTCGCAACGCTACTATGGAACAGGGAAAGAGCTACAATACAAAGTGAAAGAGTTAGGTGGCTTATTCATTCCAGCGCACGTGTTTACCCCGTATAAGAGTTTGTTTGGAAAAGGTGTTACTGCTTCTGTCAAAGAGGTGTTTGATCCGGATTTAATTGATGCAATCGAACTTGGCCTTAGCTCTGATACGTCGATGGCCGACAAAATAAGTGAACTGCACCGCTATTCTTTCTTGACTAATTCGGATGCACATTCTTTACCGAAGATTGCCAGGGAATATCAAAAATTAATGATGCAGGACGCGACTTTCAAAGAACTTGAGTGGACGCTTCATCACGTAAATGGCAGAAAGATTGTCGAGAACTATGGTATGAATCCGTTATTAGGAAAATATTATACAACCGTGTGCAAGAAATGTGAAAAATCAAGACAAGACTGTTTGTGTCCGACAAAAAGCTGGATAAAAGGAGTAGCCGATAGAATTACCGAACTAGCAGATGGCGTACAAGCGCCCAGTGACCGTCCGCGTTACATCCATCAAGTTCCGTTAGAGTATATCCCGACACTTGGTCCCAAAACGTATCAACGTTTAATCGATCATTTCAAAACCGAAATGAATGTGATTCATCGTGCCTCCGAACAGGAAATCAGTGGGGTTTCAGGTGAGAAAATCGCTAAGGCAATTGTAGCGATGCGAAAAGGGATTTTGCCAATTGCTGCAGGTGGTGGAGGGAAGTACGGAAAGGTAACAGACGATTAATCACTTTTTTGTGGTCTATTTATTGTCTATATCTCATAGATTCTAACTAATACCGATAGTTTTATTAGTAGAACGGGGGATATCAATGTACAAAAGTAGTCATAGTATTCAGGACCATTTAACTAAGCATGCATCCATTTACTTTTTTATGATAATTTTATTTTTAATTGGAATAATTTTCGGAGCAATTATTGTTAACAGTATGAACTTTGTACAAAAGGAAGATTTATTCTTTTATTTAGATAGGTTTTTTGGTCAAATTGTTGATGGAACAACCGTAAGCAAACAAGAAATGTTAAAGAATACCTTCTTCTATCATTTCAGTTATCTTATGCTGTTGTTTGTCCTTGGATTATCGATTATCGGGTTACCGATTATTTGGATATTATTATTTGTCAAAGGTCTTGTGGTTGGCTTTTCTGTTGGCTTTTTTGTAAACCAAATGGGTTGGCAAGGATTAATTTTTGCTACAGCATCAATTGCACCTCAAAATTTAATTGTTATTCCAACGTATTTAATTGCAGGCAGTTTGGCGATGATTTTTTCTTTATCTCTTTTACAAAAACTTTTTAGCAGAAAGATGCATCAACCAATTATTCAGCCTTTCGTCCGTTATATGAGTTTGTTCATTTCCTTAATTGGTCTTGCTGTTATTGCCTCGATGATCGAAGCATTTATTTCTAATGAGGCGATGCAAATCGTTATTAATTGGATATACAAATAATGATTATTTTTTAATAATGATTATTGTATATAGTTTATAATTATTGTAATTGACACTTGTTTGAAGTCTCTTTATAATGAAAGTTGGATTATGAGGGAGGTTTCTATCCATGGAGCATCGAATTGACCGGATAAAAAAACAACTGCATGCACAAAGTTATAAGCTTACACCACAACGAGAAGCGACCGTGCGAGTGTTACTAGAAAGAGAAGAAGACCACTTAAGTGCAGAGGATGTTTACCTCCTCGTCAAAGAGAAAGCACCAGAAATTGGATTAGCAACTGTTTATCGCACGTTAGAGCTTTTATCTGAACTGAAAATAGTTGATAAGATAAATTTCGGTGATGGTGTATCAAGGTATGACCTGCGCAAAGAGGGAGCTACCCACTTTCACCATCATTTAGTTTGTACCGAATGTGGTTCTGTCGAAGAAATCGTGGAAGACTTATTAGAAGATGTCGAGAAATTAATCCAAGATGACTGGGGCTTTAAGGTGAAGGATCACCGTTTAACGTTCCACGGAATTTGTAGACAATGTCAAATACAAGAAGCTGTAACAACATAATAGTTAATTAAGAAGCCTTTTCCATTGATGAAGGGCTTTTTTCGTTTTTTTCGTTATAATAGTTTATAGTGGATAATTACAAAATGATGTATAAACCACTAGCTTTTTGGCATATCTTTGTACTAGAAATGTTATATTTTTACTTAGGGAGATATGCTATGAAGTCAATCTTTTATTTACTAAAGGATACATTAAAGATTTTTATTGTTTTCACATGTTGTACATTATTATTTTACTTTGGCTTAAGAGCAATCCATACAGAATACGAAGATTATCGTCGTTACGACCCACCAAAAAGCAACGCTGTCAAAGTATTTAATCCCAATAGTCAAGATTTGGTGGATCGGTTGTCTTTATTTTTTCGTTTAGGGGAGTAGGAAAATGAAAGATGCATTAAAGGATTTTTTGCATTATTTGCAAATTGAAAGGGGATTGTCCGATAATACCCTGCAGTCGTACCAGAGAGATTTAAAAAAGTATTTACATTTTTTAGAAAATGATCTTAAGATCGAAATGTTGGATGAAGTTTACCGGACACATATTCTTCAATATCTATATACCCTTAATGACATGGGGAGGAGTACGGCTACTGTTGCTAGAACACTTTCCTCTATCCGTTTGTTTCATCAGTTTTTGGTGCGAGAATATAACATTAAACAAGATCCAAGTCTACATATTGAAACACCAAAAAAGGAAAGAAGGTTACCAAAAGTATTGTCAACTAGTGAAGTGGACAAGTTATTAACGATTAAAGCAGTCGATCCACTTTCTCATCGAAATAAAGCAATGCTTGAGATGTTATATGCAACTGGCTTACGTGTAACGGAGCTCGTCTCCCTAAAGGTTAGTGATCTACATTTAACAATGGGATTTATCCGTTGTTTTGGAAAAGGCTCGAAGGAAAGGATTGTACCGTTAGGAGAGTTAGCAAAACAAGCAGTGGAAGCTTATTTGTTGTTGGGGCGGGAAGCGTTATTAAAAGGGGAAAGCACGGACGTATTGTTTTTAAACCATTTAGGAAAACCACTAACGAGGCAAGGCTTTTGGAAGATTTTGAAGGGGTTAACGACTGACGCTGGGATTAACAAGGTGATTACACCGCATACGTTACGACATTCGTTTGCGACCCATTTACTAGAGAATGGTGCAGATTTGCGTGCAGTCCAAGAAATGTTAGGTCATGCTGATATTTCAACAACACAAATCTACACACATGTTTCTAAAGCAAGGTTGAGGGATATATACCAATCCTATCATCCACGAGCTTAAGCTTAAAGAGCTTCATGATTTCGGCATAAAGATAGTAGAAATAGGGAAAGTAATGTGGTAGGAGGATGATAGAATGACTACTTTCAAACGTGTTTTTTTAATTGTGATGGATTCTGTTGGGATAGGGGAAGCAAAGGATGCAGAAAGTTTTAATGACCAAGGTGCTGATACGTTAGGGCATATTGCAGAAGCTATGGATGGAGGTTTGAGTCTCCCTACGCTTTCTAAACTAGGACTTAGTAATATTCGTCAAATTAAAGGGGTGGATAAAGCAGACCGACCAATGGCACACTATACAAAAATGCAAGAAGCATCGAACGGGAAAGATACGATGACAGGCCATTGGGAATTGATGGGTTTACATATACAAACACCATTTCGCACCTTTACCCAATTTCCTGATGAGTTAATCGAGCAATTGGAGAAAAAGACTGGCCGAAAGATAATTGGAAATAAACCTGCCTCTGGTACAGAGATAATAAAAGAATTGGGTAAGGAACATATCGAAACAGGTGCATTAATTGTTTATACTTCGGCAGACTCTGTTTTACAAATTGCAGCCCATGAAGAAGTTGTTCCGATTGAGGAGCAATATCGAATTTGCGAAATTGCCAGAGAACTTACTTTGGACGAAAGATACATGATTGGAAGGGTAATTGCCCGACCGTTTATCGGAGAACCGGGTGCTTTTGAACGCACCTCGAACCGTCATGACTACGCCTTAAAGCCGTTTGGTAGAACAGTCATGAATGAGTTGAAAGACAGTGGTTTTGATGTTGTTGCCTTAGGCAAAATATCTGATATTTATGATGGGGAAGGTGTAACAGAATCGATTCGAACCGTTGATAATCAGGATGGTATGGTGAAGCTAATGGAGTCGATAGACATGGCTATCCATGGGTTAAGCTTCTTAAATTTGGTTGATTTTGATGCCAAATACGGCCACCGCAGGGATCCAAAAGGATATGGTGAGGCGTTAGAAGCGTTTGATGGACAACTAGCGGGCGTGCTTGACAAGCTTAAACAAGAGGATTTATTAATCATTACTGCTGACCATGGCAATGACCCTGTCCATCATGGAACAGACCACACGCGCGAATATGTACCATTACTCGTCTATCATAAAGGTATAGACAAGGGTAAGGAACTTTCAGTGCGAAATACGTTTGCAGATGTCGGGGCTACTGTTGCCGATAATTTCGGTGTGAAATTACCTGAATTTGGTGCAAGCTTTCTAACGGAGATAAAATAGGGGGATTATGATGGACGCATCCAAAATCAAAACAGCAGCATCCTTTGTTGAACAATATGTCACTAATACTCCAGAATTAGGGTTGATTTTGGGGTCAGGGTTAGGAGTGTTAGCTGAACAAATCGAAAATCAGGTGCAAATTCCTTACCAGGAAATTCCACACTTTCCTGTTTCGACTGTCGAGGGACATAAAGGGCAGCTAGTGATAGGGGAACTAGAAGGGAAAGCTGTTATGACGATGCAAGGGCGGTTTCATTTTTATGAAGGCTATTCCATGGAGCATGTAACGTTTCCTATTCGAGTAATGAAACAACTCGGTGTTAGCACGCTTATTGTTACTAATGCGGCTGGAGGAATAAACGAGTCGTTTACACCAGGAGACTTAATGATTATTAAAGACCATATAAACAATATGGGAACGAATCCGTTAATTGGACCTAATGACACAGAGCTTCTTGGCCCTAGATTTCCAGACATGTCTTTAGCATATGACAAAAAGCTTATTCAGTATGCCAAGCAATCCGCTAAAGACTTGGGTTTAACAGTTAAAGAGGGTGTTTATGTTGGGAATACAGGGCCGTCTTATGAAACAGGTGCAGAAATAAAAATGTTGCGAATCGTTGGTGGTGATGTTGTTGGAATGTCCACTGTTCCAGAAGTTATCGTCGCTAATCATGTTGGGATGCGTGTACTCGGAATCTCGTGTGTTTCCAATATGGCTGCTGGAATATTAGACCAACCACTTTCGCATCAAGAGGTTATCGATACAACGGAAAAAGTGCGAGAAGATTTTCTTTCGTTTGTGAAACAAATCGTTAAAACAATTCCTAAGAGTGAAAGAATATAGGTGAATTCTCATGCGAATGGTAGATATCATCAAGAAAAAAAGAAACGCATTATCGCTAACAGAAGAAGAAATTCGTTTTTTTGTCAATGGATATACAGATGGGAGGATTCCAGATTATCAGGCTTCGGCATTGTTAATGGCCATTTATTTTAATGGGATGACCGAACAAGAAACTGCTTTGTTAACGAAAATGATGGTTGAATCAGGTGATACGATTGATCTGTCTGCAATTAAAGGGCACAAAGTGGATAAACATTCTACCGGTGGTGTCGGTGACAAAACGACGCTTATTGTTGCTCCATTAGTTGCTTCTGTTGGTGTTCCTGTGGCGAAGATGTCTGGAAGAGGGCTCGGCCATACAGGAGGTACACTTGACAAGCTAGAGTCAATCGAAAACTTTAAGATTGAGTTAGATAACCAGCAGTTTATCGATCATGTTAATAACTATAAAATCGCTGTGGCTGGACAAACGGGTAATCTTGCCCCGGCCGATAAGAAATTATATGCACTTCGAGACGTGACAGCGACAGTAGATTCGATACCGCTTATTGCTAGCTCAATCATGAGTAAGAAGCTAGCCTCTGGTGCAGATAGCATCGTTCTCGATGTGAAAACTGGGACTGGTGCGTTTATGAAGACACTAGAAGATTCAGAAGCTTTAGCGCAGGAAATGGTGAAAATCGGCAATAATTTAGGGAGAAACACGATTGCTGTCATTAGTGACATGAATCAACCATTAGGCTATGAAATTGGTAATGCTAACGAGGTAAGAGAAGCAGTTGAAGTGTTGCAAGGGAAAAATGTCTATGACCTTAAACAGCTTGCATTAGAGCTTGCCACCCAGATGACATTATTAGCAAATGTATTTTCGACCTATGACGAGGCATACGAAGCACTGGAACAAAATTTAAAAAATGGTAAAGCCTTTTCGATGTTTAGGCAATTTGTTAAGGCACAAGGTGGGAATGTAGCAAGAATTGATCACTTAGATACATTGCCAACCGCATCCTATCATATAAAAGTTAACTCCCCGACAGACGGCTATGTAAATGCAATTGATGCAGAAGCTATCGGGATTGCGGCTATGTATTTAGGGGCAGGGAGAGCAACAAAAGAAGATACGATTAATTATGGCGTTGGGATTACCCTTAGTAAGAAAATTGGTGATCAAGTTAAACAGGGGGAGCCCTTAGCAATCTTGCATGCTGATAGTGAATTACCAAAAGATGCGATAGCGACAGTGCTCAAAGCCTTCCGAATTACGGAAAATGAACCAACTAACATTAAACTGATCTATAAAGTTATCCCTAACTAACAATAAGGGTGGATAAAGAAAGTAAGATTCTTTATCCATCCTTATTTTTTTTGTTATAAAAATTTCATTTCATGGAAAAAATATGAATACTACAAGATATGGAGGTATTTACAATGAAGAGATATATCTTATCGATACTTGCGATAATTGCACTAGTCATGTCTACCAGTTTCCTAAGTGTAACTGCTAAAGAAACGAAGAAGGATGATAAAAATAATCAAGAAAGCAAAGTTAACCTTGCAGATAATTCCAAATCAGCCATACTGCTTGAGCGAGATACTGGAAAGATTTTGTTTAAAAAAAATGCAAATGAACAACTTCCACCCGCTAGTATGACAAAGATAATGACCATGTTGCTTGTGATGGAGGCGTTAGAGGATGGGAAAATTAGCTTAGATGAAAAAGTTCGTGTCAGTGAATATGCAGCCTCCATGGGTGGTTCGCAAATTTTCCTTGAGCCCGGCGAAGAAATGACGGTTAACGACTTATTAAAAGGAGTTGCTGTGGCGTCTGGAAACGATGCGAGTGTTGCGCTAGCTGAACGAATTGCTGGCAGTGAAGAGGCATTCGTTCAAATGATGAACCAAAAGGTAAAGGAGTTAGGGTTAGAAAATACCAATTTTGTTAATCCAACAGGTTTACCTGCAAAAAATCATTATAGTACTGCTTATGACATGGCGGTAATGGCGAAGGAGTTGTTAAAACATAAACAAATTACAAATTATACAAGTATTTATGAAGATTATTTAAGAAAAGGCACAGAAGATGAATTTTGGTTAGTTAATACGAACAAGCTCGTAAAGTTTTATGATGGAGTAGACGGTTTAAAGACAGGTTACACAAATGAAGCAAAATATTGTTTAACAGCTACTGCTGAAAAAGAAGGCATGCGGACGATTGCGGTTGTAATGGGGGCTGAAACGACGAAACAGCGAAACAGCGATGTAACTAAAATGCTTGATTATGCTTATTCTCAGTTTGCAACAAAACAATTATTTGAAAAGGCTCAACCAGTTACCAAGTTAAATTTAATGAAAGCAGACAAAGACGATGTTGATATTGTTACCGGCGATTCTGTTTCCGTGGTGTTCTCTAAAGGCGACAAATTAGATGGAATTGAGACAAAGGTGTCTGTAAATCAAAATATCGAGCTTCCATTAAAAGCTTTCGATGTAGTTGGTAAGCTGGAAGTAATCAAGAATGGTGAAATATTATCCGAAACGAAATTAGTAATAAAAGAAGACGTGAACACAGCAAGCTTATTCCAATTATTTAAGCGGTCAATGGATCAAATGGTTAGATAGCAAATAATTCATGGGTTGGTGCTGCAAACTTTCGCTAATTTGTTCGAATATCCACTTCTTTTGTCGAGAGGGAGGAATTTAAAGAGCAAAAGGAGAAAAGGTTCACTACAGAAATATGTAAGGAGGAATCTGTAGTGAGTCTTTCCGTTCAATTAACAACGAAAGAAGATGTACTTTTAGTAAGACTCTCTGGTGAGCTTGATCACCATGAAGCTGAAAATTTAAAGCAAGAATGGCAATCTGCAATGAAAAAAAGTAATTTAAAACATGTCATCCTTAACTTAGAGAGTTTATCGTTTATGGATAGTTCAGGATTAGGAGTTATTCTGGGGCGATATAAAGAAGTAAAACAAAACAGCGGAGAAATGGTAGTATGTT
Organism: Aquibacillus salsiterrae; assembly: GCF_028416595.1. Classification (GTDB taxonomy): domain Bacteria; phylum Bacillota; class Bacilli; order Bacillales; family Amphibacillaceae; genus Aquibacillus_A; species Aquibacillus_A salsiterrae. The sequence continues at coordinate 125,667 of NZ_JAMQKC010000001.1, read as the reverse complement.
CTATTTCTCCAGCAGTAAAACGGTTGTTCGATATGTCTGGGTTGTTCAAAATTATCCGTCTGGAAGAAAGTGAAGAATTTGCATTAATAAGCTTGGGGGTGGCTTCATGAGAAATACAATGAATCTTGAATTCTCAAGCTTAAGCCAAAATGAATCATTTGCTCGTGTAACAGTCGCTTCATTTGTTTCTCAATTAGATCCAACGATGGATGAGCTAACGGAAATTAAAACAGTAGTTTCCGAGGCAGTGACCAATGCGATTATCCATGGGTATGATAATCAAACCGACCAGAAGATCTATATTTCCTGTACGTTGGATGATGACTCGGTGGAATTGGTGATTCAGGACTTTGGAATAGGTATTGATAATATCGAAGAAGCAATCCAACCGCTATATACCTCTAAGCCTGAATTGGAAAGATCTGGGATGGGTTTTACGATAATGGAAAACTTTATGGACAAGGTTGAAATAAATTCCGTGCCCAATCAAGGAACGACTGTAAGATTAGTCAAACAATTTAAAAAGAGTAAAACCTTATGCAACTAAGGGGATGCCTATGGGAATAGAATTAAAAAAATCAAAAAAAGAGGAGCAACTGACTGATAAAGAAGTAAAACAATATATTCAATTAAGTCAAGAAGGAGATCAAACCGCTCGAGATATGCTCGTTGAAAAAAACGTTAGACTCGTTTGGTCAGTTGTTCAACGCTTTATTAATCGAGGGTATGATCCTGATGATTTGTTTCAAATAGGGTGTATCGGATTACTAAAATCAATCGACAAGTTTGATTTATCTTATGACGTTCGTTTTTCGACTTACGCTGTTCCAATGATTATTGGAGAAATTCAGCGTTTTATCAGGGATGATGGTAGTGTGAAAGTTAGTCGATCTCTTAAGGAAATAGGAAATAAAATAAGGAAAAAGAAAGACGAATTAACCAAGGATTATGGTAGAGCCCCTACAGTAAATGAACTGGCGCAAGCGTTAGAACTTACCCCTGAAGAGGTTGTCCATGCCCAAGAAGCATCACGATTACCTCATTCTATTCATGAAACAGTATATGAAAATGACGGTGATCCTATTACCCTTTTAGATCAGATTGCTGACCAAGATACAAAATGGTTTGATAAAATAGCCTTGGAGGAAGCGATTAGAGAGTTGGACGAACGGGAACGTCTCATTGTGTATTTAAGATATTATAAAGATAAAACACAATCAGAAGTTGCTGAAAGACTTGAAATTTCACAGGTTCAAGTTTCGCGTTTGGAAAAAAGAATTTTACAGTTTATAAAAGATCAAATAGGTATGTAATCATGAAAAGAATCTACCCCAATATTGTTATTGGGGTAGATTTTTTTTAGTGATTAACTAGTATGAATCAATTTAGTTCGTCCCATACTAGTTATAGAACTCCGAAATGAGGGGGATAACTATGGGGGAAAGTATGTATGTAAGGTTAAGGAAAAATATTACGGTTAAGCAGAATAGTGAGATAAGGCTTAAAGATATCGCGTTTGTAACCGGAAGTCCTAATATCGTTAACCGTCTTGGCAATACGTTTATTTATCAAATTTCCAAAAAAGACCAAAGCGTTTCTGTGATTGATGGGTTTGTTGTCATCCAACAACTTGTTGACAAATTTCCACAGCTGGATATCCAACTTATTGGACAAAATCAAACAATTGTGACCATTGAGCAAAAACAAAAGAAACCATCAATATTCCTTGTTTCTGTGATATGGTTATTACTTTTTATTGGTTCTGCTATGGCGATTATGAATTTTCATTACGACGTTAGTATGCAAGAGGTTCAGCAGAAACTTCATTATCTTCTAACCGGAGACAAAGTAACGAATCCTCTGTGGATGCAAATACCTTATTCCCTAGGTTTAGGTGTGGGGATGATTTTATTTTTTAACCACTTGTTTAAGAAACGATTTAATGATGAACCAAGTCCATTGGAAGTCGAGTTATTCAAGTACCAACAAGACCTAGACAGCTATGTTACCTATCATGAAAATAACTTAAATAGTAAACAGAATGATGATCAATAAATTATCTGAAATCTTCATTGGTTTCGCTTCAGGTCTTGTCGTAGGTACTGGTTTTGTAGGTTTTCTTACTGTGTTAGGTATCATTCCACGATTGGTCCAGCTTAGCAAAAGTATTGACTACGTAAAACCATATGAAACAGGAGTTGTCTTAGGTGCTCTATTTGGGGTTTATTTATCGTTCACTGGGGCAACGATGAATGTCTCTCCGTTGTTTATCTTGATTTGGGGAAGCTTTCATGGTGTGTTTGTTGGAATGTTAGCTGCAGCTTTAACGGAAGTATTAAATGTATTTCCGCTGTTGGCTAAAAGAGTCGGAGTTGAACAACAATTGATTTGGTTGTTAATGGCGATTGTATTTGGCAAAGTCTTTGGTTCTCTCTTTCAATGGATCTTATTTGAACAATAACAAACAGTGTTGGGGTTCAAGTCATAATTTTTAAAGCATACCCTTTTCGTGTGGAAAGGAAAGATTTCATGGGTAAACAGAAAAAAGTAATCATTATCACAGATGGTGATGAATATGCAAGAAAGACAATTGACTACTTAGCCAACCAATTGGGAGGTACTAGTCTGTCGGAATTAACAAATAATCCTTCTAAAGTACCACCTGAGAAGGTATTACAAGCCGTGCATGAAGCAAAGCAAGAGCCTGTTTATGTATTAATTGATGATGCAGGTGTCCAAGGTGTCGGGTTCGGGGAAAAAATTTTATCTTCCCTTGCAGAGGACCCGAAGATTGAAATCATTGGAGCCATTGCAGTTGCAGCCCATACTAAAAATATGGAATGGTGCAGGTTCACGTTTGCGATCGATAATGAAGGCAATCAAATACCATATGGTGTTGACAAAAAAGGGATCCCTATTCCAGAAGTAGGGAGGATTAATGGGGATACCATTTATTTACTTGACCAGTTAGACCTTCCACTTGTGATTGCAATTGGAGATATCGGCAAAATGGATGGGAAAGACGATATAAAGAAAGGTTCCCCGGTGACAAGAAAGGCATTAGAAATTATTTTTGAGAGAGGTGGATTAACTTGAGAAATACAAAGAATAAACGACCGATCTCAGACAAACTTAAAGAAAATCAATCGTATATGAAGGATAGAGTTGGTGTTGGAACTTCTTTTGATGTCGGCTATCGAAAGTTATCGCTATTAAAAAAAGAAACTGATTTATATTATTTAACCGGGCTATGTGATTCATCTTTAATTGTAGAATTGATAAAAAAACTTGTTGAAATAAACGACAATGAATCAAATGTTAGGAAACTCGCTGATATAGTAGAAAACCGGCTTGTTCATCAACAAGTGACTAGAGTTAAAACAATGGATGAGGTAGTTGATCAATTGCTATCCGGGCTTATTGTTATTTTTGTTGATGGAGTAGACGAGGCATTTATCGTTGATGTTCGTAGCTACCCAGGCAGAAGTCCTCAAGAACCCGATACAGAAAAAGTAGTTAGGGGCTCTCGGGATGGTTATACCGAGAATATTATTCAAAATACAGCACTGACTAGACGAAGAGTTAGAGATGAACGCTTACGCCATGAAATTGTTCAAGTTGGTGAAAGATCGAAAACAGATATTTGTATCTCTTTTTTGCAAGATGTCGCCGATGAAGGTTTAGTTAACCTTATAAAAGATGAGATTAAAAATATTGAAATAGATGGTATTTCGATGGCTGACAAAACAGTAGAAGAATTCCTTGTCAAACAAGGTTTTAATCCATTCCCGCTAGTTAGGTATACAGAAAGACCAGACGTAGCCGCCAATCATCTACTTGAAGGGCACGTTTTAATCATGGTTGATACGTCACCAAGTATGATCATTACACCAACTACATACTTCCATCACGTCCAGCATGCAGAAGAGTACAGGGAATCACCTGTGGCCGGGACGTTTATTAGGTGGGTACGGTTTATGGGTATTTTAATGTCTGTTTTTCTACTTCCTTTATGGTTGCTAATGACGATGGACCCTTCGTTATTGCCCGAGAAATTACAATTTATTGGACCTAATGAAGAGGGAAACATTCCTATTGTGCTACAGATACTCATGGCTGATATTGGGATTGAATTCTTAAGGATGGCTGCTATTCACACACCGACACCACTATCAACTGCAATGGGGTTAATTGCAGCGGTATTAATCGGTCAAATCGCAATTGATGTCGGTATGTTTAGTGCAGAAGTTATCTTATATGTTGCTGTTAGTGCAATCGGCTCATTTGCAACACCAAGTTATGAACTAAGCGTCGCAAATAAGATAGCAAGAATGTTATTAGTGATTATTACAGCTATCTTTTCTGTCAAAGGCTTAGTGATAGGTTTTTCCTTGTATTTGTTGCTTCTTACAACGACAAGATCATTAAACACCCCTTATTTATGGCCATTTTTACCTTTTGATTATAAGGCGATGATTCAAATCATATTCCGTGTTTCTGTACCACTCAATAAAGTGCGTCCAAGTATTGTACACCCTCGCAATGCTTATAAACAACCAAAAGATTGAAAGTAACCAGTTAATATAGTTGAAGAGTACTATTGATTATGGTAAATTTACTTTATCTATTGTACTCAAGCATTGACAAATCCCTTGTCTCCGTCACAAAGGAGGGTGGTAAGGGATTTTCCTTTGCCTTATGACAAGTGTTATGGATGGCTTTGATAAAGAAACAAGGATGGAGGTGGTATTTCTTGAATCCACTTGAAATAAATCAACAGGATCATCTAATGGTTAATGGCCAAGATACTACAGAATTGGCAAACAAATATGGTACGCCTCTTTTTATTTATGACGTCAACAAAATACGCAATAATGCGAGAGCCTTTGTTCATACGTTTGAGAAATTAGGTGTAAAAGCACAGGTTGCTTATGCCAGTAAAGCATTCTCCTCAGTTGCGATGCTACAAGTAGCAAAGCAAGAAAAGCTAAGTTTAGATGTTGTTTCACAAGGGGAACTTTATACTGCGCTTAAGGCAGATTTCCCTGTAGAAAAAATTCATATGCATGGCAATAATAAAAGTGCACAAGAATTAGAAATGGCCGTTTCACATAAAATAGGCTGTATCGTAATCGATAACTTCTATGAGATTAAATTGCTTGATGACATTCTAGCAAACTATAAAACAGAAATGGACGTTTTAATTCGGGTAACACCAGGGATCGAAGCACATACCCATGATTATATTTTAACGGGTAACGAGGATTCTAAGTTTGGGTTTGATTTAGCTAATGGACAAGCTGAAAAAGCGTTACAAATGATCAGCGAAAGCAAATGGATTCAGTTAAAAGGACTACATTGCCATATTGGATCACAAATATTTGAAACAGATGGGTTTGTGATGGCTATTAAACGGTTGTTTAGTACGCTTGAAGAATGGAAAACGAGACACGCTTTCGTCCCAAAGGTATTAAATTTAGGTGGAGGGTTCGGGATTCGTTATACAAGCGAAGATGATCCATTACCACTAAGCGGCTATGTTGAAGCATTAGTAAGCGAAGTAAAGGTGCATGTCAATCGAATTGGCATTCCATACCCAGAAATATGGATTGAGCCTGGACGTTCCATTGTTGGTAATACAGCAATTACGCTTTATACGGTTGGATCGAAAAAGGTGATTCCAGGCGTCCGTAATTATGTAGCAGTAGATGGAGGAATGACTGATAACATTCGTCCAGCCCTTTATCAAGCGAAGTATGACGCTGTGCTTGCAAATAAGGCAAGTCAAAAAGTTGCAGAAACTGTTTCGATTGCTGGGAAGTGTTGTGAATCCGGAGATATGCTGATTTGGGACCTTGACCTACCAACTGTTGAGCACGGAGATTTGTTAGCTGTGTTTAGTACAGGTGCTTATGGTTATTCCATGTCCAGTCATTATAACCGGTTTCCGAAAGCAGCTGTTGTATTTGTTGAAAATGGAAAAGACAAGCTAGTGATCAAAAGAGAGACATATCAAGATCTTCTTAAAAATGATTTGTCTTACGAATAAGCTCGAGATTCAATCAAATGATAAAATAGATTAGTTATCAATGAGTTACTAGGAGGAATTATTGTTATGAAAAAAGGTAGTATTGTAATGGAAAATGGTGAAAAAATCCTGATTGATTTTTTTGAAGCAGATGCACCAAACACAGTAAAGAATTTTGAAGAGTTAGCTAACAAAGGTTTTTATGATGGACTTACTTTTCATCGTGTCATTCCTGGCTTTGTTTCACAAGGGGGCTGTCCAACGGGAAATGGTACCGGTGGCCCAGGCTACACTATTAAATGCGAAACAGAAGGTAACCCAAATAAACACGAAGTAGGTTCACTTTCCATGGCACACGCCGGGAAGGATACGGGCGGTAGTCAATTCTTTATCGTTCATGAACAGCAGCCACACTTAGATGGTGTTCATACTGTCTTTGGCAAAGTAACAGAAGGAATAGATACTGCTCTGAAAATGAGAAATGGTGATGTGATGAAAGAAGTTAAAGTTTGGGAAGAATAGAAAAAAGTAGAGGGATTTATTCCTCTACTTTTTTTCTATTACTGCAAACGCACCCTAGTCCAAGCTTAAACGGAATAGAAACGTGTTTATTTATCTAGTAATTATTTTGTAATATAATTGTCTTAAAAATATTATCTGATAATCATGACTTTTTTTGTGAAAAGTAGTATCATTTTAACTAAATGAGGTATGATGTATAAAGTTATGATGTTTTTTCTTATTAATAATGGAACACGCGGTGACAAGTTATATAGTTAATGAGGGGTAGTTATGTTAATTCGTTATAAGAAAACATTTGAAAAGATTGCCATGGGTTTATTGTCTTTTATGCCTGATGAAAAAGATGTTAAGAAACTCCAACAAACGATAAAAGAATATGAAGTGAATCCCGATTGGCAATTGTTTTTATGGAAAGAAGAAGATATTCTTGGGGCAATTGGCGTGCGAATTGATAATGAGCATTCTGCTATTGTTCAACATATTACTGTAAACCCATCACATCGAAATCTGGGAATTGGTAAAAAAATGGTTAATGCTGTTAAAGATGTATATAAAGATCAGTACTTAGTTCTATCAAATGAAGATACGAAAGCTTTTTTTGAAAAAGTGTAGAGTTATGTAACGGTTTAGTAAAATCAATCAATTAATCCTTCCTAACTAATTAGGAACAAACCTTTATAGTTTACTCCGCTTAAACTAAGGGAGGAATTGCAGATGATGCACCAAACCTATCAAGTAAAGCTTGATACTTTTGAGGGGCCACTGGACTTATTATTACATCTAATAAATCAATATGAGATAGACATTTATGATATACCAGTTGCTAAAATTACAGAACAATACTTACTCTACATTCGTACGATGCAGGAGTTAGAATTAAACATAGCTAGCGAATATTTAGTAATGGCCGCAACACTACTAGCTATTAAAAGTCAACAATTGCTACCTAACCAGGAATTAGCAATAGAGGATGATCAGTACGAAGAAGACCCAAGAGATGAACTAATGAGAAGATTAATTGAATATCGAAAGTATAAGGATGCAGCTAATCAATTAAAAGAAAAAGAATTAGATGCAAATCAAATATATACACGACCGCCAAAAATATTTGACGAGATGGAGAAAAAACATCCAATGAAACAAGGGGATGTCTCGATTTACGATATGATTGCAGCGATGTCGAAAATTTTTGAACGAAAAAAGTGGACACAACCTTTAGAAACGAAAATACAACGATCCGAAATTCCAATCAAACAACGGATGGAAGAAGTGCTTACGCTGATTAGACAAACAAAAGACGGTGTTAGCTTTTATCAACTCTTTCCTGTTCCCTCCCGCTCTCATATTGTTGTCACCTTTATTGCAATTTTGGAATTGATGAAAACAAAGGAAATATACTGTGAGCAAGAGAATCACTTCGATGAGATTATTGTTTACAACATGGGGGATTACAATTGCAAATAAAAGAATTAAAAGCTGTGGCAGAAGGATTGTTGTTTGCTTCAGGGGATGAAGGGATAACGAAGAAACAATTAGAGCGATTGTTGGAAGTCGACTTAAAGACTGTTGAGCATATCATTAATGAGCTGAAATACGATTACGATCATGCGGAAAGAGGCATTACTATTATGCAGTCGAATGATACCCTCCACCTAACAACAAAACCAGAGCATACCTCCTATTATCAGAAACTTATGGAGTCTCCTCAGTCATCAAGGCTTTCCCAGGCAGCTTTAGAAACTTTAGCGATTATTGCTTATCAACAACCAATCACAAGAGCAGAAATAGAGGATATACGTGGGGTGAAAAGTGATCGACCTGTTCAAACGTTATTAAATCGTTTGTTAATTGAAGAAGTTGGTCGTAAAGAAGGAATTGGTCGTCCAATCTTGTTCGGGACAACAAAAGACTTTTTAACTTACTTTGGATTGAAATCGATTGAAGAATTACCACCTTTACCAACAGATATAGAGGAAGCCGATGTCGAACAGGAAGCGGATTTATTTTTTGAAAGGTTTCAAGAACAGATAGACAAAAATAGTGACAGCTAACCAAGAAAAGAATATTTTTTTTGATAAATTTGGGGGATTTCATTCATATGCATGTCCTTTCCGCATAAACTTGTACAGACACAGGGAAGGTTGGGAGGAAGCATCTTGAAACGACTACTAATTGTATTGGTTTGTACTAGCTTACTGGCAACGATGATACCAACACAAGTAATGGCCAAACCACAAGTATCTGCCAGAAATGCAATCTTAATTGAGCAATCGACAGGAAGAGTGTTGTATGAGAAAGCCGCAAATGATAAACATCTTATTGCAAGTATTACGAAAATCATGACTGCTATTTTAGCTGTTGAATCTGGAAAATTAGATGACACGGTCACTGTAAGTAGAAACGCAGCCTATACAGAAGGGTCCTCTATTTATTTAAAAGAAGGCGACAAGATGAAATTAAGAGATTTAGTCTATGGACTAATGCTAAGGTCCGGAAATGATGCAGCAGTCGCCATTGCCGAGTATGTGGGAGGTAGTGTAGGTGGTTTTACTTATTTGATGAATGACAAGGCAGCATGGTTAGGTATGAACAATTCACAGTTTGACAATCCCCATGGATTAGATTCAAAAACCCATTATTCCACAGCCTATGACATGGCTTTATTAATGCGCTATGCAATGAAAAATGATATTTTCAAAGAAATTACTGGTTCCACCTCCTATAAAGCTGAAAACAGAAAGTATGCGTGGGGAAATAAAAATAAATTACTTACTCGTTACTACGACTATTCAACGGGTGGAAAAACAGGATATACACGGGCAGCTGGACGAACATTAGTCTCAACTGCTGAAAAAGATGGGATGGAACTAATTGTCGTAACTTTAGATGCGCCGGATGATTGGAAAGATCACATGAGGTTGTTTGAATGGGGTTTTGACAATTATGAGATGACGAAAGTTCAAAACAAGGGCATGGAGACATTCAAAATCAAAGGTACCGACGAAACTGAAAGTGGCTTCTTTAATAAGGACATAGTTGTCCCGTTAACTAAGGATGAAAGAGACCAATTACAAATTCAAACCTATTTTAAGAAAGAGCAAAACAACCAGACGGTAAATGATGTAATCGGTAAAAAGGTATTTAAACTGGATAATGAGTTAGTTGCTGAAGCCTCAATTTACCGGGAATCAGAACAAGAAAACGAGGAGAAAAACCAGACTTTCGTCAGTGATATGTTGCAAATTTTCCAACAACTAGTCGGGGTTGGTAATCCAAATGGTTAATCTTATTTGGGCATTTATGGCGATAATCGGAATTGTTTATGCCATGTTTAACGGTACAATGGATAACGTCAATCAAGCGTTGTTTGAAAGTGCAAATGAGGCAGTTACTTTGTCAATTGGATTGATCAGCGTACTAGTATTCTGGTTAGGACTGATGAGGATAGCAGAAAAAGCAGGGTTGCTACGTTCACTTACCACCCTATTTAAGCCATTGGTTACGAGACTCTTCCCGGAAATACCGAAGGATCACCCGGCGATGGGTTACATTTTATCGAACTTTACTGCCAACTTATTTGGACTAGGCAATGCTGCGACCCCAATGGGAATTAAAGCAATGGAGGAAATGAAGAAACTAAGTGGGTCCGATCATGCAAGTAGGTCAATGATAACCTTTCTGGTAATAAACACATCAAGTTTAACTTTGATTCCAACGACAGTAATTGCCATTCGTATGCAGTATGACTCAAGCGCCCCTACGGAGATTGTTGGCACAACTATCTTAGCTACATGTGTCACTACCATTTCAGCTATTATTGTTGATAGGCTATTTTATATGAGAAGGGTGCGGAAAAATAAATCATGAGTTTGATAACAACTATTAGCACGTGGATTATTCCTTGTATCATTTTATTTGTATTAGTAGTTGCCACAATGAAAAAGTTACCGACCTATGAAATTTTCGTTGAAGGAGGGAAAGAAGGGATAAAAATGGCTATTTCTCTTCTTCCTTTTTTACTTGGAATGATGGTTTCAATCGCTATTTTGCGAGGGTCTGGAGCAATGGATGCCATGATTGCTTTTATATCACCGTTTTTAAAAGCGGTTGGTGTTCCATCAGAAATTGTCCCGCTCGCTGCCATTAGACCAATTTCTGGGACAGCGGCATTAAGTATGACGACAGAATTGATTAAAACGTACGGACCTGATTCCTTTATTGGGAAATTAGCTTCAACTATGCAAGGGAGTACAGATACAACGCTTTATATCTTAACGGTGTACTTTGGAGCTGTTGGGATTAGGAGAATGGGTGATGCTTTAAAAGTTGGACTCATTGCCGATTTTATTGGTATAATAGCTTCAATCGTCATCGTAACGATTGTTTTTTCTGGTTAGGCGTTAACATTATTGTTAACGCTATTGTTATGTTTAAAATAATTTTGAAAAATGGTGATTTTAAATGTCTAATAATCAAGAACGACTACAAAAAGTGATTGCACAAAGTGGCTATACATCAAGACGCAAAGCAGAACAGTTAATTGAAGCTGGTAAAGTAAAAGTAAATGGTGCGATTGTAAAAACGTTAGGTGCTAAAGTATCGCCAAATGATGCTATTGAAGTAGAGGGAATCCCTTTAGAAAAGGAACAGCCTGTATATTATATGTTGTACAAGCCCCGTGGCGTTATTTCAAGTGTGAAAGATGAAAAGGGAAGAAAGGTTGTTACCGACCTATTACCTGAAGTGAAAGAAAGACTGTTTCCTGTTGGTAGACTCGACTATGATACATCAGGTATATTACTCTTAACAAATGACGGTGAATTTGCTAATTTGCTGATGCACCCAAAACATCAAATTGACAAAATTTATGTAGCAAAAGTAAAAGGTATACCGACAAAAGAAGAGTTACAGACTTTTAAAAAAGGAATACGGATAGATGGAGAAAGGCTAAAAGCAGAGTTTGTCAAAATAATATCGTCTGATCGACAAAAAAACACAAGTATCATACAGCTTGTATTGCATCAAGGAAAAAATCGCCAAATAAGACGAATGATGGAATCGATTAATTGTCCAGTTATGAAACTTAAGCGTGAGCAGTATGGCTTCTTAACTTTACATGGTCTAAATCCTGGTGAGTTTCGCGAACTAACTCCAAAAGAAGTTAACCAACTTCGGGCAGAGGCAGCAAAATAGGTTAAAAAGATAAAAAGGGTAGAAGTTTATTTAATTGCTGCTTTTTTATATTGCAACACTTTAATAATAGGCATAAAGTATTAAGAAAAGGGGGGTTTTGGAGATGGATAAACAAGCGAAAATTTTAGTTGTAGATGACGAGGAAAGAATTAGGCGTTTAATACGAATGTACTTAGAAAGGGAAGACTATCAAATCGACGAAGCAGAAGATGGTGATACTGCTGTTAAAATGGCATTAGAAAATGAGTATGAATTAATTTTGCTAGACTTAATGATGCCCGGAAAAGATGGGATTGAGGTTTGTAAGGAAATCCGAGAGAAAAAGACTACTCCTGTTATTATGTTAACCGCTAAAGGAGAAGAGTCTAATCGTGTTCAAGGATTCGAAGTTGGTACAGATGACTACATTGTCAAGCCGTTTAGTCCCAGAGAAGTTGTGTTAAGGGTTAAAGCATTATTAAGAAGGTCTGGTAGTGCTAATCTACTTAATAGTGGAAATACAACGAAAGATATTTTAGAGTTTCCTCACCTTGTTATTGATAATGATGCACACCGCGTGTTAGCGGATGGAATAGAAGTTGGCTTAACACCTAAGGAATATGAACTGCTTTATTTCTTGGCGAAGGCACCAGATAAAGTATATGACCGAGAACATCTGCTTAAAGAGGTATGGAAGTACGAATTTTTTGGGGACCTTCGAACAGTAGATACGCACGTTAAAAGACTACGTGAAAAATTAAATAAGGTGTCAAAAGATGCCGCTAAGATGATTGTTACAGTTTGGGGTGTAGGCTACAAATTTGAAGTAGCTAGTGAGTAATGTTTTGGCGAAGTGTAGTTGGAAAGCTATGGTTCACATTTCTGTTGTTAGTTTCTGTTGTGCTGGCTATTTTATCATTTCTACTCCTTCAGTTTTTCCAAAATTTTAATATTGTTGAAGCTGAAAAGGATTTGATGCAAACGGCAACAAAGATAACAGTCTTGATTGAACAATATGATGATCGCGATTTTATTATCGAAACGGCTGATCGGGTAAAAGATTTATCAAGTCGAATCGTTATTTTGTTTGATGATGGTGACTTTTGGATATCAGATAGTACGGATGATAAGTTACCAGCTATTTCTAGAAGTTGGATAGCTTCAGAGAATGATTTAAGGCAAGTCATGGAACAGGAGGCACAAGTAAAGAAGCAAAAAACGATTCCAGATAGCAATGATGAAGTGATGATTGTTGGAAAACCAGTTGAAGGCAAAGGCGGGGCTGTGTATGTTTACCAATCATTAAGGGCGGTCAAAGAAACGACTGAGCAGACAACGCAAATTATCCTTATCAGTGCAGGAATTGCGATTGTGCTTACAACTGTTTTTGCCTTTTTCTTATCAACAAGGATTACTTCACCACTAATTAAGATGCGAGAAGGGGCGTTTGAGTTAGCGAGAGGTGAGTTTAATACAAAAGTTCCGATCTTAACTCATGATGAAATCGGTGAATTAGCGATGGCCTTTAACCGGATGGGCCGACAGCTAAAATTTCATATCAATGCGCTAAGACAAGAAAAAGAACAGTTATATAGTATCTTGAGTTCGATGGCTGATGGAGTCATAACAATGAACCGTAAGTCTGAAATTATTGTGACGAACCCACCTGCAAAAAAATTTTTGGAAGACTGGTATTACGAGAATAACGTTGTCCAACCGGATACACTCGAATCACCGACAGAATTAAAAAAGTTACTTCAAGAGGTAATCGAGTCGGAAAAAGAGATCTCAAGAGAAATTTTTATTCAAGGCCGAAGCTGGGTAATCATCATGTCTCCTTTATACGACCAAACGTACATAAGGGGAGTAGTAGCAGTAATTCGAGACATGACAGAAGAGCGAAAACTTGACCAACTTAGGGAAGATTTTATTGCTAATGTCTCTCATGAACTTCGAACACCAATCTCTATGTTGCAAGGCTATAGTGAAGCTATAGTGGATGATATTGCTGAGAGCAAGCAAGAAAAAAATGATTTAGCTAAAATCATCCATGAGGAATCATTACGTATGGGTCGACTTGTTAACGAATTATTAGATTTGGCACGGATGAAGGCTGGTCATATTTCATTGAACAGAGAAAATGTAAAGCTCGAATTGTTTCTTAAGCGAATTGTTCGGAAGTTTAAGGGTCTTTGCGAAAGTAAAGAAATTCAATTAATTTCTGAGTTGAATGTTAACACTGCATCCATATCGATTGACCCGGACAGAATTGAACAGGTGTTAACAAACCTAATTGATAATGCAATTAACCATACGAAGGATAATGGAAGTGTCATAGTCTCTGTTAATGAACAATCAAACTATCTTGAATTCTCCATAAAGGATAATGGATCTGGTATTTCCCAAAAAGATTTGGCATTTGTGTTTGAAAGATTTTATAAAGCTGACAAATCACGGAAGCGAAAAAATGGGAAAACGGGAACTGGCTTAGGACTAGCCATTGCAAAAAATATTGTCGAAGCTCATAACGGTACGATTTCTGTTCAGAGTAAGGTAAATGAAGGAACGACATTTACTTTTAGACTTCCAAAAATTATCGAAAAAGCTGAATAAATGTTGAAACTTCTTGTTACTTATGAAACAACATAAATAAACGATAACTTGTAGAAAAAGCAGTTTTCTACAAGTTTTTTTGTAGGTAAAAAAAACAGTTGGCGGCAATTGTCTAGCTTCAGCACCCTCCATTTTTGTTATGTAATATTTAAATTAGGTCTAGATAGATTGATTTGATTCGATTAATATGAATAGAGAGTGAGTGATCCATACATAGTTATTTCGGAAAGTAATAAACCATAAAGAATTCAGGAGATACCTCCTCAAGTTTTTACTAAAAGATAAAAAAGTATAAAAAAGCCCAAGAGCTGTCTGGCTTCAGCGCCTAGCCCTCCTGAGGTCATAAGTCTGATCAAGGCGCCCTGCGCTTTTCTTAGTCTGTAACTTTTTCGTTGCAGAGACGACAACTATAAATGAAATGGGGGTTCTAGCGTGAGAGCCGCTTTTGATGAACTTTATGAAAACTATCATAAGGATTTATTTCAATTCGTGTTTTACATGGTTAAAGACAGGCAACAAACAGAGGACATTATTCAAGAAGTCTATATTAAAGTAATAAATGCATATGACACATTCAAAGGGGAAAGCTCAGAAAAAACTTGGCTATTTTCCATTGCAAGGCATGTAACGATTGACTTTTTCCGCAAACAGCAACGAAAACGCAATAGAATCATTGATTTCTTTGACTGGGGAGAAAATGGTCATTTTATTAAGGATGAGGCAGACTTGCCGGATGAAGTTGCCGTCATGAATGAAGAAATGAGATTGGTTTATCAATGTTTGGACCATTGTAGTATCGATCAAAAAAGTGTTATTATCCTAAGATATATTCAATCGTTCTCCATCCAGGAAACGGCGGAAACACTAGGATGGACGATAAGTAAAGTGAAAACGACCCAACACCGTGCCTTAAAAACATTAAAGAGAATGCTTGCCGATCATGATCGAGGGGAGGGAACAAATGTTGAGTCACGATAATTTTAATGAAGAAAAGTTAAGTAAAATGCTGTCCGAAATGCCGAAAATTCAAGATAATCAAGATAAAGACAAGTTGTATGAGAAGATATCTAACAAAATAAATGGTGATGATCAACAGGACGCGTTCCGTACAAAACAAAAGTTTCCTTGGGCAATCCCTTCCATTGCATCAATTGCAGTAGTCATTCTGTTAATTGTTATTTTTCAGGATGCTTTTCCAAATAGGCAATATTCTAATAGTGACAGTGCTTCTGAGCAAAGTACGTCCTCTTCAGACAAAGCTTTAGAAAACAGCGATATGGCTCCTTTTGCAGCAGAAAAAAATGATAGTTTTGATGCAGGAAAAAGGGACGAATCTGATGGAATGACGGAAAATGAAATGTCCATGCTTACGAAAGACATTGGGTTTTCTAGTTATATTATTTACGACTCAAATCCGAATGTTTCGATAATTCCTGTGGCGGCGATGGATGAAAATATACAATATGTTGTTCCCTTAACCCTTGTAGACAATACTAATCCAGATGCAGATCCTGCGAATTTTTATAATCAATTGGATGCGTTTATCAATGAAGAAGAGTTGGGTGTGGTAGTCTTTCCGTTTGGCAAAATAGCTTTTCAATTAGAACTAGGTGAAAACAAAGTATTACTTACTATTCCGGACGGTTATCAGATGGAAGAGGGTAGTGCAATCGGGGGGATGTTTAAACAAGTACTTGCTACCATGTTTACACCATATGGTATTACCAAAGCAGTAGTAGACCCTGATAATTCGCGAAACGAGTCATTTGGAATGTACGGAAATATAGATTCATTGCCGTTGGATAAGCCAAAGAACCAAAGTTTTAAGCTGTACCGTGGGACTAAAGCGAATCAAGCTTTACTTATCCCGTCTTTACCAAATCAATTCAACACGATGGAAGAAGCGTTGGAAGATATGAAGCAGAATCAACCAGATTTTCTTTTGGAAGCGACGATAGACAGTGATGTCGATTTAGAGATAAAGGTAAAAGCACAAGGTGTAACGATCAGTAGTTCAAGTAGCAAAGTAGCAAATAATCAGGAAACAGCAACCATGATTGAGGCAATCTTGTTAACAGCTAAAAGTTTTGGTTATACCAGTGTTACCTTTGATTTTCCAGTTGAACAGGTAGGCGCTTATCAGCTTAACAAATCAATTCAAGTCCCGGCAGGCCCAAATCCCATACAATTGCATTAACTAGTTGTAATGTTTAACCGTGAAAGGTCACAAGTACGGAGCATTGAATTGTAAAAAATTTAATGCTCCTTTTTGAACGATAAAACTGCCATACAATTCAAAAGTTGTACAAGTACTAAGCCTTGAACTACTTAGATACTAAGGGTGGACTGACTTATTTGTGAAATGACTGTAGCAAATCGATCCCGTTCCGTGGTAGAATATTGTAGAACTAAATCACTTTATGCCGGTTAGGAACAAAAGCGCTCTGACGTGGCTGTTGCTGGATGGTATCGACGCTTGGATTTTTAATACTTTCTAATCTTTTAAGAAAAAAACAGAAAACGTTACTGGGATAACATACGTAAATCAGCGGGAGTATGCTTATCTGGCTGGCTTATCTAGTTTTTTTATTGATTCTGTCGGACAATTCTCAATAGCGTCAGCAAAATCATCCGCAAGCTCTTTTGGTATTTTAGCTGTACCTGTGTTGTTGTCTAAATGTACGTAGGCTAGTCCTTCATCATCATAATCAAATATAGCCGGAGCAGCTGCACCACAAGCCCCGCAAGCGATACAAGTATCTTTATCTACGATTGTATACGTTGGCATTGTTCTTTCCTCCTATTACTTCCTCATCACTAGAATCGAATAGAATGTACCTTATCCCAATTGTAAGGAGAAAATCAAGTGTTTACACTCATTATACTAGATTGTATTAACAAATTAAGCTTAGATCGTAGTATTTCCGGAATATACCATATGCTAACAGGTAAAAAATCTGTTCAATCCATTCAGGATGCCCACATTTTTCAGTTAACTGCCTATTTTGGTATCTACAAACGATTGGATTTTGCTGAATTTGAACGGATAATAACGGTACTCGAACGAGAACAGTTTATTGCTGTTTCTGATAATTATTCTGCGGTACTCACGGACAAAGGAAAACAGTACGTAACGGACAAACAGGAAATTCTTAACCAAGTTGGATTGAAGGGCTTGAAATATCACCGAATGTCAGAACAGTTTCTGTTACGACTTCAATTGTTTTGCCAAACGGCAACTAACTTATTTGCAGGGAATAACTCTTTTTTGGCGATTACAGATAATCGTGAAGTGCAACTATGGGTTAAACATTTTTATCATGAGACAAAACCTGACTTACGAAAATGTTTAGATGAAATGTATAAAGAGCTGAAGATATTTTTGTCTCAAATAGATCAACGGAGTGCCGAACTCTTCGTTGACCGGTTAACAGGCTTCAAGCGAATCGCACTTAGCAAGGAGCAATTATCAAAAAAGTACAAAAAGTCAATCCATGAAATTGAAGTACAGTTAACCGATATTGTCCACCGCTTGATTGCGTTTATCTTGAATAATAAACAAGTAACACCATTTTTAGTTTCATTTGTTGATGACTTAAAAAGTCAGATGTTTCTGACTGATTCAGCAAGTCACACATACAGGTTGTATCAAAAAGGTTTATCTATTGCTGAGATTGCGAGTACCCGAGGTTTAAAACAAAATACTATTCAAGACCATATCATTGAGATAAGTTATATTTTTCCAGAACTCATTCTTCCATCATTTCTCAATAAAGAAGCAATTGAAACGATCAAATCAGCAATGAATCAAACGAACTCAAAGCGCTTGAAAGATATAAAGGCATTAGTAGGGGATAACTATTCCTATTTCGATATTAGGCTAGTAGTCGCCGTAAACCAAATGGATAAATAGGTGAT
Source organism: Aquibacillus salsiterrae (assembly GCF_028416595.1). Classification (GTDB taxonomy): domain Bacteria; phylum Bacillota; class Bacilli; order Bacillales; family Amphibacillaceae; genus Aquibacillus_A; species Aquibacillus_A salsiterrae. The sequence continues at coordinate 107,414 of NZ_JAMQKC010000001.1, read as the reverse complement.
TAAAATGTTGGAAAAATATTTAGAACAATACTTTGGTTATCCGGAATTTCGACCAGGCCAAAAAGAAATTATAAGCAATGTCCTAGACAACAAGGACGTACTTGGAGTGTTACCGACCGGGTCAGGCAAGTCAATTTGTTATCAACTTCCTGCCAAGTTACTAGATGGTACAGTAGTGGTCGTATCTCCCTTAATTGCCTTAATGGTTGATCAAGTAAAGCAATTAGTTGCGACAGGATTTAAAGAAGTTGTTGCAATTAACAGTTTTCTTGATTTTGAAGGTAGGAGTGATGTGTTATCCAACTTAAGTTCATACAAATTGATCTATATCTCTCCAGAAATGTTACAAAATAAAAATGTGTTCCAACATTTATTACGGATAAGCGTATCATTATTTGTCATTGATGAGGCTCATTGTATATCTCAGTGGGGGCATGAGTTTAGACCAGATTACTTAAAATTACATGAGGTCATTCCATTATTAGGTAATCCCACTGTTCTAGCATTAAGTGCAACGGCAACACCTGATGTGCAAAAAGATATTATTCATCAACTACAAGTTCCAAAGATGAAGAAATTAATTTTCTCCATGGACCGTGATAATATTGCCTTTAAAGTAGAGCACTGTGATGATGTTACCGAGAAATTAACCTATTTAGTGGATATCATTGGCAAATTTCCGGTTCCGACTTTAATTTATTTTACTAGCCGAAATTGGACCGAAAAAGTAGCTAATATTCTTTCAGAAAAGGTTCCCGAAGTTAGTAGTGCATTTTATCATGGTGGTATGGATCAATCGGAACGGCTTCTCATTCAACAGCAATTTATGAATGGGCAATTAGACGTGATTTGTTGTACAAGTGCTTTTGGTATGGGCATTAATAAAAATGACGTACGCTTAATTATTCATTTTCATCTGCCAACACAAATCGAGTCTTTTATTCAAGAAGTGGGAAGGGCTGGAAGGGATGGACAATCAAGTGTGAGTTTAGTTCTTACTGCACCTAATGATAATATGTTACCTAAAAATTTAATTGATGCAGAATTCCCTACCATAGGACAGATTGAGATGGTTTGTACCTACTTGTCAGAAAATGACGGTGTAATAATAAGTAACGATATGCTTCTTGAGCGATATCAGTTGTCCGAATCACAATGGAGGTTTCTGTATTACCAACTTGAGAAAAGCGGTGTGATTAAAGACAACCGAATTGTTTCAAACAACATCGATCTAAATAAGATAGCAAAGCAAATCCAATCCTTTGTTAATCAGCGAAAAATCCACAAATTGAACAAATTTAACGATTTGGAAAAATGGGTGCACCATAAGGAACAGTGTCGACGGGATGGGTTATTTTCTTCCTTTCAAGCTGAAGTTAGGAAGGCTAAATTTATGTGTTGTGACAAATGTGATTTCACCTTTGAACATTGGGAACCACGATATAAAAGTAAGCAAGTGAAGCAGGGGTCGTGGCAGGATGTGCTTGATGAATTATTTTTCAAAGGAGCATACGAATGAAAAATAAGCAAGCAGAAATAGCGCAAATGCTAACTAGTAGACAGTTACAGCAACAGTTATATCTGTCGCAGGCGATGATAGTACTTGTAACTCTTTTAATAAGTTTCTTTCTTTTTGATTCCTTTGGTGATTGGGTACCGCTCTTTAAATTTGCTCCGAAACAACTATTTTGGTATGGGGTATTACCCGGTTTGTCGGTAGTATTGATTGACTTATTGCTGATGAGGTATTTGCCAGAAAAGTACTATGATGATGGTGGAATTAACAAGAAAATTTTCCAGAATCAAACGATTTTTAGTATCTTTATGATTGCCTTCGTTGTCTCGGTAGTGGAAGAAATGCTATTTCGAGGTGTTATCCATACAGAATTTGGCTATGTCATTGCTAGTACACTTTTTGCCGTTGTTCACGTTAGATATTTGACTAAACCTGTACTATTGGTATCTGTTTTTCTGTTAAGCTTTTATTTAGGACTTATGTTTGAATGGACAAATAATCTTCTAGTTACGATAGTTGCCCATTTTATTATCGATTTCTGTTTGGGATTATCGATTCAGAGTCATGCCGAAAGGAGACGATCATAATGAAACATGAAAAAGGCTTAGAAGATGAAACCCTTAGAAATTTAATCGACGAAATAGACAATGATCGTGAAGGTGAACCGAAAGCGGACATAAAAAAGTCTGAGCAGGAGTTAAGTGTTCTTGACTTACCCCCGAGAAAAGAAGTTCACGTAAACAACAAGACGAGAATGAAATGGAAAATTAGTTTTTCATTAGTTCGATTATTGTTTGTGTTATTTTTGTTTATTGTCTTGGTTGTGTTAACCTATCAAATTTGGGGGAAACGGCTAATGGATAGCTCTGAGGGTGTTGAACAAGTAACTTTTGCGCCTAATCCTGCGTATGAACAGGTTCATATTAAAGCAAAAAATGAACAACCGTTTGATAAAAAAGAAGAACCACAATCAAAGCTTAGTAACACCGAAGAAACAAAAACGGAAACAGCAGACGTTGTCAACAAGCAGTCTGAACAAACAAGCCCTTCTAACGTTATAGCAACACCAACACAACAAGAGCGAACAAGCGAAACAAAGCAAGACGAGAAGACAGTTGAACAAGCATCAACTATTTATTATGAGGTGAAAAAAGGAGATACGCTTTTTTCCATAGGGATGAAATATTACGGTGGAAAAAAGGGAGAGCAAATCATTATGGATGCGAATAACCTTTCGGCCAAAACGGTAAAGGTTGGACAAACGTTGGCAATTCCAGTAAATTAAAGGAGGGAGCTGGTATGCTCCCTCTCGTTTGAATGTTTAAGGTATACACGAACTTCGGAAAAAGCAAATTAATGAAGTAATTCGTTGTGTGTCATTATACCTGGCTTTTTAACAACCTCTAAAAGATTATTTTTTTGTCTCTTTCTTCAATTAGTAATTGAGCTGCTTCTCTAAACCGTTGCGAGTGAACAATTTCTCTTTCTCTTAAAAATCTTAACGAGTCATTCAAATCAGGGTCATCCGACAGGTTTATAATCCACTGATAAGTTGCACGTGCTTTCTCCTCAGCTGCTATGTCTTCGTAAATATCTGCAATTGGGTCGCCTTTGGATTGGATGTACGCCGCGGTCCAAGGATTACCAGCCGAGTTATGATAAAACAAAGATTTTTCGTGGTTAACATAGTGTGGAGCAATACCGGCCTCTTCTAACTGTTCTGGTGTTGCATCTTTCGTAAGCTTATAGATCATAGTTGCAATCATCTCAAGATGTGCGAATTCCTCTGTGCCAATGTCATTTAGTAAACCAATAACTTTACCTGGGATGGTGTACCGTTGGTTAAGGTAGCGAAGTGCAGCGGATAATTCACCGTCTGCGCCACCATATTGTTCAATTAAATATTTGGCGAGTCTAGGGTTACATTGTCTTACTTTAACCGGATATTGAAGTTTTTTTTCGTAATACCACAAATGGAATTCTCCTTTCTAAACCTGCCAAGGCCATGGTTGGTCATCCCACTGCCATGGGTACTGGGAATAACTTCTCCCAAAATGCATAAGAGGACCAAATTGCTTTTCAAAGTTCTTTTTCAACTTTCTACTTTCATATGTCAGGCTATTAAATTGTTTGATGGCTTCATAGTCATCTGGATGAGTGTCTAAATATAGATTTAACTCAACAATTGCAAAATCGACCATTTGAATTTCTTCTAATTGCTGATAATATTCGGGCGGCATTTGCTTCGGACTACTCATCGTATTCACCTCGATAGTCTTTCTTATCATATTTACTGTACAATGCGGGCCACAGTGTTCCGCGGTATAGTGCTTCTTTTATTTCAAATTGGGGTAGGTTTGGTGGTTGAAAGCCTAAATACATTTGAGGGGGCGTTGGATAGCTTTTTCTTATGATTGGTTTGCATGGGTCAAACGGACTAATGTATGGGTAGTAATATTTGGTGTACGTATTGCTCATGATTATCCTCCTTTCAACAGAATACGTTCGTTTTCATCCTATGCAATATCTGACATGTCCCATGAATCAATTCACTTAATTCATGCAGGAAAGTTTTTGTTGATGTAGAATTAATAAGGTCAGGAGAGATAGCTAACAGGCTAATTCGTAACATGAAAACTTAAGGTGGAAGAACTTAGGAATTAGGCTTACTGAAGAAATTCGATGTGTCATTCTACCGGGAGCTATTTTTCTTTGTCTTACAAACAAGTTATGTTATTATCTGCTTTAGAAAGCAGTAAAGGAGAATTATGATAGTTACTATAATAGTCGTTTTATGTAGTTTAACTAGTTTGTTTTTCTATATGCTATATAAAGCACACCATGATGTACTTGATGATCGGCCCATATTTATTGAAGGGAAATCAAATCAAAAGTTAGTTAACTTATTTTTTATTTCTGATATTCATAGACGAGTGATTAACCAAAAGACATTAGACCTCGTTCCTCTTGATATCGATTTTGTCGTCATTGGTGGTGACTTGCTTGAAAGCGGAGTGCCATTAGCAAATGCTCGTGAAAACATTAAGCGGTTAAAACAATTACAAGCTCCAATTTATTTTATTTGGGGAAATAACGATTATGAAACAAATATCCAAGCCTTTAAACGAATGTTGTACAATGAAGGTGTATATATATTAAAGAATCAGGTGTTTTCCTTTCAAGTAAATAATAAACACTTTAATCTTATTGGCCTTGATTATTATAAAAAAGGCAAGCCCAAGTATGACTTTAGCTGGTTACAGGCAACAGAAGATGCATATAATATCTTATTAACTCATGACCCACGTGCATTTAATCGTTTCTCTGATAAGGAGATCGAACATATCCATTTGGTTTTAAGTGGACATACGCATGGTGGACAAATTAGGTTTTTTGGCTTCGGTCCATATGAGAAGGGCGGATTGAAATTTGTTCGAAAAACACCTATTTTCATCAGTGAGGGGTATGGATATACGAAATTGCCCTTGCGTCTTGGAACAAACGCCGAATGTCATATTTTGAGGTTAAAGTAATCATTCAACATAGGCTTTCGGACGATGATTTTTAGTTTATCATAAGCTAGTTATGATAAAGGGAATAGGGGGGAACTCATTTGAGATTAGAAAGGCTTTCTATTAATCAGTTTCGGATTTTTCTAACATTTGATGATTTAATTGAGAGGGGATTAACGAAGGAAGATTTATGGCATGATTTACCTAGGGTTCATCAACTATTTCATGACATGATGTATGAAGCAAGTGATGAATTAGGGTTTGAACTAGAGGGATCCCTACTAGTTCAAGTACAAATCATGCAAGCACAAGGTATGCTTATAATTGTTACGCAAAATAATTATACGGACGATGAAGATTATGATGACGAATACGTAGAAATGAAAGTGACACTAGATGAGAGTAGAGAACTAATCTTCGCTTTCGACAACTTTGAAAATATAATCCAAGTCTGTTCACACTTGCATGATATTGGTGTGAATGGGGGCGCAATATATCATATGGAAAACTGTTACTATATGCAATTGAATGACCAATTAGTTGAAGGAAGAAACCGTGAGCATATAATTGCTATTCTTTCCGAGTTTTCGTCTGCAAGTATAATTACTTCCTATAGACTAAAAGAGTATGGGAAACGTATTATGGAGAATAATGCAATTGAACAAGTTGTTAACTATTTTAAAGCATAATCTAATGGAGGTTGGTAAATAAAAACCAATCTCCTTATTTAAACAGATAAGAAAGTATAAAAAGATCAAAGAGCTGTCTAGCTCCGGCGCCTACGCTTTTCTAATGATTTTTATGGTAAATTATTGCATAATAGTATGTAACGTGTATACTATTGTTTGAAATAACCAAAGATAAAAGGTTTACATAAGGATATAGAAGGATATATGGTAAATAACATAAGTTTGTATGATTTGCGTGGGAGGTAAATGATTCATGGTAGCCGATAAACAGTCAGAAAATCCAAATGAACAAAACGATAATTTAGATGTATTAAAATCAACTCAGACCATAGTACAGTTGGCCTTGGAAAAACTGGGTTACCCTGAAGAGGTGTTTGAGCTCTTAAAAGAACCAATTCGAATGATGACTGTCCGAATTCCAGTTAGAATGGATGACGATTCCATTAAAATTTTTACTGGCTACCGTGCTCAACATAACGATGCAGTTGGACCAACGAAAGGTGGAGTCCGTTTTCATCCGGCGGTAACGGAAAAAGAAGTGAAAGCTCTATCGATTTGGATGAGTTTAAAAGCAGGGATAGTTGATCTTCCTTATGGGGGAGGAAAAGGTGGTATTGTTTGTGACCCAAGAGAAATGTCATTTAGAGAACTCGAGGGGTTGAGTCGAGGATATGTAAGGGCGATAAGTCAAATTGTAGGTCCAACAAAAGACATACCTGCACCAGATGTCTTTACTAATCCACAAATTATGGCATGGATGATGGATGAATATAGTCGAATTGATGAATTTAATAACCCAGGATTTATTACAGGTAAACCAATTGTCTTAGGTGGTTCGCACGGTCGAGAATCAGCAACAGCTAAAGGGGTAACGATCTGTATTAATGAAGCAATTAAGACAAAAAATTTAAAACTAGAGGATACGAAAGTCGTGATTCAAGGTTTTGGAAATGCGGGTAGCTTCTTAGCTAAATTTTTACATGATGCAGGGGCTAAAGTAATTGGTATTTCTGATGCTTATGGGGGATTACATGATCCAGACGGTCTTGATATTGATTATTTATTGGATCGTAGGGACAGCTTTGGGACTGTAACTAAGTTATTTGATCAAACGATTACAAATGAAGAGTTGTTGGAATTAGAGTGTGATATTCTTGTACCTGCTGCCGTTGAGAATCAAATTACAGAAAAAAATGCAAAAAACATACGTGCATCCATCATCGTAGAAGCTGCCAATGGCCCAACAACGCTAGAAGCAACGAAAATTTTATCTGATCGGGGTATTTTGTTAGTACCCGACGTACTTGCTTCCGCTGGTGGTGTAACCGTTTCTTACTTCGAATGGGTGCAAAATAATCAAGGGTATTATTGGTCTGAGGAAGAGATTGAAGAAAAATTATATAAAGTGATGACAAAGGGTTTTAATAACGTTTATCAAACAGCTGTGACTAGAAGGATAGATATGCGACTAGCGGCTTATATGGTTGGTGTCAGGAAAATGGCAGAAGCAGCTCGATTTAGAGGTTGGATTTAAATACAATTATATATTGTCTTAAAAAGTACTTGTTAATGTTATTAATGAGTACTTTTTTTGTGTCAAAAATGGATACCACACAAACGAAATGAAAAATTTGGGAGTATTTGATTGGAATAACAAAGTCCTTTAACTTATAGTTAATATGTTAGGTCAAAAGTTATCCAAACAAATAAGGGGTGTAAGACATGCAGAAGGAACATACTATCATTATTGGTGCAGGCCCTTGTGGTATGTCAGTGGCCATTGAATTACAAAAACTAGGAATCAAGCCATTGCTTATAGAAAAAGGGAATGTGGTTAACTCCATCTATCATTACCCAACTCACCAAACTTTTTTTAGTTCTAGTGACAAGCTAGAAATCGGTGAGGTGGCATTTATTACCGAAAAGAAAAAGCCTGTTAGAAATCAAGCACTAGCATACTATCGAACGGTTGCCGAACGGTTGGACTTAAGAATAAATAGTTATGAAAAAGTTGATAAGGTAGAGAAATATGGCGACGATTTTTTGGTTGTGACTCATAAAAGAAATAATCGAAAAGAATATGTTGCGGGTAACGTGGTCGTAGCAACTGGTTACTATGACCAACCAAATATGATGGGTGTTAAGGGTGAGCAACTGGATAAGGTGATGCATTATTTTAAAGAGGCACACCCTTATTACGATAAAGATGTTGTCGTTATTGGTGGTAAGAATTCTTCTGTGGATGCAGCATTAGAGTTACATAAGGCTGGGGCTAGAATTACTGTTCTCTATCGAGGTTCTGAATATTCCGGTAGCATAAAACCATGGATATTACCTGAATTTGAGTCATTGGTGCGAAAAGAAATCGTTAAGATGGAATTCAATGCAACAGTCCAAGAAATCACTGAAACTGAGGTGATCTACCAAGTAGGTGGTCAATCAATGAGGATTAAAAATGATTTTGTGTTTGCGATGACAGGGTACCAACCTGATCAGAAATTCCTAGTTAACATGGGCATAACAATTGAAAATGGATCAGGACGGCCATCCTTTAGCGAAGAAACAATGGAATCAAATGTGCCAGGTATTTATATCGCTGGTGTTGTGGCTGCGGGTTATGATAACAATGAGATTTTCATCGAAAACGGTCGCTTTCATGGTGGGAAAATCGCTCAAGATATTAAGAGAAAAGAAAAACAAATCTGAATACTCATGAATAGGTGTTATTCTGCAACAAAAATGCAAATTACAGAATTTGTTATTTTCATCACTAATGCTTCATGGTACGATGGAGTTATTAGAGTAATGAAAGAAGGTGTCGACATTGTTGACGCTATTATCTGCAGCTATAGCACCGACACTGGCATTAATGACTTTTTTTTATTTAAAAGATGAGTTTAATGAAGAACCAATATCATCAGTCGTTAGAACATTTCTTTATGGAGCAATTCTCGTATTTCCAATTATGTTTATTCAATATGCCTTTGAAGAAGAAGGAATTGGGCAAATGCCATTTATTAGGTCGTTTGTTTTGATTGGTTTACTAGAAGAATTTTTTAAGTGGTTTGTCTTTTTATATACAGTTTATAAATATACAAAGTTTCATTCGGTCTATGATGGAATCATTTATGGCGTGTCGGTAAGCTTAGGGTTTGCAACAGTCGAAAATCTTCTTTATTTAATTGCCAATGGAATTGAATTTGCATTTGCAAGAGCGCTTTTTCCGGTATCTTCTCACGCACTTTTTGGCGTTATAATGGGGTATTATATGGGGAAAGCAAAATTTGAGCGTCGCACGAAAAAGATGATGATTACTATTTTTATAGCCTTAATAATTCCTGCTATACTACATGGTGCTTATGATTTTATTTTAGCAACAATAACAAGTAATTGGTTATATATTTTAATTCCTTTTATGATAGGGCTTTGGATCAATGGATTAAGAAAAGTAAAATTAGCCAATCAATTGAAACATGACCAGCTTGTCTATTTCCCGGAAAAAAGTTTTCAAAAAATGGAGTAAATGAATCAGCTGCCTACAAAGAACATGCTGCACACCTAATTAGGACTAATAGCAAAAAGACACTTGGATTTATAATGCCAAGTGTCTTTTTTTAGAGCTGTCTAGCTCCGGGCGCTTTTCTTACGTTTCAAGCAAAGCTCCTTACCTCACAAATAAAACCCATTAAATGGCAAGTTTCAGATTTTCTGCCATGATGAATAAAAATTAGATTAAATAGAAAAATAACTACAAATAAAATGGAACTTTTGCTCATAGGAGGATTACTTATGAACATAAAAAAAATGTTGCTATTATTTGTGGTAGCAATTATGACAGTAGGTGGTGTAACAGCTACCAACTCTACAACACCAGTTAAGGCTTTTAGTCAACAGGTGATTCAACAAGGTGCAACTGGACAGGATGTAATTGAGTTGCAAGCAAGATTACAGTACTTAGGGTTTTATAATGGAAAGATTGACGGTGTCTTCGGATGGGGTACTTATTGGGCGCTTAGAAATTTCCAATATGAATTTGGTATGGAAGTAGATGGCTTAGCAGGACCAACCACAAAACAAAAATTGGTGAAAGCTAGTAAGTACGATAAACAATACGTTCAAAATCAGTTAAATGCTGGAAACAAATTTACTTACTACGGGGGTACGCCGACTGAAAACCAGACAGAGCAAACAGGAAATTCCGAAACAAATAACCGACAAGGCGACAATCAAACAACTACCCCACCACAACCGACAGCGGTAAATGTGCCTGCTGGTTTTTCTCAAAATGACATAAAACTTATGTCTAACGCAGTTTATGGTGAAGCCAGAGGAGAACCATATGAAGGCAAAGTGGCAGTTGCTGCTGTTATCCTAAATCGAGTGGAAAGCCCGACTTTCCCAAATACGGTTTCCGGAGTCATTTTTGAACCAAGGGCATTTACAGCTGTTGCCGATGGACAAATATGGCTAACACCAGATGATTCTGCAAGAAGAGCTGTGTTAGATGCTCTTAATGGCTGGGACCCTACCGGTGGTGCCATTTACTATTTTAATCCAGATACAGCAACTTCTAAGTGGATTTGGAGTAGGCCGCAAATTAAACGGATTGGTAAACACATATTCTCTATGTAGAAAGGTGGACTAGCGATGATAAGATGGATTGCGATTGTAGTACTTTCGATAGGATTAATCGGAGTAGGGATATGGGGATACCAAGAAAATCAAGAAAAAAATGCTGTTTTAATTCAAGCAGAGAATAACTATCAGCGCTCCTTTCATGATTTATCCTATTATATGGACTTGTTGCACGATAAGATAGGGACAACGTTAGCAATGAACACAAAAGAACAACTATCTCCACAACTAATTGAAATATGGAGGTTAACTTCTCAAGCGCAAGGTGATGTAGGTCAATTACCGTTAACACTATTGCCGTTCAATAAAACAGAAGAATTTTTATCAAACATTGGAAAGTTCAGTTATCGAACAGCAGTTAGAGACTTAGAAAATGAACCATTGTCAGACGAGGAAGTCAATACGCTTAAAGAGCTGTACAAGAAGTCTGGAGAGATTGAAAAAGAGTTGAGAAATGTACAAAACATGGTTTTAAAGAATAACCTTCGTTGGATGGATGTCCAACTTGCGCTAGCTAGCGATGATGAGCCAGCAGATAATACGATTATTGATGGGTTTAAAACAGTAGAAAAAACAGTTGGTGGCTACGAAGAGGGGGATTTTGGTCCTACGTTTACAGGAATGTCAAAGGAGAATCACGATTATCGGAATTTGCAAGGGGATGAGATTTCTGAAGATAAAGCACGAAAACAAGCGCGGAAATTTTTTGAATTAGATGACCAAACAGAAATTTCGTTGACAAAGTCTGGGGATGGTGCAACTGTTCCATTCTATAGTGGCTCTTACCAAACCAATGAGAAATCAGGGTATGTCGATATTTCTGTTAAGGGAGGATATCCATTATCTTTAATGGTCAACCGAGAAGTAAAAGAGCCAACGATTAGTTTGTATGAGGGTATGGAAAAGGCAACGAAATACTTAAAGGGTCTTGATATAAACAATATGGTCCTGTTTCAAAGTAGCCAGTATGATAATGTTGGAGTTTATAGCTTCTTATACAAACAAGACGATATTCGGGTATATCCAGATTCCATTCAGATAAAAGTGGCTTTAGATAACGGGGAGATTCTCGGCTTATCAACAAGAGAATATTTAAAAAATCATCAAGAAAGAAATTTCGAAAAGCCGGCATTGACTAAAGAAGAAGCAAGAGACAAGGTAAATCCAAACGTTAAGATTCAAGAAGAGTCCATAGCAGTTATTGAAGACAAACTTGGGGAAGAAGTATTAGCCTATGAGTTTCTCGGTACACTAGGAGACGATACGTACCGCATATTCATTAATGCCAATACTGGCGTAGAAGTCCAAGTAGAAAAGCTTAAAATAGGCGAAGATAGATTTAATAATGAAATGTAGGGAAAGGGTTTAACCTTTCCCTTTTTTTTATAAGACAAAAAAATACAGCAATTTCAACAGCGTGGGTTACACCCTAGAATCTGCCACTACAAGGCGCTTGCACTTTTTCCATTATTTGCGATAAAATCATTATAAAAGCCGACTAAATGGGGGAAAAGAGGCAACGGTATTGATTAAAATAGGTACACAGTTGATGTTAGAATTGAAAAAGGAAAATGGCTTGGAACGATTCCGCTGTAAAGTCGTGGAACAAGAAGATAATCTAATTTATGTAGATTATCCGATTAATGAGAATTCAGGAAGAACGGGTATCTTCACTACGGATACTGAATTTCATGCCCGATTTGTTGGACAGGATCATTCTATCTATCTCTTCGCTACTAGAATACTGGATAAAAAAGTTATCACGATCCCAACATTAGTTTTAGAATATCCAGCAAACGAATTAGTTAGAATCCAACGAAGGGAATACGTACGAATCACCACGTCAATTGACGTTGCGATTGATGACCCTGACCAAAGCATAGAGCCGTTTACCACTATTTCTCAAGATATAAGTGGCGGAGGTGTATCCATCTTTGTTCAAGACAAAGGTCAGTTTATTCCTAGAAAGCTGATTGATGTTTGGATGGTCTTGCCTTTAGAATCGGGTTCAAATGAGTATGTTTATGCAACAGCTGAAATTATACGTGTGCGTAGTCGTAAAGACAAATTAAATGACATTCTTACACTGAAATTTGTCGAAATAAATGATAAGGATCGCCAAATGATCATTAAGTATTGTTTTGAAAGGCAATTAAAAGGAAGAAGACGACTTATTTAGGTTTAATGACGATATAAGGTGAATAGATAGTGCCTCCATAAGGGAAGATAAGGAAAAAAAGGTAGATGGACATGAAAAGAGTAGAACGGATAATTATTGCTGCCCTATGTTCACATTTATTATTACTAATTATTTTTCAAGTACTTATCAATCAAACGGATATCAAGCTATATGTAGAACCAGTTTATCAATATCTCGGGGTGTTTAAGGATTATGACTCAAATCATATAAAAACCTTAGACTACCTCTTTAACAATGTGTTATCCTTTTAACAGAGAAAGAATGAGAGGAATTGTTTTATAATGTCTGACAAAAAAATTGCAATAGCGATAGATGGACCAGCCGCAGCAGGAAAGAGTACAGTAGCGAAAAAAACAGCAAGTGCATTATCCTATTTATACATAGATACAGGAGCTATGTACCGGTCGTTAACGTACATGGCATTGAATAACCAGATTGATCTAGATAATGAAGATGAACTATGCAATCTTTTAAACCAATCGACAATCGAATTGCAGCAAGGGGAAGACGGTCAAAAAGTTTTTTGGAACAATCAAGAAATTACTGCAGCAATCAGAACAAAACGTGTTACAAATTCAGTCTCTTACGTTGCTAAGCATCCTAACGTTCGTAAACAGATGGTAAAAAGACAAAAAGATCTGGCAGCGAAACGTGGTGTCGTTATGGATGGAAGGGATATTGGTACACATGTGATTCCGGATGCGGAAGTGAAAATATTTCTCATCGCGTCTGTTGAGGAAAGAGCATTACGGAGACAGAAGGAAAATCTTGAATACGGGATTCGTTCTAATCTAGAACAATTAAAACAAGAAATTGAACAGAGAGATAAACTAGATTCAGAACGAGAAGCTGCACCACTAGTAAAAGCAGATGATGCTATCGAACTTGATACTACCTCACTATCAATTAATGAAGTAGTAACCATTATCTTAAATATTGTAGAGCAGGCAAAAGGAGAATGAAAAATGAGTCTTTACAAAATTGGTAAGGCACTCTGTACGATTTTACTGTCACCAATTTATCGTGTGAAGGTAATCGGGGAAAATAATGTACCTAAATCAGGACCAGTAATTATTTGTTCTAATCATATATCCAATTTAGATCCCCCAATTGTCGGGATTACTTGTCCAAGAGATATTTATTTTATGGCCAAAGAGGAATTATTTTCCAATAAATTGGTAGGTGGGATTTTGCGGGGGGTTCATGCATTTCCAATAAAACGAGGGATGAAAGACAGGAATGCACTAAGACAAGCGTTAGCAATCCTAAAGGATGGGAATACGTTAGGGCTTTTTCCGGAAGGTACCCGAAGTAAAACGGGTGAAATTGGTGAAGGTTTATCTGGAGCAGGTTTTTTTGCTCTTCGATCTGAAGCGGTGATTATCCCATGTGCTATTGTTGGCCCCTACCGGAAGTTTGGCCAACTCAAAGTTGTTTACGGAAAACCAATAGAAATGGATGAGTTAAGAGAAAGAAAAGCGTCAGCACAAGAAGTAACTGACATAATCATGCATGAAATAAAAAAATTGCTCGAAAATCATAAATAATTACGTGTTAGCTTGACAAAAAACAATAAATGTTAGAAGTTAGACTTAGACAAAAGGACAAATATCATTAGCTAACTGTGTTGGAATTTAAGGAGGTCTATGTGATGGAAGAAATGAACAAGGAAATTTCAGAATTTAAGGAACTATCTGTTGGTGATCAAGTAACAGGGAAAGTGGTTAAGGTCGAGGACAAACAAGTACTCGTTGATATTGGGTATAAAGTAGATGCGATTGTTCCGATTAGTGAGTTATCTAGTCTTCGTATTGAGAAAGCAAGTGATGTTGTTTCAGAAGGAGATGAACTAACCCTTCAAGTCAAGAAAGTAGAAGATGAAGAGGTTATTTTATCTAAACGATTAGTTGATGCTGAACAAGCTTGGCAGAATTTGCAACAAAAATATGAAAATGGCGAAGTGTTTGAAGCAGAAGTTCAAGATGTAGTAAAGGGCGGACTTGTAGTTGATGTTGGCCTTAGAGGTTTTATTCCTGCATCTCTCGTTGAAAGCCATTATGTAGAAGATTTTGCAGATTATAAGAATAAAACGTTAACATTAAAGGTAGTCGAATTAGACCGTGAACAAAATCGTGTAATTTTATCACACCGAGCAGTATTAGAAGCAAATGAAGCAGTTAAAAAACAAGAGATTATTCAATCAATCGAAGAAGGACAAACGATCGAGGGTAAAGTCCAACGAATTACAAACTTTGGTGTGTTTGTCGACCTTGGTGGAATTGATGGCCTTGTTCACATTTCACAATTATCACACCAACATGTCGAAAAGGCTTCAGATGTTGTCGAGGAAGGACAAGTAATTAAAGTAAAAGTATTAGCAGTTGACCGGGACAATGAGCGAATTTCACTCTCTTTAAAAGCTACGCAAAAGGGACCATGGGAAAAGATAGGCGAAAATGTCCAAGTGGGTTCCATTGTTGAAGGAACAGTGAAACGATTAGTGAATTTCGGTGCATTTGTTGAGATATTACCTGGCGTGGAAGGTCTCGTACACATCTCACAAATTTCGACGGAGCATATTGGAACTCCACAGGAAGTTTTACAAGTTGGCCAAACAGTTACCGTTAAGGTGTTAGACATTAATGAAAAAGATAAAAGGGTTTCGTTAAGTATAAAAGAAATCGAGATGGACCAAAATCAAGAAGAAATAAAACAATATGAAAAAGAAGAAGACCACTCCGGTTTCCAATTAGGTGATATGATTGGAAACAAGCTAGACAAATATAAATAATTGGAATCTTTTTAGTACCTTTATTCAAAGGCTTGGGTAGAAATGATATTCTATCCAAGCCTTTTTTTACAAGATAAGAAAGTATAAAAAGACCCAAGAGCTGTCTACTCTGCTCCCTAGCCCCGCGGGTCAATCATCACCTGCTATTTGTAATGAGAGGATAGGAAACATTAGAAAAGGGGTTTAGACACAATAAAAGAATGCCATAATAGTTTACAGGTAGGTGTTAGCTATGAGTGGTTTATTGTTTTATTGGACAGGTTGGATGTTTTGGGTTATTGCTACATTTTTAATGGATAAAAGTGTGCTTCGAACTTTTTTGGGTTGTTCCGTTTTAATTACTATTATTTCAAGCAACCAGTGGCTTGTTTATAGCGATGATTTAAAAATTAATCTATCGATCATTAGCTTAACTTTTTGTTCCTTATTATTTTTAGCAAAAGAAAAAGGTTGGTTGCTTAGTACTATTCGTGCGTTGTGCGTATTGTTTGGCTATGTGGGCATCCTTTTTTGGGAACAGGTAAGCCCTGTGTGGATGTTTTTACCTCGAGAGATTATCATACCAGTTATTGGTATCCTTGTTGTCATGATTTTAACGAAAAACTATATTGAGCGTGGAATTATTTGGTGTATGGGTATATCGACAGGTGAAATTCTTCACGGTTTAATCTTAAGGAGCTACGGATTTTCCCCTGAAATTGGCGAATTAGCCTTTCTTGATTTGGTTTTCATAGGGTTCGGATTATTGGTAGTGATCCGAGGAATTGTCGAATTAAGATTACGTATGGACATGTTTTTACAACTAGTGGAAAAACAAAAGAAGAGGTGGACCCATGAATGAATATACATACCCTATCTTATTCGGTGTAATTGTTGGAACTATAGCAAGGTTTGTCATGCTTAAAACAGATTACCGACAGTATCCAACCTATTTGCATGGAAAGGTCATACACATAGCGTTAGGTTTTATTGCTGCAGGACTTGGTTCGGTAGCAGTACCAGCTATTATGGAAAAAGAATTTACAGCGGTGACTTTCCTAACAATAGCTGCCTCACAGTTTAGAGAGGTTAGAAATATGGAAAGAAACACGTTATCTGAGCTTGATAGTTTTGAGCTTGTACCACGTGGGAAAACGTACATAGAAGGAATTGCTGTCGCATTTGAAGGAAGGAACTACTTAGTTATTTTCACTTCATTAATTAGTACTCTTTGTTACCTTGTATGGAATGTTTGGGTTGCTATCATAGCTACTATCATTTGTTATCTAATCATACGGAAATTCATGAGTGGTTCAACATTAAAAGATATTGTTGATATTGAACAAAGTGACATTCATTTTGATGGTGCAGGACTGTATGTTGACACGATTTATATAATGAATATTGGTTTACCTGCTAGACAGAAAGAAATTTTAAAATATGGTATGGGGTTTATCATAACACCCAAGAATGCTGATGTAAGGACAACGATAGCAAACTTAGGACAAAGGCAGGCTATATTACACGATGTATCGGTTTCAATGGGTGTGTTCCGTGACTCAGGAACGCCCGCATTAGTTCCGTTGATTAAGCGTGATTTAGATGATGGAAGAATTGGTGTCTTTATCCTTCCGCAAGACCCAGACGTTGAACGAGCAAAGCGTGTGATTGGTGCTGTACCGGTATTAGAAAATGCTATTCGGATGCCATCAGAGTCAAAAGCAAGGAAAAAGGAGAGTCCAAGTAAATGAATATAGAAAAAGCTGTCCTTTCTGTCATAACAACAAATAAGAGCAAAATTGATGGCGGTGCGCCAATCTTTTTGTGTGAGACAAAAGAGGAAATGGACAATGTCGCGGCAAATTTAGAAGCAATATTGGATGGAATCAGTCACGCATTAAGTGATGAGCTATATATTATTGTCAAACATTAAGTGAGAGAAATTACTCTGTATTGTTTAAAATTAACGTATTTGCTAAAATATACAAGTTAAGAAGCAATGAAATTTGTAAAATGGAAAGGATGTACCTTTCGTGAGAAAATCAGTAGTAGCAATCGTTGGCAGACCGAATGTAGGGAAATCAACGATCTTTAACCGGTTAGCAGGAGAGCGAATATCAATTGTCGAGGATGTGCCCGGAGTCACCCGTGATCGAATTTATTCGCAAGCAGAATGGTTAACAAACACATTCAATGTTATTGACACAGGTGGAATTGAACTCGGGGACGAACCTTTACTTGTGCAGATGCGAGAACAAGCGGCCGTCGCAATTGATGAAGCCGATGTAATCATATTTATGGTAAATGGTAGGGAAGGAATTACAGCAGCAGACGAAGAAGTAGCTAAAATTCTTTATAAATCAAATAAACCTGTCGTTCTTGCTGTCAATAAAGTGGACAATCCTGAAATGCGAGAAGATGTTTATGAATTTTATTCCTTAGGCTTTGGTGAACCTTATCCGATTTCTGGGACACATGGCTTGGGGTTAGGGGATTTGTTAGATGCAGTAGTTAGTTATTTTCCGGAAGTTGTTCAAGAAGAACCCGAAGACGATACGATTTATTTTAGCTTAATTGGTAGACCTAACGTTGGAAAATCCTCTTTAGTCAATGCACTTTTGAATCAAGAGCGAGTCATTGTGAGTGATATTGCAGGTACGACAAGAGATGCCATTGACACCCCTTTTACGAAAGACGATCAGGATTTTGTTATTATTGATACGGCAGGGATGAGAAAACGCGGTAAAATCTATGAATCAACTGAGAAATATAGCATCTTACGTGCACTCCGGGCAATTGAGCGATCTGATGTTGTTTTGACTTTGATTGATGCAGATACCGGAATAATCGAACAGGATAAGAAGATTGCTGGGTATGCGCATGAAGCTGGAAAAGCTGTTGTTATCGTCGTAAATAAATGGGATACCATTGAATCACATGAGAAGGCAATAAAAGAATTTGAAGACAAGATCAGAGCCCATTTTCAGTTTTTAGATTATGCGCCGATTGTATTTTTATCAGCAAAAACAAAAAAACGAATTCATACACTGATACCAAAAGTGATGGAAGCAAGTGAAAACCATTCAAAACGTGTAGAAACAAACGTATTAAACGACGTTATTATGGATGCTCTTGCGATGAACCCGACACCAACGGTAAAAGGCCAACGCTTAAAGATACTTTATGCGACTCAAGTAGCAATTAAACCTCCAACCTTCGTTGTGTTTGTTAATGACCCAGAGTTAATGCATTTCACTTACGAAAGGTTTTTAGAAAACCGAATTCGTGATGCATTTGGCTTTGAAGGAACACCAATCAAGATATATGCAAGACAGAGGAGCTAAAGGAGGGGAAGTAGTGGAGAAAGTGGCTGTATTGGGAGCAGGAAGTTGGGGAACTGCTTTAGCGATGGTGCTAGCAGATAATGACCATGATGTTCGCCTATGGACCCACAAACAAGATCATGCAAATGAAATGAATCAACGCCGTCAAAACGAAAAATATTTACCAGGTGTACACCTGCCTGAAAAAATCGTTGCTTATTATCAGTTGGATGAAGCGGTTAAAGATGTTTCGACAGTCCTCGTTGTCGTACCAACTAAAGCAATACGAGAAGTATGTTCTTCTTTAAATAAAGTGCTAGACCATAAAGTAACGATGATACATGGAACAAAGGGTATTGAACCAGGTACATTGAAGCGTGTATCAGAAATGATGGCTGAAGAGCTATCAAACGATTTATACAATAAGATTGTTGTTTTATCGGGTCCAAGTCACGCAGAAGAGGTGAGTCAACGCCATCCGACGACCGTAACCGCCTCTTCGACAAATTTGAAAGAAGCTGAAAAAGTTCAAGATTTGTTTATCAATGAGAACTTTCGCGTTTATACAAGTCCAGACATGATAGGTGTCGAACTTGGCGGTGCACTAAAAAATATTATTGCCCTAGGCGCTGGTATTTCTGACGGACTAGGCTATGGGGACAATGCGAAGGCTGCTCTAATGACGCGAGGCCTAGCTGAAATTGCAAGGTTAGGTTCATCAATGGGAGCAAATCCCCTGACCTTTATCGGATTATCAGGGGTAGGGGACTTGATTGTTACTTGTACAAGTATCCATAGTAGAAATTGGAAGGCTGGTAATTTGTTAGGTAAGGGACATGACTTAGCGGAAGTATTAGATAAAATGGGAATGGTTGTTGAAGGGGTAAGGACTACAAGAGCAGCTTATGAGTTATCAAGGAAACAAAACATTGAAATGCCAATCACCCAAGGGTTATATCAGATTCTTTTTGAAGATGAAAAGCCAAAAGCTGTCGTCGACCAACTGATGACTAGATTGCGCAGACATGAGATGGAGGACCTTTCCTCTATCCTAAGTAATCGATATTCTACTCAATCAGAATGAACGGACAGATGCCCTCCTGCATATACTGCTTGTGAATGAATAAGGCAAGGAGGAGTAACTGTGAGCGATTTTCAAAAAAATATGTTCGATCAAATTCAAAAGAAGTCTAATATAAGACCAGACCAAATTTTAAATGTTGCTAATTCACTTCAAAATGCAGATCTTTCCGATGAAAAAACGGTTAGAAATCTGGTGAAGCAATTAGCAAAAATGGCGGATAAACCTGTGTCTAAGGAGAAAGAAGATAAAATAGTTGAATCGATTACGAATAATAAAATACCAACAGATTTAAACTCTTTAAGTCAACTATTTAAAAAATAGCTCAGTTTTGGGCAGATGATGATACACAAACGCTTGGATTGGCATAGAATAAATCGCACAAGCATTTCAAGTTCAGCGTTACTTTGGGTATTATTTAGTCGAGCCGAGGTAGAATTAGCCCCTTCTACCTCGGCTTTTTTATTGTTTCCGTACAAGATTTAAGCTTGTCGGGGCTTACCAGGCGCTCTACGCTTTTCTTTTTTGTCTAGCTCCGAGCGCCTAGCCCCTCGAGGTCTTAAGCAAAAACTCTTTGTGTCAAAGAGCGCCACATAGATTTTTTGCTTAAGCTTGTCGGGGCTTACCAGGCGCTCTACGCTTTTCTTTTTTCAAAAATATTAAAACTTAAAAAACGACAAAAATCTTTTTTGTGTTATAATACATGGAGCAAATTGGAATTGCGGTCGAAAGGAGAGAATGTATTTGTCACAATCCATGTTAAATATGTACATATCTTTTGCTGGTATGATTTTTTTACTTCTTTCAATTGGGCTTATTTTATTAAGTCGACATAAGTTAAAGGGTATTTTAGCGATTTTAGTTGCTATTATTGCCTATATCCTATTTATTCTCGGAAGTATTATCATTTTTTATATTGTCTTTACTGGGCCTACTGCATAGAAATGGAGGAATATCATGAAGCGACTACTAGTATTTTTATTACCTATCCTCGCATTGTTTTTGTTAACTGGCTGCCTTTATCCGAGTGGAAATTTAGCTAAAAACCAGGTTCCTAATGATGTTCAGCTCGAGTCTGTCCAAGATGCTGTTGACCGTTACGTAGAAAAAAAGCAAGGACTTGTTCCTATTTTCACCAAAGAAAATGATACTCCTATATTTCAAAAATATATCATTGACTTCACTAAGTTGAAGCAGGAAAATGTCATTGCAAATGTCCCTGGCAATGCTTTCGAATATGGTGGCCCTTATCAATATGTTTTAATTTATCCTGAAGATGATCCTACTGTAAAAATTATTGACTTACGTATAACAGAAAAAATTAGGAGAATCTATAACAAAATTAATGTGTATCGCAGTGAACAAATCTATCCACCCTTTGGTGAAGAAGTTACAAAAGGTGTATATAAAATTAATAAGCAGTTACTTGGACTTGAAACAGACCCATTTGTAGTAAGTCCATATTCGGGAAAGAATCTTCCGATAGTGATGGATGTACAAGGGAATTTATTTGTTGATTATCGAATGGATTTGTACGAAGCATTAAACAATTTTGAACATAATCTAAAAGAAGGGGATGACATACGTTATCTTCTTGCGGACAATTACCCTTTTGTACCGGCATATTCTTTACCATATACCGTTAAAGACGGTGAACCAGTTTTCATGTTGCCTGAGTAATTGATTTAATTATAAGGAATATAAGGACCCTTGCTGCATATAATGTGGCAAGGGTTTTTGTACATAGTTTAACTAGTTTTAAAACTAATACAAGAGCTCGGGTAGCTGCCAATAAGTGTTTATGATAAGTTTTTTAAAGGATAAGAAAGTATAAAGATCCAAGAGCTGTCTAGCTCCAGCGCCTAGCCCGCCTGAGGTCAAAAGTCAATCCCTTCTGTGGCAAAGACCGCCACGTCAGGGCTTGTCTTATGCCTGTCGGGTCTAGCAAGGCGCCCTGCGCTTTTCTTATTCGGATTAATAATTTTTTATATTTTCCATAGAAACAAGTCATAATTTGATAGGACAACGTCATAGACTTTATTGTCAAAGATTCGTAAAAGCTATGGCGAAGTAGATCGGGAGGGGATTTTTTGGAAAGAGTAGATATTTTTAAGGATATCTCGAAACGGACAAACGGGGATATTTATTTAGGTGTTGTTGGAGCGGTAAGAACTGGTAAGTCGACATTTATTAAAAAGTTTATGGAACAGGTAGTGCTACCTAACATCTCTGATGAAGGGGAAAGAGCAAGAGCACAGGATGAACTACCACAAAGTGCCGCTGGAAAGACAATCATGACAACGGAACCTAAATTTGTTCCGAACCAAGCAGTTTCTGTCCAAGTGGATGAGGGCCTAGATGTTAATATCCGACTTGTTGATTGTGTTGGATATACTGTCAGCAGTGCCCAAGGATTTGAGGATGAAAATGGTCCTAGAATGATTAATACTCCTTGGTATGAAGAGCCAATTCCATTCCACGAAGCAGCTGAAATTGGTACTCGCAAAGTAATCCAGGAGCACTCTACAATTGGGGTAGTTGTTACAACAGATGGTTCTATCGGTGACATACCTAGAAACGATTATGTTGATTCTGAAGAACGTGTCGTTGAAGAATTAAGAGAAGTAGGTAAACCATTTATTATGGTTGTCAATTCTGTTCAGCCCTACCATCAAGAAACAGAGGCATTACGCCAAGAGTTAGCTGATAAATACGACATTCCAGTTCTTGCTATGAGTGTTGAAAGCATGACTGATCATGATGTTTATAATGTTTTACGTGAAGCATTGTATGAGTTCCCTGTGCTTGAGGTGAATGTTAATTTACCAAGTTGGGTAATGGTCCTTAATGAAGACCACTGGCTTCGTGAAAGTTATCAAGTAGCGATCCAAGAGACAGTGAAGGATATTAAACGTTTACGAGATGTAGACCGGATTGTTGGTAATTTTGATTTATATGATCATATTGAGCATGCACAACTTGCTGGAATGGAAATGGGTGAGGGTATTGCAGAAATTGACTTAAAGGCACCTGATTACTTGTATGACCAAGTCCTTAAAGAAATCGTTGGAGAAGAAATTAGAGGTAAGGACCATTTATTAGAATTAATGCAAGACTTTGCTAATGCTAAGCGCGAATATGATCAGGTAGCAGAAGCGCTCCAAATGGTTAAACAAACTGGTTACGGTGTTGCTGCCCCTGCCCTGACGGATATGGCGTTAGATGAACCTGAAATTATTAGACAAGGATCTAGGTTCGGTGTACGTCTCAAGGCAGTTGCACCTTCGATTCACATGATCAAAGTAGAAGTTGAGTCTGAATTCGCACCTATTATTGGAACAGAAAAACAAAGTGAAGAATTAGTCAGATATTTAATGCAGGACTTTGAAGAGGATCCATTATCCATATGGCAGTCTGACATTTTTGGTAGATCGTTAAGTTCCATTGTACGAGAAGGTATCCAAGCAAAACTATCTTTAATGCCTGAAAATGCAAGATATAAATTAAAAGAGACACTAGAACGAATTATCAATGAGGGTTCTGGCGGACTTATAGCAATCATTCTTTAACGGCTTGTTTTTTACAGGCCGTTTTTTTTTTTTTTTTTTTTGACAGATAAGAAAAAACCAAGAGCTATCTAGCTTCAGCACCTAGCCACTAAAAAGCTCAATCCCTTATCTCACAACAGCTCTGAACCTCTTGCATAAGATTTCCATCTATGATAACATTCAGATGAATTAGCAAAAGAATAGTTGGATGATTTTAGAAATAAAAAGTGATGATTGTGTTGATTTATGTTGAATTCCGCCGAAAACTCGTATAATATAAGGCTTGTCACCACATATTTGGTGATATAGGTATAAAATAATCTAAAATGGTGAACAAATGGAATACAATCCGTTTTTGTTCGAGGAACCACATACATAGTTTTGGGAGGAGGTGAATGTCATGAACAAAACTGATCTAATTAATGCAGTTGCAGAAAAGAGCGAACTTTCTAAAAAGGATGCTACGAAAGCTGTTGATGCAGTTTTTGAATCTATCATGGATTCACTCAAAAATGGAGATAAAGTACAATTAATTGGTTTCGGGAACTTCGAGGTACGTGAGCGTGCGGCTCGCAAAGGGCGTAACCCACAAACAGGTGATGAAATCGAAATCCCTGCAAGCAAAGTCCCTGCGTTTAAACCAGGTAAAGCCCTTAAAGATAATGTAAAATAATTATTTACATAATGGGCCAAAAAGGGTGCGAATGCACCCTTTTTATTTTGAACAATTTTAAGGGTTAGGTTGAAGATGAATTGTTGTTTTTTTAAAAAAGAATAAGAAAGCATAAAAAAACCAAGAACTATCTAGCTCCGGGCGCCTACCCCCTCGAGGTCTTAAGCAGAAAATCTTTGTGGCAAAGAGCGCACATGGATTTTCTGCTTAAGCTTGCCTTAGGCTAGGCAATGCGCCCCGCGCTTTTGTTCAAAGATAAGAAAGTATAACAAAATCCAAGAGCTGTCTACTCTGCTTTTCTAAAGGGCAGACGTTTATGATAGATTTTCTTAAAGTTAGCACCAACGTTTATTTAAATATGAGTTGGGGGAGGGATTATCAATGAGTGAATTAACACATTCGAAGGACTATATTGTTATAAAAGCGTTAGACGATGGTGTACAAGTTATTGGTTTAACACGTGGAACAGATACAAGATTTCATCATGCTGAAAAATTAGACAAGGGTGAAATCATGATTGCCCAATTTACCGAACATACTTCCGCAGTGAAAATTCGAGGAAAAGTAGTCATTCAATCGAGTTATGGTGAAATGCGTAATGATCAAGACTAATTGGTAATCTTTATTAAAGGTATTGTGAGTATGATATGTTATACTTAAGTAAAACAATTGTATGAAAGGCAAGCTTCTGCTAAAGTTCTTGGTAGTAGG
This sequence comes from Aquibacillus salsiterrae, assembly GCF_028416595.1. Taxonomy (GTDB): domain Bacteria; phylum Bacillota; class Bacilli; order Bacillales; family Amphibacillaceae; genus Aquibacillus_A; species Aquibacillus_A salsiterrae. The sequence continues at coordinate 82,756 of NZ_JAMQKC010000001.1, read as the reverse complement.
GATAATAGGAAAGGGCTAGAGGTGATCAACATGAATAATTCAAACGTATCTATATTCGAGATAAAGGAAGAAATCGATAAGCAGTTACATCATTCATACTTAAAGAAATTTCTTCCGAAGCCCATTATCGACGATGATAAATTATTTATTTTATCCACTATTATCGATCAATCTAATTTGGATCCATTAGAAAAGAGAAGCTATATTGTGACTACTATGCTCGTTCAGATTGCATTAGATACACATGACTTGGTGACTCAATCAAATAATGAATCTGATTCTGACTTGGACAAGAAGAGGCGACAGCTGACAGTACTTGCAGGTGACTACTATAGCGGACTTTATTATTATTTGTTATCAAAACTAAATGATATTCCAATGATTCAAACGCTTGCTTCTGCAATTAAAGAGATAAATGAAAAGAAGATGCTTGTCTATTACCGCGAGTTTGATACGGTTGATTCTTTCATGGAATCGTTAAGAGATTTAGAGTCTGTTCTCCTTTTACGTGTTGCAACCCATGTAAAGGTCGGGAATGTAAGTGACTTTATTCAAAACTGGTTAATTGTAAGAAAATTAATGAAAGAAAGAGATACATACGTATCAGGAAGAAATTCTCATGTGTTAACGTTAATGACGGACGGGCCCGCTTTTCATATGAATGAAACTGTAGCAATAGAGGCGGTTGATTCGTGCATTGAACAGTATCAATTGATTGTTAATGACATGCTGGATTCACTACCGCAACCATTTGAAACGGTTAAGGAATTACTATACAACAAAAGAGAAAAAAGCATTCAAGTGATGGAAGAAGGGTAAAAGGGCATGCAACAATCTAAAGAAGAACGCGTTCATCATGTGTTTGAGAAAATTTACCATCAATACGATTTTATGAATTCAATAATATCTTTCCAAAGGCATAAAGCTTGGCGGAAAGATGTAATGAAGCGTATGAATGTACAACTAGGAGACAAAGCCTTGGATGTTTGTTGTGGAACAGGTGATTGGTCGTTTGCACTTGCTCGGGCTGTCGGATCAAACGGAACAGTGATCGGTTTGGATTTTAGTGAAAATATGCTTTCGGTCGCACAAGAAAAGCTTAATAAGGAAAGTGTACCTCAACTGTCGTTTGTTCACGGTAATGCAATGGAGCTACCATTTGAGGACAATTCATTTGACTATGTAACGATTGGTTTTGGACTAAGAAATGTACCAGATTATGTTCAAGTATTACGTGAAATGAAGCGGGTGGTAAAGCCTGGTGGAAAGGTCGTTTGCTTAGAGACTTCACAGCCAACCATGTTTGGTTTTAGGCAACTTTATTATCTTTATTTCGGGTACGTGATGCCAGTGTTAGGCAGGCTATTTGCAAAAAGTTATAAAGAATATGCTTGGCTTCATGAATCTGCTAAAGATTTTCCGGGACAAAAGCAATTAAAAGAGATGTTTATCAGTGTCGGCCTAAATAATGTGGAAGTAAAAGCATATACTGGTGGTGTTGCTGCCATGCATATGGGAGAAAAGCCTTCAAAATTATAAACAATAAAGGTGAACTACATGAAATTAGCAAAAACCTATTCTTATTTAAAACAAGACTTAGATGTAATAGAAAAGGCATTAAATGAAACGATTCGTGCTAAGAGTCAAGTGTTAAGGCAGGCGTCAAGTCAGTTGTTACAGGCAGGAGGAAAAAGAATTCGTCCTGTTTTTGTTTTGCTTTCTGGAAAGTTTGGGCAATATGACTTAGACCGAATCAAAACAGTCGCGGTGTCTTTGGAATTAATCCATATGGCTTCCTTAGTTCATGATGATGTTATAGATGAAGCTGAATTAAGACGGGGGAAGCCGACAGTTAAGGCTAGGTGGGATAATCGTATTGCGATGTACACAGGTGATTATATCTTTGCGAGGTCATTAGAAAATCTTTCAGAGCTCGATAATCCACGTGCCCACCGGATATTGGCAAAGACGATGGTTGAATTGTGTTTAGGAGAAATGGAACAAATACGAGATAAATATAATTTAAATCAAAATATGCGTACATACCTAAGAAGGATTAAACGAAAAACAGCCTTATTGATATCATCAAGTTGCCAATTAGGGGCTATAGCTTCTAGTACAAGTGATTCAGTGGAAAAAGCCTTATATTGGTATGGCTATAATATCGGGATGTCCTATCAAATTATCGATGACATTCTTGATTTTACATCTACAGAAAAACAATTAGGTAAACCGGCTGGAAGTGATTTGTTACAGGGGAATATTACGTTACCGGTCTTATATGCAATGGATGATGCAGAGGTTAAAGGAATGCTGGTTGACTTTGCAAGACAGTCAAAAGAAGCACCCCCTGGTCAACTTAGCGGTATTATTGACAAAATAAAACAAACGGATGCAATTGACCGTTCCTATGAGATGAGTGATAGATACCTTGAAAGAGCACTCCAATCCATTGAAATATTGCCAGATAATCGTGCTAAACAAACGTTAATAGACATCGCAACTTATATTGGTCGAAGAAAGTCATAGATGAAATGATTGTCAATGACTTTCTAATTTGATAATATTTTTATATTAGCGCTTTCATAAGTACATAATTAAAGAGGTGTAATAATGGAGAGAACGTTTTTAATGGTAAAACCAGACGGAGTGCAACGAGGATTAGTTGGAGAAATTGTCCACCGGTTGGAAAGAAAAGGTTTCAAACTAGCTGCTGCTAAATTAATGGTAATTTCTAATGAATTAGCGAATGATCATTACGGTGAACATAAAGGCAAGCCATTTTTTGAAAATCTCGTTGATTTTATTACTTCTGGTCCTGTTTTTGCAATGGTGTGGGAAGGTGACAATGTTATTGCAACAGCAAGACAAATGATGGGTAAAACAAATCCACAGGAAGCATTACCAGGGACTATTCGAGGAGATTTTGGCTTGATTACAGGGAAAAATGTAATTCATGGTTCAGACTCTTTGGAAAGTACCAAAAGAGAAATTTCTTTATTTTTCAACGAAGCGGAATTAGTTAGTTATGATAAAGACGGGGATAAATGGGTTTATTAATCGTCTTGTATCTTTCTAGTAGTGTTGCTAGTAGACGCGCAATCGTAATACAAAATGTTATTCCTAGCAGTAATCTAGTAGTCCAGTTCTAACTGCTGAATTGGGCTGCTTTTTTTTGACTGTTTTCTAATTTACTGTACATCATATACTCTGTTATTTTCATTCCAAGCACTTAGTGGCAATTAAACGAGCGCTCTATCCTTTTCGATAAAAAATTGATTTACTTCTTTGTCAATTTTGATTACGATTAAGTTGGATATTTTTGAAAAATATGAAAGTAATTGAAAACAAGGGTTCTCAAAGCGTAGAGTGCATAGCTCTCGGGGATTATAAGTCAAGCTCTTCTGTGGCAAAGAACACTACGTCAGGTCTTGTTTTATGCCTGCCTTAGTCTGACCAAGGCGCGACTTGCGCTTTTGTTCATCGAGTATTTTTTCTATTTTTCAAAAAAATCTAACTTTATTCGCGGTTTTGTGCGTTTAGATTTACACAGGATTGAAAAGGTATGATATAGTAGTACAAAAATAAATATACGGGGGGACGCAACATGCGTTATTTAACAGCTGGAGAATCTCATGGAAAACAACTAACTACGATTGTGGAAGGATTACCTTCTTTAATGCCATTAACGCAAGAAAATATAAATGAATCATTACTTAGAAGACAAAAAGGTCATGGCCGCGGCAAACGGATGCAAATAGAGAAAGACCTTGTTGATATCGTTGGCGGTGTGCGACACGGATATACACTTGGTTCGCCGATTGCGATGGTCATTCGTAACGATGACTTTAAGCATTGGGAAGATGTGATGGGAGAAGACCCAATTGACCCCGACCAAAAAGTTAGACGAGTGGTAACACGTCCAAGACCTGGACATGCAGACCTTAATGGAGCGATAAAATATGGTCATCGCGATATGCGTAATATACTTGAGAGATCATCTGCAAGGGAAACTGCAGCAAGAGTAGCTGCAGGAGCTGTTGCCAAAACATTATTGGCACATTTGGGGATTAATATTGTTGGGTATGTTCGTGAAATAGCAGGAATTGTTGCCAAGGAATATCCTGAAATGAGCATGGCAGAGCGCGTAAAAATTTCAGAAGACTCTCCTGTTCGTAGTTTAGACAAAGAAGCAGGCCAACAAATGATGGATGCGATTGATAAGGCGAAGAAAGATGGCGACTCAATTGGTGGAGTTTGTGAGGTTTACATCGAAGGCATGCCAGCAGGCGTTGGTTCCTATGTTCACTATGACCGCAAATTAGACGGTAGATTAGCAGGAGCTGTAGCGAGTATTAATGCGTTTAAAGGTGTCGAATTTGGGATTGGCTTTGAGGCAGCACGAAAAAATGGTAGTGAAGTTCATGATGAGATAGCGTGGGATAAAGAAAGAGGATATTACCGTAAAACAAACAGATTGGGTGGATTTGAAGGTGGAATGACAACTGGAATGCCAATTGTCGTAAAAGGTGTGATGAAGCCAATTCCGACTTTATACAAACCACTACAAAGCGTCGATATTGAGACGAAAGAACCATTTAACGCAAGTATCGAACGATCTGATTCATGCGCAGTACCGGCTGCTGCTGTAGTTATGGAACATGTTGTTGCATTTGAGTTAGCAAAAGCTCTCTTAGAGCAGTTTCCGCATGATCAGTTTCCTAAATTGAAAGAAGCAATTGATGCATACCGTGAAGAGGTAAGGTGTTTTTAATGAATACGTTAGATGTCCAGACAAGTACGAACACATATCGTGTCTATATTGGAAGTAATCTACGGAAAAATTTAACAAACTACCTTCCAAAATCATACAAAAATGTAATGGTCATTACCGACAGTGAAATTGAGAAACACTATTTGCAAGATGTCATCGAAGGGTTTCCTGCGGATACGAAGGTGAGCTTCTCTGTTGTACCAAATGGAGAAGCTTCAAAAAGCAGTGAACAATATTTTAACCTTTTAACCAACGCGATTGAAAATGGCCTCGATCGAAAATCGCTGATTGTTGCACTTGGTGGAGGAATGATTGGTGATTTAGCAGGGTTTGTTGCAGCTACGTTTATGCGAGGAATTGACTATGTTCAAGTCCCCACTTCCATCTTAGCTCATGATAGTAGTGTTGGCGGAAAGGTTGCCATTAATCATCCGGAAGGAAAAAACTTGATTGGAAGCTTTTTTCCTCCACAAGCAGTTGTTTATGACGTTGATACACTTTTCACACTACCGCAAAGAGAGATTCGATCCGGTTATGCAGAAGTTGTTAAACACGGGTTGATTAGTGACAATTCTTTTTTTGAGGAAGTTGTAGCTACGGATTTAACAACCGATCTAAAGCCTGAAGTTCTAACCCGTCATTTACAAAAAGGAATTGCTGTAAAGGCTAAAATTGTCGAAAATGATGAGAAAGAAAGTAACGAGCGAAAGTTTTTAAACTTTGGACATACGCTAGCACATGCACTTGAAGCGGAGCTAGGGTATGGTAAGCTTACCCATGGGGAAGCGGTAGCTATTGGTATGTTATTCGCGATTCGTGTGAGTAATAAATTTTATCAAACTCAATTACCATACCAACGATTGTATCAATGGTTAGAAACAAACAACTATCCTTTAACACTGCCGCGAATAGATGTCAATGTACTAGTTAATCGGATGAAAAAAGATAAAAAATCTGAAAATGCAAAAGTTCAGATGGTACTTTTACGTGAAGTAGGAAACCCGACATTAGAACAAGTTAATGATGAAGAACTAAATAGTTTATTAGAACAATTTTTAGGAGAGTTGGTGAACCATTGATCAGAGGGATTAGAGGAGCAACAACAGTCGAAAAAAATGATGAAACCGAAATTGTTCAAAATACGAGGCAATTAGTAGAGGAAATTGTTGAACAAAACAATGTTAAACCAGAGGATATCGCGTCCGTTCTTATTTCTGTTACTTCAGACTTAAACGCAGGATTTCCAGCTAAAGCGCTTCGGCTAATAGAAGGCTGGACTTATGTTCCTGTTATGTGCATGAAAGAAATTGAAGTTCCGGGTAGTTTAGCAAAATGTATTCGTGTGATGATGACTGTTAATACAACAATTAATCAGCAAGATATCACGCATGTATATCAAAAAAATGCTACGGTGTTACGACCAGACTTATCCAGTCAAACAGAAAAAAACTAAGTCAAGGATCAACGTTTCATTTTACTGATGTCATAGATTGGAGAGAAATAAATGAGAGGTAAAGAGATATTTAACCAGATGTCCCCTTATAAACCGGGTAAGCAGATTGAAGATGTGAAAAAGGAATATGGATTAGAAAAAATTGTAAAGCTTGCCTCCAATGAAAATCCATTTGGTTATTCAACGAAGGTTAAACAAAACCTTTCAAACTGGACCGAGCACCTAGAAATTTATCCTGATGGATATGCTACAAACTTACGATTAGCCTTAGCAGACAAACTAGATGTAGATAAAGATCAGCTCGTATTTGGCTGTGGGTCTGATGAAGTAGTCGATATTATTTGTAGAACATTTCTTGAGCCTGGGACTAATACAATTATGGCATCGCCAACCTTTCCACAATATAAACATAATGCCCGTATTCAAGGTGCGGCAATCAAAGAAGTAGCGCTAGTTGATGGTTATCATGACTTAGAAGGCATGTTGAACGAAGTGGATGAGCAAACGAAGGTTTTATGGTTGTGTACACCGAACAATCCAACTGGATGTCTAATAAATTGTGAACAATTCACTTATGTGATGGATAATTGTCCCAAACATGTACTTATCGTCGTTGATGAGGCTTATTATGAGTACATAGAAACAGACGATGCGCCAGACACTATTGCTGCACTAAAGAAATACCCTAATTTAATTGTTCTTAGAACGTTCTCAAAAGCGTATGGATTAGCTGGTCTTCGAGTAGGTTACGGGGTAACGAGTGAAGAAATAGCTACGATTTTAAACATTACTAGAGGTCCGTTCAATACGACAACGATTGCGCAAGGTTCAGCACTGATTGCTTTAGAAGATGAAGAGTTCTTGCAATTCTCTGTTAATCAGAACAAGCAAAATAAGCAAGACTTTATCAAGTTTTTAGATTCTATTGGACTTTCTTATTATGATTCGGAAACAAATTTTGTGTTTGTTAAATTACCAGTACCTGGTGATGAGCTATTCGAATATCTTTTGCACAAAGGCTTTATCGTTAGATCTGGGGAAGCGTTAGGGCATCCGTATGGGGTCCGAATTACAATTGGGAATAAACCAGATATGGATGAACTACAACAAATAATGAAAGAATATTTTACTTCCGTAAATAAGAAGGAGAATATACATTGAAACAAACTGTGTTAGTTGCAGGGCTAGGATTAATAGGTGGCTCATTAGCAATCAATTTGAAGCAAACAACGGATCATCATCTCATCGGGTTTGATGTTAACCAAAAGACACTAGATTACTGCACGATGAATGGGATTATTGATGAACAAGCAACCGATTTTAAAGAGGCAGTCGTTAAAGCTGATTTTTGTATCATTGGTGCCCCAGTATCGAAAGCGGTCGAGTTGGTACAACAATTGAAAGAGGTAGTATTTGAAAAACCAATTATTATATCTGATGTATCTTCTGTGAAAACTCCGATTATGGAGTCAGCTCGAGAGATTACATCAGATTTAGTTACATTCATTGGTGGGCACCCAATGGCAGGCTCGCATAAAAAGGGAATTACGGCTGCGAAAGGACATTTATTTGAGAATGCGATCTACATCTTAAGTCCGATTAAACCTTGTCCACCAGAACATGTGGAAGCATTAAAACAATTATTAATTGGAACAAAGAGTAACTTCTTATTGTTAGAGCCTGAGGAACATGATGAGATGACTAGTGTTATTTCACATTTTCCTCACTTAATTGCGTCTTCCCTTGTTCATCAAGCAAAGCATTGGCAAAAAAAACATCCGTATATTCCGCAACTTGCTGCAGGCGGGTTTCGAGATATAACAAGAATTGCTTCTAGTAACCCTGCAATGTGGAAAGATATTTTTTTTCAAAACAAGGTTGGGATGAGTCGTTTGCTTTCTGACTGGATTGAAGAAATGACCTCTTTGAAACAACTGCTAGATAATGAGGATAAAGAGACAATGTATCACTATTTAGAACAGGCTCGAGAATATCGAGATGGTTTAGATAGTAATAAAAAAGGAGCAATCCTTTCTTTTTATGATCTGTATGTCGATATTTTTGACCAACCTGGTGCATTGCTTAAGGTAATTGAGGTTTTAGCGAAAAAGGAAATAAGTATTAATAATATCGAAATATTAGAAATCCGAGAAGGCATTACAGGGGTGCTTCGCCTTAGTTTTAAGGATAAAAATGATCAATTAGTTAGTAATCGGGTTCTGATTGAAAAAGGCTATGAAACAATGATTGAGGATTAAGAGGTGATTGGATTGTCAGAAAGAGTATTATCTCCTATTAACAAATCACTGACAGGCGAACTATACGTCCCGGGCGATAAATCAATTTCACACCGGGCTATCATTTTCGGTTCGTTAGCAAACGGAGAAACAACGGTAACACATTTCTTAGACGGGGAAGACTGCATGCGTACAATTGATGCTTTTAGACTTATGGGCGTCGAAATTGAAAAAAATGACAACACCGTTAAAATTGTTGGAAAAGGGATTTCAGGTTTATCTGAACCATTAGAACCAATCAATTTAGGCAACTCTGGGACAACAGCAAGATTATTGCTAGGAGTTCTAGCAGGACTACCGTTCCACTTCACCTTATTTGGGGACAGCTCTTTAACAAAGCGCCCGATGGACCGTGTTGCTATCCCGTTAAGGGTAATGGGGGCAACAATTGATGGACGTGAAAACGGGAAATTTCTCCCACTTTCCGTTAGGGGCGGGGAATTAACAAGTATTACGTTTGAGACGCCGGTGAAGAGTGCTCAAGTGAAATCGGGAGTATTACTAGCCGGCCTGTTAGCGAATGGAGTGACTTCGGTATCGGAAAAAACGACAACGAGAGACCATACTGAAAATATGCTCCAAGCATTCGGCGGCAATGTTTCGAGAGAAGCGGGAACGATTCGGATTGAAGGTAAGCAACGTTTGTCTGGCACAACGATTCAGGTTCCTGGTGACATTTCTTCCGCAGCATTTTTTATGGTTGCAGCTGCAATTGTACCCAGAAGCAATGTAACTATTAAAGATGTTGGTCTTAACCCAACAAGAACTGGTATCATCGATGTCATGAAACAAATGGGTGTTTCTATCGAAGTCACAGTAGAAAGAACGGTTGGTGGAGAGCCGATTGGATCTATCTTTATCGAACATTCACCGATTAATGGTACGGTAATCGGTGGTGACATTATTCCGCGTATTATCGATGAAATACCAATTATTGCGTTACTTGCAACACAAGCAAATGGCAAAACGATTATTCGCGATGCCGAAGAATTAAAATATAAAGAAACAGATCGAATTGCTTCAGTCGTCACAACATTACAAGCACTAGGTGCAACGATTGAAGCAACAGAAGATGGAATGATTATCGAAGGAAACGGAACAATTCTAGGTGGTTTCGCAGATTCTCACGGAGACCACCGAATTGGAATGATGATTGCTATCGCATCTTTAATTGCAAAAGACACTGTTACGTTAAAAAATGAAGAAAGTATTGCTATTTCCTATCCAAACTTCTTTGTAGATTTAGAAAAATTAATTTCGAAATCATCATAGTCTATGCATGACCTTCATATCTTGTACAAATTCCGTTAGGAGGTACAAGGTATGGGGTCATATTTTTTTTATAGCGATTATGTTTATAATCATAACGATTGGACATCGAAAAGTATCCAAGTAGAGAGTTGTAGTTTCACAAACAATATCAAGGGTGATACACGTGTTAGTGAAATGGATATTAGCAACTTTTGGGTAGGGCCTGGGAAAGTGTACGTAGATGTCGAGCAACCACTTCATAACAAAATAGATCTACCACGACTTTCAAACCGATATATATTTAAGGGTTGTACACTTCTTTTGTGTCAGCTACCAATCCGGAGTAAAACCGTTTTTCAGCAATCATTTTCTAAATTTAAACAAGTTCTGTCTGATTTGCCGATTGATCACATGATTGTACCAAAAATACCACTGTCGATGATAAGTCTTGAGCACATTCGTTTCTTTGGTAGAAAGAAGGTACCTTTTATTCTCCTTGAGATTGAGGACGTGGAAGAGTTAAAAAAACAAAAATGGCAATGGATTCAACAGGCCCAATCGTTTTCAAACATTCCGATTACGCTTAATTGGGATAATATTCCTGAAAATCTTCATGTCAAAACAGAGAAGTTGTGGAACAAAATTGTTAAATCTTTTCAGATAAATACATTACCAGACAAGGTATTAACAGAACCGTTATCAAGAGAATCACTTCGTAAAACAGGAATATCTCCTTATAAGGGGGAGATTATTCCAAATGGTTACGCCGATTACAACTTATTTGATTTGTCGAAATTTCCTTTAATTGAAGAAAAGGCAAATTTTAGTTATCATAAAGCTATTCCAATCATAACAGTGATGAACGGAAACGTAATTAGGACGAAGCAGTCAATTCTTGTTGAAAAGGGTGAGGGTCAATACCGAACCGTCTCACTACCGAGCCATTTTGCTGCTATGTAAGAAGCTCTGCTTGCGCTGGTTGTGGTTAAAAAGGAAGGATGACTAAAAAATGGAAGAAATACACAAGGCAATTCAATTAATGGAGCAAAATAAACCAGAGGATGCAATAAATCTATTACAGTCTTTTCTACCCCGCGCAAATGAAGAAGAGAAGTTTACGATTGCCGAATTGTATATGCGATGGGGAATGCTGAACGAAGCAAAGCATATTTTAATCGATTTTTTACAATCGTATCCCAATGAAGAAGAAATCAAGATCATGTTAGCCGAAATTTATATTGATTTAGAGGAAGACGAAGCAGCGATTGACTTGTTGAATCAGTTTACACCACTGGACGAAGGCTATGTAGAGGCGTTGATTCAGCTTGCCGACTTATATCAAGCACAAGGGCTTTTCGAAGTGTCAGAACAGAAGCTATTAGAAGCGAAAAACATTAATCCACATGAACCATTGATTGATTTTGCCCTGGGTGAATTGGCTTTTTCAGTTGGGGAGTATCAGAAAGCTATTCCTTATTATGAAAAAGTCTGGAATGTACAACCCGTGATTGCTGATATTGAGATTGGTTTAAGACTTGCAGAAGCATACGCAGCAACTGGAGATTTTGAAAATGCACTAGATTATTATCAGTCTACGGAAAATGATAATCCAGATCACTTGTTTCGCTATGGCTTTATCGCATTTCGAGGAGATCGTCTCGATATTTCAATAAAAGTATGGGAACAATTACTTGAGACAGACCCTCACTTCCAATCGGTATATTATTACCTTGCGAAGGCCTACGACGAAGAAGGGATGATTGAGGAAGGTTATGAAACTGCAAAAAAAGGATTAAGGATAGATGAATTTAATAAAGAACTGTTTTTCCTAACTGGCGTCTTAGCGCACAGGTTAGGAAAACGGGAGGAAGGTTTACAATTCGTTAGGGAATCCGTATCAATAGACCCAGGCTATAAGGAAGCAGTACTTTTCTTAATTGAAAACTATAAAAATATCGAAGACAACCAAGCTGTTATTGATTTGCTAACGCATGTGCAAGAACTTGGGGAAGAAGAAGGATATTATAAATGGGAACTTGCTAAAGCACATCGTGAGATAGAATCCTTTAATGATGCATTAAATATGTATATGGATGCATATAATGATTTTAAAGATGATTCTGATTTTCTGAAAGAATATGGGTATTTTCTTGTTGAAGAAGGGAGGATAAAAGAAGCAACAAAAGTTTTAACCGAATATCTTAAAATAGAACCAGTAGATATCGAAGTAGAAGAATACTTAGGTCGATTAAAGGAAAACGAACTTTTTTAGCCTTTTCTTAACTTATAGTGCTTTTTTGAACAACCTCTTATATGTTTTTTTGAAGATGAGTAAAAAAGAATAAAAGTACCGGGAATTGTCTAGCTTCAACACCTGTCAGGGCTTGCAAGACGCCTACGCTTTTCTTGATTGTCTAGCTTCGGCGCCTAGCCCCTCGGGTCATAAGTCAATCCCTTTTGTGGCAAAGACCGCCACACCAGGTCTTGTCTTATGCCTGTCGGGGCTTGCAAGACGCCTACGCTTTTCTTGATTGTCTAGCTTCGGCGCCTAGCCCCTCGGGTCATAAGTCAATCCCTTTTGTGGCAAAGACCGCCACACTAGGTCTTGTCTTATGCCTGTCGGGGCTTGCAAGACGCCTACGCTTTTCTTGTAAAAAAGAAAGTCTCTTTTAATTAGGAGGGGACCTAAATTTGAATACATCTATTTCAATTAAAGATAAGAAAGAATTTATTCGTTGGTTTTTAAGTAATTACCAGCTAAAGAAAAGGGAAAGTGTTTGGATATTAAATTATTTAATTAATCACGATAGCTTGCTCAACAAAGTCCACTTTATTAGAGAAGCACGTTATTGTCCGAGAGGTATTGTCATATCTACCCATTGTTCTAAGGATGTTCCATTTCGTTTTTATAAAAATCATATTGTCACAACAGATGCAGAAAAATCTTTCCATGATATTCGTCTTAACCGGGAGGAACCAATTTATATTCAATTAAGTTTCAAAAATTCTAATCAATGTGCTGCATATGTAGCTGTGCTAGAAGATAATCCATTCTTGCCTGATGATTTCTTTATCACTAAAAAGGAGAAGAAATTAGCCAAGGATGTATTAGATATCTCTTTATTTGAATACCAAAAGTCGCAAATTCAAAAGAAAATTGATCAATCGCTAGACAAGCGCAATAAAGAGAAATTTCATTATTACTCTAAGCAGCTCGATGAACTTGAAAAAAGATTCAACACCACCCGAGAAACAAATCAATAAGAATTAAGAACAAAAACAAAGATAGCTAGTTCTACCTTTATCAATAAAAAACGAATTTCCCTTTCGAAAAGGTGAAATTCGTTTTTTATTATGATAAATTTAGAAATAAGAGGAATAATAGGAAGGATTGGTTTGCAATGCAGATGAACCGGAAGGACTTGGAGCAATTTATCGAAGCGAAAGAATATGTGGATACGTTATTAATTCCACTTAGCCCTGTTTCCATTAATGGAGATGAACAAGGTAAAAAAGTAGTATTTCAAGGGGAGTTATTACAAATATTTTGCAATGAAATTGAAAAATATTACACAGGTAGAATTTTCCTATTCCCTCCATACTACTATTTAGTTAATGGAAGCTATCAAAATGAAGTAGAACGGCTCAACAAATGGGTCGGTGCTGCAAAAGAACATCCGTTTGAACATGTGTTCTTTCTAACATTTGACCATTTTTGGAAAAAACAAGAAAAAAACATCGATGGTCATTTACTATGGTTCCCAACGATGACATCGGGTGATCTTCATTCGAAAGAAAATCAAAGTTTGATCAAGGAGCAAATAGAACAAATCAAACAATTAATTACATCTTATTGGTAATATAGTTGAGATATTTTATTGACCAGACAACTAGTTTGCGCTATCATGGTAATGTCCTAGTAAACTGTGAGAATTACATACATGTATGACTTTATTAAGCACAGAGGGGGGTAAAAGATGAGTGAGAAGAAAAAGCAAGTATCCCGTCGTCAATTTTTAAACTACACGTTAACTGGTGTTGGGGGGTTTATGGCAGCAGGAATGCTTGCACCTATGGTTCGCTTTGCTATTGATCCTGTGCTACAAACACGTGAGCGTGGTGGCTTTTCAGCTGTAGTAGATGTGGACGAGCTTACAAATGAACCACAGCGTTTTGACTGGCAGATTGATCAAGTTGACGCTTGGTATGAATCAAAAGTAACAAGAAGTGCATGGGTTTATAAAAAAGAAGATGGAACTATTATGGCGTTATCACCAATATGTACACACTTAGGTTGTGTAGTTTCTTGGCAAGGTAATGATGATTATCCAGACCAATTCTATTGCCCATGTCATGGAGGTCGCTATACAAAAGAAGGGGTAAACATACCAAATACACCCCCGCCAGCTCCTTTAGCGTTGTATGAGCAAAAGGAAGAAGAAGGAACATTATTCCTTGGAAAAGCAATACCGAGAGAGGGGGCGTAAACTTATGATGCAAAAAATATATGACTGGATTGATGAACGGGTCGATATTACGCCTTTGTGGCGGGATATTGCAGACCACGAAGTGCCAGAACACGTTAACCCAGCGCACCACTTTTCAGCATTTGTGTACTGTTTCGGAGGTTTAACCTTCTTTGTAACTGTCATTCAAATTTTATCTGGAATGTTCTTAACGATGTATTATGTACCAGATATTGAAAATGCGTGGAAATCAGTCTATTACTTACAAACAGAAGTGGCTCACGGGCAAATTGTTCGGGGCATGCACCACTGGGGTGCGAGTGTTGTTATTGTAATGCTATTTTTACATACCTTACGTGTATTTTTCCAAGGTGCATACAAGAAACCACGTGAGCTTAACTGGATGGTTGGTGTTTCCATTTTCTTTATTATGTTAGCGCTTGGTTTAACTGGTTACCTTTTACCTTGGGATAATAAGGCATACTTTGCAACACAAGTAACCTTAAACATCGCAGGGGACCTTCCTTATATTGGAGACTTTGCGAAAACATTACTTGCTGGGGATCCTGAAATAGTTGGGGCGCAGACACTTACACGATTCTTTGCGATTCATGTATTCTTTTTACCTGCAGCATTATTTGCTTTAATGGGTGCCCACTTTATCTTAATCCGTAAGCAAGGTATATCAGGACCACTTTAAGTTTTTGACTACTTGTTAAAAAGGAGGGAATGCTGTGAAGAAAGGTAAAGGGATGCAGTTTGTAGGTGATTCCCGTATTACTGCAAATAAACAGAAGTTTATACCGAAAGATTATTCTGAATACCCTGGTAAAACGGAAGCATTTTGGCCAAACTTCTTGTTAAAGGAATGGCTAGTTGGAGCTGTTTTCTTAGTTGGTTTTCTTAGTTTAACAATGGCCCATCCTGCTCCACTAGAGAAAATGGCTGACCCAACAGATGCGGCTTATATTCCGTTACCAGACTGGTATTTCTTATTCTTATATCAATTATTAAAATATCAATTTGCTAGCGGGCCATATTTTATTATGGGAGCAGTAGTAATTCCGGGTCTTGCGTTTGGTGGCCTGTTTTTGGCACCTTTTCTTGATAATGGTACGAAAAGGCGCCCATTCCACCGACCAATTGCTACTTCTTTAATGTTGTTAGGACTTGTTTCTGTCATTTGGTTAACGTGGGAAGCGGCTGAACACGTTGATTGGGAAGTTCGCGCAGAGCAAAATAAGCCAGTTTTGGAAGAAGCAGTCGAAATTGATAAAGAGGACCCTGGATATGAAGTATATTCAAGTCAGGCTTGTATTAATTGTCATGGTGATAACTTACAAGGTGGAGCAGCGGCGCCAAGTTTAATTGGTATCGATCGTTCCGCTGAAGAGATCATGGATATCGCAAAAAATGGTACAGGGTCAATGCCTGCTGGACAATTTGAAGGCTCAGACGAAGAGCTTCAACAGTTGGCTGAATTTATTGTATCTGCAAATAAAGAAGAATGATCATTTATTTAAATCCCTCGTCTTGTTAGACGAGGGATTCTTCATCTTATACTCTGAACAAAAGCGCCAGTCGCGCCCGGAGCGAGAATACACTTATATCTTTTATATATCTCTTAAAGAAGGGGAAACACATGATGGTTAGACATATTTTAACAAATCGAACGTTTTTGCTATTGCTTTTCTTTGTCAATTTAGCTGGAACAATTTATGGTTATATTTGGTACGGGGGCCAACTAGCAATTACTCCTGATATTTTTTTGATTTTCGTACCTGATAGTCCGACAGCTAGTTTATTTTTCACAATCTTTTTGCTGTTTTATCTATTAGGTAAAAACTCTCCTTACATAGAAGCACTTGCCATCGTTACGTTGTTTAAGTACGGTGTTTGGGCTGTTGTAATGAATCTGCTAACCTTAGTAGTTAATGGTGACTTACCGTGGCAAGGTTATATGTTAATTGCATCCCATGGAGCTATGGCCATTCAAGGTTTATTGTATGCACCCTTTTATCAAATAAAAATGCGTCATCTTGTCGTTGCAGGCATTTGGACGCTACATAATGATGTCATTGATTATGTGTTTGGCATGATGCCTATTTACTCTAGTTTAACGATGTACATGAGGGAAATTGGCTATTTTACCTTTTGGTTAAGTGTCGCATCAATACTTATAGCCTATTACTTTACGATTAAGAAAAACACATGGCACCGGGAGCTAGACAATTAGAAAAGCGCCTGATTTTTACACTTTATAAACAGGATCACCGCTTTCTTATTAATTTTTGCTTTTAGGTCTAATCTTGTCTTCTTTTTCATACATTTACAAGAGAATGGATGAGAGAGGGGATCTCTGTGAAACGTATGAATCATCTTAGTAAGTACATCGTATTAATTAGTATTACCGTCCTTTTAGGAATACAGCAATTTCCAAGCATAACTTTTGCAGATCATTCGAGTCTTACGAAAACAATTTATCAGTTCGAACGTTTAATTGAGGAAAGAAGGTTTGCAACGGCGAAAGAATTGTTAGTAGGTCACAAAGATGAATTAATAACCATGTTTAAAGATGAACCGTTAGAAGTGGAGAATGACATGTTAGCACTGATTGATGCTAATATAAAAATAGTAGATGATCCATCGGTTGAATGGGGTTTGAAAATTAAAAATGCACTCGCTTTGGTTCTTGCAGTCGATTCGATTCGGAACGAAAATGACCCGCTTTGGATAAATTGGAAGTCAGAAGTGGAAACTACTTTAGCTACAACAGATGAACGAGCGTTAACTGAAGAGGATTTACAGTTGCTAAATGAAAAGTGGGCTATCATTAAGCCGGCATTGCAATTAAGTTTAAGTGAAGAACAATACAAGAAAGTAAGTAAAAGCTACCAAGCGTTTTATGAAAATCCAGACCGAACAGAAAATGTAGAACAACTAATTACTGTCTTTCGAGATACAACCATTCTTGACGTTTCCAATACGACACACAAAAAGGATAGCATGACGTTTATTTGGTTAATCTTTGTGGTAGGAGGTTTAATCACATTAACACTTTCTTATGTTGCCTGGAAAAAGTACAAGGCTGAGAAAAATAAGAATCAGAGGCAGCCTACAAATTAGTTGACTTACAAGTGTAATTTGACTAAAATTGACCTATAAAGAATTATGAATTGTAATGGGGGAATGTAGATGTTTGCATCATTAGGTGGTTATCTTCTTTACATCGCTCTTTTGTTAATAGTTCCTCTTTGGGCTCAATCAAAAGTGAAACGCACGTATCGTAAATATTCACAGGTTGCGACTTCATCTTATATGACTGGTGCACAAGTAGCACGGAAAATATTAGATGACAATGGTTTATATAACGTTGATATTGAGGAAACTCGTGGAGTACTTTCCGACCACTATGATCCGAGAAAAAAAGTCGTTCGTTTGTCTAGTGATAATTTCCATGGACATTCGATGGCCGCTTCAGCAATCGCAGCACATGAAGTAGGACATGCTATGCAAGATGCGGAAAGCTATGCATTTTTACGTTTTAGACATGCCCTTGTGCCTCTTGCAAATTTAGGATCGAATATGTCTTTTATCTTAATTTTAGCAGGTATGTTCTTAGGAATGATGAACCTATTCTTAGCTGGGATTATATTTATGTCTTTCGCCGTTTTATTTCAATTAGTTACGCTACCAGTTGAATTTAATGCATCGAACCGTGCAATGGCACAATTAGTATCAAGTGGTGTAATTAGAAATAATGAAGAAAGACAAACGAAAAAAGTTTTAAACGCTGCTGCTTTAACTTATGTTGCAGCTGCACTGGTTGCATTAGCAGAACTTATTCGGTTTATTTTGATGTTTGTCATGTCAAATAACGAAGAATAAAATAATTTAAACTGCAGGAGCCGATGATTTTCCTGCGTATCAAAAAAGCTGACGATTGAATTTGTCAGCTTTTTTTGCAAGATAAGAAAGGATAAATAAACCCAGAAGCTGTCTAGCGTTAGGTGCTTTTCTTATTGTAATCATATAATAGCCAGGTCTAACTACCTTTAATCTGACAATGGCTGTTTATTTTCATCGAGAGTAAATCCTTCACCTAATACATCATGGACAGAGGTAACAGCGACAAAGGCGTGTGGGTCAATGCTATGAATAATCCCTTTTAATCGGACAATTTCATTTCTTCCAACTACACAATAAAGTACATCCCTTTTTTCTCCTGTATATCGGCCTTTTCCTGCTAAGACAGTAACCCCTCGGTCCATTTCATTCATTATTTTATCGGCAATTTGATCACTAAACCCAGAGATAATGGTTGCGCCTCTAGCTGCATAGGCACCTTCCTGAAGAAAGTCGATGACACGTGCGCCAATATATACAGCAACTAATGTGTACATCCCTTCTACTAATTCGAGGTAGGTAATAATGGATGTCGTAATGACTACAGCATCAAATAAAAACATTGTACGCCCCATACTCCAGCCCGCATATTTATGCATGACCCGGGCGATAATGTCGACACCACCGGTTGTACCACCATAACGAAAAATAATGCCTAACCCGACACCAATCGAAACACCAGCGAACAATGCGACAAGTGTCATGTCTGATTGTAAGTGCAGTTCATAAGGATTTAGCTGAAATAAGTATAAAAAGATCGATACTGCAAAAGTTCCTATTATCGTGTAGAAAAATGTATTTCTACTTAAAAATTTCCAGCCCACAAAAAAGGTTGGAATGTTCAGGATAATATTGGAAATGGCTGGGTCCCATCCCCATAAAAAATAAAACAGTAATGTAATCCCAGTAAATCCACCTTCACCTAAATTATTTTGCATATTGAAATGAACGATTCCAAATGAAAATATAGCTGCACCAAGTAGAATAAAAAATATATTTTTGAATTTTAATCGAATACCCAACATACCCACCTCATTATTCCTTTCATTCTTGTTCCATTAGTTTTCCACTTAATTCAGATAGTATGAACTATACATATTTTAGTCAGCAGATGAATTATTTGTCAAAAATTGAACTTTTAGCTAACATGTAAAGTATTAGAATAGAATAAGGGGTATAATGTATGACTACCGAAAAATACCATACCGAGCAAATGCAGCAACGTGTTGACCGGTACATCTCTCAATTTAAAGAAGGTTATTTTTCCCCATTGAGTATGCTAGCTAGATTCACCGAGGAAATTGGCGAATTGGCTAGAGAAGTAAACCATATTTACGGAGAAAAACCAAAGAAACAATCAGAAATGGACAATTCAATTGAAGATGAACTTGGCGACTTGCTTTTTGTCATGATTTGTTTTGCTAACTCACTAGACATTGATCTATCTGAAGCATTTAACAAATCGATGACTAAAATCGAAACAAGAGACAAGTTTAGATGGACAAGAATTCAAACAGAGGGTGATAAGGATGAATAAAATTAAAGTAATTGTTGCAGGGCCAAGAGGGAAAATGGGAAGTGAAGCACTACGAATGATAAAAAAGGAGGAAGAAGAGCTAGAGCTTGTTGCTTGCATTGACCATAAGTTTGACGGCTATAAAGTTATCGATGTCGAAGGATTACCACCTTTTGATGCATTGATTTATAATAATATCGAAGAGTGTTTGCAAGCTGTCGATGCTGACGTATTGGTTGATTTGACAACGCCAGAGGTAGGGTATAAGCATACCAAAACAGCCTTAGAACACGGAGTAAGGCCGGTAGTTGGGACAACAGGTTTTTCAGATCAACAATTGCTAGAGTTAACGGATTTAGCAGAAAGTAAAGGGATAGGTGCAGTAATTGCACCCAATTTTGCAGTTGGAGCCGTTCTCATGATGCAATTTGCTAAAATGGCAGCTAAATATTTCCCAGATGTCGAAATTATAGAAAGACACCATGACCAAAAATTAGATGCACCATCTGGTACAGCAGTTAAAACAGCACAACTCATTCAAGAAGTAAGAGAAAGTAAGCAACAAGGTCATCCAGATGAGAAAGAAACAATAAAAGGTGCTAGAGGAGCCGATTTTGATGGAATGAAAATTCATAGTGTTAGACTCCCGGGTCTAGTTGCCCATCAGGAAGTAGTATTTGGTTCACCTGGCCAAAATTTAACGATAAAACATGACTCCTTTCATCGGGAGTCGTTTATGTCAGGTATAAAACTAGCAATAGATCATGTAATGAAACTCGATCTGTTAGTGTACGGTTTAGAAAACATAATGGAGTAGGGGAGAATGTAAATGAAGATTGCATTAATTGCGCACGATAAAAAGAAACCTGATATGGTGAATTTTACGATTGCATACACGAATATTTTAAAACATCACGAATTATTTGCGACTGGAACAACAGGAAGTAGAATAGGTGAGGCAACAGGCCTAGATGTGTACCGTTTTCAATCTGGTCCATTAGGTGGCGACCAGCAAATTGGCGCAATGATTGCTAACAATAACATGGATTTAGTTATCTTTTTACGTGATCCGCTGACAGCACAGCCTCACGAGCCGGATATTATTGCTTTAATGCGTCTATGCGATGTTTATCAGGTACCACTTGCAACGAACATGGGCGGTGCAGAAATATTGATTCGCGCACTAGAAGATGGATATTTTGAGTGGAGAGAAATTGTTAACAATGAACAATAATCGGAAAATCAAAATAGGTATTACGTGTTATCCAACTGTTGGTGGCTCTGGTGTGATTGCTACGGAACTCGGGATGCTTTTAGCAAAGCAAGGTCATGAGATCCATTTTATTACTTCAAGTATTCCGTTCCGTTTGAAAGATCACTATTCTAATATCTTTTTTCATGAGGTGGAGGTGAATCATTATCCAGTTTTTCAGTACCCACCTTATGATCTTGCTCTTGCAAACAAGATGGCAGAAGTGATTGATAATGAGAAGCTAGACATTTTGCACGTCCATTATGCTATGCCCCACGCCATTTGTGCTATTCTGGCTAAAGATATGGCTAGCCGTGATGTTAAAATAGTCACAACACTTCATGGCACGGATATTACTGTTCTTGGTATTGACAAAAGCTTGAAGAAAATGATTAGACATGGGATTGAGAAATCAGATAAAGTGACAGCAGTTTCCCACAGTTTAGTACATCAAACAAAGGAAATGCTTCATGTGAATAAAGATATTGATGTCATTTACAATTTTGTTGATGAAGAAGAATATTACGTAAAGCATAATCCTTCACTAAAAGAACAATATAAAATAAGCGAAAATGAAAAACTCCTTGTACATATTTCTAATTTTCGTAAAGTAAAGCGTGTCCAAGATGTCATTCATGTCTTTAAAAAGGTCGTGGATGTCATACCGTCTAAATTGATGTTAATTGGTGATGGGCCAGAGTATTCAGAGATGAGACAATTAGTAAAAGAATTAGGTATCGAACAAAATGTTTTATTTCTTGGTAAACAAAAAAATATTGCTGAACTACTTTCATTAGCTGATTTGAAGCTACTACTTTCGGAAAAAGAGAGTTTTGGATTAGTATTGTTAGAAGCAATGGCTTGTGGTGTACCGTGTATTGGAACCAATGTTGGTGGAATACCTGAGGTTATTGTACCAGACGAAAACGGTTTTTTAATTGAATTAGGTGATGTGGAACGGGCTAGTGACTATGCAATAAACTTACTTAGTGACGGGGATAAGTGGGGCAGGTTCTCACGGCATGCGCTTAAGCATGTTAAGCAGCATTTTCATTCAACAAACATTTTACAGCAATACGTAAACGTGTATCATCAAGCATTAAATGGGGATTGAGAAATGACAAATAGCCTTTTTAACAGAGCGAATAAGTTACTTAGCATTCTTGAACAGCATGGTTTTAAGGCATATATAGTTGGCGGTGCTGTAAGAGATTCGCTGATGGGTCGTCCTGTTGGTGATATTGATATTGCAACATCTGCAAGTCCCGCAGAAGTTCAGTCGATATTTGAAAAAGTAATACCAGTTGGAATTGAGCATGGTACCGTCATCGTTCGGTTCGATGGCGAGTCTTTTGAGGTGACAACCTTTCGCGTCGACGGAGATTATACCGATTTTAGACATCCTGATCATGTCTTGTTTGTCGCCGATATAAAAGAGGATTTAGCAAGGAGAGACTTTACAATTAATGCAATGGCGATGGACAAAGATGGTCTGGTGATAGATCCCTTTATGGGTCATCAGGATATTCAATTGAAGCTACTTCGTACAGTGGGTAAACCGAAGCTGCGATTTGAAGAAGACCCCTTACGGATGATGCGAGCCATCCGATTTGTAAGTCAATTAGGATTTGAAATGGAAGCAACTACGTTTCAAGCGTTAGTCGACGATATCAGTTGGATTGAAAAGATTGCAATTGAAAGAGTTACTACTGAAATAAAAAAGATGTTCGAAGGAATTAACCTTACGAATGGAATCGAATTGTTAATTAGGAGCAAAGCAATTAATTATATCCCTGTCTTAAAGGAAAATCATCAATTGGAACGATTGTTAATAAACAATCCCAAACCGCTCCATTCTTTTACCGAAATAATCGCAACGCTACACCTACTTGATCGATCTATTTCAGTCGACCATTGGGTGAAACATTGGAAACTTTCAAATGAAGTGAAACGTAATGCAACAACGCTCGTTCAGTCGATCACCTACTATATGGAAAAACGACTTGATCAATGGTTGGTGTACCGTTTACCGGAAAACCTAGTAAGTAGTTTCATCCGAGTTCTAACCTGGATGGTGACTGACATAGATAAAAAAGCAATAAATGACCAAGTAGTTTGTATGAGAAAACAGTTACCAATTGCTAACCTAAAGCACTTAGCGATTACAGGGAATGAGATAGTTGCACTTAAGGCTTCGCTCGAAAAAGGGCCGTGGATTAACACTTGTATCGCTGAAATCGAAAAGCAGGTTGTGTGTGGCAATCTACCAAATTGTAAAAATGCACTAAGAGAGTGGGTTGAGGCATGGAGTCCACCAGAAATAAACTAATTGACATATTAAACGTTCATAAAAATTCATTTATCTCAGGTCAGCAGCTTTCCAATCAATTAAATATTTCAAGAACGGCCGTTTGGAAGCATATGCGTGAGCTTGAGAAAGATGGCTATGTGATTGAAGCTGCCCCAAGAAAGGGCTATCGGATTGTCGAGTCGCCGAAAAAGGTAAGTTCTAATACGATTCATTGGGGGCTTCAAACCAAATGGTTAGGAAAGGAAGTAGTGCACAAGCATCGTGTACCTTCGACACAAACCGTTGCTCACCAGCAAGCATTAAATGGCTCAAGTCATGGAACAGTTGTCATTGCTGACCAACAAACAAAGGGGAAGGGGCGACTGAATCGTAAATGGTATTCGGAGAATGATGATGGGGTATGGATGAGTGTGGTCCTTAGGCCGAACATTCCTCCTAATCAGGCACCACAATTAACGTTACTAGCAGCAACTGTCTTAGCAAACGTGCTAACTAAGCTTAAGATACCTGAGGTTGGCATTAAATGGCCAAATGATATTTTGATAGGGGATAAAAAAGTAGCAGGAATATTAACGGAAATGCAAGCAGAACATGATCAAATTCATTACCTTGTCTTAGGTATTGGTTTAAATGTAAATCAATCATCAGACACGTTTCCTGATGAGGTAAAGGATATTGCCACATCACTTAAACTAGCTTCTAATCAGTCCTATAGTATTCGCCAGTTAATTCAAGACATATTGTTTGAGTTTGAAAAAAGTTATGATGTCTATATGAGTGATGGGTTTACTTCTATCAAACAAAACTGGGAGCGATTCGGATATAAAATGGGAGAAAAAGTCGCAATTAATTCTGGAAATCGGACGTGGACGGCTACATTGCATGGAATTGAAGCAGATGGATCATTACTAGTTAGTAATGACGATGGTTCACACGAGCGACTTTATTCTGCTGAAATTAATTGGAAAGGAGGAAATGTCGTTGAAGAGTAGGTTTAGTTTTGAAGAAATGAAAAAAAATCAAGACAAAATTACCATGGTTACCGCTTATGACTATCCATCAGCTAAATTAGCCGAACGAGCAGAAGTTGATATGATTCTAGTTGGAGATTCCTTAGGGATGGTTGTATTAGGTTATCCGTCAACAATTCATGTTACCGTCGACGATATGCTGCATCATGCTAAAGCAGCCAGACGAGGAGCCCCGAATACGTATACAGTAGTGGATATGCCGTTTATGAGCTATCACGTGTCATTAGAGGATTCGATGAAAAATGCGAAAACACTTTTTCAACAGACAGGTGCACAGGCCCTAAAGATAGAAGGTGCATCAGCAGAAGTAGTACAACTTACTTCTCGTTTAACTAGTGCTGGGATTCCGGTCGTAGCTCATATCGGCTTAACACCGCAATCTGTTAATGTCCTAGGTGGTTATCGTGTCCAAGGAAAAGAAAAGGATACGGCAAAAAGACTAATCGAGGAAGCTGTTGAGTTAGAAAAACATGGAGCGATCGCAATTGTGCTTGAGTGTGTTCCAAAAGAAGTTGCCCGTTTGATTACTAACAAGCTTTCGATACCGACTATCGGAATCGGTGCGGGTATTGATTGTGACGGACAGGTCCTTGTTTATCATGATATTATTCAATATGGTGTTAACCGTGTACCAAAATTTGTTAAACCATATGGTGATGTAAATCATTCCATTAAACAGAGTATTTCTTCCTATATTGCTGAAGTAAAAGCTCAAACCTTTCCGAATGATTCCTATTCATTTACAATCGACGAACATGAACTGCCAGAAGGGAAGCTTGAGGATTAAGATGAATATTATACGATCCATTGCTGAAATGCAGCAATTTTCAAAGCAATGCCAAAGGAGAGGACAATCGATTGGCTTTGTCCCGACAATGGGTTACTTACATGTTGGGCATGAACAGCTGATGAAACGTGCGAGAAGTGAAAACGATATTGTCGTAACTAGTATTTTTGTTAACCCACTTCAATTTGGACCGAATGAAGATTTTGATAGATATCCTAGAGATGAGCAGCGTGATATCGAGATTGCTAAGCGAAATAATGTTGATGTATTATTTCTTCCGCACCAAGCAGAAATGTATCCTGACGAACAAGGGATTACAATCGAAGTAAGAAATAGGACAGACGTACTCTGTGGCCAAAGACGTGAAGGCCATTTTAATGGAGTAGTCACAGTCTTAACAAAACTTTTTCATCTTACGTTACCAACCAATGCGTATTTTGGCTTGAAGGATGCACAACAACTTGCTGTCGTGGACTTGCTTGTTTCTACTTATAATTTTCCAATCAAGCTCGTACCAGTTCCGACTGTTAGAGAACCTGATGGACTTGCTATGAGTAGCCGGAATGTGTATTTGACGGAGAAGGAACGAATGGAAGCCCCTTTTCTTTACCAGGCGTTAAAGCATGGTCAAAAATTAATAATTGACGGAGAAAAAAATCCTGTTAATATTGTAAAGGAAGTCATCGACTTTATCGATTCAAACACACATGGTAAAATAGACTATGTAGAACTATTAAGCTATCCAGATTTATTACCCATAGACAAGCTAGAAGGTCAAATCATTCTAGCACTAGCAGTCCATTTTCAAGGTGCGCGATTGATTGATAATTTGATCCTTGACCAAGAAGGGAATATTTCTGAACAGTTAAAGTAGGGGGAAAGACTATGTTTCGTACCATGATGAAAGCTAAGATTCACCGTGCTCGTGTCACGGAAGCAAATCTAAATTACGTTGGTAGCATTACAATAGATGAAGATATAATAGATGAGGTAGGTATTTTACCTCATGAGAAAGTTCAAATTGTCAATAATAACAATGGTGCACGGTTGGAGACATATGTCATTCCAGGTGAAAGAGGGAGCAAAGTCATTTGTTTAAATGGTGCGGCGGCAAGGCTCGTGCAAAAAGGAGACGTAGTGATTATTGTCTCCTATGCAATCGTTTCTGAAGAAGAGTTGCAAACCTTTAAACCGAAAGTAGCATTAATGAACGAAGACAATGAGATAGTAGAGCTGATCAACGAGGAGCCACCGTTAACTGTAATGTAAACTTACTTTGTTTTCCATTTGTGTAGTGAAACTCTTATCAATAGTGGTTTGGTAAGAGTTTCATTTTTATTAGCTAATATTTATACTAGATAAGTGTAACTGCTAAAGTTAACCAAAAGTACTTATCTTTACATACTTATTTTTTTGATCTTGTTAATGGAGTGGGTAATAATTTGAGGAAATTTGTGATTGTTGACTTAGAGACAACCGGGCACACACCTTTTAAAGGGGAAAGAATTATTGAAATTGGCATTGTTGTCGTCAAGGACCGGCAAATTGTTAAAGAATTTTCTTCATTAGTTAATCCCGGAAAAGAGTTGTCTCCATTTATTTCTAACTTAACAGGTATTACTAATGAAGATCTAATAGATGCACCTACTTTTCCAGCAATTGCAGAGGAAATCTTTTCGATGATGACAGAGGGATATATAGTTGCGCATAACATTCCTTTTGATTTAGGTTTTCTAAATTATGAATTACAAAATTGCGGTTACAAAGCATTAAACCAGCCTGTTCTAGATACGGTTGAGTTAGCAAGAATATTTATGCCTTTGGCGCCAGGTTATAAGCTTGGTCAACTTGCCGAATGGTTAGCATTTGACCATGGCAATCCACATCGAGCGTTGTCTGATGCCTATGTTACGGCAAAACTGTTATTAACGTTGATGGATAAAATCGACAGCCTCCCGTATGAAACAATTTATACATTAAATGACTTACAAGGTCGATTAAAAAGTGATTTGCACCAGATTTTAGACAAGCGGATGGAATTATTAAGCTTCGAACCGTTACAAAGAAATGATTTAGAAATACACCGTGGTATAGCATTGAAGAAAAAGGAATGGAATGAGGCAGAAGACGATACCGTATTGACCTCTTTTGGGGAAATGATAGACAATATTTTTGAAGAAGGTGGAATGCTGCATCACTGTATGCCAAATTATGAAAAACGAGATGGCCAAAAAGAGATGTCAGAATTCATCTTTGACGCCTTTCAACAAAAGCGTCATGCATTAATCGAAGCCGAAACAGGTACGGGGAAATCATTGGCATATCTTATTCCAGCTATATACGATGCAGTAAGGAACAAGAGTCGTGTCGTAATAAGTACACATTTGACTCAATTACAGACACAGTTATACGAAAAGGAAATTCCACTATTGAAGCAAGTTCTATCTTTTCCATTCAAATCAATAGTAATGAAAGGCAAGTCCCATTACTTAAGTCTTAAACGATTTGAAAAGGAACTTCAAATGGATACGCAAGATAATTATGATATTACGCTTACAAAGGCAATTTTATTAATTTGGTTAACCGAGACAATGACTGGTGATGTCGATGAGATTCAATTACCATCTAGCGGGAAACATTTTTTTTATCGAATTTCGACCGATACAGAAGGGCCAACAGACCCGATGTCACCTTGGTTCTCACGTTCTTTTTATCAAAGGATTCGCTCAAGAGCTCAAAAAGCGCATATCATTATTACTAACCACTCACTACTATGTGCAGACATCGTTGCCGATTATCAATTGTTGCCAAGTTACCAGCGAGTAATTATCGACGAGGCACACCATCTAGAAAGTACAGCATCTAAACATTTTGGATTAAAATTAGACTATGTTAACATTCAATTTCTTTTAAACAATATTGGTACAAACCAAGAAGGGGAATGGTTATATAGAATTAGTGAAACTTATTTTGCTGATAAGCAATTGTTGTATCGAGAAAAATGGGCCAAGCTTTGGCAAGAGACAAAAGCTGATACAGATGAATTATTTCGCTATTTGTTTAGCTATGTTAGTGAACAACAAAAAAAAGACATAAATGTCAATGATATCGGTAGGTACCAATACCGATTTGATCCACCAAAAGAAGACGAACGTAAATGGTCTGTCATACAAGAGATGGTCACTAGGTTAACGTTTAATCTAAGAGATCTGATCCATTTATTATTTTTGCTAAAAGAGTCCGTAGCAAATGGGGATGATAAGCAAAGAGAAGACAAACTAGAAGAAATACAGGCTAACATTGACCAACTGCAACGGGTGATTGATGACCTTGAAATATTTTTCTTAGTAGAGAATCAAAATCAAGTAAAGTGGATTGAAATTGAAGCATTTGGAGCGAAAAACGCTGTTTATCTTTACTGTGAACCAATTGAAATTTCTTCTATTTTACGGGAACATCTGTTTTCGGTGAAGGATAGTGTTGTGTTGACAAGTGCAACGTTAACAATGAACCAATCGTTTGCCTTTATTAAACAACGCTTAGGGCTGACTGAGGATACCGCTTTGGAATCCAAGTTTCCATCACCCTACCTCTATGACCAACAGGTACAGTTAATGGTTCCGAATGATTTTCCAAAGCTAAGTTTCGGGAACCAACAGGATTACATTGACGCTACATGCGAGGCAATTATCTCCTTAGCAGAAGTGACAGAGGGGCGAATGTTGGTTTTATTTACCTCCTATGAGATGCTAAAGAAGTCGTATGAATTATTGCGCGAAATGATTACTCAAGATGAATTTATTGTAATTGGGCAAGGGGTTTCTAGTGGAAGCAGATCACGGTTAAAGAAAAATTTTCAAAGCTATGATCGTGCAATTTTATTAGGGACAAGTTCTTTTTGGGAAGGTGTAGATATTCCTGGCAGTGATTTGTCGTGTTTGGTCATTGTTCGATTACCTTTTCAACCTCCTGATCACCCTATTTATGAGGCAAAAGCAAACCATTTTAAGGATAAAGGATTAAATCCGTTTATGGAGCTATCCTTACCGAATGCTGTGATTCGCTTCAAACAAGGGTTTGGTCGACTAATCCGTTCGAGTTCTGACCGTGGTATCGTTTTGGTATGTGATGACAGAATGGTTAAAGCAAGATACGGGAAATACTTTACTCAATCTATCCCTAAAGTACCAATCACTTACAATAGTACCCAAAAATTAATTGAAAAGGTTAAAGAATGGCTATAGTAGGTTTTGTTTTTTTACATAGCCTAAAGCTAGTCGACAAAATTGGGTAGGTGATAAAAATGAAACACCAGTTCAAGTATGTATGGATCGTGCTTTTGATTTTTATCGCTTTTATTTTAATGGAAACTTTTCCATTAGTCATAGAAGCAGAACCTTTGCCTATGATAAAAAAGGACGAAGTTTATTTCACCTTCTTTCAATTGAAAGATGGTGAGTCCACCTATATACAAGGGACAGACGGAAAGAACATTTTAATAAATACTGGTTCCCCATTAAGTGAAGAGGATTTAATCTTCCAATTAGAAGAACTTGATGTAAAAAGTATCGATAAGTTAATTTTAACGAGGCAGACAAGTGATTATTGCGGAAATACCTCGAGGTTGATTGAACGCTACCGAATAAGTGAGGTTATTTATGCAGGCGGACTTAGTTTTTGTAACACACAGACCGAGGGGTTAACTAAAATTAAGTGGGCTCCTAATGATTCGCATGTGCTTATTGATCATTTAAACTTTAAGGTACTCGACGCGGAAGCAAATGGCGATATGTCTTTGGAAATTTCTTATGGAAAGACATCGCTTCTGTATTTAACTCATAGTGAACTTGATGCTGAAGATGACATTTTAAAACAATCAATCGATCCGCAAATTATAAAAATCGGGGATTATGCAAGGGGAAAATCACCAAGCTCCTACTTTTTATCAAAAATAGATCCACATATGAGTATTGTTTTTACATGTAAGAAATGTAAACCGAATGAAGGGCTTATAGAAAGACTTAATGAATCGTGGATTGATGTTTACCAACTTAATCGGGTAGGTACAACAATTATCCGAATGGATTTACAGGATTACGAAATCTTGTCATAATAGGAATAGGATAAGAGTATAATCAACTCTTATCTTTGACCTATTTATGGCCTGACTTTTTCCGACATAAAAAAACTGTGCGCCTGTTAGCGCACAGATAAAAATAAATGGGTTAGGGATTTTTGTTGAAAAAATACATCGACTGACTGTTATAATAAAACAGTATTTCTTCAACTGTATTAAGTAGTGTTAGTAAAAGGGCCAATTCTATGATTAACAATTATTGAAAGTTTGTCAATTATTTATGAACGGAGGCGGGAAGCATGAATAGTAAAATTGAGACATTGTCAACAGTTAAGCTGCAACATTCAGATGATTTGTATAAAATTGTAGATAGTTTAAATAGAACACTAAAAGAAGAAAACTTAATGTTTGGTTTAGCATTGGATGAGGAAGATAATGAAAAAGCTATCTTTACCATTTACCGTACCTAACTGGGTCATTTGGACATTTGTTGGATTTGCTCTCATTGTTATTGGAATATTGGCTTACAGTATCTTTTTATATAATGGAATTTTATCAGGAAAAGAAGAGGGCTATACGGAGGCAGAGGCGAGAGCAATAAATGAGACAGATATGACAACAGTAAACCAAGTATTGAGATATCATGGTGACACATTTTATTATGTGGTAGAGGGTATAACAAGTGATGATGAACAAGCAATTGCATTTGTGCCCGCACAAGCAAGTGATGATTCATCAGCTATTCGATTTTTCGTAGTTGAAGATATGGTTGATGAACAAGCAATTAAGTCCAATTGGCAATCTTCTTGTCAAAATTGTGAATTCATCAGTATAAACCCTGCAGTTGAACAATCGACATTACTTTGGGAGATAAAGTACATAGATGACAATGATCGATATGTATTCGCATATTATTCCTTTAAAGATGGTAGTGAATACGAGCAATTTAAATTAAGACAATCTTTATATTAATGAAAAAAGGTGATAATTATTATGGAACTTGCAAATCGAGTTAAGACATTAACGCCATCCACCACGTTAGCAATTACAGCAAAGGCGAAAGAACTTAAGAAAGCTGGCCATGACGTCATTGGGCTTGGTGCAGGGGAACCTGACTTTAATACACCAGAACACATTTTAAAGGCAGCAAGTAAAGCAATGTATGATGGGTTCACGAAATATACCCCTGCAGGTGGAACAGTAGAATTAAGACAAGCTGTCGTAGATAAAATGAAAAAGGATCAAGGGCTAACTTATCAAACAGATCAAGTTATTGTGACCAGCGGTGCAAAACACGCACTATACACCCTTTTTCAAGTATTACTAAATCCTTTGGATGAGGTTATCGTTCCTTCTCCTTATTGGGTCAGCTATCCTGAACAGGTTAAATTAGCTGAGGGAAAACCAGTCATAGTCGATGCGAAAGAAGAGAACGAATTTAAACTAACACCAGAACAACTAGAAGCAGCTATTACTAATAAAACGAAAGCAGTTATTATTAATTCTCCGAGCAATCCTACTGGTGTGATGTATTCTGAAGCCGAATTAAAAAAATTGGGAGATGTTTGTTTAAAGCATAACCTCGTTATTGTATCTGATGAAATTTATGAAAAGCTTATTTATACTAATAAACCGCACGTTTCGATTGCACAGCTGTCACCTGAACTACAGGAACAAACAGTCGTGATCAATGGTGTATCTAAATCCCACTCGATGACTGGATGGAGAATTGGTTATGCTGTTGGTAGTAAACAGATAATTAAAGCAATGACTAATTTAGCATCTCATTCTACTTCTAACCCGACGTCCATTGCACAAATTGCAGCTATTGAGGCATATCAAGCCTCACAGGAACAAGTGGAAGTAATGCGAGAAGCATTTAAAGCAAGACTAGAAAAGCTTTATGAATGGCTTATAGCAATTCCTGGTGTGACATGCGTCAAGCCTGAAGGAGCGTTTTATTTATTTCCGAATGTTAGTCAAGCGGTTAAAACGAACGGTTTCGATTCTGTTGATGCATGGGTTGAGGCGCTTTTAGAAGAGGAAAAGGTTGCCTTAGTACCAGGATCAGGGTTTGGCTCTCCTGAAAACGTTCGACTGTCTTATGCAATTTCTTTAGAGCAATTAGAAGAAGCTGCAAGTCGAATTAAGCGGTTCGTTGAAAATCATCAATAAAAGTCGTTTTAGAAAACCACTTTTGGCGGAGGTAATTTTCTTGAAAACAACAATAAATCAAGTATCAAATCATGTTGGGGAAGAAGTAGTTATTGGTGCATGGCTTGCTAATAAAAGGTCAAGTGGAAAAATTGCTTTTCTTCAGCTACGTGATGGAACAGGCTTTATCCAAGGTGTTGTCGTAAAAGCAGAGGTGTCTGAAGCAACGTTTAGTCAGGCTAAAAATCTTTCTCAAGAAACGTCGGTGTTTATTACAGGGACAGTTGTGGAAGACAGTCGCTCGCCGTTTGGGTATGAGTTACAGGTGGATGAGATTGAAATTATCCATGAAGCTGTAGACTTCCCTATTACACCAAAGGAACACGGAACAGAATTTTTGATGGACCATCGCCATTTATGGCTTCGTTCCAAAAAGCAGCATGCCATCATGAAAATAAGAAACGAAATAATTCGAGCAACCTATAACTTTTTTAATGAGGAAGGCTTTGTTAAGATAGATCCACCTATTTTGACTGGGTCTGCAGCAGAAGGAACAACAGAATTGTTCCATACCAAATACTTTGATGAAGAAGCTTACTTATCACAGAGTGGACAGCTATATATGGAAGCAGCAGCAATGGCTTTTGGCAAAGTATTTTCATTCGGACCAACATTTCGAGCGGAAAAGTCTAAAACGAGAAGGCACTTAATAGAGTTTTGGATGATTGAACCTGAGATGGCGTTTATGGACCATGAAGATAGTCTACGTGTCCAGGAAAATTATGTTTCCTACATTGTGAAATCGGTTTTAGATAACTGTAAGCTTGAGCTTCACACATTAGAGCGAGATATTGAAAAATTGGAAAAGATAACAGTTCCATTTCCACGAATCACTTATGATGAAGCAATCGACTTACTGAAGCAAAAGGGCTTTACCGATATCACTTGGGGGGAGGACTTTGGTGCACCTCATGAAACAGCAATAGCAGAAAGCTTTGATAAACCTGTATTTATCACACACTATCCAACAAAAATCAAAGCTTTTTATATGAAACCTGACCCTGATCGACCTGAAGTTGTCTTGTGTGCCGATTTAATTGCACCAGAAGGCTATGGTGAAATTATCGGTGGTTCCCAGCGAATTGATGACTTGAAGTTAATGGAGCAACGTTACGAAGAACATCAATTAACTGGTGATGCTTACCAGTGGTATTTAGAACTAAGAAAATACGGAAGTGTTCCACACGCAGGTTTTGGATTAGGATTAGAAAGAACAGTGGCATGGATCTCGGGCGCAGAGCATGTCAGAGAAACAATACCATTCCCGCGCTTGTTAAATAGACTATATCCATAAGTAATAAATCCCTTGTTTAATAAGCAAGGGATTTATTTTTTGAATGATGAGAAAAATCTGTTTGATCATGATGTGAAGTTTGTCGTGCTATAATGATAGTTGAGGTGAAAAAATTGACGAGTATTTCTTATCAACAAATGATGAAAGACCAAATAAATATCCCTGCGAAATTACTCCGCAATTACTTGCAATTAGGCTTGACTGAAACAGAAGTTATTGTGTTATTACAATTACACTGTTTTTATATCGAAGGAAATAGCTTTCCAACACCAAGTGAAATCGCTCATTTTACAACATTAACAGACCAGGAATGTTCTCAAATATTGCGGAAGTTAATTCAAAAAGATTTACTTACGATTGATCAAATAAAAGAGCAAAACGTTCTCGATGAATATTATACACTTGATAAGCTATGGTCAAAATTGTACGAACCTAAGCAAGTGAAGCAAGAAACAAGTGAAGAAACGCACAATATTTTTATTTTATTTGAACAAGAATTTGGTAGGCCTTTGTCACCTTTTGAAATTGAAACAATTAATATTTGGATTGATGAGGATGAACAACAACCTTCATTAATTAAAGCTGCCTTACGGGAAGCAGTTTTAATGGGGAAATTAAATTTCAAGTATATTGATCGGATCTTAAGAGAATGGAAGAAAAAAGGGATTCATTCGGTTGAGCAAGCAAGAACACATAGTAAAGCATTTCATTCCAACCAAAAACCGCGAGAGACTAGACAGGAAAGTAACCGGGACGTTTCACTCTATTATAATTGGTTGGATGAGGAATAGGGGGAAGAGTCATGCTTAATAAAAGCCAAATTCAACAATGTTTAGATGTAATGGAAGACATGTTTCCTGATGCTGAATGTGAATTGGTTCATAAAAACCCTTTTGAATTAGTAATTGCAGTTGTATTATCTGCTCAGTGTACCGATGCTTTAGTTAATAAAGTAACCAAAGATTTATTTAAGAAATATCAAACCCCGGAGGACTACCTTGCCGTTTCACTAGAAGAATTACAGCAAGACATACGTTCCATTGGTTTGTATCGCAACAAAGCAAAAAATATTCGTAAATTATGTGAAGTATTAATGGAGCAATATAACGGTGAAGTTCCGAGGTCGAAGGAAGAGTTAGAAAAGTTAGCAGGTGTTGGTCGGAAAACGGCAAATGTTGTAGTCTCTGTAGCGTTTAATATTCCAGCAATTGCTGTAGATACACATGTTGAACGGGTTTCGAAGCGTCTAGGTATCTGTAGATGGAAAGACTCGGTGTTAGAGGTTGAAAAAACGCTCATGCGCAAAATTCCTGAACACGAATGGAGTAATACACATCATCGAATGATCTTTTTTGGGAGATACCATTGCAAAGCAAAAAATCCAAACTGTGACACATGCCCATTGTTAGACATATGCCGAGAAGGAAAAAAACGAATGAAGACATAAGAAAAGCGTAGGCGCCTTGGTCAGCCCTGAAAAGCGTAAGCCAAGCCTTGTAATGGCGGACTTTGCCATGAAGAGGATTGACTTACGACTCGAAGGGCTAGGCGCCGAAGCTAGACATAAGAAAAGCGTAGGCGCCTTGGTCAGCCCTGAAAAGCGTAAGCGCCTCGAAGACACCGAAGCACTTACGTAAATAAAAATCGGCACTTGCTAATTTACCTTAGCAAGTGCCGATATGTTTTTAGACTGTCACTTTATTTCGGTTTGGCTTTATTGTGCTACCGATCCCATCTAGAATACTCCCCGGATCATTTTCTTCATTACCGTCTCCGGTGCTATCGTCTGTCCCTTCTTGATTTGGATCAGTAGGATTGTCTTCACTACCTTCTGTGTTGTCTTCCTGGTTTGGTTCAGGTTCGTCTGTCTGCTCATCAGTTTCAGTTCCGTCCGTTCCATCAGGTGGTTCTTCTCCGTTTTCCTTTTGATTATCTTCCTCGCTTTTATCTTTATCCTTATCAGTTTCTGTTTGTTTTGGAATTTCTATTTCGACAGTAGCTGGTTCACTTCTGTTTTCACTATTATCGTCATTAACAACAACAATTTCGATTTGATAAACGATGTCTTTGTCAACTTTACTTATTTCCAGTTTCTTATCTTTTATTGTTGCTAGTTTCGTTAAAGAGCCATTAGCACCAGCTGAAATTTCAAATGAAACGGGAGTATCATCGTCCGCTGGATAGTCCCATGATACTTCAATTATTTCTTTTTCTTCATTGTATGTTGCTGTTAAGTTTTCTACAGGAGCAATACGGTCATACCTACCTGATACCTCAGTCGGTACATTGTCTCTGACAAACAATTCAGTAATACGCTCGTTTTCAGGTGTATATTCACTAGGAAGCTTGGCTGGGTTTGTGCCTTTTTCAACTTCCACGGCTACCACAGAACTTGGCCTTGTGAAATCTGGAGTATCAATATTTTTTGAAATATATTCCATTGTATAACGGAATAATTGTTGAGCAATGCTTGTGTTTGGTATGACTTGTTTCTGATCGTCATAACCAGTCCAAACCCCAATCGTATAATTGGTTGTATAGCCGCTAAACCATGAATCAGGGCTACCCTCTTTATTTTCTAGATTGGTCGTACCAGTTTTACCTGCCATTGGAAGACCAGGAACCTTTGCTGTTTTACCGGTACCACTGTTTACGACTGTCTTTAGCATGTCTGTAATCATGTAAGCCGTGTAGTCGGACATAACTGCCTCTGGTTCTGATTTCAGTTCAACAGTTCGACCGTCATTATAGACAACCTTTGTGACAGCATATGGTTCATTATAAATACCTTCGTTAGCAAATGCTCGGTAGGCACCAGCTAGCTCAACTGGTGTTACACCCGTTGCAGTACCACCAATTGCGTCACGAATAGTCATCCGATCGTCTGCAAACTGGATGCCAAGTTTTTCGGCAAAGCTCTGCGCTTCACTATACCCAACTTCTTCTAGCGTTTTTACAGCCGGAACATTCAGCGACCATTGAAGCGCATTTCGAATGGACATCCATCCTTGGTATTTACGATTCCAGTTTTCAATTTTCGAATCACTACCAGCCACATCGAATGGCTTGTCATCGTTTATTTGATGGTAGGTCGACCATTGTTTTGTCTCAATTGCTGGACCGTATGCAGTAATTGGTTTCATTGTAGAACCAGGTTGTCTGCCATTCCCATGATAGGCATAGTTCCAACCGTTATTGTTCTCTCTATTCCTGCCACCACCAATAGCACGGATTGCTCCGCTTTTTGTATCTAAAACCGTCAGACCAACTTGAAGCTTCGAATCTGGATATTCAATTGGATTGTCTTCACTATTAGATAACAATAATTCGACTCTTTTTTGTGCATTTTGATCAATAGTGGTATAAACGTCAACACCTTCGTTATAAATGTTTATACCAAGTTTTTCTTCCACTTCATCGGCGACTTTTTGCAAAAATGCCTCATAAGGTGTTTCATCCTTTTTTTGTTGATTTAACAATGATTCGACATTAACTTTTTTTGCTTCTTCAGCCTCTTGCTTTGTTATTTTGTCATGTAACACCATCAAATCGAGAACAGTCTCCATTCGCTCTTGTGCTAAATCCGGATTAACAGTCGGGTCATAGGCAGATGGTCGCTGCGGAAGACCAGCTAATAGTGCTGCTTCAGGCAAAGTTAACGATTGTAAGTCCGTTTTACCAAAATATGTTTCGGCAGCTTTGGCTATCCCATAAGCACCTGAGCCATAATAGATTTTATTTAAATACATTTCTAATATAGTTTTTTTATCGTATTGGCGGTCTAACTTGAGGGCAAGCCACTGTTCTTGAACCTTTCGCTTTATTGTTTTATCCGGAGTTAAAAACGATCGTTTAACAACCTGTTGGGTAATCGTACTTGCTCCTTCAGACCCAAAACCGTTTGAAACGTTAGCTAAAATTGCGCCGCCAATTCGTTTGAAATCAATACCAATATGACTAAAGAACCTAGCGTCCTCTGTTGCTATTACGGCATCAATTAGTTGTTGGGGGAGATCATCATAGCTTATTTTTGTTCGTTTTTGGTCACCTAGGTCAGCGAAGACTTCTCCGTCCATGTCACGAACTTTTGTAGATGTTGGATCGATAAGTAATGCCTCATTGATACTTGGTGCCCCCATAATGTAATAGGTGAAAAGACCACCAACTCCAATGCCAGCAACTAACCCAATCACTAGTAGAAAAAGAAAAATCTTTTTCAAAATTGGTTTTTTTGACTTCTTTCGTTGTTGTCTTCTAGCTGTACGAGATTGGCTATTATTTGCCATAACTCATCTTCCTCCGTTCTAAAAGTAGAGCTGATCAATAATTGTTAAGTAATCCACTCTTGGTTGAAAATAAAGTGGAATTTCCATACTTGTTTTTTTAATATAGGAATAAGGGATAGATTTTCTTCCGCCATTCATTTGATTTTCCCAAAATAAAAAGAGATTCTTAGCAGGGAATAAATATGTTTCCTCAAGCTGCGAGAAACGAATAATCACAAAGCAAATGCCTCCATGACTAATGATAGATTTCATATGGTTAATTTGGTGATCATGAAAATTAGCTAATGGAAAAGAAGTTTTATTTTTCGTTTCCTTTGCTTCGAAATCGATATACTTTTCGCGATAGATACCATTATAATCTGTTGTTGAGGCCTGTTTAAAATAACCTTCTTTAATGACAGCGGCACTGCGTTTTGGATAATCCACCTTTACGATTTGTATTGGTGTAGGCTTCTTGTGTATGACCGCTTTGCCTTTTACAAGGTAATATTCGTTCGTTTCATTAATATCATCTTCTAATGTCATCCCCCTATTGCTAAAAGTAGTTTCGGATTTTTGGCTACTTTTCAGTGAATCACTTCCATTTTTTTTACCGTTTGGATAGTTCAATTAAATCCCTCCCGTGCCTGTACAGTATCATACCAGAAATTGGACGGAAATGAGAACATTTTATATTTGATAAGGTGTTCATAACTGACTATTTTTTGCACAAACTACAAAAAGGAGGGGAACACTGTTGTTTAGTGATTTAGAAAAAGAATATCTCGCCTATATAAAAGATAAAACAATAGCATTAAATAAGGATAATATAACTAGAACGAAAGCATACCAGGACTTTTATCAACTATTCCCAGAAATTCAATGGTCTCTATTAGCAAGTGTTGTTTCTCGTAATGCTGGATGGAACATGACTGATTTAATGACTCCATCGTTCGAAATGTTACTTTCTGAATCAACGAGATGGAAATTGTTTTCAACCTATGAAAGAGCAAATTGGTTAATTTTTTCAGATGCGTACCCTCAGTTATTAGTATTTCAGCTATCCGAAACATTAAACCGGCCGATGTTTCATTTGCTAACTTATTTTAAAGTTTCACAATTTATGAGAAACGAATGGGAGCACTACTGGATGTGCCGTAATACATTACGAATACGAACCGCGTTAATCATCAACGAGCAAAATATTATTCAATCACCGGTTACGAACCATCCATTTTATAAAAAACGCGTCTTCTTCCGGTTTCCGTATCTGTTGCAGGATTTTCTTCATATGAGTGCCATTATTTTGCCGTCAAGAACGGGGAACATGTTTGCGCTTGATGTCCATAGGTTTTCACAAGTAAAATCAAGAATTAATTTAGGGAAACGAATTGCACGGGTATTGTTTGATAAAAATAACTTTTCTGACATCTTGGATTTTTGCACAACTGTTGTCCATACTGGTTCCCGGCACGACTACGAACAATTTTTAGCTAATCGGTCGATGCCTACCTCTCCAAAACTTAGAGACGTTTACCCTGTCGTTGATCATCAGGATAAAATTCGGAAAGATTGGTATCTTCTTGGGGGTTGTCAACGAAAGTGGTGGAAGGAAGAAAAGACAAAAAGCAAAAATTCATGGCATTCCTTCCGTTTAAAACAAACCCTACTACACCACATATCCAACATCAAAAGAAAATATAAGAAAGCGTAAGCGCCTTGTTCACCCCCGACAAGCGTAAGTCAATCCGCGTAATGGCGTTCTATGCCATGGAGAGGAATGACTTACGACCTCGAGGGGGTAGGCGGTGGAGCTAGACTAAAGAAAGCGTAAGCGCCTTGTTCACCCCCGACAAGCGTAAGTCAATCCGCGTAATGGCGTTCTATGCCATGGAGAGGAATGACTTACGACCTCGAGGGGGGTAGGCGGTGGAGCTAGACAGATCTTGGATCTTTTTATACTTTCTTATCTTTTAAAAAAACCCTTTGTATCAACATACAAAGGGTTTCTTAGTGCGTGCGTTAGACAGACGGACGATCTGGTCCTTCTAACTTTTTATCGCCATAACCTGTTTTCTTTTCCTCTTCTTTTTTAACATTGTTTTTTTTGTCATTAAATTTCGCTTTTTTGTTCACTTCATATCCCTCCTTCCATCTTATTGTGAAGCAATTACCGTTAAAAAATACAGCGTATTTCCACTAAAAATGTATGATTTCTTCTAGTTTTGTCGGCAAGGAAGGGGAAGCGCAGAACATCGCGAATACTAAAGTTAAGCAGGTTATAAGGAGGTTCTATGTGAATGTTAACATCTAAACATGAACAGAATACTAATCATACAGTTTCAAAAAAAGAATTTGAAAGAGCATATGTAGAATTAGCGGATCGGATCCGATTGATTGATCAACGACTATCAACGAAGGCTGATGAAGTTGTTTTGACAATGGCTTTAGCACATCGACAAGAAATTGAAGCGTTACAAGATGAGATTGTCGAACTGCATCAAGAATTAAAAAAAGTTAAAATACAAACATCTAGAAATGAAAAAACACAAGTAACATCATTTGTCCAATCGAACAATCCATTACTTAATTGGTTCAAAAAAATGCAATTCGCCCGAAAATGAGTTAGATTAGTAAAGAAGGGTGGGAATTGGATATGGATTTTTTGGCACTTACAAATGAGTTAGAAAGAACGTTTGCCCAATTAAAAGATAAGTATTTAACCAGTGAAAAACCTTTAGATAAAAGAGATCAGGCGTTTTTCAACTATGTAAAAGAAGAAACAACGCCACTATATAAGATGATCCAACAGTGGGAAACGCTTGCCGAAACATTCGTTAAGAGGAGAGAAGTAGGTGTACATCCTCAACAAGTAGTGTCGACTAAAGAAAATTTAGAGTTGTTGTTATTGCATAGCTATTATATCGATGTGAAACGGAAAAGATATATGGAATTATACCAATCTATTCAATATGTCTTCGATTTATTACGCAAGAGCAGTTGAAGGACTATCCAACTGATTCCGGCTGCCAAGAGGAAGGGAGGAATAATATGGTGAACATAGAGTTAATTGAAAAAGCAAAAGAAGTACGAGAACGTGCATATACACCATACTCAAACTTCAAAGTAGGTGCAGCTCTGAAGACCAAATCTGGTAAGGTGTATGTAGGTTGTAATATTGAGAACGCTGCCTACCCAGTTAGTTTATGTGCGGAAAGAGTCGCTATATTCAAGGCGATCTCTGAAGGGGAAACAGAA
This sequence comes from Aquibacillus salsiterrae, assembly GCF_028416595.1. GTDB lineage: Bacteria > Bacillota > Bacilli > Bacillales > Amphibacillaceae > Aquibacillus_A > Aquibacillus_A salsiterrae. The sequence continues at coordinate 41,604 of NZ_JAMQKC010000001.1, read as the reverse complement.
TTTGATGAACTAGCGGTTATTGCCGATACAAGCCGTCCAGTACCACCTTGTGGGTCTTGTCGCCAGGTGATGAGTGAATTTTTCGCTAAAGATACAAATGTCTATACAAGTAATCTACAAGGTGAAGTGAAAAAGATGACAGTCGAAGAATTACTTCCATTTTCATTTGAACCAAGAGATCTAGAAAAACATTAAAAAAATCATCAAAATAGGTGGTTGTCTCTGACAAGGCTCCTTTCTCTTACATAGGTTATTAGAGAATAAAGAAAGAAAGGAGATTTATCATGAGTCACAAACCCTATGGATTTCATCATGGTTGCCATCACCCGGTAGAGGAGGTGGTGTATCCAACAAAATATAACGAGGTTCACACATGTAGTGAGAACACAGTAGAACATGTACACCCATCGCATACTACAGTTGTAAATCACCATCTAATTAAAAACGCACATGTTTATCCACATTCCACTTCTTATGCTAATGAAGTTGATAGTGTAGACTTTTATGCTGGTTCTTATCACGTTCCAACACCTCCAAGACCAAATGTACCAGTAAACCCATACCCAGGAGTTCCTGCACCACCAGCACCTGGTGCAGTTCCAGGATTCAATCCTAATGCGATTGGACCTAGAAGTATTCGAGGACGCAGATAATAGTTGACGAAAAGGCTAGGATACCCTAGCCTTTTTTATAAAGACAAGAAAGTAAAAAAAATCCAAGAGCTGTCTAGCTCCGGGCACCTACCTCCTCGAGGTCTTAAGCAAAAAAGCTTGTCGGGGGTGACCAAGGCGCCCTGTGCTTTTCTTAGTAAAATTAGTGAGTAAGGGTGTTTGCTGTTGTGAGAATTGTTACGGTAACTGGTTATAAACCAATCGAGATGAATATATATAATCCAAACGATAAAAAAATTGCTTTTATCAAAGCAGCAATTAGGAAAAAAATAATCTCCTTGATCGATGATGGGCTAGAATGGGTGTTAGTTTCCGGACAAATGGGGGTAGAGCTTTGGACTGTGGAAGTCATTTTAGACTTAAAAGACGAATACGATATAAAGGTAGGGGTTGTTCCACCCTTTGAAGGTCAAGAGACTCGGTGGCCAGAACATTATCAAAACGTTTTTCAGGAAATTAGTTTAGTCGTAGATTTTTTTCAATGTTTGTACAGTGGAGAATATAAAGGACCGTTCCAGTTTAAAGCGAGGGATAAATGGCTCATCAACAAAAGCGATGGTTGTTTACTGTTAATCGACGAGGAAAATCCCGGAAGCATTCGCTTTTTCTTAGAGGAAGCACAAGCTGAGAGTAGTCGAAGTGAGTACCCAATTCTTACCATAACGCCGTTTGATTTAGAAGAGATCGTACAGGAATTTATCGACCAAAACATCACTAATTATGAAGATGATTGACATTTGGCCATTAATTTGAAAAAATAATAAATAAGTTGTGCGAAATATGAGGTGAAAATGAATGTCATTAGATAGAATTCAATTAAACACAAAAGATATATTAGAAAAAAACTTTAAGACGTCAATGCGTGGCTACAATCAAGAAGAAGTAGATGAATTTTTAGATGTTGTGATTCAAGATTATGAAAGTTTCCAACATGAAATGGAAAAATTAAAACAAGAAATGGATCGACTGCGGAAACAAACTGATCTTTCTAGAACTAGACCTACTACGTCAAACCACCAAGTTAATTATGATATTTTGAAGAGATTGTCTAATTTAGAGAAGGCTGTTTTCGGAAAAAAATTTGCAGACGATTAATTTAGCTACATAAAGTTACCAATGCAACTATCCTTGTCCTTATGCTATAATCCAATGGTTGACTTAATTAACTAAACCAAATACAATAGTAAAACAAAATGAATGTTTGAGTAATCGCTGCACATCTGATGTGTAGAGGAAAGTCCATGCTCACACAGGCTGAGACGCTTGTAGTGTTCGTGCTTGACGAAGTCATAAGTCAAGGTAGCCATTGGTTAACGGCAGGGAGACCACCTAAGTCTTTGGATATGGTGCAAGTACCCTTGAAAGTGCCACAGTGACGTAGTCGTTTTGGAAACAAAACGAGTGGAACGAGGTAAACCCCACGAGTGAGCAACCCAAATATTGGTAGGGGCATCCTTGATTAGGGAATGGAACCGAAAAAGGGACAAGCTCTTTGCTTGTAGATAGATGATTACTGCTTAATGTACGAGGCTGACCACCGTTTGTAGTACTAAAGTACAGAACATGGCTTACAAAACATTCATTTGGTCTTGATATAATATTAGACAAATACCCTTTCTAACTGATATGTTAGAAAGGGTATTTTTTACACAAAAAAACAAACACTGTGTTTGAAAGAGAATCTTTTTAACGTCTTGTTATGTTCGGAAGAAGGGAAGCATTATGACTAAAGATTTTACAATAATTGCAACAGCAGCAATGGGGCTAGAGTCAATTGTTGCACAGGAAGTAAAAAATCTAGGGTACGAACCAGTTGTCCAAAATGGTCGAATAACATTTGAAGCTGATGCACTTGCAATTCCAAGATGTAATTTGTGGCTTCGTACAGCAGATAGAGTAAAAGTATTAGTAGGTGAATTTGAAGCAAAAACGTTCGATGAATTATTTGAAAAAACAAAGGCACTTAACTGGGAGCAGTATATCCCAGAGGATGGGCAGTTTCCAGTTATCGGTAAGTCAGTCAAATCAACGTTACATAGTGTGCCAGATGCACAAGCCATTGTTAAAAAAGCTATTGCAGAACGCCTGAAAACAAAATACGGTGTCGCCTCATGGATGGAGGAAACGGGAGCACTCTATCGGACTGAAATCGCTCTTCATAAAGATATAGCGACTCTGACAATCGACACTTCTGGGACAGGCTTACATCGAAGAGGGTATCGAGTTGGACAAGGGGAAGCACCATTAAAAGAAACATTAGCAGCTGCTCTTGTTCTTTTAACAAATTGGAAGCCTACCAATCCATTTGTCGATCCTTTTTGTGGTTCAGGTACGATTCCAATTGAAGCTGCATTAATTGGTCAAAATATTGCACCTGGCTTTAATCGTTCCTTTGCCTCGGAAGATTGGGATATCACCCCGCCAATGCTATGGGAGAAAGCTCTAGAAGAAGCGGAGGACCTTGCTAATTATGATCAACAGTTGGATATCACTGGTTCTGACATTGATCATCAGATGGTTGATATAGCAAGAGAAAATGCGATTGAAGCTGGTTTAGGTGATTTAGTTCGTTGGAAGCAAATGCAAGCAAAGGATTTCAACCCCAAAACAGACACTGGCTATATAGTTGCAAACCCACCATATGGTGAGCGGATTGGTGACCGGTTAGAAGTAGAAAAAATGTACAAGGAACTGGGCCAAGTGTTAAATAAGTATCCAACATGGAGCATCTATATCCTAACATCAAATGAAAAATTCGAATCATTATTCGGCCGAGAAGCTACCAAAAAACGAAAACTATTTAACGGATTTATACGAACAGACTATTACCAATACTTTGGTAAATAGAAACTTATGCCCGAAGTGCTAGGCGCTGGAGCTAGACAACAAGAAAAGCGGAAGCGCCTGGTCAGCACAGACAGGCATAAGCCAAGCCCTGACGTGGCAGTCTGTGCCACAAAAGGGATTGACTTATGCCCGAAGTGCTAGGCGCTGGAGCTAGACAATAGAAAAGCGGAGGGCGCCTGGATTAGTTCTGACATTTATTTTCTTATCTCTTAACAACACGTACCCTGATTAATAGTGCGAAGTCGGTAGAAATGGGGAGAAAACATGAAGGAAATGGAACACGAATTTTTAGAGTTTTTAAAGGAACAAAAAGCGTATGAAGAAGCATTAGCTTTGATTCAATGGGATTTACGAACGAAAGCACCAAAAAAGGGGTTAGAACAACGCTCCGAAGTTATAGGGATGTTATCACAAAAACTACATCAGCTTTCTACTTCAGATCAAATGAAATATTACATTGATTCTTTAAAAGGACAAACAGAAGATGAAATAATTGCAAAGTCAATCGAAGTTTGCCAGGAGGATTACGAGCGAAATAGTAAAATTCCAGAACAAGAATATAAAGAATTTATTACCGTTCGATCTAAATCAGAAACAGTCTGGCAAGAGGCAAGGGAAAAAAATGACTTTAGCTTATTACAGCCTTACTTGGAACAGTTAGTTGAATTTAATAAGAAATTCGCTAATTACTGGGGATATGAAAAAAATATTTATGATGCCTTACTTGATTTATATGAGCCAGGGATGACGACTGAAACATTAGATACTGTCTTTCCACCATTAAGAAAGGCGCTGACAGACCTTGTAAGTAAAGTAACCGATGCAACTGTGAAACCTGACTCAGCTCTTTTAAAACATCATTTTCCGAAAGAAAGCCAGGAGAAATTCAGCCTAGAAATTTTAAAACGAATGGGTTACGATTTTGACGCAGGTAGATTAGACGAAACCATTCATCCTTTTGCGATTGCATTAAACCCTAGTGATGTCCGAGTTACAACCCGATACGATGAAAATGATTTTAGAATGGCGATTTTTGGAACAATTCATGAAGGTGGTCACGCGCTTTATGAACAAAATATCGCTGAAAATCTAGCAAAAACACCATTAGCAACAGGTACGTCAATGGGAATTCATGAATCACAATCCTTGTTTTGGGAGAATTTTGTCGCAAGAAATGAAGGTTTTTGGGATAACCATTATGACGTGTTTAAGCAAATTGCCCCCTCACCGTTTCAGTCAATCTCGTTTAACGATTTTTATGGTGCAATAAATGAAGTGAAACCCTCATTTATCCGGATTGAAGCAGATGAAATGACCTATTCGTTACATATTATGATTCGTTATGAGTTAGAAAAGGCATTAATCAACGGTGACATCAAGGTGAAAGACCTCCCACATTTATGGAACGAAAAGATGGCAGAATATCTTGGGATTACGCCACCATCTGATAAAGAAGGAATTTTACAGGACATTCACTGGTCTGCTGGTGATTTTGGTTATTTCCCATCCTATGCGCTAGGCTATATGTATGCTGCTCAATTTCATCACGCAATGGAAAAAGATTTGCAGGTTGACAGCCTAATCCAAAGTGGTCATTTTACTGACATAAAAGCATGGTTGGCTAGGCATATCCACCAATACGGTAAAATGAAAAAACCTTTGGAACTGTTGACGGAAGTAACAGGTGAACAGTTAAATGCACAGTACTTAATCAATTATTTAACAGATAAATATACCAAAATTTATCAGCTATAGATCATTTAACGTAATAAACAGGAAAAGCACACAACCTATGTTGTGTGCTTAAATTTTAGCGAATTAATGAATCAAATCAATCCAAGTGACCGAGGAGGTAAGTTTGGAATTATATCATCACGACAAACGGATCATCCCGCTAAAACATAGTGGACAAACGGATGTTCGCCTATTATACTTGTATTAGGAATAAACGAGGGGTTGCTTATGGGGAAAATTGACTTATTAGCTAATTATATAGAGGATTTGTGGGCAAAAGGTTTCAAACTTGCTGATGAGGAAGTACAGTTTATCTACTTTGGTAGAAAATATACCAATGCAGCAGATTGGAAAGTTATTTTGTCTATCCGAGTTACCTTGCAATTCCAGCAGACTTTTGATGGTAGTTTTTATTTAAGCCTACTGGAACTATTCACTCAAGAACCGAATTATACGTATAGCGACGTAAACCAAATTCTTAAAGAAAAAGGTCTATTAGCTATTTCTTAGTGATGAATTGCTTTTCGTGCTAGAACATCCGCCGTTTTATTTTGTTTTTCGGGTATCCATTTAATGAAAAAAAACGGAAAAGCTTTTGACAGCGTTAAAATGTTATCAAGTAGCGGAAGGAACTTTTGGTTTTTGGTAAATTCCTTTTCGATTAAATCGACAGCTAGTTTAGAATCAGACCTAAAAGATAGTATTTCATCTGGATAGTTTTCTGTACATATTTCTAACGCTTTAATGATTGCCCACAATTCCGCCTCGTGATTGGACATGCTACCTAATCGAATGGAGTATTCTTCCTGTTTACTCTTAATATATATGCCAGCACCACTAGGACCAGGGTCACCACTAGAGGCACCATCTGTATATACTTCTAGCATAAAATAACTCCTTTCTTTGCTATTGGCAACCTGCAGCTGACTTAACATGTTATCTACATCAAGCGGATTATAATTTCCTAGCTTAAGAAAAGCGCAAGACCTCAGGCGGGGTAGGCGCCCGGAGCTAGACAGCTCTTGGATCTTTTTATACTTTCTTATCTTTTGAAAAAAAGCGGCAATCCTATCAGATTACCGCTGTATCGATTCATTTATTTTTTTGAAACATTGGCTGCCTGTGGTCCACGATCCCCTTCAACAACTTCAAAGGTTACTTCTTGGCCTTCTTCTAATGTTTTAAAGCCTTCCTCTTGAATAGCGGAGTAATGTACGAATACATCATTTCCCTCTTCTAATTGGATAAATCCGTAACCCTTTTCTGCATTAAACCATTTTACAACTCCGTTTTGCATGTGTACTCCTCCCATTTCTTGCACGTCAACCGTGTGAAAAATACAAACAAGATGAAAGGTTTCTAATTAAAAAGGTAGCTTCCTAGAAGTGAAGGATCAAAATTCAACCTACTTCTATAGAAGCTACCCGTAAATAATGAATCCATACATCTTCTTTGCTTGATTCAAATATAGCTTATTTTGGAAATTCAGTCAACAATCGGGAACACGTTCATCAATTTAAATACGAGTCAAAAATAGGAGAGGTTCCTATTAAAATGACAAATAATTAACTTGGTAGATTGAACTGGCTTGGGTGATTATGATGTGTTATATTCAGATAACATAATGATGAATTACAGTGTCATCACAGTACAAGGGAAAATTAAGCCGATAATCGCTTCGGTAACCGATAAATAGTTCCAATTAATTAGGAGAGTAGCTATGCAGACTAAATTAGATCTTATTGAGCAATACGTATATAGAAAATTCAGCCAAGATTTCACAGGACATGACTATTACCACATGAGAAGGGTCGCAAAAATGGCAAAACACATAGCAGAGATTGAAGGAGGGGACTTGTTTATTTCAGAAGCTGCAGGGTGGTTGCATGATATCGGGGATAAGAAATTGTTTGAGCACCCAGACAGTGAAAGGAAAGAATTACAACATTTCCTAACTAACATCGGCCTATCTCATTCGGTAACAGAGGCGATTTTTCAAGCAATAACAGATGTATCCTACAGCAAGGGTCACATACCAAAGTCGCTCGAGGGGAAAATTGTCCAAGATGCGGACCGAATAGATGCTATTGGTGCGATTGGTATTGCAAGGACATTTGCCTTCGGTGGTGCAAAAGACAGATTAATCCATGCGGATGAGGGGGAAGAGAAAAGACTTGCCTCTATCCAACATTTTCATGATAAACTTCTTCGCCTTTACCAATTGATGAACACGGACCGTGGACGGGCTATTGCCAAAGATAGACACGAATTTATGGAAGGGTTTCTCGATCAATTCTACGAAGAATGGGGTGGGCGCTGAAGCCAAGGCGCGACTTGCGCTTTTTCTATGAAAAAAAGACGACTATTCTAACTGAGTCGTCTTTTGGATGGATTTAAACGAATTTTTTATTTTTGGATTAACAGTCGCTTTGGACCGAGATATCTTTGTTGCCAATACGGATTATTCATACTACTTATCTCCACACCGTTTGATTCTCCGGCGTGAATGAACTTACCGTCGCCGAGGTAAATTCCCATATGGGACGGGCCTGGTCGGTACGTTTCGTAAAAAACAAAATCACCAACAGAAAGTTGCTTGACTGGTTTTGTTATATTCCACATTTCACTTACCGTTCTTGGGACTTGAATTGATAATTGATTAAAGACGTACTGGATATAACCACTACAATCGAAGCCTTCCGGTGTGGTTCCTCCCCATACGTAAGGGGTACCAATGTATCGCTTCGCTTCTGCAATAACATCTGAAACAGGATAACTTTGTTGTTCAATAGTCTTATCAATTTTTTTTGAACTAGTTTGTTTGCTTGGTTTTGATTTAGCTTTTGGTGGTTTATCCTCTTTGATTGGTTTTGTGGAATAAATCTGTTTAGCCGTTTTTTGATTTATTTCATTTTCCACCTCAATGCCTTGGTCTTTTTGAAATGCTTTTAATGCCTTATCTGTCATAGGACCATAAATTCCGTCTACCTTTGATTTGTAATAGCCAAAATATTGTAGCGCCTTTTGGATTTTTTTAATATCATCGCTTTTTTGACCGGGGTAGTAGGTTGTTGATATCTCTTTTAATGGCTCTAAATAGTGTTCTCTTTCTGCACGCATCATTTCTCTTAACGTCTTTTGGTCCGCTTTACCATTAATCGTTAAACCATGTTCAAATTGGAATTTCTTTAAGGCATATTCCGTTAACACGCCATATTCTCCGTCTATTTTTTTATCATAGTAAGATAGTTTATTTAATTTATGTTGAATAATGGTTACTGCTTTACTATGTTCACCAAATACAGCTACATCCACATTCTCTAAAACTTCATTCTGTAACATAGGGTAGGCATCCACATAATAAGAGAATGGCTGACTAATGACAAAACTATAGGCCATCGAATGCTTCATCACCTGTTGGACATTTCCATTTACCATGGAAACAACCCCTTTCAGATTAATCTCTCTCCTAACAAGATTTATGTTGCTTATAAATAAATATGCTTGAATTAGTTAACCGAAATATTTTTGTAATATGTTACAATAAGACTACCTATGTTAATTACAGATAAAGTAAGACATATCATTCTTCAGGGAAAAATAAATGAAGAAGCTAATAAAACATCTAAAAGTAATCATCGTTGTTCTTATTTTTTCGTTTCTCCCTTTTATGGATATTACTAAACCATTTAATGGGGTACTCCTTCAAAAGGCTCACGGAATTGAAGATTCGTTCCCAATGGAAAATTTGACGAATGCTGACTTCCTGAACCAATTAGTAATTGTTCCTAACGAAATAAGTGATCAACTATCTTTATTCGTCATGTTAGAGAGAATTAATCGGATTGATCGACCTGTATTGCAGCTATTAGTCGTTCAAGGTGTAAAAATCCGACTGTTTGAAGGAAGTTTAACCGATGAGCCATTATTAGCTTATTTGAAATCCGAACGCCCACGTGGTTATAAAGGTGATGTAACGTGGGATGATGTACCTGGCTCTGGCGGGAGTTGGTTAATTTCTGCAAAAATTGGGTCAAGCATGCCTGGTAATGGACATAGCTCTATCAATCTTGAATTGCACGAAATAGGTCATACGGTGTACAATCTTCTTTTAACAGACCGGTCATTTGCAACATCGCTTGAGGACGCGTGGAAACTTGAAGTTAAAACAGTGTTTGGTAAAAAAGAGTATTTCAACAATTATGAGTCGGAATACTTTTCTGAAATGTTTGCTAGCTATTACTACAGTGACAGTTCTAATTATGATATAAAAAAAAATGCACCGGAAACATATAGGGTGTTAAGTAACCTCGAGTCACTAAAGAGTAGTACGATTCAACCGAATTATTATAAATAGATGAAGGAGAGTTTGTTGTATGGTAACTGGTGAAAAAGCCTATTTGAATCTTTGTGAAAAGGTGCTTGAGCATGGTAGTAGAAAAGATGACCGAACGAACACGGGTACATTGTCTATCTTTGGCCATCAAATGCGCTTTAATTTAAGCGAAGGCTTTCCTTTAATAACAACAAAGCGGGTCCCTTTCCGCTTAATCGCAAGTGAACTTTTATGGTTTATTAAAGGTGATACTAATATTAAATATTTGCTTGAGCAAAATAATAACATTTGGAACGAATGGGCCTTTAAAAAATGGGTGGAAAGTGAAGCGTATCATGGACCTGACATGACTGATTTTGGCAACCGTAGTCAAACAGATACACCATTTAAAAAAGTCTATGAGGAGCAAATGGAGAAATTTAAAAGTAATATTTTATCAGATGATACATTCGCTATGGAATTTGGTGACTTAGGATCTGTGTATGGCTCACAGTGGCGTGCATGGAAAACCTCAAAGGGTCAAACAATTGATCAATTACAAGACGTCATTGATGCAATTAAAAGAAATCCGGATTCAAGAAGGCATATTGTGACTGCATGGAATCCGGAAGATGTTCCGACCAATATGGCATTACCGCCTTGTCATACGATGTTTCAATTCTATGTTGCTGATGGCAAATTATCTTGTCAACTATACCAACGCAGTGGTGATATTTTTCTTGGTATTCCTTTTAATATTGCAAGCTATGCGTTACTCACTCATTTAGTTGCACAAGTTTGTCAATTGGAAGTAGGCGAGTTTATTCACACGTTAGGGGATGCTCATATATATACGAATCACCTCGAGCAAGTCAAAACTCAATTGTCTCGTCAACCTAAACAATTACCAACACTTAAATTAAATCCTGCTAAAACGTCTATTTTTGATTTTGAAATGGAAGATTTAGAATTAGTGAACTATGAACCTCATCCACCGATTAAAGGTCCGGTTGCAGTATAAAATGAACATGAAAAAACTAGGGGGAATGAGCTTTGATTTCACTACTTTTCGCAATGGATAAACAACGGGTGATTGGTTACAACAATGATCTACCTTGGCGCTTGCCGAATGATTTGAAATTTTTCAAACAGTTAACAACAAATAATATTGTTATCATGGGGAGAAAGACGTATGATTCGATGAAGGGACCGCTTCCGAACCGAAGAAATATTATTTTAACTAGAGACCGTGCGTTTCAGCAAGAAGGCATAGAGGTAATTCATTCGATTGATACGGTTTTGGAGTGGAATAAAAAAGACCCGACAGTGGAGTACTTTGTTATTGGTGGGGCGGAAATATTTGAACAAATTCTCCCGTTTGCTGACCGGATGTATATGACGCGGATTGATGATACGTTTTTGGGTGATACATTTTTTCCAGCGTTTCAGGAAGAAAATTGGGTCCAAACAAAGGTGGAAAAGGGTATCAAAGACGAAAAAAATCCTTATGATTACTATTTTATCCAATATGATTGGAATGGCTAGTGGCAGGTCAGAAGAGTTCATAGATTTGTCGTTAGGATAAAATCTATCCATGTGCTAACATGTTAAGTATAGACATGGTATCTTTTTATCTTTATAATATGAATGAATTCGTGATGTTAGTAGTCTAAAAACTGAAACGTTATGAGGTGAGGACGTGTTTTCTACAATCGGTATTCCTGGTTTGATTTTAATAGTAATCATTGCACTGGTCGTTTTTGGACCGAAGAAATTGCCTGAGATTGGAAAAGCAACAGGTGATACTTTGCGTGAATTCAAGAAGTCAGCACGTGAACTCACTGATGAAGATGATGAACAACAATCAAAAACTCAATTGTTAAATGACGATTCAAAATCTAATTGATACTCGGAGTGATGGAAATGTTTAGTAATATTGGTTTTCCAGGGTTAATACTTATTCTCATTATTGCACTAATCGTGTTTGGACCTTCCAAGCTTCCAGAGATTGGTAAAGCAGTCGGTAGTTCGTTAAAAGAATTCAAAAAAGCTACAAGAGACATTGTTTCTGATGAAGAACCCAATAAAAAAATAGACGACAAATAAGACGAACCGTTGATTGAAGGTGTAAGGGATAACTGACCTTACATCTTCTTTTCGCGAAAGACCAGAAAAATTGCGCTTATGTGGGGGCTAATCAAGGCGCTTACGCTTTTCTTATTTGTCTAGCTTCAGCGCCTAGCCCGCCTGAGGTCATAAGTCAATCCCTTTTGTGGCAAAGATCGCCACGTCAGGTCTTGTCTTATGCCTGTGGGGGCTAATCAAGGCGCTTACGCTTTTCTTGAAAGGGGGGGGAGTATGTCTGATGAGGAGCGGGGTCAAGATGCTAATGAGAAGGAAATGAATTATTTAGATCATTTTGCTGAGTTAAGAAAACGGCTGATTTATACTGCGATTATATTTGTACTCTTTTTAATTGTTGGCTTTGTTTATGTGAAAGACATCAAATCCTTCTTTTTAAAAGATATTGATATTACGCTTACATTAATTGGGCCAGGGGAAATTATTTGGATTTATTTTACGATGGCGATGGTTGTTGCGTTAGTCGGGACAATTCCTTTTTTAAGCTTGCAAATTTGGCTATTTGTTAAACCAGGACTAACAGCTAAGGAACGAAAGGTGTCGCTCGCGTATATACCTGCAATTTTCTTGTTGTTTTTAGCTGGACTAGCTTTTGGATACTATATATTTGTCTACTTAATTCTTCCGTTTTTACTTTCTTTAAATGATGGTGTGTTTAACGCAATGTTTACTGTAGAAAATTATTTCCGATTTTTATTTCGAGTAACGATGCCATTTGCGGTTATGTTTGAAATACCAATTATTACGATGTTTTTAACTAGCTTAGGAATACTAACACCAGATTTTTTAAAGAAAACAAGAAAATATGCGTATTTCGTTTTAGTTGTGATTGGTACGATGATTTCGCCACCAGACTTCATCCTACAGTTAGTTGTAGCTGTTCCATTAATTGTGCTATACGAAATAAGTATTGTTCTATCTCGAATGGTCTATCGTAAAAAGGAACAAAAACATCAAGAATTTATGAGCGAACAGGAGTAAAAGATATTGGCTTTATTGAGGTGAAATTGTGCAGTCTTTTTATCATTATATGATGCGTTATCGCGGTGCTAAAGTAGCAACAGATGAAAGTCGATTAGCAGAATGGATATTTCATGATCATGACTTTCCAAAGCATTCTACTTCATATGATGAAGTGAGTCGCTATTTAGAATGGAATATTCCGTTTACTGAGGCTATCGGAGTGTTCGACCGGCTATGGGATGATTACATTGCTAACCGGTAAGAAAAAGCGCAAGTCGCGCCTTGCTAGACAGCTCTTAGATTTTTTTCATCTTTCTAATCTTTTAATAAAAAAGTGCTTGATTTCATGTGGAAATCAAGCACTTTTTTGTGTAGTTCATCATTAATCAATCGATTCGAGTTGAATGATTTGTGATAATTCAATTGTTATAAGTGAATGAGGGTAACTTGTCTTTATTTTTAATTGATTTTGAGTTAAATCAATGGCGGAAATGATACCTTCATAGGTATCAAAATCATAATTACGATACACGGTTAGTAAAACGGCTGCTTGCGTAACGAGTGCTTCTTGTAGCTTCGTGTTCAGTATTTCTAAATATTGTTCATCTAAGATTGGTTTTTGTTTCTTTCGGTCTTCCTGCCATAGCTGTCTTAGCATTTCCACATGTTCTGGCAGCATCAGAGAAGACCATTTCATCGTGCCTCTGTCATTAACCATTGCGTTCACCTCTATGGAAAATTATAAACGAACATTCGTTCCTTTTCAATAGATTAAGAACGCTCGTTCGTTTATAATAAATAGTAAAGGTTGAACAAATCTTTTAGCGTAAGAAGTTGGTTAATTTAAACATAACTAATAAAAATAAATCGTGGTAAAATGGTTGGATAAGGAGAGGATGTTTAATGAAAATTTTACATACTGCGGATTGGCATTTAGGGAAGATTGTCAATAGTGTTCACATGACTGAGGACCAGGCATACATTCTTGCCAAGTTCATCCAGATTATCATAGATGAAAAACCGGATGTCGTGGTCATTGCGGGCGACTTATATGACAGAGCTATTCCACCGAAAGAAGCGGTTGATTTACTGAACCAAACATTGACAACGATTGTAAGTGACTTAGAAGTACCTGTACTTGCAATAGCTGGGAATCATGATAGCCCAGACCGCTTAGAATTTGGTAATCAACTGTTTCGAAAGCAACAACTATACTTGGAAACGAAATTAAAAGGGGAGCTTTCACCCGTCACACTTTATGATGACCATGGACCGGTTCACTTTCATTTAATTCCCTATATAGAGCCAGCGGATGCGAGGCAGTTTTTTGGGGATGAAGGTATCCAGTCGCATCAAACTGCAATGGAGGCAGTTGTGAAGCATATTGAACAACACCATGACATGAAGGAACGACATGTATTTGTTGGGCATATGTTTATGGCTGGAGGAATGGAATCAGAGTCAGAAGAAAGGTTATCGATGATTGGTGGCACGCCGTACGTTGATGTAAATCTTTTTGAAAAGTTTACGTATGTCGCGCTTGGTCATTTACACCAGCCTCAACGGATTATCAAAGATACGATACGATATAGTGGATCTATTTTAAAGTATTCCTTTTCTGAGGCTAACCATAAAAAATCAGTCACAATAGTGGAATTAGATGAACAAGGTAATTGTCAAATTTCCCAAGTAATGCTCATGCCAAGACGGGATATGAGAATCGTTGAATCCTATTTTAATGAACTATTAGATGGGTCTACTAGTGAAAAATCGGATGATTATTTACATGTTAGTTTATTAGATGATGGACAATTACTGGATCCGATGGGCAAATTAAGAAAGAAATTCCCAAACATATTAAGACTCGAACGGAAAGTTTTAACTTCAACCATGCAGTTGAATGATTTAAATAGAATACGAGAAAAACAAAAGATGACTCATACAGAACTATTTGAATCATTTTATAAAGAAATGAAGGGTGATGACATTCCAGAAGAGCGAATCGGACATATGTCAAAAATTGTCCAAGCACTGATGGAACAAGAAAGGGGGAAGTAATCCATGCGTGCAATATCATTAACAATGACAGCATTTGGTCCGTATTGTGAGAAACAGACCATTAGATTTAGTGATTTAGGTGAAGAATCTATTTTTCTAATAACTGGTCCAACAGGTGCTGGAAAAACAACTATTTTCGATGCTATTTGTTATGCCTTATATGGTCGAGCTAGTGGAAGTGATCGAGATCAAGATTCTTTAAGAAGTCACTTTGCAACAATCGATCAACCGACCGAGGTTACGTTCGTCTTTGGGTTGAAAGAAAAAATCTATCAGGTGACTAGATATCCAAAGCAACAGAAGCGAAAAGAACGAGGGGATGGATATACCGATGATCCAGCCCGCGCGGAATTATATGAAGTAGACGATGATAAACTGCAACTTATCTCATCAAAGATAAAAGATGTCAATGAATTTCTTGAAGACCAACTAGGCCTCGATTATGAACAGTTTAGAAAAATGATCATGATTCCGCAAGGTGAATTCCGTAAGTTAATTTCAGAGAATAGTAAAGAAAGAGAAGAAATCCTTCAAAAGATATTTCGAACTCATTTTTATCAACGGATTACAGAAGAGCTGAAGAAGCAAGCGAAAGAATTAAAACAATGGATTGAAAATATAGAATGGAAAATGGAACAAGAAATAGCGAAAATTGATTGGGTGCACTACGAAAGGTCTGAAGAAGACCAAACAGGAGAATTGCTAGTAAAATTGGCGAAAGAAATAGACTGTGATCAGGTAGAAAAGAAAGAATGGCAAAACAAACTGAAACAGGAAAAAGAGTTACTAAAAGCCGCCCAAAATGACTTGTATGCAGGTAAGCAGCTCGTTACCTTGTTTGACCAACAGGAGCAGCTAAACAAACAACAAACAAAACTGGACGAACAAACAAAGCAAATGGAAGTGAAGCAATCACAAGTAAGCCTAGCGAAACAAGCCCAGTTAATTGTACCGTTTGAGATACAAGTAGAGGACCGTAAAAAAGAATGGCACGACCAACAACAGAAAGTTACCAACCAGTCAAAAATAATCGAGAAATTAACAGTCAAAGCTGAGCAAGTCCAACAAGCGTATGAACAGGAGAAAGAAAACGAAAGTAAGCGCGAAAAGCTTAAAGAAGAAATTGCAAACAAAAAGCAGCAATTAGACAAGCTAAAGCAATTGAAAGAACTCGAAACGGACGTTGCAAAGACAAGAAAAGAAAGTGAAGTAATTAATCAAACAATTGAGCGCATTCAAAAACAATCCAACACAATTGCAAGTAAGCTTGATTTCATCGAAAAAGAATTAGCTAATCAGAATCAATCGACAAAAGATTACTATCAGTTAGAGGCATCTGCCAAAGTGTTGCAGGATACGTACACAAAGTTAGAAAAGTTACGAAAAGAAACGAGACAACTAGTTAAGTTAAGAGAAGAATTTAGTCAAGTCAGTCAGCAGTTCAAAGCGGCTGAAGCTAAACTTGCCAATCAAAAAGATGAGTTAAATATATTGGAAGAAAAGCAAAAACAGCATCATGCTTTCTTTTTAGCCAAACAGCTTGAACAGGGGCATGCCTGTCCTGTCTGTGGCTCTAAGGAGCACCCAAACCCGATGAAAGAACACAATCCGTCTGTTTCTGAAGAGCAAATAAAGAAAGTGCAATATCGAATAAAAGAACAGGAGCAGGAACTAAAACGTTGGCAGGACGTCTATATACAAGTGAAATCAGATGGGCAGGCGCTTCGGAAGACGGTCGAAGAGCTTCACTTAGAATTTAGTAATAATCTTCCAGAATTAGATGAGCCAAGAATTAATGAGCAACTAACGAAAATAAAGACCGAAATAGACCAAGTAAGTAATAAAAAAAATGAGCTAAGCCGTGAGCTAAAGAAGTTAGATGATTATATAAAGGAACGAAAGACGCTACAAACAAATCGAAAAGAACAAGAAGAACAGCTGGAGCATTATCAACAACTAAAGGAAAACATCGCCAAAACCGAATACCGTATCCAAGCACAAGTAGACCAAATTCTCGAATCGTTACGAGATCCATCTCTTTCTTTAGCAGAGCTAGAACAAGAAATACGTAACAACATACTAGCGTATGACAAGCAAATAAAAGAGTGGGAGAAGATTCAAGAACTATATAGCCGGATTTCAGGTGAATTACAAGAAGCTAAAACAGTACAAGTGCAATTGAAATCGTTTTTAGCTAGCTTTCAAACAAAATATGAAGACCAAACACATGTATACAAGACTAAAATTATCGAAACAGGCTTTCATTCAGAGGAAGAGTACCAAGCATCTAAGCTATCAAATGAACAACAGAAAGCATTGGAGCAGGAGCTAGAAACATACCAGAAGGAAAAAGAATTTGTCTCCTCTCAGTTGAAAGCTTTAGCAACTAGTTTAAAGGATAAGCAGAAACCAGATCTATCAGGGCTAGAACAGCGAGTTAACGAGCTAGAAACGATGGTGGAGAAAACTAGTGAGGCGATCCAAACAGTTACCATTCGCATTACGAGCCATGAACGATCAAAACAAAAACTCGAAGAACTTCAAAAAGACTACCAGCTCTATGTAAAGCAATTCTATGATATTGGTGAACTAGCAGATTTAGCAAGAGGTGAAAATCATTTAAAGCTATCGTTTGAGCGTTATGTATTGTCTTCTTTCTTAGACGAAATATTATTGCAAGCAAATATCCGATTAGACCAATTAACCGAGCACCGGTACCAGTTAATCCGTAGTGATCAAGTGGCTAAAAGAGGAGCACAAAGTGGTTTGGATTTAGAAGTTTTGGACCATCATACAGGACAACAACGTTCGGTTAAAACGCTATCAGGTGGTGAGGGGTTTAAGGCTGCACTAAGCTTAGCGCTAGGAATGGCTGATGTTGTTCAAGCGCATGCCGGTGGTGTTCAATTAGAGACGTTATTTATTGATGAAGGATTTGGTACCTTAGATGAGCTATCACTTGAGCAGGCGATTAATTGTCTAAAAGGATTACAACAAAGTAACCGGGTATTAGGGATTATTTCTCACGTACCACAGTTGAAAGAAGAAATTCATGCAAAATTACAGATTACACCGTCACCTAAAGGTTCGAGTGCGAAGTTTGTATGTTAGTATTTTTGCCAATAATTTCACCTAAAAAACTTTCCCTGTACGTGTTATAGTAAAGTAAGGTAATAGTTGGTCCCCTCGTCTTTGGTGAGGGGGACCTCTTGTTTTTTCTAGCAAGGCGCTTACGCTTTTCTTTGTCTAGCTCCAGCGCCTAGCCCCTCAGGGTCATAAGTCAATCCCTTCTGTGGCAAAGACCGCCACGTCAGGGCTTGTCTTATGCCTGCCTTAGTCTAGCAAGGCGCTTACGCTTTTCTTGTGAAATCAAGTTTTAACAGCCGTCCATATTTTAAAAGGAGTGCTATTATGAAAGTAGTAACAGCATCAACCCCTGAACAGCAATTGTACGTGAAAGAATTAATTAACAAGTTATATGAAACCATTTTTCCGGCGTTTTTTTCTGAAGAATACATAACGAAGCTAAAGGAATTTAATTTAATGGACGTACCTAATCTAAAAGAATTAAATTTAATCGAAATTATGGAAGTAACTGCTGCGATCCAAACTATTTCAACGATCCTAGAAGAATTATCAAAGTCAGAGGAAGAAATGGATGGGTATGCGGGGGCGTTTCATAAAAATGCTTCGATTCTATCAAAATACCAGATTGATTTCCCTTTTCAGTTGGTCGATTTTAAAACAGATGTAAATACAGAAGAATTTGCAAATCAAAACACACTGTACATGTAATACGTAACAATCTCTGTAAAAATTTATATTACTAAAGCAAAATGTATTTGCGTAGGATATAATAAAAGAAAAAGACTATTTGGAGGGTTGTTTATGTCTATGCCTCTTTCAATTGAGTGGAGACTTGTAACCCAGGGAAAAGAAAAGCGTCTGGAGAATACGAACAATATGTTTGAATTAAGTTTTGAAGGGTACACTTTTTTTCCAATTAATCAGCTGATCGAAATAACAAGGCACCCTAGTTCAGACCAAATAGGAAGCGGCAAGATTGTGGAGTTAACATGGAAAGATAATAAGACTATTTGCAAATATCAACTACTTTCTTTGTTTAATGTCAATTAACGACAAAATTAGCGCAAGCAACATCGAATAATGTAAGGTTATGCGCTTGCCCGGGAAATATTTATTTTCATGAAATCGCCATAAGTGATTCGGTAGTTTTGGCAAGAAAAAGCTTATAATGGAAGCTAAGATTCAGTCTCGTAACGAAAGAAGGGTTTCTTGCTTGCGGCAGTAATATGTTGAATTATTGTTAGTGGAACAATTGGATTGATTATAATAGCTGAATAAAAAATTCAAAACTTCAGCAATCTAGTTCCAGTTCTCTTGCCTGTTGGTACAATCGCCTACACACTTATTCCGTGAAGCGGCGTACACTATAGTACCGACTAAAAGAGAAAAGAGGGATTTTATGTTTTCACCACCTCGAAATCAACCAGGTTACCGTCAGCCACCAGTTCCAAGGAATAATTTTAGGCAGCCTCCATCATTTAACGGTAGAAATTTCCCTGCCCGAAAGGCGGGTGGTCCCAGACAAATGGGGCAACCAATCGGACAAAAAACTAGTGGTGGAGGTTTAAAAGGAATATTTCAACGTTTCTTTAAATCATCATCGAATGCAGCACCACACCCTGGTGGGAATTTTCCGAGTGCAGTAGCAAGTGCTCAAACTAGTGGTGGGGGATTTGTCGATAAATTAGCTAACTTTCAACACGTGCTAAACATGGCGCAGCAAGCGACTCCAATGATTCGCGAGTACGGACCGATGATTAAAAATATCCCTACCATGGTCTCTATGCTAACAGCATTTGCAGAAGCTGAAGATGAGGATGAGGAGAGTAACAACCATGACGAAAGTGGCGATTTGACGGATGATTTAGATATAGAAGAAAGCGAAAATGAAGAGACAGTAAATGATGAGTTAGACGATTGGTCCGAGGATGAATTTGTTACGGCCATCGCGGATGAGGGAGAACAACCAAAACAAAAAGGACTACAAAAAAAGAAGCATAAACAAAGTAATGAAGACCTTTTTAAAATGGAAACAGACCTAAAGCAAAACTACAAACCTAAAAAAAAGAAAGCAAAAAAATCAGGTGTCTCCACACCGAAAATATTTGTCTAACTATGCATACTATTTGTATTTTTCCCTCTGTTGACGTTAAATATAAGACAATGACTCAATTATTTTATTAGGAGGAATCATTGTTCGTGGATGTAAACTATGAAAAAGCAACGTTTGCCGGGGGATGCTTTTGGTGTATGGTTGAACCCTTTGACGAAAAGCCAGGGATTAAACAGATAAAATCTGGATACACAGGCGGATTCAAAGAAAATCCAACATATGAAGAGGTTTGCTCTAATACGACTGGTCACTTAGAAGCAGTTGAAATCGTTTATGACCCTACTATTTTTCCTTATCAGAAACTGTTAGAGCTATTTTGGATGCAAATCGACCCAACAGACCAAGGTGGTCAGTTTAATGATAGAGGTGAATCCTATCAAACGGCAATTTTTTATCATACAAAAGAACAAAAGGATTTAGCTGAAGAATCGAAACAACAACTAGAAGCTAGTGGCAAATTTGATAAACCAATTTTTACAAAAATTGTGCCAGTATCAACGTTTTATCCTGCAGAGGAAAAGCACCAAGGTTACTACAAAAAGCAACCATTTCATTATCGATTATATAAAAAAGGGTCTGGGAGGGAAGCTTTTATTAAGCAAAATTGGATGAAACAGTATGACAAAGAAGAATTAAAACAAAAGCTAACTCCGATTCAGTATCATGTAACCCAGGAAAATGGAACGGAACGACCATTTCAAAATGATTATTGGGATTTAGCTGAAGAGGGGATTTATGTGGATGTGATTAGCGGCGAACCTCTGTTCTCTTCTATTGATAAGTATGATGCTGGTTGTGGTTGGCCAAGCTTCACTAAGCCAATTGAGCGTAATCATTTAACAGAGAAGTTAGATACATCTCATGGAATGAGAAGAATCGAAATAAGAAGTTATGAGGCAGATTCCCATCTAGGTCACGTGTTTGAAGATGGACCTAAAGACAAGGGTGGACTCAGATACTGCATGAATTCAAGTGCGATGCGTTTTGTACCAAAAAGTAAAATGGAAGAAGAAGGGTATGGTCGGTTTCTATATATGTTTGATAATATATGAAACGATCGGATTGCAGTTGACACCAGTGTTTTATATGGAAGCTGTTATCTAAGTCGATAGTCTGGAGTTTTAACTCTAGTTAAAGTCTTACCAATCGGTAAGGCTTTTTGTTTTGATTGGTTTTGACGTCCGACGAGGGAGATAAATGCAACAATTTTTACGGAAACAGTCTTGAAAAAAATTTATTTTGTGAACCGTCCATGTTAAAATAGAGTAGATAATAAGATTTGAATATAAAGAATAGGGGTTGTTTTCATGATTCATAAAAACTGGGAAACAAATAAAACAATCAAACAAATTGAATGTGTTCATGCAAATGCGAAAAAATTTGTTGTCGATACAGTTCTAACACCTGGACAAGTTTACGATGTGAAAAATGAAACAGAGGAATTTTATTTTATTATAGATAATTCTAAGAGAATTGGTGGATTTAAAAAAGATTATTTTAAAGAATTATAATTTGTGCATACGCTAAATAGACTTAAGAATTACAGAAATTAGGTTTAATTTTCCAAAAAGTAGGAATGGATTGCCTAAATTAAGGGAAAAATAACTTGTGTTTGTCTTTATATAAGGTAAGAAAGTATAAAAAATGCAAGAGCTGTCTAGCTACAGCGCCTAGACCCTGGTCTGAGCAAGGCGCTTTCGCTTTTCTTATATACCCGGTTTATTAGGAGATGATGAAGTGAAAAGACTGCTTTTAATTCGTCATTGTAATGCAGAAGGTCAACATAGTGACTCCCCATTAACAAGAGAAGGGATAAAACAGGCTAGAGTGTTAGCGGATTTCCTTGAGCAAGTTAATTATCCGGTAGACCGAATTATTTCTAGCCCTTATTTACGTGCCATTGAAAGTATAAAGCCCTATGCTGATAACCATCATGTATCGGTTGAAACTGATGAACGTCTGAAAGAAAGGTTATTAAGCGAGGAACCTATTGATGATTGGTTAGATGTTTTACAACAATCGTTTCAAGACCCTGATTTTCGCTTGCGAGGTGGGGAATCTAGCAATGACGCGTTAGCAAGGTCTTTTTCTATTGTACAAGATACATTGGAAAGTAACCAACACGATAATGTTGTGTTAGTGACGCATGGGAATTTATTGGCTATTCTCTTAAATGAATTTGAAAAATCTTATGGTTTTGACGAGTGGAAACAGTTTTCAAATCCTGATGTGTTTATGGTGGAAATAACACCGGATGGCTACCTTGTCCAACGATTGTGGGAGGAAAAGAGCGCAAACAGCTAAAGCGCCCTCTTCTTGCAGGACAGAATCCAGGGTGCCAAGCTAAGCACCTGTGCCCTACATATATAAACTTGCTAATATGATGCCTCGTGCCGCACGAGCTATTTCATTAAATTGGGAGAGGGGAAGTGGGTTTAAACCTCGACCAAACTCAACGGTATAACCGGGTCTTCTCCATTCTTGGATAAACCAATCCTTGTAACCAGCATAGCTATCCACCGTTTTGACCGGCTGGTACCCTGTAACATTAGCATATTCATTAGCGATTACTTCAGCAATAGGTGGTTCTTGGTCATTAAATCCGTAATAGATTACTTGACCTTGGGTATGGAATGCGTTTACTCTTTTGAAATCTCTTGTCCTGGTAAGATTCGCCATTGCTTGTGCTTCTGGTTCGGATAATGGATAGGTACCAGGGAAGTCTCTTGGGCCTGGAGTATTGGGCTTCCTTGCTTTTTCAATTTCCCATCCGGCCGGGAACTGGTTATTTAAGTCAACTCCACGAATATTTGCCTTCCATTTGGAAAAATCCCGACTCCCGTTGTTCCATGCAAGTACCTCACTCCGGTACGGTTCTTGTTCAGGTAGACCATTTAATACCAAATTGACTCCATCTGGATTAACCATTGGAACTAAGGATAACATGGTTGTTTGGTATAGAGATTCGAGATTAACCGAGTTAAGTGTACCTTGGTTGGTAATGCTTAACAGATAATCGTTAAGAAAGCTCATGATAGCAGGCGTTGTTATCCATTCGTTTGCATGAAAAGAACCGTTTACGTGAACCCTTTTACTCCCTTTACCTACTCTTAGCTCCGTTATATTTTTTCCCATTACGGATGTTCCAATTGTTTCAGCTAGAAGGAAGGGATAAATTTTCAGAAGTTCACGAACATCTTCCTGGAATTTCGTATAGTCATATTTTTCCTTCCCATTTACCACTCTCCATGTCACCCGAACTGGTAGGTTGATGGTCTGACCAATGCTTAACATAGTAGGATTTACCGTTGGGTTTACTAATTTCAATGCATCTATCGCTAAGTTTCTTTTTTGGGCAATCGACCAGAAAGTGTCACCACTTTGTATTTTATATGTCGTTGTGACAAATCCGGGAATGACAATCGTTTGCCCAATACTTAATTGATTGGGATTAATGGACTGATTTGAATCAATAATTAAATTTGCCGGGATATCAAATAATTGACTGTAGTGCCATATCGAATCCCCTTGTCGAACGCTAATTTCCATACAAGCCCTCCTTTTAAGCTTCTCTCAAGTACTATATGTACCATTCGTCCAATTAGTTAATAGGGATGAGATGATTTTTTATCGTTTATACTAAGAAAAAGCTTTTGAAGAAAAAAGGAAAAATACTTTCAATCATTTGAAAAAATAAGCTATAATGTTAATTGATGAACAATCAAGACAAGCTTTGCTGTCTCGTTTAGACTAAAAGGAGGAATTTTTCTTGGCTTTTGTAATAACATCACCATGTAAAGAAGAAAAAGCAGGCGAATGCGTTGAGGTTTGCCCTGTCGATTGTATAGAAGAGGGAAAAGATATGTTTTATATTGACCCGGACATTTGTATTGACTGTGGGGCATGTGAAGCAGTCTGTCCAGTTGAAGCGATTTATATGGAAGATGAAGTTCCAGATAATGAGCATGAATATGTTGCTCTAAATAAAAAGTTCTTCGAAGAAAAATAAATCGTTACAAGAAAAGCGCAGGGGGTAGGCGCTAAGGAGCTAGACAGCTCTTGGATCATTTTATACTTTTGTATCTTAAATAAAAAGCCGCTAATGATAACCTATTAGCGGCTTTTTATTGTAGCTATGCTAGTTATAACGCGTATTGTTTAAATCATTAGCAGATAGGCCTAAAGTGGTTCACTCGTCCGTGTTCATCCTCTTTTCAATTGGAAAAAACTGAAGAATCTCCTTTGTTTGAAAACTGTTGATCAGTCTACTAAGCCAATCGTAATATTCAAGCCAATTTTGAAGATTTTTAATGTCAACTTGAGCATTTTTACGTACTTCGCTCGAAGTATCAGAATCAGCAAGTAACTCTTCTAACTCATTAATTGTTTTTTCAATAGCTTTTGTATTGGTATGGATGGCCGGTTGCCATTTCGTAATAAACAAATCAAAAAAGCGCTGATACGGATCATCCTTGACTACATATAGATCTTTCCTTACACCCTTTACCCAAGCCTTTTCCACCATATTTAAATCAAGTAAATTTCTAACCGCAAGACTCATACTTGCTTTACTCATCCCAAGCTCATCCTTCATTTCGTCCAGTGTAAGAGGCCTGTCTGAGAAGAAAAGCAGACAGTATAGCCGTCCAATGGAGGGGGTGACTCCGTACAGGGTCATATTTTGTGAAATTGCTTCAATCACTCTTGCTCTCGATTGTTCTAATGCATCGATATCTTTCAACTGTCTCACATCCTTAAACGTGCTTTTCCGTAAGTTTAGACTACCTGTTCATCAAAAAAAAGTAAAGCTCAGCTATTTGTATTAAATGAGAGGATTTTTACAAAAATGGAACATTTATTACATTTAATACATATTAAATGTTTAATATAAACTGTTAACATTATGTTTGCGGTTTGTGGCAAGATAAAGACGCAAGATATAATGAATAAGTCCAAAGGCTAAATGCCTAGTTGAGCAGTAGGATTTATAATCAATATAAAAATAAAAAGGAGTGTTTTTACATGGTTGATTTTTTCAATTGGAAAAAAGTAGGGTTTTTAATTGTGCTATCTTTATCTCTTATAGTAGTTGGATGTGGTCAAGAAAGTAAAGAGAATGCAGAAGGTGGCGGAGAAGACAAGCTTAATATTGGTGAAGAAATAGATTACACCATTACAGGTATTGAGCCTGGTGCAGGCATTGCTCAAGCAACTGATAACGCTTTAACTGAATATGATAACCTTGCAGGCTGGGAACATGAAAAATCATCAACAGCTGGAATGTTAACTTCACTTGAAAATGCTATTGAAAATGAGGAACCAATTGTTGTTACAGGGTGGTCACCTCATTATATGTTTGCTAAATGGGATTTAAAGTATTTAGAAGACCCTGAAGGTGTTTTTGGTGGTGTAGAGCATATTGCAACCATTGTCAGAAAGGGTTTAAAAGAAGATATGCCTGAGGCTTATACGATTCTTGATCGATTTAAATGGGAACCAGAAGACATGGAATCAGTAATGCTTGCTGCTCAAGAAATGGAATTTGAAGATGCTGCAAAACAGTGGGTCGAAGAAAACCAGGAGACCGTTAGTAAGTGGACAGAAGGTGTAGAGCCTGTTGATGCTACGCCAATCGAATTAGTATTAACTCCTTGGGATACAGAACGTTCTTCAGCCAATGTTGCAAAAGTAGTATTGGAACAACAAGGATATGAAGTCAAGCTAACTCCAGTCGACCCATCGATAATGTTCCAAGCAATTGCAACAGGAGACGGTGATGCTTCGCTTGCTCCGTGGATGCCTCAGACACATGCTTCCTTTTATGAAGAGTATGAGGGTGAATTTGAAGACCTCGGTGAAAACTTAGTAGGTGCTAAGATTGGATTAGTAGTACCATCCTACATGGAGATTGATTCTATTGAGGACTTAGAACCTGCAGAATAAAAAACGATTTTTGGATAGTTAAAAACAATCCTCCCTTACAATAGGGAGGATTGTTTTGGTGTTTGGAAATAACTACTGATGTATCAACTTGTTCGCTCAGAAAGCTATAGATTATCGGTGTTGATTCGCGGAAACTCTTGCTCTCGAGCTGCTGTCGCACGAGCATTGTCAGTATGGCGCTTGTCGTTTTCTATCGCGACTGCTTTATTCGTAATAGCATAGAAAGGAGTGCTCGATTCGTTTCTAGCTTCATCGTCAAAGAATTGTTTTTCATTCATTTTCTTTTCGCACCTCCTGCTAATAATTTAACCTAAAATAGCCAAAAGATAATTAACAGATTTCTTTTCCCACCTCCAAGTAGCCACCAACATTCTTCTTTATTATCCAAATAATTTTTCCGTTACATGAAAACAGCCATCCTGCCAATAATAAGGGTACTTACATGACTATTGGAGGCAAAAAAATGGCAAACGACGCTAAAAATGATGACAGACCTACATACCCTGAATCGCTTTGGAGAGAGTCTGTGAGCTTACCGAGATTTCCTAAACTAAACAAAACTATTCAAGTCGATGTTGGAATAGTGGGCGGTGGAATTACTGGATTAACAGCTGCTTATTTATTAACAAAAAAAGGACTAAAAGTAGCTGTACTCGAATCATCTAAGCTGTTAAACGGAACGACAGGTCATACGACCGCCAAAGTTACTGCACAACATGGCTTGATTTATGATGAACTCATTCAACATTTTGGTGAAGAAAAAGCTAAGCTGTATTATCAAGCATGTTCGGATGCAATGCAATTTATCAAGGACCGAATTACTGAACATAACATCGACTGTGATTTTTCAAGGGAGGATGCTTATGTTTATACGAATTCCGATCAATATGTATCCAAAATTGAAAAGGAGCTAAAAGCATACAGCCGTCTAGGAATCGATGGAGAAATTGTTGAACAAATTCCGTTTAACATCCCGATTAAAAATGCGATTGTGATGAAAAATCAAGCACAATTCCACCCGTTAAACTATTTAAAAACGTTTATTGATTATATAAAGGAACATGGTGGCTTAATTTTTGAGGATACGACAGCTACTGATGTTGACAACGGAACACAGCCTGCTATTGTTACGAGTGACGGATACCGAGTTAAATGTGATCGTGTCATAGCTGCCTCCCATTTCCCTTTTTATGGCGGGGAAGGGTATTATTTTGCTCGCATGTACCCACACCGCTCCTACGTCATTGCATTGAAAGCAAATGAAAAATTCCCAGGCGGAATGTACATTAATGCAGAAGATCCACCACGATCACTTCGGTCAACGCTAATCAATGGCGAAGAATTATGGTTAGTGATTGGGGAGAATCATAAAACAGGTCAAGGAAAACCAACCATGGAGCATTATCAGGCATTAGAAAGTTTTGCGGAGCAACTCGTCGGAATAGAAGAATATCGATATCGTTGGTCTGCACAAGATTTAACAACAATCGATAAAGTACCATACATTGGCTATGTTGCTAAAGACCAACCTGAGGTGTTAATCGCAACAGGATTTAACAAATGGGGAATGACAAGTGGCACGATAGCGGGGATGATTTTAACGGATGTAATAATAGGGGAAGACAACCCTTACCTAGAACTTTATACACCGTCAAGGTTTCATGCAGATCCGGATTTACGGAAATTTGCCAGTATCAATGCGGACGTCACTAAACAGCTTATATCAGGTAAGTTACAATTTACTACAAACAAAATAGAAGATGTTCAAAACGATGATGCAAAGGTCGTTCGTATCAAGGGAAAACGAGCAGGGGTATACCGAGACAAAGAGGGAAAAGCCCATATTGTCGATACAACTTGCACCCACATGGGCTGTGAGGTGAATTGGAATTCGGGTGAGAGAACGTGGGATTGCCCGTGCCATGGGTCCCGTTTTTCGATTGACGGGGAAGTGATCGAGGGGCCAGCACAACAACCACTTCAAACGTATGAAACAAACGAATGAAAGGAGGGAGGGTAGCATGAGTTACATCGATATTAATGGCGGGAAAGTTTTTTATGAGTTGCTTGGTAACGGGACACCTATTCTTTTTATTCATCCGCCGGGGATGGGCAGAAAAGTGTTTGACTATCAAAAACGTCTTAGTGATCGCTTTCAAATCATCCTTCCAGACTTTAGTGGACATGGAGACTCTAGTCCATTTACAGGAGACGCGGGGATCATTAACCAATACGTAGATGAAATTAACATGATTCTGAATAAAGAACAGATATATAAAGCAATTATTTGCGGGTACTCTGCTGGTGGAATGGTTGCCCAGCATTTTGCTTTAACGTATCCTGACCGAACAAAAGCAGTGATATTGTCTGGTGGTTACCCAGAGGTTTTAACAAGAACACTGCAATTGGAATATATCCTAGGAATGAACGTATTAAAGTCATCAAATGAGGCGTTAGCCAAGGTTCTTGCAATAAGCCATGCAAAATCGAAAGTATATCGTGAAAATCTTTATCAGCATATTTTGAAAAGTAACATTAGAAATTGGTTACAGTTTTACCAAGAAACGTATCATTACAGTTGTTTAAATGCTCTAAAAGATATTAAGGTACCATTATTAAATGTGTATGGACAATATTCACCATGGATAAACGCCCATAAGAAATATTATGATGTTTGCCCGCAGGCTGATATTGCTATCGTCAAAAATACTTCCCATCAAGTACCTACGAAAAAGTGGCAAGCCTTTAACCATGTGGTTCGAAATTTCATTGAAGGTCACCCGAGATAATTCGGGAATCCTGCTTTAGTAGGTGTATTGTTAGCTTTTGTTTTCCAATTCGTTTAAGATAATTTATAATGATTGGTAGAGGTTAACGATGCACAAAGTCAACCTTCCGCAAAAGAAGCAGTACCTATTAGGGTTTAAAGACAAATAGTCCCATTTCCTGGAAATAGGCAAAGGAGTATAATGTTTTGAAGATAGTAATGATTACAGAGACTTTTTTACCATCTACAGATGGAGTAGTAACAAGGCTTACCGAAGCAATTAAATACCTACGCAAACAAAATCATGAAGTGGTAGTAATTGCACCAGACTTAGGGGTATATGAGTTTGAAGGTGCTATCGTGGAAGGGGTAAAGGCGACGACCTTACCTTTTTATAGCTATCGTCCGTTCGCACTTCCACAAAAGACCGTTAAGAAACTCTTACAGAAGCACAATCCAGATATTGTCCATGTAGTTAATCCGGCGTTTATCGGGGCAAGTGGTGTATATTATGCTGAAAAGCTTGGATTTCCATTGCTCGCCTCCTATCATACCCACGTACCGAAATATTTTGATTATTATCGATTAAATCTACTTAAACCTTTATGTTGGGGGTATTTTCGTAAACTTCATAATAAAGCAGATATCAACTTATGTACGTCAGAGGCTGTACATCAGGAGCTTGTTGAGAAGGACTTTTTTAATGTTCACGTGTGGGGGCGAGGGGTAGATATCAAGAAATATCATCCAAACCAGTACAAGAAAGACATGCGGGAACGTTTATCGAAAGGGCAAATGGATAAAAAATTATTGTTATTTGTTGGGAGACTTGCCCATGAGAAAGAAATTCACAAGCTGAAGCCACTCCTACAACAAAGAGATGATGTGTGTCTGGCAATTGTTGGAGATGGTCCAGCCCGGGAAGAATTAGAACAGACGTTTCTTGGTACTAATACAAACTTTACTGGCTTCTTACATGGTCGAGAATTAGCACAAGCGTTTGCTTCTAGTGATGCGTTAGTTTTTCCTTCTGTAACAGAAACGCTGGGATTAGTAATATTGGAAGCAATGGCATCTGGTCTACCCGTTATCGCTGCCAAAAGTGGTCCGACAATCGAACAAGTGCAAGACGGTGTGACTGGAATTTTGTTTGAAAATGAAAATACGGAAAGCATCGTTGCTGCGGTCGATAAACTTGCAGATGAAGTTTCCTGTCATCAATTAAAAATAAATGCTCGAAAGGAAGCGGAAAAACATAGCTGGCAAAAACCGTCCGAGCAATTGCTGCAATTTTATGAAAAAACCTTGGAGTATAACAATATTCAATTATTAGTCGAACAAGGATAACCATTCATTAGTCTCAATATCCTAGAATCATCCTTTTTGGTGATCGGGTATTGAGATTTATTTTGAAAAGAATAGCGGAAGCGCCTTGCCCCTGAACAAGAAAACCACTTGTTTCTGCGATGTCAATGCTTAGAAGTGTTCCTTAAAGTCCATAACTAAAAGTAGACATTTGACAAAAGGGGAAGCAGAATATGTTATTATTTGTAATAGAGTTAAAGTAACGCTAGCTTAGTTGGAATCATTCTTAAGCGCTTCCTTCAGATCTTTTCTATAGATTTGTTACTTTAACTGAACATGAGTGAGAAGGGAATTGTTTATGGACTTTATCATTAATCAAGAAATGTTGAACGATGCATCCAGTTCTTTATTTTATCAGGAAAAAGAGGCTTTCAGTGGTGTAAATAAAATTGCCCAAAAGGTGATGCATGACCTAGAACTTGTTTTCGGATATGCCCCAAAAGCAACTGCGGACCGCCAATCGTTAGGAAAATGTGCTGTTTTATATGGAACTGTTGCGCACAGTCCGGTTCTTCAAGAATTAGCAGAGAAGCGGTTGATTGATTTGGCTTGGATCACAGGAAAAAGAGAGGTCTATTTATTTCAGGTGATTGATCATCCGTTTGCAGGGGTAGAAAAAGCACTAGTAATCGCAGGAAGTGATAAACGTGGAACCATTTACGGACTTTTCCATCTATCTGAATTGCTTGGTGTTTCACCACTTGTCGATTGGTCTGGTGTAAAACCAGAGCGTAAAGAACTATTTTCTTTAAGCGGAGATTTGAAATACATATCGAAAGAGCCATCTGTTCGTTTTCGTGGTTTCTTTATCAATGATGAGTGGCCAGCGTTTGGTAACTGGACAATGAAAAACTTTGGTGGTTTTAATGCAAAGATGTACGAGCATGTATTTGAACTGCTATTACGCTTAAAAGGGAATTACCTTTGGCCAGCGATGTGGTCGGCGCGATTTAGTGACGAAGGGCCTGGTTTGCAGAATGCGGAGCTCGCCGACGAGTATGGAGTAGTCATGGGTGCATCCCATCATGAACCTTGCTTGCGTTATGGTGAGGAATATAAATATCTACGTGGTAAAGATTCCATCTATGGAGACGCTTGGAACTTTCAAACGAATAGAGAAGGGATTACAACGTTCTGGGAAGACGGCTTAAAACGTAGTGGTAAATTTGAAAACGTCATCACCGTTGGTATGCGCGGAGAACAAGACACCTCAATTATGGGAAAAGATGCTACACTTGCTGATAATATAGCCTATTTAAAAGATGTTATCCAGACACAAAATCAGCTAATCCAAGACCATGTTAATCCTAATCTATCAGAAGCACCAAGAATGTTGGCGCTATATAAAGAGGTGGAGCCATTCTTTTATGGGGATGAGGATACACCTGGATTAATGGGGGCAGAGGAGCTCAGGGATGTTATTCTAATGCTTTGTGATGATAATCATGGAAACTTACGGACATTGCCAACCGAAGAAATGCGTGATCATAAAGGCGGCTATGGTATGTATTATCATTTTGATTATCATGGCGGGCCAATATCTTATGAATGGATAAACAGTTCTTACCTACCGAAAGTTTGGGAACAGATGACTTTGGCGTACGACTTTGGCGTTCGTGATCTTTGGATTGTCAATGTGGGGGATATTGCTACCCAAGAATTCCCGTTATCTTATTTTTTAGATTTGGCTTATGATTTTGAAAAATGGGGAACAAATGCTGTCAATAAGACGGACATGTATACGCGCGAGTGGATTAATCGACAGTTTGGCGGAATTTTCTCTGACGCAGATAAGGAAAAAATCTTTGAGTTACTCACTGGGTACACGAAGATTGCCCATAATCGCAGGCCTGAACATATGAATGTCAATGTCTATCATCCAGTCAACTACAAGGAAACAGATCAGACATTACAGCGTATCGATTACCTCTTGAATAGTGCAGAAGAGCTATACAAGAAGGTGAATAAAGCAGATTTTTCTACTTATTTTTCATTGGTTTATTATCCGGCAGTTGGAACTTTGAATGTACAAAAAATGTGGTTGCTTACAGGGAAAAATAATTATGATGCTAGACTAGGGAAAATGGAAGCGAACAAACTGGCTGAACAAATTAAGGCGTGTTTGAGACGAGATCAAGAATTGGTCGAGCAGTATCATACCATTGATAATGGCAAATGGTACGGAATGGGACTTTCTGAGCATATTGGGTTTGTTAACTGGAATGAAGAGGGAAACAAGAATCCGGTAGTAATGAATGTATGGCCTGCAAATAAACCAAGATTGGTCGTGTCGGTCGATGGCACCAAACAGCACACCGAGGGTCCTGCATGGCATAACAATACGATCTACTTAAATGATTTCATGCGACCAGATATCAAAGAAGCGTCATTTACGATTGCTAGTCTGAGCGATAAAAAGGCAGAATATAACATTACGAGCAACAATACGTGGTTAACATGTTCAAAGACGAGCGGTAGCTTAGATGGCGTTGAAAAAACAAAAGAAGTTATTCATGTAAACATCGATCGTGGTGCGATGAACGGCGAGACAGAAGGTAGTATTGTCGTCGAGATGTCGGTCGGCACGTGTACGCTTATTGTCAAAGTAACACAGGCTGAGGCTGAATGGAGCGCTTATCCTAATAAGACGTTTATCGATACGAATGGATACATTTCGATAGAAGCAGAACATTATGCGTTTAATAAGGAAGCGAAGAATAAGGACGGCAATACAAATTGGTTTGAAGTCCTTGAGCAATACGGCAAGACACTATCCGGAGTAAAGGCTTTCCCGACTACTGACTATTTCACTCCTGGTGAGGACGCACCGTATCTTGAATACCATGTCGTCGTACCGGATGCTTTCGATTATGAGGTGGAATTGTATATGCAGCCGTCTAATCCAGTTAGAAACGATGGAACGTTATTCTGCGGTGTACAGGTAAACGAAGATAAAATAAGCAAGATAAATGTACTTCCAGACGGATATCGGGTCGATGATGAAAATTGGGCAAACGGAGTACTTGATAACATCCATAAACATCGTACACGTATACAGTGTAAAGCTGGCTTAAATACGCTAAGAATTTATCCGATCAGTCCAGGCTTTGTTTTGGAAAAGCTAGTCATCTACAAAGAAGGAAAGCAACCCGCAACTAGTTATCTCGGACCACCCGAGACTTATTATGTAGGGGAATAAACAAGAAAAAGACCTCGAGGGTCTAGGCGCCCGGAGCTAGACAGCAAGAAAAGCACAAGGCGCCTTGCTCAGACCCGACAAGCTTAAGCAAAAAATCTATGTGGAGCTCTTTGCCACAAAGACTTTTTGCTTAAGACCTCGAGGGTCTAGGCGCCCGGAGCTAGACAGCTCTTGGACTTTGTTATTGTTTCCTATTTTTATAAAAAAGTAAACAAAAAGCGAAAAAGGTCAGGTACCGAAAATGGACACATGTCCATTTTCGGTACCTGACCTATTGTTAGTTTACCCTAAGTGTTTGGCCAATATCAATAGGCTTTGCTAGATCTAATTGGTTCCAGTCAACTAATTGCTGAACGGTTACTTTGTGTGCATTTGCAATCTTCCAAAGTGTATCACCTGCTACAACGGTATAAGTTGAATAGGGTTGTTCCATTTTAGTTGGAATGGTTAACGATTGACCAACAGATAAATAACTTGTTGCGTTTAAATTATTTTCACTTTGAAGTTCCGTTACAGTCACGCCATATTTTAGCGCAATTTTCCAAAGTGTGTCTCCTGGTTGGACGACATAGATCGTTTGGTTTGGTTCAGGAACTGTTGACACTTGAGTTGGAATAACTAATTTCTGTCCGATAGATAAATAATCAGAGCTAGTCAGTCTGTTTACTTCAAGTAGATTATTTACAGTGACGTTGTATTTCTGAGCAATTTTCCACAAGGTATCTCCTGGTTGGACGACATAAGTCACTTGTTCAGGTGTAGGCTCGTTGTCCACTAGCTTTGGCACCTGCAATACTTGGCCAATATTTAGTGGAATTGTAACATCAAGATTATTTGTGTTTACAAGGGTATTAATTGTTGTTGCATTCTTGGAAGCAATTTTCCAAAGTGTATCACCACTGACAACGGTATAGTTAGTTGTTGTAGGTGCTTCAACTGGAACGCTTGGTGTAGCTTCGGTATTAATCATTTCCACGTCCGCTACCTTCACTTTTGCAGGAACTCCTTTTAGGAGAACACTATAATAGCCATCTGTAGGTTCTAAAGCAACTAAAGACAGAACATCACCTTGATAGACTTCTGCTCCTTGGCTGTTAGGATATGCTTGTAACCCCGTTTTTGCAGCAGTTACTCTAACTTGTTTTTCTGGTTGCAGCGGAACAATAGTCTTTCCGCCAGTCACAGTCACTGGGTTACCTACTGTAATATAACCGCTCGAGCCAGTACTGTCGGCAACACTTACCTTGATAAAATACTTGCCGTTAAGCGCTTTAGACCCCATCATATCCTTGCCATCCCAGCTAAAAGTATGTGTGCCAGGCTGTAGTTCTGTTGTCGGTGCATACACAATATTCATATGTGTACCGAGTTCCGTTGCTATATAGACGCGGATATTAGCAACCTCTTTTGTTGTAATACTAGCAGAAATACTAGTTCCACTTTCAAGCGTTTCCGTTTCAAAAGTAGCATTGCTCACGATTTCCTCTAGTTTACTCATTGGAATAGAAGTATCTCCATTATTAATTGTGATGTTGCCTAGTTTTTGAATCGTTTGTGAAGTGGATGGATAATTATAAGCAGTTTCTATTGTTTTAAAAACAACGTCATATTCCCCGTCTGAAAGTAGGGCTCCCTTTGTGCTTTTTCCATTCCATTCAAACGACTGAATGCCAGCGTCTTGTTTCGTTTTCGTTGTTTGATAGACAGTCTCATTGTTACGTTTTATTGCTATTTGAACCTCTGTCGGACGACTTAATTCATACGTCACTTTTGTCAAAGCTTCATTTACACCATATTTTGGTGAAATGGTTGTAGTTGATATCGAGTTAACTGTAACTAAAGATTTAGGATTTGTTTCATTGACAATAACTAATTGACCAACAGGAAATCCTTGCGCTGAATTGTAGGCAGCATCATTTAAATATGTTTT
The DNA here is from genome assembly GCF_028416595.1 of Aquibacillus salsiterrae. Classification (GTDB taxonomy): domain Bacteria; phylum Bacillota; class Bacilli; order Bacillales; family Amphibacillaceae; genus Aquibacillus_A; species Aquibacillus_A salsiterrae. The sequence goes on along the minus strand of NZ_JAMQKC010000001.1, from coordinate 6,470 downwards.
TAATCGGTACGTACCAGCGGGAAGTGGGGCTTTTTTTTCATCGTCCCACGGTACCCAATTAACTGAATGGGTCGTCTTAAAATCTGTCGTACTAAGATTTATTTTAGCTTGGACGCCATCATCGCGTACTGCGAGTATATAACCACGCGTTGGTTCGTTCGTTTCAAGGGATATATTTACAAATCCGGGAACTGAATTTCCTTGATAGGCTATTTTAGTTGAAGATAGTGTCATATTTAAAACTTCTGGTGGCTCATTATCAGTAGCCGCAGAAACAGTAGAACTAATGACAAGACTTGATAAGAATAAAACTGTTATAATCGCATGTTTGATTGTTTTCAACTATTAACACCTGCTTTACATTGATTTTATAAACCTTACTAAGCATAAGCAAAAATATGTATAATAACAATCTGAAATTAATGGGAAAATGGGAATGATTAGACAATACAAGGTACTGATACGTGAGGATTTAGTACCTTTGCTGTTTACATGGATAAATTGCTTGTAAAAGGCCAAACATAGTGTAATAAAGAGTCATATTAAGCGGTAATGTCAACTTAATTGGTTATTCACGAGAAGTGTGGAGAGGAATCTTGAATCTAAAAATATGTAAATATATGTATTTCACTTCTGTGGCAAGGCAGTCACGTCAGGTCTTGTCTTATACCTGCCTTAGTCTAGCAAGGCGCCTGCGCTTTTCTTAGAAAGGAGTGTATATGTTAACTTTTTACTTAGTAATCAAACTAGTTTTGTCTGTGTTGCTTATCTTGACTGTGAAGATGTTATGGAAAAAGATTAAGAAAATAGAGGCAGTAGTCTATTATTTAACGATTGCCTCGATCATGCAAATTTCCAATAATATCGTTGCACTTAACTTGGAATTAATTACATTTAAAGAAGCGGGGATCGTGATTCCGATTTTACAGTTAGATCGGTTAATTATTCTTCCAATCATAACTCTGTGGCTCATTTACTTTTATAGGAGTACAACGCGTTTACTTTCGTTTTATCTAACTATAATTTGGGCATCGCTTTTCATTGCTACTACGTACGCAAATAACTTTGCCGGCGTACTTTCGATTGAAAAATGGAATGCTTTTATTGGCTTTACTGAAATGTTTGTTATTTATGTACTATTTATTGGTTTCAATAATTTTTTTAAAGTGATTGAGGAAAGGGTATAAGGCGCATGTTATTACTCCCGGAACACTTTGATGCTAATGAAATTTATGTTTTGTGCGTTGGATTTTTAATGGTTTCTGTTTTTCTCTCTCTACCAAGAAAATTTTCTAGTGTAGAGACCTATTTGATTCTGCTTTTCAACTTTTTCTTATCTTCTGTTTTTGATCAAATATTGGCGGGGGATATTTTAGATTGTTATGACATAATGGATGATCCAAAATTTGAAATAATGGATATGTTTATTTATTTTTTTATTTATCCAATTTCAGGTTTCTTATTTATGTACATTCATACTTTCGTCCCACGTCAACTGAAGGTGCTATACCTAATATTGGCTGTAGTGATTACTATGGGATTGGAATGGATTTCCGATTTATTCGATGTATATCAATATAAAAGATGGAATTTACTATTGTCCGGCATTTCTTACTTCTTTTTATATGCATTAAACATATATTTTCTAAAGTACGTAAGAAAATTTGTTTTAAGGTCTCGCGAAACACTTCATTGAATAGAATATTATCTACTGCGTGAAATTATTCCGAGCATAGGTAACCGGTAAGAAAAGCGAAAGCGCCTTGCTAGACCCCGAGGGGCTAGGCGCTGTAGCCACTCATCAAGGGTTGGCCAACGACAGCGCTTCTGTGCCTTGCTAATAAATGACTGCTATTTATTTGAACTTATTGTGAATTATTAGATATAATTCTTTTCAAATAATTAATAGTTTACTATAATAATTATAACTATTTACAACCAGTTTGTAAGTCTAGCAGCAAGAAGCATAGTTAATTTTCTTAAACTGGAAGGGAGAAGATTATATGGATGTTAATGACACTGCAAACACTGGAAAATGCCCGGTTACACACGGTGGTGTTACAAGTAATCGTGCTAGTATTTCGTCAAATCGAGACTGGTGGCCAAACCAGTTGAACTTGAATATTCTGCGTCAACACGACCGAAAATCAAATCCAATGGGTGAAAACTTCAACTATAAGGAAGAATTTAAAAAACTAGATTACGATGCGCTTAAGCAAGATCTTCGTGAATTAATGACAAACAGTCAAGAATGGTGGCCTGCTGACTACGGGCATTATGGACCGCTTTTCATTCGGATGTCATGGCACGCAGCAGGTACATACCGTACAGGAGACGGAAGGGGTGGTGGTGGAACGGGTGCCCAGCGTTTTGCTCCACTGAATAGTTGGCCTGACAACGGTAACTTGGATAAAGCTCGTCGTCTACTTTGGCCAATTAAACAAAAGTATGGTAATAAAATCTCTTGGGCTGATTTGCTTGTATTAACGGGCAATGTTGCCATTGAAGCCATGGGTGGTAAAACAATTGGCTTTGGAGCAGGACGTGAAGACATTTGGCATCCAGAAGAGGATATCTATTGGGGATCTGAGAAAGAATGGTTAGATGACAAACGATACTCCGGTGATCGTGAACTTGAAAATCCACTTGCTGCTGTACAAATGGGGCTTATTTATGTAAATCCTGAAGGTCCAAACGGTAAACCAGATCCGATTGCTGCTGCTCGTGACATTCGCGAGACCTTTGGGCGGATGGGGATGAATGATGAAGAAACGGTTGCTTTAATTGCAGGCGGTCATACGTTTGGTAAGGCTCACGGTGCTGGAGATGCTGCTCATGTAGGACCAGAACCAGAAGCTGCTCCGGTTGAAGCACAAGGTTTAGGTTGGCAAAGTTCATACGGTAGCGGTAACGGTCGTGATACGATCACTAGTGGTTTAGAAGGGTCTTGGACCGCTAACCCGACCCAATGGGATAATGGATACTTTGATTTATTGTTTGGTTACGAGTGGTGGCTGACAAAGAGTCCTGCTGGTGCATGGCAATGGCTAGCTGTTGACCCTGCTTTGGAACATCTCGCGCCGGATGCTGCAGATTCCTCTGTTAAAGTTCAGACAATGATGTTTACGACAGATTTAGCGCTCCGTCATGATCCGGAATATGAAAAAATTTGTCGTCGTTTCCATAAGGATCCAGAAGCATTTTCAGACGCCTTTGCTCGTGCATGGTTTAAATTATTGCACCGTGATATGGGGCCAAAAGCAAGATATTTAGGTCCGGAAGTCCCAGCGGAGGATTTTGTTTGGCAAGATCCTGTCCCTACCGTTGATTACGAGTTAAGTGATGAAGAAATTGAAAAAATAAAAGTGATGATTTTAGACTCGGGTCTTACCATTAGCGAGTTAGTTACAACTGCTTGGGCTTCAGCAAATACGTTTCGCGGTTCAGATTATCGCGGTGGTGCAAATGGTGCTCGTATCCGGTTAGAACCACAGAAGAACTGGGAAGTGAATCAACCGGAACATCTTGAAAAAGTGCTTGACGTATTGGAAGAAATTCAAAGTCACTTAGATAAGAAGGTTAGCATCGCTGACTTGATTGTACTAGGCGGAAGTGCTGCAGTCGAAAAAGCCGCCCAAGACGCCGGCTTTGATGTAACGGTACCTTTTACACCTGGTCGAGGCGATGCGACACAAGAGCAAACGGATGTGGAAGGATTTTCCGTACTAGAACCTGTTGCAGATGGTTTCCGAAATTATCAAAAGAAGGAGTATCGCGTTAGTCCTGAAGAACTCTTAGTTGATAAGGCACAACTACTAGGCTTAACTGCTCCTGAAATGACTGTCCTTATTGGTGGTATGCGTGTTTTAGGTGCAAACCACGGAGGTACTCGACACGGTGTATTCACAGAAAATGTAGGCACACTTACAAACGATTTCTTTGTTAACTTGCTAGATATGGGTGTTGAGTGGAAGCCAATTGAAGGTGGTATATATGAAGGACGTGACCGGAAAACTGGTGAAGTAGTGCGTACAGCAACTAGAGTTGATTTAGTCTTTGGATCAAATTCAGTTCTACGTGCGCTTGCTGAAGTGTATGCACAAGATGATAACAATGAGAAGTTTGTGCGTGACTTTGTAGACGCTTGGGTCAAAGTAATGAATGCAGACCGTTTTGATCTTAATTAATTGTTGTTTGCCAAGGTACTTTTTACGGACATTTGTCTGTGGAAAGTACCTTATTTTAATGTGAGATGGTTTTCGGATAGTCTGTTGCTTTTCCGTTATTTTTACCTTGATAGATATTTTGACAGGAATAGCGAAAGTCTGGTGAATCGATCCCAATAATGATAAATGATCCTATTAATATTTTTTACAACTTCGGTTAAATTATAAGGAAAAGGAAGGTAGTGAATAAGGAGGGTAACTGATGGAACAACATCACCAAAATAGTCACCACATGGATCATGGCAATCACGACATGATGGACATGCCAAACGAAGTAAATGTTGAAGTAACATATGATCGAAACAAACTAACTGTTTATATAGAAGATATGGAGAAAAAACCAGTTAAATTAAAAGAAAATCATGAAAAAATGATTCATCTCATCGTCGTTAGTGATGATTTAGAACAATTCTATCACCTGCACCCGGATCAAACAGATGAGCACCGATTTGAAACAGAAATAAAACTGGCGAGCACAACAGCATATAAAGCATTTGTTGATATATCAGTAGAAGGGAAAAATTATAAGATAAAGCCTATACCAATCAATAGCGCTAATCATAATGACCAACATTTACGCACAGATGATCAACGAGTCAAAGTGATTGAGGGGCAGAAAATCGAGTTAACTACAACCCCCTTTGTTGTAAAAGAACCAGTAACCATTAGTTTTGATATTGATGGTGTAACTCCTGATCCTTATCTCGGAGCATTAGGTCATGTCGTTATTGTAGATGAAAAATTACTGCAATTTATTCATGTGCATCCGAAGTTCCCAACGGAAACAGTTTTCGAAGCGCATTTTAATAAAAGTGGTACTTACAAGCTTTGGGCAGAATTTAAAATAAACCAAAAAGTAATCGCCTTTCCGTATGTTTTCCAAGTTAGTGAACAATCAACTATTCAGTAAATATGAAGAAATAACTTACCAAGTCAATGATGGTCATGCACTGCTACCGTTGCTAGTGCATGACTTTTTGATTTCCCTAAGAAATTGTGAAATTCCCTCATAAATAAGCAGCTAACCATCCACTAGTACTGTTCATAGATTTTCTACTTAAGCTTGCCTTAGGCTGGGCAAGGAAGGCGCGGCTTTAGCTTTTCTTATTTGCACGATCTTCCTCTTTTGTTTCTACCATCCCATAAGCACCATTCATCGCTTGTTCATCGGGATCTAACCCAAGCCTCTCTTCAGCTTTAGCTAGTTGACTTTTGCTGGTACTATTTTTTCGTTTTGTCATGGTTTATCACCTCTTCATTAATATTCCGTTAGAGTGGCTTGAATATACGGTGTAGGTTTATGACTATTAGTTGAACAGTAAACATCTGCCCATGGAACACTTTCTACTATATGAAAGAAAGTTATTGATTAATTAGTTCTGCGAAAAAAGGTCTGTATTCTTTTTTCTATTTATTTCTTTTATAAACGTGTTGACGGAAATAATTAAATCATGGTATATTGGTTCAGCTGCTTCACGAGGTAAGTGGCAAGCGTCAGAGATACCAAATTGTTTTAAAAAGTTATTGACTTATGAATAGTGAAATGATATATTGATTAAGTCGCTTTTTGAAGCAGTAAAGAATGAAAAAAGAAAGTAATTGACTTCTGCGAATTATCGTGGTATGATAATAAATGTCGCTGAGAGATGAAGCGAAAAGAAACACAATTGATCTTTGAAAACTGAACAAAACAACCAGTATGTTTAAAGAAAAAGTGTAGGCGACTGTTTAATAGCGTACGGATAGATAAGACAGCATGTAGCACTTTGAACTTCAAGTGCGAAATGATGGATTAACTATACGCTAGCTATTGGGAGCCGAAGCTAGATTAGAAATACAATTGCTAGTCAAGTTTATGAGTAAATCAACTCATTCATTTATTGGAGAGTTTGATCTTGGCTCAGGACGAACGCTGGCGGCGTGCCTAATACATGCAAGTCGAGCGCGTGAAACTAGTTGATCCCTTCGGGGTGACGCTAGTGGACCGAGCGGCGGACGGGTGAGTAACACGTGGGCAACCTGCCTGTAAGACTGGGATAACTCCGGGAAACCGGGGCTAATACCGGATAATACTTATATCCTCATGGATGTGAGTTGAAAGATGGCTTTTCGGAGCAATCACTTACAGATGGGCCCGCGGCGCATTAGCTAGTTGGTGAGGTAACGGCTCACCAAGGCAACGATGCGTAGCCGACCTGAGAGGGTGATCGGCCACACTGGGACTGAGACACGGCCCAGACTCCT
>NZ_JAMQKC010000019.1 GCF_028416595.1 Aquibacillus salsiterrae | reverse complement strand
TCATAAAAGATCTGGTGGCTATAGCAAAGAGGTCACACCTGTTCCCATGCCGAACACAGTAGTTAAGCTCTTTTGCGCCGATGGTAGTTGGGACTTTGTCCCTGTGAGAGTAGGACGTCGCCAGGCTATTATTTAATTAATTAAATTTTCAACCATAGAAAAGACTCAATTAGTGTACCAACTAGTTGAGTCTTTTTTAAAATTTATTTTCCACTATAAAATTCAATACTATCTACATCTTTCATCCATTCTTTCGCATTAGAGCCATCCGTGTTCGCTATCCATAGCTTTTTTTCTGGATCGGTTAACGAAGTCCCTCTATACCAAATTAGCTTATCAATTGACTTCACATACTGAGGTGAGTAATCACCATATCCTTTTGGTGGGTGTGTAATTTGTGTTTGTTTACTTTTTTTAACTTCAATTGCGTATAGAGCCGGTAATGGTTGTTTTCTAATGTCATTGGACCACTCTTTCTCCTCTACTCTCGACGTGACGATGGCGTTATTTGAAATCCAATCAAAATCAAGCTCCATAAAATTTGGTGGTGTGTACGTGTTCGACACAGGCATTTCTTGTAGCTTGAGATCCTTATTTTTAAAGCCAAACACAATTCGGCCACCACCTGCAATATAAGCAATTATATCCCGAGAAGGAGCCCACTTTGGTTCGCCAACACCGAAAATAACTTCATCTAATACTTCGAATTTTTTTCCATCCTTAGAAAGGACACAAAGCATATTACTATCCATTGACCAGGATGCTGTCGGCGACACGATAAACGAAATCCATTTGTTAGTAGGGGAATAAGAAAAGTGACTTGCGTTGACTGCAAGGATACTTTTGCCATCGAAGCCAACTTCTTTTGGTAAAGTAAAAAGTTCCTTCACACCACCAAACAAATTAGTATCTCCGTAATTGTCATTCAGCTTTTTCGTATAAAGAGTTGCACTAGACCAACCATCTGGTTTTAGGTTTCCGGCTGATGATAACAAAAACCCGCTGCCATCTGGTAACCAGGAGTAACTATCTACACCTGATGCGATATTATAAAACTGATTTAAATCTGAAATATCTAAGATGCCTTTATCTTGATAGGCAATTATAGGTTTATTGGGAGACCATTTTGGCGAATACCCATCATAAAAAACTTTCTTCCTTTCTCCTGTTTCTACTTCATAGGCCCAAAGCTCATTTTGTTCTTGGCTACTATGGTGTACGTCTGTAGTCTGTTCTTGGTAGAGTAACCATTTCCCGTCATGAGACCACTTTAGAGTTTCAAACACCTTGCCACTATCAGTTATTTGTGTTTCCTCACCGTCCATATAAATCCATACGTTTCCACTTCGGATAAAGCCAGCTTTGCTATTTGCAGCTTCTACAGTCGTTGGTAATAAAACCAGCATAATTACCAATGTCATAAATAATTTCATGCCATGTATTCCTTTCATTATGCGTTTTACCTCTAATATCTGTCTATTTTTTTAAAATATGTAATAGGGATTAGGGAGGGGGTTCTCGAATGAGGGGACTGGGAAACGGTCTCTTACTATTGAAAGTGGGAGCATCTTGTATTTTTTAAACTACAAGACGCTCCCACTATAGATGCTCTAAGATATACTCGTGCTCCTTATTATTTCTTAGCTTTCCGTTTAAAGAAAGCACTTAAGTTCTTCTTATTAGTTGAAGGATTTTTGGAGTGCTTAAAGAAATCAGTTTGCTGATTGTAATCATCCTTTTCCATTAATTCTTTTGCTTTAGTAAATAATACAGTCATTGAATACACCTCCCTAAATGTTAGTGAATAAAAGATAGAGCGAGAAAACAAAAGATAATAAGTGATATAATCTTGTATATAAAGGTATATAGTAGTATACGGCGCATTATCATTTATTATTCCATTATAAAGGACGAAACTAGTATTATGCAAAAGTAATTTTTTTGAAATTATTGGTAATAGCTGTGATGAAAAAATTATAAAAAAGTAGAAACCATCTCCTTATGGTTGAATACAATTGAAGAAAAGGAGATGATCGTATGGGTTACCGGTTAGGTCAACGTGAAAAGCTTGAGCATCAAGATCGTTGCATGAAGTGTAACAAGATAATAAATACCGTAGCGGAAAGAGATCTCTTAGTTTGTGATCGTTGTTCGAAAAGAAAAAAGATAAAATATCATTAGACGTTGATTTTCATCTAGTAAACTGTCGTCTACATAGGCCAAAATAAATTTAACCAACCATTCTTATAATTGTCTGGTAGCTATTGTTAATCCAACTTGCTTTTCTAATGGTTTTTGACAGTGAAAAACACTCATTCTAACTGTCTTGGCCCACCTGGTTCTGTCAGAAGTTCAATTAGTTTACTAATATTTACCATTAGTTTACAATCAAATTGAATACTATTAATTGGGAGGATTCACAATGTATGATGTTTTAATTGTTGGCGGAGGACCTGCTGGGTCAAGTGCAGCTATTTTCACAGCAAAGGCAGGTAAGAAAACAGTTGTTATTGATAATAATAAAGGTGTAACTAAGCGTGCCTGGGTAAAAAATCACTATGGTGTCGTTGACGTAGAAGGACCTGACCTTGTTGAAACAGGACGGAAGCAAGCTAGTGTGTATGGTGCAGATTATGTGAGCGCAACTGTTACGAATATTACAAAAGATGATAGTGGATTTACCGTAGAGACAGATGAAGAAACGTATCAAGCGCAGCATGTTATTTTGGCTACCGGTTTTGCAACAGATTTAGCTGAGAAAATCGGTCTAAAGACAAAAGAAGGCACGGAACCTCGTGTGAAAACAATTTTAGATTTAGATGAACAAGGCAAGACAAATGTTGAGGGCATTTGGGGAGCAGGAACAATTGCAGGCGTCAGCGTCCATACGATTATTACAGCCGGAAATGGTGCAAACGTAGCTATTAACCTACTAAGCGAGATCGATGGCGAGCGCTATGTTGATCATGATGTTTTGAAAAAGTAACCAATTACAGGGACGGTTTCTTTGTTTTTTGTGTATATTTTTTCCAGTTTGGTAGATGATAATCAAGATGACCTTTTTTGCGACAAAAAGTGAGTGCATTTTCTTGACAATGCAAGCTCATTTTAACATAATTACAACTGTACTATAATTATAATAATTATTGTATGCTAATAATTATACAAAAATCACTCATTTAAACAATCATCTAGGAGGAATTTAGACATGTCAGTAATAGGTACTAAAGTAAAACCATTTACAGCACAAGCTTACAAAAACGGAGATTTCGTAGAGGTAACAGAAGAAAATTTCAAAGGTCAATGGACAGTGCTTTGCTTTTATCCAGCAGATTTCACTTTCGTATGTCCCACAGAACTTGAAGACCTTGAAAATGAATATGCAAATTTAAAAGAACTAGGTGCAGAAGTATACTCTTGCTCAACAGATACTCACTTTACGCATAAAGCATGGCATGAGTCATCAGAAGCAATCGGAAAAGTTACATATACCATGATTGGTGATCCATCTTTAAATCTACCTAAAAACTTTGAAGTACTACGTGAAGAACAAGGACTTGCTGATCGTGGAACATTTATCATTGATCCGGACGGCGTCATTCAAGCTGCTGAAATTACTGCAGAAGGAATCGGTCGTGACGCAAGCGGACTAATTGATAAGATTAAAGCAGCACAATACGTGCATAACAATCCTGGCGAAGTTTGCCCGGCTAAATGGAAAGAAGGAAGTGAAACACTGAAGCCAAGTATTGATCTAGTAGGTAAAATCTAAGGGGTGTAAACAAGCATGCTTGAAAAAGATATAAAAGCACAATTAAACCAATACTTAGAACTATTAGAAAATGACATTGTTCTAAAGGTTAGTGCAGGTTCTGATAAGGTATCAAACGATATTTTAGAACTTGTAAATGAAATAGCTACTATGTCATCAAAAATTTCAGTAGAAGAAACTGAATTAGATCGTACCCCTAGCTTTAGTGTAAATCGTGTTGGGGAAGATTCGGGAATTGTTTTTGCTGGTATTCCGTTAGGTCACGAATTCACTTCACTCGTATTGGCACTATTACAAGTAAGTGGGCGAGCGCCTAAGGTGGATCAAAGTGTTATTGACCAGGTGAAAAATATTAGTGGAGAATATCATTTTGAGACGTTCGTTAGCTTAAGCTGCCACAACTGTCCGGATGTTGTACAAGCTCTGAACATCATGAGTGTCCTTAATCCTAATATCACTCATACGATGATTGATGGTGCGGTAAATAAGGAAGAGGCAGAAAAACGAAATGTACGAGCTGTCCCTGCTGTATACTTAAACGGCGAGTTTTGGAATGGTGGTCGTATTTCCATTCAAGAAATTCTTGCTAAATTGGGCGAGGGACCAAATGCAGAAGAGTTTACCGAGAAAGAGCCGTATGATGTTCTTGTCGTTGGTGGTGGCCCAGCTGGTGCAAGTTCAGCCATTTACGCCTCTCGAAAAGGGATTCGTACCGGAATTGTTGCGGAACGCTTTGGTGGTCAAGTTCTCGATACCTTAAGTATTGAAAACTTCGTCAGTGTCAAAGCAACAGAAGGACCTAAGCTTGCTCAAGCACTTGAAGAGCATGTCAAAGAGTATAATATTGATGTCATGGACTTACAACGTGCCAAGCGTTTAGAAAAAAAAGATCTGGTTGAAATCGAACTCGAAAACGGTGCCGTTCTGAAGAGTAAAACGGTCATCATTTCAACAGGTGCGCGCTGGCGTAATATTAACGTTCCTGGTGAACATGAACTAAAGAACAAAGGGGTAGCCTATTGCCCTCACTGTGATGGTCCATTGTACGAAGGTAAAGATGTGGCTGTTATCGGCGGCGGTAACTCTGGTATCGAAGCTGCCATTGACTTAGCAGGTATTGTCAAACATGTGACTGTTGTTGAGTTTGCACCAGAGATTAAAGCGGACCAAGTTCTTCAAAATCGCCTGTACAGCTTACCAAATGTAACAGTTATTACGAACGCTGCAACAAAAGAAATTACTGGTACGGATAATGTTAATGGTCTTACTTATACAGACCGTGACACAGGAGAAGAACATCATATTGAATTACAAGGTGTATTTGTCCAAATCGGACTTGTACCAAATACCGAATGGTTAGAAGGTACACTTGAGCGTAGTAAGATGGGCGAGATCATTGTTGATAAGCACGGAGCTACCTCAATCCCAGGCGTATTTGCTGCAGGGGATTGTACCGATAGCGCCTATAACCAGATAATTATCTCCATGGGATCCGGAGCAACAGCCGCCCTTGGTGCATTTGATTATCTAATACGTAACTAGAAGCGCGGGGCGGTTCTTCTGCTTCCTTTTGAAGGAAGTAGGGGAACCGGCTTTTTTTAAAAAGATCCAAGAGCTGTCTAGCTCCCGGCGCTTTTCTCATTTTGAAAGAATTGTCGAATTTCTAAATAAAAAGTTCCCAAGCTAAGGGTAACTTCTACTTAGGATATAAGGAGTAATTTAAAGGATATATACGGAATATCTACTAAATGTTTTCAGCGTTTAAATGGTTCGTATCATATGTATAATATTTATTAAATTTACCGTTTGAATGATGCATGTAAGACATATACAATTTAAGATAATACTTTATGTTTTCAATCAATTAGTCTTGTTTTTTATTACAAAATAAGAAACAAGACTAGAGGAAACTGCTACATAAAGAAATAGTAGCAACGTAGAACTAACTAAAGGAGTGTTATACATGTTTAACTTTACGTGGAAAAAACTAGGGATAATTACTGGGTTATCATTATCTCTTGTAGTAGCTGGTTGTGGACAAGCAGACAATGGAAGAGAAAGTGACAAACCGGAGGCTACAACGAGTGTTAGTGAAAAATTGGAATATACGATTACTGGTATTGAGCCCGGGGCTGGTCAAACGGAGACAAATGAAAAGGCTATAGCTGAGTATGAAAGTCTAGCTGGTTGGAAACAAGAAACAGCTTCTTCAGCTGCCATGTTAACAGCGTTAGGTAATGCTATTGATAACGAAGAACCTATTATTGTTGCTGCATGGTCTCCTCACTATAAATTTGCAAAATGGGATTTAAAGTACTTAGAAGATCCTAAAGGTGTCTTTGGTGACGAGGAATACATTACTACAATTGTAAGGCGAGGCTTAAAAGATGATATGCCTAATGCTTATACGATTTTAGATAAAATTCATTGGGAATTACCAGAAATGGAAGCTGCCCTACTAAAAGCTCAAGAAATGGATTTTGAATTTGAAGCAGTAGCTCAAGAATGGGTGGATGGGAATCAGGAAAAGGTTTCAACATGGACAGAAGGTGTAGAATCTGTTGATGGTACTTCGATAAATTTAGCTTCAACTTCTTGGGATACAGAGTTATTTTCAGCGAATGTAGCCAAAATAGTATTAGAACAACAAGGGTTTGATGTTACGCTTACAGTAGTTGATCCTTCTGTTTTGTTTGGAGCAATTTCATCAGGTGACGTTGATGCTTCCCTTTCTCCGTGGATGCCAACAACACATGGTGCTTTTTATGAAGAGTATGAAGGTCAATTTGAAGAATTAGGACCAAACTTAGAAGGTGCAAAGATTGGGTTAGCCGTACCAACCTATATGGACATTGATTCGATTGAAGATCTCGAGCCTGCAGAGTAAGCACTGGAACCGTCTTTTTTTATCTTAATTCCAAAGCGAAGGCTCCTTTTGTGTTTATTAGGTTCTGTAGAAGTACCAGAGCTTGCCCCTTTGCTTAAAAAATATTTTGGGATTGACTATTGATACTAATTGTTATAACATTCAGTAAATTAGATATAATTCAAAATGCAGTGATGAAGAGAAGTAAACAGAAAGAACACGTTAGAGAGCTGATGGTTGGTGGAAATCAGTGTGGAACTTTTGTTGAATGGGCTTCTGAGCAACCAAGCTGAACTAGTAGTAGGCTTCGGCGGAAAGTCTTCCGATAAAAGAGACAGGTGTATCGATGAGTAGACCGCTCGTTCTGTACATGAGAGTGCGTTTATATTTACCATAAGCGAATGAAGGTGGCACCACGGGTTTTCCGTCCTTATTTTTAGGATGGGAAACCCTTTTTTAATGTATAAAATTTTCGTGAGGTGAGTTTAGTGAGTAGAGTAGAGAAAGGTACAAAGTTAGATTTAGAAAGAATTATTTTTATCGGGAGGACTTTTGACGAATATTTGGATATGTTTTTACTTACCAAAGAAGATTTGGAAGGGAAGAAAATACTAGATTGTCCTTCAGGAGCTTGTTCTTTTACAGCAGTTGGAAATCGTTTAGGTTTAAATATCACAGCCTGTGATATTGCTTATTACCATTCAGGCGATGATTTAAGAAGGAAAGGCCATCAAGATATAGAACATGCCATGAATCATATGGTAAAAACGAAGGGCAATTATATATGGAATTATTTTAAAGATATTGAAGGACTTCGGAAACATCGTTTAAGTGCCCTCAAGGATTGTGCTGATGACATAGCAAAGTCGAATGATCGATATGTTCCAGTTACTTTACCTTCCTTACCGTTTGAGGATGAAGCTTTTGATGTTCTTCTTTCCGCCCATTTTCTGTTTATGTATGCGGACCGTTTAGATTATGAGTTTCATATAAAAACAATAAACGAATTATTAAGAGTAACAAAAGAAGAAATCCGTATCTTTCCCTTAGTTGATTTAGAAGGAAATCGCTATGAACATTTAGATAAAGTAAAAGGGCATCTCAAAGAGAACGGATGTAAATCTGAAGAAATCAAAGTGCCTTATGAATTTCAAAAAAATGCAAATTCAATGCTAGTGATAAAAAAGATAAAGAATTAATGGTATACTTATTTGTTTGGTGATGTAGGTGGAGTTCTAGAATAAGTAGTTACGTTTTTTTACTAACCGCAGTTTACGATTGCAATGTAAGTTAAATTTGGACAATCATATACTTTTAAAAAGGTGGAAATTAAATGGTTTTGGAAGCAGTTATGTTGCAAGTTAATCAAGGTATGGAAGAGGAGTATGAGGAAGCATTTCGATGGGACATGGGGACAGGATTGGTGTCCCACTTTTTTGAACGAAATACGAAATGGTTGTTTTTAACTATATATGAATATAGAACAGGGAAAGATTTTTTATGTGTTCAAATAGTAATCAAACAAACCATCCGCCAACCGATCTACTTATGGTGATTCATATTCCAAAAACCGATACTTGATAAAATAAACGAAATACAAGTATATGCCTACATGTAAGCCTTAAAAAAAACATCTGCCTAATTCACTCATAAGAAAAAAGAGTAGGGCACCCGGAGATAGACAGCTCTCTGAATTTTTTTATCCTTTCGTATCTTGAAAAAAGGGACACGAATCCTGTCCCCATGTCCCTAGTGAAAATAGAAGCTGAATATTGTATAATAGGGATATCAGAAAGGAGGTATAGAAATGGATGATGAAAGACTAAATAGAATGGAAGATATGTTATCTCAATTAGTTACAATGGTCGGTAACCTAAACACTAACCAGCAAAGCATGGAACAGAGACTTGATAGATTGGAACAAAGATTTGATAGTATGGAAAAGAAAAGTGAAGAACGACACTCTGAATTATTAGAGCGTTTTAAAGCACTGGAAGCAGACCAAGATTTCATATGGGAGAAAACAGTAAGAAATGAACGAGATATCGCCACACTAAAAAATAAGTCTAACTGAATAATCATGGTTATCAGTATAACTAAGGAAAAACACTTCAAAAATAAGAATATCCGCTCTAGTTGGACATCTCCGTCAAAAAACATCCATTAATTCCTCATGGATGCCAAGAAGTCATATTCTTTGATTCCATCATAATAACAACTAATTTTTGTTCATTTCTTCAAGTTTCCAAGTTTGCCCAATATAACTGAATAGATTTATAATTTTAATAGATTCAAATAAATAGGAGGGAAAATGAATGGAGTACACAAATCTTGGTCGTACTGGTATGAAGGTTAGTCGATTATGTCTAGGTACTATGAATTTTGGACCGGTAACGGAAGAAAAGGAAGCCCACCGTATTATGGATGCTGCGCTTGATGCAGGTGTCAACTTCTTCGATACTGCAAATGTGTATGGTGGTCAAGGCCGTCATGGTTGGACGGAAGAGATTATCGGACGTTGGTTTGCGCAAGGTGGTAATCGCAGGGAGAAAGTAGTACTTGCTACAAAAGTGTACAATCATATGGGAGACGAAAATGATGGGCCTAATGACGGAAGATTTTTATCCGCTTACAAAATTCGCCGCCATTTACAAGGATCACTAAAACGATTACAGACTGATCATATTGAGCTTTATCAAATGCACCATATTGACCGCAACGTTTCGTGGGAAGAGCTCTGGGAAGTCTTTCAAGCCGAAGTGAACAAAGGTACGATTGATTACGTCGGTTCAAGTAACTTTGCAGGCTGGGATTTAATCAAAGCACAGGCTGCGGCAAAGGAACGAAATTTCTTTGGACTAGTTTCTGAGCAGCATAAATACAGCCTGCTTTGTCGCTTACCAGAATTAGAAGTACTGCCGGCAGCGAAAGACCAGGGAATCGGTGTGATTGCTTGGAGTCCGCTTGATGGAGGATTACTAGGCGGTAATGCATTAAATCCAGCGCAAGGCTCCCGAACAGAAAAACAAAAAGAACGAATCGAAAAACATCGGAAACAATTGGAAGCCTTTTCGAACTTTTGTAAGGAATTAGGAGAGCGCGAGGCTGATGTGGCACTAGCCTGGGTATTACACAATCCAGCACTAGATGCGCCAATTATCGGACCGCGAACGCTGGAACAGTTTGAACAATCTTTACGTGCGGTGGAAATCAAATTGGATCAAGCTGCTCTCGACCGTTTAGATGAAATCTTCCCTGGTTATGAGGAAGCACCAAGACATTATGCTTGGTAAGAATGATTAACTCTATGGGCTTCTAATCATAATTGTTAATGCGTTGCGGGTCAGACTAATAAGACCAAAAAGGGTCAGATAATCTTATGTGGATAAATGTTCACGGGGAGGATCTGACCCTATATTTCGGATAAATTCTATTAAATTGGTAATCATATTACTATAATGTGCTTTGTTGGTTAAATACGGATAACATTCCCATATCAGACAATTTAAAGGAGGAATTCGATGAGAAACTTTTCACTAAAAAAGGCTTGTTCGATCTTATTTTTAATAAGTTTAATCTTGGTTCTTACTGCTTGTGGTGGAGAATCAACCGAAAATAATAACAATGAAGCTGCTGAAACAACAGATGAAAAAGGCAGTATCACAATTGGGATGAATAATTGGGCGGAAAATGTAGCTGTATCTAACATGTGGAAAATAATATTAGAAGAGAAAGGGTATGAAGTTGAACTACAACCAGTTGAAAAGGCTATTCTTTATGAGGGACTATCTGCTGGTGACTTGGATATTGGAATGGAAATTTGGCTTCCAAATACGGACAAGCCATTCTACGAAAAACATGAGGATGATATTGATTGGAGAGACACTTGGTATGAGGGTACAGATTTGGCTCTTGTAGTACCAAGCTATATGGAAGATATCAATAGTATTGAAGATCTTGTTGGGAATGAAGAACAGTTTGACTCTGAAATTATTGGAATCGACCCTGGTTCTAGTATCATGGGATTGACAGAAGAAGTAGTTGACCAATATGGTTTGAATATCAATTTAATTGGTTCGTCTGAGCCAAGTATGATAGCAGAACTACAAAATCGAATGGAGGCAGAAGAGCCTGTTGTCGTTACTCTTTGGAAACCACATTGGACCTTTGCTGAAATGGATTTAAAAATACTTGAAGATTCTAAAAAAATCTACGGTGAATCAGAGAATATATCTTACGCTGCACGTCTTGGTTTAGACGAAGATCAACCAGAAGTTGTAGAATGGTTTGACAATTTTATGCTAAATGACGAACAGCTAGGAAGTTTAATGGCTTCTCTAAATGAAGCAGAAACGGAAGAACAAGGCGCTCAAGTTTGGATTGATAATCACCAAGATTTGATTGAGGAATGGACTGGAACTGAACAATAACGAAATGGAGAGGATACCGTTGGGATCCTCTCTATTTTATAGGATACAGAAATCCTCGAGAAACACCAAGTGCTACAAAAGGACGACTGTCCACGGTGAGGTCGAGTAGAATTTCAAGGTTGTTGTATAGTAGTACAGCCATAATAGTATCAGGTAGGGTTTTGGAATATATGTTAAGGGAAGATAAATAAAGAGTTGAAGGGGTCTGATTATCAATATGGACAAGTGTCCAGGAGTGGAACCCGACCCCTTTTTACTCCTATCCATTTTCACATAATACATACATGCGTATTTTTGCTTGCACGTGTTATACTATAAAATGACACTAATAAATACTTATTATCGGAGGAACACATGCTTACATTTGAAGAAAAGTTAGAGATAATTGAATCCTTTTCAGAGGTACAACGAAAAGATGTGTCACTTGGTCGCGTCAATTTCCATTATGAAGAAAGTATCCAGGATAAAACGATCGTAGTCTATCATCTACATCCGAATGGGAATGGGTTTGTTTACGCAGAACTGATTGAAAATAAAAACTACTTAACTGACCATAAAGGCATGGTTAATATACGGGATTTCACAGAACAACAGCTTCGTAGCATTATTAAGGAGTCGATTGAATCCCTGTCAGAATCTACGTTTGAAGAGATTTGGATTAATAAGGAGAAACAAGAGCTAAGACTTGTCCATGATTTTGACCTGTGGAACGTATATGCAGAAGACATCTTGGATGGAACCTTTCCTACATATAAAGGAGCTGCCAGTTATCTAGAGCAAGAAGGGTTTTCGCGCAAGTAATGGGATAAGTTATTAGAAAGTCTCCACACCATCTGAAAAAGACCAACAATTTTATATTTTGGAACGCTTAATGATGGGATAAGACCCTCCATGTAAGAAATGTCCACGAGTGGTCGTCTTTTTTTCGTAATAAAAGGACTGGATTTGCAACGTAAAGTGAGATTGTAAGGATTACTAGGCACTAATGCAATGCAACATAAATTAAATCCCGCTATTAGTAATCAAGCTATTAGTGGGATTTTTGCGTGCAAAAAATCAGTGAAAGTCATTCTGAAGAAGCACCTAATTGACACTTCCTAGCAATTATAGATTTGAATACACAATTTATGGAGGTCGTCCATAGAAAACATGGCTAAGTTCTAAAGTGCAGGAATAGTTGAAAGGCTTTACGTTTCGGAATTGCTTATTTTTTTATAATCACGGTAATTTCATTTAGTGTGTGTTATGATAAGGATAGTAGGTTAAATATAGAACTTTGGATTTTAAATCACTATTATCCTTTTATATATTAATTTATAGTATGTGGAGGAGTGATATATTGAGTAGTAAACAAGAGAACCTAGTTAATTATTCTGATTCTGAGATAAGAAACAATACATTAGAAGTGTTAGAACATATTTCGGACGGATATTATTTTTTAAATACGAACTGGGAATTTAGGTTTGTAAATAAGGCGGCAGAAGACTTTTTTGCAAAATCAAGAGAAGTGCTGATGGGGGGGACATGGGGACAGGAAAGGTGTCCCACATCCCACATTTGAGCAGGGAAATCGGTGTCAGACCCTATTGAAAGAGATTTGTTCTTGTGCGGATTAAAGTGGTTGGTATGGTCAATCTCCTCGCAAAGAGGAAATGCTCTTAGATGGAATTAAGTCAAGATATTAACTTTGCAACCCTATCAATTAACTAATACTTTTCGTGTCCACTTAACATGGAATAATATCCAATTTGTTTTTCGACAGGATACGACACCATATTAGCGAGTATAATCTCAAATTAATTGGATATCCTAATACATGTAGGAAGGAAAACAGAAATAAATGAGGTGTCAGTGAAAAACAACTTGGATAAACTTTAACTAAATTGAGGTTAAGGTAGGAATCACATTTCTTCATGAAAATGGGGTGTTGGTGATCCGACAAACAAGTGAAATGTAGTAGTAGTCATTAGCGAATCCTTTAAATGAGGTGTTAGCAATGGACAATGCTACAGAATGGTTTAAGTAACTCACCAAAGTATTTCAACCTTCCTGCAAAAGGCAGGGGCAAAACGAGCCCTTGTCTTTTTTTGCGAAAAAGGGGACATGGGGACAGGAAAGGTGTCCCACTTTTTTGAGCGAAATATGACAAATTGGTTGTTTTTGAAAATATAAGAATATATAACAGGGAAAGATTTATCTGTTGAAATAGTAATCAAACCCAATCAATTTAGTCAATTCCACACGAGTTCCAACATTACTACTATAGTGCATGGAGCATATTTCCAAAAATCGATATTTGATAAAAACGAGATACAGGCTATGCCTACCTGCAAGCCTTAATAGTAGAATAGAAACATATACCTATTTTGCTCATCAGAAAAGCGCGAGGCGCCTTGCAAGACCCGGCATAATACACTAATTGTTTCGTTTAACTTATTTGTTACAATTGAGTTATCATCAAGGTTTACATGGGAGGAATTATATTGAAAAAAACACTATTGATTGGGATTAACGGGTTCAGTTTCGGGAGAGAAAAATGCTAATAACATTAGAAATAACACAATGATTAGCATACATTCCGAACTGTATTTCGCAGCACAAACAGCAAACAAAAACGCTCAGAAAAATTCTGGGCGTTTTTATCGTATTCTTTATTTTCTTGTTAAACATAAGCACCCGTTAGTTGAACTATTCTTCTATAACTTCAATTTTCTCTGCACCTCTTTGGGGTGGGTTGGAATCAAGCTGTTCTTGGTTTGCATTATAATAAACTTTTACTTCCTGTCCCACTTCAAACCTTCCCTCTTTTATACTATACCAAGCACCATTATTTTTCTGTGCTAAATTATTTATTTGCCTTTCATCTTTTCCTTCAATTTGTTCTTTTGTAACATTTGGAATAAGAAGGACTTGAACTCTACCGTCATCCTTGACAAGACTTACTATTCCTGTTTCCTCTACAATATTTTCTTCTAAATCCCTTACTTCATTCTCTTCCATCCCGTTGCCTGAACTGTTACCACAACCAGTTAAAAGCGTTACAAATACTAAACTCAGTATAAAAAAGTTTAACCTTTTCAATATCATCACTCCCTTATAAATTAGACGAACTACTTTGATATTTGTTCCATTAAATTTTGATGTACTTTCTTTCATTAACCTGCTAGTTAGTTGAACAAGCTCGTTCTGTTTCTCTATCTATATTTTAACATAAAATCCCAAAAAGCCTTTTATAAACAGGACCAACTCACTATTAGCATCATAAATGACGTTTAAAGTAACATAGCATTTAACACTCGTTTTAGCACCTTAATTTCAAGCTGTACATAAATCTATGTACCTTTGTTAAAAAGGTTGCTATTTGTAATGTGAATTCAGGTGTTAAAAACTAATAAATGTTGTTATATCAATAAAAGTAGGAGTACAAAACGCTATGCGATTTGTACTCCTATTTGGTGTGTTATTTACTGTTTTCTCTCCTAGAACTGAACCCGTTAGATTGGGATTGTAGTTCTTTTAAGTATAGCGGTAATTGGTTGTAGTGCAGAAAACGATAGTCAACCAAATCAATAATTCTACAACTGGAAAATTAGATGATGAAAATAACGAGGAAATTAACCAAAACACTGAAGTAGTCGATTCAAATATTACGAACGAAGATTTCTTACAAGCAGTTAAACAGTTAAAGCCTGATTTTCAGTTATCGGATTCAATAATTGGTGAACTAAAACTGCAACAGTTAAAAGTAAATCAAGGTTTTTATATTGTATGGACTGAATACTCTACCTAACACCGAACTACCAATATTGACGGTGTTCGATGCAGACAGAAATCCGATATATGTAGAATCTTTCAGAGAGCGAATTGAATCTATCAAATATATCGGGGAATACGTATTCGAAAAAGGTTTAATTGAAGTTAAATCATACGGCGCTTCATGGTCTGCTTCTGGTCAATGGGTTAACTTGCTTATGCTAAATGATGATTCAGTCCATGACATTTGGGATATCAAACGATTAGTAACGATTCCCGATTAAGTGATGAAGAGGGAATAATGGAATATTTCTATAGTTACGGTACTTATTTGATGATGCCGACATACCAGTAACAGTTTTCTAATGAAGAAACAACTCAAATAATTGTT
This sequence comes from Aquibacillus salsiterrae, assembly GCF_028416595.1. Lineage (GTDB taxonomy): Bacteria > Bacillota > Bacilli > Bacillales > Amphibacillaceae > Aquibacillus_A > Aquibacillus_A salsiterrae. Next base: position 35,267 of record NZ_JAMQKC010000019.1, on the reverse strand, counting down.
AATCATACTTCCGAAGAAATACTTAAATACTTGTAGATGAAGATGAAAAAGTAGTTTCAAAAAATAAAGAGACAAATCAATTAAGGTACTTTTGGGACGATGAAAATTTAAAGTTTGTTAAAGAAGAATAACACTATTCAACGAGTTGAATAGGCCAATAATACCAATGCAAAAATTCCATAAAATTGATAGTTTTGCTTTTTTGCACTATTTATCAACATTAAACGTTAACAGAGCCTATTAAAAAAGGGACACGAATCCTGTCCCCATGTCCCTAAAAGTCTGGCGCGATGGCTCTTTTGATGAATAAAGTGATGAAGAATGCTCCGATGCATAAAGCTAATGCGAACCAATAGGCGTCATGGATCCCTTGAGTCATTGCTTCGTTTGCAATTTTTTCTGTGATTGGCTTGGTTTGTTTTGCCAGATAACTATCCTGGCCTTGGCTCATGATACTTACGAAAATAGAAACACCAAGCGCTCCACTAATTGGTTGCAGCGTGTTTGCGATTGCTGTTCCATGTGGATATAACTTCTTCGGCAATTCATTGAGCGCATTTGTATTGGCAGGCATCATAATGGCCGAAATGGACAACATGAGTACAATGTAGACAAGAATAAATGACCAAATTGGAATACCTGGATGGATATTGCTGAAAAATACCATGACTCCAATCAGAAGAAATGTCGCAGGAATCATTAATTTCCTAGGTCCAAACTTATCAAATAAGGTACCCATCACAGGTGACATCAATCCGTTCAATATTGCACCAGGTAAAAGTACTAATCCTGCCAATTTTGCTGAAAATCCGAGTGGTCCTTGCAAGTACATGGGCATAACGATTTCGGAAGCGAACATCGCCATGATGACAATGACAAACAAGGCGACACCTAATGTATAATTTTTATAACGGAAGACACGAACATCTAACAATGGTTCCTCTAATTTTAGTTGACGTAACACAAATAACAGCAAACTTAGTAAACTGATAGCGATAATCATAAGAATTTTAACGGACGTAAAACCTGCAGGATTTTCCCCTGCGCTACTAAATCCATAGACAATACCCCCAATCCCGATAGAGGATAAGATGATGGAAGGTATATCGACTTTAGGACGAGTAATTTCCCCAACATTTTCCAGATATTTGATAGCGAACAAAATAGAAAAGGCAGCGAAAGGGATAACGGTAATGAATAACCAACGCCAACCTAACATGTCAACAATGATACCCGATAAGGTAGGTCCAATTGCGGGTGCAAACATGATAACCAAGCCAAACGTCCCCATAATCTTTCCGCGAATGTCGGGCCGATACATTAGAAGCAATGCATTCATGATAACTGGTATTAACAACCCCGTTCCGACTGCTTGGGTCATCCGTCCTGCTAACAACATAGGGAAATTAATAGCAGATGCTGCTATGGTGGTTCCAATTAAAAAGATGGTCATGACACCGATGAACATCTGTCTCGTCGTGAACCATTGGATTAACAAGGCTGAGATAGGCATCAATACGCCCATTACTAGCATAAATCCTGTAGCCAACCATTGGACAGTTGGGGCATCTACAGCAAAAACGTCCATCAATTCTGTTAAGGCAATATTAAGTAATGTTTCGTTTAAAATGGCAAAAAAGGCACCAATCATAAACGTAATCATAATAGCTCTCGTATTTAATTTCGAAGTCATACTATTCCTCCAGTAATTTACAATATATTCACCTATAATCCAGTATAGATTTAAATTTATCAAGTAATATGCATGGCTTGTGGGACAAGGGGACAGGAACAGTGTCCCGCTTTTTTGAGCGAAATTTGCAATGGTTGTTTTTGAAAATATATGAAAGGTAAAGATTTTTAAGAGGGAAAGCAGATTCTACAAAACAACGCTAGTTTCACTAGTCTCGAACTGTCTCTCTGCATTTTCTCGGCAATGATTTATTTTTGAAGAATTTTATGTTGAAATTTTGCTGCTTAAACTGTTCTTTGCTTTCAATTATGGTATTATTCTACTAGAGATGAATGAGGGGAGAGAAAGTCAACATGGAGCAACTGTCTATGGATAGCCTTTTTGATGACTTTTGCGAATCAAAAAAAGACGCTACATCTAAAACAAAACAAATACTAATAAATCAGCAAAATGGAAAATCCTATCCAATCAGCCTTGTGCGAGATTTTAACGAATTCATAGATTATATAGAGCAACATTCTGTTCAAATCACCAAGACGTCGGAGTATATATCGAGAAAATACCTGCCAATGATCAATGAACGGATGTCCGTAAAAGCAGAGGGTGTAACAGCGCACTCCCAGCAGGAATACTATCCATATATTCATTTTTTCTATTACATCGCACTAGCAGGACGGTTAGTGGAGAAGGTTTCCCTTAATTCTACCAAACCTCAGTTAAAAGTGTCAGAAAGGTGGAATTTGTTTTCCAAACTAACAGACACGGAAAAGTACCTTTTTATGCTGGAAACTTTTTGGGTTGACGTCAATTGGTCAAGACTTCTTGACAACAAAAAAAACGCTGTACACCATATACTTCCTGATATTTTCGGAAAATTAGTTGGTGAAAGTTTAGGTTCCGGAATACAGCTAGACGAAAATCCATTGCTTTCTAACCTAACCTTTGATTGGCATCATTTCTTCCTTTATTTTGAATGGTTTGGAATTTGGAATTGTGAAAAGGATCAGGAAAGAATCAATCACTATGGCAAGAAAAGCTATTATTTTGTAAAAAATATTTTGCTTAGCCCTTTTGGTGAAAAAGTGGTTCCTGTGTTATTGGAATCTAGAAATTTAGAAGAATGGAACCTCCCACTCCGCCGGGAATATGGAGAAGTAAATCCTTTACCCGGGTCAAAATTACCTGAAGTGGAAGACCCAAAAACATACTCTAATGAGGAAGAGAATCTACCACCATTTTATCAGGCATTTTCCGATATTTTTGATAAGCGTGAGATTGGAAACACTATTCCTAGAAGTGAGCGAGCTTATACTCCTGGGGTCTACACATTTAAAGTAGCATATGATAAATATTCATGGTGTAAGGTGGTTTTATCAGCAAAGCACACAATGAATGATTTGCACGATATCATTATACGGGCATTTCAGTTGGATGATGATCATCTTTATTCCTTCTTTATGGATGGAATAAAGTGGTCCAGAGAGTGTATCGTTTCCCCTAATGATATTTCCGGAGATACGAATGCAGCAGAAACTACAATAGGTTCCGTTGGGTTACGCTTAGGGAAGCGGTTTCTTTACTTATTCGATTATGGGGCAGAATGGACATTTACTGTAACAGTGAAAAAAATGGAGGAAACTGAGACTGAACCACTAAAACCTTATATAAGTGAAAAAAGAGGAAATGGTCCAGAACAGTATTTTTGGGAATAACAAAAAGGCACAATCAGCTATTAACAGATAATCGCGCCTTTTTTCTCTTGCAAAACTACCGATTGTCCCTTTTAAGAACCTTTACATTAATGTTAGAGTCAGGCACCGAAAAAAGACATTTGTCCATTTGACGGTGCCTAACGCCTTCTTTGCAGCATTTTCTCGGCAATTGATTTATTTTGAATAATTTTAAAAATGTTCAGAATTTTATGTTGAAATTAATTCTTAACATTGTACTTATAGTATTTTGCAGGTATAATAACAATTTAAATATAAAATAAATTTTTAGAGGCGTATGAATAAAAAGGAGTATTAACATTATGACATTTAAAGAAATAAGCCCTAAAATCAATATTAAAGAAATGAAAGAGCTGGGCAAATTATCAGGAGAAACGTTAAAGCATAAGGAACAAAGGGATAATGAACTTAATGCAATTATTAAGGGTGAAGATGATCGCTTGTTTTTGGTAATTGGTCCTTGTTCATCTGATAATGAAGAAGCTGTTCTTGAATATGCTCGACGCTTAGCAAAATTACAAGAGGAAGTTAAGAATAAAATTTTTATTGTAATGAGGGTATATACCGCTAAACCTCGTACCAATGGTGATGGATATAAAGGCTTGATCCACCAGCCAGATTCAAAAGGTAATCCTAGCTTGATTAACGGTATCAAGGCTGTTCGTGATTTACATTATCGAGTAATTACTGAGACTGGTTTGACAACAGCAGATGAAATGCTTTATCCCGAAAATCTTCCTTTGATTGATGACCTTGTAAGCTACCATGCAATTGGGGCACGAAGTGTAGAAAATCAACAACATCGATTTGTTGCTAGTGGTATTGATGTACCAACTGGCATGAAAAATCCAACTTCAGGTAATTTGAACGTAATGTTTAATGGTATCTATGCTGCTCAACATGCACAAAATTTTCTATTTAATTACGCGGAAGTAGAAACGGAAGGTAATCCTCTTGCCCATGCAATTCTACGTGGAGGGTTAAATGAATACGGAAAAAGTATACCTAATTATTATACAGAAAATTTACTAGACGCAATTAAAATTTACGAAAAAATGCAGCTTAAAAATCCATTTATCATGATTGATACGAATCATAATAACTCTGGTAAACAATATTTAGAACAAATTCGTATCGTTCGTCAAATTTTAATTAATCGTGAATGGAATGATAAAATTAACAAATATGTTCGCGGCTTTATGATTGAATCTTATCTTGAAGAAGGGCGCCAAGACGAACCAATAGTATTTGGTAAATCAATTACAGACCCTTGTCTTGGATGGGGAAGTACAGAAGAACTTATTTATGAAATTTATAAAAGTTGTCATTGATTAAAATTTAAAGTTGCATCAGAAATACTTTAGGTACAAGGTACCCTTAGTGGAAATTTGTCCATTAAGGGTACCTGTACTGTTTTTCTGTAGGCTTAATTGCCAAAGAATAGGAAGTGTATCCAATAATGACTGACCTTTCTTATCGTTTATTGTGAGCAATCACCAACAATTTTTTCAACTAATTATTGGAGCATAATAGAAGTACATGAGAAACAGACTGCTTCTATATTTCAAAAATAACACTGTGGGTAATAGTATCTTTTTCTTTCGGAGATGATAACATTGCGAGGTGATCATTTGGCAATCGTATACTCAGGGGATAAATTAAAGAGTGTTTTAGAAGAAAAGGGTATAAAAAAGCTAAAATACCAATTATATAATTTATCCGAAAATGAGGACACGTTAGATAGCTTAAATAACCAAAATTTGTATTTTATAGTAAGAAATGATCCAACAACTGTTGTGGAGTGTAAGCTTTTCAAAACAGCGAAAGAAGTAGACGAGTCTAGAAATAAACCACTAAAGAATTACGAAGAGGTTCAACAATATGAGATGTTAAAAGGAATAGAAATTAATAAATACAATGGTTTTTATGAAGACCTTAATTTAGTGGAATTCTACAGCAACCGTTTAAATGGTAAAGCTGTCAAGAAAGAAGATATAGATGAACAAGCCTTCTACCTAATGGTTTCTGATGACATTTTAAAAGTAAAAATGGAAATATAAAATTTAGATATCACTTTAATTAAGGTCTCTGCACACTATAAGGACAAATGTCTACTAAAATCCCTGGCACCTTTAACCACTAGTGGACATTTGTCCTTGAATGGTACTTGGGCCCTTTTTATAAATATCATGAGTATAGATGCGAATGACTAGTGTTAAGAAATATTAAGGTGTGAAAATGGCTAAACAGGATATCCGAAAGCTAGACATGAAATTGTAGACGAATCAGAGGGAAAATCAAATCACCGGGAATACGGTGAAAAAAGCAATCAATTCTTTCACAAATATTCCTGGCTTTAAATTAATTGAAGGAGTTCACTAAAAAAGAATGCATTGATGAAAGTTATAAGCAATAAATAAAAACGGCATAACATTGAAGTTACACCGTTACTTTATTTTAACAAGTTTTAGACAAGTTCAATATGATAAAAACATACATTTTTTTCCAAATAAAAATAATCAGCCCGCAGAATTTATAATCTTTATTAAGCCGTGTCCTCTATAATTGGTAAATCATGTTTAACGATTGCCTTTTTCTCCCAAGCCTTGCTCTTCCAACGGAAATAGACAAATAATCCCCGGGCCCACTCATCTGCAATAAAGGCAATCCAAATACCGATCAATCCATAGCCTAAATGGATTCCCAGTAAATAATATAAAGGGACACTAAATAACCACACAACCGCGACAGATTCGATCATAACGAATTTTGCATCCCCTGCTCCGTTCAAAATACCTCCGTAGACAAGGTTTAAACATCTTCCAGGTTCCAGTAAGAAACCAAGAAGAAGCAGCAGGATACCCATTGAAATGATTTCAGGGTCGTTTGTAAATAGACTGAGTAATGGTTTACTGAATGTTGTAACAATAACAGTGACTCCTATGGCAACGATGATACTCCATCGTCCGCTGCGCAACCCTTGTTTATATGCGGCATCCATCTCCCCTGCACCAATTAAGTGGCCGATGACAATTTGTGATCCGCGCCCTAACGAGATTCCTAATATCATAACCAAAAATAAAATATTTAACGTATAAATCCTCGTTGCCAGCATCTGTGTACCTAAAAGTGTAATAAATCCAGTTGTAACAATCTGACTAAAGGAATATGAAATCATGGAAACGGATGACGGAATGCCGATTCGTAATATTTTCATTATCCGTTCTTTTTGCCAGCTGACAAATTCAATCCATTCAATTCTTAAATTCACTCTCTTATATAGCACTATTCCATAAGCAATCATCGCTAAAAATTGGCTGACTGCTGTAGAAATTGCCACTCCTGGAACTCCCCACTGCGGAAATCCTAACGCACCGGTGATAAATAAATAGTTACCTGTTATGTTTAAAATGTTCATTCCAAAGGTTACAAGCATTGTTTCCTTCGTGAATCCGTGTGTTTGTATAATTGCTGCCATGGTCACACTGACTGCTTGAAACACAAGTGCCCCCCCAACGATTAACAAGAACGTATTTGCCTGCTCAAATAGTTCCGGTTCGAGGGAAAAGAAACCTAATAAATTTCTGCTGAAGATCATGATGGTTGATGCAATGATTATTCCAAATAACAGATTAAGAAAAATAGCGTTTCCTGTAAGGAATTTGATATCATCGTATTTTTTAGCGCCAAGATATTGTGCTATCACAACCGATGCTCCAGTCGAAATAAATTGAAACAGGAAAAACATAAACATGATTAACTGATTGGCTACGCCTACCGATGCTACAGCTTCATCAGAAACTTGACTCAACATGAATGTATCGGCTGTCCGCAATGTCATATTCAGAAGCGACTCGATAAAAATCGGCCAGGTAATGGCGATGATTGATAACTTTTTTATATCTGGATTGTTCATCTTAATCTCCTTTTATTTATTGTTCACGAAGAAGGAGTGACCTCATGATACCTAGGCCACTCTTCACAACAATAAATTTATTTTTAAACGCAGGATTAAACTTGTCAGATTTACTCTCGTATACCGAGAGAATTGATTCTTTTATATTACTACACTAACTTAAAGAAAAGAAGAAGTTTTTGAGGAAGAAATTGTGTCCAATAGCGTACAATTTTTGATGGAAAAAGTTTGGTTGTAATAACGTATAAACAACACCCAACCCCAACGATTAAAAGAGAAATTTAAAAAATACCAGAACGTTCGTTTCTATAGTTGGCAGAAGATAGTATATATAGAATAGTAATTACATAGCAGGTGGGCGGTTGGCCATCTTCCTTATAGAAGGGAGGTGGTAGGATGACGACATATGAAGCATTAAGCCTAGTAGCACAATTTTGTTTAACATTATTAGCTACTCTAACACTTATTGTAACTATTGTCGTATATCTAAACAAAAAGAAGTAACCGTCCCACTGACTAATGTAAACGGCTACTTCTTTTGAATTATCACCAATACTTTGGTCAACCGCTCTTTATGCGGCCTGTAGTTACATTACCGGGTGGTTACAGCCACTCGGTTTTCTTTAATTTTATTATAATAATTTTTAAGTTTACAGTCAAACATGCTAAAATAATTTCTGGAAATAATAACCTCTGTGTAGGCTACCAGGTACTGTTTATGGACAAGTGTCCACAGATAGTACCTGGTGCCTTTTTCCATTTCCCACCTTAGTTTCTACCATCGAGTATTTTAGTGATTACAATGAAAGGAATAATAGCAAGGGTTGTAGTGTAGACTTACATTTTTTAAAGATAAAAGAGGATTTTCGTCGCTTGTTGTCGAAACGAATCAAAAAGTTGCTTGAAATACAGGAATTAAAATCATAGATAAAGGGAGGAAATATAATGAGGTTTTACAAAGATAAATGGTGGTACTCGACAGGTCTTATACTTATCCTATCACTGTTCGGTTTTCTTATTTTGCCTGTAATCCTAGCCATTGCACTATATATCGTCCAACTGGTAAAAAGAAAAAAGGTCTACACAATTCTTAGGGAAGATCAACTATTGAATACGCCAATAAAAGAAAAACAAGAAATGTTAGTAGATTTGGACCGCAGTATAGAACAAATAAATAAGGAAATAGAGGAGCAAAATACAGTCCTAAATAATAAAGAGGATCTCGTAGAAAAAATAATAAAAGAGACAGAATATTCTATTAGGATTGAGAATAAAGAAATTCTTGAGAATGCCGAGTTACAGGCAAAGAAATTAGTCGAGGAAGCGAATGAAAGTTTACAAGCAGTTGTAGATAAAACGACAGAGTACCAGAACAATATAAATGGCCTTACCGAAGAATATGATAAATTAGTTAAAGAGGTCAATAGATATCAAAATCAAGCTAGGAAATTTAAATCAGAGGTAACAGGCTTGAAAAATTTTGACCAACGATTTCCGCATTCAATTAACTTTGAGAATGTAGAAAGTTCAATAAAAGAATTAGAAGAACAACTAGATCCAGACTCTCTTCTAGGAACAGTTGTTAGGCTCTATTTGCATTCAGATCAATCGAAGGAATTACGTAAGCTATCGAATGCAACGAATAAAGAAATAAAGAATGTACTTGAAAAATATGAAGATAGATATTCAACAAAGGCTAATAAGACGATTTATAGCCTAATGATTATAGGGTTGCAAGCAGAAATGCAACTTTTGCTTTTCCAATTAAGATACAATAAATTAGACGAATCAGTACAGTTAGTAAAAGATATTATTACAAAATATTTGGCGATATGCGCTAGTGGTAATCAATCAATTCTAGCAACTATCACCAAATTCTTAACAGAAATTGAGCCTCTTTATATCGAGTTAATCAATATTGAATATAAATATTATATTTATAGAGAAAGAGAGAAAGAAGAGCAACGATTAATTAAAGAACAAATGAAACAGGAAGCTGCGGACAGAAAGCAGCTTGCGGAAGAACAAAAGAAACTAGAAAAAGAAGAACAAAAGTTCGAAATCGAAATGACAAGAAATAAGGAATTACTAGAACTAGAAACAGATCAGGAAAAGATAAAGCAATTAATGGATAGATTAAAAGAACTGGAAGGTCAAATGATAAATATAAAGGAAAAGAAAGAGGAAATTACTAGCTTATCACTAGGAAAGGCAGGTTACGTTTACGTCATTTCCAACTTAGGTTCATTTGGTGATAAAATGTTTAAAATCGGGATGACAAGGCGAATGGTTCCTCAGGACAGGATTGACGAATTAGGTGACGCGTCGGTGCCATTTAAATTTGATGTTCATGCAATGATTTTTAGTGACGATGCAGTTGGACTAGAACAAAAACTTCACTCCATACTAAATGAACAACGAGTAAATAAGGTAAACTATCGTAAGGAGTTTTTCAAGACAGACATTGTTAGTCTTAGAGAAATTGTAGAGGACATTGATCCAACAGTTGAGTTTGTCACAACAATGCTAGCAGAAGAGTATAATCAGACGTTATCAATTGAGAATTCCGTGGCTTAATGCATTACTGTGATGCATCAATTGATTTGTTTATTTAAATTCAGTTACCGGAGGGGTCATCTAAGGAGTAACTAAGGACTTACTTGCAGACTCAAACTCTATGTTGGAGGATAAAATGGATTTAAAACACTCATCAGGGTCTGTCACCATAGCTCAGCTGGTGACTACTGTACGAGCCAGTCTTTTCTAACTATATCCGGCAGAAAGTGGAATCAAGAACTCGAGCTACCTTCTTTTCGATGACCAGTGTGGTTGAAAGTTTTTCCATTATAGGTACTAGACGGATTTAGTACGTCAGGTGACAGCGCAATTTTAAAGTGAGGAAGGGATTGTTCTACGGAAGAATCTTGGGAATTTGTAGGTTTGATTGGTTGTAAATTCAGTACCTGTTATCACTTTTAATATGTCAAATTCAACATTTTACGGCTGCCACTCCTTATAAGCTAACCAATTCAAACTAAACAGAGTAAAAATGTAGAGGAGAAATTTTAATTTCTCCTCTACATTTTTTATCTCACCCAGTGGAGTTAGACATATTAAACCATGATGTAGATATATAATAATTATGCATATGAAGTCATTTTCCAATAGGCGCCTTTACCGCAAGAATTAATTGGTGGAAAAACGTCTCCAGTTTCTAACTTGATTTTTTGCTCTTCTGGTGTGGGGCTTGGATAACGGGTTCCGTCAGTATATCCATCCCAAGAGTAATATGCATTAGCAGTCGATTTTTGGCCAGTTTTATAACGATCACCAATCGCCATAATGTTCACTCCCTTAATCAGAACATACGTTCTATTCAATGTTAACATATTACATATAATTATCAAGTGGTAAAAGATTTTATTTAAGTGTCATCGTTTAAGAATAGGGTCAGGCGCTTCGTTTGGACGAATGTCCACGTAAAGACTCTGACCCTATAAATTTCTCTTATTTAATTTGACATTTTTTCGAATGATGACAGGCAACTTATTACTATAGCCCTAGATAGGAATATTTGTTCGTGTTATAATTATCTTAATCAGGTATTTATTTACATCTAACACACTACTTATCTTTAATTCTATTAAACGAAAGTGGGGTAATTATATGTATTTACAGTCTTTGCAAGAAGTATTTGGTCCTGAGGCAACTTTTCGTGAGGGCCAGGATAAAGCAATTGAGCAACTATTAAATAAAAAACGTGTCCTAGTTGTGCAAAAAACAGGTTGGGGAAAGAGTTTAGTTTATTTTTTAACAACGAATATCCTAAGAAGCCAAGGAGAAGGTGTTACGCTTATCATTAGCCCGTTATTGGCACTCACAAGAAATCAAATTGACAGTACGCGAAAATATGACCTTGTGGCAGATTGTATTAATAATCAAATAAATAAAACATTAACTGAGAAAGTAGAAGTGATAGAACGTTGCAATCGAGGTGAGTGTGATGTTCTTTTTATTACTCCAGAGCAGCTTCAAAATGATAGCTTTATAGACCTTATATCACAACTAAGGGTGGGTTTGTTTGTAGTAGATGAGGCGCACTGTATATCGGATTGGGGTCATGATTTTCGTCCTGATTATAGACGAATACATCAATTGCTTCAAATCTTGCCTGAGAATATTCCTGTTTTAGCAACCACTGCAACTGCTAATGATCGGGTAATTAAGGACGTTACTAAACAACTTGGTGATTGTGAAGTTATTCGTGGAGACCTGCAGCGTGAATCACTACATCTACATAAGCTTTATTTACCAACTGCAGAGGAGAAATATGCATGGATTGCAAAAAATATCAATAGACTTCAAGGATCAGGAATTATTTATGCAACAACCATCAGAGAATGTGAGCGTCTAGCAATGTGGCTTCGCCAAAATGCAGTTGATGCTCGTGCTTATTATGGTAGGCTTAATGAGGATGATAAAATAGAACTTGAGAATCGGCTACAAAATAATCAAATTAAAGTTTTGGTCTCCACAATTGCTCTTGGCATGGGGTATGATAAAGAAAATATTAGCTTCGTTATTCATTACTATACTCCAAAATCAGTTGTTGAACATTATCAACAAATAGGACGTGCGGGGCGAGGTATTGACCAAGCGGTTTGTGTACTTCTTTATGGTGGTGAGGATGAGAACAGAATTAATGAACATTTTATTTATCATTCATTTCCTAAACAAGAACAAATTGACCAAGTGTTGAGTTACCTTAGTCAAAACGACGAAGTGAAAATGTTAACACTTGAACAAGTGATGAATATTAAATCAACAACACTAAAACAGATTCTAAAGTTACTTTTAATAGAAGGGTTTATTGGGAAAAGCGGAGCTAGTTATTTCCGAACATTAAAGCCGTACACTTCTCAACGAAAATATTATAATTCTGTCATAAATATAAAAGTCCAAGAGTATAACGAACTTCTTGAATTCCAGCGGACAGCAGATTGTCAAATGGCTTATCTCACAAAGGCACTAGATGACCCTAACACTAGACCTTGTATGAAATGTAGTACATGCCTTGGAGAAGCGTGGGATTTCACTGATGATTCTTTAAGCCACGATGATATGAAGCAAGTTTTAGCATTTTTTGCGAAAAATTATATAACAATTGAACCGAGAAGAAAATCGATGTTGACTAATAAAAAGTTAACATTTATACATGAAGAAGGACTGGCACTTAGCTATTATCATGAACAACTTGGACAGCAGGCACGTCGGGGTAAGTATGAATTGAACCTATTCACTGATTTATTCGTTAGGACATCTGCTTATAAACTAAGGCGTTTCTTTAGTGATAAAGGATACAATATTTCTGAAGTTATAATAATACCAATTCCATCTAATCGAAGACCTGAGCTCGTACCACGATTTGCACAACGACTAGCGAACACTTTAAAATGTAATTATGCAAATATTTTGGCTAAAAGACCAAATGAGCCAGAACAAAAGTCACTATTAAATACTAGTCTTCAAGAACAAAGTATTCGGGAACATCTGTATATAAAAGATCAAATAAATTTAGATAATCACCATATTCTTTTGGTTGATGATTTTGTAGATTCAAAATGGACTTTTACAGTGGCTGCTGAGCTGCTTGGAGAAATGTATGATGATATTAAAGTAACGCCGTTCGCTCTTGCAGACACGAGCGGCAGTGATTAAAAACGAGGTGTGCTTAATGCAGTTTACAAATAACGAAATTGCCACTTACTTATTTTGTGCGCAACTTACACAGACAAGAACAAAAGCCTTAACAATATTAGAGTGGAATGCGATTGTAAAATCATTGAGTCAGCAAAAACTTGAACCAGAAGTGTTGTTAACCATAAATTCAACGGAATTGTTAAATGTTTTAACACATGCAACAGAAGTGCAGAAATCAAAAATTTCAGAAAAAATACAAGCAAGACAAAAGCTTGGTTTTTCTATGATAGAGCTTAAAGATATAATTAACCAAGGCTTTGGTATTATGTTTCGTTCTAACATGCCACCACGTCTTAAAAAACTAACAACTAAATATACGCCTGCTTTCTTTTATTATGCGGGTGAACCATCGATTCTATCCCATCGTTCTTTAGGTGTAGTGGGAGCACGAGCCGCAACAGAACAGGAACTAACTCAAACATTTGATATTGGGAGTGAAGCAGCTTCTTATGGAATAGTTATTATATCAGGTGGTGCAAAAGGAGTAGATACTACCGGTGTTGAAGCAACATTACAAAATGGTGGGAAAGCCATCGTATTTCCTGCTGATGGATTAATGAAATGGGTGAAAAAGAGTAACATTCGAAGCTACATTACAAATGGACAACTGCTTTTAATGTCTGCACAAAGGCTAGATGCTCCCTTTTCAGGGGCGTATGCAATGCAACGAAATAAGTTTATCCATGCACCATCTGATGCCGTCTTAGTTGCTTCGTCAAAGATTTCGGGAAAGAAAAAGAGTGGGACGTGGGAAGGTGTATTAGAGAATATAAAACATCAATGGTCACCTTTATATGTCATTGGCTGTAGTGAAGGGGTGGAGAAGCTGAAGGCTCAGGGAAATGCTGAACTGTTTTCATCATTTGATAAGGTTTTTACCCGTAATGAGCGAAGTGAGCCAAAGAAAAGAACAGAATCAAATGAGATTGATGAAAGAATTATCTCGCTTATAAAGCTAGCTATCGCAAAAGGATTGGATAGAGAAACCATAGAAGAGAAGTTTGTAGACTTCTCAACTAGGTACTATGAGAAACAAAAACAAATTGAACAAGATAATACCCAGAACCTTGTAGTTCATGAACAGTTAAGTATGGAAGAATACATGAGAGGGAAAGTGGATTAGGTGAGTTTTAAATTAATATTCCAAAAGGTAGGAGTGCTTATGTTAGGCACCATCTGCGGGATTTTGGTGTCAGGTACTACAAATGGACACATGTCCATGAGTGGTACCTGAACCCTTTCATTTTTGTAGCTCTTCATGATCAAGCAAATAATTTGGTAGGAGAAGCTAATGGAATTTCGAACAATAAATCTGATTTAATTAATTAGAGAGTATCTTTTGAAATTGTCAGCAGGTTAATAGAATGTTACTACGTTTGAACAAATAGCCAGTAATTACCTGAGTGATAAATCGTGGTAATGCTGGTTTTTTTATGTCTCTAAATTAACTCAAAAATGTTAATGTAGGGTACCAGGTACTGTTTATGGACAAGCGTCCACAGACAGTATCTTTTTCTCTAAAAAATACCCAATTTGACTTTCGAGAGAGACTGACGCCTAGTTAAATTTCAACATTTAGCGTATTTATAGAATGTGAATATAGTACGTTTGCAATGATGTCGTATAAAGTTAGGTCAGATAATGGTAAAATAAGGATTAATACTACATAATTTTTCATTGACTAAATAGGAGGAATTCACAAATGCCAGTATATAACAAACTAATTCGCGATTTAATCCCAAATGTAATAGCAAAGGCTGGTAAACAGTACGCAACCAGAATCTTGGATGATGAAGAATATATCACAGAATTAAGAAAGAAACTTCAAGAAGAATTGCAAGAATACCTAGAAGCAGACAATGACGAAGATAGTTTAGAAGAATTAGCAGACATAACGGAACTGATTCATGCCCTTGCTAGGACACATCATGCAACGATAGAACAGTTAGAAGAAATTCGTCAGCGAAAGGCAGAAAAGCGGGGCGAATTTTATGATAAAATTTTTCTAATCGAGGTTGAGGATGACTAATGTAAAACTGGTTACTGAAAATGTAATAAAGCAGATTGTCGAGGGGATTAATACTGCATCCTCTATATACATATTAACATCTTTTGTAATGAAGTCTGGTGTGGAATTACTGAAGCCATACCTTGTTGAAGCGGCCAAACGTGGGGCTGATATCAAAATATGCACAGGTGACTACCTTTTTGTCACACAGCCAGAAGCACTGAGTATGCTGTTGTTTCCTGATTTTGAGAATGTTGAAGTCCGTTTATGGCGGAGTAACGGTACTTCCTTTCATCCAAAAGCATATTTATTTAGTCATGATCAGAATGGCACGTTTATTGTTGGTTCATCTAATTTGTCGAGGTCTGCGCTCACGACAGGAGTCGAATGGAATCTGATCATGGATAAAGAGATCTAACCAGCTACGTTTGAGGATGCAGAAGATTGCTTTCTAAAAACTTTTTATAATGAGCAAACGATTTCTGTTAATGAAGAAACAATAACCAAATATGCTAAGGAATACACCAAATACCACAAGAAAAATCCGAATCTAGCAACCACCTGGGCAAAACAAGAAGAAGTTGAGCTTATGCTTCCAAGTGAACACCAAAATCCTGTTATAGAACTAGTTAAGGATCCGGATACAGAATATGAGACGAAGATCCAACCAAGGCCTCCGCAACAAGAAGCGCTGAATGCACTGCAAGCTACGATGGAGGAAGATTATAACAAGGCCATGGTCGTCATGGCGACTGGGTTAGGTAAAACGTATCTAGCTGCTTTCTTTGCTCGAAACTTTAAACGAGTCCTATTTATCGCTCACAGGGAAGAGATTTTAAATCAAGCTAAAAAGTCGTTTCAACATGTAATGCCTGAAAGAAAGTATGGCATTTATAATGGCAAAGTCAAAGATTCGGGAGTAGATGGTGTGTTTGCTTCCATTTATACGTTAAGCATGAAGGAACACCTTCAAAGTTTCGAGAGAGATAATTTCGATTTAATCGTCGTGGATGAATTTCATCACGCAGCAGCCAAATCTTACAACCGTGTTTTGCAGTATTTCGAGCCTAACTTTTTATTAGGAATAACTGCTACACCTGACCGGATGGATGGAAAAGATGTATATGCTATTTGTGATGGTAATGTTGCTTTTCAGTTGCACTTCATTGAAGCAATACAACATGGCTGGTTAGCTCCATTTAAATATAATGGCGTTTATGATGAAACCGATTATTCACAAATAACGTGGCTAGGGACGAAATATGATCAAGCAGAATTACTCGCAGCACTGCTTCGAAAAGATACTGCTGAAAACATTTTACATGCATGGGAAAATCATAAGCAAACCCGTACGATAGGTTTTTGTTCATCGATAAAACAAGCACAATTTTTATCTAACTACTTTAATCAACACGGTTATCAAACGATTAGTCTTCACTCTCAAACAGATTTTAATCGTAATTTAGCGATTGAACGACTTCAGCAAGGTGAAATCGATATTATCTTTACTGTTGATTTGTTTAATGAAGGAGTAGATATTCCTCCTGTCGATACATTGTTGTTTGTTCGTCCAACAGAGTCATTAACAGTATTCACACAACAGGTAGGTCGTGGACTTCGTCTTCACAATGGAAAAGAACATTGTACAATTATTGATCTTATTGGAAATTACCGTAATGCCGATATCAAGCTTAGTTTGTTTGATGCGGAAAGGTCCGATAATACAGGCAAGAAAAAGCCTGAACTAGTTCCCATTGTCCCGCAAAACTGTGAAATCAACTTGGATGTGCAAGTTATTAATCTTTTTAATGAGTTAATGAAAAAGAGGCAGCCAAGAAAAGAACAACTTCTTAATGCCTACCAAGCTTTAAAAGAGGAAATCGGTCGTAGGCCATCTTATTTAGATATGCACTTGCATGGAAACGTGGATACCCGTCAGTATAAGCAGGAATTTAAATCTTATGCTGGCTTCTTATATTGGGCGAATGAACTTAATGAAGAGGAGCAAGAAATATATAGCAGGTATAAGGAATGGTTGGAAGAAGTCGAAAAAACAGGCATGGCAAAAAGCTACAAGATGGTTGTATTGTCTTATATGCTTTCTAGAGGAGAAGCAGCTTGGCATAGATTAGTCACTGCACAAGAAGTTGCTCCATATTTTCACCAGTTTTTAATGGAAAAGGAATATCGTAAGAAAATTGATTTCTCGGATAAAATGACTAAAGCAATGTGGGACTACGATGAAAATAAAATGGCGCGATTAATTGAACGAATGCCAATGACGAAATGGAGTGGAAGCTCTAAGGGGCTATTAGTATTTGAGGATGGTCAATTTGGATTAGGTTTTGATATTGACCAGCAAGATAGTGCGTTACTCTACAAGATGACAAAGGAAACTTGCGAGTACCGGTTACATGCTTATTTTCAGAGGAAAGAAAATGGAATCAATAAATGAGTCTATGGATTAGTCCATAGGCTTATTTTTGTGCACAGAAATGTTAGGTAGAATCATTTATCTTCAACGTTATCTAGTTCATTCACATAAATTAACAACTTAAAACTCCATAAATGTATTGATCATTTGCTCTTTGTATTTTATGTTTATAAGTATAGAAAGTAAAAAAATGTAAGGGAATATATCCATTAAAATCAATTGAATTTTATTTTTGCGTCGGAAATAAAGCGGATACAAAGGGTGAAGGAGAAGATTATGAGTTTATCAGATAAACAATGGCAGTTCTCTGAAATCCCAAATATCGAAGAATCTAATTTCAACAAGTACTTGGAAGATTCTATAATTTGGGCATTTATGGGTTAACTCGCGAGAATATACAAAACTCTTTAGATGGAAAGTTACTAGACAATGACGACCCGGTTGTTCTAACTGTGAAGACAGGAACAATCCACCAAGATTATATTCCTGGAATCAAGGAAATCAAACAAAGAATAACTTCTCTTCAAGGCCGAAATAGCTATACCAAAGAAACAATTACACACATGGTGAACAAAATGGACCTGGAAGAGGTAGCTTATATCTCATTTGAGGACTCAAATACGAGAGGACTAACAGGGGCAAGAAATGGTCAGAGTGATTCAAAAGAAGACACATGGGCAATTTACGCCTACAACAAAGGGGTTCATTTTGAAGAGGAAGATGAAGCTGTTGAAACTTCTCGAGGCGGATCACATGGTGTAGGTAAGATTGCTTCCAATGCTGCATCAGATCTGCATATTATGTTCTTTGCCAACTGCGACAAAAAAGGGAATCAACACCTTGGAGGTACAGTGCAGCTGGTAGAACATAAATACAATAATCAAGCATATCGTTCAACCGGATATTTTGCAGATATAAAAAGTATTGGTGCAAATAAAACAAAATTTTATCCGTTTGAAAATCGTTTCCATGAAGTATTTGAGAAGAAAACAAGAGGATTAAAAATCATTATTCCTTATCTCAGAGAACAGTACAACGATGAAAGTGACATTATTAAAAGCATATGTGATAGTTTCTTCATTTCCATTCTTGAAAATAGATTAGTAGTTAATGTGAACGATAAAGTAATTAACAGGGAAACGATTAAAGATTTTGTATCGGATGAAAAATATTACATTCAAGATATTGCTGAAATTAAGCATGAATTTACACCATTATATATCGATACATTTCTAAATGTAGCACCAATTCCTTTGACCATTTCGGATATGGAAAATGATTATCATTTCAAATTATACTTCCGTTATGATGAGGCAATTCCAAAAGGAAGAGTGGCAATCGTGAGAACGATTGGCATGAAAATAGAAGATAAAAAGGTGAATAACAACGTTAATAAACCGTTTAACGCAGTTTTAGTAGCTGAAAAGGCAGAAGATGGCTATTTGAAATCACTTGAAAATGAGTCACACACTCAACTTGCTTTTGACCATATCAAAGATGTCAGGCTCCAAAAGAATGCAAAAAGATTCATCAATAGTCTATCGAAAGAAATAGCCAAAATTATTGAGGAAGCTATTAAAAAGAACAATAAAACAGATGGAATGATGGATACGAAAGATATCCTATACTTGGTTGAAAATCAATTTAAACAAGACCTTGCTGATGCAGTAGCGACAGTCAAGATTAATAAAGGTAAGTCATTAGTAAAAGTCACCACAGACATACCGAAAAAGAAGAAAAAGAATAAGCCAAATGATAAGGAGAAACCTGAAAAGCCTCGTAAAAAGGTTAAGAGGGTTAAACCAAGAAGTGGAAACGAAGGAACAAATGGCGACGAGGAAAGGTTAAAAAGATACAGTGCCCATCCAGATATCGTTGAAAGATTATTGATTGGTAATAAAGAGGTTGTTCAATTTGATTTTAACGATAGCAAAGAAATCAACGGTGAGAAATCATGTAATATCTCTTTGTCTATCATTGATGGTATGGGTGTCGAGTACAAGGATGAATTTAAAATAAAAGATAATTACAACACTGTTATCGACGGAACAAGCGGAAAACAATGTAAGATTGAAAATAATTTGATTAAGAATATAGCAATAAACAATGGTATTGCACAACTAAAACTAGAGCCGAAGCCGAATTTTAACAAAGCATTAAAATTCGTGTATTACGTGGAGGTGTAATATGATCTACAAAAAGGATGCTAATTTTCCCTATCCATTACTAACAAACACATCTCCTAGTTATGAGAGTAGTAATTTTATCTTGGATGTCAATCTTGAAGAAAACACTAGCAATTATAGATTCGAAATTAACTATCAAATCGACTCTGGCTTTATCAATGATTTAATAGAAAATCAACAAGCACTACTGATATTAGTTATTCAATCGAAAGACAATAAGTTTTACCCGATTAGACCTGGTAAAAGATATATTGAAATTGCAAAAAGCCGCATCTCGATAAGTAATCGTACGGTCATTCAATTACACCTTCAGTCGAAGCAAGCAATAGCGTTTGGGGATAATTTTGATTTAAGTTCTTTCTATAAACAATTCAAGGATGAAATTGTTGTACCTAAAAATTCAATTCTTGGTTTCTCGAACGTAGTTGTATTTGATGGAAGTACGACTAAACCACTCGAACTTTTCGAGAAAAGAGTTGATCCTGATTTGAAATCAGATATTTCAATCGAACTCGGTAGTGAAATGATTATTATCAATTATAAAAGTGAAAAACTGCAATTTAACGATTCCCCAATGAGTAATAGATTAAATAATCCTTATATTTATATGGGTCTGCAAAAGGCGTTGTATAAGTTTATTATGAACAACGGTGAAGATGGGGAAGTAGACGTGGAACAGATCGACACGCCAACAGATAATCTAGATATGAAGCTATATAATTTAATGAGAAAAAAGATGGTGGAAGAAGTAAGTATCGACAATATTGATGAGGTGATTTATAAGATTTCAGACAAGATATTGGATAGATATACTGCTGCAGTAAAGGAGCTAAGTTCAGATGGAAATTAGGCTACTTAAGAAAGGGTACAAAAATAACGAGCAGTTTTATAAAGACTTTTTAGAAGATCAGATCCTGATCAACGAAGAGTATTTCTCTGGTGAGATTGTATTTATTAACAGTGCCCCAGATTTTCCGATTTATATGGCAAAAGGGAGCGAGCAGGAACGAGGGCAACTATTTCTCGAAGCCTTTGAACTGATTTCATCTTCTTATTTGAATACGAACCGTGATATTCATTTTGATGAAGTATTTTGGCATTCCTTACTGGCGGTTTATAAAAGAGACTATTTATTAGAGCAATATCCTCAAATTAAAGACGGGATTAATCAGTTCAATAACATCGTCCTAAAGGATTTTAATTGGGAAAACTATATTTATAAATGTGTGCTAGGGGCTCAATATGTAAACGATCAAGTTACTGACCTTGATGAAAGAGTTAGATATTATGGTCTAATTTTTGAAAACCTAGACTTGTATAACTATATTATTAAATACGAGATTTTTAGAAATGATAGTTTTCTAAAGAATATTTTAGATATAATCGACGAATTGAATCTTTCTAAAGTGATGAAAGCAAAAATAACAGATCGTGATGATTTGGGTGCGGATGAGCGGGTAGGCAGACGTGTAATATTCGAATTTAACAAAAGCTATCCGATCATTATGTCGCCAATGCTAGAGAAGGAGGATTTGAAAGAATTGTTCTTAGAATATCTAAGTTATTATTATCAAGGTACGATACAGCCGCAGTTGATGTAAGAATACAGGTGTTTAAATGATTTTCACTTTGGAGTTAGGGTAAAGGTACTAATTATCGACAACTGTGCGTAAATAGTACCTTTTTTAAACAATTGCAGAGATTATCTCTATTAAATAAAAGATGATATACTTACTTCAAAGAATAAATGGAGGTGCCATAAATGAAATGGGAACAGGTTCGCAAACAATTTCCAAAGCAGTGGGTCCTAGTAGAAGCCATCTCTGCATACTCAGACAATTCCATTCGATATCCTGAGGAACTATCAGTTATTTCAAATTTCCCCGATTCAACTACTGCATGGAAAGAATACAAAAAACTACATCTAGCCGAACCTTCACGTGAGTATTATATTTTCCATACTGATATTGAAAAGCTTGAAGTTGAGGAACAAAAATTTATAGGAGTTAGGAGACGACTCCAATGAATATTAGTATGCAGGGAGGTTTGCCAATAATCTCTTTTTCTCTTGTATATAAAGGAAATACAGCATTTTGAGAAAATGTGGACATAATCCTAATAGTAGCTTATTTTTATTACGCTAGTATCTGGAAAACTATTCGATTTTAATCTACACATTTCACTATAATTAAACTTATGAAGAAATTAACAAGGAAAAACGGTGGCACTAGCTGTGCACAAGTGTCCATAGGTAGTGCCTGGCACCTATACTTATACTTAGGTAGTATTACGAACGTATATTCTATTATTGGATTCCATTTTGCCATAGAAGCTAGTATAATAGATTTGTAAATACATAGCATGGAGGGCGGTTGGCCATCTTCCTTTTAGAAGGGAGGTGGTAGGATGACGACATACGAAGCACTAAGCCTAGTAGCTCAATATTGTTTAACTTTATTAGCTACCTTGACACTTATTGTAACTATTGTCGTATATCTAAACAAAAAGAAATAACCGTCCTCCGACCAAAGGGTAACGGTTACTTCTTTGTAGTACTAACTATACATTTGGTCAACCGCTCTTTATGCGGTTTGTAGTTGCATTGCCAAGTGGTTGCTGCCACTTGGCTTCTTTCTTTCATTATAATAATTTTCATAATTACAGTCAAACATGGTTTTTTGCACGTTTGATAATTAGAAAAGGTGTCAGGAAATTGGCGTCAGACCCTGTCGAAAGACATTTGTTCTTGTGAGGATTACAGTGCTTGGTTCTGGATGATCCATTTTCCAGAACTACTTTTTTAAAAAATGGTCAATCTTCTCGGAAAAAATGGGAAATACTCTCAAAGATGGAGAAAATCGAGCTCAGTGTTTTCGGTGTCAGGCACTAATGTCTTTTACACTAATCCTCAAATGATCCATGTCCGTGTGGTAGTGGGAAGAAATACAAGAAGTGTTGTTGAAAATAATAGATGCAGAGATTTGGTAGTTTGCAGCTTCAACTATTGGGACAGAGGGACAGGCAATATTATTAAGTTTATTGTAGATCAGGTATATGGAAAAAAAGTATAGTGTCGAGGATAGTGGTGCTTCTTGATAATGTGCTTGTCCCCCAATATTCTCTAATTTATTTTAGTGAAATAACGAACATACATTCTGTTTTTGCTTTCCTTTTTAACATAAAGCCTAGTATAATAGAATTGTAACTACATAGCATGGAGGGCGGTTGGCCATCTTCCTTTAAGAAGGGAGGTGGTAAGATGACGACATACGAAGCACTAAGCCTAGTAGCTCAATATTGTTTAACTTTATTAGCTACCTTGACACTTCTTGTAACTATTGTTGTATATCTAAACAAAAAGAAATAACCGTCCTCCGACCAAAGAAATACGGTTACTTCTTTTGTTAAACATAATACTTTTGGTCAACCGCTCTTTATGCGGTTTGTAGTTGCATTGCCGAGTGGTTCTAGCCACCCAGCTTTCTTTATTTAATTATAATAATTTTTATAATCACAGTCAAACGTGGTTTTTGAACTAATGTTTTGTAGAAGTTAAACATGATTTCTGGAACTTGGAAAGGTAGCATGAGTGCCTGTCACCTCACGTTATTGAAATAACTGGAGGATAGCAATGGAACGATGTACAATCACAGTGAAGGAAGTCGCGGAATATTTTGGTGTCTACACGGATACGATTTACGATTTGATAAATGAAGGAAGCTTTCCACATCTTTGGTTTGGTCAGAAAGTTATATTTTAATACTAACCATCAAATATCCTCCATTTTTTAACCCACATTTGTTTTAACTGTCGAAATCTGGTAAATACTAGTATAATAGATAAAAATAAAACGAATAGGATTGCCGGATTTGAGATGGGAGTGAAACGGATGAAACTAAATGTGGAGCAGCGGAAAATCATTGAGTTGGAACCAGCAGGACATACCTTAATTAAAGGTGTTGCGGGCTCCGGTAAAACAACAGTTGCTATTCGGAGAGTTTCTTTTTTACAGGAGCATTATTGTCCTGAAGAAAATGACAATATTCTACTCGTAACGTTTAACAAGACGCTATTAAAATATATTAAGTATCAATATGAAAATATGGAGAATGAGGAAACGAATAGTTTGCAAAGTTTGTTCACTTCTAGTGGAGAAGTGTTTATCGAAAACATAGATAAGTTGATGTTTTCCTTTTTTAAGCGGTATCAAGTGAGACATAATGTTCGATATGGAATTGCCAATGGGAGGGAGGCGCGCAAACTATTGCAACAGGCAATCCTTCTCATCAAAGAAAAATTCCCAAATATTAAATTACTTACGCCAAAGAATTCTAGTTTCCTAATGGATGAAATTGATTGGATCAAGGCATGTGATATTCCTGACCTTGAAACGTATCAGGAGATAGATCGAATTGGTCGTGCGAGTGGTGGACAAGGTAATCCTCAAAAACTAACGAAAAATTCGGAAACTCGAACGGCGATTTTCGAATTGATGGAGCTGTATAACGAGCTGCTAATGAAACAAGGTTTAGTTGATTTTAAGTCGATGAACCAGTTAGCACTGGCCGAAGCTGCTGAGCTTCAGCATCAACGGTACACGCATATCATTATTGATGAAAGTCAGGATCTCTCTAAAATACAGTTGAAATTTCTTAAATTGCTTCATATGGAAAAAAGCTATGCTTCGATTATGTTTGTCGCAGATAACACCCAAAGTATCTACTCCCAGTCGTGGCTTGGAAAAGGAAGGCCATATACAACAATTGGCTATGATATGAGTGGTAAGGCTAGAACGTTATCGAAAAATTACCGAACAACAACAGAAATTTCAAAAGCTGCGTATGGCTTAATTGAAAATGATGAGCAAATTAAGGGGAACGTAGATTTTGTTAAACCGTCGCTCATTGATCGCCATGGACACGCACCGATTTACCGTTTTTTCACGGACGCTAAGAAACAATCTGATTTTTTAATCGAGGAAATAAAAGCCTTACATAGTGACTATGAGCTTAGAGATATTTGTATCGTTGCCAAGGAGAGAAGGTTAATTGATAGTGCTGCTATAGCATTGGAAAGATCTGGATTTCCGTGTGAAATACTAAATGATGAACCGAAATTTGCAGCAAATACAGTGAAACTAGTGACGATGCATTCGATTAAGGGGTTAGAGTTTAAAGTGATTTTCTTAATTAATCTTGATGCGGATGTTATTCCGAATGATGGACACGGTATGGATGATGAGGAGACACTTACGGAAGAACGCAAGCTCATGTACGTAGGGATGACGAGAGCGAACGAGTTACTCTATATGTCTTCTGTTAGAAAACCATCTTGTTTCGTCAAAGAAATTGATAACGATTATATTCGAGTGATGCGGGATTCTGCATTACGGCCGTTCCAATCTATCCCGATTCAAGATTATCAGTTGACAGATCAACTCGTTGATTTAAATGCGAAAGAGGAAGTAATAAGGCAGTGGATCATTCGCGAACTGAAACAAACATTTGGTTATCCACTCGAACTTATCGCATTAGAATATCCTGTTCAACATTTTTCCAAACGAGGATATGTTGATATTGTCGTAACGATTGACGTAGATGGGCAGAAAATGCCTTATATTTTTGCTGAGGTGAAGGCGTTTGCTAGTGGAATTGACGATGGTTTCGAACAATTAAAGACCTACATGATGGCTAATTCGGATGTAAGGTATGGTGTAGTGACTGATGGTGTCGAAGTAAAAATTGTGGACCGAAATGGAGAACAAGTCAGTGATATCCCACCTTGTCAGCCACAGTTTTTTCCGAATACGAAACGAAACAGAACGTATATTGATTTGCGTCATCAGAAAACGTATCAATACGCACAAGATAAGGACGATGAAACCAACGTTGAGGTTGTCGATGCAGCTACTAACTTAATGGTAGATGCAAATGTGGATGTTCGTGTTCCAGTCATTGGCGACGTAGCTGCAGGCATTCCCATCACTGCAATCGAACACTTCCAAGAATCGATTCAACTGCTTGATGATTGGGTAATTCAGCAAGGTAACACCTATGCACTTCGGGTAAGCGGAGATAGTATGATCAATGCAGGGATTGATAAAGGTGACCTTGTCATTGTTAACAAGCAAGAAGCAGTCAATAATGGTGATATTGTGATTGCTTTAATTGATCAAGAAGCAACGATGAAAAGGTTTATGTTGATGGGTGGCTCTATTTTACTTATCTCTGAGAATACAAATTATGAACCGATTCAAATGAATCCGTCTGATGTTGTGATTAACGGGAAAGTAATTGGTGTGTTGAAGGGGTAGAGTAAAGTATCAGGCGCTTCTACAATGTAGTGTCTGATACTTTTATTTTGATGGAACTCGACACAGAACAGAAAATTAATTCCTTTCATTGATGAAAATTAGTATAATAGAATTGTAACTCTCGTAGCATGGAGGGCGGTGTCTATTCCAAAGAGGGACAACTGTGCAGGAAGAGTAGTAGGTACCGTTTTAATAAGTTAATCTGACATATTTTAAGTGACAGATATCGAAGTATTCCGTTATAATAATGAATAATAGAGGAGATGATAGTTTGAGTGAAGAACGTTTAGGTCGAATCGAGGCACATATGGAGCAGCTAATTCAAATGGTTGCAAAAAGTAATCAAATAGTAATGGAAAATCAACAATTGGTGCAAGAGAACAACAAAATAGTACAACAGAACACCAATATGGTTAAAGAACTAACTGAGGAGGTTAGACGTGATCGTGAAGTAAATGAAGCTAGACACAAAGAATTACTTAAAGAAATTCGGAATAATGCGTACGACATTGATTATCTTCGCAATGTAGTTTCAAAACATGATATGGAACTTCACAAATTTCGAGTATCTCAATAAACCTATATGAACCGTTTACTTTTAAGCTCACTGTTTTCTATGTCGAAAATAGTAGAAACCCCGTCATTTCTTCTCGTTTCTCTTCCAAGTATCTGCTAAAAATCTAACTAAGAACATTTTATGATGGCTCTACGCTTCTTCTAACTCAGAAGTAGATGGTATCCATTTTTACACTTTCTTATCTTTTAAAAAAGAAATAGCCGTCCTCCTGACCAAGGTTAACAGCTATTTCTTTTAACGGCTACTTTATTTAATTTTGGTCAACCGCTCTTTATGCGGTTTGTAGTTGCATTGCCGAGTGGTTGCTGCCACTTGGCTTTCTTTAATTTAATTAAAATTATTTTTAAGTTTACAGTCAACTTAAGTTGGGTTCTATGCGATTTTTTTGGTCTAAGTTATAGTCAAACGAGCAAATATTATTTAAGATTAGTTATGGAAGAGTAGGCGCTTGGAAAAGGCGTTTTTTCTGGAGTAATAGTTCCTATGCTCCTCTTCAACTCTTTATTAGAATGGTGATACTATAATAAATAATTGAAAATAGGAGGACGAATAAGTGGGTAATAGAAAAAATGCTGAGGCTTGGAAAGAGGCGAAGAAGCGATGTCGGCTAAATTCGGCTGATATTCAAATGGCCAAAGAGTTAGGAATGAAATCAAAGAGTTTATTGAAAAATATCCCTTCTCGTAATCAACAATGGAAGGCGCCTGTAAAAGTATGGATTGGTGATCTATATGAAAAAAAGTTTGGACGAGTTTTAACCGTTAAGCAAGATCCAAACAAAGCATCAAACAAAAAGCAAAGCGTACAGCAAACATCTATATCTTCTGATGATTGGGATGATTTACCGTTTTGATGAACGCTAAAATTGATACATTGTCGCAGGAAGAAATAAAAGTTATTTTGAGAGCAGCCGATGAGATCATCGCACAAGGAGGGAGAACACTTCTTGCTAAAATTTTAAAAGGTTCACGTGAGAAAAAAGTGTTGCAATTGGAGTTGGATACATGTCCAGTGTATGGATATTATAAGTCAGAGAAACTTGATGAAGTTGTGGCGAAAATTGATTGGATGATTGAATATGATTTCCTGACAATTGAATATAGTGGAAAACTACCGATGATTGTTTTCACAGAGCGAGGATGGCAGATAGAGTCTGATCAAATGGCAGATGAACTTCTTCAGGAATGGATGGAATGGGTCAAACAGGGAGAACAAAGCCCTGATATGACTTATCTTAAAGACAGGAACAGGGAAATGATTCTATTGCTACTTGAAAAAGTGAAAGAATCAGGCAATAAAATGTTCATCCCTTATTTAAGGTTATGGGAGAAGATTGAGTATAAAAAGGTAAAAAAGGCAATTCGTTCAACCATAAAAGCCTTAGAGAACAATGTACCGATTGATAATCAACTTGTGCAAAATAGAACAGAATCAATTGATGAGGCATTAAAAGGGGCTGCACCGCAAGATTTGCGTTTGAAATGTTGGGAATGTGGAGAACGATTTATGTTTACGATAGGGGAACAGCTATTTTTTAAGCAGAAAGGATTTGAATATCCGAAAAGATGTGGTAAGTGCCGTGACAATCGGAAACCTGTCTTTTTTTAGAAAGAAACGGAACGACTAGGGAAAGGGTTAGGCATTACATTAAGATAATTGTCCTTAAGTAATGCCTATAAGTAAAATGCTAAATTTTACTATTGCAAAGTGTGTGGAAGAGTTCATGCTAATGAGTGTTTTTCTGGCAATGGCCATAAACTACAGATAGGTTATTAATGACAATTTTTAATAAGTAAAAATTTTGAGGTGAAACGATGCTTTTTGCAGAAAATACTCCTAACAATGCCGGTGTTAAGATTTATGGTGATTTCATGGACTTTGAAAATTTGTACGAATCTCTTCATGAGGTAGTAGGGGAAGAGGGAGATTACCCTGCCTATCAAGGGGGACAATTGCGAGTGCTAGGGGTTTGCTATGACATTCGGCATGCCATTATGGGGGACCGTGAGTTTCACTTTGTTGATAATGGCTTAGATCAAGATAAAATGAGGCGCACATCGATGATCACTAGTGATAAAAACCTGTACATGTCCTTTTATGTGTACTGGCCAGAGGTCCTTTTTGTCAATATGGTGCTAAACGACTTTACTCATATCTATGCGGCCCAAAAAACGAACAAAGCCTATAATCGATTGACGCATAAGAACACCATCTGGGATTCGACCATCGCCCAGGTGAGAATGTTCCAAGCAGCCATTGCCAAAGTCATAAAAAGTAGTGTATCCGAATCGTCTTATGCTCGTGTGATAGGTTTAATGAATAGCGATTATAATGATATGGCTCATTTTACTACACAGTATCTCGATTTGCTGAATATTAAATTTCTAAAGATGGATAAGGAAAAAAGACAGAAGAACATTACCGTTATGATAAAACGACTAGCGGAGAAGGGGAAGGAATACCAAGACGTTAAGCGTGAGGTAGAAGAAGCAGCTCGGGAATATAAGTGTTCGACAGAAGATATAAGGTTAAAAGTAGAATACCCGGAAGATATTGATTGGTAATGGGAATCTTAGTTATACCGATCAAAAGGATTATAAATCTTATCCGATTATTTGTGGTACACTAAGAATAGTTCTTATAATCAAAATCCAAAATGAAAGTGAGATAGGAATGAAAAATACGAATAAATTCAGTAACGATCAGCAAGTACGTTTAAAATCAACTGGAGAGTTGGTTACGATTAAGAAATCGATGTATGTGCAAACGATGAAACGTTTCTCCTATACCCTTAAGGAGTACCCAAATACCTTTTATTTTGAAGAGGAAATAGAAAGTTTGTAATCCTTTCCTACTGGGGACTAATTGCCCTTTAAATAATTTAACACGAACCGAACCCACTCCATTTATTTTTTCTATTTCGTTATGGGCCTGATGAGTTTGCATTTCTAAGCATCTCTAACCAACAATTTAGCGGAATTCAATGGTTAAAACCACTTGTCATGATTTTTAAATTATAATGTATTGAATTAATTTAAACCCCATTAAGATCTTTACTTCTTAACAAGTTATTAGCGAAAAATAGGTGCTTAGTTACTTTAGATGGACAGCTTGTCCACATAGAGTACCAGGTACCGTTTTTCATATGTCGTTCAGAATGAGAGAAGTGCGTTCGGTATGAGTGGGAAAAGTTAAAAAGCATACTTGATGTATCAAGGAGATGCTTCCAAGTAATAAAAAATATGAGATACTCTTGGTAAATTGGATAGTAGAAAGGTGTCTTTCAAGTGGAATTGCAACAAGCATTGTCTAAACAGGGTTATCCTAGGCTTAATGAAGTCCTAGCAAATCTAACCGCAAGTGATCTTTTTCTTGAAGAACTTTCTTTGATTTTGAAGGAATGTGTTTCATTCAAAAGTAATTTTCCTGACGATATTCGTATCTTATGTACTCAGTTAGAGCACATAACTAACTTTGAGGAGAAATGTAAGCCAATTTTATTACGTGATTTGGAAATGATATTGTCTGAAATGACTAATCCTACAAATGATGCAGTGGAAATCTATATTGATGAAAAGGAAGAAGAGGAAGTTATTGCCCTCTATATAAAAGCCTTAGAAGGCAACTCAGATGCCCAGCTCGAACTGGCTCATTTTTACAAATCGATTGAGCGGGATGAATGGGCCTTTGACTGGTTCAAAGTAGCTGCCGATGCCGGTAGTGTGGATGCCCTTTACTTTCTAGGTAATGAGTATTTTGTTGGAAAAGTTGTGGAACATGATTTGGAAAAAACGTATTTTTATTATAAAGAAGCTGCGGAAAAAGGACATGGGGATGCCCTAAACAATTATGCGGATATGTATTTACGCGGGGAGTATGTGGAGAAGAATGAAAAAAGAGCGCTAGAACTCTTCAAGGAAGCAGCCGATAAAGGTGTACCAGAAGCAATGTATACACTAGGCTACATGTATGAAAACGGTGTTGGGACAAACGTAGACATCGAAGAATCGAAACGATGGTTCACCGAATCCGCACTGTTTGGTGATGTGTTTGCCGCAAATCGGCTAGGACATGAGGCGGTGGAAGAAGGCCTGGGGGACTTGGCGATATCCTGGTATCAAATGGCTGCTGATAGGGGTGACTCTTATGGAGAATTTAATCTTGGCCTTTGTTATGAGAATGGGATTGGAACCCAAGCTAATATGAAAAAAGCTAAATATTGGTATCAAAAAGCTGCTTTAAAAGGTGATGATCAGGCAAAGCATCGGTTGAAGGAGTTAGGTTAAATAGCTATAAGAAAAGCGCAGGGCGCCTTGCCCACCCCCGACAAGCTTAAGCAGAAAATCTATGTGTCGCTCTTTGACACAAAGATTTTCTGCTTAAGACCTCGAGGGGGTAGGCGCCCGGAGCTAGACAGCTATTGCTTTTTTTACTTTCTTACCTTACAAAAAAGGAGGCACAATGAAGTGCCCCCCTATAGCCATATCAATATAATGTTTGTTTTTAAATTACTTAACTTGGCCGCTTAGTTGTTGTTGTGCAGTTTGAACTAAACGCTTTGTAATTTCTCCACCTACAGAACCGTTAGCGCGAGAAGTAGTATCAGCTCCAAGGTTTACGCCGAATTCTTGTGCAATCTCATATTTCATTTGGTCAAGTGCTTGCTCTACTCCAGGTACTAGTAATTGGTTAGAATTGTTGCTTGCCATGATTCATACCTCCTAATAGTAGAATACATTTTAATCACCAAGATGATTAATAACATCTTGTACCTATAGTAATACCAAAAATTAAAGAATGTTATGTATGATATCCTATGGTAGTTTTTGGTTCAGTTATGAGAGTCATAAGCTAAAGCACAGGTCATCACAAAAAGCCATTTATATTAAGGGTGTCAGCACTACAAAAAGACATTTGTCTATAAGTAGTGCTGACACCCGTTTTGCTTGATAATCACCCCTCACAAATACCCATTTACCCATAATTCTAGAACAATTCCAAACCAATTTCACCCAACATAGACACCTAACAGCCCAATGCACCTCATTATAGTAATGAAACACAACAAAAAGGAGGCAGGTTGTAATGGAACGATGTACAGTCACTGTAAAGGAAGTCGCGGAGTATCTTGGAATCCACACGGATACTGTTTATGATTTGGTCAATGAGGGGAGTTTTCCGCATCTTCGGTTTGGCCGCAAAATTTTATTTTCCAAAGATGCTATTGATCTGTGGGTGCTTGATCAAGTGAACCGATCAACACGTGGAGGTGCAAAAGATGAATTATATTAGGGAGGTAAATGCGTTTAAGGATTGGATGTCGCTCCATGAATTACCGGCGTGTGCTGCTTTATTGTGGCACACCCTAATGATGGTCAACAATGTCGCGCGTTGGGAGAAGTTTTTTAATGCGCCCAATCGATTAATCGAAAACTTATCTGGTTTGTCGGTACAAAGAATATCGGAAGCTCGGAAGGTACTGGTCGATCACGGGTTGATTAGTTATCAAGCTGGTGTGAAGGGGAAAGCACCCATTTATCAGATGCTGTCGTTAGTGTCCTATTATGACCAAGTATCACCTGCTGAAGTAGAGCAAACCGGAGTAATTACGGAGCAATCACCGGAACAATTGCCGGAACCATTCCAGGAACCATTTCGTTCAAATCGCCGGAACATACATAAACAAAACGAAACGAATCCAAACCAAAACAGAGGAGGAGGAAAGGAGCCATCTGCCTTCTCCGTATATGAACAAAACTTTGGCATCTTAAAACCGATTTTGCAAGAATCTTTGCAAGCATGGTGTCACGATTTGGGGGACGAGATAGTCGTTGCCGCGATGAAGCAAGCAGTAAAAAAAGGCGGGCGAACGTATAGCTATGTGGAAGCAATTTTGAAAGAGTGGGTCCAAGCAAACATTACCACCTTAGAACAAGCGAAAAACTATGAACAACAGAAGCATAAGCAGCCGGCAGCTTCCTTTTTTGTCCAGCAAAGAAAAAGTAACAATAAGGCACTGTTAGATGACCTGAGAAGGGAGTGTACGCCATGACCCGTGATGAGGCATTCGATATTTTAGAAACCATCGCTGAACTGTATCCAAAGTATGAATTAACGAAAAGGAAGGCCATCCTTCTGCTGCCGCAGATAATAAAGATGGATTACGATCGTGTACTCGAAAAATTATCTGCCTTTGCACTGGTGCACCCGTACGCCCCTTCCCTTGCGGAGATTGCCGCTTACCCAAGAGAAACGAATCCGCATTTAGAGCAAATGCGCATCTGGCAACAGGAAGCAGCGCAAGTTCCAGAGGAGACGAAACGGTTGTTCAAGGCTCAATTTGAAAAGGTGATTAAGGAGCTCGCCCGATGACGATTGATAACTTTGAAGCAGAAGCATCGGTATTAGGGAGCGTCTTACTTGATGGGACACGATTTAGTCAGTTAAGCCTGACTGAAGAGCAGTTTGCCTTTAAGGAGCATAAGCGAATTTTCCAGGCGATGATACATATGTCTGAAAATAATCAAACGATTGATCTAGTTACGGTTACAACAAATTTAGGCGATGCGCTTACGGATATTGGCGGCGTTAGCTATCTTTCGCAGCTTGCTGAGTCTGTCCCGAGTTTAGAAAGCATGCCACACTATGAGCGACTCGTCTTTGAAGCATACCGTAACCGCAAATCCCGTGAACTAGCAATCAAGTATGCCGAACAGCCGAATGAAAATAAATTAGCCCAGTTGATTGAATCGCTGCAGTCATGCCAAGGGCTGGGTGGATCCAAGGAAGAGAAAGACACGAATGATTATTTATTGGAAATAACAGAAGCGATGCTTTCAGGTGATTCTGGAAGTACGGGGTTAGCGACATCTTTTGTCGATTTGGATCAGATGACAGGGGGCTTGCAACCAGGGGAAATGATTATCGTAGCAGCGCGACCATCAGTAGGGAAAACGGCATTTGCACTCAATCTAGCTGCTGCTCATTGCCGAAACAAAGGAATGAGCTCGGTATTTAGTTTAGAAATGGGTACGAAACAGTTACTACAACGAATGATTTCCGCAGAAGGTTACATCCACAGTCAGAAGTGGCGCAGTATGGTGTTTAATCGAGACGATTATTTGAGAGCCTTGGCGGCTGTTGGAGAAATATCGAACTGGAGGTTATCTCTTCACGAGCATCACCGGACGATTAGTGACATTTGTGCATCATTACGAAAAGCAGTTCGTGATTATCCAGACGAAAAACATCTCGCAATTATTGATTACTTACAGCTAATTAGACCGACAAATAAACGAGAACGCCGGGATTTAGAAGTCGGTGAAATGACGAGGGAGTTAAAGCTGCTCGCAGTAGAGTTAAACATTCCGATTGTGTTGCTTTCCCAGTTATCAAGGGGAGTAGAACAACGTCACGATAAGCGACCGCTCATGTCCGATTTGCGCGAGTCGGGCAATATTGAACAAGATGCCGATATCATCTCCTTTCTTTACCGGGAAGATTATTATGACAAGGAAACGAACAACACGGACATCATCGAAATCATTATCGCAAAGCAACGAAATGGCCCAACTGGCACGGTGGAGTTGCTGTTGAAGAAGGAGTATGGGAGGTTTGAGAATGTTGGGTGAAAGCTTTCAAAAAGAAGGAACCTTCCGCCAGACAAAGGATGACAGTTACTTCAGTTAACACACATGTTAAAAATCTTTGATCAACAGCTTTTTATCGAAAAAAGGTGTCATACACTACAAAAAGACAATTGTCCATATGTGGCACCTTACCCTTTTTCCGCCATTTTGATTGACAGTATAAAAATTAGAATCTATACTTATAATAAGAAAAAGGTACCAAGTAGCGATCAACTGCTTAGTACCTACTACAGGCCGTATAAAGAACGGTTGACCAATAGAAGTTTTGTCCAAAAAGAAGTAACCACTACCTTGGTCGGGGGCGGTTACTTCTTTTTGTTTAGATAGACAACAATTGTAACAAGGAGTGTGATTCCTGCTGTCAATGAGATGCTAAATTGCAGTAGTAAACTTAATGCTTCATATGTCGTCACCATACCACCTCCCTTCATAGAGGAAGATGGCCAACCGCCCACTATACTATATAGTTGTATAATCATTCTACCACACTAATAAGTAGATTCATATAGAAATAAGAACAAATGTTCTATTTTCTATTCGACAAAGTTGTTATCTTAGTGTAGCTAATCCCTATGACAATGAGGGGCGTAAGCGGAGGGGTTTTAAAGTGACGTTCGAGGAAAGGGGTAAGGAACCATTGATAGACATTTGTCCACGAGTGGTGCCTGTGACACCCCTAGGATTCAAAATGGCCCAACTGGCACGGTGGAGTTGCTGTTGAAGAAGGAGTATGGAAGGTTTGAGAATGTTGGGTGAAAGCCTTCATATATACATAATACACCACTTCCCAATAGAGTGAATCCTATTGGGAATGTGAAATAATACACGGAGCAGAATAATAAATAAAGTTAGGGAGAAAAATAGTAAATATAATCCTAGATTTCGAAAGCAATAACTTTAAAAAAAATAAAAAAGCACTCCAACCTTTGGTATAATAGGGTTTGCGACAACCAAAAAATCCAAAGAGAGGAGCACCATTTGGTGAATAATTATAACACATT
>NZ_JAMQKC010000018.1:42547-52333 GCF_028416595.1 Aquibacillus salsiterrae | reverse complement strand
TCGTCCTGAGCCAAGATCAAACTCTCCAATAAATGAATGAGTTGATTTACTCATAAACTTGACTAGCAATTGTATTTCTAATCTAGCTTCGGCTCCCAATAGCTAGCGTATAGTTAATCCATCATTTTGCACTTGAAGTTCGAAGTGCTACATGCTGTCTTATCTATCCGTACGCTATTAAACAGTCGCCTACACTTTTTCTTTAAACATACTGGTTGTTTTGTTCAGTTTTCAAAGATCAATTTCACTTTTCGTTATCGCTCTGATTTTTAGCGACATCCATTATGGTATCACGCCTATTCGTGGAAGTCAACAACTTTTTTGATATTTTCTTTTTCTCGTTTGAGCGACTTTATTACTTTACCATCTCAATACGTATAAGTCAATAGCTTTTTAAAAATTATTTCAATCAAATCAATCAGCTATTATTATGACCTAAATAACAATATCTTTATGTTGCGCAGAAGTCAATATGAATTACTCACTTATTTTTCTGAAGCAAGAATTATTGTATATGATTACTGTTACTAAGTCAATAAATATTTAGTAGATATAATAATATTTTGTTATAGGGCCTAATATCAACTATATTAAAACTTGCTGTGTTTACATTTCTCATATGGATCTATTTTTATAATATGGTAGAAAGGTGACTATTACCTAGAAATAAGGAGATACTATGAAATGAGCATCTCCAATTAGATACTTCATCTAGTCTACCAATTATTACAGGTTATAAACATCTATTTTTTTGCAAAATAATGTATCCTATAATTTTTCACTTAGATACCGTGCTGCTAATCGTGGTGAAGTTGATTGGCTAATTGCTGATATGACTGCTACTCCATCTGCACCATTCCGAATTACTTCTTTAACTCTTGATTCATCAATTCCGCCGATTCCGACTATTGGAATAGTAATACAAGAGCGCATTTGATTAATTACCTTGGGTCCTTGGACTTCTCTTATATCGGACTTAGTCGTAGTTCTATACATAGGACCAACACCCAAGTAGTCTGCACCTTTTTGGACCGCAATATTTGCTTCTTCCATAGTATGGGCTGATACCCCTAATATCTTTTCACCAATTATTGTTCTCACATTTTCAATTGGTTGGTCTTCTTGTCCGATATGAACGCCATCTGCATCTATTTCCATTGCCAAATCAACATCGTCATTTACGATAAACGGCACACCGTTATCTTTACATATTCTTTGCAAGTCTTTGGCTAAGCCTAATCTTATCTGTCCCGTAATGCATTTGTCACCCTTCTCTCTAAATTGATACATAGTGACTCCACCCTCTATTGCCTCACGTAGCACGTAACGTGGATCTTGTTTGCAGTTTGAACTTCCCATTACAAAGTAGAGCTTTAACTTCTCTTTTAGACTAGTAATCATTTACTTGAACCTTTCTTTTGCGGTATGCCATATGGTTGGTAGGACCATGGCCAGCTCCTAATCCTAGGCTATCTTCAATGGCGGCCCCGATAAAATCTTTGGCTTTTTTTACCGCTTCATAGATCGATTTACCTTTAGCTAGCTCGGCAGTAATTGCTGCTCCGAAAGTACAGCCTGTTCCGTGTGTATGGTTTGTATTTGTTCTCGGACTTGAAAAAAGATGAAAGGTTTCACCATCAAATAATAGGTCGGTTACTTCTTTTTCGTTACTATGACCTCCTTTAATAACTACATTCTTAGCTCCTAATTGATAAAGTGCTTCACATGCCTGTTTACGCTCTTCTAACGTCGAGATAGTAAAGCCTACCAGTTTTTCCGCTTCCGGTATATTAGGTGTAACGCAAAAAGCTAACGGAATTAGTTCATCTTTTAATGACGCTACCGCTTCTTCTAATAATAATGAAGAGCCTCCTTTAGCTATCATTACTGGATCAACAACCACTCGACTCCACCGGTATCTCTTTATCTCGTTAGCAATTGCGTCGATAATTTCACTACTAAATAGCATACCCGTTTTAACCGCGTTCGGATTTAAGTCTTCCGCAACCGACTTTATCTGTTCTGTAACAGCATTTACCGTAAGTGGATAAACAGCTTGCACACCAACTGTATTTTGGGCAGTAATTGCTGTGATAGCTGACATACCAAATACGTCAAGCTCTTGAAAGGTTTTTAAATCAGCTTGAATACCAGCTCCTCCACCACTGTCAGAACCAGCAATTGTTAATGCTTTTGCAATTTCCACAGTATCCCCCCTCATTTATTCTTAATCTTTCGTAACCTTTTTAAAAAATAGGACAGAAATCGAAGCTACGGCATTCCGTGCCCGTTTCGGACTCAAGTAACCGGATTTCACCTTTTACTGTCCGAACGGATCCACAACCACTTACCCACAATGAACGCTAGTAGATTACCCCAAGTAGCGGTAATATAGCGTTTTCGCTTCGGAAATATCTTTAGTTCCATGGATTAATACTCGCCCATCTTTAAAAATAACCAACCGGTGGTCATCAGTAATAAACGATACGAGATAAGGATTTCGATCAACTTTACCTCCTTGTGCAGCAAGAACGGTTGCTAATTGCTCTAAGTCTCTCTCCATTAATTTTGACGGGCGAATTTGAACCGTGTCTCTTCCACATAACACCGCTGTTTTCGTTTGATTCTTCCTATCTAAATTTGGGTACGTTCTGTCCTTGCCACACGATAAACAGCTTTCTTTCTTTATTTTGTCAACGTTAATCGCCACATGTTCATTTTTCCACAAATCAAAGGAAACAAGTTTCTTCCTTAATGCGTCATAATCCTCCACTAATATCTTTAAGGCTTCTGTCACTTGATAGGAAACTACCATTTGAACTGCGGGACTTATAATGCCTACTGTATCGCACGTCATTCCACCCATAGGAACCGTTTCTAGTAAACAAGCTAGACATGGCGTTTCTCCGGGGAGGATAGTAAATGTAACACCATAACTTCCAACACAAGCACCATAAATCCAGGGCACCTTCTGTTTTTGAGCAACATCGTTGATGATCATTCGAACATCGAAATTATCGGTAGCATCAATCACCACATCAACATCGTCGACTAGCTGCTCAAGCTCTTCGACAGACACATCCATGACATGGGCCATGATATCGACGTCAGAATTAATAGCTGATAATCTATTTTTAGCAGCAACAGCTTTCGGCAAACGATCTAGCGCATCTGATTCTGCATAGAGCTGTTGACGTTGGAGATTACTCCACTCCACATAATCACGGTCGACTATCGTTAGTTTACCAACACCGGCACGGACGAGCGCTTCGGCACTCCCCGTCCCTAAGGCTCCCGCTCCAATGACAAGGACGTGTTTGGATCCAATTTTCCGTTGCCCTTCTAGTCCTATTCCGGTAAATAGTTCCTGTCTGGAATATCGCTCACTCAAACTAAGCTCATTCCTTCCACTGGACTACTTGCTGTCGCATATCTTTTCTTTGGTATCCGACCAGCTTCAAACCCTAAGCGGCCCGCTTCAATAGCAAGCTTCATCGCTTTTGCCATTTTCACCGGATCTTTTGCACCGGAAACAGCCGTATTTAGTAACACACCATCAGCACCCATTTCCATCGCAATGGCTGCATCAGATGGTGTTCCTATGCCAGCATCTACAATAACCGGTACATTTGCTTGTTCAATAATGAAGCTAAGATTCAACGGGTTAATAATTCCCTGTCCAGAACCAATCGGAGACGCACCAGGCATAATTGCATGACAACCTAATTCCTCTAATCGTTTAGCTAAGAGGACATCATCAGATGTATATGGAAGTACGGTAAATCCTTCTTTTAACAATTCCTCAGATGCCTTTAATGTTTCCACCGGATCTGGTAACAATGTTTTTTGGCAGCCAATCACCTCTACTTTGATCATGTCGCATAGACCAGACGCCTTAGCTAACTTGGCGATACGGACTGCTTCTTTTGCCGTTTGAGCTCCTGCTGTATTTGGCAGTAGCGTATATTTTTCCACATCAAGCTTTTCTAAAAAATTCGGTTGGCTTGGTTCAAAAATATTCATCCTTCGAACTGAGAATGTTAATACCTCCGTTTCAGAAACATCTACCGCTTCTTTTTGCACATCAAAATTCGGATATTTTCCAGTACCTAATAATAGTCTAGAGTTAAATTGATATTTACCTATTTTTAACACCATCATCCGCCTCCCACAAAATGAACTATTTCAATTCGATCTCCATCAGAAACGCGTGTCTCCTGATGATCTGCCTTTTCTAAAATCGTTGCATTCCATTCAACAATGACAACCTTTTGGTCTAACTCGAAATGCTGCAAAAGATTAGAAACCGTTGCAACATTTTTTGGAATTTCGACATGTTCCCCATTAACAATTACATTCACAGTTTCACCCCACTCTACGTTAATTGCTTCGTTAACCGATCAACACGAAAAGGATTTACATCGACTTTCGGCGCCTTACCTTCTACAAGGTCGGCGATTATTTCTCCCGTAATCGGAGCAAGTAAAATCCCATTTCTAAAGTGACCAGTAGCAACAAATATTCCTTTTAATTCCGGATGAGCACCTAGATAAGGCAAGCCATCAGCAGTCTGCGGACGAATTCCTGCCCAAGCCTTCTCCCATTCTGCCTCCACAATCCCGGGCAGTATGTTCCTTGCCTTTTCCATCAACTGGGATATGCCACTAACGGTTACTTGCTCATTAAATGTATGCGGCTTTACCGTTGCCCCAACAACAATTCTTGAACCTTTTTTCGGGACAAGATAACACTCGTGTGAAAAGATTGTCTTCGTTAGTAATGCTTGGTGTGTTGTAACAGAGAAACACTCTCCTTTAACAGGATAGGTTTCGAGTGGCAAACCAGTTCTTGATAGCAGTTGATTGCTCCAAGCACCACCCGCTATGATGACTTGATCACTTATAAATTCACCTTCGTTTGTCATCACTGCAGTGACCATCCCATTAGTTGATTTGACCGATTCGACTTCTACGTTTTCCTTAATAACCACCCCATGTCTTGCAGCCGATTTTAATAAACCAACCGTTAACTGAGGCGCCTCTACTTGACCATCATTTTCGATATGCATTGCACCCATGACGGACGTAGATAAATTCGGCTCAAGCTTCCTAACTTCTTCTCCAGTCAACCACTCTGCTTGTTCCCCGCACGCCTGTTGGATGCTTATAATCTTGTTATATTCTTTCATGTCTTGCTCAGCTAAGGCAATCTTTAACATCCCTTTATTTATCAGTCCAATATCGATGCCACTCGCCTCTTTTATTTCAACAGCTAGCTTCGGAAACATTGCCCTACTTTTTTTCGCCAATTGAAAAAGTGGCCCATCGTCTTCTAACTCGGCTTGCGCAGCGAGCATTCCCGCAGCAGCGCCGGATGCCTTACTAGCTATTCGCCCTTTTTCTAACAAAAGAACACTAGCCCCTCTTTTTGCAAGCTGATAGGCAATCGCCCCTCCATTTACGCCCCCACCTACAACAATAGCATCGTACGAATTGTTCATGCCTTTCACCCCTCTTTTACTTAGAGCTTATTCAATCAACAGCTTCTGACGATATGCTGTCACTTCCGCTAAAGGTGACTCTGCCAAAAGGATGCCAGACATCATTGCAATTCCACTAGCTCCAGCAAGTGTCACTCGCTTAACATCCTCAGGCTTAATCCCACCAATTGCTAGTACCGGAATCGTAACAGCCTCGCAAACCGCTTTTAACTGGGAAGTCCCTCTTGGTGTCATTCCTGCTTTAGATGGCGTCTCAAAGATATGACCAAATAACAAATAATCCGCGCCTTGCATCTCGGCTATTCGTGCTTCTTCCACTGAATGGACAGATGAACCAATGCGAAGATGAGGAAATGATTTCTTAACGACAGCAGCAGGTAAGGACTGATTGGAAAGCTGCACGCCCTCGACCCCTTTTGCCGATGCAACATCCACTCGATCATTGATGATAATTTTTGACAAAGGAACCTGACTAACCTCAAGCGACTCTACTATCTTAAATACTTCTAATGCTGTTCTCTCCTTCTCCCGAATATGGACGGCGTCAATAAATGGATGAATCTTTTCGATAATCTTGACCAATTGCTCCGGGTCTTGCTTTCCAGTCGACACCACATGTAATTCTTTTCTATGCATCGTAAGACTCCTTTTATTTAACCGATTACCCGAACATCCTCTATTCCAAAATACGGAAAATTGACACTCGCGAACTGCGCAAGTACACCTACACCAATAAAATAGAGCAGCAATAGAACATCAAATTTCGAGAAACCAATCTGATAATAATTCGTCCGGTTGTTGACATTTAAAAATCGCTTCGCCTCCATTGCTATTGCAATTCGATGCGCCCTCCGAATACTTTGGGAAAGCATCGGAATTGCGAACGCCTTTATTTTTTCATAAAAACCCCTAATACCTTTGCCACCTACTGCTCCTCTTACCTTTAACGCATGACGGAGTGTTTGCAATTCTTCTAACATAATTGGAAGCAACCGAATAGCAGCCATAAAGCTGTAGGCATACTTCGGCTTTAACTTAAGTTGTTGCATAAGCGAATAGAACAAGAGAACAGGTCGAGTCGTTAAAGAAAAAACAACCCCCAAAATCGCAAATACCATCCCCCGAATCCCTAAATGTAAACCACGAAATAAGCTCTCTTTCGTTATATGAACTAAGCCCCAGTTGAATAACGTCTCCTCCCCTTCCCCGAAAAAGATCATCGAGGTAGAGGAGGTTACAAAGACAAGCAAGAAAGGAAGTGCAATCAACAAAAGTCGCTTCCACGGATGACCGGTAAAAAAGAAGTACAAGCCAACCGACCCAATCGCATAATTAACCATAAGATTAGGGTTATCGACGAATATTAGATAGATAAATAAAGCAATAACTAGCAAAAATTTAAAGCTTGGATTTATTTTGTGTAACCAAGTCTGCCGGTAAGAAAGTTCAAATGGCATGGTTATACCTCCAACGACTGTTGTTTTTCTTCCATATATTGTAAAGGCAAACAATCAAGCGTTAAGCGCCCATCATTGATATACAACACTCTCGTTGCAAAATGCTTCACAATATGACAGTCATGCGTAATCATGATAATAGTCGTCCCTTTATTTCGCATCTGTTGTAGCTGTTCTAAGATCGCAAATGTATTTCTTGCATCTTGGCCAAAGGTTGGCTCATCCAGTAATAAAACAGGCTGCTCCATAACTGTTGCCGCAGCAACACTTAATCTTCTTTTTTGGCCCATCGATAAGTGATATGGATGCTGCTTCGCGTATGGTTGTAAATGAAATCGCGCTAGCAAGGTTTCTACTTTCCGGACAATTTGGTCCTCACTCCAATTTTGCAAACGAAGTGTATAGGCAATTTCATCAAATACCGAATTCGTCACAAATTGAAACTCAGGATTTTGAAAAACAAACGCGAAGTAATCCGTAAGTTTGCTTAGTCTCCGTGCATCTTGGTTATCAATTTGATAGCATCCTTTTGTCTTTAGTAAATTCATAAGTCCGAGTAACCACGTGCTCTTTCCCGCTCCATTTTCACCTAACACAGTAATCCACTCACCTTGGTTAACGGTTAAATCTTTGATGTGAACCTTTTTTTCTTTACCCCTGTAAACATCAAATTCTTTTAAAGTAACAATTGGTTTCTTGGCATTTGTCTCGTTAGGTGACGATCGATTTCTTAAATAGTCCTCCCATACACCTGGGTACCAAATCCCTTGTTCGACCAAGACGTGCTTATAGTCCGAGAAAATTTCTTTTTTTGTACCATCAGCGACGATAACACCATCATCATTTAACAAAATGATACGATCAATAAAATCAATTACTTGCTCAATTTTGTGTTCTACAATCACAAGCGTTTTATTTTCACCAATTTTTTTTACCGTCTCCCATACCTCTAGTGTCCCAGTAGGATCTAACATCGCTGTTGGTTCATCCAAGAAAAGCACATCAGCTTCAAGAGCTAAGACAGATGCAATCGCAAGTCGTTGTTTCATCCCGCCCGATAACGATTGAATCGGTGTATGAATATCTTCAAACTGTAAGCCGACTTGCTTGAGATAATCGGTAATATAATGTCGCATCTCATCTCTAGCAATCGCTAGATTTTCTAATACAAAAGCGATTTCTTCGTCAACGTACGGCATACAAAACTGTGTGTCTGGATCCTGAAACAAAAATCCCCACGATTTCGGTATATTCACCCGTTTGGCTTTCATCGGTACTTCAACCGAATTTGGTATCAACCCTGTTAGCACTTGTAACAAAGTTGATTTACCAGATCCTGATGGTCCAAGTAATAATACTTTTTCTCCTTTTTTTATGGAAATGGAGAAGTCTTTCAATAACAAAGAGTCAGTGCCAGGAAACTTTAGTCGTAAATCTTCAACACCAGTAATCTCTTTCATCGTTTATTCCCCTATTGATCTAACGCGTCATAGTCAACGCTCGTGGCTGGTCGAACCAAACTCGTTACACCCGTTTTTTCCAATGCTTGAACAATGAAATGGGCGAAAACACCAGCTATAATAACAGCACCAATGAGTCTAAACCCAATTAGCATCAGTAAATTCCACATAGCCAAATCGCCAATGTAGCCATAGTAGACATCAATGAGTAGGGATACAATTCCAGATGCCAGACCCGCCAATGACACTGTCACCATGTTATATTTCTGATAGCGGAAACTAGCAAAAATGAACTCAGCAAAAAATCCTTGGCCAAGACCATAAATTAAGGTTGTTATCCCCCATTCACCACCGAAAATAAATTCACCATGGGCTGCCGCAAGTTCTGCTAACAAAGCAACACCCGGTTTCCTAATAATTAAATAGGCTACAGTTGCAGCGATGAACCACATCCCGTATAGAAGTTGTTCTAGTTGCAGGCCGAACGTTGAAACAATACCATATAACGGTCCCCATAATTTGTAGATAGCACCAAAAATCAAGGCAATAATTATGGTCACCAAAATATCCGTTAGCTTTAACCCCTTACTCATTGTTCCATCCCCTTTGCAACTGCAATCTCTCCCGGCCATTTTTCTAACGTATAGGCCATCTCCCAAAATGCATATTCATATTTACAGCTAATGATAAAATGTTCCTTCATTCGCGTGAGGTCTTTGGCTGTCACCGTTTCCGCGATTTCATCAAGTCTATTAATCTGCTCATCTACTGATTTTTTAAACCATTCACCACCATATGCCGCGATCCATTTTTGATAGATGACCTCCTCCGGTGTACAAGCCTGTAAATGTTCACCTATTTCATGGTAAATCCAGTAGCACGGTAAAATTACCGCAATAATATCACCTAAGTGACCTTCGTAGGCAGCCCGGTACAGGTGGGAAGTGTAGGCGTAAGCAGTTGGCGCGGGTTTAAATACTGCTATATCAGCTGCCGTCACTCCAAGGCTTTGAAAAAACGTTCGATGTAATGCAGATTCTGCTTCGTATGTTCCTTGCGCATGGGCAGCCATTTGATTCGTTGTCTCAAAGTCGTTTGCTTTAGCCGCTCCAAGTGACTGGACTTTCGCGAAGTGGGACAAATAATAGGCATCCTGCATCACGTAATAGCGAAAATTCTCAAGCGGTAATGTCCCATCGCCGATACCTTTCACAAATGGATGATTAAGATTCGCCTGCCAAATATGGGCCGTTTCCATTCTTAACTCTTCCGAAAATTTC
Organism: Aquibacillus salsiterrae; assembly: GCF_028416595.1. Taxonomy (GTDB): domain Bacteria; phylum Bacillota; class Bacilli; order Bacillales; family Amphibacillaceae; genus Aquibacillus_A; species Aquibacillus_A salsiterrae. Next base: position 42,636 of record NZ_JAMQKC010000018.1, on the reverse strand, counting down.
AAATTAAATCCCTCCCTACAGATTTAAATTGAATTAATCGCACTCCAAAGCTTCAGTTACGGACAAGAAAAGCGTAGGCGCCTTGATCA
>NZ_JAMQKC010000018.1:0-42449 GCF_028416595.1 Aquibacillus salsiterrae | reverse complement strand
CAGCTCCGACAAGCGTAAGACAAGCCTTGTAATGGCGCTCTTTGCCATGGAGAGGATTGACTTACGACCTCGAGGAGCTAGGCGCCGGAGCTAGACAAGAAAAGCGTAGGCGCCTTGATCAGCTCCGACAAGCGTAAGACAAGCCTTGTAATGGCGCTCTTTGCCATGGAGAGGATTGACTTACGACCTCGAGGAGCTAGGCGCCGGAGCTAGACAAGAAAAGCGTAGGCGCCTTGATCAGCTCCGAAAAGCGTAAGACAAGCCTTGCTTTTTCTTGCAACAAAAAAACCACTTTCTCAATAGATAAGAAAGTGGTTGTATTGGAAATAAATAGTATGTACACATACAAAACCATACACATACTGGATCCGCAACTCCACTTCCCTACGCCGGTATCAACCAGATCAGGTTCTAAGGGTCTTAAAGCATTCACTTTAATCTCAACCTCTATGCAAGTTAAACTTACAGAAGGTCCCCCTAGTGGAAGATAATTACTAATTCAATTTTCATATTTATAATAACACGATTTAAAAAGAAGTCAACAGGAGGACAAAATTCTTTATTTATGTTAACGTTTACAAATAAAAGGATTAACTTACATGATGCTGTTCTTTACTTATCTCTACCAACTTTTCTTTCTCATCAATCTGCTTAAATTCCAATAATTTAATTCGATTTTCCTCGGTCTCTAAAATTTTGACATCAAAATCGTCCAGTTCAATTGTTTGACCGACTTTTGGAGGATTTTCGATCTTTGTCAAAATATAGCCACCAATCGTGTCAATTCCATCAATCTCTTCTAAGTTTAAACTCAACTCATCATTTACTTGATCAATCAGGACACCTGCATCCACACGAATCTTATCCTGATACTTCCTTATCGGCTCAACCTCATTATCATATTCGTCTTGGATTTCACCTACGATTTCTTCTAAAATATCCTCAATCGTAATTAGCCCGGATACTCCTCCATATTCATCCGTGACAATCGCCATTTGATAGTGGCCTTTTTGCATTTCTTTTAATGCTTGTTTTATCGGCCTCATCTCATATATTTTCGGTATGTTCCTTATTACTTGTTTGAGGTCAACTTCTTGACCATCTTCGTCCATACTATATAGGTCCCTAACATTGATAAACCCTAATATATCATCCCGGTCTTCACCACAAACAGGGAACCGAGAGTGTTTACTTTCCTTAATATAAGCGATATTTTCTTTCCTATCGTTTTCAATATAAATGATATCCATATCTTTTCGGTGTACCATGATTTCCCGAACAAAACGATCGTCAAAATCAAAGATCTTTGTCAGCATCTTTTGCTGCTCTGGCCCTAAATCAGGACTTCTTGAAAGAATCATTTTAATTTCTTCTGTAGAATGTGCTTCCTCCTCATTTCTAGAATCTACTCCGACTACCTTCAGCATGACATCAGTAGACTTCTTTAAAACCTGAATAGGTAGGTAGGTGATTTTACAAAATATATATAGCGGAAGAGCAACCATTAGACTAACATTTTCATTTTTTTGAATGGCCCACATTTTCGGCACCTGTTCTCCAATCGTAATGTGAAGATAAGTCGCAATCGAAAATGCAATGACAAAGGAGATGGTTTGAACAACAGTAGCAGAAATGTTAAGCTCCATAAAGCGAAAAGCATTTTCGATTAATACCGCAATCGACGGTTCAGCAATCCAACCAATACCTAGCGATGTTAACGTAATTCCAAGCTGAGCTGCTGCTAAATGCATATCCATTTCATCAACAACTTTTCTAACAAACTTTGCTCTTCGATTGTTTTCCCGCTCTAGTTGTTCAATTTTTGTTGGTCTTATCTTCACAATCGCAAATTCCGCTGCAACAAAAAAGCCATTTAACAAAATCAACGAAAACATTACTACAAAAGATAATATACTGACCGACTCGCCTTCCAAGAAAAATTCCCCCTTAACAACGTTTGAAATTTTAGCACCAGGTCAACCATGTACTTGCCCATTTGCCTCATATTCCTTTTTACTGGTACTGTATTTAACATTTTACCATAATAGATCACCAAATTTAATTAATTTTATGCTGTTTTCGAAAAGCTTATTGCTATTAACGCAGAAAAAGAAAGCAACAGAAACGACGAATAGGTTTACATCAAATAGTCAATGATAAACTTGATATGTAGGACGTGTCCGTAAAACACTTAATTAAGGGGAAGATAAGAGTGCAAGATTCTATAATTAGCATAGTAAAAAAGGGAAACAAATCATCTGGAATTGCTATGATTGGTAATGCTATTATTGCAGCATCGAAATTCATCGCTGGGGCGGTTAGTGGAAGTGGTGCAATGTTCGCTACAGCTATGCACTCGTCAGCCGATGCCGTCAACCAGGGCTTTGTATACATTGGAAGTATTTTAGCAGAAAAACAGCCTACAACTAGGTTTCCAACCGGATTTGGCCGAGTCATTAATATTTTTTGTATGGTTGCTGTTATTGTTGTAACAATCATGGCATATGAAACAATCCGGGAAGGATGGCACCTCTTACAAGAGCCAGAAGGTTCAGAAGGAGGTGGCTTTCTACTCAACTTACTTGTGTTATTTCTCAACATTACCGTTGATGGAGCGATTCTTATTAAGGCAATGAAAGAAATAAACATTGAATCACGGTCGAACGCAAAGGGACTTGGGATTGTACGAGGAGCGTTTAAAAATGTCGGTAGAGCAGCTCCCCCAACACGACTTGTATTTTACGAAGACCTTGTCGCTGTTACAGGTGCATTGTTAGCCTTATTTGCTGTAGTTGTTATTTCCATCACCCACTTTGAACTCCTTGATGGCTTTGTCACGATCTTAATCGGCTTGCTTATGATTGCTGTTGCCTTTCGCGTCGGTTATGACAACATGGTTGGTTTAATCGGCGTTGCTGCACCAAAAGATATTGAAGAGCGTGTAGCGAATATGATTTTTAAAGATGAAGACGTGACCGATATAAACAAAATTAGAATTCTCCAAGAAGGACGTTACTACCACGTTGAAGCATTAATTGAGCTAAGAGAAGGGCTATCCTTAGCCGTTGCAGATGATATTAAATTCCGCGTCCAGGACAATCTTCTCTCAGACCCTGACATTTCTGACGTCGGAATTAGTATCATCGAAGACAACGGTGTACTTGACTGGAAAAAATAATAAGAAAAGCGTAGGCGCCTTGGTCAGACCCGACAGGCATAAGACAAGACCTGACGTGGCGGTCTTTGCCACAAAAGGGATTGACTTATGACCCCGAGGGGCTAGGCGCCGGAGCTAGACAACAAAGAAAAGCGTAGGCGCCTTGGTCAGACCCGACAGGCATAAGACAAGACCTGACGTGGCGGTCTTTGCCACAAAAGGGATTGACTTATGACCCCGAGGGGCTAGGCGCCGGAGCTAGACAATTTTTTTATCTTTCTTATCTTGTAAGAAAAGCGCAAGGCACGCCAGCAATTCTCAAGGCTTTCGTAAACCTTGGGAATTGCTACTATACTATATTTTATCGGTCTTCAACGACTACATATGTCGCCTTGATTGGTCCGTGAACACCAACAACTAAATTCATCTCGATATCAGCACTATTACTCGGACCAGTTATGAAATTAACACACGACGGAACACGTTCACCACCGCTAACACGATTGTGAATTTCTCTAGTTGCTTGGGACATTCGTGGTACAAGTGTACTTTTTGGCACAATCGCAATGTACGTTGCAGGAAGGAGACTTACCGAGCGCCCCTTTCCTTTATCACTAAAAAGAACGACCGTACCAGATTCTGCTAATGTTATGTCACTAAAGGTAATCCCTACGTCAGCCTTCTCAGCAAAGTGAAGACTCTCTGCCCCGTTGGATGAATTCCACTTTTGAACATTAATCCCTCGTTCTTTCCAAGCTTCAAATGGTTCATCTAACTGAAAACTACCAAATCGCGGATCGTCCCATGTGATAACTGATTTTCCACCGTAATCATCAATAACATCAAATAGTGCTTTTGCTAAATCTCGTTCCTTTGTTCGGATTAATTTCGTATGAATCGATTTGCACTGCTCCTCCAACACATCAACAAGCTCATTCTCAGATAGTCCGGCAAGCACATCCCATTGGACTTGATGATGAAAGTTAGGGCGTTCCACTCCTTTTGATCGTCGCTTTCGACCAAGCTGGGTCGCAATAGTATCTAAGAAAGCCTCTCTGTTTTCAATCATACCTTTAGGCACCTTGACCATCTCCTTTGTTGCGCTTGTTAAACCAATCTCTGAAGCGTTCTTTGGCCGGTGATGGAAGGTCACGAGAAGAAGTCCAACCCTTTATCGGCCCCGGGCCATTGGAAATAACCCCATCCTTCACGAACGGCGTCGAAAGAAACGGCGCTGTCTTCGTAGCAATCTTAAAAAGCTGCGCAGAACCAGCTAATTGACCAAACGCCTGCATGGCAATCCGTTCAGCCAAACCAGATTTTTTTTCTTCCTCCGCAATCTTTTGGCGGTGCTGAATTAAATGTTTATGGAGTGGAATTTTAACCGGACAGACCTCCGTACATGCACCACATAAGGAGGAAGCATAAGGGAGCTCTTTGTAATCATCATATCCACCTAACAAAGGAGTTAAGACTGCACCAATTGGACCAGGATAAATCGAACCATACGCATGCCCACCAACATGACGATAGACAGGACATACATTGATACAAGCAGCACAACGTATACAATGAAGCGCCTCTTGGAACTCGGTACCAAGAATTTTCGAACGCCCATTATCAACAATTACTAAGTGAAATTCCTCTGGTCCATCAACTTCCCCTTCGATTTTAGGACCAGTTAAAGCGGTTACATAACTAGTTAATTTCTGACCGACTGCCGCCCGTGTTAACAAACTAACCACTACATCAAGATCCTCCCAGGTCGGCACAATCCGTTCCATCCCCATCACAGTTACTTGTGTCTTTGGGAGCGTTGAAACCATTCGTGCATTGCCTTCATTTGTCACTAACGCAAACGAACCCGACTCAGCAATGGCAAAATTGCAACCAGTAATACCTACATCTGCTGCTAAAAATTCCTCGCGAAGTTTTTCTCGAGCAAACAAGGTTAGCTCTTCAGGCTTTTCCGATTTCGTATAGCCTAGTTTTTCCTTGAAAACATCACGGATTTGCTCTTTGTTTTTGTGTAACGCAGGTGCAACAATATGCGACGGTGGGTCATGGTCATCGATTTGTAAAATGTATTCCCCGAGGTCTGTTTCAACTACCTCACAACCATTTGCTTCTAGAATATCATTTAAGGCAATTTCTTCGGTCACCATCGATTTTGACTTTGCAACCTTTTTGGCACCTTTCTTCTTGATGACATCACTAACATATTGGTTAGCTTCCTCTGCTGTTTTGGCAAAAAAAACATGGCCACCGAGCTCTGCTACTTTATCGGTTAATTGTTCCAAGTAATAGTCCAAATTTTCCATCGTATGCTGGCGAATTTCTTGACCAAGGTTACGCCACTCTTCCCATTCCCCAAGCTCTTCAGCAGCCTTTGCACGATTAGTTTGCAACCTTCCCTGCGCAGAGCGAACTGCCCCTCGCATAAAACCATCACTCAGACCTTTATCAACTCGACTCGAAAAGTTCTTTTCGCCAATATGCATCGGCATTAGCTTTCACCTCGACTATTCAAAATCTCTGCAATGTGCATCACTTTAATTGGCTTTTTCTCACGGTTAATCCTGCCACCAATATTCATTAAACAACCACCATCTGCGCCTATTAAAAACTCTGCTTCCGTTTCTTCAATATGGTTTACCTTTTCATCGACCATCTGCTGTGAAATGGTCGGCATTTTCACTGAAAAAGTTCCACCGAATCCACAACATGCCTCCCGGTAAGGTAAATCAATCATTTCTAACCCTTTTACGTTACTTAGCAATTTTAGCGGGGCTTCTCTGACATCCAAAAGACGTGTCATATGACACGATGTATGATAGGTTGCTTTACCATGAAATTCTGAGCCAGTATCTTCAATTTTTAATACATCAAGGAGAAATTGGGTTAATTCGTATGTTTTCCCCTTTAATTCCTTTGCCTTTTGTTGCCAAACCGGATCGTCTTGGAACAATTCCTCATACTCATGAAACATATAGGCGCACGAACCAGATGGACTAACGACGTATTCTGCATGTTCAAAGGTTTGAATCATATGCTTGGCTGCCTTTTTAGTACTTTCTCGGTAGCCACTGTTGTAAGCCGGTTGGCCACAGCACGTTTGTGCATCTGGAAAATCAACTTCACAGCCAAATCGCTCTAATAACTCCACAGTTGCCTTTCCTGCATTGACATAAAACACATCACCAAGACACGTTATAAATAAGGAAACTTTCAATTTGCTCCCTCCCCTTTATTCCAATGAGATTATATTCCCTTCCAAGCTGTTTTTCCCCTTAAATCAGGAACATACACTTTTTTATGTTCCTAAAACGCTATATTCTTTAACCCATTGGGAACATACTTTTTTTATATTACTGACTTATCAACCTCTACTAGGTTTTTTGTAACGAAAATTCTTTTATGTTACCAATACGGTCTATCTTCAGTCTCTATTGGGTAAATAAAGCCGTTTACGTCACCAAATTAGTTACATTAACGAATAAAAAAGTCACATAAAAGCATTTATGTTACTAATTGGCCAACATCTCTATATCAGTAGGCACATAATTTTTTATACGTTATACAAAATCATTATTCTCATATATTTCAGTAAAATAACAACTACACCTTCATCAAATTCAACGATCTATCCATTATCTTCTCAACTGTTATAGAATCAACTTTGCTATCGGTAATAATATGATCAATCGTTTCTAATCCACTTATCCGCGAAAATGCCTGTACACCAAATTTACTATGGTCAATCATGATATATACCGATTCTGTAATATCCATCATTTGTTTCTTTATCCTTGCTTGTTGCTCATCGGATTCACTAATTCCTCGGTCAAGGTGTAGTCCTTTACAAGAAATAAAAGCCTTATTAACGTGGTACGAATCTAAAGCAGTTTCTGCTAGTGGTCCTACATATGCCAATGAATCAGGCAATAAAACTCCACCTGTAGATATAACAGTGATTTCCTTTTTCGCACTTAATTCCATCGCTACTTTAATTGAATTGGTCAAGACAGTAATAGGTTTATTCGGAAGCGCCTTCGCCATATACCAAGCGGTCGTACTTGCATCCAAAATAATTTTGTCTCCTACTTCAACATGTTTTACGGCTTCAAGTGCAATTTCTTTTTTTTCTTTCACATTCATAACTTCTCGTTGAGAGTAAGGTAATTCGATATCATCTTTTGATTGAATACTGACCGCACCACCATGACTACGAGCCAGTTGTTTTTCTTTTTCAAGCTTTTCTAAGTCTCTCCGAATGGTTTCTTCGGTAACAGAAAAAATATTACTTAATTCCGTCACGCGGATGCTTTTTCTTTCGTTGACTAAGTCAACGATCTTTTGTTGTCTTTCAGCAACAAGCATGACATCTCCTTCTTTCTTCACCATTAACTTTATATCCCCTATTATATCGTAATTACTTGAATACCGGATAAGAAGTTTCAATGAACTCCCTATCCGGTATGTTAAATAATTATCTAGTAAATGCAGCAGCTACCCCACCATCAACAGTAACCATACAACCTGTTGTTTTAGCCGATTTTTCTGAAGCTAGGAATGCAATTGATTCTGCAATGTCTTGCGGCAAGATATTCACATTTAAAATCGTACGCTTACGATAATGTTCTTCTAGATCATCCGCTCCGATACCGTAAGAGGCAGCTCTTTCCTCTTTCCATGAAGAATCCCAAATTTTAGAACCACGGATAACCGCATCAGGGAGTACGGAGTTTACACGGATTCCATACTGACCACCATCAGCTGCCACAGTACGCGCTAAGTGAACCTCAGCAGCTTTTGCTGTACTGTATGCTGCAGCATTTTTACCAGCATAGATGGAGTTTTTCGAACCAACAAACACCATGTTTCCACCAATCGCTTGTTCCTTCATTAATTTAAATGCTTCCCGCGCTACTAGGAAATATCCAGTTACAAGTACATTTATATTTAGATTCCAACTATCCATCGTTGTTTCTTCGAATGGACTAGAACTGGCCAAACCTGCATTGTTAACGATAATATCTAAGCCACCATACGTTAAGATAGATTGTTGAATAGCCTCAGCTACCTCTGCTTCGCTAGTTACATCCATTTTCACTGCAATCGCACGGTTCTCACCAAAACGCTCGTTAATCTCACTAGCAAGTTCTTGTGCACCCTCTAGGTTAATATCAGCGACAACAACATGGGCTCCGTCTCTGACCAAACGAATACACGTTACACTACCAATACCACCAGCACCACCCGTTACAAAAGCAATTTGCCGAGAAAAGTCAGCTTCCGGTGGAGCAAGGCTAAGCTTATAAAGTTCAAGTGGCCAATACTCGATAGCATAAGACTCTTCCTCATTAAGCGAAACAAAGTTACCAAGTGTCGTAGACCCACGCATAACAGCAATTGCTCGATGATAAAGTGACTCACTTACGTTAGCTGCTGTCCAATTTTTACCGGTATTGATCATACCTAGACCCGGGATTAACACAACACGTGGTGCTGCTTCTACCATTTTGTCTCCATCTGATTTATTACGATTGAAGTAAGCCTCATACTCTTCTTCAAAAGCAGCGATACCCGCTTTAACACTTTCAACTAAACTATCAACATCATTAGTGCTAGGATCCCAATCAACAAACAAAGGTGTGCGCTTTGTATGTACTAGGTGATCTGGACACGCTGCACCAATTTTAGCCAGCTCTTGTGCATCTTGGCTGTTGACAAAGTTTAATACTTCTTCACTATCATCAAACGTCACAATCATTTTCTTGTTTGAACTTACCTGACCACGTACGACAGGAAGTACTTTTGCCAAAACTTCTTTTCTTACATCGGCAGACAAAGCTTTGTACTTCGAACCACCAAAAAGTATTTTACCAGTAGCTTTTGCTTCAATATAATCTTCTGCTTCTTGAATGATAGAAATTGTTTTGTGATAGCTTTCTTCCGATGTTTCTCCCCATGTAACAAGACCATGCTTCTCCATAATTACGAGCTCCGCATTAGGATTATTTTGCACACCTTCTGCAATCATTTTTGATAGTTTGAATCCAGGACGGATGTAAGGAACCCAAACAAAACGATCACCATATATTTCTTTTGCAATTTCTTTTCCATTATCTGCACAAGCGATACTTATGATAGCATCTGGATGTGTGTGGTCTACATGTTTGAATGGTAAAAATGCGTGCAACAATGTTTCAATTGATGAGCGTGGATGCTTGGCATCAATCATACAGTGCGCAAGATAGCTAACCATATCCGCATCGGACATATCTTCCTTTTCCATTAACGGACGAATATCTTCCATTTTAAGTCCTGTGAAATTTTTTGCTTTCATTGTTGCAAGGTCAGAGCCACTACCCTTCACCCACATCACTTCGATATCATTACCACGAAAGTCCTTTTCGATTGATTTCGTCGACGTGTTGCCGCCACCCCAGTTAGCAACAGATCTATCAGACCCTAATAAATTTGAACGATAAACCAACTGATCTAAACCACTTTCTACATTCCCCTTATTCTTATCCCATTTGTTTTGTACCAATGTCATTTCCTCCCCGTTTATTCGCTAAACACAGAATAACACACATTTGTTTATTTTTGAACAGTTTTTGAATACTTTTGTTTTAGATTATTTAATAATTTGTTTTTGTTTGGATTTCTGATGCAAACAACTCAAAAACAGTCCACAGACAAAAACCTAGTAGCATAAACTACTAGGCTCCACCATCAAACATTACCTTTTCGAAAGTACTTCCTTCTCATATGTCTTCACTTCATCCAACCAAGCTTCTTTTACAGGAACTTCCATTTGCTCACAATAGTAATCCCAAATTGCCCCAAATGGATAGGTCTTGAACTCCTCAAACAATGCTAGGCGGTCAGTAAAGTTACCCTCCTCTTGGAATTGTTTTAATGTATCATTTGGTAGAAGTAACGCATATAACAACGACTTTATCATGTTACGTGTTCCAATTGTCCATGCGGCAACCCGGTTAATACTAGCATCAAAGAAATCAAGTCCAATCATCACTTTATCCAATGCATCGTTACGAACAATTTCTAGGCCAATTTCTCGTAATTCGTCATCAAGCACAATAACATGGTCACTATCCCAACGTACAGGTCGAGATACGTGTAATGCTAGCTGGTCACTATAAAGTAACATCGCAGAGATTTTATTCGAAACTACTTCTGTTGGATGATAGTGTCCTGTGTCAAGCAAGCAAAGCTTATTGTTTTTGAGTGCATATCCCAAGTAAAATTCATGGGAACCTACTACATACGCTTCAGAACCAATCCCAAACAACTTACTTTCTACCGCATCGATATTATATTTCTCATCAATTTCTTCTTTAAAAATCTCATCCAATGAATCTTTTAATCGTTGTCTTGGTGTTAAACGATCACTCGGAATATCCTTATATCCATCTGGAATCCAAATATTAGTTAGTGCAGGGGTACCTAGTTCCTTACCGAAATACTCGCCAATTTTTCGGCTAGCAATACAATGCCTAATCCAGAAATCGCGAGTTTCCTTATCTGGATGGGCTAGCGTTAAGCCATCCTCCGCTTTTGGATGGGAAAAAAGTGTTGGGTTGAAATCTAAACCAATTCCATGTTGCTTTGCCCAGTTTACCCAGTTCTCAAAGTGCTCTGGCTTGATTTCATCTCGTTCGACCACTTCACCATTTGTTTCCCCGTAAATGGCATGCAAATTAATGCGATGCTTCCCAGGAATAAGTGATAACGCTTTTTCAATATCACTTCGCAATTGTTCCGGATTGGTAGCTTTCCCAGGGTAATTACCAGTTACATCAATCCCACCTGATAATTCTTGTTGATTGACTTCAAATCCACCAATATCGTCCCCTTGCCAGCAGTGAATAGAAATCGGTACACTCTTTAATTTTTCCAGCGCTTCTTCTACATTGACTCCCCATCTTTCATAATCTAATTTCGCTTTTTCAAAGTTTTCTTTAACAGACATGTAATTTCCTCCCGTTTATGCCGTTATGGCTTGATACTTTTTCATTTCAAAGGATTGTTTAACTAAGTTTCTCGCTTCGTTTATATCGTCTATGTCACCTAGTGCTAGCAGCTGGGCAACGATATTCCCGATTGCAGTAGCTTCGACAGGCCCAGCTACTACTTCCTTGTTAGTCGTATCGGCAATTAGTTGATTTAACATTTCATTTTGACAGCCTCCGCCAATAACGTTGATTGTTGCAAATTCTGTTTCATAGATTTCTTCAATTTGATTAATCGCTGTTTGGTAGCTAACTGCTAGACTATCAAACACACACTTTGCCACTTCACCAGGTGTATTTGGCACATCTTGATTCGTTTCCATGCAATACTTTTGAATTTCTTCAATCATGTTATCTGGCTTTAGGAAGCGGTCATCATCGACATTAACTTTTGCTGAAAAATTATTCGCTTCATTGGCAAGCTTAACAAACTCGGCAAAATCATATTGATCGTTATAGTTTCGTTTCACTTCTTGAATCATCCAAAGTCCCATGATGTTTTTTAAAAACCGATAACGATAGTCTACCCCACCCTCATTGGTGAAATTGTAATCCAGTGCTTTCGTTACACAAATTGGGAACTTGTTTTCGACACCAATAAGCGACCACGTTCCTGAGCTAATATAAATCGTGTTATTTACTTCTGGTACTGCTAGCACTGCAGAACCGGTATCATGAGTAGCAGGTAAAATGACCTCCATGTCAAAGCCGAATTCTTCGACCAATTCTTCCCTTAAGTTTCCTAACTTTGTTTTTGGAGGCAAAATAGCTTGGAACATCTGTGTGTTAATGCCTAGCTGATTGAGTAACTCGATATCCCATTTTTTCGTGAACGCATTGACTAATTGCGTAGAGGTTGCATTCGTATATTCATTCACCTTCTTACCTGTTAGCAGAAAATTAAGATAATCCGGTATCATCAGAAATGACTTGGCCTTTTGTAATACTTCCGGTTGATGCATGTTTAAGTAATAAAGTTGGTAAATTGTATTAAACTTTTGAAACTGAATACCTGTTTCCAAATATAATCTTTCTTTACTTACTTTTTGGAAAACCTCTTCCATCATCCCGTCTGTACGTGGGTCACGGTATGCAACAGCATCTGTTAACAGCTGATCGTTTTCATCAAGTAAAACAAAATCGACAGCCCACGTATCAATCCCGATACTTACCGGGGTAAACCCCTGGCTCTTACACCGACCAATGCCTGTTTTAATTTCTGAAAAAAGCTTCTCGATATCCCAACAAAAATGGCCGTTCTTTTCAACTAACTTATTTTCAAATCGATGAATTTCCACTAGCTGCAATTGACTATTTTCGATATAGCCTGCAATTAGCCGTCCGCTCGATGCACCAATATCAATTGCTATACTGCATTTGCTCATACCCTCACCCCTTATTGAAAGCGTTTTATACCACTATAGTAAAGGATTATAGCAAAATAATAAATATCTTTATTCATCGTATTTTTTGTCCTTATTTGCAAACAGTCTACAGGACATTTTTAAATTGATTGCGAATCCAAACTAGATTTAGATTATTCGGCAGTTCATGTTTATCGTCATTAACGAACCATTACGACCGAGCTTTTTCAAAAAGGATAGGTGATTTATTGTAGATTTCCACTATATATTGAAGGAGATATGTAGACTGACCCTAAGCCCCTTACCAAATTACATCGATCATAATTCAGAAAAGCTTATGTCTAAAGGAGAGAAAATTGTTTGCCGAAATTTAACTGGTTGGCATTTCACTTGGTACTCCTAGGAACCTTGTGCATTGGTGTCGCCGTCGCCCTTTTTAGGCTTAGGTGTCAGTAGTTTCATGGAATTGTCATTTGGCTTGTACCAGCACCTGATTAGAACCTAAACCTCCATCAAGCGTTGATGAATTAAATAAAATTGCTTAGCTAAATAGGCTGGTGTATAAGGCATGCCGTTCCGCAGCCACGCTTCAATCGTACCAATTATCGCGGCTGAATCATACCACAATAAAATATCCTTTTGAATTTCTGCCTTTTGAATGAAGGAGTTACTCCCCTTACTATCTATCCTCATCACCATCCACCGTGTTAAAAATGTTACTAAACGATCTTTAAAAATCGGAATCCCCCTCGAACCAAGGATCGTTTGATAAAACTTGGCATTTTCCGCTACATGGCAAAGGAATTTCTCCAGCATTTCTAGATTTTGTTCATGATTAGACTCTGGAGCAGCTGCCGGTTCTCCTAAAACTTCAGAAATCTCGTCAATCATTTCATCAGCCAACTTTTCTAGCATATCGGAAATATCGTGATAATGGTGATAGAAAGTTACACGATTAATGGTAGCCCGTTGCGCAAGACGGTTTACAGTGATTTTTTTTACATCCACTTCTTGTAACAGTTCAATTAGAGCATTTTTCAACATATACCGCGTTCGAACAACTCGTAGATCTGTTTGTTTCCGTTGGTCCTTCACTAACTCATCTCCTCTTTCTATTAAGAAAAGCGCAAGTCGCGACTTACCCAGCCTAAGGCAAGCTAAGTCAAGCCTCGTAATGGCGGATGAGCGGGATTCGCTCTTCCCTGTCCGAATTCACCCTCAATTCGGACTCAATCAACTCAGATTCGCTCTTCCCTGTCCGAATTCACCCTCAATTCGGACTCAATTAACACAGATTCGCTCTTCCCTGTCCGAATTCACCCTCAATTCGGACTCAATCAACTCAGATTCGCTCTTCCCTGTCCGAATTCAACCTCGATTCGGACTCAATCAACTCGGATTCGCTCTTCCCTGTCCGAATTCACCCTCGATTCAGACTCAATCAACTCAGATTCGCTCTTCCCTGTCCGAATTCACCCTCGATTCGGACTCAATCAACTCGGATTCGCTCTTCCCTGTCCGAATTCAACCTCGATTCGGACTCAATCAACTCGGATTCGCTCTTCCCTGTCCGAATTCACCCTCGATTCGGACTCAATCAACTCAGATTCGCTCTTCCCTGTCCGAATTCAACCTCGATTCGGACTGGGTGAATGCTGAGATTTTTTATTAAGAAAAGCGCAGGGCGCCTTGCTAGACTAAGGCAGACATAAGACAAGACCTGACGTGGCGCTCTTTGCACAAAGATTTTTTGCTTCTTTTAAAATAAACAACACCATGATTTGAAATGTCTTATTTATCTTTGTTAATCAACACACAGCCTATTTATGTTAAATATTTAACACATTCTATCCATCTGTATGTTGTAACTACCTTTTTTTACTTTTATAATTTAATTTATGTTTTGTAAATTATACTACACTTTGTAAATTATCAACAACTAGGAAAGGATGAAAAAGTGTGAGTAGTAATACGACAACAAACACCACTGTAATCAAAAAAGGACCTGTCTTGTCAATAATGATTTTAGGTGCCTTCTTTACAATCTTTAACCAAACAACGATGACGATTGCCTTGCCCACCTTGATGGAGGATTTTCAAATCGAGGCTTCGACTGGCCAATGGCTTACTACTGGATATATGTTAGTCAATGGTGTACTTATACCGGTGACCGGCTTCTTAATGAAGCGATTTACGACACGCCAATTATTCCTAACATCCATGTTCATTTTTCTAGCCGGAACGCTAGTCTCTGCTGTTGCAACGACTTTTCCTATCTTACTTACTGGAAGACTCATACAAGCAGCGTCAACCGGAATAACAATGCCACTATTAATGAATGTTGTGTTGACCCTTTTCCCACCACATAAACGCGGGACGGCAATGGGTACAGTCGGCCTGGCAATTATTTTCGCTCCAGCTGTCGGCCCAACACTGACAGGCTACGTTTTGGATGTGTATCCATGGAAAATCTTGTTTTATGGGCTAATACCATTTATTATCGCACTCATTATCTGTGGGTTTATTTTTCTTAAAAACGTCTCAGAAACAGACCAAAGTAAACTTGACTTTATTAGTCTTGTTTTGTCAACGATTGGATTTGGGGGGCTTCTTTACGGATTTAGCGAGGCAGGCACTGAAGGTTGGTCTAATCGTGAAGTAATCCTTTCTCTTACTATTGGTGTCCTAGTGATTGGTCTTTTCACCTGGAGACAATTGGTTTCTAGCAAACCATTCCTAGATCTTCGTGCCTTTAAATATCCTATGTTTTCCTTAACGACGATCATTAATTCCATCATCACAATGGTCATGTATGCCGATATGATTCTCTTACCATTGTATTTACAAAATGCCCGTGGTTTTACTGCTTTAGAGGCTGGTGTACTCATGTTCCCTGGTGCACTTTTGATGGGATTGTTAAGTCCTGTAGTTGGAAAACTATTTGATCGTTTCGGAGCAAAATGGTTATCCGTAATCGGGATTACTATTATACTAGTTACAACATACGGTTTTACCACTTTAACCGATGCAACCAGCTATCAATACCTTATTTGGATGTATGCAGGTCGCCGAATTGGAATGGCTTTATTTTTAATGCCGATTCAAACAGCCGGACTAAACCAATTACCAGCAAGTTTACACGCCCACGGAACAGCAATTTCCAACACAGCAAGACAGGTAGCAGGCGCAATTGGCACTTCGTTGCTCGTGACGATCATGACAAACCGAACAAAATCACATTTTGAGGAAATTATCGCAGGGGCTGGTACGAATGGTGGAACAAAAGCACAAATGGTAATGGAAGCATCCATCCAAGGAATTAATGACACCTACTTTGCTATCATCATTATAGGAATCATCAGTCTATTATTATCTTTCTTTATCAAACGTGTGGAGCAGGCGCCAGAAATTCAGTAACCTTTAGGCTGGAAATTAATTTTCACTTTATTTACTATTTAAAGAAACAATTTAACAGTAGGAAGAGGCATATCTATGAAAATTGATCTACCAAAAGTAGCAAAAGAATTACCAATAAAGCGTTTTGCTGATCTTTTCTATGAAGAAGATCCTGAATTTGACAACTGTCAAATAATCGATTCAAACTTTGAAAATGAGGTATTGGAAAAGGCGAGGTTATCAAATGTAGTCATCAAAAACTGTACATTTAATCAAACAGACTTACGTCACATAGACATTACCGACGTGCGATTTGAAAATTGCGACTTATCTAATGCGGTATTGAGAAATGCATCGATTCATCGCGTCGAATTCATAAACTGTAAATTATTAGGTGTAGATTTAACGGAATCTAGTATCGGAAATGTAAGGTTTAAAGATTGCTTGTTAAAGCTTGCAGGATTCGGGAATTCAAAGATAGAGAAAGTCATCTACCATGACACCTCCCTCGTCCAAGCAGACTTTTATGATTGTAAATTAAAAAAGCTTGAATTTCTAGCTTGTGACTTGAACGAAGCAAGTTTTGAACAAACTGCCTTAAAAGGAATAGACATTAGCACATCAACATTTGAAACATTAACTGTCTCGTTAGAAAACTTAAATGGGTGTAAAGTATCTCAAGACCAGGCCGTTCGATTCGCTTCCTTAATCGGATTAATTATTACTGACTAGCAGCTCTTTTTCATAACTGATAAATAACAAAATTTCAAGTAACACTTATTTATCCCTGACAAGCTAAGCGAAATATCTGTGGTGCTCTTTGCTATATTTCAATGAATGCCTTAAGGGGATAGGCGCTCGGTGCTATACAATTATTGGACAGCTATAACAATATTTAAAACCTAACCACAATTGATTCCTAGATAACAACTTTATCCTATACTTTCCTCGATAAAAGGTTTTAACCAAATCAAAGGAACTGCTAATAATGCAACTACCATCGCTATCTTGTACATACTGGAAATCGTGACATAGTTCAGCAGCCAGCCTGCCAACAAATTACCAACTACACCGCTTAAACCTAGCGTAACAGCCCAGTAAATTGTTTGGCCGGTTGCACGATAGTTAGGTGGAGTGATTGCATTAACATAAGCAACAGCTACAAAATATTGGATACTAAAAGATAAGCTTAACAAAATTTGCGAGCCAACCAACACTGAAATTTCGTTGCTAAATCCTAAGAAGAGCCATCTGATCGCATACATGACTGCAACTAATGACAATAAAACAGGATAGGAATATTTATCCATTAATTTCTTTGACATGGCAAAAAACGGGATTTCTAAGATAGACTTGATTAATAAAGCAATGCCAACAATCGTCACCGTCGAACCGAGATTTTGTAGGTAGATGGCATAAAAAGAGTTATTTGCATGAACAGTCAGCTGTAAGAAAAAACTAAAAAGTAACAGGGCAATAAACGTCCGATTCTTGAATAAACCGACAGCCTCGACCGCTTTAAAGCGTTTTTTACTATTCGCCTTTATCGGTATTTTCAGCACAAGTAAGAAGGCCACAAGTAGAAACGCACTGTGCAAGAAGAATAAGGTGGTGAGACCGAAAAGATCCAATAGGCGCCCAATCACCAACACGCTAACGGCATATCCAAGCGAGCCCCAGAGCCGAATTTTCCCGTAATCATCCGTATCATCTAATAAGGAGATTACCGTCACATCAGCAATCGGTGGAATAGCACTTTGAAAGAAAAAATATCCTATATTTAATAGTAATAAGTGCGTAAATCCGGTGGCTAACGGAAAAAATAACGCCGTAATCGTAGCTCCGATTGTCATGATGATCAAGGTTAGCTTCGGGGAGCCTAAGAAATCGGTGATAAGTCCCCATAACGGCTGCGCAAACATTAATACAAATGGACCTATTGCAAACAATAACCCGATTTGACCAGAGTTTAGTCCAAAATTAACATAAAATAAGTTGACGAATTGAAATGCTCCTACTGATAAGAAAAAATTAAAATAAAATGTCCTCATTAACCAAATCATAAAAAGGTACCTTTCCAAGACAGATTTTTTGGGAAGCAAAAAGGAATTCTCTGACTTCTTTTTGAAGTCAGAGACTCCCTATCTCAGTCAATGTTTAATTGAATTTCCTTTCCCTTTTCACTTGATTCATAAATACCACATAAGATTTTCATAATTTCAACCCCGTCTTGAACTGGGCTTAACGTTTCTTTTTCCCCTTTGACACTAGCAATAAAATGATTAATTTCATTTTGAAAAGCTTGGACAAAATCGAAAGAGGCACTATCAGTTTGTGGTGTTGCATTTAATATGATGTCGTTTTTTTCTGTAATTAAGTGCAGGGCTGGTTCAAGTTCAGCGCCACCTTTATCCCCATACAAGTTCACCGAAATCCTGTCTTCCTTGGCATGGAGTGTGAAACTGACATCGACCATGAGCGATGCCCCATTTTCAAAGCGAATGATGGCATTAGCTAAATCCTCAACTGTATTTTTGTCAGGATCATAATCGGCCGCTTTGTAAAAGGATAAGTGTTTAACATTGGAACGATTACCCAGTCTCGCATATGTGTTGCCACTTACGGACGCAACCTTTGGCTTGCCCATTAAATACCAGCAAACATCAATAATATGCACACCTAAATCGATTAATGGACCGCCACCTGACCGCTCTTTATCAGCAAACCAACCACCGGGGTTACCTAGTCTCCGGAGACAAGTCGCTTTTGCATAATAAATGTCCCCTAAATCATTGGAATCGACGAATTGTTTAATGATTTGTGTATTTGTCGCATACCGGCGCACAAAGCCTACTTGTAACACCTTTTGATTTCGGTTGACCGCTTCTTCTACCTGGAGCGCCTCTGTTACTGTTTTACACAATGGCTTTTCGACCAGAACGTGCTTACCTGCATCTAAGGCAGCAATAGCAATTTCCGCATGCGAGTTGTTCCAAGTACAAATGCTGACAGCCTCCACGTTTTCGTCTTGGAGTAAGTCCTGATAACTTCTATACACTTTTGTCGCTTGGTATATTTTTGCTTTTTCCTGTGCTCGTTGTTCGTTCAGATCACAAATTGCATAAATTTCGGCCTCTGCATTTTTTGAGTAAGATTGTAAATGACTGTCTGAAATGGAACCAGCACCAATTACACCGATTTTCACTGTCATATTTCGTCTCCCCCTCTATCATAGTAACTTTTTCAAAGGTCTAGCAGGGACTAGCGTGTAAACTTTTAAATTCAAGCTATCAATCCATTTGCTTCCAAAGCCTGCGGACATTGTCCATGCTTAATTTAGACCCTTGTTGACATTCTTCCATCCCTTCAAATTCAACGGAAATATAGCCATCATATCCGGATTCTTTTATTATTTTTAAAATCTCTCTTAGGTTAATATCCCCATGGCCAATAATGGAACCGCGTAAGTAGTCTCCGGCAATTGTCTGTAACCACCCCTCACCAGGATATTGGGACGCTGGCCTGTGGTAAAAGTCTTTAATATGGACCATCGTGGCAAAAGCAATGTTCTTTTTAACGGCAGCGACTGGATTTTCATCGGCGCATAAGAAATTACCAACATCTAATGTTGTTCGAAAATTAGCCCGATCAACGTGGTTAATCAGCGTTTGCACTCGATCACTTGCTTGCACAAAATAACCATGGTTTTCCACACTCGTCGTAATTCCATATTGGGCAGCATAATCGGCAATTTGTTGACAGGCTGCAACCAGTCTTGGCAAATCCTCTTCAAATTGTTTAATCGTACATTCCTGAATTGGGCGGGAAGCAACGTCATGGCGCATCAGCTTCACACCGAGTCGATTCGCAATATCTACTTCTCGTTGGACACGTTCAATTTCGGCTTGATAGCTAGCTTCCTCCTCTTTGAGAAAATCAGCACCAATGGCATAATTAGAGATTGCAATCCCAACCTCAGCTGCTTTGTCTCTAATTTCGTCGACTAAGTTCACTTCATCTAACGTAAATCCAAGATTGGGGACAATCTCGATATGTTCACCCCCTTGATCCGCCACCCATTGAATCGCTTCCAAGATTGTGATTTCCTTAGCTTTTAATGCGGAAAACAAACTGTAGGAGCTTAATCCTAACTTCATCATCATACCTCCTGTTGTAGACTATAATTAGGTGTGGCTACAAGTCACACCTAATCTAATTTCTCTTCACAAGTAACATGTCTGTTCTTGTAAATTATTTTTCAGACAGCAAACAAAAAGTGTTTGTTTTAGGCAAAACTAGGAAAGCAAGGCATTTGATTTACCTGTTCCTATTGATTTGCTGACCACTTTTCTGCACGCTCCTGTAGATTATCTAAGAAAGGTTGAATTTCTGGTGCATTACCGTTACTTGCTTTACTTATAAATCCGTTTATAGCTGGTGTAATTTCACTACTGAAGAAAGGATTTGCTTCATCCATTAACGTCGATTTAGTGACCGAAGCAATATCTGCAGCTACTTTCATAAAAGTGTCTTGATCACTCACAAAGTCTGCGTCGGCAAGTGTTGGCGTCATGGTATAATTTTCATAGTTATGCTTTTGTGCTTCATAACCTGTTAGAAATTTAAGTACCTCCCAGGAGGCTTCAACGTTTTGTGCGTCTTTTGCCATGACATATGGATCAACCGCTACCCATCCTTGACCATCTGGTCCAAGATTTAAAACTGGCTTAAATCGATCAATTAACGCATCATCATCTGTAGCACGAACTTCACCCATTGTAGCTGCGCCAGAACCATCCAGTCTTATAGCAATATCATTGCCTTCAATCCCAAAGTTCTCTGCACCTTCTGCATTGACGAAACCAGAAGGTGGTAACTGTGCAGCCTCTTCTATCCATTCCAACACTTTTACCATTTCTGGACTGTTCAATTTCCATTTTATGTTTGCTAAATCATCCAATGAACCCTCAGCACCTGGTGCTCCAAAAGCATGTGTCAAGGCAACAAATGTTGATGCATTTAAACTTTTACCATCAAACCATAAGCCGTAGTTCTGCTTTCCTGTTTCTGGGTTTTCGCCTGTCATTTGCTTTGCTTTTTCCAAAACCTCTTGTGGACTTGGATTTTCAGAAAGAGGCTCTACCCCCCACTGGTCAAATATTTCTTGATCATAAATCGTGACTCGTCGACCCAATACTGCCGGAATACCAAAATGGACTGTTTTATCGAAGGACTTTGTACTATAGGAACCTTTCCATAAACCTTCTAAATATAAACTAGAATCAAAGCTATCATCATTTTCTATCAAACCATCCAGTGGTTTTAATAAACCTTTCTGATTCCATTGCGATGCAAATGCCCCTCCTGAATACAAAACATCGACGTCTCCGGACTGCAACATAGCCGTTTGTTTGGCTTTTGCATTCTCCCAGGGAACTTGGGTAAGCTCTACTTTAATATTCGGATAACGTGGCGTAAACTGTTCCTTGATGAATGTCTTCATTCCTTTGTTCTCCACACCCGTAATTGGATCCATCCCGTCTTCTAATTGAAACCCTGCTAATGCAACCCGAACTGTCCCCTCTATATCAGAAACAACTTCAATATCACTGTTTTGACCTTCAACACTACCAGATTCAGAGGAACATGCAGCTAATGTAAAAACAGATAACATGCAAACAACAAGGAAAAGCTTCAATTTCATAACTCCACCCCTTTTAAATTTTGACTACATTAAAATATCAAGATAGATAAATTGAATAAATATGCCTCCTTCCCCAATTATTGTTTAATTCCGGACAACGCTATACTTTCAACAATATATCGTTGTAGGAATAAATACGTAAGAATAACTGGAAGCAAACTAACTGTTGTTGCAGCCATGATGACAGAAGGTAATGGTAAATCCTTATTATAGGAAAACATCGCCAAACCTAGTTGGATTGTAAATTTGTCTGGTGTCTGTAACGCCAATAACGGCCAAAGTAAATCGTTCCAAACAGCTAAGAATTGTAAAATGACCATCGTTGCCAAAATCGGTAAACACAACGGCAAGTAAATCTTTAAAAATACGATAAATTCACTCGCTCCATCTATAATTCCCGCTTCTCGCAGGGAAGCAGGAATCTGATCTACGAAAGATTTGGACAAAAAAGTTCCAAACGCAAAATTAAGTGCAGGTAAATAAAAAGCCCAATAAGAATCTAGCAAACTTAACTTTGAAAACAATAAATATTGTGGAATCATTGTCATCTCAAAAGGTATCATCATCGTACTCAATGCTAAGACCAACACAATGGTCGATCCTTTAAACTTTAATTTTGAGATCGCATAGCCAGACATAAGTGCGGAAGATAAACTAACCACTATCACTCCAATAGATATAAGCAATGAATTAAAGATATATTTCATCATTGGAATGTTAGAAAATGCAAGCGTGTAAGTTCTGATAGAAAATTCTTTCGGCCAAAATCTAGGAGGAAATGGGATATTCAAACGCGCTTGCCAGTCAAAGCTTGTTAAAACCATCCACAGGAAAGGAATAATCATGATGAGGGAGCCAAATAAAAGAATTCCTGTTAGCACAATATTACCGACCAATCGCGTTTTTTTAATTGATTTATATGCTATCACTTGATTTTTTTTAATTTCAGAATCTATCGGTACAGTCTTCATTTATATCCCTCCTAATCAAAATTATTTTTCCTATTCGATATTAATAACACAATCGTCAAGACGAGAATAAACATAAATAAAATATAAGAGGCTGCTGTTGCAATTCCCATTTGTGAAGAGAGAAATCCATTTCGATAGATATATAATACTGCGGTCATTAAGGAGCCCGCTGGATTTCCAGCTGTCCCACCAATTAACCAAACATCCGTAAACCGTTTCATTGCGTTTATTGTCCCGATTATGACCATAAACATGATGATTGGTTTTAAATAAGGAACTGTAATATAAAACCACTTTTTAAACCAATTTGCCCCGTCTATTTCCGCTGCTTCATACAAATCCCTAGGTACACTAGTCAAGGAAGCTATAAAAATAATAGTATTGTACCCGAGCATCCCCCACAGTGTCATTAACACGATACTAAATCTTGAATATGTGGGATCTGTAAACCAGCCAATTGGATCAAATCCAAACAACCCAATAAAAAAGTTTAAGAGACCCTCTTTACCGGGGTTGAATAAAAAGGTAAATAAAATACTAGTGGCAACAAGCGAAACAACATTAGGCAAGAAATAAACACCCTTAAAAAAATTTCGCCATTTACTAGACGGGACATTATAGATTAAACTAGCTAACACGAAAGAAAGGATGACACCAAGCACAACTGATAATATCCCCATATAAAATGTGTTGTAAATTGACTGCCAAAAGATCTGATCTGTTAATACATACACGTAATTACTAATACCCACCCATTCACCCACCAAAGAGTTCGATGTTTTTTGGAAACTCATGATGAATGCTGCTACCATCGGATAGATGGCAAAGCCTAGTATGCCAATCAATAAAGGAGCAGAGAAAACATAACCAGCCCAATCCTTTGAGGTGAATAATTTTTTCTTAGGAACTGCACTTTGTTTTACTGCCATAACATCACTCCTATCCAAATAATCCTTAGCTATGGTTTCAGATTTCAACTCGCTCCAATAGAAGCGACTGTTTCTGATGTGCTGATCGATAAGCAGCTTTGACTACCTCCAAGGTTCTCAACCCATCTTCCCCCGAAATCGATGGGTCTCGCCCTGACTTTACACAATCGATAAAGTCATCGATTAACTTTCCATCTATGTCCGATCCCCATGGCAATTGTTGCACTTGTTGGTCGGCATCGTTGTAATACAAGGAATGTTGCTTCAACGCATCAACCGAGAGGTTTCCTTTTGTTCCGGTAATCTCCACCGTGACGTCTCCCCAGGTTGGAAAAGTTTTTGGTCTTGACCAGCTTGGATCAATCGTAACGATGACTCCCGATTCCAATTCAAGTGAGACAATGCCACAATCCTCCACCTCAATATCATAAAAACGGGTATCGAGTTCAGCATAAACACTTTTCACTTCATCGTTTAACAGCCATCGGACGAGATCCATTATGTGAACAATATGATCTGTAGCGGCACCACCACCAGACAAAGATTTATCCACAAACCATCCACCCGGCATTTGACCATGATTCGTTCCATTTATGGCAACAACATCCCCAATTTGCCCTGATGTCACGATTTCTTTAACCCGCTTGATCACTGGCGAAAACCGAACAGGATAAGCCACTTGCAAAGTCACATCTTCCTCACGACAAACAGCAATCATTTCCTTAGCATCGTCTATTTCTGTTGCAATCGGCTTTTCACACAAAATATGCTTTTTCGCCCGTGCTGCTTTGGTTACATGGAGTTTATGGTTTGCGTTTTCGGAACAAATTACAACCGCCTCGATATCCGTTTGTAAAAAGGCATCTAAATCTTGGTAATAGTCGCTCTGATATTGTGTTGCCATCGCCTCCCCTCGCTGTTGGTCCTCATCCCAAATTGCAGACAATGAAACGTCCGGATGATTTAGATTTAGTAAATGCTTGGCATAACTCTGGGCATGCATATGAGCAAAGCTGATGATCCCTACCTTCACCTTAAAGCCCCCTTTTCGACTAAATTTACTGGCTGCCCTAATGACGCTGAAAGAATCGCAGCCTCCGCAACCTCTATCGCTTTTGCCGAATCCTTTGCTGTTACAATTGGCTCCGTTTTACCTTCTAAACAATCTTTAAAATGGCTTAGCTGTTTTAAAAAAGGTGACTCTTCTAGTTGATTGTTGGGTAGATAACTCGCAGCACTTGTTTCGCTTCGGTTCATCAACTGGATTGGCACAGTTTCTTTACTACTATTTACCAACATCCCTTTATCACCAGCTATTTCAAAGGATGTTTCTAAACCTTGTTTGGCCCAGGATAGTTCGACATGGGCAATCGTTCCATTCGCCATTCGCAAAGTAACTAGCGAATACTCCCATTCATTCTCGCTATCTAGACGTTTTTGGATATGGCGGGCCATCACCCTTTCGACATCACCAAACGTCCAGATTAGCCAGTCAAAATCATGAACCCCTAAATCCAGGATTACCCCGCCACTTTTACTGGCATCCCCGTACCATGAGCTCTTTTCTCCAGGATAAGCTGTTCCTCGAGAAAGACGAACTACACCCGGGTTGCCAATTGCCCCGTTTTTAACCTGATTGTGCGCCTCCGCATAAGCAGGAAAAAACCTGAGTGTTTGACCAACGTACAATTGGACTTGATTTTGTTGGCATATGTGAATCATTTCTCTCGCTTCTTTGACATGCAAAGCTAATGGTTTTTCACAAATAATATTCACTTTTGCCTCTGCAGCTGCTTTCACATTGGTAAAATGAAGATAGGTCGGTAAACAGATGTCCACTACATCTGCGTCTATCCTGTTAAGCAACCCCTTTAGTTCAAATCCTGTTTTTGCTTGATACTTTTTTCCAAATCGGTCTAATTGATACTGATTGCGGCTAACCAGACCAACAATCTCGCAACCATCAATCTGTTCCCAATTGTCTAAATGTCTTTGGCCAATTTTCCCCAGTCCTACGACTACTACCTTTAACATCGAATCATCCTTTACCTTAAGAAATGGTTTTTTACGCTAATGATGACTGCCAACCCTTGATTTGGACAGGGTTACCCGTTTGTTGTGATTCATTTGCAGCCAGCGTAACCCCCAACGTTTTCAGGCCATTTTCATAGTTTGAAAGAATCAAGTCTTCATTGTTTGTTAGAATTGCTTGAATAAAAGCTTTATCTTGTTCTTCATAAAAGTTGACTTTCGATTTATACGTCATAGTCCGACCCACTTCTACAATTGTCACCTCTACCCCATCTACAACGACGCGAAAATCCTTACCCAATATCTCCACACCCATTCGGTGATCAGGCTGGGTAAACGTACTATCCAGATGGCCGACCGCTCCATTGGCAAAAGTGAAATTGACGGAGGTTACGTCAGGAATATCGATCCCAGGGATATCCTCTGATACTTGCAAACTCATGTTGGCATAAACACTCGTCATTTCCCCTGTCAAATAGCGAATCAAGTCTAAGGTATGCGTTGCTTGCTCGACTAATTGACCACCTGATTTATCCATTTCTCGGTACCAGGGAGTAGGGACAAAGGAAGTAAGATAATGTCCGCGGACCATTGCAATTTCTTTATCTTCCAAATAGCGCTTGGCTTCGGCAACGGTATCTAAATATCGTAGGCAATAACCCGTTGCACAAAGGATGTTTGCTTGTTTGATTTTTTCATGTTTACTTTGGACTGTCGCCAGCTCCAATCCGATTGGTTTTTCAACCATGAGATGGATTCCTAGCTCTGCGGCCCTTTCCTCGATGCTTCCATGCGCAAATGGTGGAACACAGATAAAGAGTGCGTCTAGCTCCTCGTTGTGAAACATCTCATCCACGTCTGTATACCATTGGCAGTCATATTGCGCCCCAGATTTGGTAGCGCTTTCACTGACGATGTCACATACCGCTACAATGTCAGCATCCTGATTTTGGGCGATATTTTTCAAATGCTCAGCTGCTATTCCTCCAACACCTACAAAACCAACTTTTACCTTATTCATTACGTCTCCTCCTATACGGTAGTTTTTGTTTCTAGATGGATGATAGTCTCCATATGTCTTGCCGTATCTTCAGCCGCCGATCGCGGTCCGACAGCATAAGGAGAAAGCTCGGCGGTAAGAGTGTCCTCATAGCCAATTTCCGCTAATGCCTTCCTTACCTCTAACCAATTCACATCACCCACTAACAATGGGACAAACCCAGTAATATTTCCGACTGCAGTATTAAAATCCTTTACATGGATTTTCTTAATGCGTTGTCCTAGAGTTCGAATCCATTGTTCCGGATAGCCAAACTGCAACACATTGCCGACATCAAAATAAGCACCAATATACTCCGAATCTAGTTCATCGATAAATCTCGCCATTTCCAAGGGTGACAGCAAAAATTTATTCCATACGTTTTCAATGCCAATCTGAACCTGATATTTTTCGGCTACTGGAACCAATTTTGCTAACTCCTCTTGACTCCGTCGATAACAGTTTTCATACGAAGTCTTAGCACTGACGGCACCCGGAACAACTAGGACAGTATCCATTCCCATCGCGTGTGCTAATTGAATCTGTTTTTCGACAACGTGTCTGCCTTGGTCTCGAACAGTTTTATTTTCATCAGACAGAGGCGATTGCCATAACAGACCAGTCGAGATACTTCTTAATTGCAATTGATAGGACGTCGCTAACTCAAGAATAGCTTGCGCCTCTGCTTCCGATGTCGTCATTGTTAAACCAACCCCATTATTCGGATTGAGATTTAACTCGACAGCATCAAAACCCGCATCACGACTATATTCAAACACCTTTTCCAGTGGCGTCCCCTCAGGATAGCACCATTGATTAACCCCTTTTAACATTTAAATTCCTCCTTCTATAATAAAGAGCTGTTTGCAATTCCCCCATAACTAGCTTGTTCCTTCGCTTAAAAATTACGATAATTGAAATTTGAATTTCCCATGAAATATAACTGCTGCAGTACCTAATAATTCAAATTCAGGACCTAATGATGTTGACTGAATATTTATCTTATCTTGTAAAATTGGAATAACTTGATTGGCAACACTAGTTTTCATCTTTTCTAATAAAACAACATTGTTTTGGATAATATCACCGCTTAAAATGACAACTTCTGGATTAAACAAGTGAACAGCATTTTTTATCGCGATTGATAGATATCGGATTACTTCCTCCATGATCTCCATTACTAGTTCGTCATCTTGATTAACTGCATCCACAAACACTTTAGGATGGATATTATTTAAATTGTGATCAATCATTTCTGTAATAACTGTATCTCGTCCCTTGGTCATAATCCCTGTTACAATTTTTGAATAGATGGCTGGCCAATTGACATAGTTTTCGAGACATCCTGTTTGACCACATTCGCACCTTACTCCATCTTGAACAACAGTCGTATGCCCAAATTCACCAGAACTGCCCATAAAACCGCGGAATACTGAACCATTAACCATCATCCCAGCACCTACTCCATCACCAATTGTGATAAAAAGAAGGTCTTTATAAGTGCTAAATGAACCAAAATAACTTTCGGCTAACACAAGAGCATTTGCATCATTGTCTACGTATGTGGGTAAATGCGTTCTTTCTTCTATCAACGATTTCAGTGGTACATCATATAATTTAAGTTTTGAGTTATATGTAATCACCCCGTTTTGTGCGTCAACAATCCCTGGCGTAATCACAGAAATACCTTGACAGTTATCAATGTCTGCTTTTTTAAATAGAAATTGCTCTACTACTTCTAAAATATGATCAACCATTTCTTGCCCTTGGTATTGGTAGGTAGGATAAATTTCTTTCCGCAATGCTTCGCCTTCCAAATTCATGTCAGCTATTTTAACCATAGAATTGGAGATAGATAGACCAATAATTGTGTGATTGTTAGGATTAAACCGTAACAATACAGGTTTTCTTCCTCCGTTTGAAACCCCGACACCATCTTCATAAACAAGTCCCTCTTGAATTAATTCATAAACTGCTGAAGTTACCGTTGTTGGACTAAGATCAATAATTTTAGCAATTTCACTTCTAGAAATGGGGCCTTTTTTTCGAATTACATCTAAAATTATTGATCTATTTAATTCTTGAATTAATTTTAAATCTCCAGTTCTTTGTCTTTGCACCTATTTCATTCCTCCTAGGGTATTTACGTCAATCGCTTTTAAAGATTCACTATCTTTTTCCATTGCCTTTATTAACAAATTAATGAGTGCCACTTCTTAATCTAAATGAGTAATTGACAGCCATGTTATGAACTAATATCTTGACAATAATGCTAGTAGATTTTTGACAGGGATTATGGAGCCCACTTTCTTTTTCTAATGGTTTTATTAAGTATAAAATAACCTCCCCCTATTGTAAACGCTTTCAACAAATGATTTTAAAAGCTTTCATGTTTCGACAATTTTAATTATCACAAACTTTATTATAAATAAAAAAATATCAGATACCTTCATTCGACATTTGCCAATTTCGGTACCTGATCCTATATTTTTATCTACTCATTTTAACTAATGACCCTGCACCAATCACGCCTGCATCATTTCCTAGCTGTGCTAGTTTAATTTCTGTACTTGTTTTTACTGGTGGAAAGGCATACTTTTCGAAGTACTCTCTAACACCATCAACTAATACGTCTCCGGCAGCTGATACACCACCACCAATCACAATCGCATTCGGACTTAAAATGTTAGCAATATTGCCGCAAGCAAGGCCAAGATAAAACGAGAATTTATCAACAACCTTTTTAGCCAGTGGGTCGCGTTTTTTTGCTTGATCAAAAACTATTTTGGCAGTTATTTCCTGTTTCTGATCGATTAAGCCTTTTAACTCGGAATCTCCAGCATAGCCCTCTGCATAATCTTGTGCTAAGTGAACGACACCTGTGGCACTAGCAACTGTTTCTAAACAGCCAACATTTCCACACGTACATTCGTAGCCATTCGGGTCTACATTCATATGACCAATTTCACCAGCAGTGCCAGCACCATGAACAAGTTTCCCTTCCGCAACAACTCCACCGCCAACACCAGTACCTAACGTAATAAAGACAACATTGGCATTACCTTCACCAGCACCCTTCCACTGTTCACCCAATGCCGCTACATTCGCATCGTTATCTATGTAAAAAGGAATACTGGTGCCAGCCTCTATCTGTTCTTTCACTTGCTGCAAAGTTTTCCAATTCAAATTATAAGCACCTATCACTGTTCCCTTGTCAATATCAACTGAACCAGGAGAACCCATGCCAATTCCGAGAACATCGGTCGATGACAGTCCACTTTGACTTAGTTGCTGATTGATTGAATCGATTATATTCGGAACAATGTTTATTCCCTCACGTTCAATATCGGTAGAAATACTCCATTTCTGTTCTATCTCTCCCGCTTCATTCAATATGGCAAATTTTGTCGTGGTGCCTCCTAAATCTACTCCAATTATTTTTTTCATGTTTTCGCCCCTTCTCTTTTATCACAACTTAAAGCTTATATCTTTCCATCATGATACTATCTTTGCAGCCAAGATACTAGTTTACACATCTTTTTTCAATAAAAAAAGAATCTCTGACCAGATAGGAAAGAGATCCTTTTTAAGAATTGGGGTTAAACCTACTATTACCTACTCATATTCTGGCAACCATTCACCGTGTTCTTCAATTAAATCATCACATAGAGCAATGATATCATCAATAGACAGCTCTGCTGCTGTGTGAGGATCGAGCATCGCTGCTTGATAGATCTTACTCTTCTTTCGCGTCATTGCAGCTTCGATAGTTAATAACTGTGTATTAATATTCGTCCGATTTAACGCTGCACATTGCTCTGGTAAATCGCCCACATAGGTTGGGGTAACACCACTAGCATCAACTAAACACGGCACTTCAACCACAGCGTTTTCAGGCAAATTACTTATTAGTCTTCCCGTATTCAATACGTTTCCACCAATTTTAAATGGTTTATCCGTCTCCATTGCTTCGATAATATAAGATCCATATTCATGCGTCCGTTCGTGGTATAAATTTTTATCGTGGACAAGGTCGTCTCGCATCTTTTTCCAACCCTCAATTTGGTTGATACAACGTCTCGGATATTCATCTAATGGAATATTATATTTTTCTATAAGCTCTGGATAGTTACTCTTAATAAAATATGGATGGTATTCCGCATTATGCTCTGATGATTCTGTTACATAGTAATCGAACTTATCCATTAATTCAAACCGAACCATATCATGATGCTTTTCCTTTTGCTTCTCTTTCGCACGTTTCTTTATTTCTGGATATAAATCTTCACCGTTTCGAGTAATTTCTAGCAACCACGCCATATGATTAATCCCGGCAATTTTCCATTGGATGTTATCCTTCGGCATATCCAAGGAATCAAGCAAATGATCGGCGCAAACTTGGACACTATGACATAAACCAACCGTCTTAATTCCCTCGCGCAGCATCACATTCGTTAACACTGCCATCGGATTTGTGTAGTTCAACAACCAAGCATCTGGACAAACTTCCTTTATATCTCGAGCAAATTCCTGCATGACAGGGATGGTTCTTAGATTCCGGAATATCCCACCAATCCCTAACGTATCTGCTATGGTTTGCCGTAAGCCATACTTTTTCGGTATTTCAAAATCGGTAATTGTACACGGATCATAGCCACCTACTTGAATGGCATTAACAATGTATTTGGCACCACGTAATGCTTCCTTGCGATCATGGTAGGCTTTTACCGTTACATTCGAGTTAAGGCTTTGCTTCAGGTTATTTAACATCATCTCTGAATCATTTAGTCGCTCATGATCGATGTCATACAAAGCAAATTCAAAATCCTGTAACGCATCAACTGTCATACAATCTCCAAGTACATTTTTGGCAAACACAGTACTTCCTGCTCCTAAAAAAGTAATTTTAGACATATTTTTTCCTCCCCTTATATTCCAATCATTCATATGCTAATATTGTTGTCTTACCAACAATATTAAGGGGAGGAAAGCGTTTTTACAATCGTAAAAAAATTTAATATAAGTAAAATATTGCTCATTTCTTAATCAAGAAATAACTGATTTACCGGCATAATTGATTTACTATTGCGATATTCACTAGGTGTGACATCTACTATACTTTTAAAGACTTTGCTAAAATAATTGGCGTTAGCATACCCTACGTTTCTCGCCACTTCATCAATCGTTAGGTCCATATTTTGCAATAACTCTAAGGCATGATTCATTCGTAATTTTGTTAAATATTTGATTGGGGTGTCATCTACCGTTTTATGGAACAATCTAGTAAAATGGTATTTGGACAATCCAGATACATCAACAAGATCAGCCAATGTTAAATCCTCTTGATACTGTTGCTCCATAAATTTAATTGTTTTTGCGATAGCTACTGGCAGCTTATCGACTTTATTTTGGTCATGTTCAAAAAACTGCATGCATTCCATTAAGAAACTATAGGCATAGCCCGATAATTCATACGCGTGATGAATACCCGTTGTTTCCACTTTATGTAATAAGTGAAATATGTGTTTAATTGGTCTAGCATTCGTCTCC
The DNA here is from genome assembly GCF_028416595.1 of Aquibacillus salsiterrae. Lineage (GTDB taxonomy): Bacteria > Bacillota > Bacilli > Bacillales > Amphibacillaceae > Aquibacillus_A > Aquibacillus_A salsiterrae. The sequence continues at coordinate 10,266 of NZ_JAMQKC010000018.1, read as the reverse complement.
AAGTCTAAAATGTGGCCATGTTTCTCGGTAATTTCCTGATAATAACGCGCGGCTTCTTGTCCATATAACGTAATAAAAATGAATTCCCAATGAACGGATTCGTCAGGCAAATAATAACAGTGATCACTAGGAATTTCGACGAAGAAAGCTTTACCTTTACTTAAAGGATGCGTTTGTTTTCCAATTCGAATCGCACCTTGCCCTTCTAATGTGTATTGAAAGACAATTCTCCCGCTCTCATTTCGTCTTAGTCCGTCCCATTGATATAACTCATTGGATCTATTTTCCTTTCCTATTGAATGAATCCCCGCAACACGCGTCTGATGCTCACCCTTTAGTTTAAATCCATATGAATTGTAATCATTCATTTTATTCATTAGAATAGCGCAGGTCGCGCCTTACTCCCCCCCGACAAGCTTAAGTGAGAATAGCGCAGGGCGCCCTGCGCTAGACAGCTCTTGGATTTTTTTATACTTTCTTATCTTTCAAAAAAAGAGCGCTTTTCGCACTCTTAGTTATTACTTTTATTTTTCAATACATAAAGTTCTCTTTCTAGCTTGTTTACCTTATCAGCAATAAAATCCACGTTAGTAATTCTTGATTCATTCGTTAATTCAAACTGTCCCCCAACACCTTCCAACTTCCGTTCGATTGTGTCAAATCTATTATGGCATTTCTGATTTCATACTTTTCATTTCTGAATTTACACTCTGCATTTCTGACTTCATACTTTTCATTTCTTTGTTCATTTCAGTAAGTAAATCAAGAATTTGCTTATCCACTTTATCACCTTTACCATGATATCTAATCTAATTATACCATTAAAAATTACAAAGACACAGATAGCTATAAATGCTATTTGTGCCTTTTCACTTACAAAACTTTCGACCGCTCCTTAGTTAGAAGAAAAACTATTCTAGCACCCGTTAGTTGTCTTCATGTCCGAAGATGACTTTAAGACGATATAAAAACCCCAACTTCAAATTTCATAGCAATGAAGCGGGGTTTTTTCGGATGAATAGTTATTTTTTTGCATCGAGCTTTTTTTGTTGAACATAAAGATAAGCTCCATACACTACTGCTAGCACAATAATCCAAAACGTTGTCCATTGTCCTGCAGATAGATTTAAGAAGTATTTCGGTGAGTCTCCCCGAAGAAATTCAAACATAAATCGTTGTAACGAGTAAAGTATTATATACGTTAAAAACAGCCATCCTTTTGGTATGTTTTTAGAACTTAAGATGTAGAGTATAGCGAATACGGCAAAAAGGAACTGTCCTTCCCATATATCAGCTGGCCACAACGGCTGTGAACCAAAATAGGAATAGGCAACAGTACCCTCAGGATAAACCATTCCATAATTTCCACCAGTTGGGTTTCCAAAAACATCACCAGCTAAAAGCTCTGCAGCTCGTCCAATCCCCTGACCAAGTACCAATGCTGGTGCCAAATAGTCAGCAATCTCAAGAAAATTGAATTTATGTTTATAACTGTACCAGATTAGCACGGCGATTCCACCGACCGTTGCCCCAAGTATCGAAATACCACCTTTCCATATCATCAATATTTCTCCTGGATTCTGGGAAAAGTATGGCCATTGGAAAATAAACACGTGCCAAATTCGCGCACCTATAATTCCCCCAATAATTGCATATACCAAAAAACGATCTAAATGCTGCTCAAACGGAGTACCTTTCACTCGCACTTGTGCAACCCCATATGCCAACATGATCGCGATTACCGAAACAACGCCATGTGTTTGCACAGTATAGCCAAAAATATTAAACAGATCCTTGTACATGTAGTGCCTCCTTCTATTACTTTTCAAATAAGTATAGGACATAAATATGTGGAAAAATTGAAGATTCATAAGAAAATGAAGTATCTCTTAGAAAAGTGAACCACATTGCTAAGCCCTCACTAAACTAACATCTTTAAATTATTGACTTGCTTTTCTCCCAAGGATTATACTATAACCTTTTTTGCAATCTTTCAACTCCCACATTGAACCGATATAAGAAAGTTTTTACTTATAACTAGCTTTCTCTACAAGCTTCTCTATCATTTTTATTCGGATCATCCTTAACTAGCAGTCGTATAAGAACATTTGTATCCATTAGAAATTAGTCTGGGGGAATGTATAACTTCACTAAACCTTCTCTATCAGTGGCGGAATTTCTGTCCAACCTGGGGATATCATCATCGGCGATGTTATGTTAATGGTGTAGTAGTTGTCCCACAAAACATGGAGCAAGAAGTACTTAAGAAATCAAAAGAAAAACTTGAAAAAGACATAGCTCGTGATGAGAAAGTCTCGGGAAAACCTGATGAAATAATAAAGTATATCAATAATATGTTAGACAAGGGGAAATAATTTCTTATCATCCTGAATTTCGAGTCTATGGATAGGTCAATTTACCCACAGACCCGAAATTGAGGATTAATCAATAAGTACCGTGGTTATTTTACAAGGCAATTTGAATGATTTTCGGTCCAAAAATGCGCAGGGCGGTGAAGCTGGACGTGGCTGTTGCTAAGATGGTATCCACACTTGAATCTTTTTATAGTTTTGTATCTTTTAAAAAGGAGCCAATGATTGGCGCCTTTTACGATATCGAATATTTATTGATTTCCCTTTTCAACCCATTCTGCTACTGTAACAGTACGTTTCGCTTGATGTTTCACTGCAGCTTCAACATCTTCAATCATCTTACCATCCTGGCCGACTGTTACACTTGTTCCATAAGGATTTCCACCTGCACCAAATAGTACTGGGTCCGTGTAACCAGGTGCAGCAATGATCGCACCCCAGTGCATCATAGATGTATATAATGACAATATTGTTGCTTCCTGACCACCATGTGGGTTTTGCGCAGAAGACATCGCACTGACAACTTTATTAACCGTCTTACCACTTCCCCATAGTGCACCTTGTGTATCAAGAAACTGTTTCATTTGAGATGCCATGTTCCCGAAACGTGTTGGTGTACTGAAAATAATTGCATCTGCCCACTCTACATCATCTGATGTCACTACTGGAACGTCTTTTGTTGCATCGACGGTTGATTTCCATACTTCATTTCCCTCAATGACCGATTGTGGAGCTAATTCTTGAACTTTTAAGACTCTTACCTCCGCACCAACTTCTTTTGCTCCTTCTTCCGCCCATTTTGCTAATTGATAGTTTGTTCCACCCATGCTATAAAAAACTACAGCTAATTTTACATTTGACATATTATCCGTCTCCTTTGGTTTTCTAAATAGTTTGTCTAAAAATCCCATATTTTACACCCACCTCTGTTTATTTTTCTATTCCTTATAAGAACCACCTCCATTGAATATCAACCATTTCAATGATTCCCTGTTCTTTTGTTCCTATTCAGATATTACTAATATAATTAATTCATATCTCTTGATTTAGAGATATAATAGATAAAAAAATGATTTCATTTCTATATCTATAAAAGTTCCCGCCCTTTTTGCTTTATTCATCTCTGTCCTGAATATCACCACTTAATATATCTCTATTTCAAGATATTTATAATGATTTTTCACGTTTAGAAAATGCAAATGGTGCTCCCAAAATTCAACAGAACTAGTCGGAATGATATATCTTGTTACTCCTACCTGACCTATCCGATACGTCCTTTCCATTGTTTCTTCCCGGAAAAAAGGTAATTACAGTCCCTGGGCCAACAGAATCATTTCCAAAATAAAGATGATACACTTCGGGCCGATCAAAGTTTATTGTCTTTTTCACAAGTCGTAACCCTAAAACACCAGAATAAAAGTCTATATTTCTTTGTGCATCATTAACCATCGCTGTAATATGGAGAATACCTGCTGTTTTCTACAATCTACTCACTCCATTCTTAAGTAAGATCCACCCAAAAATTATTTGGGTCTTTCCTTAGTGAAGATTTCACCAATTTTTGCATAATCATGCCCCGCTAACCTGCTGATGGCACCGAGACCTCTAGGATCAATTTTCCCATTTTCATAAATATCGTTATCAATGTGAAATTGCACCACTCTTCCTATCAGAAAATCACACCCTGGTATATCTTCGTCCCCTAGCTCTAATGCATGTTCCAGCACACATTCCATACGAACTTTTGCTTCTTTCACACCTGGCACGGAGACTTTTACACTTTCTACTTGCGTTAACCTAGCTAACTCAACTTCACTTTGACTTGGTGGTAGATTTGCTGCAGTCGTATTTATTTTTTCAACATTTTGTTCATCGACAATATGAACCACAAACTCCTTACTCTTCCTAATGTTTCTAGCAGTATCTTTCTGGTCCCCTGCAGATCGTTGTATCGATAAGGAAAGCATTGGTGGATTAGAAGATACAATATTAAAATAACTAAAAGGTGCTCCGTTTAAGGTAGCATCTTCTGCTAAACTGGTAACAAATGCAATTGGTCTCGGTATAATACTGCCGATTAAAAATTTGTAATTCTCTCTTTCCGTTTTTGTCCGCGGATCAATCGAAAGCATCGAATCACTCCTTTACAAAAAATTAATCAAGTTCTTTTACTTTTATTGGTATCAACCTATTTTCTAATTGTTCTCTGTATTGTTCATATTGGACTGGTAACATTAACTGTTCTCCCATAGTTTCATGTGATTCATCATGAGCAAACCCTGGAGGGTCTGTTGCAATTTCGAATAGAATCTCCCCATGTTCTCTAAAATAGATAGCATTAAAATAATTTCTGTCTTGTACAGGTGTAACACCATATCCATTTTTCTCAATATACTTTCGCCATTCTAACTGATCCTTATCATCAATTGCTCTCCATGCAATATGGTGAACTGTGCCTACACCCATTTGTCCACTTCCTATTGTTGTTAATTTCAAATCAATGACATTTCCAATATCACTTGAAGAACGGAAACGAACAAAACCTCCTTCTTCCCCAACTTTTTCTAGCCCCATTACCTTTTCTAATAATTCAGCTGTTTTTTCTGGTTGTTTGGATAAAAGGGTTGCTCCGCCAAATCCTTTTATTGCATTATCTGGTGTTATTTCCCCGAATTGCCAGTTGTTCTTGTCCCCTCCTTCTCTTTCAACTATTTCTAGGTGAAGTCCATGAGGATCATCAAACTCCAAATAATCCTCTCCAAAACGGTTCATCTTTTTATAAGGAACGTTAAATTTTGTTAGTCTGTTTTCCCAGAATGTCATTGCCCCTTTAGGAACGACATAAGAAGTAACACCTACCTGACCATCTCCGATTACTCCTTGACGAGCACCTGCCCATGGAAAGAATGTGATGATAGTTCCTGGTTTACCGCCTTCATCACCAAAATATAGGTGGTAAGTACCTGGATCATCAAAATTAACAGTCTTTTTCACCAAACGTAAACCTAGAACACCAGCATAAAAATCTACATTTTCTTGCGGATGACCTACAATTGTCGTAATGTGGTGAATTCCAATTGTTTTTTTAATCATTTCATTTCACTCCTATTTTATGTTATAAGTTACAAATTCACTTGCAGATTTTCTTTCCGAGTGGTATCAACATAGCAACTAGTATTGTTTTGTTCACCTATCTTTACTTCATTTTTAACCCTTATAGAGTCAAATCCAATCATTAGACAATGATCACTCGTCCAAATAATTATTACGAATTAATATATTATTAATTCGAGACATTATCATAAAAAAATTTACATACTCTGCGCATGGAAACCTAGTTTTTTTAATTGTTCAATTAAAACTTCTTTTTCTTTCATGTCTAACCCACCAAATATTTCTTTCATTGCTGCTTTATGTTTTGGAAAGACTTTGTTCATCAGTTCCGTTCCATCATTTGTTATAGCAGCATAAGTTATCCGCCGATCTTTAGGACAAGGCTTTCTCTCTATTAAATTTTTCTTCTCTAGCTTATCTACAACATAGGTAATACTACTACTTGCAATCAGAACCTTTTCGCCAATTTTTTGTATTGGCTGATCACCTTTACTATAGATTAATTCTAAAACAGCAAACTCAGTTGGATTTAATCCTAAGCATTTTATGTCTTCTTCCACGCGCTTTTTAATCGATTGTAATGCTCTCGATAAAACAATAAATGCCTTTAAAGACAAATCTTCTTCATATTTATTTATATCCTTACTGTCCATAATTTTCATTCCTTTTTACTATCTCGAATTCGAGGTAATTATATAATACCGATTTTTATGTGTCAACCTTTTCTAAAATTAACTTTCAAATAAAATAATTCACCTCTGAACAGTATCGTTAAACTATGCAACTACAATAAATCTTCTGGCATGTAGTATTCGCAGTCCAACTTTTTAAAATCTTTCCTATCCCAAGTTAATACAGGAAGTTTTCTATTAGATTTACTCGAAATTAAAGCATCAGCAAAATCCACATTCTTATCCGAATACATTTTAAGCGCAATGACTACATTATCTTCTTCTACTTCAACATTCTCAGATTCAATTACATCTAATAAATATTCGGTTATTTTGCGTTTATCTAATTTATAGAAAGACTTTAGTAACCAACAGCATTCGGCAATTACGACAGTAGGGATTACTAAAGTTAATTCATTTTTTTCTACCTTCTCTACAAGCTTCACTATAGTATTAAATTTATTTGGATCGTCCTTAACTAGCAGTCGTATAAGAACATTTGTATCAATTAGAAATTTATTCATGTTCAAATCCCTCTGATAGAATATGTTTAGATGCTTCTTGGCGAGCAATTTCTCTCATTTTTTCAAAATCAATTGACTCTTCAGAAGTAATTCTACCAATTGCTTGACTTAATAATTTCTTCTTAATTGGTTCTATTCTCACTTCATCGTTTTCAATTAAAAATTTGAATTGGTCGCCCTCACTTAAACCTAGCTTTTCTCTAAGTTCTTTTGGTATTGTTATTTGTCCTTTACTCGTCATCTTCCCACTTACTAATTCCATTCATCATCACCCCTTACTTATCTTTTTGTATTACATATATTATAAGTATTACTAAAACACTTTGCAAACTCAACTGAATAATATGCGTCGAATGTAGCATATTACACTATTCATCAATACGTAACCGTAGTATAGAACACATAGATTTTTTCTAATGTGTAAAACATCTCAATTTGAATATATTCCCATGCTAAAGGCAATCTGTAATATAGATATGGGATTAAAACCAAGTATTTTTCACGACGTATATTTCATAAATGTTAGCAAGGACACTATATTTCACGTATATGATGATAGGGGGTGTGATTTGCTAGCTACCTCGCCTGATACAATACGAGAAATTTATGAAGAGTACAATGATTGGATATTAGATTATGACCGAGATGAAATTGATAAAGTTTTTCAAAAAGGGTTTTTAAATATCTACATTAAGAATTTTACATCCTTACGGTTAGTAAAATAATAAAAGCCGATTTTCTTACATTAGAAAATCGGCTTAATCTTAATTCTTTTTGCACTGTTCCCAAATAGGTCGAGACCATACAATTTCCCCATCGTCCTCACTGTTGTCAATTAATACAAGGTTGTCAATCAGGTAGGCATAGTCATACAGATGTTTAAACGACGTTTTATTTCTTCTAATAATATCTTCAGTAGGAATGTTATGGCCCCATTCTTTACTCTCACTGCAACCCTTTCAATGTTTTGGCTGACATTACTTAATGCAACATAAAACATCGTTATCTCATAAGCCATCTGGGTCGATTCTTCGAGTGATAGCATCTGGATCAATGTTAATATCAACACCAATTTTATCCATTATTAAAACTTTTACCACTTCCGTTATTACCTGCAAACACAAAAAATATTGGTTTGTGGCTGTGCATTAAGATTCACTGTCTTTTTTTAGAGGAACAATGTCACCATTAGGAAATTCCTTTACAAGCTTACCGCCTTTTTCATATACGATATACGTGTTATTTACTTTTGCATCAATTCTAGCCCGTTCACCAGTCATATTAGCCCATTTACTTAACCATTCATATTTTCTTTTAGGTTCATTGTTTTGTTCTTCTAACATAAGGAACACCACCTTTATATAAATTATATCAGATTGATTATTAAATTTATAAGCTAATTGAAATGCAATGGTACTGAAACTTTGTGAGGTTTTTAACTTAAACTATTGAGGGCGTTAGTGGAGGAACAAATTAAGGCTTGGATCTATTTCCAAGCCCTTTTCTTATTTGTCAGTTTGGCACTCAACTTCTGTTCCATCCAGCAAAGTTACAATTACACACCTTCTCTTCTTTGTTGACCGTCATCTTCTCGGCTAGTTTAAAGAATAAATTTACATCAAACGCTGTAATTGGTGTAGCATCTTTTATGATCTCAATAAACTGCTTAGCTTTATATCTCTCGAGGAGATTCTCGCTAGTTTTCTTTTCCTCCCACTTTTGCATAAAATACTCGCTGTTATCTATGATGGCATTAAAAACATTAATAAAAATTTGGTAGAGTACTTTATCTTCAATGTGCGTGTTGTTGCAGCCCTTTTTCCCTTTCTCAGCATACTTCTTGTTACATCTCCATACCTTCCTTCTAAACCGATCATCATTGGAGTTCCAAACCTTTCTGCCAAAGGCCTGCTGCAATCGCCACATATCACTTTTCCTGCAAATGGGTTATCGCTGGTTCCATAGTCCACTCTTTTAAATCCATGGTTTTCTGCAAATACCTTTTTTCTCTCCATTTCAAGCTGTACGGCTTCCCACATGTCCTTATCAATAATCGCGGGGTGATTGTCTTCCACATAATACCGTGGAACTTGTCCAGTGTTCTCTACTCTTTTCTTGGTTAAATAATCAACGGTGTAGGTCTTTTGAAGAAGGGCATCGCCTTTATACTTTTCATTACTCAACATCTTTCTGATGCTGCCTTCATACCATTTGGCTGTTCCGTTCCAGTTTGGAGCATGCTCTTCCTCAAGCTCCCTTGCAATTCGATTTGGCCCTTTCCTATCAAGATAATCGTTAAATATCCTTCTGACAATCTTGGCTTGTGGTTCGTTAATGATCAAGTTGCCATCTTCATCTTTATCATAACCTAGGAATTTTGTATGGTTGATGGCGATTTTTACCTGCTCAAATCGTCGCCTGATTCCCCAGGTAGAGTTCTCTGAAATAGATCTAATAAACTCACTTGTAATTTCCCCCCCAGAAAATATGCTATAATGTAAGAAAGGGAAATTAGAGGAGCAGGAACTTGTTAGAAAAATTTAATATTAGTTATCATGGCACAATCAGTGATTATGCAGATAAAATTGTGGCCAATATAGATATAACAGCAGGTAGGACATTTACAGATTTTGGGCAAGGGTTCTATGTGACAAATAACATGAACCAGGCAGAAAAGTGGGCATTAAAGAAATTTCACGACTATAAAGAAATGAACCAAATGTTGTTCCCAACTATTATTGTGCTGGAATTAGATTTTGAAAAACTAAGCCGTTTAAATGGGCAAGAGTTTGAAAATCCTTCTACACTATGGGCCAACTTTGTTTATAATTGTAGAAGAATTGGTAAACGTGGCGGTCTATATCATCAAGATGACTATGTTTGTGGTCCCCTGGCGGACGGAAAGATTGTACCGCTTCTAAAGCGACTAGAAAGTCAGAGAATTAGTTTTGAACAATTTCATCAAGGTATCATGCCCTATACAGAAATCAGTAACCAACTATCACTAAACACATTACAAGCAATAAAATGTATTAAATACATGGAGGTGAAACGCATTGACATTAAATAAATATAACTTCGATGAAATGGACATGGAATTCATTTTAGATGTTCAATTTGAACTAGAAAAACATTTTGGAAAAGAGGCATCTACCATTTTAGTTCAGTCGGATTTCTTAAAGAGGCTAGCAGATGATCCAATGTATGTTCACCATTATGATGAAACATATTGGGCGGAGCGAATTCGGGCACTTCATGTAAAAAAATCTAATAGTACGGTAAACTAGGAAGAAGTAGCTAATACAGTGATTAGTTACTCCTTCCTTGTTTTATAAGAGCCGCAACTTACAAATCAGGAAAAGCAGCAGTTTTCTCGCAGCCATTCATTTTATATTCCATACCGTTATTTGCGGTCCAGAATTCGAGCTGCGGACCAATTTTCGGTCCAGGTCTACTTTTGTAATTGTCAACTGAAAATTCCCCCACATAGTCATTTAAAATTCCCCCACCTATAATTTTAATATTGGATAGGGGAATGGGAGTTATCAAAACGGTGTGATGCCTAGCTCTTGCTCTAATTCTGAC
>NZ_JAMQKC010000017.1 GCF_028416595.1 Aquibacillus salsiterrae | reverse complement strand
GATAAGTGCTGAAAGCATCTAAGCATGAAGCCCCCCTCTAGATGAGACTTCCCATCATTTTAAATGAGTAAGATCCCTCAGAGACGATGAGGTTGATAGGTCCGAGGTGGAAGCATGGCAACATGTGTAGCTGACGGATACTAATCGATCGAGGACTTAACTAAAAATAGGAAGCGTAGCGGGCTTGGTAGCCACGACATGCATAAGCGGAGCGCCGTAAGTGACCTGATCTTGGTCACTGAAGGTGAACTGCTTATGTCACGAGTGGCTAGCCCGCGAAGCTGGACTGAAATAGGAAGCGAAGACGACCGGTTAAATCCGCCGGGATAAGCAAGACCGCGGAAAGGGTGTGAACTTTCACCCTTGGAGAGGTATTGCTTATAACGAGAGGATTTGGAAGTCGTAGCTAGACTGAATAAGGAAGCGCAATGGGCTTGGTAGCCTCTGCTAAACAAAACTATGTCTTGTACCAACTTCTTATCTAGTCTTGAAGGTACATAGGTAATGTTTTACCTTGAACTTCATAAAGATCTGGTGGCTATAGCAAAGATGTCACACCTGTTCCCATGCCGAACACAGTAGTTAAGCTCTTTTGCGCCGATGGTAGTTGGGACTTTGTCCCTGTGAGAGTAGGACGTCGCCAGGCAAATCCAAATCCCCTTTAACTGGGGATTTTTTTGTTTTTAGCACCCTTACGTAGAAGTGGGCCAAATTAAAGATAGAGAAACGGGTAGTGTAACCTTTCATTTTTTAGTAGAATGAACTAGACACCGTTTTCATATGAAGTAATACATAAATGGAGAGGAATGGTTTTGATGCAAATGTATAAATATTTACAACAAGTAGTGGATGCAAAAGTAGTTGCGGTTATTCGTGCTGATTCAGCTGAAAGGGCAATTGAGTTGTCTAATGCTTGTATTCGTGGTGGTATGAAAAGTATTGAGCTTACATTTACAACCCCTCAGGCAGAACAGGCAATTGCACAACTAGCTAAAAAATATCCTAATTTATCAATTGGAGCTGGTACTGTATTAGACCAAACTACAGCAAAAATAGCTATTCAAAATGGTGCTCAGTTTATCGTAAGCCCTGCTTTTGATAAAGATACAGCCCTGTTATGTAACTTATATCAAATACCATATTTGCCTGGTTGTATGACCGTTTCAGAGATGAAAGATGCCCTAACCTATGGATGCTCTATAATTAAATTATTCCCAGGGAGTATTTACGGCCCACAAGCAATAAAACAATTTAAGGGACCATTGCCTCAGCTTGAAATTATGCCAACCGGAGGAGTAAGTGAAAAAAATATAAAAGATTGGTTTGATGCTGGAGCTATAGCGGTCGGTGCGGGAGGATCGTTAACGACTGGTACTTTAGATGAAGTGGCAGAAAAAGCAAAACAGTTGGTCAATGCCGTTCAATAATGTGAGAATATGAAAATTTTTCCATATGCAGTCAACATCCAGCTCCAGTGCCTTTCTTAAGTTACGGAGGTTAGATGATGCTTTGCTTATACCGAAAAGGGAGTGAGAGAATTGGAAAAAAGGAAACCAAAAGTTTTAATTACGGAGCAATTACCTAAGGAAATCTTGGCTTATATCAATGAAAGATGTGAGTGCATTATCCCTACTAACGAAGGCAAAATGTCTAGAGCAGATGTACTTGAAAAAATCAGTGATGTCGATGGATTATTGACATCAAAAGTTGAAGTTAATGAAGAATTGCTTAGTCGTGCACATCGTTTAAAAATTGTAAGCGATATATCAGTTGGTTATGATAATTATGACGTGGAGGCTATCAAAAGCCACCATGTATTAGCAACACATACTCCATATGTGTTGGATGAAACTGTTGCAGACCTTGTTTTTAGTCTTGTTCTTTCTGTTGCAAGGCGTATTCCTGAGCTAGATCGGTTTGTAAAGGATGGAAACTGGACGAGTGCAATCAATGAATCACTATTTGGGAAAGATGTACATAGTACTACAATGGGGATTGTTGGAATGGGGAGAATTGGGGAGAAAATAGCAAGACGGGCAAAGTTAGGATTTAATATGGACGTATTATATTATAAGCGTAAACCAAGTGAGGAATTAGAAAGTATGCTTGGTATCAATTATGCAACGTTGTCTGAGTTATTAGAACGTTCGGATTTTGTTGTGGTAATGACACCTCTTACATCGGAAACACATCATCTCATTGGAGAAAACGAATTTAATCGGATGAAAAGTGATGCATTTTTTATAAATGCATCTCGTGGAGCTGTCATAGATGAAAATGCTTTAATACAAGCACTAAAAAATAAGAAAATTGCCGGTGCCGGTTTGGATGTGTTTGACCAAGAACCAGTAAGTCCCGATAATGAGCTGCTAAAAATGGATAATGTAGTAACATTACCACATATTGGTTCAGCTACAAAGAAAACAAGGTTTGATATGGCGATGGTCGGAGCTGAAAACTTGGTCGCAGGTGTTACTGGTAAGACTCCTTCCTATCTAATTAAAGAATTGAGTTAAGGCAGTAAAATTCGAAAATGGTATGGGAGAATGTTAAGGTAAAAGTTATCCAATCTTAGCTAAGAGGAGGGATTTTGTGAAAACCCTAGTTATTATTACCCATTCGGAGATGAGTGAATCAAAGATTAATTCTTTTTTAAAAGATAAGATTATGGGAGATACTAACTTTACTGTGCATGACCTGTATGAGCAATACCCCGATGAAAGAATAAACAAAAAAGCTGAGCAACAGTTGTTAATTGTCCATGAACGGATTATTTTCCAATTTCCAAATTATTGGTATAGTTATCCTCCATTGCTAAAGAAGTGGTTTGATATAGTGTTAGAACGTGGTTGGGCCTTTAGGGGCAAACACGCCTTGGCTGGTAAGGAATTTGGTATTGCCGTAAGTTCAGGGTTTACTCCGAATGACTACCGATTTGATGGGTTGCATCGTCATACATTAGATCAAGTAATGTCACCATTTACAGCAATGTGTAACTTTATCCAAACCAAGTCGCTTCCGATGTTTACCTCGTTTGAAGGAGAACTAATTGCAGAGGCTGACTACGAAAAACTGGGGAATGATTATATGGACTATTTGAGAGGAACATATTCGTTTCATCGAGATTCTTAACTTAAATAAAAGGTTAAGTAAAAAGCACAAACACATAAAGAATGAGTTTGTGCTTTATCCTTTAGTGGACTGGAAGTTGATTAGTATAACCATTAAATTGCTGATAGGCTTGCTGTATTTTCTGTTGATCAGCAGTTTCTAGACTATACCAACCATTTCTAAACATGACATTATATAAGTTGCGCTGACAATTTTGTGTTTCAGTGAAAATTTTCAGCAAATCTTGATATAGAGTCTGGTTACTTGCCTCATTTAATGCTGTGGAATAGCTCTCAGTCATGTACTTTTCCGTTGTTAGCATGTCATTAATAAAATCCCGATCATTCATTTGTGGGGTTTTAGGTACTTGAGTTTCTGGATTTTGGATTTTGTTTGAATTCTGGTTCATATGAGACACTCCTTTCTTATATCATTGTTTGCTGGTTTTGATTTTGATTCAAATGCTGTAATAATGTTTGATACTGGGTCTCATGCATCTGACACGTTTGCTCAAGGGCTTGTTTAACCTCAGGTATTGTGCACTGGGATGCAAAGAAATGTGCTTTTTTTGCTGCGTTTAAATTCCATGACAGCATATCAGATAGATAAGATAAATCCTTTGGACTAATCATATTTGGTGGTTGTGGCATTGGTTGTGCATTAAACTGTTGGTTTTGTTGTTGCATAGCATAAACCTCCTTGAAATCTTTCTATCATACTTTCCCCCAACTACTAAACCATATGCAGCTTAATCATTGCCGAATTTGTGAAAAGAACAAAAGCGCAGGGCGCTGAAGCTGGACGTGGCTGTCGCTGAATGTTATCCATTTCTTGGATTTTTTTATGCTTTCTTATCTTATAAAAAATAGCCCTTGTATTATAACAAGGACTACTTGGAAATGTTTGGGTATCAAGAATTACATTAAATCATAGACAGATTCTTCAAAATAGAGCCAGTGGAAATATTCAACTTCTTCATCCGACATCCCGATGATATCTTCTTTATTAAACTTGTTTTTCTCTAATAAATGTTCCACTTTGTAATTTCTCTCAATTTGGCTCAATGGAAAATCCTCCTTGTAACCCTATCTATATGGGTTAATCTGTGCAATTTGTTATTGCTTCCCTTTTCTTACTTTTATTATATATCTCAAAATGAGATTAAACAAATATCATTTTGAGATTGAATTGTTGACAAGTGATATAGAAATGTTAAGTGTCGGGACATAGAGACTGGAATCCCGCTTACACATCCGATAAAATAAAGAAAAGATTTCATTTCGGGGGAATATTATATGAAAAAAATGCAAGGATACGCAAAAAAATTTCATAAGGAAATGGGGTGGGAAATTAGCGGACAAGCGTATGAAACAGCGCAAAGTTCCTTATTGAACAACTACATGCTCTTAACTACAGAAGTAGCTGAGGTTGCTGAAGAGCTAAGGCGTACTTTTAATATGACAAACAATCATATTAACGAAGGTATAGATAAAGAGGAAGCCTTTAGACGTGCTAAAGAGAGCGTCAAAGAAGATATTGGAAAAGAAATGGCCGATTGTCTAGCTTATATAACAAAAATAGCTAATTATTTAGAAATTGATCTCGAAGATAGCTTTTATCAAAAAATGGAAGAAGTAAGAAATCGAAAAAACCGTGATATTGCAGTTTTTAAAAAGTATTAATTCCAAAAAAGTTATTTTTAGAATGGACAGACAATAAAGAAATACAACTGGTCATCCATTTTCTCAAAAGATTATAGCTTGTCCATGATGTGAGATGGCTTTTTGGTGCTATAATAATAGAAAGTAAGGAGGCGATCTCATTGATTGTCCAAGCAAGGAATATTGAGAGAATTTACGGAAGTGGAAATAACGCTGTTCAGGCATTATCAGATATCAATCTAACAGTACAACAGAACCAATTAGTTGCATTAAAAGGAAGGTCTGGTTCCGGGAAAACTACCTTATTAAACATTATAGGTGCCTTGGATTACCCAACGAATGGAAGCGTTATCTTTGGTGGGGTAGATATTTTAACTCTCTCTGAGAAAGAAAGAATCCTGCATAGAAAGGAAAATATAGGCTTTATCTTTCAATCCTTTGGTTTAGTCCCACTCATGACTGTGGAAGAAAATGTGGAGTTCGGCTTACGTATAGCTGGTGTTCCTAAACAAGAATGGACAAAGAGGATAAACGAATCAATTGATTTAGTTCAATTATCAAAACGAGCGAAACACCGTCCATTTGAGCTATCGGGTGGGGAGCAACAACGATGTGCGATTGCTCGAGCGATTGCTACTAGACCTAAATTAATCTTAGCTGATGAGCCAACTGGTGAACTGGATACAAAAACGGCATTTCATGTCATGAAAGTGTTTAGAGAGCTCGTGGCATCAAAGCAGACAACAATCATTATGACCACACATGATCCTGCGATGATGGAAATTACTGACCATGTGTATGCATTGGAGGATGGAAAAATTGTTGAAAAGGAAGAAAGTTCAATTACTTAATGGTAAACGAAAATGGATACTATCTTTGTTAGGAACAAGTATGTTGTTTTTGTCAGCGTGCTCTCTGCTACCTAAAGAAGAAGAAGTACTAGCACCACCGTTAGCTGAACCTGCTGAAATTAACTATGAAACAAAAGCAGCACAACTAAACAAGATTGTAAAGAAGGTTGATGGTGTTGGAAACCTTGTTCCATCTAGCCAAGAAAACCTCTCCTTTACGGAAATGGGGGGGAGACTTGAAAAACTATATGTAACCTCAGGTGATCAAGTTAAAGAGGGGCAACTACTTGCGGAGATTAACACTGGTAATCTAACATATGAAATCAAACAAACAGAAATATCCCTTGAAAAAGCTAAATTACAGCTTGCTCAGTTAAAGAATCAGGATGCTGATGATTATGCGATTCAGATTGCTGAGTTAGATATTCAATCCGTTGAATTACGATTACAGCAAATGAAAGAACAAAGTAGTAATGCAAAAATTGTTTCACCGATAAATGGATTTGTGACTTATGTTACGAAAAAAAAACGAGGAGATATGGTTAATACGTTCGAAGAGCTCATTCAAGTTGCAGACCCAACAAAACTACAGGTAATGTACACGGCCACTAGTCCTCTTGATTTATCGGAAGTAACTGTTGGGATGATGGCAAGTGTAATATTTAATGATAAAAAAGTGGAAGGAGAAGTAGTTCAAACACCTAGTGACGTTCCTGAAGCAGCTATTGAAAAAAATCCCGTATTACAGAGGAGTATCCTTATTAATACCACTGAATTACCGGCAAATTCCAAGGCAGGAAACACAGTTGACATTGAAGTAGTTCTTCAAGAAAAAGAAAATGCGCTAACCATTCCTCGTGGTGCATTGCGCTCAGCATTTGGTAGAGAATATGTCCAAGTATTAACAGATGAAACGAAAAAAGAAGTAGATATTCAAAAAGGTATTGTTACCTCAACAGAAGTTGAAGTATTAAAAGGACTAGAAGAAGGCGATTTAGTTATTCTTAAATAGGGAGGGAGAACGGTGGCAATGTTATTACTAATTCTAAGAAAAATGCTTAATAATAAGTGGTTAGTTGGTAGCTTGTTTATTGGTCTGATTATTACCGTTTCCCTTGTTTCTAGTATTCCAACCTACACGTCTAGCATTCTACAAAAACTATTAATAAAAGAATTAGAGAATTATCAGGTTAAAACAGGGGAGTACCCTGGTGGATTTACTTACTCGGTTTCATTTCCTACCGAAGACAAGAAAAGTGGCCTAATCAAAGAAGTATTTCCTAAACTTGAGTCTAATGATCAGACTTTATTAGAAACAATTGATGTGCCAGTCCTTAGTGATTTAACGATTTTAACGACTGAACCAATGCTTATTGAATATCAAAATGAAAAGAACTATGAACAACCCAATTCCTCGGATTATGGACGAGTTACTTCCTTAAACGGCTTAAAAGAACACGTGAACATTATTGATGGCTATTTTCCAAGTGAAGAAGTGGTGGATGGTATTTATGAAGTATTAGTCACAGAAAAAGCATTAGTTAATCGGGACATGGTACTTGGAACTGTTTTTACAGCAACAAAGGATGACAGCCATATTCTTATTAAGCCAGTAGGTGTATTTGAGGCAAAGGATCGAAGTGACCCTTATTGGATGGGGTCTCTTTCAAGATATAATAATGACTTTTTACTGCCTGACAAGGTTTTTCGCAACTATTTGTTAACTGATGAACAGTATCTTTTATCGAATGTACGTTTTTCTACTGCATTTGATTACCGCAAGATTACCGTTGCAAACAGTAATACTCTGACTATGTTAGAAAGAAAGGTACGTGCATTTACTGGAGAGATTGCCCCAAATGCAATCATGTATGTCAACTTTCCCATCGATCAAATTGTCTCGAACTTTCAACAGCAAAAGGAACAATTGACAACAATGCTCTGGTCATTAAATATTCCAATTATAATTATGCTTGCGATTTATTTGTTTATGGTGTCACAATTAATTGTCGAGCGACAATTGAATGAGATTGCTGTGTTAAGGAGTAGAGGTGCAAAACGAAGGCAAATAGTTATGATCTATCTTGTAGAGATTAGTTTACTTGGTGGTACGGCATTTTTGATTGGTCCTTACCTTGGACTATTACTCGTGAAGATATTGGGTGCTGCTAATGGTTTTTTAAACTTTGTCCAACGCTCTTCACTAGACGTTACTTTACCAAAAGAATCGTTCGTGTATGCAATATTCGCTGTATCTGCTTCCATATTGATGGTAATGCTTCCAGTTTTGCAAGCAACAGGTCAAAGCATCGTAAATCGAAAGCAGCAACGGATTACAAAAAGGGCCTTATGGCATACATTTTTCATCGATATACTTCTTCTTGGATTAGCATGGTATGGGTGGTGGAGATATCAATCGCGACAGCAGGAACTATTAGAAATCTCCGGTGGAATGTTATCGGTTGACCCATTTCTATTTTTTGTACCTGCGTTATTTATTGTTGGTTTGGGACTGTTTTGTCTCCGCATTTATCCTTGGGTCATGCGTGGTATTTATCTTTTAGGAAAGAAATATTGGTCCTTATCGATGTATAGTACATTACTTCAATTGAGTAGGTCCCAAAAACAATACCAATTTCTGATGCTTTTTTTAATAATGACCATTGCAGTTGGCGTCTTTAGTGCTAGTGCTGCAAGGACGATAAACAATAACTTAGAAGAACAGTTACGTTATGAAAATGGTGCTGATGTCACATTAGAAGTAAGATGGGACAGTGAAGAGTCAACGGTAATTCAAAAAGAAAAACAAAAAGAGGATGATATTGAAATTTCGCAAACTGTTGTTTCTTATGCTGAACCACCGTTTAGTCCTTTGGAAGACCTAACAGGGGTAAAACAAGCAACAAAAGTGTTTAGGAAAGGTATGGTTACTGCCAAAGCAAAGGGGGAAGGTATCTATACCGTTGACTTAATGGGGATTGAACCTCAGCTGTTTGGTAAGATAGCCTGGTTTAAACCACAGCTGCTTCCTTATCACTGGTATGAGTATCTCAATTTGCTTGGTTCTGAACCTAGTGCTACCTTAATTTCAAAGTCTGTTGCTGATCGGTTAGGGGTAAAGGAAGGTGATTATATAACGATGCAATGGGACTCATCCGAGCAGGCTGAGTTTGTCGTTTACGGGATAGTTGATTATTGGCCGACATTTAATCCAAACAAACAAGAAGATGAAGAAGCGACACCGTTCTTAGTCGTCGCCAATTTACCGTATATCCAAAATAGGATGGGAATCGAACCATATCAGGTTTGGCTGGATGTAGACGAGCAAGTAAAAAGAGAATCATTTTATCAAGATATAAGAAACAAAAATATTCCAGTTACAAAAATGGATGATGTCTATCCTAAACTAGTGGAGCTCAAAAATAGTGCCTTTTTATTGGGGTTAAACGGTACATTGACATTAGGATTTTTAATTTCAATAGTTATAACGTTTATTGGCTTTTTGCTTTATTGGATAGTAACACTAAAATCTCGCATACTTCAATATGGAATATATCGGGCGATGGGGATATCGATGAGACAGTTAATTGGTATGTTAACTTGGGAGCAATTGCTGACGTCTGGAATTGCTTCCATACTCGGAATTGGAATCGGTGGCTTGACTGGCCAGTTATATGTACCCTTATTCCAGCTATCCTTTGATCCCAAAGAGCAAGTACCACCATTTGATGTCGTCTTTGAGGCTAATGATGAAATGAAAATCTATCTTTTTATTCTGTTCATGCTCGTTATTGGATTATCCATCCTCCTGTTCCTCCTTAAACGAATACGGATTCATCAGGCAATTAAGTTGGGAGAGGATTAAATGATTGAATGCAAAAATCTAGTGAAAATTTACAAAGTGGATAACGAGCTAGAGGTAATGGCTTTACAAGGATTAGATTTAACCGTAGAAAAAGGGGAACTAATGGGAATTATTGGTAGTAGTGGGAGTGGTAAATCGACCCTACTTAACATGCTTGGTGGGCTTGATCGACCATCTGCTGGTAATTTAATCGTGGATGGTCAAAGTCTGCTCAACATGTCTGACAAAGAACTTGTCCAATACAAGCTGCAGACAGTAGGGTTTATTTGGCAGAATAATGCTCGTAATTTGATCCCCTATTTAACAGCGAGACAAAATGTCGAATTACCAATGTTATTAAATGGAAAACGAAAAAAGGCACGAGCAATTGAACTGTTAGAGATGGTTGGACTTGGACATCGATTAAACAATCGACTGAGTGAGTTGTCTGGTGGTGAACAGCAACGTGTTGCAATTGCAATAGCATTAGCAAATCAGCCTAAGTTGCTATTAGCTGATGAACCAACTGGGAATGTAGATACAAAGACAGCAGATATTATTCTAGACCTTTTTCGTTATTTAAATAATGAGCTTGGTGTTACGATCGTGATTGTTACTCACGATATGAAACTAACGAAAAAGATGGACCGGGTTGTTGCGATTCGTGATGGTAAGACATCGAGTGAAATTCTTCGTCGCAAATTTTTCGATGAACAGGGAAGGGAACTCTTGATGGATGAGGATGGTGAGCCAGAGGATTCTCATGTTGAATTAGCGGTTATGGACCAAGCAGGTAGATTACAGATTCCAAGGGATTATTTAGAAGCTATTGGGTTTGAATCAGACAATAATAAAGTTCAAATCGAGCTCCATGAGGGCAGGATTGTATTGTTAAATCCGGACGAGGAACAGAAGAAATCTTGTTAGCAATTGAAAAACCCCCTGACTATTATTTAGTCAAGGGGTTTTGATGTCTAATCTTCGTTTGTTAAATTTAGTTTTTCTAAAAGTTTGAAAAATAAACTTAAGATGATAGCTACAATTGTTGCTAATCCCATCCCTTTTAATTCTACAACGCCAATCTGAATGGCTGTGCCACTAATACCAATAACGAGGACGATACAAGTCAGAATTAAATTTTGTGATTTATTGTAATCAACTTTAGCTTCTACTAGCATCCGGATCCCACTTGCTGCGATGATTCCGAACAGAAGAATGGAAATCCCCCCCATTACCGGTAAAGGAATCGAAGAAATCAATGCAGCTAACTTACCGAAAAAAGATAAAATAACGGCAATAATAGCAGCAATAGCAATAATCCATGTTGAATATACACGCGTGATTGCTAATACACCAATATTTTCCCCATAAGTCGTGTTTGGTGTTGCCCCAACGAAACTTGAAATAATTGTTGAAATTCCATTACTAGCTAACGACCGGTCTAAGCCCGGGTCTTTCGTCAATTCTTTTTTAACAATGTTACTTGTAACAAATAAGTGACCAATATGTTCAGGAATAAGAACAAGCGCAGCAGGTAAAATGGTTAACATTGCTGTTAAATCAAATTTCATTTGATAGAAATGTGGAAGCGACAACCAACGTGCCTCTTCAACATTTGTTAAATCAACTAATCCAAAGAAATATGCAATAATATACCCGCTCACAATACCGATTAGGATTGGAATGATTTTTAAGAAGCCGCGTAATGTTACCCAACATATTAACGTAATTAACAGGGTTAGAAAGGCTACAGATGCAGTTTTTGTGTCTATTGCCCAGTCCTCACCTGCTCCATCTGGTGCAATCCATCCTGCCATCTGAGCTGCGACTGGAACTAACTCTAAGCCAATTACAGCTACAATAGCTCCCATTGCAGCAGGAGGGAAAATAACGTCAATCCAGGAGGTGCCGGCAATTTTAACAATATAAGAGACAATTACTAAGATAATACCAACGGCTAGGAAACCACCGAGTACATAACTATAACCTTCCCCACCAGAATAATTTCCTAAGACGACTAAAACAGGTGAAATAAAAGCAAAGCTTGACCCTAGATAGGCAGGGATTTTCCCTTTAGTTATAAAGATGTATAATAGCGTACCAAGGCCGTTCATTAAAAGAATCGTTGCGGGGTCTACTCCAAAAATAACAGGAACTAATACGGTTGAACCAAACATGGCAAAAAGATGCTGAAAACTTAACGGTAAACTTTGAAGTAATGGCAAACGTTGGTCGACCTGAATTTCTTTATGAGCCATTCCAATCTCTCCTTTTCGAACAAATTATTAAGTTAAGAAACCTTTGCTTATCATACCCTAAGGAAGCAAGTTATAGCACTATATTTACTGTGCTCAGAAGAAAAGCGCAGGGCGCCTGGAGCTAGACAGCTCTTGGATTTTTTATACTTCCTTATCTCATGAAAAAAGCATCTTACCGTCATGGCAAGATGCATGCAAATTATGGTTAAGGTTGTCCACTGAAGCATAATTGCTTTAGCGATAACACATCTGCAAGACCTTGCCAGCCTCTCAGGACTGATTTAAAGGTAAACGTATCAACTTATCGTAGTTAATATTACAAACGGATTCCAATTATGTCAATACCTTTTTCTTAAGAAAAGTAGCGTTGAGTATATGAACAAGTGTAGTGGGAAACTTATACTTACTACGAAAAGGAGGGCTTTACTATGGAAAAAGCAGGATTTTGGATTAGAGCAATTGCTCTAATTATCGATTCAATCCTTGTTGGAATTTTGGACTGGATTATATCGGCCGTTTTTGGGGCTAATAACGACCCTAATCAATTGGTTTCTATTATTATAAGTCTCGTTATAGCGATTGGGTATTATGTCTGGTTTCAATCCTTTAACAATGGACAAACATTTGGTAAGAAAATAATGGGCATTCGTGTTACGAAATTGGATGGGGAACGAGTCGGATTTGGTAACATGTTTTTGCGCGAAATAATTGGAAAATTCCTATCTGCACTAACGTTGTTTATTGGATATATTATTGCTGCAAGTCCAAAAAAACGTGCCTTACATGATTATGTAGCAGGGACAATGGTTGTTCGTACCGAGTAACTCTCTATGATAAAAAAATTGGACCATTCCTGAACTAATTAAGTTCGAAGGAAAGGGGGGCTAGAAGTGGAAGATAGACCATTATTAGTACACCGTAATGAGAACCTACTTTATGGACTATGCTTAATAACAAGCCTGTTCGTAGTCATCTATTTAGCTGCAACCATTATTGGGCTCTTTATATTAGTTATCCTTGCAAGCTTTTCTTTGTTTGCGCATATTTTTTCAATGGCCCATATTCAAATCAACGGTGTTAGGCTTCAAAACAATCAGTTCCCAGATCTCTACCAAAAAGTTGTTAACCTTTCGGAAAAAATTGAATTAAAGCAAATTCCTGAGGTGTATATTGTTGAGTCTGGTGGGATGTTAAATGCATTCGCTACGAAAGTTTTGGGTTACTTCGGCAAAAATATGGTTGTCCTCTATTCTGATTTTGTTGATATTGCAGCTGAGTCTGACCAATTTGATATTGACTTTGCCATCGCCCATGAACTCGCACACTTAAAAAGAAAACATATAATTAAGAGCTTATTTATCTTACCAGCTATGTATATACCATTTATTGGTACAAGCTATTCCCGCTTGGCAGAATATACTTGTGACAGAATGGCGGCTTATTATACTGGTAATGGTCAGAACGCCATTCAAGGACTTTTAGTATTTGCTAGTGGCCGGCGATTATTTAAACAAGTAAATATTGAGGCCTACATGAACCAATATAATGATAAAAAAGGGATATTGGTTACAATCGCTGAACTTCTGTCGACCCATCCACCAATCCCTAAACGTATCCAAGAGATTGAGGTACTGACAAAAGGGGAAGCAACTGTACAGCTCGTAAACAGGAAAAAAGCAACGATAGCAATTTTTGTCCTAGTTTTCTTACTTGTTCCAGCTTTGTTTGCAGGAGCTGTATTTTTAGGTGTAAGTACATTGGGTGACTATAATTTATTTGCTGATTTTGAAAACGATGATTATACACCTTTAATGGAAGCTGCCATGAATGGGGATACGAAAAAAGTTGAATCACTTCTTGCGGCAGGAGCAGATCCAAATCAGTTAACGAACTATGGAGAGAGTGCACTTTCTATTGCTATTGACTATGAGAATACGGAATTAGTTCCGTTGTTACTCGAAAACGGTGCTGACCCTAATCTTATCGATCAATATGGATTAACTCCACTGTATTCAGCTGTCGTCATGGATAATCTATCCTCTGCAAAATTGTTGCTTGATGCAGGAGCTAATCCAATGATTGTCGATGAAGAAGGAATGACTGCTATTGATTATGCTAAGGAATTTGAGTTACCAGAAATGATTGACCTGCTCAAAAAATATAAGGAATAATTTTTGCGACTAGATAAACACAACACTCAATCCTTCATGATGAGTGTTGTGTTTATTTTATCCGCTTGTTTTTTTAAAAGATAAAAACAGATTAGTAGTCCATTTTGACATTAGCATGACTGTTAAATATCCTAAGAGGAGATGAAAATAGTTTGCACCATTGGTTAATTGAAAAAGGTCTAGGGCAACGAGTAAAGGTTTGAGTCCAAAAGCCAATGTCAAGCTTAAAAGTGTAAAATAAAGGTAAAAATTCTTGTCATTATTAATTATCCACTGATATAAAAACATAAACAACACAGGGATAAAGGAAACATCTAAACCAAAATTAACACCCATAATTGGAATGACTTGGTATGGATAATTCCAAAAGTTCAATTTAACACCAAAGGTATCAATATAAGTAAACCATACATGTACATTAAAACCAAAGAAGCCAAGAAGTAATGCCTTAGATCTATCCATTTTAAAATAGAGTAAAATTAGTGGTACGACTAACATGGCTAACGTACACCAAAACTGCCAGCTGTCAAAAAATGAATATTCAAGCCAATAATCAATGAAACGTTTAGTTAATTCTGCTTGTTTTTGATTTAATTCGTTAAACAGTTGTTTTTGAGTATCATACATAAAAGAACCTCACAATATAAGCGTTTATTTAAATATCATTTGATAAATGGTTAGCATTTATACCATTAAAAGATTTTATTTTTGGTCGCTTTTTAATCATGTTATGATATTCTTGTAGGAAAGCACATAAAAGTGAGGGAATGAAAGTGAGCTGTAAAGGTTGTTCTGCTTCCGTTCGAATGTCCAATCAAGAAATAGATAAGTTAGTAGAGGAACAGTTAATGCTAGAATTAGATCTAGTTGATGAGAACACCTATCATGAAAGATTAGAGCACTGTTTGGATTGCCCGTCCTTAGTTTATAACACTACATGTAAGCACTGCGGCTGTTTTGTTAAGTATCGGGCAAAGCTTGCATACAAAGAATGTCCATTTCCAAATGGAGCAAAATGGCGAAAAGTAACTTAAGTCAAAAAGAGGGGGGATGGAAGATGAATTTCGTTGCTATCGATTTTGAAACGGCCAACAGTAAACGAGACAGCCCTTGTTCTATCGGTATAGTTACAGCGAATAAAGCTGGGATTATTAATGAATATTATACGTTAATTAACCCACTTATGGAGTTTGACTCGTTTCATACATATATCCATGGTATTACAGAACAAGATGTTATTGCTGCACCTACGTTTGAAGAAGTGTGGCCTGAAATATCTAAGTTGCTAAACAACCAATTGTTGGTTGCGCATAATGCCAGCTTTGACATGAGTGTACTTAGGCATACACTTGATCGTTTTCATTTGGATTATCCCACTTGTGAATACTTTTGTTCGGTAACCTTATCCAAACGTGTGTGGACTGGGTTACTGAACTACAAGCTTAACACGCTTGCCGAATTTAACCAAATCGAATTTATCCACCATGATGCATTAGAGGATGCAAGGGTTGCAAGTAGAATTGTTAGTAAGGCAATGGAGAAATACGCGCTTGAAAATGTATTGGCACTAAATGAATTACACGGAATCCAACATGGACAGATTTATCAGAATGGGTATGTACCTCCAAAAACAAGGAAAAGAACATCACTAAAAAAGTGATGTCTTTATATATTTTAAGCATGTCCATTTTTAGATTGATTTGCTGCATAGCCTGATAACAAAACACCCGCGGTTAAAATAGCCGTAATAATAATAGTGATTGGGCCAGTTGAAATTTTTAAAAATTCAAGTACCTTTTCGTCAGTGACAATTAGTTCACCAGCTGTCCAAGCAAGAATACCAGAGCCAAAGTAACTAATCGAACGATATCTTTCTAATATCTTGACGATTAATTTTGATCCAAAGATCATAATAGGGATACTTACTAGTATACCTAGCGCAATCATTCCGATATGACCGTGGGCTGCACCTGCAACAGCCACAACATTGTCCAAGCTCATTGCCGCGTCAGCCACAATAATGGTAGCAATCGATTTGAAAAGACTATTGTGTGATTTAATGTTGGTTTCCTCTTCCTCGACAAGCACGTTGTAGGCGATTCCTAATAGTAGTAACCCACCAATGAAGTGAACTAATGGAACTTTTAAAAGGGCTACAACAATAATTGCAAACAAAATCCGTAAAATGATAGCACCTGCTGTTCCCCAAAATATTGCTTTATTTTGGAGGTGCTTTGGTAAGTTTTTAGTTGCCATAGCAATTACAATAGCGTTATCGCCAGAAAGAATTATATCAATCGCTATTATTTTTATTAGTGCAAGTATTGCCCCTGTTGAAATCGCGACCGCAAGTTGATAATAGAGCTCCAATGTCTGTTCCTCCTTTAGTATGTATGAAAAAAAGAGATGAGAATTTGCTGGAATTCAGTGTTTGTAAATTTACCGAACGATGAATGTGTGGCTGTGATATATTTTCCCCTCTGTTTCTACTACTATGTGAAAACCATAAATTTGAGAACATGTTTGTCTTATTTTTTGGACGTGCTTAGAAATAGCTATGAGAAACAAAGTACTACTTCATTGTGGGTAATTTGAGTGGACTATGAAGAGCGTCTATGGTACATTTGTCTTGAATTGAAGATATTTTGTCTGGATAACAGTTCCACTCGGTTGAACTTAAAGTATTATTTTTTCAGACAGTGTGTGAAGATATTGTTATCCAATTATGAATCACTGGAGGAAAAGATTAATGAATCCATTAAGAGGAATGCACCATGTTACCGCGATAACTAGTAGTGCAGAAAGAAACTATCAATTTTTTACGTATGTACTAGGGATGCGATTGGTGAAAAAAACAGTTAATCAAGATGATATCGAAACGTATCATTTATTTTTCGCTGATGACAAGGGGAGTGCTGGTACAGATATGACCTTTTTCGATTTTCCTGGAATTCCTAAAGGAGTTCACGGGACAAATGAAATTTCAAAAACATCCTTTCGTGTACCATCTGACGCAGCACTCAGTTACTGGGTAAAACGTTTTGACAGGCTAAATATAAAACATTCTGGGATAAAGGAACAGTTTGGCAAACAGACACTGTCTTTCGTTGACTTTGATGATCAGCATTACCAATTAATTTCAGATGAGAAAAATGAGGGAGTTGAATCGGGAACACCTTGGCAAAAGGGGACGATTCCATTAGAATTTGCAATTACTGGTCTAGGGCCATTATTTGTTCGAATTCAAAATTTTGACTACTTTAAAGAAATGATGGAGAAGGTGCTATTGTTTCAGGAAATTGCTAAGGAAGGGTCATACCACTTATTTGAGGTAGGAGAGGGAGGAAATGGTTCTCAGGTTATCGTAGAGCACAATGTGATGTTACCACAGGCCCAACAAGGTTATGGTACAGTTCATCATGCAGCCTTTTGTATCGCTGACCGAGCTGAACTGGATCAGTGGGATAGTCGACTACAAAGTTTCGGCTTTCAAACATCGGGATATGTTGACCGCTTTTTCTTTAAATCACTCTATTGCCGTGTCGCGCCTCAAATATTGTTTGAATTTGCGACAGAGGGACCAGGATTTATGGGGGATGAACCATATGAGACATTAGGTGAAAAGTTATCCCTACCACCTTTTCTCGAGTCAAAGCGCGAGGAAATCGAAAGCTACGTTCGGCCAATCGATACAGTAAGAAGTACGAAGATATTTGAAAAAGAATATGAATAAAAAAGTAGTGCAGAGCTCCCGTAAGTAGTTCGGTTGTGAAGTAGAATAACTGAATTCACAAAGTAAATATAAAGGTAAATCGCATACTTTTAGACAACAAAATCACACGGAAAAACGCAGAGGTTTTAGCATCCTCTGCGTTTTTTATAATCTAATGACCTGTACTTCAACTAACGCACCCGTTTGTTTAAGTGAATTGATTCATAAAATAACTGTTTATTAAAAAAGAGACTGGAATAACAGCCCCTACTCATTCTTTACCTTATTAACTCATTAACCTTTTTTCGTACCTCATCCAGGACTTCGGTATTAACTTGTCCAAATTTCTTTCTAACAATATCTTTAGATAATGTGTAAACCTTGTCAGCTCTGATTGCAGATGTAACTTTAAGGTTTCCTTCTTTTAAATCTTTTGATTCAATTATCACTGAATAATCTAGATTTCTGTGAAGTAATAGCAACAACAACCATATCATCTGTCACTTCATTGTAACTATCGGTTGAAATGACTAGGACAGGTCGTTGCTTTCTATTCGTTAAATCACTGAATGGAACAGGTAATAAAACGATATCACCTTGTTTATACATCATTCCAAACCTCATCATCAATGTCATTATCCCAAAAATCTAGACTGCTTTCACTAGCCTTTGTTAAATCCTTAGATAAGCTTTTCTCCCTTTTAATTTTTAGATACTCTGCAAAATCTAGGATTTTATCCACTTCTTGTTCAGGTATTTGATCAATAATCTTAAGCAAACGCTCTTTAGCTGTATTCATAATGCGTTCACCTCTTCCATGAATAGTTTATTCAATTATATCATGAATTGCCACATTCAACGATATCAAGTAATCTTCAGGAAAAGCCCCCTTTAGAGTTTAATATCACTTAATGTTTTACTGGACCATAAAAAGGATTTTTATCAATATCCGATATAAAATCAATTGTTTTCGCTTGATACATTTGATTTCTGTATTCATAAACAATAATAATATCTCCAATAGACAACGCAGGAGATATTTGTCCCGTTACTCTGACCATAAGTTTATCGTTAATTACTTCATAATCTATAATGCTCCCAAATCCTAAATCTTCAAATAAGTTTTCAGGGTTGATTTCAAAAGAAGTTATATCGATTTTATACTCCTTATCACCTATATGGACTTCTGCTTGTTCATTAGATAATTTTGTTTTTACATTTTTATAAATGATTGCTAAAGGATTATCAACAATGACTTCGTTTACGTTTAATCGGTCATCATGAGTGTCAAAAACATGAACTTCTTCTAACTTTAAACCTGTACCATGCCCTGTTGTCAAAGTAATGATTAGCTCTTCCTTTTGGTCTTTGTTAATGTCTTCGTAGAATATGTGTGGGGCATATGATGGACTTGTTGTGCTATTCTGTTCCAAAAACTTCTTGTGTAAATTCCCCCTTTGAAATCAATTTTAAATCCCCTATATAAACCATTAGTTTTCTTACCATAAAGGGTTATATTTTCTTTATTGTTCTCACTAACAATTTCATATCCTTCAATCTCTGCACTTGCAACATAAGGGTTAATCATAATAAAGATACCTATTATTAAACTTATATAAGTTTTCATCAACAACACCTCATTTTAGTGTTCCCGATTATGTATTCTTATGCCATTTACTTCAACAAGAAAAGACGAATACCCTTGTTGTGCATTCGCACCCATTTGTTTAAGATGATTGCTGTTTTAATTCTTCATAATATTTTTTTTAGGATTATCAATATTTTTTCAATGAAATATTTAGCTTGCTGCTTGAACATATTTATATAAGATCTTGGTTCATTGATAAATCCCCTAATTCATCAACACTTCCCTCGACTTGAACGGTATCCGAGGTGACATCTACCATGACAGTCATATATGTTTTATTCATTTTGTCGGTATTGAGCCAAATCTCATTGAATTCAATTCTTTCAAAACCAGGTTTTTCGTGTCGGTCAATAAACTCTATACATCTACGATAGAGCCACTCTAATTTGTCATAATACCATAGTTTTTTAATGTAGTTAACTAGGATAAAAAGCTTAATTTCATCCTTGGTTATCTTTTTTTATTACACTTTTTCGTTTAGTTGAATACGATGTAGTTGAGCAATTGTTTATGAGGAGGTTTTAAAAATGCCATACGAGATCATTAGAGACTATATCGGTGTAGGTAACGCCAGACCAGGTGATCCTATCGAAGATGTAGAGTTCATTGTTAGTCACGATACAGGTAATCCAGGCTCAACCGCATATCAAAATAGAAGTTATTTTCAAAACATCCAACCGTTTGCATCCGCACATACATTTATCGATGACGAGATCATATTAGAAATTATTCCTTTAAACGAAAAAGCATACCATGTTCGTCAAGAAGTAACTGGTGATAACCAGAGATTTGGGGCTAATGCGAATGATGCAGCAATTGGTGTTGAACTAGCATATGGTGGAGGGATTGATTTTACAGAGGCTTATCGCCGTTATGTTTGGTATCATGCCTATTTAGTTGACCGTTATAATTTAGACCCCGAAACAGATATTATTGCCCATAGCACACTTGACCCAGCCCGAAGAACTGATCCATTAAATGCATTTCACCAAAATGGAATCTCATGGAATGAGTTTATTGAAGATGTTAAGCGCGTTTTACGAACAGAGTTTCAAGGTGATTCAACTGATCAACCACAAGTATTAGGAGCATCGCTTGATTTGCCAATCGGTATGGGGGATGAAGGCACATTTGTTAAAGAAATTCAACAAGATTTGATTCGTGCAGGATTCGCGTTGCCGATATATGGTGCAGATGGAGTGTTTGGCCCCGAAACAGAACGGGCGGTCATGAGGTTCCAACGTCAGTATGGTCTAGAAGTTGATGGCTTAGTTGGTCCACTGACACTAAGCAAACTTAATGAGGTGTTGGATGATGGTGGACAATTAGAAACATTTCCGCTTCCAACAGGAGTTTATCGCCAAGGAGACGAGGGTGAAGCTGTAAAACAAATTCAGCGAGCACTGAAGCAGGTAGGATTTGATCCACAAGGTATTGATGGGATCTACGGTCCGAATACAGAAGCAGCAGTTAGACAATTTCAGCAACAATTTCCGGCTTTAGTAAACGACGGAATTTATGGACCTAATACAAGAAGGTATTTACAAATGGCTATTGATGATCGAAACTAATGATTGAAAAATTTTGATCGCCTACCATAAAAACGAGGTGCTGTTGATAGCACCTCGTTTTGTCATGTCTTATGCCTGTCGGTTCTGACCAAGGCGCCCCGCGCTTTTCTTATAAGGTAAGAAAGGATAAAAAAATCCAAACGTGGATAACATCCAGCAACAGCCACGTCCAGCTTCAGCGCTTACCCCTTCGATTCGTAAGTCAATCCTCTACATGGCACAGACCGCCATTACGAGTCTTGTTTTACGCTTGTCAGGGGTGGGCAAGGCGCTTGCGCTTTTGTTCTTCATTTGACACTTGTTTTTTTAGATTTTGGATGTAGACAGGAACTTGGTCTGGTAGCAGTGCTTTACTAAATAAGTAACCCTGTACTTCGTGACAATAATTGTTTTGCAGAACCGCTAACTGATCTTTTGTTTCGACCCCTTCGGCAATAACAAATAACCCAAGGTGTTTAGCCATGACAAGTATTGTTGTTGCAATGCTTTCATCATCTATGCTTGTTGTCATATCTAGGATGAAAGAGCGGTCAATTTTTAAGTAATCAATCGGAAGTGACTTTAAATAACTAAGAGAACTATATCCTGTGCCAAAATCATCAATTGCAATTGTTATGCCAAGCTCTTTTAATCCATTTAAAATAACTGTAGCAGCTTCTACTTCCATCGTCATGCTCTCCGTTATTTCAAGCGTTAATCTACTCGGGTTGACTCCAGTTCTTGTTAAAATATTTTCAATCATCGATAACAAATTTGGTTGATAAAACTGTCGGATTGACAAGTTAACAGAAACATTTGTTTTAATTCCTTGTTTAGTTTCCCACAACACAAGCTGGGTGCAGGCTGTCTTTAGCACCCATTCACCAATGGCATTAATTAAACCTGTTTCCTCTGCGATAGGAATAAATTCGTGTGGAGGTACATTACCAAGTATTTTGCTGTTCCATCGCACAAGGGCTTCCACTCCGGCCATCTGGTCTGTCTTTACGTTAATAATGGGTTGATATTCCAAGGAAAGTTCTTGATTTTCGATTGCTTTTCTTAGTTCATTTTCCATTTCCAATCGCTTCATCGTTTTTTGGTCAAGTGTTAAATCGTAGAATCGGAAATTGTTTTTTCCTTCTTTTTTAGCCTGATACATCGATACATCTGCTTTACGAATTAACTCATTAACATCAATACCATCCAGTGGATAAAAGCTTATTCCAATACAAGGTGTCACAAAAACTTCATGCCCGTCAATCAAAAATGGTTCTTTTAGCTGAATAATAATACGGTGTGCGACTATACTTGCTTCTTCATTCGATACATTTTCAAGCAGTATCATAAATTCATCTGCGCTATGTCTTGAAACTATATCAGCAGACCTTATACAGCCATTTATCCGTTTTGTTACTTCCAATAAAAGTGTATCTCCAACATGATGACCTAATGAATCATTTATAAGCTTAAAACGGTCTAAATCTAAATACATAATCGCAAAAGAGGAATCAATCTCACACCGATGGATTGCTTTATCAACTTGTTCTTTGAATAAATTACGATTCGGCAGTCCTGTAAGTGGATCATGTGAAACTAAATAATTAAGTTTGTCCTCGACACTAAAATGTTGGATTGCAATCCTGATTAAATAGGTAGCCTTTTCAATGACTTGTATATCCCATTCCGTTGGTAAATTTGGTTCGCCTTGATATAAAGAAAAGACTCCTAAAACTTCCTTGTTTGTATCTAAAACCGGAAAAGACCAACATGCCTTTAATCCAATTTTAAATAAATGGTCATTTAGTTCGTTAGCCAAAGCGTCTAGTTCCAAGTCATCGACAACTACTGGCTGTTTTAGAAAGGCAGCTTTTCCAATTGCCATATGTTGTGAATTAACAGGAATTCTCCTCATTAATGGTTTGATTTCATCAGGTATAGCACTAGACGGGTGAAGATATACATGATTATTGCTGTTTTTTACTAAATGGATGGAACTGTTGCAGCCACTTGTTAATTGCTCAACAAGAGCACTTATCGAATCTAGCACTTCAGAATAATTTTTCCCAGAGGCTATCATTTCTAGTATTTGATTTTGTCCTGTTAGAAGTGCTTCAAGGCCATTTTTCTCTGTTACATCTTTAACCATTCCAACAGCACCGTAGATTTGCCCGTTTTTGATAATAGGGACCGATGTAATCGAGACATCAACTCTTTTCCCACGTTTATGTTTTAGTGAAACGTTAAGCTCTTCCCGACTTCCACTTATTACGCGTTCAAAGCATGTTAGTACTGTACTTAAATGTACTCTATGAAAAATAGTAAGAAAGGAATGATGAAGTAGCTCGTCCTTGGAATATCCTGTCATCGTTTCAGCAACTTTATTGACCATAATAAAGTTTCCCTCTAAGTCTAACGCATAACAGCCGTCCTGATTGTTATCAAACAGTGAACGGTAGATCTCTGATATAGAGTCCGTGTCGAGAATAGTTTCCATTTATACCAATCCTTGTCTTTTTCGACTTTTATATCTATATTACTACATGATGCGCTAACAAGACTACAATTTGCATGGAAAAAGTTCGAAAATGTCATTTTTTGAAACCAGATCGAAATAGAAACGTTGTAAGGTTAGGTAATATTAAACGAAACAAAGGGGAAAATAGGAACGTATTAAAGATTAAGGAGGGATATGATGGTAAAAACAATAACATCAGCTGATTTTGAAGCACTTGTCAAAAATGCTACCAAACCTGTTATACTTGAATTTGGGGCAGATTGGTGACCCGGTTGTCGGATGTTGAGGCCGGTGGTCTCAAGTGTAAGTGAACAATTGGATACAGTTGAGTTCTACTACGTTGACGTTGATGAAACTAGTGATTTAGCTCAACAGTTCGGTGTCCAGAGCATTCCAACAATGGTGTTGGTGAAAAACGGTGAAGAAGTGAACCGTTCAGTTGGGTTCGTTCCTGAAGAGAAAGTAAAGGAATTTGCACAATCGTAAGAATTATACTATTGAAAAAACTGCACCCCAATTGGAGGTGCAGTTTTTTCAATTGGGGGTAACAATCTATATTAAAATGTTAGGACCACTCTAGAATTCCATTTAAGTCTTGATAAACAGCAGTAGGTAAGCTATCAAGCCTATCTAATGGATTTTTATCACGGTTTATCCAAGCCGTGTAAAAGCCGTAACTATTAGCTCCAGCAATTCCAAATTCATTGGCAGAAACATATAACGTTTCCGTTTTAGGACTAGCTAAAGCAAGAGAGGCATAGTGATAACACAGTGGATTAGGTTTATAGTGTCTGATCTCATCTGTACTTATAATTCTAGTAAAGAAAGGGTATAGCCCAGTATTAATTATAAGAGGGTCAAGCATATCGTGGGACCCATTAGACAGAATTGCACAACTTTTTTGGTTTAATTGGGTTAGGACTGACTTGACTTCAGGATATACCGGTAAAGTCAAATAGGCTTGGAGTAATTCAATTTCTTGGTACGGCTGAAGTTCGTATCCATGTTTGTTAACCGCGTAATGTAACGAATCACGTACGACCTTGGAAAATGGGCAATATGTCCCAGTTATTTCTCTAATGAAAGCATAATCTAATTGCTTATCTCGCCATGTCTTATTTATTGCTTCGCCGTCTCCTGGAAAGTAATTATTTAACTTATTAGATAACACATTGACATCAAACAACGTCCCATATGAATCAAAAATAATCGTCTGAATCACCTGTTTTCACTCCCATCTCTTACAGGATAAGAAATGGCAGCTTGTTATGTTCCAATTTTTTCACCTTTTTTAAAAAGGTAAGACAGCAAGCTAAATTTAAAGCACAGACATCAAAGTCTGTGCTTTAAAAGCTCCCCTTAGAAGATTTTGGCCAGGTTTCTTACAAAGTAGTAAAGGAATATCCTTTGCTTTTTATAGACTGGATGATGGTTGGGAGAACCTCAATAGTTTGTGCTAGTTCATGGAGTAAAATGATCGCTCCATCTTCTAAATGATCTATTACATTGGTAATGATTTGCTCAGGGTCGCATTTAAGTTCCCAGTCAATTGCAGCAATTCGCCACATAACAGTCGTTAAACCGAGTGCTTTTGCGGCTTTGATTGTGTCATCATTATATTGGCCAAAAGGGGGACGGAAAAAGTTTACCTTTTGGCCAGTAATGGTTTCTATTTCAGATACACTCACTTTTAATTGTTTAAGCTGTTCTTGATAGGAAAGCCTTGTCAAATCAGGGTGATTGATCGTATGCGAGCCAATATGATGCCCTTCCTCTAACAATCGCTGCCATGGCCGTTTCGGATATAGTAATCGAGACTGCCAAAAAAAGACAGCGGGAACCTGTTCTTCCTTTAGGATATTCAATAGGTTTGGAAGCAGTTTACTTGGCCCGTCGTCAAAAGTTAATACAACTGTTTTATCTCTAGTTCCTTTTATTTTTGTTAGGACATTTTCGTCTTTTGAGTCGTACACGACCCGTGATTGGTCAACCACTCAAGGACTTTTAATTATCATAGTACATTTACCCTCTTTTCGTTTAATTTCGGATTGGGAGTTCCTCCAACTTATTAGAGAAAGCATGGTACGTTAAATGAAACTGATCACGGTCGAACGATTCTGGAGTATCATCGAAAATCACTTGACCATTTTTTAGTGCGATTATTCTAGTAGCATAACGCTTTGCGATGTCAACATCATGCACATTTATTATCGTTAAAAGCTGGTGCTTACTATGCATCTCTTGGATTAGGTTAAAGATATGGTTTGCTGTTCCCGGATCAAGACTTGAAACAGGTTCATCTCCAAGAAATATTCTAGGCTGTTGTAAAAGTGCGCGTGCTATTCCAACTCTCTGTTTTTGACCACCACTTAATTTTTCAACTTTACGATGGGTCTGTTCCTTTAAGCCAACGTCTTTAATAACCTGCATAGCTTGTGATACTTCTTCATCATGAAACAAACCTAACAGGCTTTTAAACGTGGAGCGATTTCCAAATGAACCTGTCAAAACATTTTGTAATACAGTTAGTCTTGGAACTAGATTAAAATGTTGGAAAATCATACCCATTTCACGTCTTACCTTACGTAATTGTTCTTCGGATAACTTGGTAATAGACTGCTTGTTCCAGAAAACGTCCCCACGGGTTGGTTTTTGTAATCCATTGATACACCTTATTAGTGTTGATTTCCCTGCACCACTTTTTCCTAAAATGCAGACAAACTCACCGGGTTTAAAAGTCAAGTTTATATCAGATAGAGCAGCGTCTTCATATTTCGTATATTGGACGGATAAATTTTTTAATTCTAACATTTCCGCCTCCTTATATAACTTTATTTCTCACATAACTACCTAGCAAATCAACACAGATAACGATTACCATGATAATAAAGACGTCCATCGATACCGAAGAGTACTGAAAGGTTTTAAAATCAATAAATAGTCGTTGACCTATGCCACCGCCCCCGATAAACCCTAAGATAAGTGAGGTTCTAATAGCCACTTCTAACCGGTAAAAATAATGTGAAAGAACATTCGGCCAAATTTGTGGTAGAATGCTAAACAAATATGCAAACCACCGTTTTGCTCCAACTGCTTCCAAGGCCTCTTTCGGCCCTGGGTCAGAGGATTCAATTAGTTCAGAAATTAATTTACCCAATACACCGATATTGTGGAATAGGATAGCTAAAACAGCAGGAAAAGGTCCTAAACCTAATACTGTTAGTAAGATTAATCCGAACACGATTTCTGGAATGGATCGCATAAAACTTAGGATTATCCTAGTAAATTGATACAAAAAGCTTGACGACGCGGTGTTCTTCGCTGCTGCAAAGCTAATCGGAAGAGCTATCAAAAGTCCTAAGAAGCTTCCTAAAAAAGCCATAGCAATCGTTTCTAAGCTATCTGATATCATCCCATCCAATTTAGATGTTTCCATTGGAAACCATTCGTGTAAAAAATCAATCATGTTGCGAAAGTCACGAAATTTTGCTAAATCAAATTCAGTCATCCTCATACTAATATAAAGAATAACGACAAGGAGGGCGACAGTAAAAAAATGACGTCGTTTAAACCACACGAAAATCAGCTCTATTCTTCAATAATTCCTTGTTTCACTGCTGCTTGACGAATACTTTCATAATCCTCGTTGCTCGCTTCAGTAAATCCGGTAGCACCAAAAGCATCTAAAATTACTTCACTATCAATCGATAAGAAGGCTTCCTTTAGTGCTCCAATTGTTTCTTCGTCAGTTCCTTTACGGACGGCCCAAGGGTATTGGAATAACTTTTCAGATTCCCAAATGGTTTTGATTTGTTTTCCGTCGACTTTACCTGATTCAACTAACTGATTATAAATAGCACTATCAATCGCACCAGCATCAACTTGGTTGTTCTGAACAGCTAAAGCTGTTGCATCATGTGAACCGGTAAATCGAACAGAATTAAAGGAATGCTCATCTTCTGATTGGTAGACACCTCGGTCTTGTAATTCGATACTAGGTATTAATGAGCCTGAAGTAGAATTTGGATCACCAAATGCAAAGTCTATTTCACTCGGATCAGATAGGAGCTCATCTAATGTATTCCATTCATTTTCTTTATTTGTGATAATATACGAACGGTAAAACGGTTCCCCATCAATTAATTGAGTAATTATTGCCTTTGCACCACTTTTGGCGTTTGCTATGACGTAGGTTAATGGTCCAAAATAGGCCATATCAATTTTGTCAAAATTCATCGCTTCTACGACACCATTATAATCTGGGTATACTTCAACTAATACTTCACGATCTAATTTATCTGTCAAAGTAGCTTGAAGTTCATCCATTGCTTCTTGCATCGATCCTTCCGTTTGTGCCGGAATAACCCCAATTGTAAAGGCTTCATCACTTCCACTTTCCTTACTTTGTTCACTTTCTTCGGTTTCATCTCCACATGCTACTAGTAAAAAAAATAGACTAGTAAGGATAAGAAGTAATAGTTTTTTCATCATTTACACCTCAATATAGTTGGTTTGACTTATGTCTTAATATTTCTTTAATACCTTTTTCTAACGAAAACATCGGCTTCCAATTTAAGTGATGGATTGCCTGTTGGTTCGTTAAGTAACTGTTCGTAATATCCCCACTACGGCTTGCTTGATAAATGGGTTTTAGGTTTTGGTTTGTCAATTCATTGATTAGTGATACTAACTCATTTAAATTAGTTGGTTGATTTGTTCCAATATTAACAGTCTGATTATCTCCATATTCCAAAGACTGAATCATTGCCATAGCTATGTCTTCTACATAGATAAAGTCCCTTGTTTGCTTTCCATTACCAAAAATGGTGGGGCGAATATGTGAGACCATTTGTTCCACAAACTTGGTTATCACATCATTTTTAGCGTTAGATGAAGGGCCAAAAGCATTGGCAAATCGCAGTATTGTGTAAGTTAGGCCATGAAGTTGATGAAATAACCGAATATAGTGTTCTCCAGTAAGTTTAGATAGTCCGTAATAAGAAATAGGCGTAAGTGGATGATTTTCGTCTATTCCAAGGTATTGTGGCTCACCGTATACAGCAGCAGAGGAAGCATAAATTATTTTTTTAACGTTAAATTGTTTACAAGCCTCTAGGATTGTAGTAGTTCCAATAATATTAACGGACGCATCTTTAGATGGTTCTTTCATTGATTGCTCAACATTTACTTGCGCAGCTAAATGAATAACAACGTCTGGTAGTTCTGCGGCAAAAACGTCATTAACTTTATCCTTATTATTAATTGAAATAGAATAGTAAGTGAATGATTGATCTGGTTGGTAACTAGAGGTTAGATCAATGACACTGACCGTATGTTGTCTGCTTAATAATGATTGGACGACGAAGTTACCAATAAACCCCAATCCACCTGTCACAAGAACTTTCATAACGTACCCTTCTTTCTTTATTCTATATCATCAGAACAAAAGCGAGTGGCACCAAAGCTTGCCGCAGATGACTTTTTATATTATCAAACATCGAGCAAGTTTTATAACTTCCTAGACAAGTCCAAACAGGGCTTAGGAAAAGTCCTGTTTGGCTTGCCCACTCAGTTATCTTACTTTGATTTGCCCGGGGCTTTCACTTGTCACTTCTCCAATAATTGCTGCTGCAACATTTCTCGCTTTTAAGTCTTCAAGAAGAGAGTCTGCCTCGAGTTCTGGAACTGAAATAAGTAGTCCTCCTGACGTGACAGCATCACACAAAATTAATTGCGTTAGTTCGTCGATGTCAGAACTATAATCAATCGAAGAAGCTAACCATTTATGGTTTTTCCGTGTTCCACCTGGAATGACATTTTGTTCTGCGAGTTCTCTTGTTTTTGATAAAACTGGCACATCCTGATGGTTGATTGTTATCCCGACATTGCTTCCTTCAGCGACTTCCCGTGTATGACCTAATAGTCCAAATCCTGTGATGTCTGTACAAGCGTTAACCGTATAGTTTTCCATCGCTTCGGCTGCGTCTTTATTAAGTGTTGCCATCACGTCCATGACTTGAGTTAAACTGTCGTCATCAAGAAGGTCCCTTTTAATTGCTGTTGTTAAAATCCCAATACCAATTGGTTTTGTCAGAATTAATTTATCACCTGGTTTTGCACCAACATTTGCGCGGATTTTATCAGGATGCACGGTTCCAGTTACCGATAAACCAAATTTAGGCTCCTGATCATCGATAGAATGCCCACCAACAAGGGTAGCTCCTGATTCCTTCACTTTATCGGAAGCACCGACTAAAATGTCAGCCAAAATACTTTTATCTAGTGAATTAATGGGGAAGCCAACAATGTTCATGACAGTTATCGGTTTTCCACCCATAGCATACACATCACTAAGAGAGTTTGCTGCTGCAATCTGACCGAACATGTAAGGATCATCTACAATTGGTGTGAAAAAATCTAATGTTTGAACTAAGGCAATATCCTCAGTAATTTTATAGACACCAGCATCATCTGAGGTGTCTAACCCGACTAACAAATTCGGGTCGGGTACATTTTTGGGTAAATGACGCAACACTTGCGCCAGGTCTTCTGGACCAATTTTACATCCTCAGCCACCTTTTGTGGATAAAGACGTTAGTTTTATGATTTCATCTTTTGACACAACAAATCACTCCTTTAAAATATGTGAGAAACCTACGTTAAAATTTGTTTGTATATTGTTAACAGGACGTGTGCCTCATCCACATCTAAATGTTGTTTGGTAATGTAATTTTTTGCATTGGCACAAATAACCTGTCTTAATCTGATATTATTCATGATTTGATTAGCATAATCAAGAAATTGGTCTTCTGAGTGGTAGATAAAGCCTGTTTCCAAATTCTTGACAATATCTTTATTCCCTTCATTATCAGATACTAAAACCGGCAAGCCGTACTGCATAGCTTCTAAAATCGCCGAAGATTGACCTTCAGAGATGGATGTATTCAATATACAATCGGCTAGACTATACAGCGCGCCCATTTGTTCATGGGGCACTTGTCCCAAATAGGTGACCCAGTCGCTATTTGCATCGACAAGGTGTTGAACTTTTGTTCCTTCGTCTTCTTCTAAAATGGGCCCAACTAGCCATAAACGTATACGCGGATTTTCTTTATGTAACTTAGCTAAGGATGAGATAGCAAAAGGTACGTTTTTAATTTTACGTATGCCTGCTGGCAGGATAAAAAGAAACGTATCCACTTCTTTTTTAAACAAAGTATCAACAGGTTTAAAGGTACTTAACCCTTGTGGTAACATAAATAATTTATCCGCTACCTCCGGAATTTCTTTTAGTACAATCTGTTTTGCCTCGTTGTTAAACACATGAACGGCATCAGCGTCTTTTAAACATTGCAAAACATCTTCTCGTGTTCGTTCGTTAAACAGAAAATGATTGAGATCAGTTCCTGTCATCGTAATCACGTAAGATTTAGGTTTTTCGTCAAGTTGTTGTAAAAATTGATAAAAGGTATAGGCGTGAAATCCGTGGACAATGTCTGCATCTGGTATCGATGTGTACTCGGTTTCCTCGGTCATCGAAATAATCTCTGTATGTATACCAAGGTTGTTTAAACCATCGGAGATACGTTTTACAGTTATGGTGTTGCCACGTGCTTGATGGAAATTGGGTGTAACTAATAAAACATTCATGAATAGCCTCCTATCTACCTAAGTATCCCATAAACATGATCATATAACCAACAAAAAACGCCAACGAGTTTCCATTGGCGTAAGCAAGTATTTACTGGTTTTAGATAATACGGTTATATTTGGCGGGACTGTGTGGGAATCGAACCCACCGGAGACGGCACGCGCCTCCCTCAGGGTTTTGAAGACCCAGGGGGACACCAGTCACCCATCCAACCCCATTGTTATCATGACCAAGCATTTATTAGTTTATAACGAAATAGGATACATTCGCAAGATTTTTGTTTTAGCTAGATGTGAGTGTTAACTGTTGCTTGTAGTTATGCTCCGTGTAGGCCAGCGATAGTTTTATAAAAAAATAAATGAAATTGCTTATGATTACGAACCTTTCCTTACATACTATGGTTGAAGAGAATAGGAAAAGAGGTGGAAGCATGGGAAGAGATGAACATCGTCAAAGAAAGAATAACAAAGCAAAGTTACCGCAAACACCAAAGAACCAAAAGAATGCAACAGGTGTTGACATTGATATGTCCAATAACCCTCGTGTCCAATTCGGGGTAAATGAAGAAGAGAAATAAACAAGAAGCATTAAGAGCGGCAATTAGTCGCTCTTTTTTTGTAAACCAAGGCACTTACGCTTTTCTTGTCTAGCTTCAGTGCCTAGCCCCTCGGGTCTGACCAAGGCACTTACGCTTTTCTTGTCTAGCTTCAGTGCCTAGCCCCTCGGGTCTGACCAAGGCACTTACGCTTTTCTTAAAAAAGCGCTGTTTTCGTATCGTTTGTTACTTTTTATTTCATAATAGATGGATACTGTGCAACAACCTTTGACATAAGATCCAGTGTTAATCAACCGCTCCGGAAATACACTTGCTTTCCATGGGTGGCTGATGAGCCTCATCGAGCTAAAGGGTGCCACTATCGACACTTTTGAGTTCGGATTAATAACATGTGTCGATGGTGGACCTGGTTATCGACACATTTGAATTCGGATTAATAAAATGTGTCGATGATGGACCTGGTTATCGACACATTTGAGTTCGGATTAATAAAATGTGTCGATAGTGACCCTAATTATCGACACATTTGAGGTCAAATTAACAAAATGTGTTGATGAGGCCCTCAATTATCGACAGA
This sequence comes from Aquibacillus salsiterrae, assembly GCF_028416595.1. Classification (GTDB taxonomy): domain Bacteria; phylum Bacillota; class Bacilli; order Bacillales; family Amphibacillaceae; genus Aquibacillus_A; species Aquibacillus_A salsiterrae. The sequence goes on along the minus strand of NZ_JAMQKC010000017.1, from coordinate 22,407 downwards.
TTTGAGGTCGGATTAATAAAATGTGTTGATGATGGACCTAATTATCAACACATTTGAGTTTAGATTAATAAAATGTGTCGATAGTGACCCTGATTATCGACAGATTTGAATTTAGATTAACAAAATGTGTCGATAGTGACCCTGATTATCGACACATTTGAGGTCGGATTAACAAAATGTGTCGATGAGGCCGGCCCCCAATCACTGATAAGCGACTGCCTGGAGCGAAAATCAACCCTAACAAGTTAGTGTGCATTATATAAAAACTGTGCAGGTGGTAAAACTGATTGATCCAGCAATGGCTTGGCTTTGAATACAAGTCATTTAACTTGAAATTTTTTTGTTAATGCGATTACAGTAAGAGAAAAGGATTCGGAAAGCAGGGATTCAGGATGGACCCACAATATTATACAGTCGGGATGGCAGGTCATATTGATCACGGTAAAACTACCTTAACCAAAGCGTTAACAAATGTTGATACCGACAGACTGAAAGAGGAGAAAGAACGGAACATTTCTATTGAACTTGGTTATGCACCACTACATCAGACGGAAAATAGCCTTATTTCTATTATCGATGTACCAGGACATGAACGGTTTATCAGGCAAATGATTGCCGGAGTTGCTGGGATTGACTTAGTCGTGTTAGTGGTATCGGCTGATGAAGGGGTAATGCCACAAACGAAAGAACATCTAGAAATTTTAGGTTTTCTAGGTGTAACAAATTGTATTGTAGCAGTTACAAAGACGAACTTAGTCGAGGACGATCTACTAGAACTTGCAGGGTTAGATATTAGGGAAGCATTACAAGGTACAAATTTTGCAAAAGCCCCACTTTTCTTTGTAGATAGTATCACTGGAAAAGGAATCACAGATCTAAAAGAACAAATTATCCATTCGCTAGAAAAAGTGGAAAACAGAGACCGGTTTGGTTCGTTTCGTTTACCGATTGATCAAGTTTTTTCCGTCCAAGGAAAAGGAACGATTGTTAGAGGAACAATTTATGAAGGAATGGTAAAAAAAGGTGGTTCGTTGACAATTTTACCAGCAAATATTTCGACTAAAGCAAGAAATATCCAAGTGCATCATGAGGATGTCGAACAGGCATGGGCCGGTCAACGGACAGCTATCAATTTGAGCGGGATTGCGAGAGAAGAAGTGAAGCGCGGAGATGTATTGGTTTCTTCAAATCATTTTGTGACCACAGACACGATTGATGTAGCCTTAACCTTTGTTGATGACCTAAACTATCCTATTAAGCAGCGGTCCTTAGTAAATGTACATGTTGGCACATCAGAAGTAAGAGGGCACATTATCTTTTTTGACCGTAACGAAATGGTTGAAGGGAAGGAAGAAGTACTTTGCCAAATTCGGTTAAAAGAGAATATTGTTGTTCGAAGAGGGGATCGTTTCATCGTGAGACGCCCTACTCCAGTTGAAACTGTTGGAGGTGGATGGGTAATAGACCCAATTGGTGAGAAATATCGATTTGGTGACAAGACAATGGCTATGCTAAAGCAGAAAAAAGAAGGCTCTCCTTTTGATCTAGTTGTAGATGCATTAAGTAAGCATATTATTTTATCAGAAAATGAATTGATAAAAGATACCTCGCTAGACAAAGCCGAAGTACAGGCAATCTTAAAAGAAAGTCCGTTCGTTTTGATATCTAAAAATACATTTACACTTAATGAGCATATCCAAAGGGTCGCTCAAAGAATACAAGGACAGATAAGTGATTATCACAAAGACCATTCGATGCGTTTTGGTATGAATAAAGCAGAGGTTATTCAAACGCTTCGAATCGATTACCCGAAAGACCTAGTAGAATTTACGATTGAGAAACTTGTAAGTGAAGAGAAAGTAGAAAAGGTTGATCAGTTTTTGGCAATTAATGGCTTTATCCCTACACTACCAAAGAAATGGGAGAAACGAATGGAACACTTAATTCAATCACTCAAGGATGACTGGTTACAAGTAAAGAAATGGGAAGATTATTTAAAGAAAAATACCATTCCGTTAGAATTTACTCAAGAGTTAAAAAACTATTTAATTCAGTCTGACCAGGCTTATCCTTTGTCTGATGACCTAATTATCCATCGCTCTTCTTTTAACGAGGCTGTTAACCAGTTGAAACAACAGACGAACGAAACTTTTCAGTTGAAGGATGCAAAAGAAGTTTGGAATTTGTCAAGAAAGTATCTAATCCCTTTGCTTGAGTTAATGGATGAGCTGAAAGTGACTGGTCGTGTAGAAGAGGGGAGAAGATGGTTATAGTCATAAAGTATTTTCAAGTTATTTTTTCCTTTTATAATTAATTCTTATAAATAGTTAGTAATGAAACCTATCGAAAGGGGAAATACTGGCATGAGTCATGAAATTTTGATTGAATTTTGCATGCAGTGAAACTATACACCAAAAGCAGCAAGTTTTGCGGAGCGATTGTTTACACATTTTCGCGCCTGAAATTGCATCCTTAGAGCTTATCCCGAGTTCTGGTGGAGCTTTTGAGATTTCAGTTGATGGTAGAAAGATATACTCTAAGCTTAATACGGGTCAGCATCCCAACATTTCAGCTATTATTAAAGAAATTGAATCGAAATCATCCTGACGAACAACTTGCCATAGGCTTGAACAATAAGGAGCATTTCTAGGAATTGACATGCGCTTCTGTTCGTCTTCTGATAAGGGTGAATTAATCTGGAGTGTGAAAACATTGAAGCATTTATTAAGAGAGATACCACCTGTCCATGAGTTACAAGTAAGTGATAAGTTTCAGCAAGTGATGAAGAAATTTGACCAACCGGCACAAAATATAACAAAGATAATCCAAAACCAAATCAATGCCATTCGTGAAGAATTAATTCAAGAAACACTGTCTAAACAATTGTTCAATAACTATTCTTTGATAGATATAATATGGCAACGTGTGGACGGGCAATTGGCTGATTTTGCTCAAGAAAAAATAACGAATGTTATTAATGCAACTGGGACGGTCTTACATACAAACTTAGGTAGGGCTCGGCTTAGCAATCAAGCGATTGACCATATCGTCAAAGTAGCCAGAGGGTATTCCAATCTTGAATATAATTTAAAAGAAGGAAAACGTGGTTCAAGGCACGATATTATTGAGGGGCTATTGAAAGAAGCGACAGGTGCAGAAGCTGCAATGGTTGTAAATAATAATGCTGCTGCAGTTTACCTTATCCTTCGCGCCCTTGCTAAAGAAAAAGAAGTTATTGTGTCTCGAGGCCAATTAGTCGAAATTGGTGGTTCATTCCGTGTTTCATCGATAATGGAGGAAAGTGGTGCCCACCTAGTCGAAGTTGGAACAACGAACAAAACCCATCTGTATGATTATGAGCAGGCGATTACAGAAGACACACGAATGATTCTTAAAGTCCATACAAGTAACTTTAAGACAATTGGATTCACCGAGTCAGTCGAAACAGATTCACTTGTCTCGTTAGCCAACCAACATCAGCAACTGATCGTGTATGAAGATTTAGGTAGTGGTTCACTCTTTGACTTTAAGTCAGTAAGGATTGGGGATGAACCTGTAGTAAGGGAAATCATCAATTCAGGTGTCGACCTTGTATCTTTTAGTGGAGATAAGCTCTTAGGTGGTCCGCAAGCGGGGATTATTGCCGGGAAAAAGGAATGGATTGCCCAGTTGAAAAAGCATCAACTAGCTCGAGTGCTACGGGTGGATAAGATGACTTTAGCTGGATTAGAAACGACGTTACGGACCTATCTTGCAGGTGGAGCCGAAGAACATTTACCAACTATTCGCGATATCATTAAATCACGTGAGATTATGGAGGACCAAGCAAATCAATTCGTTCACCAGTTAAACCATGACTTACTAGATTTACAAATAGAGGAAAGTTTTTCACAAGTTGGTGGTGGTACAATGCCAGATGTCGAGGTGCCTACTGTACTCGTTACCATTATTAGTAAAGGCATCACCGCTCAACAACTGGCCAATCGTTTACGACAACATGTTCCTCCGATAGTTGTACGCATTAAAGATGATAAAGTTGTGGTCGATTTTCGGACCATTGAACTTAGGGAAATGGAAGATTTGGTCGCAGGTTTTCTTGATGTTGTAACAAAGAATAATGTTACGAATGAAACCACCTAACATTATTCTTCAATTTCTAATTCGAATGCCTCTGGTATGTGTAGCGCCTCGTAGTTACTTAATTTATTTTGTTTAATAAAGGCTACCATTTCTTCATATTCATGGAACCACTCATAACTACTAGCGTTAAATGTTAATAAGTATTCTGGTTCTTTCATCTTACCACCTCTAAAAATTTCTTTTAATTTAGACTAGTTTTCATTAGTATAGTATTGGTAAAATGTATATAGAACAAAAAGTTAGCTATTGGATGTAAGTTTGACTGAGGTGGGAGCATGAGTTATTTGATTGAATCTATGAAACTACCTATTGATAATTTTTTAGGTGTGTTACTTTATGCAGTTGTCATTATGATCATAACAGGATTAGTAGTCGGTTTGTGTCTTCGTTTCATCCCCAACTCTCTACCTTTCGCATGGAAACAAGCGTTAGTAGGATTAGCTGTTACGCTCTCTTTACTAATATGGATTCTAATTGTAATACAATAAAGAGCAAAGAACGATAAGTTCTTTGCTTCCTTACTCTTAAATTCTTCACAGAGTCAAAATTGTCATAAGACAATTCCCCATTCACGTTAGCTACAAGTGTCGCATTTTCTCCAAATGATTTTTTAGGATCAACTAAACAACCTCTTCTAGAAAAAAATTACAAGTGCTGGTTAATGTTACTTAGTTTAGCTCTGAACAAAGCCTAACTAATAGTATGCACTTTCCATTTGCATAAAAGAAACAAATTTTAAGGAACGGAGCAAAATCCCTAATGAAACTTATTTTGGCTGAAAAACCATCTGTAGCAAAAAACATTGCAGATGCATTAAAGGTAAAACAAAAGAAAGACGGTTATTTTGAAGGAAATAATTTCATTGTTACTTGGGCATTTGGACATTTGTTGCAGCTATATGATGCAAAAGACTACGATGCAAAGCTGTCTCGCTGGAACATGAATTATTTTCCATTTATCCCCAATGAATTCCGTTATAAAGTGAAAGAAGCTTCAAACAAGAAAGGACAACGTGATAGCGGAGCATTGAAACAACTACAAATCATCCGCACCCTAATGAAAAGAGCAGATGTTGATACAATAATTTCAGCGTGTGATTATGACAGGGAAGGACAAATCATTGGAGATTGTATTATCGACTATATAGCTCCTCCAAAAAAGATTTGTCGCTTATTATTAAATGAGTGGACGCCTGCAGAAATACATAGAGGGATGGGAAACTTGCTCCAAAACAATCAAATGAAGCCCTTACGCGACGCTGGGATTGCGAGGCAGTGGACAGACTGGATTATTGGGATTAACTTAACTTCTGTAGCTACACTAAAATACCAAAAAGGTAGAGGGAAGGCGTTAAATATTGGGCGTGTTTTATTACCAACCTTAAAGATTATCTATGACCGTGACAAAGAGATCGAAACATTTATTCCAGAAAACTATTATAAATTAATAGCTACTTTTACTACTAAGACAAAGAAAAGCTTTGAGGCCACGTATATAGAGAACAAGCAAGAGAAGTTTACAGATAAAACAGCACTAGAACAAATGATTGCAAACATAACCAATTATCATGGTCATGTTGTAGACATGCAGGTGGAACAGAAAAAAGAATTTCCCCCTTATTTGTTTAATTTGTCAAATCTACAGGGCTACATTACAAGTAGGTATAAAGGTTGGACGTCAGATAAAGTGCTAAAGGTTGCCCAAACGTTATATGAGAAAAAGTGGATTACCTATCCGCGAACAGCAAGTACAGCATTAGATGAGAGTTTAGTTAGCAAAACGGCCAAGGTCCTACAGGCTGTGACGAAAGATTTTCCTTACAAGGATGAAGTTAGATTTAGTAAGTCTAAGCGTATTTTTAATAGTAGTAAGGTGGAAAGCCATAGCGCTATTATACCTACTTATGTTGTACCAAAACGGTTAACACCTGATCAAGAAATTGTTTATTCCGCAATTAAAAATCGTTTTATAAGTCAGTTCATGCCGATTGCAGAGTATGAAGAAACGCAGCTCAAGTTAAAACTATTAGACCAAGTATGTAAAGGGATTTTTTATTGTAAGGGGAGAGTTCAGTTACAAGAGGGCTGGAAAAAAGTAGAACAAATTCAATCAAAAGATTTGATACTCCCAAAACTATCAATTGGTGAACAGGTTGAAGCAACTAATTTACAAGTTACTGACCACGTGACAAAACCACCGAAGTATCACACAGAAAAAACACTATTACGAATAATGGAAACGTGTGGGAAAGGAAAAAAAGATGAAGAAAGTAATGTGGATGAAGAATATCTAGGAAGTGTTCTTTCAGGTTTTAGTATCGGGACACCAGCAACAAGAGCTGAAACGATTAAAAAGTTGAAGGATGTTGGATATATTTCCAATCAACAAAAAAATCTTATTTGTACGGAGACTGGTAAAAGGCTTGTGGAAACATTTCCGGTCACTGAATTATTTAATTTAGATTTCACTGGCCGTCTAGAAAAGTCACTGGCAGACATAGAAAAACGAAAAGCAAATCTAAATGATTTTCTCCAATTTATCAGCTCTTTTACGAATCAAGCCGTCGCCCGAATAAAGGAAGATAAAGACACACTTATTAAAGAAGTAAATAAAAATGTTCCTCCGACGCCAAGAAGGGATCCACTCGGACCGTGTCCATTGTGTGGAAACCAAGTAATCGAGGGGAAGAAAGGTTTTGGATGCAGCAATTGGAAAAGTGGCTGTACATTTGTTGTTTGGAAGAATGATAAATTTTTGGCTACTATGAAGAAGAAAGTGACTAAAACACTTGTCAAATCTTTGTTGAAAAATAAAGTTGCTTTTGTGAAAGGTCTAACTAGTAAAAATGGAAAAAAATTTAATGCCTATTTAACCTATGAACGGAACGAGGAAAAGAATATGTTTAGCTGGAAAATGTCTTTTGAAAAGAACTGAATTTAAACGTGTTCGTTTTAGGGAGATAGTAGTTTACAAAAGAAAGGATAATTCAAGTGGGGGCTAAAGATGAATATTGATCAAAGGTTGGAAAAAGAAACAAAGAGATTAACCAATTTTGCTACAAAATACGTTCCATATTTAGTTATGGTCATGGTAGCCAGTTTACAACAAATTAACCCTAGCCCATTTTTCACGATTAGTTTTATTGTGATAATCTTTTATTGCCTTGTTCAACAAATTCGGATTATTACAAGCAAAAAGAAATTATTGCTAGAAGTAAAAAAACAATGGAGTGACATGAGGACTAGTTTACATCGCTTTCGCTCGTTGTTTAGTAATCATCCAGATGCAGCCTTTATGTTAAATGACAAAGGGGAATGTATCCACGCAAACACAGTTGGAGTTGCCTTATTAAATCAATCACAACAAACATTAATAGGTAACTCCTTCTTTTTACATTTACCTGCAAGTGTGATCCACCATGCAAAACAATCATTTGAAAAGACAAAACAAGGCAAAGCGCAAATCATTGATGTGTCTTATCAAAAGCCAGACTCTTCAATCGTTTATCTCCAGATTACTTATATTCCAATAGTAGAAAAAGAAACAGTTACAGCAGTTTTTTGTATGGCTAAAGACAACACGAAAAATATTGAAAATCAAAAACAAGTAAATTATTTAGCATATCATGATTCATTAACAGGTTTACCTAATCGGAGGGCGCTCGAACAACTAATGGAAGAGGCAGTTACCCGTTCTAACCTCGATGGCAATAAGATTGGGATTCTTTTTTTGGACTTAGATCATTTCAAAGTTATCAATGATACCTTGGGCCATACTTTTGGCGATAAATTGTTGCAGGCTGTAGGCGAAAGGCTAGTCCAATCTCTTTCCCACCAAGCTACCGTTGCAAGGCATGGAGGGGATGAGTTTATCATTTTAATAGATGACATTAACGACGAAAATAGTGTGATTCAACAAGCAGACCTAGTATTATCATCGTTAAACCGACCGTTTATTATTCTCAATCATCACATTACGGTTACTCCAAGTATCGGAATTTCTATTTATCCAGATGATGCAAAAACAACTACTCAATTATTGAAAAATGCAGACCTGGCTATGTACCGTGTTAAATACCATGGGAAAAACCACTACCGAATGTATACCTCATTAAATGCAGAAAAGTCGTTTCGTAAATGGACTATTGAAAAAGATATTTATACTGCTATGAAAGATAAGCAACTCGTTCTCTTTTATCAAGCACAAATAGATAAAATTAGCGGGAGAATCATTGGAATGGAAGCTTTAGTTAGGTGGGATCATCCAGAATTAGGGATTATTCCACCTGGTGAATTTATTTCCATCGCAGAAGCAACTGGTTTGATTTGTGATATTAACGAATGGGTATTGGAATGTGCTTGTTCTCAACAAAAAAGGTGGGAGCAAATGGGCTATGATATCCGAATCTCTGTTAACATTTCCCCACAACAATTCTATCATGAGCGAGATTTAATCCAAGTAGTTAAAAACTTAGTTTCCCTAAAGCGGATACAACCCAAGAGACTAATCATTGAAATAACAGAAACATTAGCTATTAATAACATGAATATAGCAATCGATAAATTGTTGCAATTAAAAGAATTTGGAATAATGATTGCTCTTGACGATTTCGGAACAGGATATTCCTCTTTATCTTATTTAACAAGCCTACCTATAGATGAAATTAAAATCGCTAAAGAGTTTATTCATAGTTTAGATAACGGTGTAGCCAATCAAGCTGTCTTATCTTCGGTGATTAACCTTACAAACGAATTGGGGTTAAGTGTTGTAGTAGAAGGAATCGAGTGTATTCAACAATTAGAAAAATTGACAAATTTGAAGTATCATTTACTTCAAGGCTATTTATTTAGTAAACCATTACCGGAAACAGAAGCGACGCAATTATTAATTGATAAATATAACATCGATTTAATTGATGCCACTTGAGACAATTGGGTAAGCAAGATACTAATGTGATAAGATTAGGATAGTGTAGATGGAAGACGATTCATTGACATACAAAAAAGATAAACGATTGGGAGGGACAAGACAAATGCAGCAATGGCTTAAAGAAGTGGCAAGGGGTAAACGGGGATCAAAGAATCTCTCCTATCAAGAGACAAGGGAAGTAGCAAACTCTATCATTACTGGGGAAGCAACAGATGCACAAATTGCAGCATACTTAGTTGCACTACGGTTAAAGACAGAATCACCCGAAGAATTATTAGCATTTGTTCATATGTTTGAAGAACATACAACGAAAGGTAGTAGTCCTGAGGGGACAATTGATTTTGCAGGACCTTATACTGGCCGTAACTCATTTGCTGCGACCATTCCATCGGCTATTTTATTAGCAAACTATGGCATTCCCACTTTTCTTCATAGTAGTGATACGTTGCCACCAAAATATGGCGTTTCTATTAAGGAAATACTAAGGAATCTAGGTGTTTATGGTAGTACGCAAAAAGAAGATATAGCAACTTCTTTAAATGAGATTGGACAAGCATTTGCTTGGACCGAAGGATATTGTTCTAGTTTAGCGAAATTAAGACCAATAAGAGAACAAATAGGTGTTCGGACGTTATTGAATACCGTTGAAAAGTTATTAAATATTTCCAACTCTAATTCGGTAATGATGGGAGCTTTTCATCGGACTGCTATAGAGAAGATACATCCTATTTTTAAAGATTTAAGTTTTAAAAAAGTTTACATTGTGCAAGGATTAGAAGGTTCAGAAGATTTACCAGTACATCGTAATAGTTTTATCTATTCGTTAACAGGAGATTCTCTTGATTCCTTTATTGTGAAACCAGCTGATTATGGGGTGCTGAACAAAGATTTTGACAAAACGAAAAAGCTTTCGGCGAAGGAACAAAGAAAGATTATCGTATCGATTTTAAGCGGAGAAAAGGTAAGGGAATATGAATATTATTATCAGCAGGTACTTTTTAATACTGGTATTCGATACTATTTGTTTGGGGCAGCACCAACAATTGAAGCAGGCATTGAAATTGCTAAAGATCAACTAGAAAATTTCAACGGCATCAAACAGCTAGAAAAATGGAAAGAAGGTTACACATTGAAATGATTCAGCTTGATAGGTAGAAAATAGCATTCTAATTCCGTGGGTAACTGGTTTTTGTGCAAGAGTAAATTATCCTCTCATATAGAGGATAATTAAACTCGCTTTTCTTGATGTCTAGCTCCGGGCGCCTAGCCCCTAGGGTCATAAGTCAATCCCTTCTGTGGCAAAGAGCGCCACGTCAGGTCTTGTCTTATGCCTGTCGGGCCTAACCAAGGCGCCCTCCGCTTTTCTGTTGGGGTAATCTATTTTTTAAATAATGTGGTAAGCCAATGAAGATGTTTTTGTTGACGCTCTTTGTGAAGGAATTTATCTTCCAACAATTGTTCTAATAATATATCCTTTTCTTGCTTGTTGATGTTGGCTTTCTTAATTAATTGCCTTGCATTGAATAAGAAATCAAGATATAGCTCGTAACGACTGTCATATGTTTTTGCAAGTTCATTTTTTATTTTTTTTGCTAATTTTGGACTTGCTCCATCAGTTGTAATTGAAATGGATAATCTTCCTCGACGAAAATGGGTTGGGAACTGGATGTTGCCAAGGTTAGGGTTGTCAACGACATTAATTAGCGTTTGATTTGGTGTTGCATCAACTACTTGTTTGTTAATGACGGAATCATTTGTGGCAGCCATCACTAGAAAAGCGTCTGTTAAATCTTTAGGCTCGAACTTTTTTTTGTTCCATTTAATTATGTTTTGGTTAACTAATGGCAAAAGTTTATCCGTTATTGTAGGGCTTATAACGGTTATGTCAGCGTGAGCATCAATCAGCTTATTAATTCTTCTTTCAGCTATTTTCCCTCCGCCAACAACTAGTACCTGTTTATTTGATAAGTCAATTGATAGTGGTAAAAAGTTCATGATCGCAAATCCCCTTAACGATGGTTATCTAAGCAGATAATACTACTTAAATAATTGGCCAAACTATTCAGCGTCTTGGACACCTAAATCATTTAATAAACTTTTTAATTCTTCGGCAGCGCGATTAGTTGTTTTGAAATATTCCTCAGAACTACAGTCTTCTTCTAAAATTTGGTACCTATTGATCATCTCATCTAATGTCTTGCGTTGCTCTTCTGTAGAGTTAAGGTAGTAGGGAGCTAATGCAGCACAAAGGACAGTAAAGGCTCCTCTATGTTTCTCAATATAATTTGCGGAAAAAATACCACCCATTCCATTCTTTTCTTTAATATTTAAAGCTCTTCGTGCAGAAAGCTCAAGTTTAATTGAAATTTGTTCGCCAAACAGCTTAATCATCTCCCTTTTTTTATATTATATTAATAGTAAGTGATTAATGGCTAGTACATCAAATTAAATATCCTAGAAATTTTCATAATCCTTATCTAGGATAAACTTAAAAGGACAAAAATCGATTAGAAAAGAGGATTTTAACAATTTACGTCAAATCTATTTAGAAGACTGTTAATAATTTACAAGTATGTTGAATAGGAATTGAAAGCGATAACAAAGAGGGGGATTAAAAGTGGAACTAACCGAAATTCAAACGCTAGCTGAAAAAGTTAGAAAAAACATATCCGAAGTAATTGTAGGAAAAACAGAGGTCATTGATCACTTATTAGTGTCATTAATAGCTTCTGGTCACGTTTTATTAGAAGATGTACCAGGCATGGGGAAAACGTTACTAGCAAAATCAATGGCTAAGTCGTTATCCTGTACATTTAATAGGATTCAATTTACCCCGGACCTATTACCAACAGATATTACCGGGATTAACTTTTTTAGCCAGGTAAAAGGAGAGTTTCAATTTCGACCTGGTCCGGTTTTTTCAAACATTTTGCTCGGAGATGAAATAAACCGGGCAACACCTAGAACGCAATCCAGTTTGCTAGAAAGCATGGAAGAAAAGCAAGTTACGGTAGACGGGGAAACGAGGAAATTAGATCAGCCTTTTATGGTAATTGCTACTCAAAATCCAGTGGAAAATCAGGGGACTTTTCCACTACCAGAGGCACAATTAGATCGATTCTTATTGAAAGTTAAATTAGGCTATCCGACAAAGTCAGAAAGTATCGACATATTGAAGCGGTTTAAAGATAAAGACCCGTTAGAAGAAATAGAAGCAGTAGTTACTAAAGAAGAACTATTAGAAGCCCAACATATTTATCGGAATGTTCATGTCAGCGACGACATCCTAGGATACATTATTGATATTGTTGAACAAACGAGACAAAACGAATCTATTGCATTAGGTGTAAGTCCAAGAGGAAGTCAGGCGCTTTTGAAAGCAGTCCAAGCTTACGCTGCAATCAAAGGGCGTACGTATGTTATCCCAGACGACGTTAAACAGATGGTTAAGGCTGTATTAGGTCATCGAATTCAAGTGAAACAGAGAATGGGTTCTAGAGAAAATCGAATCGATAGCATCCTAGAAGAAATTCTAACCCTTGTTACCGTTCCTGCCGATGATCCGACAAAGGAATGGGTTGCCAAATGAATATCGGTTGGATCATAGTGATAACCATCTGCTTTATCTTCATCCAAAGTAGAATGTATGAGAAATGGGGATTTGCGAACATATATTATAGTCGGTCATTCAACCGTACAGCAGTTTTTGAAGGTGAAGAGATTGAAATGATTGATGAGATCTCAAACCGCAAATTATTACCTCTTCCATGGCTGCGCTTAGAGTCGAAAATGAACGCCAATTTTTTGTTTCAAAACCAAGATGATAAAGGTGCTCAAGTTGAAAATGAGGTATTTCATCGTACAATCTTTAGTTTATTTCCATATCAAAAGATTACTAGAAAACATTTTTTGACCTGTACGAAACGAGGCTATTATCAACTTGACACCGTATCCATGTCAATTGGTGACCCGTTTGGTTTTTCAGAGAAATTCCAAAGCATGGAGGCAAAAACTTCTGTTGCAGTTTATCCAAGGTTAGTGCCTATAGAAGAAATTCCCCTTCCTTCTCATAGTTTTTTAGGTGAGATTTTCGTGAAAAGATGGATTGTTGAGGATCCGTTTGTTAATGCAGGAATCAGAGATTATCAAAATGGTGATTCATTACAGACGATAAATTGGAAGGCAACTGCCAGGGCTGGACGTTTCCAAGTGAACAAAAAGGATTTTACTGCTGATCATCACTTATTAATCTATGTTAATTTTGATCAAACAGAAGATATTTGGCTACCAATTGAAAACCCTGCGTTTATAGAGCGAGCAATTTCTTATGCTGCCTCCATTGCAGAATATTCTCTTCGTAACGGGGTCAGTACTGGTTTTGGGTGTAATGGATACCTTGTACCACCTTACAGTAATCCAACTGATAAAAGGAAAGCATCCGTCCGAATTGAGCCTAGTAACGGTGAAAACCAATTAGAATTTATTTTAGATACGATGGCAAAAATTAGCATGGATCGCAGTCGAAACTTTAATTATTTTCTTCTTGAAGATATAAATAGACAAATCCAAAACCATGATATTTTAATCTTAACATCGAGAAAAACAGAGCAAATGGTTCGACATATTTATGAGTTGGAGGGTCTTGGTAATTCTGTCGAAGTGGTATTGTTGGAGGAAATGGATGTGGAAGAGTTAGGTGAGCGCTATGCGTAATATCTTTAGTCGAACGTTAGAGGCATTGGTAGAGTTTCTTGTCCTTTTCCCAGTAATCTTGATGATAGGTGTACTTTTACAAGAATATCAACTAGTTGTATGGCTCCTACAATTTCCTGTCTTAATGATGACTGGTCTATTGTTTCGTTTATTCATAAAGCAGAAAAAGGAATGGGTATATGTAGCCTTTTCTTTGTTCATGACACTGCTTTCACTATTCTTGTTGTTTTCGTCTATTTTAACTGCCATAGTAGCGTTAGTATTGGGATTCACCTTAACTTACCGTGCTAGTCGGTATGCCGTGTACGATAAAAAGGAACTATTTCCTAGCTCTTATCTTTGGGTGATAGGTTTACCAATATATGTGATTGGATATGTAGTATTTCGGTATAAAGAAGAATTAGTAAATTATTTATCGATTGTTTCTTTTGCAGGGTTTATCCTGTTAATCGTTACTCTACTTAGTGCAAATGACGAACACTTGAAGGCTGCAACGCTCTCAAAGAAGGCAAGGCCGATGTTAACCAAAAACGTGATAAGACAAAACCGATTATTTATAATCATCACCATTGTATTTGCTTTACTGGTAGCTAATTTACAGGCGATTCAGGCATTTATTCAGCAAGCTATCTATCAAACAATCAAAGGAATTGTGTGGTTACTTACATTAAATGGAAATGATGAGTCGCCACCTGAGCAACCACCTAAAGCACAACAACCAGATATTTTGGGAACAGAAAAAGCAGAGCCATCATTAATCGCTGTTTGGTTTGAAAAAATCATGTATGCTGTTGTAGCGGTTGGGTTAATTTGTCTTGCCCTTTTTCTCATCTATATGTTAGCAAAACGATTTCGCCGAATCATAAAAAAGGTGACTAATTGGATAAGCCGATTTGCAAATCAATTGCTAGGACAAAGAAAGGAAGAAGAAGTTGACCAATCTTATATAGATGAGAAAGAAAGCATATTTGATTGGGATACATTTGTTGCGAAACAAAAAGATAAAATTACACGTGCAGTTCGAACCATTTATCATCGAAAACCAACTTGGCAACAACTGAGTACAGAACAAAAAATCCGTTATCTTTATCGAGAGTTGGTAAAAGAACAGGTGAACAATGGATATGTTTATCACCCGTCTCTAACAATTAGAGAAACAATAAGTGAAATTATCAAAATGGTTCCCGGTTATGAAAAAGAATTAAATGTATTAAACGAACTTTATGAGCAAATCAAATATGGAGAAACGGTTAACGAAGAGGTAAATGTGGACCAATTAAAAGTCCTCATTGCTCGTTAATGGTACCAAGACTTGCCCGGAGGATATCTTGGCAGTTGTTTTTTTCAAGGATAAGAAAGAAAAAATTCTTGAGCTCGCCTTAGTTAAATAGGGTTGACAGCTTGAATTTTCAAATACTATAATTACCTTGAATCCAAGATAAAAGTTTAACATCTTATCAGGTGAATAGAAGGAGGAGCTATGAAGCATATTTTTAAAAAAGGTTCAGACCCTGCAAAACCTACGTTGTTATTATTACACGGAACAGGTGGAACGGAGCAAGACTTGCTACCACTAGCAGAAATAATTGATCCAACTGCTTCTATTCTCAGTGTTCGTGGAAATATTTCAGAAAATGGGATGCCCCGTTTTTTTAGAAGGTTAGCTGAAGGCGTGTTTGACGAAGAGGATCTTATCTTTCGGACAAAAGAGTTACATGAATTTTTATCAAAGGCTAGTGAAGAGTATCAATTTAATCAAAACAATATCGTTGCACTAGGTTATTCTAACGGAGCAAATATTGCAGGTAGCCTACTGTTTCACTATAAAGACTCCTTAAAAGGTGCCATTTTACATCACCCAATGGTGCCACGTCGAGGTATTGATTTACCAGATTTAAATAGTGTATCTGTCTTTATATCTGCCGGTCATAACGATCCACTATGTACGGAACAAGAAACAATTGACCTAGAGGGTTTATTGTCATCTAGTGGTGCTGATGTAACAGTACATTGGGAAAACAATGGCCATCAGTTAACGCGTAGCGAAGTAGAAGCAGCTAAAGTTTGGTATGAAAAAACGTACTAACTATACCATTATGGATGTCTAATAAGTAGTGGAAGGCCTTTCCTTTCACAAGAAAGACATGATTACTCTATTTTATTCAACAACACTTTAAACAAACAATCACAACTGTCAGAGGATGGACGATAAAGTCTCCCTCTGACAAATTGTAATGTTGTTATCTCTTTTTAAAGGAAAGGAGTGTTTTCTATAGGCTAATAGAAATTCACTCTGTAATTGTGAGCGGTTGGGTTAATTAATAACCATACCCACCCATTGGATAGTTATTCCCAACAATTACTAATAGGACAAATAACACCACTAACAGAATAAAACCATTGTTGCCACCGAAGTTACTCATGTGAATGACCTCCTTAAAAAATTTTGTTATCAAAGTGACTAAGTGGAAGGGGAATTAGTAGCCCCAACCATAGTCACCACCTGTTGGATAGTTGTTACCTACAATTACTAGTAGGATGAACAATACCACTAATAGAATGAAACCATTATTTCCGCCGAAGTAACTCAAATCAGTCACCCCCCTTTTACTGTGTGAATGATTTGTCTACAATGGGCTAGTAATCTTCTATTAAGAATAGTCCCCACCCATTGGGTAGTTGTTCCCAACAATGACTAGAAGGACAAATAGCACAACTAGTAGGATGAAACCATTGTTACCAAATCCGCCGCCATAGCTATAACCGCCATAACCAGCGCCGCCATAGCCATAACCAGCGCCGCCATAGCCATAACCGCCGCCATAGCCAGCTCCGTATCCGTTAAAGAAACCCATTTAAAGACACCTCCTTTTTGGCTGTTTACTACAGATTATGATGCTATCGTTTATCTGTTTCAGTTACACGCCTACTTGTGATGAAAAAAGGCGCTTTAATTAGACAAGATATTTAATTTGTGATGGTTCAGATTTTTCAAATTAAGATTTACTCTTTGATTTTAGTAGATCGTCTTCTTTACAAGTAATTGTTGTTTGGTTTGATTATTGCTTTATTGCCTTGTGCTTTACTAGTATCCTATGGGAAAAATATGTTACTGGAAGGGCAGATGCCTAAATGTATAATAATAATTCTGTCACTGACCTCCGCATTTAACTGTCTCTATAATAAGGAAAAAAGCAAGGTACCTTAGTTGGTAAAAAAGATTTTATTTTTTTTAAAAGATAAGAAAAAGATCCAAGAGCTGTCTAGCTCCGGGCGCCTACTCTCTTGAGGTCTTAAGCAGGATTTATATAGCAAAGATGGTAATCACTAGGTCATTCACCCAATATGATCCAGTTCTAGTCATCCATCCAACCAATTGCCAAAATTATTCATACAGTAGTAATAAAAGGAGGTTGGAAGATGAGTAACGATATGTTTAAAAATGTAGAGAAAAAGACTGGCGTTGATATCAAAAAAGCTTCTCAACTAGCAAATTCTTTCAAAGGAAAGAATATAAATGATGAAAAAACCGCTCGAGAATTAGTAAAACAAGTTGGAAAACTTGCAGGTAAGAAGGTACCAAAAACTACTGAAGATATGATTGTAAACATGCTAGTTAAAAACAAAGTAAATGAGTCAACGATTAAAAAAATGTTGAAATAATTAGTTTGCAAGTGAGTGTAGAAAGGGTAGGAATTATTACTTTTCTACACTTATTTGTGCACCTTTTAAAAAATGTACTGGACAAAAGTGTACGTACGTCTGCCCTTTTTGTAGTCAACCCAAACACGATGCAAGATTAATTCATAAAATAGCAAAAAAGAAATCAGGAGGTGTTTGATGATGTACCAACCAAGACCACGTCGCCCAATTCCGCCTCATCCAAACTATCCTCGTCCATCGATGGGGCCAGCACCAAAAAAGCCAAATTCAAATATTAAAGGACTTATCTCAAAATTCAGCACAGAAGATGGTTCACTAGATATAGATAAAATAACAACGACTGCCCAACAAGTGAAACAAATCTATGATCAGGTAGGACCATACGTTACAAAGTTTATAAAGAAAAAATAACAAGGCAATCACTCTTATTCGAGGATTGCTTTTTCATACAAGATAAGAATAAGCAAAAAATACAAACGTAGATAACATCAAGCGACAGCTTTAGCGCCTAGCCCCAAGGAACACTTCTAAGAATTGAGATGCGCTTTTCTAAATACTTTTAATAAGGAGGTGGGTAAGGGTGGACCATCACCATCCATTTATTAAAAATATCGAAAAAAAGACCGGTATTGATATGCGACGAATGTTAAAATTAGGTGATACCGTTAAGAAGAGTAATTTACACGATGAGAAACACCTTCGAAAAGTAGTAAAACAAATTGGTGGAATAGCCGGTAAGAGACCCTCAAGACAAACAGAGGATAAGATTGTTTCGTTGATGATGAGACGAAGAATGAGAAATAGAAGATACATGTAGAAGGAGACAGGAGTAAATTTTTCCATTGCTATTGGTAAAGCAACATGGTATATTATAAATCTGCGATGAGCTATTTTGTATAAGTCGAAAATATGCTTTTAAAGCTAAACGTTGAATGTGGTCAACGGTTTTCGCCACAAAAAGGGTAAGGCACCTGTTTTTCAGGTGCCTTTTTATATTGCTCCTAAAAAAAATTTAAATAAAGATGAATAAGTAAAGGATAAACAAGAAGTAGTCAGATGAGGCAAATATCGACAACAACTCTATATTTTCTGATATGATAAGGGAAAACTTTTATATTAAAGGAGAAATTAATAGTACATGACAAATGCATTACCGTTTACAATTTCAAAAACAGAAAACTTTTTCGATCGCCTAGGTGAGTACATTGGCGATGTTTTTTATGACATTTTACCAGAACAAGGATATGAGCTCCGTGATGAACAAATCTTTATGGCTTATCAATTAGAAAAGGCTTTTAAGGATAAAACAACTATATTTGCAGAAGCGGGCGTAGGTACTGGCAAAACGTTCGTCTATTTATTGTATGCAATTTGCTATGCACGATATAAACGGAAACCAGCAATTATTTCCTGTGCGGATGAAACGTTAATCGAACAACTAGTTAAAAAAAATGGTGATATTGAAAAACTGGAAAAAGCATTGGGATTAACCATTGATGTGAGACTTGCTAAGGCTCGGGAGCAATATGTTTGTTTGAAGAAATTAGATCCTCTTGCTAATAAAACTGACGATGAGGATATTATCCGGGTTCATGACCAAATACCAGATTTTGTCTTTGATCAAGGAACATCGATGCAATCTTTTGAACGATATGGTGATCGAAAGGAATACCCTTGGCTATCTGATGAAAAATGGGGAAAAATTGGTTGGGATCCGATACAACAATGTTCTACTTGTGAATGGCGTCACCGAAGTAGTCAAACGTTAAATCGTGACTATTACCGCCATGCAACAGACTTAATCATTTGCTCCCATGACTTTTATATGGAGCACGTTTGGACGAAAGAATCGCGGAAAAGGGAAGGCCAAATGCCGCTATTGCCTGAACCAAGTTGTGTTGTATTCGATGAAGGGCATTTGTTAGAGTTTGCTGCTCAAAAGGGATTAACATATCGGTTTAACGCTTTAGCCTTACATACCATCTTAACGGGGTATATGAGTCAGGATGTTCGTGAAGAATCCTTATACTTGATTGAGGATATCTTAACTGTTAATGAAAATTGGTTTACCCATCTGAGTAAAGCTGCTAAATCGGTAAAGGGTTCCAATCGAAAGGAAATTGCTTACCAAGACCTAGCAATTGACCAAGTAAAACAATTGGAGCGTCTTGTTCATGAGTTGCTTGAGCAGCTTGTGTTTGATTCAGAGTTATTTACAATTGATGCTTATCATATAAAAATTATTGAAGAATATTTGGAGTTTTATTCGTACGGGTTGTCCATCCTGCTAAAAAGTGACCAAGGGATCTTTTGGTTAGAAGAAGACAAGGAACAAACTTCTCTTGTTATTATGCCAAGATTAGTCGAACAGATTTTGAAGGAAGAGGTGTTTAATCAACCAATTCCGTTTATCTTTTCATCGGCAACCTTGTCCCAAGATAAAGATTTCACCTATATCGCTACTAGCTTAGGAATTGAACAATACGAGTCCTTTACTGTTTCATCGCCCTTTGATTATGAGGAAAACATGACCGTTGTAGGGCACATCGAAATGAACCAAGCCGTTAAATTCATGGAAATTAAAGAGGAAATTAAGAATAATAAGGGGCGTTCATTAGTACTATTTGCTTCCAAGGAAGATATGAACCAGTTTAGAGTGTGGGCTTCTAAACAAGATTGGGAAATCGAGCTGATTTATGAGGGAGACCGAGAAATAAGTGAATCCATTAGCTATTTCCAAGCCAATCAGGAAACTACACTTTGCTCTTACAACCTTTGGGAAGGATTGGATGTGCCAGGTGATGCTCTTACGCAAGTCTTAATTACATCACCTCCTTTTCCACCAAATGACCCTGTCTTTAAGGCGAAACGTTCACATGTAAATAACGCGGAAGAAGAGGTGGACATTCCTTATATGTTACTTCGGTTAAGACAAGGGATTGGTCGATTAATAAGAACGGCAAGTGATTCGGGGAGCATTCATTTATGGATGAATAATGAGCAGAAAAATTGTTATTTAGAAGCAATTACCAATGTACTTCCAGTTAAATTGTCTTTTGAATAGTCATTAATAAATTCTTGCCAAACTATCCAAAATGTAACTCCACTATTTTTGTCTTGTTAGGAAAAAGTAGTAGTGTCAGACAATTTAGGGGGTGAACAGGATGGCAAATCAAAAGGGAATGATGGTACCGTTGTTAGCATCTGTAGGGATTGGTGCTGCTGCGTACTATAGTATGACTAGAGGGAAAAGTGTTGGATCAATGGCTCAGGCGTTCATGCCGTTTGTTGGTTCAACAGGTAACCAAGGTCAACAACAAAATCAACAACAAAACCAATTTCAATCACCGTATAGTTCTCAATAAATGTAAGCAGAAGGTAGGCTCTTTTTAAGGGTCTGCCTTTTCTTAAAGATGGGAAGGTATTAAAAATGGACAGTATCGAATTAAAGTGTTGCATCGAAAGTTGTGAGGAATCGTTAACGTATTTAAAAAAAGCAATGAGCTATCTTGAAAACGAATATTCCAAGCAAAAACTAGAACAGGCAGCAAGAGATATTGAAGAATGTATAGAGGCTTGTGAACAATACTTGGATTAATAATAATTCTTCTTCGTTCAAACCCTATATTGTTTGATATAATGAACACAATCTTGAATAGGAGGGGAAAGAGAGAATGGCAAACAACATAATCGGTTACGTAGGTACATATACAAAAGAAGCAAGTCAGGGGGTATACTCGTTTAAACTGGATAAAGAAAAAGGTCAAATCACAGATGTAAAGCTTACTGCAAAACTCAATAATCCTACTTACTTAACAGTCAGTAAAGATAACCAATTTCTTTATGCTGTCGCAAAAGAAGGGGACAAGGGTGGTGTTACCGCTTTTTCCATTGACGACGAAAATGGAGAATTAGCTTTACTAAATAGCGAAGCATCAGAAGGTGCACCACCATGCCATGTCAGTGTGAAAAGTGATAATAGTACTGTATTAACAGCTAATTATCATACAACAAAGGTAGAGTCCTATGTAACTAATGAGGACGGTTCAGTTGTTTTAGCTGATGTTGCTAAACATAATGGTAATGGTCCACATGAAAGACAAGAGAAGCCACATATGCATTTTGCGGGATTTTCTCCAGATGAAAAGTATGCCATTGCCATTGATCTAGGTAGCGACACAATTTCTACTTATACAGTTGACAATGGAAAGCTTTCGTTAGCAAATGAGTTTGTAACAAAACCTGGCAGTGGGCCAAGACACTTAGCGTTTCATCCGAATGGTAAAGTTGCATACGTGATGACGGAGCTTAGCTCAGAGGTACTTGTACTTGAGTTTAATGAGGCTAACGGGAGTTTCCAACAAGTTCAAGCAATTGCTGCTATTCCAACAGATTTTGATGGTGTCAATGATGGTAGTGCGATACATATTTCTCCAGATGGAAAATTTGTCTATGCGGGGAATCGCGGTCATAATAGTATTGCAATTTTTAGTGTATCTGAGGAAAGTAATATTACATTTGTGGATTGGACTTTGACCGAAGGGAATTGGCCACGTGATTTTGCCATAGACCCCTCTGGTGAATTCTTGATCGCTGCAAATCAAAAATCTAATACATTGGTGTTGTTTTCTCGTGATAAAGAGACAGGCAAATTATCGTTACTGCAAAAGGATGTCTACGCACCAGAAGCAGTGTGTGTTAAGTTTCTAAACCAATAACTGATTTATTTATCGAAGGATGAGTAAGTTAAAACAACTTACTCATCCTTTTTTTGACCTTCTGTGGCAAAGACAGCCACGTCCTTATGCCTGCCTTAGTCTAGCACCAAGGAACACTGTAAATGTCAACGATAGAATGTACATTTTTGATTGTTTAAGTATGCACAATTTAGTTAATAAACTAAATCAAAGTTTAGCCTCTAACTGATATGCAACTGAGTGGATCCACTACAAATTGACCATA
>NZ_JAMQKC010000016.1 GCF_028416595.1 Aquibacillus salsiterrae | reverse complement strand
TGAATATGTCTGGTGGCTATAGCAAAGAGGTCACACCTGTTCCCATGCCGAACACAGTAGTTAAGCTCTTTTGCGCCGATGGTAGTTGGGACTTTGTCCCTGTGAGAGTAGGACGTCGCCAGGCAAATAGAAAAGTGCTCAGAATGTATCTGAGCACTTTTTGTATGGGTCTAAAATCGTTGCTAAAATAGTACAACCAAAATTATTACTGTACAAACAAGTTTTAACTATAATTTCATAGAATGAAATAAAACTATATTTTAAGTTATGTATAGTTTTCGTTAGATTAGGAGAAACTAAGCTAACGGAGGTGGAGAAAATGAATTCAGTTGAAGTAAAACATACTTGTGGTATTTGTGATGAAAGTAAGGAACGGGGAATTTACCTATATCATTTATTTATTTGTTGTGAATGTGAACAGAAAATCGTTCATACCGACCCAAAAGAACCAGAGTATAAGAACTATATAAGTAAATTAAAACATATTAATCAACCTACAATGAACTTATAGAATAAAAATAAAAAACCCTTGTCATTCTAAATTCTAAATGGCAAGGGTTTTTTAAAAAAATAAGAAAGTAAAAAAAATCCAATAACTTTCTTGCTCCGGGCGCCCTGCGCTTATCTTAAATTTGTTGTATTATAATATACAGCACAATAATACCGCCAGTTAGTTTAGGTCCCCCCTGTTTCTAGATGTTAACCCAAGTCACCGTTAGTAAGTGTATGGATACTATTGTCGAACCTTATAATTAAGGCTTTTTTCTAAATATATCTAATAAATTAATAGAGGATGTTTGCCACTTGATGATCAACCAAATCAAAACACCCCTTTTTGATAAATTACTTGAGTTTAGCCAAAATAATCCGATATCTTTTCATGTTCCAGGACATAAAAGTGGTCAAGTATTTCCCGGGAAAGGGCAAAACGTCTTTAGCGAGATTCTTAGGATTGATTTGACGGAATTAACCGGTTTAGATGATTTACATGCTCCAACTGGTGTCATTAAAGAAGCACAACAACTGGCAGCTAATTGGTTTCAGGTTAACGAAACATTCTTTCTTGTCGGAGGAAGTACTGTTGGCAATCTTGCAATGATTTTAGCTACTTGTACTAAAAATGATAAAGTGATTGTCCAAAGAAATTGTCATAAGTCAATTATTAATGGGCTAGAATTAGCAGGTGCCCGGCCAATCTTTATTTACCCAGATTTCGATCCTTTAGTTAATAGATATACAGGTCCCAATCTGGCGTCATTAAAACAAGCAGTTATTGAACATCCAGATAGTAAGGCAGTGGTTTTAACGTATCCGGATTATTATGGGACAACTTTTGACCTAAAAAGTGTAGTTAATCATGCACATAAATACGGGATACCTGTATTAGTCGATGAGGCTCATGGCATCCATTTTAATGTTGCTCAAATGTTTCCGCAATCAGCAGTAGAGCTTGGCGCAGATATCGTTGTTCAATCAACCCATAAAATGGCGACAGCAATGACAATGGCATCCTATTTGCACGTCAATTCAAATTTAGTCGACCGTGATAAGATCGCAAACTTTCTAAGTATGCTTCAATCGAGTAGCCCTTCCTATCCATTGTTAGCAAGTCTTGATTTAGCTAGAGCATATTTGGCTACGATAAGTCAGGAAACAATCGAGGAAATAAAGAAAAGCATAATAGAAGTAAGAGATTTGTTACGAAAAGGGAAACAATGGGATTTAATTCCTTTTCGTGAAGGTCTAGATGACCCATTAAAAATTACAGTTCAGCTAAAAAATGGTTATGACATGGGAAACGTTACAAGATTATTAGAAGAGAATGGTCTTTATTATGAATTGGCTTCCCACAACCAAATTCTTTTTATTCATGGATTACACCCATATGAACAGATAACTAAACTAGAACAGACGATAGAAAATATTAATAGTCATTTAAAATTTAATCGTAGAAATGCTACAATAGAAGGAAAGATAATGTTCTTCTCTAATGAAATAGGACAGTTAGACCTATCTTATGAACAGATGAATGAGAAACAGACAACCTTTATAACGTGGGATGAAGTGGACAATCATTTAGCTGCAGAAGCAGTTATTCCATATCCTCCTGGGATTCCATTGTTGATGAAGGGGGAAAAAGTAACAACAAACCATATGGAATTAATCACAGAGTTACTCAAACAAGGTGTCTCATTTCAAAACACGGAAATAAAAAAAGGTTTAAAGGTATTCTTATAAAATCAAAATTCTAAAAAGTGGCTAATTCTAGATGCTAACTCTCGGGGGTTATCAGTATGACCAAGGCGCCTTGCGCTTTTCTTAAAGGAGAATGAATGTGAACGGATATTTTATAACATTTGAAGGTGGAGAAGGGGCGGGAAAATCTACCATCCTTCAAGAAGTAGCAGCAGGGCTAGTAACGCAAGGCTATGATGTCGTTACAACAAGAGAACCAGGTGGGATAAAAATTGCAGAAAAGATAAGACAGGTGATTTTAAATCCAGAACATACAGAAATGGATGCAAGAACAGAAGCGTTACTGTATGCGGCTGCTCGACGGCAACATCTAGTTGAAAAGGTGTTACCTGCTTTAACAAATGGTAAAATCGTTCTTTGTGACCGATTTATTGACAGTAGTTTAGCCTATCAAGGTTATGCAAGAGGAATTGGTATTGATGAAATCTATCAAATTAATCAGTTCGCCATTGAAGGTACAATGCCCGATTTAACTTTATTTTTTGATATAAGTCCAGAAGAAGGATTAAAGCGAATTATATCGAATAAAGAAAGAGAGCAAAATCGATTAGATTTGGAAGCATTAAGTTTTCATGAAAAGGTTCAATATGCCTACTATCAATTATTGAATCGTTTTCCAGAAAGAATTAAAAAGATTGATGCACACCAGGCAATAGCTGAAGTAAAACAAAGAGCTTACAACGAGATTATTCATTATATTTCTTCTAACTAGTAGCAGCACAACTTGTCATTTCATTAACAATCATCCTAGACATGAATAAAATATCATATATAAAATTGGAGGAGGAAAAGGAATGAAACTAATCTTGGCGGTTGTTCAGGACAAGGATAGCAATCGTTTAACTGATGCTTTGGGAAAAAAGGAATTTAAGACGACAAAACTATCAACAACTGGTGGGTTTTTAAAAGAGGGTAACACGACATTAATGATTGGTTGCAACGATGATCAAGTAGATGATGCATTAAGTATTATTAAGGAAAACTGTAGTCAACGCGAACAAATGGTTGCTCCTATCTCGCCGATGGGTGGAAATGCTGATTCGTATATTCCGAGGCCAATTAACGTTGAAGTTGGTGGAGCTACAGTCTTTGTTATTCCGGTTGATTCTTTTTTTCAATTTTAAAGGTGGATAAATGAAAATAAATCAAGAGTTACGTACACAACTAGATAAAACACCAAAAAATTTCACCTCACCAAAGCAAACAGTTTCATCTTTTAACTCAGTCATCACAGCTAAAAACCAAGAGATAAAAGGTAATGAGCTTCAAAGGTTTATTGAAGCTATTACCTTACAAGGTGAAAGAATTTCTAGGTATCGTTCCTTTCAAGATCTCACAAAGTATAAACGAATGGTAAAGTCATTTATTAAAGAATCTGTTTCTACAGGGCTTGGTTTAAAACAAAGTCATAGTAACAATCGGTCATTGTTACTCGTAGCAGAAATTGATCAAAAGCTATTGGAGCTAACCGAGATGGTGTTAGATCAAGAGAAGAAGAACATTGACGTATTAGATATGATTGGAGAAATTAAAGGTTTACTTGTAAACTTATATATGTAAAATATATTAGACTTGGCTTTTTAGCCAAGTTTTTTATGCAAGATAAGAAAATATAAAATCGAAACGTGGATAACATCTAGCGACATCCACGTCAGGTCTTGTCTTAAGCCTGTCGGGTCTGACCAAGGCGCTTGCGCTTTTCTTTGTCTAGCTCCAGCGCCTAGCCCCTCGGTTCATAAGTCAATCCCTTCTGTGGCAAAGACCGCCACGTCAGGTCTTGTCTTAAGCCTGTCGGGTCTGACCAAGGCGCTTGCGCTTTTCTTACAATTTAGTAAAGGGAGTTAGGTTATGAATACATGGGCTGAAATGGCTAAGGTACAGCCGCGCGTTAGTAAAATGTTACTCAATAGTATTACAAAAGATAGAATTTCTCATGCCTATTTATTCCAAGGGCAACGAGGTACAGGAAAATATGAATTAAGTAAATTATTTGCCAAAAGTATTTTTTGTAAGTTCAAACAGGATGGACAAGCTTGTAATGAGTGCAAGGATTGTCATCGGATTGATTCGAATAATCATCCTGATGTCCACCAAATTATACCAGATGGTCAATCGATTAAAAAAGAACAAATTCTTCATTTACAAAAGGAATTCACCTATACAGGATTAGAATCGAATCAAAAAATTTATATCATTGTTGATGCAGATAAAATGACGACGAATGCATCTAACCGTTTACTAAAGTTTTTGGAAGAACCGAGCAAGCTAACAACAGCGATGTTGTTAACAGAAAACAGTCAATCTATCTTGCAAACGATTAGGTCAAGGTGTCAGATCATGGCTCTGCAGCCGCTAAACCCTATTCACTTTGAGAAAAAATTGCAAGAACAGGGAATTGCAATGGAAACCTCCAAAATACTGGCATCACTGACAAATAATATTAGTGATGCAATTGAGATAAATACAGATGAGTGGTTTGCTAATGCTAGAAAGATAGTGGTACAATTAATAGAAGTACTCCAAGCTAAACCAGATGAAGCATTGCTTTTTATTAATAACCAGTGGATGACTCATTTCAAAGATCGAAATCAATTACATCAGGGACTACAATTATTAATGCTTTGGTTTAAGGATTTAATTTATCATGATGTTGGAAATGAACAATCTATTGTTTTCACAAGTCACCTTGATGAGATTGTACAATCATCGTTGAAATGGTCTCGAAGTCATGCAACCCAGGCATTATATGCAATTATGGAAGCGAAACGGAAACTAGATCAAAATGTTCATCCTACTTTAGTGATGGAACAATTAACGCTTCAAATACAGAGGTGAAAGATACATGATAGAAGTAATCGGTGTCCGCTTCAAAAAAGCCGGTAAAATATATTATTTTGACCCAGAAAATCACGCCATTCAACTTGATGATTATGTTATTGTTGAAACGGTAAGAGGGATAGAGTTCGGAAAAGTCGTAATTGCTAATAAGAAGGTCGATGAAGAAGATGTTGTCCTTCCTTTAAAAAAAGTTATACGTCTTGCTACAGATAAAGATAAATTGACAGTCGCAGAAAATCAAGAAAACGCGAAAGAAGCCTATCACGTTTGTCAGCAAAAAATCCAAGAGCATAAGTTAGATATGAATTTAGTTGATGTTGAATATACGTTTGATCGAAATAAAGTTATTTTTTACTTTACAGCCGATGGACGGGTAGACTTCCGGGACTTAGTTAAAGATTTAGCTGCTGTATTTAAAACAAGAATAGAGCTTAGACAGATTGGTGTAAGGGATGAGGCAAAACTATTAGGAGGAATCGGTCCTTGTGGCCGAATGCTTTGTTGCTCCACCTTTTTAGGAGATTTTGAACCTGTTTCAATAAAAATGGCTAAAGATCAAAACCTTTCGTTAAATCCAGCTAAAATATCTGGCTTATGTGGCCGTTTAATGTGTTGTTTAAAATACGAAAACGATGATTATGAAACAGCTAAGAAACAACTTCCAGACTTAGGTGAAACAATCAACACACCTTTTGGAAAAGGAAAGGTTGTTGGATTGAACATTTTAGAGCGGATTATTCAAATTGAAATTCCTGAAAAGGAACGAGTAATTGAATATACACTGGATGAGTTGATAAACGAAGGAGTTATTAAGACGCAAGCCACGGAATGATGGGGTGGAAAGTAGCGTGAATAAAAAAGAAGTCTTTGAACAAGTTTCTTATATGGAAGAGCAAATTGGACAATTATATCAGCAACTCGGAGACTTAAAAAAACATCTTAGCGAACTACTCGAGGAAAACCACCGTCTTGCTGTCGAAAACCATCATTTGCGTAATCGGTTGGAAGATGATGGTGAAATGAATCAGATAGATCAAGAAGCAGATGATAAAGATGTGGGTGTTGGGGAAGGCTATGACAATCTAGCTAGGTTATATGAAGAGGGATTCCATATTTGTAACGTCCATTTTGGAAGTCCTAGACAGGATGAGGATTGCCTTTTTTGTTTATTATTCTTAAATAAAACGAAGTAACAAGTTTTATTTATGTATGAATGAAAGTAAACAATTAGCGTCTAAGCCTACCTACACTTTTATTAGAAATATAATAATGGACTGACTACATGGTTTGCTATCAAGCCTGCACGTAGTCAGTCCTTCTTTGTAAGCCTTATTTTTTTTAGAGAGTGGGTATATTTCAATGGTTGAATTAATCGGGGACGAAAGGCTAGACTATTTATTAGCAGAAGCAACTATGCGAATTATTCAAAGTCCTACAGTTTTTGCTTTTTCTTTAGATGCTGTTTTACTTGCAAACTTCGCGCATGTTCCAATCAAGCGAGGTAAGGTTCTTGATTTATGTACCGGAAATGGTGTTATTCCATTACTGTTAAGCCGCCGTTCGAAGGCAATGATTACTGGTGTTGAAATTCAAGAGCGATTATATGATATGGCCATAAGAAATATTAAACTAAATGAATTAGATCATCAATTATCGATGATTCATGGTGATTTAAAAGACATGCCCAAACGCTTTGGCAATAATAAGTTTGATGTTGTTACCGTTAATCCCCCGTATTTTAAAAATAATGGTTTAACAGAACACAATCAAAATGAACACTTAACGATTGCAAGACACGAGGTGTATTGTACATTAGAAGACGTTATTCAAGCTTTAAGTAAACTTACCAAATCAGGTGGGAAAGCTGCAATGGTTCATCGTCCAGGAAGGTTGATAGAGATCATTACATTATTTAAAAAATATAAACTAGAACCAAAGCGAATGAGGCTAGTTTATCCGAAAGAAGGCCGAGAAGCGAATACACTTTTAATTGAGGGGGTTAGAGATGGTAGTCCCGATTTAAAAATATTACCTCCCTTGTATGCTTTTGATTCAGAAGGTAACTATTCAAAAGAGCTAGAGGAAATACTGTACGGGGCACATCAGAAATGACTGTATGTGAATAAACATATTGGTCGACAGAAAACAAATGGGGGTAGTTCAGTATGAAGAGTCAAAAGAGCTTTCAGGAAAACCATCATTCGGGCACATTATTTATTGTCCCTACTCCAATTGGTAATTTAGAGGATATTACGATAAGGGCATTAAATACATTAAAAGCAGTTGAAGTAGTAGCGGCAGAAGATACAAGAAACACCAGAAAGTTACTAAATTACTTTGAAATAAAAACCACACTCATTAGCTATCACGAACATAACAAAGAAGAGCGAGAAAATAGATTACTTGAACTGTTAGCTGATGGTCAACATATTGCTCTAGTTAGTGACGCAGGTATGCCGGCAATTTCTGACCCTGGATACGAAATAGTTAAAGCGTGTATTGCCAATGACTACCCTGTTGTTGTTTTGCCAGGAGCAAGTGCAGCGCTTTGTGCCTTAGTTGGGTCTGGGTTACGGACAGATGAGTTCTATTTTTACGGATTTTTGCCGAGGAAGAAAAAAGAGAGAGACACAGAAATAGAAAGAATCAAGCAAATTCAAGCAACGATTTTGTTTTATGAATCACCACATCGAATTTCTGACACATTACAGTATCTTTCTGACCACTTTGGTGATAGGGAGATGGCACTTGCACGGGAACTAACTAAAAAGTTTGAAGAGTATGTTAGAGGAACTGCCTCAGAGCTTTTAGAATGGTCAAAGCAAGGCACCATGAAGGGTGAATTTTGTATTGTAGTTGAAGGAAATGACGAGGAAGAACAAATGGATCATTGGTGGGAAAATTTAAGTGTGATTCAACATGTTAACCATTACATAGAAATCAAACAGTGGAAAAGCAAGGATGCAATAAAGAAGGTGGCAGAAGAAAGAAATATCCCTAAGCGAGACGTTTATCAAGCCTATCATGTGAACGATTAATTCCCAATTAGGTTAAGGTCCAGGATTAACAACAGTATTATTAATACATAAGGAACAAATAATTTATACCAAATTAAAAGGCTGTCTGAGAAAATATCTCGACAGCCTAAAGTGCTTTTTCTTATTCAAGTCTTATATGGAGGCGGAAAATAGGGGGGAATGCTTGTCCTAAATTTCTCGTTCCAATCAGTCATGAAGTTTAGCTTGAATCTCATCGATTAATTCTTTAGCACCTTTTGCGCTTAAGATCAGCTTTCCATTTGCTAAAGTTAAATTTTCATCTGAGATTTCTCCAGTTATATGGCAAGTCATGTTGGGCTTATATTTTTTAAGAACAATACGATCATCATCAACGTAAATTTCAAGTGAATCCTTTTCATTTATTCCTAGCGTACGACGAAGCTCAATTGGGATAACCACACGTCCTAATTCATCAACTTTGCGTACAATCCCTGTAGATTTCACAGGCAATACCCCCTCTCCGTAGTAATATTAATTCGTCATGATTCGACACCATTAGTAATATTTTACCAGTGTAAAGTAAGAATGTCAATATTATTTCAAAATATTTCATAATAGAAGGAAAGTAATGTCTAAAAGTATAAAATAAAATAGATGAAACCTGAACAACTTTCCTGCATGTATATTATAATTATACTAGAAAATCAGCAGAATCGCATCCTCATTTTAAACCAATTATTTACATTGAACGATGTTCGGTGTAGTTCTTCGCCATGTTTCTATGAAGAAATTTATTATATATAGGTTTGTAATGGCTTTATAAATGGAAAAATAGAAACAAAATCGCTACAATAAGAATTAGTGTACATAATTGCATATAAGAAAGAAGTAATCGATAAATGCATCTAGTTATTTGACTATTAAGGAGGATACATGTATGACAGCCGACCGTAAAACCTTTTATATAACAACACCTATTTATTATCCGAGTGGCAATTTACACATTGGGCATGCGTATACTACCGTTGCCGGAGATGCAATGGCAAGGTATAAGCGATTAAGAGGCTATGATGTGATGTATTTAACCGGAACGGATGAACATGGGCAAAAAATCCAAAAAAAAGCTGATGAAAAAGGGGTTAAACCGCAGGAATATGTTGATGAAATTGTAAGTGGTATCAAAGATTTATGGAAAAAACTTGATATCTCTTACGTAGATTTTATTCGAACGACAGAGGATAGACATAAAAAAACGGTGGAAAAAATCTTTTCCCAACTTTTAGCACAAGGCGATATCTATCTTGATGAATATGAAGGAATGTATTGTACATCCTGTGAATCATTCTTTACCGATAGACAATTAAATGAAGGAAGATGCCCAGATTGTGGTGGGCCCGTTGAAAAAGTAAAAGAGGAATCGTATTTCTTTAAGATGAGCAAGTATGTCGACAGACTACTAGCTTATTATGAAGAAAATCCACAGTTTATCCAACCAGAAAGTCGCAAAAATGAAATGATTAATAACTTTATCAAACCTGGTTTGGAAGATTTAGCTGTATCTAGAACGACCTTTGACTGGGGGATTAAGGTGCCAGGTAATCCCAAACATGTTATCTATGTATGGATTGATGCTTTATCTAACTATATCACGGCGCTTGGATACGGAACAGACGATGATGGACGATTTCAAAAGTATTGGCCAGCAGACGTCCACTTAATGAGTAAGGAAATTGTACGGTTTCACACAATCTATTGGCCAATTATGCTAATGGCATTGGACCTTCCTTTACCAAAGCAAGTCTTTGCTCACGGATGGATATTAATGAAGGATGGAAAAATGTCTAAATCAAAAGGTAATGTAGTCGACCCAATCTCACTAACAAGTCGTTATGGACTGGACTCCCTCCGTTATTATCTTTTACGCGAAGTGCCATTTGGTTCGGATGGGGTGTTTACACCGGAAGGATTTGTCGAAAGAACGAACTACGATTTAGCAAATGATTTAGGCAACTTGCTTAATCGTACCGTTGCCATGATTGAAAAATATTTTAATGGGAAAATTCCAGCCTTTGTTACAGGCGGAGATACGTTTGATACGGAGCTTGAGACTTTAGGGACCGAAACAGTGAAAAAGGTAGAAGAGTCATTAGACAACATGGGATTCTCTGTCGCGTTAACGACCATTTGGCAATATGTTAGTCGAACAAATAAATATATTGATGAAACAAAGCCATGGGTTTTAGCAAAGGATGAGGCAAGTAAAGAACGTCTCGGAAATGTAATGGCACATCTTGTCGATAGCCTCCGTCGAATTGCTGTTCTCTTACAACCATTCTTAACAGAGACACCAGCAAAGATATTTGACCAAATAGGTGTTATGAATGAGGAAGACAAAACATGGGAGAGTCTACATCAATTTGGTGTGATTGAGGAAGGAACACTTGTTAAAAAGCAAGACCCAATCTTCCCACGCCTAGATGTGGAAAAGGAAGTACAGGAAATTAAAGCAATGATGACTAACCCTGGGGCTAAAACAGAGGAGCAAACCTTTGATACAAATGAAATAACCTATGATGATTTCATGAAGGTAGACCTACGCGTTGCTGAAGTAATCCATTGTGAAAAGATGGAGAATGCAGATAAATTACTGAAGTTCCAACTAGATTTAGGCAATGACAAACGGCAGGTTATCTCAGGGATTGCAAAATATTATCAACCAGATGAGTTGATCGGTAGAAAGGTCATTTGTGTGACAAACTTAAAGCCTGTTAAACTTAGAGGTGAACTTTCACAAGGGATGATTTTGTCTGGGGAAGACGAAAATGGACGATTATCGTTAGCTACTGTCGAACAGGAGCTACCTAACGGATCAAAGGTAAAATAATGTCAAAAAACAGGTTGTCAGTGGGTGAAAGCCTCATTTGGCTAACCTGTTTTTTAGCAGGGACGATAAGATAAGAAACGATCTGGGATCTGTAACCTAAGGTTAGGAGGAATTTTTTTGTTATTTGATACACATGTCCATCTAAATATTGATCATTTTAAAGAAGATTTAGAAGAGGTTAAAGCGCGAGCAAAGGATGCGGGTGTTTCCTATATGATTGTTGTTGGATTTGATCATGAAACGATTCCTAAAGCGATTGAACTAGCAGAAAATAATCAAAACATCTATGCAGCTGTTGGTTGGCACCCTGTTGATGCAATTGATATGACTGATCAGGAACTAAACTGGTTGGAGGAACTTTCGAAGCATCCAAAAGTAGTTGCTTTGGGGGAGATGGGGTTGGATTACCATTGGGATAAGTCTCCTAAAGCTGTTCAGAAGGAGGTTTTTCGTAAGCAAATAAGGTTGGCCAGAAAAATCGACATGCCCATCATTATTCATAACCGGGAAGCAACAGAAGATATCATCGAAATATTACAAGAAGAAAAGGCGGTAGAAGTCGGCGGTGTCATGCACTGCTATAGTGATTCAGCTGAATATGTTCAGACATTTCTAGACATGAATTTCTATATTTCACTAGGTGGTCCAGTAACATTTAAAAATGCAAGAGCGCCAAAAGAAGTTGCTAAGGTTGTCCCGCTAGACCGCTTGTTAATAGAAACAGATTGTCCTTTTCTTGCTCCACATCCTAATCGAGGCAAGCGAAATGAGCCTGCATATGTAAAGTTAGTAGCAGAAAAAATTGCTGAGTTAAAAAATATACCGTTCGAGGAAGTTAGTGCCGCTACGACAAAAAATGCATTGCAATTTTTTAAAATAGAATAATCGGAATGACCAGGTGTAATGAAGCATATGATGCAGTATAGATCCTTGAGTAGGGTCTATACTGCTTTTTATTTGGGATTTTAAATGGTGATGTCTTAATCAAGTAACTAAAATAGCCACCCATATTTAGATGCTTTATAGAACAAGAAAATAATTGGTAATATAAGGAATTGTAACTTAATTTTAATACTTTTGAAACATTGGAAGTAAATGAGAGGAAAACGGAATAAATGGAAGTATTTTTGGTGTAATGGTGATGAAAATCGTGATTTGACAGGCTTGAAAGGTTGTTTATATAATACAACGGCGGATAGAAGGAGGCAAAAAAGCATGAATCTAATTTCAAAGCTGTTGTCAGTTATTCGAAATAACATGGTGAAATCTGTTGTAAGTGTAGCCATAGTGCTTGTCATTGTAAGTGTTGTTACATATGAAGTAACAAAAGCGCAAGTGACCGTAATCAACAATGGAGAAGTAACCACATTACGAACACACGCATACACAGTTGGTGATGTTCTAGCTGATATAGGGATTGAAGTAGAAGAGTTTGACAAACTTTCATACTCCATTAAAGAACCAGTTAAGTCCGATATGGAAATCAAATATGAGAAAGCAAAGCCAGTAGTCGTTGCGATAAATGGAGAAGAAAAACAGTATTACTCTACAGAGAAAACGGTTGGCGAGTTTTTAGATGAACAAGGAATAGAAGTCTCAAGCTATGATGAGGTATCGTTAGATGAGGGAGCGGCTCTAGAAAGTAATGCAGAAATTAAGATAAAACGTGGATATCAAGTCACCATAAATGACGGTGGAGAAGAAAAGGATCTTTGGACAACTGGGGGAACTGTCGCTGATTTATTAAAGGAAAATGATGTAACCTTAAGTGAGTTGGACCGGATAACACCAAAGAAAACCGAGAAGGTAGATAAAGATACAGATATTACGATAACACGAGTGGAAAAAGTTACAGATGTAGTGGAAGAAACAGTAGATTATCCAACTGTAACTAGAAGTGATAATTCCATCGGTAAAGGTGTTAAAAAAGTACTAGAACCAGGTGAAGAGGGTATTGTATCTAAATCTTATGAAGTAACATTGGAAAATGGTAAGGAAGTATCACGTGAGTTAATTAAAGAGGAAGTAAAAAAGGAAAGTAAAAAGCGGATTGTTGCTGTCGGAACGAAAATAAAACAACTTAGTGCATCTAAACCGGTATCTCGTGGTGACGATAAGGTTGTCAAAACGATGTATATGGAAGCAACCGCATATAACTGGAATTGTAAAACGTGTAGTGGTTCTGGTTTAACAAGAACCGGTTATAACTTAAAGCAAAACCCGAATGGAGTTATTGCAGTTGACCCAAGTGTTATTCCACTAGGAACAAAGGTATGGGTTGAGGGCTATGGCTATGCTGTTGCAAGAGATACTGGTGGAAATATAAAAGGCAATCGTATCGATGTTCATTTACCGACATTAAGCGAGGCTGCTCGTTTCGGTAAAAAGACAGTTCAAGTTAAAATTCTAGAATAGTAAACAAACAGGGTGGACATTTTATCTAATCTTTCACAAGATTGATAAGATGTCTGTTTTTTTGCATGACTAAGCATGGATAACATTTAGCGACAGCCACACTCTGCTACAGCGCCTAGCCCGCCTGAGGGCATTATAAGCACGGTCGTTCCAGACTGATTTACGACTTAGGTAATTATCGGCACGTCTAGATCAACATTTTTCTTTATCATGAGAATTCTATATAATGGAAACGACAACTAGGAACGGGGGATACAGGTTTTGAAAATAAAAGAGATTATTGTTGTTGAAGGGAAAGACGATACAGCAAAAATTAAACAAGCAGTAGAAGCTGATACGATTGAAACAAATGGATCAGCGGTTAATGATAGAACAATAGCATTAATAAAACATGCAAAACTAAAGCGTGGGGTTATTATTTTCACTGATCCCGATTACCCAGGGCAACGAATTCGCAACATTATTTCTAATGCAGTACCAGGGTGTAAACATGCATTTTTAACGAAGGCGGAAGCTAAAGCAAAACATGACAAAGGAATCGGTATTGAACATGCAACGGTGGAAGCAATAAGGCTAGCTCTTTCTAATGTATATGAATTATATGAAGGAGAGGAAATTGGTTTATCAAAGGAAGACTTAATTCACTTTGGTTTAATTGGAGGACCAAAAGCTAAAGATAGAAGAGAGCGATTAGGTGAAATACTTCAAATTGGATATACAAATGGCAAACAGTTGTTAAAGAGACTGAGTATGTTTGATATTTCAAAACAACAGTTTGTGGATGCAATGGAACAAATTTTACAGGAGGAAAATGATGGGGACTAATAAAGCGATTGCCACAATAGGGAGAACAAAAGAAATTCTCGAGAAATATGGTTTTTCTTTTAAAAAAAGCTTAGGACAAAACTTCTTAATTGATGTAAATATACTTAAAAAGATTATTACCTATGCCGGAATTGATCAACACACTGGAGCAATTGAAATTGGTCCTGGCATGGGAGCCTTAACCGAACAATTAGCTATTCATGCTGATAAGGTAGTGGCTTTTGAAATTGATCAGCGGTTACTTCCAATTTTACAGGAGACGTTAGCGGCCTATCCGCATGTAGAAGTTATCAATCAAGATATCTTACAAGCAGAAGTCAATCAAGTCATTAAAGAGCAGTTTCGAGAGAATCAAGAAATTAAGATAGTTGCTAACTTACCGTACTACATTACGACACCGATTTTAATGAAATTACTCATGGACCGTTTACCAGTAACTAGCATCACTGTCATGATTCAAAAAGAGGTTGCTGACCGAATGGCAGCAACGCCAAGTACGAAAAGCTATGGATCACTATCGATTGCTGTACAGTATTATACATACGCAAAAGTTGCTATGACTGTTCCGAAAACTGTTTTTATGCCACAGCCTAACGTTGATTCTTCCATTTTGCATTTGCAGCTTCGGAAAGAACCGCCTGTTTATCTTGAAAATGAAACGTATTTTTTTGATTTTGTCCAAGCAAGCTTTGCCCAAAGAAGGAAAACATTAAGGAATAATTTAGCCAGATTTTTTAATAATCAATTTAGTAAAGACGAAATTGAATCTGTTTTTATAGCGTGTGAGATCGATGGAACAAGACGTGGAGAGTCACTGACTATGGAGGAATTTGCTACACTTGCAAATCAATTTTATAGAAAAAGAAATAAGGAATAACAGGAACAAGTTTATATTCTCATCATAGGCTATTTTATAGTTATGAATATTGGTTAAAGAATGGCCTATGTGAGGTGTGAATATGAGCCTAAAAACAGGAGATTTAGTAACACGGTCTTCTTATCATCACGACATCCTTTTTAGGATTATTTCCATTGAAGAAGATTTGGTTTTATTGCATGGAGAAGATATTCGTCTCGAAGCAGATGCAAATATAAATGATTTAATTAAAGTGCAAGAAAGAGATTTAGAAGATAGACGAAAGAGAATTAGAGAACAAGAGGATTATTCCTTTCGATTATTTCGACAAGATTTTCAGTTAATGAAAGAAAAGCGTGAATATGAAAGTACAGGAGGATACCATCAACCATCCAATTACTTTCAAATACCTGCGCGGGTCCTTCATCTTGATGGTGACCAGATATATTTAAAAAAGTGTATTAATTTGTATCAAAGGATAGGATTACAAGTACATGGTGTACATTTAAACGAAACCGAAATGCCTACAAAAATTAAGGGATTAGTTGAAAAGATTCAACCAGACGTCATTGTTATAACTGGCCATGATGCCTTTTCTCGGAGTAAGGGTGGTAAAAAGGATATTCGTGCCTATCGTCATTCTAAGTATTTTGTAGAAACGGTTCGAGAGGCAAGAAAAGTAATTCCTAATATGGACCAGTTAGTTATTTTTGCTGGTGCATGTCAGTCTCATTTTGAATCGTTAATTAGAGCGGGTGCGAATTTTGCCAGCTCTCCATCACGAATCAACATCCATGCATTAGATCCAGTCTATATTGTTGCAAAAATTGCTTATACACCATTTATGGAAAAAGTAGGCGTATACGACGCGCTACGAAATACAATTACAGGTGAAAAAGGACTTGGAGGAGTAGAAACAAAAGGATTGTTGCGAACGGGGATGCCATATATCGATGAAAATGAATATTTTTAATCATAGATAACTAAAGCTTGTAGAGAAACCGAGTGTTTTTCTACAAGTTTTTTTAAAGAGAAAAAAAGTATAAAAAAATCCAAAAGCTATCCACTCCGCTTCCTGCCTTAGTCTAGCGAGGCGAGACTTGCGCTTTTCTTATAGGGTAAGAAAGGAATATCTTTTAAAAGAAGTACATAATTTTACAAAAATTCGAGAAAATAAACGTTGATGGAAAATGGACAAATATTTTCTGTTGACATTAAAATTGCTATACTGTTATAATATAATATTTTATTTGACTACGACAAATAAATGTGGTATAGTAATTACAGTGAGGTGGAGTGTATTGGCAAAAACATTAGTGGAAATCAAACAGGGCCTAGATGGTCAAATTGGTAAACGCTTGAAGCTTAGAGCGAATGGTGGAAGAAGAAAGACGGTAGAACGTTATGGAACGCTAGCTGAAACCTATCCAGCGGTATTTATCGTGGAATTAGATCAGCAAGAAAATGCGTTTGAACGTGTTTCTTATAGCTATGCAGATGTTTTGACTGAAACAGTCGAGTTAAACTTCATCGATGATATGAGCAAAATGGTACTTGGGGAGCAGTAAACTTTGTTTACTGCTTTTTTTACAAGATACAAAAGTATAAAAAAATCCAAGAGCTGTCTAGCTTCAGTTGCCTACCCCGAGGGGCTTAGTATGGCGTGAACTGCGCTTTTCTAAATTATATAGATTTGGTGCCTGTGTTTTTCTTACTTTATGTTTTAATTATAGGTATTATAACATAATTTTTGAAAACGGATACATGTTTTTTAATAATTTACAAAAAATAACGCGATTATTTTTGCGGAAGTAACAGAAAATAATCTTGTCGTAAAAATTTGCTTTTAGAAGGGAGCTTTTTTCATGGGTAGACGTAGAGGAATTATGTCAGACCAATTGAAAGAGGAAATTGCAAAGGAGTTAGGTTTTTACGACACGGTGCAAAAGGAAGGCTGGGGAGGAATTCGTGCGAGCGATGCCGGTAATATGGTGAAGCGAGCAATCCAACTAGCCGAGGAACAGATGAAAAATGGTAGATCCTAAATTTGGGATCTACCGTTTTTTTTTTTTTAAAAGTATAAAAAATCAAAGGTCTTCTAGCTCCGGATGCTTAGTCCCTTGTGGTCTTACGCCATGTCAGGGATGAGCAAGCTTAAAACATTATCTGTGTCAATTAGCGAACTTGTGCATGTATATGGTAAAATTTATGGGTATATTTTATAAGTAGGTGAACGGGATGTTTGTACTGGAAAAGGCTCCAGCTAAAATAAATTTATCTTTAGATGTGTTGTATAAGCGACCGGATAATTATCATGAAATAGAAATGGTGATGACTACCATTGATTTAGCTGACCGGATTGAACTAATAGGTCTAGACGAAGATCGGATAATTATTGAATCTGAAAATCGATTTGTGCCAAATGATGAACGGAATTTAGCCTATCGAGCTGCTAGATTGCTTAAAACAACGTTAGGAATTAAGCAAGGTGTTAAAATCAAAATTGAGAAATATATTCCTGTTGCAGCCGGCCTTGCGGGAGGTAGTAGTGATGCAGCAGCGACATTAAGAGGCCTTAACAGGCTATGGTCGTTAGGTCTTACTACTAGTCAATTA
The DNA here is from genome assembly GCF_028416595.1 of Aquibacillus salsiterrae. Taxonomy (GTDB): domain Bacteria; phylum Bacillota; class Bacilli; order Bacillales; family Amphibacillaceae; genus Aquibacillus_A; species Aquibacillus_A salsiterrae. The sequence goes on along the minus strand of NZ_JAMQKC010000016.1, from coordinate 38,075 downwards.
GCGGAGCTTGGTTCCAAAATAGGATCAGATGTTTCGTTTTGTGTATACAATTCAACTGCTGTAGCTCGTGGTCGGGGTGAACGGATAACTGAACTAAAGGCGCCGCCTGCTTGTTGGGTTGTTCTTGCTAAGCCAGTGATGGGCGTTTCAACACAAACTGTCTATCAAAAGTTGAAATTAGAAAACGTCTCTCATCCAGATACAACCGGAATGATTGAAGCAATCAAGCAAAGTGATTATGAGGCGATGTGTGAACGTATAGGGAATGTACTAGAATCCGTAACATTAAAAGAATATCCCGAAGTGCTACAAATCAAAAAACTTATGGAGCAGTCAGGGGCTGATGCGGTTTTAATGAGTGGTAGTGGCCCAACGGTTTTTTCTATTGTCAGGCAAGAAAGTCGAGCATATAGAATTTACAACAGTTTAAGAGGATTTTGTAACGAGGTTTATATGGTTCGAATGCTTGGCTATCATCAAAATCTTGATTAGACACGTATATAATGTTATATTTGACGAAATAATATTCGGATTTTGAGGTGTAGGAATGAAAAGAAGCGATCGATTGGTAGGAATTACGAACTATTTAATAGAGCACCCTATGGAACTCGTTTCCCTACCTTCTTTTTCAACAATGTACAACGCTGCCAAGTCATCAATAAGTGAGGACTTGACAATTGTTAATAACATGTTCCAACAAGAGGGGATTGGTTACTTAGAATCCGTAGCAGGAGCAGCTGGTGGGGTGAAATATATCCCACACCTTTCCCGTGAAAAATGTAATGAATTTCTTGACCAGTTATGCAATCGTCTCGAAGATTCCAGTCGTCTTTTACCTGGTGGTTATTTGTTCATGAGCGACCTGCTTGGTGAACCGCAAACAGTTCGAGATATCGGGAGATTGTTTGCAACAGCCTTTTCTGATAGAGATATAGATGTTGTTGTGACGGTTGCAACAAAAGGTATTCCGCTTGCCTATTCTGTAGCATCTTTCTTAAACGTGCCTGTCGTGATTGTTAGGCGTGACCCTAAGGTTACTGAAGGGTCTACAGTAAGTATTAATTACGTGTCGGGCTCTTCTAGGAAGATTCAAACGATGGTACTACCGAAAAGGAGTCTACCTGATGGGTCGAAGATTTGTATTATTGATGATTTTATGAAAGCGGGCGGAACAATCAATGGAATGGTAAACCTGTTAAAGGAATTCAATGCTAAGGTAACTGCAATTGGTGTACTTGCAGAAGCTGAAGATGAGGAAGAAGAGCGGGTAGTCGAGCAAGATCAATATTTATCTCTAGTCCGTATCCATAATGTAGATGTAAAAAATAATCAAATCGAAGTAATAAAGGGTAATATTTTAGAAAGTATGGAATGACACGTTTCCTTCCCCGTCAAGAATAACTACCAATTGTTACGCGCTTTTAAAAAATCTTATATCCTGCTGGTAAAAGGCTAAGTGGAAGGGGGATTACATCTATCCTCCTTCTACTTACTGAATAGTGACTGTAGTCAAACTTTGATTTCTCCTCCTATTTCTACTAGCGATCTGTTCACTTTTAACTAAGTAAATAAGTGTAAAAAGGTTTCTTACCCCAATGAACTAACTATTTCCAATAAAAACAACTATTTTACTTAATTTTCAAAAAAATTTATAAAAAAAGAAGGAATTGTGTTTATTTTGTTGAATTTATGGTAATAAGTTCTATTTAGGGAAAAGGTGGTGAGACATAATGGAAGTAACAGATGTTAGATTACGCCGCGTTAATACCGAGGGAAGAATGCGTGCCATTGCTTCTATTACGTTAGATCAGGAGTTTGTTGTCCATGATATACGTGTAATAGATGGCAATAACGGATTGTTTGTAGCGATGCCGTCTAAACGAACTCCAGATGGAGAATTTCGTGACATTGCACACCCAATCAATTCTAATACTCGCTCAAAGATTCAAGATGCAGTATTAGAGGAGTATCATCGCGCAGGGGAAATAGAAGTGGAATTTGAAGAAGCTGGAGCTTCTTAAAAAACACGACAGCAGGGGTCTAATCATAACGATTAGACTTCTTTTTTTTGATAGATAAGAAACCACCATGGCTTTCTGCAGCGACTAGGATGAAAAAAGGATAGCATTTATTAATTTTGAGTATACTGTATTTCCAGTTAAACGGTAACAAAAAACGCTATAGACGCCCGATCGCCCCCTGCTAGCAATCAAACGGTAATCAATTGTGCTCCGCTTCGTAGCCTACCCAAGTCTTCCAAGGCGCGACTTGCGCTTCTTAATAAAGTAATGATATGCAAACTTTGAGATGACAAACTTTTATTGTGAAGTTTTTTTGTACGTCTATTATGGGTGCCTTTTGTTGAAATGGATGTTAGTTTAAGATATATTCATAAATGGATAAAAACTAATGAGCATAATGGCTCGAACAATGACTAATAAATAAACTAGAGAATCATAACAGTAAAAGTGTGAGCCGTAATCAGTCATTCGAACGGAGGTTACTTCATGAGTAAATATGCTGTTGTATTGGCAGCGGGGCAAGGTACACGGATGAAGTCTAAGCTATATAAGGTACTACACCCTGTGATGGGCAAACCAATGGTTCAACATGTTGTGGACCAACTAAAAAAGTTAGAGTTAAAAGAAATCATTACGATTGTTGGCTTTGGGGCTGATAAGGTCCAGGACCAATTAGGTAATGATTCAAGGTTTGTAATCCAAGAAGAGCAGTTAGGTACAGGTCATGCTGTAATGCAGGCAGAAGCAATTTTAGAGGATAAAGACGGAACTACCATTGTTGTATGCGGGGATACCCCACTACTAACAAAGGAGACGTTACAAGCTTTACTTGACCACCATCAAAAAGAAGGGGCAAAGGCGACGATACTGACCGCAAAAGCACAAGATCCAACCGGTTACGGCCGAGTGATACGTGATGAAGCAAATGATGTTGAAAGAATTGTTGAGCACAAAGACGCATCAAGCGATGAACTTACTGTAGATGAGATTAATACAGGAACCTATTGTTTTGACAACAGGCTGTTATTTGAATCATTGAAAAATGTATCGAATGACAATGCACAAGGAGAGTATTACCTTCCAGACGTCATTCACATATTAAGAAACCAAAAACAGAAAATAAGTGCCTTTCAATCCCCAACCTTCGATGAAACGATTGGAGTAAACGACCGTGTAGCACTAAGTGAAGCAGAGCGAATGATGAAAAAAAGAATTAATCAAGCACATATGCGAAACGGTGTAACAATTATCGATCCTGACCATACCTATATTGAGCCAGATGTGACAATCGAACAAGACGTAACAATATATCCCGGCTGTGTTCTTAGTAATGGAACGACCATCAAGGCTGATTCAATCATTGGTCCACACACGGAGATAAGTAATTGTAACGTCGGTATGGAAACGGTTATTAGGCAAAGTGTGGTAAAGGATAGTTATATAGGTAATCGTGTTCAAATTGGCCCCTTTGCCCATGTGCGTCCTGATTCAAACATTGGTGATGAAGTGAAAATTGGTAATTTTGTTGAGATAAAGAAAGCTAGCTTAGAAACAAATAGCAAAGTATCACACTTAAGCTATATTGGCGATGCTGAGGTTGGTAAGCGAGTAAATGTAGGATGTGGCACGATAACGGTTAATTACGATGGAAAAAATAAACATTTAACGAAAATTGAAGATGACGCATTTATCGGTTGTAATTCGAATTTAATTGCACCAGTTACAATTGGAAAGGGTGCCTACGTGGCAGCAGGTTCGACCATTAATGAGGATGTTCCAAACGATGCGTTATCGATTGCAAGGGCAAGACAGATAAATAAAGAAGATTACGCTAAACGAATGAAAAAATAACATATTTGAAAGGCCAACCAAAATAGCAGCATGAAACATGATTGCCGTCCGTTCGTATAACGGACGGCAAATCTAGGAAAAATAACAAAAAATTGATGGAGGGTTACCTGATGTCAACGGGATATAAAGATTCATCTCTGAAAGTTTTTACGCTTAACTCCAACCCTGTCCTTGCAAAAGAAATTGCCGATCAGATAGGAATTGAATTAGGAAAATGCTCTGTTACTTCTTTTAGTGACGGAGAAATTCAAATAAATATAGAGGAAAGTATTAGAGGGTGTGATGTGTATGTCGTTCAATCAACATCAGCACCAGTTAACCAACATATGATGGAACTATTGATTATGATTGATGCACTAAAGCGTGCCTCTGCAAAATCCATCAATATTGTTATGCCTTATTATGGATATGCAAGACAAGATAGAAAGGCAAGAGCAAGAGAGCCTATTACAGCCAAATTGGTTGCTGATTTATTACAAACAGCGGGTGCCTCACGGGTTATTTCTTTAGATTTACACGCACCCCAAATTCAAGGTTTCTTTAATATCCCTGTTGATCAATTAGTTGGGGTACCTATTTTAGCGGATTACTGGGGTAGCAAAGGGTTGGAAGACATTGTTGTTGTTTCACCTGACCATGGTGGGGTAACACGTGCTAGGCAACTGGCAGACCGTCTAAAAGCACCTATAGCCATAATTGATAAGCGTCGTCCAAGACCAAATGTGGCTGAAGTTATGAATATCGTTGGGAATATTGAAGGCAAAACAGCGATTCTCATTGATGACATTATCGATACAGCAGGTACAATAACTCTTGGTGCCAATGCGTTAATTGAAAATGGGGCAACAGAGGTTTATGCTTGCTGTACACACCCAGTATTATCAGGTCCTGCGATTCAACGAATTAATGATTCAAAAATAAAGGAACTAGTAGTCACGAACAGCATTGCATTAAAAGATGAAAAGCGTATTGATAAAGTGACAGAGCTTTCTGTCGCCCCGCTAATTAGTGAAGCAATTATTCGTGTGCATGAATTACAGTCTGTTAGTATCTTATTTGATTAAGCCAATGTTTAAAAATGCCAGTTAAAGGGAATTATAACAAGTAGATTGTTAATTTTCAGGAGGTTGATTAACTTGGCGGTAAAACTTAGGGCAGAAAAGCGAGAGGATTTAAGAAAATCTAATACAAAACAGATTAGACAAGCTGGTTTTATTCCTGCTATTGTTTACGGAAACGACAAGGAACCGAAAACAGTATCGGTAAGTAGCATCGAGTTACTAAAGACAGTTCGTGATGAGGGTAGAAATGCTATTATTGCTTTAGAGGTAGACGGGCAACCTGTTGATGTCATGTTACATGATTACCAAGTTGATCCCCTAAAGGACGAGCTGTTACACGCAGATTTTTATGTTGTAAATATGTCTCGTGAAATGGATGTAGATGTTGCCATTCATCTAGAAGGTGAAGCACAAGGGGCAAAAGACGGTGGTGTGTTACAGCAGCCATTGCATGACCTTGCTGTTCGCGCGAAGCCGGCTGATATACCAGAGCACATTTCGGTAGATATCTCTAAGTTGGATATCGGTGATAGTATCACAGTTGCTGATTTAAAAGGTAGTAATTTGTATGAAATTCTTGCCGATGATGAAACAGTTATTGTGAGCATCCTTCCTCCACAAGCTGAAGCGAAAGAAGAAGAGGCAGATTCAGAAGAAGGTAATGAAGCAGAAACAGGACAAGAAAACGAAGAAGCAGCAGAAGGAACAGAAGATAATCAATAATGAAGGAGATGCAACTTTTCTAAGTTGCGTCTTTTTTGCTGAAATAGAAAGGATGAAAAATCCAAACATGGATAACATTCAGTTATCAAGTCCGAATGTAAGCTTAATTCGGTTTGAAGACTCGCTTTTAAAGTCATGTATTTGAATACATTAGACTTAGAAGCTCTTTTCTAAATAAGATAGCTTTATTTTTCCAAACAAACCAAGTACAATAGGGAAAGTAACTAACAGAAAGGGTATTAATATATGAAATGTATAGTTGGACTTGGTAATCCTGGTAAACGATATGAGGCAACTAGACATAATATAGGTTTCATGATCGTTGATGAATTAGCAAGCAGACATAATTGGCGTTTAAATAAGACAAAATTCCACGGTAATTTTTCCATTGAAACAATGGAACAAGAAAAAATTATTTTATTAGAACCTCAAACCTATATGAATCTTTCGGGTGAATCATTAAAACCATTAATGGACTTTTACAACCTCTCAACCAAAGATATTCTTGTCATTTATGATGACTTGGACTTACCTCCTGGTAAAATTCGTTTGCGTGAAAAAGGTGGTCATGGTGGCCATAATGGGATTAGATCAATAATTGACCAATTAGGAACGAAAGAATTCAGACGAATTAGAGTTGGAATCGGTCGACCTACTACACCAATACCAGTTCCGGACTATGTATTAGGAAAGTTCGCTGAAACTGAATTAGAAGATGTAAAAACAAGTATTGAGCGAGCTGCGAACGCTTGTGAAGCATGGTTTAGAAAGCCTTTTCAAGAGGTTATGAATGAATTTAATCAATAAATCATAAAATTAATAATAGTATAAATACATCCTCTAGCGGGCAAACTATAACTATTATAGTTCCCTTTTAGGAGGAGATATAGATGGCGATTGTGTACACCTGCAATCATTGCAATAATGTGGTTGGCAAGTTAGATCAAGAAATCGTTGATACACAAAGCTTGGGATGGAATGAGTTATCTGCGGAAGATAGAAATGCACTGATAGAATACCAAGCAAATGGTGATGTAAAGATTAAAACAATTTGTGAAGATTGCCAGGAATCATTAGAGAAGAATCCTGCATATCACGAGCTAGATAATTTCATACAGTAGTAATGCAATAAACAAGCTTTGGTTAACAACCAAGGCGTTTTTGCACTATTATCAGATAGTTAGTAAATTCCTTGGAAAACTAGAGTTAACTTAAACTCTATTACAATAAATAGGAATGATACATGAAGCAGGTGCATGGGCTGAATTAAGGGGAGGCATTATGAAGGGAATTAAACACTACTTAAAATCACAAGACGATATTTATTCAGTTCTTAGCGGCTTTACCTCTGGCATTAAAGAACAATTGGTTGCAGGATTATCTGGTTCTGCTAGGGGAATGCTTGCGTCTATAATTAACGAATCATTAAATAAACCAATGCTTTTGGTGACACATCAATTAATGCAAGCACAACAGCTTTACGAAGACTTAATTGAAATTTCAGACGAGAAGAATATCTTCCTTTATCCTGTTAACGAGTTAGTTGCATCTGAAATAGCAATTGCTAGTCCGGAGTTGAAAAGTCAACGGATTGATTCATTAACGAAATGGTTAAAGCAAGAAAACGGAATCATGATTGCACCAGTTGCAGCGTTAAAGCGAATTCTTCCTCCTTTAACCTATTGGGAAAGATATCAACTAGATTTCAAGATTGGGGAAGACATTGCTATTGACTCATATTTAAAGTCTCTAGTTGAGATGGGCTATGAACGAGTAGATATGGTTGCAACGCCTGGTGAATTTAGTGTTCGTGGGGGAATCATTGACATCTATCCAATTACAGAGTTACATCCTGTCCGAATCGAACTTTTCGATGACCAAGTTGATTCGATCCGCTTCTTTGATTCGGAAACGCAGCGTTCTCTAGATAAAACAGACCAAATCAACATATATCCGGCAACAGAACTGTTACTCTCACCTGAGGATATTGTTCGAGGAGCACAACGATTAGAGTCTGAACTTGCTACATCACTAAAAAAATTAAAAAATAAAGATGATAAAGAAAGACTTACGGATAATATTAGCTATGATATTGAAAGGCTACAGCAGCAGGAAAGATTCCAAGAAATGTATAAGTATGCCTTCTACTATTATGAGGAGCCTAGTAGTTTATTAGATTATCTACCAAAAGACGGCCTTCTTATTCTTGATGAAATGAGTCGAATTCAGGAAACAGCTATTCGTTTAGACGAAGAAGAGGCAGAATGGTATAACAGTGTATTAGAATCTAGCCAAATGGTAAGGGATATATCCATTTCTTATGATTGGCATGATGTGTGGGCAAAAATGAAACATCCAAGATTATATTTATCTGTGTTTCTTAGACATATCCCCAATACTAACCCACAAAACATTGTCAATATGTCCTGTCGTACGATGCAGCAGTTTCATGGCCAAATGAATCTATTACAAAATGAGATGTCAAGATGGGCAAAAGCAGGTAATTCCGTTCTTATTTTTGCACCTGATGAAAAAAGAGCAGAAAAAATCCAATTAGTGTTAGAAGATTATCAGATGGAATTAAACATAGCCTTACATGATGTCACATTACCTGTTCAAAAGCCGACTATTGTGATTGGTAATGTTAGTAGCGGCTTTGAGCTTCCGCTTCATAAGCTAGTTATTTTAACAGAGAATGAATTATTTAAGAAGAAAACGTCACGACCAAAGCGGAAGCAAAAAATATCAAATGCAGAAAGAATAAAAAGCTATCAAGAATTAAAGGTTGGTGATTATGTAGTACACGCCAACCACGGGATTAGTAAATATTTGGGAATAGAAACACTCGAGGTTAATGGACTACACAAAGACTTTATGCTGTTAAAGTATTCTGGTGATGATAAGCTTTATGTACCAATTGATCAAATTGATCTTGTGCAAAAGTATGTAGGATCAGAAGGAAAAGAGCCGAAACTATATAAACTTGGTGGTACGGAATGGAAAAAAGTTAAAAGCAAGGTCCAATCCTCTGTCGAAGACATTGCTGATGATTTAATCAAGTTATATGCGGAAAGAGAAGCGGCAAAAGGATATGCCTTCAAAGAAGACACGTTAATGCAGCGTGAATTTGAAGATTCATTTCCATACCAGGAGACAGAGGACCAACTACGCTGTATCGAAGAAATTAAAAAGGATATGGAAAGTCCAAAGCCAATGGACAGGTTGCTATGTGGCGATGTTGGATATGGGAAAACAGAAGTGGCGATTCGTGCTGCATTTAAAGCTATTGCTGATGGGAAACAAGTGGCCATTCTCGTCCCGACTACCATCCTTGCCCAACAGCATTATCAAACCATTTTAGAACGGTTCCAGGAATTTCCAATAACTGTTGGGTTGCTAAGTAGATTCAGAACAAGAAAACAACAAAAGGAGACACTAAAGGGATTAGAAAAGGGTACTGTCGATATTGTTATAGGTACACATCGTCTGTTATCTAAAGATGTTCAATATAAAGAACTTGGTCTTTTGATTGTTGATGAAGAACAACGATTTGGTGTCAAACATAAAGAAAAGTTAAAACAATTGAAGACAAATGTTGATGTGTTAACCTTAACGGCTACCCCTATTCCGCGTACGCTACACATGTCAATGCTTGGTGTCAGAGACCTATCAGTCATTGAAACACCACCTGAAAATCGATTTCCAATTCAAACCTATGTATTGGAGTACAATCCTGTTTTCTTAAGAGAAGCAATCGAAAGAGAAATGGCACGGGGAGGCCAAGTTTTCTTCCTCTTTAACCAAGTCAATAATATCGAACGAATGAGTCAAGAGATTTCAGCACTCGTGGATGAAGCCCGTGTCACGTTTGCGCATGGCCAAATGACAGAGTCAGAGCTGGAAAATGTAATGCTTTCGTTCATCGAGGGTGAGTATGACGTACTAGTCAGTACGACAATTATCGAAACAGGTGTAGACATTCCGAATGTTAATACATTGATTGTCTATGATGCAGACCGAATGGGACTGAGTCAACTTTATCAGTTGCGTGGCCGGGTTGGTAGATCGAACCGTGTTGCCTATGCGTATTTTACGTATCAAAAAGATAAAGTACTAACTGAAGTTGCGGAAAAAAGGCTACAGGCGATTAAAGAGTTTACTGAGCTTGGGTCTGGCTTTAAAATAGCAATGCGGGATTTAAGCATTCGGGGCGCCGGGAATCTGTTAGGTGCTCAACAACACGGGTTTATTGATTCAGTTGGTTTTGATATGTATTCGAAAATGTTAAAGGATGCTATAGATGCAAGAAAAGCTGGCAAAACACAAACAGAAATAAAACAATCTGATGTGGAACTAAATGTGGAGCTTGATGCATACATTCCTGAAAGCTATATTTCTGATGGGAAACAAAAGATTGATATGTACAAACGGTTTCAATCGATTGATTCTGAAGAGGATATTCATGATTTACGTGATGAGATGGTTGACCGCTTTGGTGACTATCCGACAGAAGTGGAGAATTTGTTCCATGTATCTTCCTTAAAGGTTGCGGCTAAACGAGAACGGATTGAAACAGTTGTCGAAAAGAAACGAAAAATGGAAATTGTCATGGAAGAAGAAGCGAGCCAAAGTATTGATGGTGCAAAACTGTTTGAATATGCAAATGAATATAACCGCATTATCCAGTTAGGTACGGAAAACCGTAAATTAAAAGTAGTATTTAATTGGGATAAAAAAACGTATCCAAAACGCTATGAATTTGTTCAGGAGTTTATCCATTCCTTGAGGGATATGAAGCGAGTTCCAGTTGCTTAAAGAATAGGTTGTAAAGGGAAAATCTGCGAATAAATGTATAGAACTGTGAGTCTTACCCATACTAATACCCACAACTGGTTATTTCTGCTTACTAATAACATTCGTGGAAAGGTAACCAGGAAAAATCATCAAAGAAAGTGAGGCTACGCAGTTAATGAAAGCAACAGGAATAGTACGTCGAATTGATGATTTAGGAAGAGTTGTTATACCAAAAGAAATAAGAAGAACATTGCGCATTCGTGAAGGAGACCCACTCGAAATCTTTGTTGATCGCGAAGGAGAAGTGATTTTAAAGAAATATTCTCCGATTAGTGAACTAGGTGATTTTGCAAAAGAATACGCGGATGCATTATTTGATTCACTCGGATATCCAGTGTTAATAAGCGACCGTGATGAATTTATTGCGGTAGCGGGTGAATCCAAAAAAGAATACTTAGGAAGAAATATAGGTAAGCAAATAGAAAAAGCGATGGACGAACGTTCAGCAATTTTTGAATCAGAAGAATCTTCCATTGAAATCGTTGGAGATGTGGAAGAAAGTATTGCTTCCTATGTACTTAGTCCAATTATCGCAAATGGAGATCCAATCGGGTGTGTACTCATCATGTCTAAAGACGGGAAAGAGTTGGGTCCGGTGGAACAAAAGTCGGTTGAGACTGCTGCAAGTTTTTTAGCGCGACAAATGGAGTAAAAGCGAGTAAAAGACTGACCATGTTTAAGGCGAAGCTTAATGTGGTCAGTTTTCTCATGGTTTCATGTTATATTTAGGTTATCTGTGGTAGGTAAAGTGGTAAAAGAGGTAGAATAGGAAGAGGATTGGGGAAAATGGATCAAAGGCTTACAGTAAAAAAAGTGCTAAATAATAATGTGTTAATTGCTGAACACCCAACATATAAGGAAGTAGTGTTGATTGGTAAAGGAATTGGCTTTAATCAACGAAAAGGGAATAAGGTATCCTTTAATGAAGCGGATAAGACTTTCCTGTTAACGAATGAAAGGGAAAGAGAAAAGTATGTCGAGTTGTTGTCGACTATTGATAAAGACTTAATGGATTTTATAAATGATATAATTATTTTTATTGAAGAACAGATGGGGCAGAAACTAAAAGAAAATATTCACGTTGCTTTAACAGACCACTTATCCTTTGCCATCCACCGCGCACAAAAAGAAATGTCGTTTCATAATCCCTTTTTATTAGAAATTGAATCATTGTACCCTAGGGAATTTTATGTTGCGATTGAAGTAGTCAAAAAGATAAAAGACAGACTCGGTGTAAATTTTCCAAAAGGCGAGATTGGATTTATTACACTCCACATTCACAGTGCCGTTTCCAGTAAATCACTATCGGAATTAAACAAACACAACCAATTAATTGCAAATTTAATAGGGATAATTGAGGAAAGTTTAAAAATCGAGCTCCAATATGACCGGGTAAACTTTAATCGGTTGGTTCAACATTTACACCGTGCCGTTTACCGGATAGATAAAGGAGAATCATTAGGTGAACAAAAGAATTTAGCAATAATGTTGAAAGATGCGTACCCGGTATGTTATACTCTTGCCTGGAAGTTAGTTAAAGTAATGCAAAAACAACTTAATAGACCAGTCGATGAGTCGGAGGCGCTATACTTAACGATTCATTTACAGCGACTAACAAATACGTGTAACTGATACGATCAGGCATGAGTATGACAGGATTTAGTTTAATGGGTATCTACCCGTTTCACTAAACTCTGTTTTACTCATGCCTTTTTTGTTCTCGTCTTAAAAGACTCAATCTTAAGTGGCTGGCTATAGAAAAGGAAATAACCCATGTGCTGTCTAGCTTCAGCGTCTGCGTTTTTCTTGTGTTACTTTGATTGGCAAAAAATTTAATTTAGGGGGAAAAATAGATGTTTAAACAAGCATTTGGTTTGTTGCAACGGATTGGGCGTGCTTTAATGCTCCCAGTTTCTGTTTTACCAGCTGCGGGTCTATTGCTCGGGCTAGGTAACGAAAATGTTCTTGATATCGCTGTAATGGAGCAAGCTGGTGGAATTATTTTTGCTAATTTACCATTACTGTTTGCGATTGGTGTTGCGATTGGTTTATCAGATGGAGATGGTGTTGCAGGTCTTGCATCAGTTATTGGTTTTTTAACGATGAATGTAACACTTGGAATTATTGCTGAAGCAAGAGGCGTTGAAACGATTGAAATGTTGGGGATGACAACCTTACAAATGGGTGTGTTTGGCGGTATCATCATGGGTATTGTTGCCTCCATCCTATACAGGCGATTTTACAATATAGAATTACCTAGGTTCTTAGGGTTCTTTGCTGGAAAGCGCTTTGTGCCAATTATTACGGCAGCCACTGGTGTAGTCTTAGGGATGATCTTTGTCTTTATTTGGCCACCAATCCAGAACGTAATTGATTATTTCTCTGTCCTTGCAACGGAAACAAATACTACGGTTGCAGCGTTTATCTTTGGATTTGGTCAACGTATTCTTATTCCATTTGGATTGCACCATATTTTCTACCAACCGTTCTGGTATGAATTCGGTTCCTTTGTTAATGATGCAGGTGAGACTGTAAAGGGAGATATGACTCGTTATTTTGCAGGAGACCCAACTGCAGGTACATTCATGGCTGGATTATTCCCGTTTATGTTATTTGGATTGCCAGCTGCAGCTTTAGCAATCTATCATGAAGCGCATCCAGAAAACAAAGCAAAGGTTGCAGGGATTATGGGATCTGCTGCCCTTACATCGTTTTTAACAGGGATAACTGAACCAATTGAATTTGCTTTTCTATTTGTTGCGCCAGTATTATTCTTAATTCACGCTGTGTTCGCGGGATTATCGTTTGTAGTGATGGACTTATTGAATGTGAAAGCAGGATTTACTTTTTCAGGTGGATTCATTGACTATGTACTATATTGGGGATTGTCGACTAATGCGTGGATAATCATACCGGTTGGTTTGGTTTTTGCTGCGCTTTACTATTTTGGTTTCCGTTTTGCGATAAGAAAATGGAATTTAGCAACCCCTGGTCGCGAAGACAACAGTGATGATCAGGTAGCGGAAGAAAGTAAAGATGTTGGTGAGTTGCCTTTTGATATATTAGAAAGTCTAGGTGGAAAGGAAAACATTACCCATTTAGATGCTTGTATTACAAGGCTACGCGTCTCCGTTCATGATAAAAACAATGTCGATAAGAATCGTCTGAAGAGGTTAGGTGCTTCTGGTGTAATGGAAGTGGGAAATAATATTCAAGCCATTTTCGGACCGCAATCCGACTCGATAAAAGGTCAAATACAAGATATTATCAGTGGTAAAACCCCAAGGAAAACAGATGAAAAGGTGAATCAACCAGTTACTAGTTCGTTTACTAGTGAACTTAATTTTACAAGTCCGATTACTGGTCAATTAGTATCACTTAGTGAAGTACCAGATCAAGTATTTTCTCAAAAAATGATGGGTGATGGATTCGCTATTAAGCCAGAGGAAGGTAAGATTGTTTCACCTGTTAATGGTAAGGTTTTAAATATCTTTCCTACAAAGCACGCAATTGGAATCCAGGCCGAAAACGGTATGGAAATCTTAATTCATATAGGTTTAGATACTGTTAATTTAAAAGGAGAAGGTTTCCAATCAAAAATCAATGAGGGCCAAACGGTCAAACAAGGTGACGTAATCATGGATGTCGACTTAGAGTATATCGAAAAGCATGCTAAATCGACGATAACACCAATCATCTTTACGAACCTACAGGAAGGTACGACTGTTAATCTTCTTGCACCAGGGAAGGTTAATAAAGGAGATTCATCCATAATAGAAATTAAATAACTGAACAACGAGAAGGCTGTGTCTAATTAATTTTAGACAACAGCCTTCTTTTTAAAAGGATAAAAAAAGAATTCAAGCTCCTAAACAGGTATCAACAGACTGAGATTGAATAGAAGAGAACGTGAAGATGATGCAGTGTAGCACCATATGATATAATTGGCGATGATATAAGAAGGAGTCGTTTTCATGGGTGATGAGCAAACAACAAGGCAGTTATATAAAGGAGCTTTGTTACTTACATTCTCTGGACTAATTAGCAAAATACTCAGTGCTGGATACCGGATTCCACTACAAAATATTACAGGGGATCTGGGTTTTTACATTTATCAGCAAATTTATCCGTTTCTTGGCTTTGCTATTATCTTATCACTTTATGGTTTCCCAACAGCTATTTCAAAGCTTGTAGCAGAAAGGCAAGAGGAAGGGAAGTTTTTATCGTTTAAGGGCTTTTATATTCCGCTTTTGTGCTTACTATTGCTAATCAATCTTGCTTTCTTTTCGGGAATCTATTTTTCTAGTCATTCGATTGCCGTGTGGATGGGCGATCGTAACTTGCAGCCATCCATCCAGGCATGTGCCTATCTCTTTTTAATCATCCCATTTACGTCGCTGCTTAGGGGAACTTTCCAAGGGATACACAATATGAGGCCTACTGCTATTTCGCAAGTTGTTGAGCAACTAGCTAGAGTTAGTGTAATTTTATTAGTTGCGATTACGATTGTTTGGAAAGGGAAAGATGTATATAGTATTGGTATTGGTGCTGCGTATGGGAGCATGATAGGTGCAGCATTAGCGACCTGTGTATTAGTAGTTATCTGGGTACGGCAAAATCAATACGAGCAAAAAATTGTTAAACCCGATTGGGTCGAATTTGGTAAGACAATATTGCTATATGGGACAATAATCAGTGTCAATCATATGTTACTTTTGCTTTTACAATTGGCGGATGCTTTTACGTTGGTACCAAATCTTGTAGAAAGTGGTCTAAGTTCCCTTGAGGCAAGAAAATGGAAAGGCGTGTATGACCGCGGCTTTCCCCTTGTTCAATTAGGAACGGTCGTCGGGTCTTCTTTAGCACTTGCTTTAGTTCCGTCGATTACTAAGCACCGATTAGAACGTAATCCTCCATCCTTTTATCTACATATTCAAAGTGCGTTAAAATTTAGTTTATTTTTATCTGCTGGTGCAACGATTGGATTAGTAGGCTTGTTCCCATATATAAACGTTTTATTATACCAGAACGAGGCTGGAACGAATAGTTTGAGGGTGTTAGCCTTTGCTATCTTGTTTACATCCTTAATTACAACTGTTGCAACAGTATTACAAGGACTTGGCTTTATCTACTTAACTGCTTGTTTTATTTTGCTTGGTATTGGACTAAAATGGGGGTTAAATGAACTATTAATTCCGATTTATGGTATTACCGGTAGTGCGCTAGCAACGGTCATTTCATTATTTCTTGTTCTAATCGTAAATATTTATTCGCTAAGTAAAAAACTACCAAAGTGGAAAGGTAGTACCTTTCCACTTCTCGCGTTTGGTATTGCTTCGGTAAGTCTTAGTTTATTTCTATGGATCAGTAATAATTATCTATTTGATTTGTTAAATGTCCATACACGTATAGCGTATTTTTGGCTAGTGATAGCATGTACGATCTTCGGGGCTGCCCTTTATCTTGTTGTCTTTATTCGTTGTGATGGCTTTACGGATGAAGAATTAAACGCCTTACCATTTAGCGATTTGTTTCAAGATAAGAAAGTATAGAAAGATCGATGAGCTGTCTAGCTCTGGCGCAGAATCGAGGTTGAATTCGGACAGGAAAGAGCGAATTTCCCGCTCCCCCAGCCATTACAAGGCTTGGCCTTAAGCTTGCCTTAGGCTGGGCAAGGCGCGACTTGCGCTTTTCTTAAAGGAGGAATAAATTGTGAAAAGTGTCATTGAAGTAATTGGGCTTGGAGCAAGTGATATGGAGCAACTCCCACTTGGCATTTATCGTAAGCTTCTTCAGGAAAATCAATCTATTTTCGTGCGAACAATAGACCATCCAGTTGTTCAGTCTCTTCAAGCGGAAGGTGTTTCTTTTCTTTCTTTTGATGATATATATGAAAAACACGAGCAGTTTGAACAAGTGTATGAAGAAATTGTTGAACGATTAATTACAGAGGGGAAGAAGCAAGCGAAGGTAGTCTATGCAGTACCAGGACATCCTATGCTAGCTGAACGAACAGTTCAACTTTTGTTAGAAAACAAGGAGATCGATACAAAAATCATTGGCGGGCAAAGTTATCTCGATGCAACTTTTACTGCTTTACAAATTGATCCGATTGAAGGGTTTCAATTTATTGACGGGACTAGTTTTACACGAGACCAACTTGACTATCGCCACCATCTGCTCTTTTGTCAGGTGTACGATCGCTTTCTCGCTTCAGAAGTTAAGCTTACCCTTTTAGAAGACTTACCCGAAAATCATCCAGTAACTGTAGTCGAAGCGGTAGGAAGTAAAGATGAAAAATTGACTACCATTCCATTAGTCGAGCTAGATCAAACGGTTGAATTGAGTAACTTAACGAGTGTCTACGTTAAACCAACTGATAAAGAACAGTTAAATCACCATTTTTTCCGCTTACGAGAAGTTATTGCTAAGCTTCGTAGTCCGGATGGATGCCCATGGGATAAAAAACAAACCCACCAATCGTTGCGCAAGTATTTAATTGAAGAAACCTATGAATTTATCGAGGCAGTTGACAATCTAGATGATGTGGCAATGGTTGAAGAAATAGGTGATGTCTTATTACAAGTAATGCTTCATAGCCAAATTGGTGAGGATGAAGGCTTTTTTACAATTGATGACGTGATTAAAACACTGACAGATAAAATGGTGCGCAGGCATCCCCACGTATTTGATACGGTTAAAGTTAACGATAAGCATGACGTCGTTAAAAATTGGAATGAAATAAAGAAGGAAGAAAAACCTACCCAAGAAACAGCATTGCTTGATCAGATTAACCCTTCGCAACCACAATTGCTAATTGCAGAAGAGATACAAAAAAAAGCAGCAACAGTTGGTTTTGATTGGGATGATGTCTTCCCGATTTTTGAAAAAATCAAGGAAGAAATGGATGAAGTATGGCAAGCGATCGAAGAAGAACCAAATAAGCTAGAAGGGGAAATCGGGGATTTATTATTTGCGGTAGTTAACCTTGCGAGATATTATAAAATTAATCCAGAACTAGCTATATTTCAAACAAACAATAAATTTCGTACTAGATTTCAATATATTGAAATGAAGGTTAAAGAGAGTGATCGTTCTCTCGAAGAAATGTCATTAGATGAATTGGATCACTTGTGGAATGAAGCAAAACAAATAGAAGATAAGTAGAATTTGAAAAGGATGTGTTTTAACGGATGCGACTTGATAAATTTTTGAAAATATCTAGACTAATTAAACGAAGAACATTAGCCAAGGAAATTGCTGATCAGGGGAGAATATCCATCAATGGAAACACTGCCAAGGCAGCTTCTACTGTAGCTGTTGGTGACATTTTAACAATCAGATTTGGGCAAAAACTATTAACGATTGAAGTAGCATCGTTACGAGAGATTGTAAAAAAAGACGAGGCAGTCCAACTTTATACAATCAAAAAAGAAGAACAAATAACACAATAACGTTCTAAACTTGTCCCTCCCTTCATAAATTATAAATGATAAGGGAGGGCTATTTAATGAATAATTATTATGAAAGAAACGCAACTATAGGTCCACAAACAGAACATCATATAACAATGAAAAACCGAAAGTTATTGGAAATTAGTGGTGTCAAGGAAGTTGATAGTTTTGATAATGAGGAATTTCTTCTACAAACGGTGATGGGGTATTTAATTGTCCGCGGTGAGAATCTGCAAATGAAGAACCTTGATGTTGAACAAGGTAATGTATCAATAAAAGGAAAAATATATGAGCTTTCTTACTTAGATGACCAACATGGGGAGAAAGCTAAAGGATTCTTTAGCAAGTTGTTTAAATGACACTAAGCACGCAATTTCTTACGATTATATCCATGATAGCTGGCGGGGTTTATTTGGGGGCAGCAATGGATACATTTCGTAGGTTCGAACCGTTATGGAAAAAAAGAAAAATCTTTGCTTTTTCATTGGAAATCCTATTCTGGTTGTTACAAGCATTGATTTTATTTTATGTCTTATACTTGATTAATCAAGGTGAGCTTCGGTTTTACATTCTATTGGCACTTATTTGTGGATTTGCGATGTACAAAAGCTTATTTAATCAGCTTTATCTCCGAATTCTTGAATGGGTGATTAATGCAATTGTTTCTATTTATCACTTTTTATATCGGCTACTTGAATTGTTTATTATTCAGCCAATTAAATTCCTATTTAAATTAATCATCTCTGTACTTCTATCAATCTGGGGAATCATACTTTGGTTGCTAATTATAGCAGTTAAAATCGTATGGTATCCAATTTCGTTTGTTTTTAAAATTATTTGGCGCCTCTTGCCGCAAAATGCGAAAAAATACATCATCCACCTGGGAGGATTTTATAGTAAAATAAAGAATAGAGTAGTTAAATGGTGGAATAAATTTCGTAATAGAAAGGGGTAAGCCGGTCGGTGACTAGGAAAGAACGCAAAGTGGCAAAAATAGACTCATCATATATGGATCAATACGATGCATACATGCAAAGACAACTTAAGAAAAAGAAACGTTTACTTCGCCGTCTGGTACTGTTTTCTTTCATTGTGTTTCTTACAATAGGCAGTATTACGACGTATCATTTGAAACAACGAAACCTCTATGCGGATAAACAGGGGCAGTATGAATCTTTACAAAAGGAATTGGCTGTTCTTAAAAGTGAGGAAAAGGATTTACAGGAAGAAGTGAAGCTCCTTAATGATGAGGAGTATGTCCTACAAATTGCGAAAACAAATTACTTTTTCACGGAAAAAGGAGAAATTGTCTTCAAACTTCCAGATGAGGACCCGTCATATTGACACATTTTTTGATGCTTATATATAATATATGAGTATGATATCTTTTTTCAAAATTTAAGGAGGAGCATTTTTTTTATGTCAATCGAAGTAGGCAGCAAGTTGCAGGGTAAGGTAACAGGGATCACTAATTTTGGAGCTTTTGTTGAACTTCCAGGTGGTTCTACAGGATTAGTTCATATTAGTGAGGTTGCCGATAACTATGTAAAAGACATTAATGACCATTTATCAGTTGGTGATGAAGTAACTGTTAAAGTTGTTAATGTGGAAAATGATGGAAAAATAGGTTTATCTATCAAGAAGGCAAAAGATAATCCACCACCAGCGCGCCGCAAACCTCATGTTAAGAATAACCGTGATCATACTGAGTCTTTTGAAGCGAAAATGAATAAGTTTTTGAAAGACTCTGAGGACCGTTTAGCTTCACTTAGAAAGAATACTGAATCTAAACGCGGAGGTCGAGGTGCTAAAAAAGGATAACTTGCTGTCTATACCGAAAGTGTCAAGAAGAATGCTAAAACTAGACTATACAGAAAAAAGCTGATTCTTAAGGGATCAGCTTTTTTAGAAGATTAGAAAAAATCCAAGAGCTTTTCTTAATAGCGGCGGAGGGAGTCGAACCCACGACCTCACGGGTATGAACCGTACGCTCTAGCCAGCTGAGCTACGCCGCCAAGTATTTCTAAATGCACAAATGATATAATACAATAGTGAATGGCAAGTGTCAATAGTATGGTTTTAATAGGGGGGCCAAATAAATGATATGTTTAATTCGCCATGGCGAAACAGATTGGAATCTTAATGAAAAATTACAGGGAAAGACAGATATTCCATTGAATGAAACTGGTAGACAACAGGCTAGAGAATGTCGTGACTATTTTAAGGACACCGAATGGGATGTCCTTGTCACTAGTCCATTAAGAAGGGCAAAGGAGACAGCTGAAATCATTAATGAAGGAGTACATGTACCACTGGTGGAGATGGAACAATTGAAAGAGTGGTCATTTGGTAAAGCAGAAGGGACTACTAAAGAGGAACGAGACCGACTATATCCAGACAAACGGTACCCAGGTGCAGAAACAAAGGGACAAGTTTTGGAACGGGTGATGGAAGGGATGAAACAGATTGTTGATCAATACAGCAATAAAAAAGTGTTAGTTGTTGCTCATGGTGCGGTAATCAGCTTAATCCTTGAAACCATTTCAGATGGGCAGATTGCTTCTAAACAGACAAGATTATTAAATGCATGTCTCAATCATGTCGAACATATAGATGGGAACTGGAAAATACATAAGTATAATGATGTTAGCCATTTATCACCAGTAAGCAATGAGTAATCAAGACTGGGGGACAGTAATGATAGAACAACTCGACATTTTTGATCATAATAAAAAACATATTGGTAAGGCGAATAGGGAAGATGCACATCGATTAGGGTTATGGCACCAAACGTTTCAATGCTGGATAGTTATAAAAGAACAGGAGCAAGTATAACTCCTATTGCAGAGGAGACATCCAAACAAGGACTTGTTTCCGGGTCTGATTGATATATCTGCAGCAGGACACATGCTAGCGGGGGAATCTATGCATGATGGTGTCCGCGAACTAGAAGAAGAAGTCGGTATTGCTCCGCCATTTGAGCAATTAGTATCACTTGGGATTTATTCTGAACAGTTAGAAGGTCCAGGGTTTAAGGATAATGAACATTGTCATATCTATCTTTATGAGTATGATGGAGCGATGGAGCAATTAACTATACAAGAAAGTGAAATAACGGCAATGGTACAAATTCTGCTCGAAGATATAGAAGATTTACTGTTAGAAGATCGTCAGTATGTAAGTGTTGTAGGTTTTGAATGTCATGGAGGAAGGAAAATTCCATTTAGAACAACAGTAAGCAAAAAGGATTTTGTTCCACATGATGAAGCCTATTATCGAATGGTAATTGACGGAATAAAACAACACTATTCTAAAAAATAAGTGTTTATGACATTTAATAGAATAAAAGCGCTGAAGCTGGACGTGATGTCACCGGGTATCCACGCTTAAATTTTTTTATACTTCATTTGGGTGTCTTGTCGACCATCAAGGAAGTTATCATTTCTATCAAAAAAAATTCAATTAATCATTCGTCAAAAAAAACAAATAAACATTTAATGAGTTTAGCCTGTTGTGGTGAGGGATGAGGCTGCTTTTACCCCAGTTTTCTTGTTTAACCTAGCTATCATACATCGACAAGAAATCGGTAAGATTCATACTTTTTGTGTTGAAACATCGATTCTTACCTAGAATGACGTCGAACATTTTTGAACGATACATCTGTTGTTTTGACAAAATTATGGGGCGAATTGTGTTTAAATGGTCTACAAGAAGGAGTGGTGTAGAATGATGGGTTCAGCAACTGGAAACGAATCCAAATCAATCGTCGTACATAATAGCAACAATGTACAATCATGGAAGAAGAAACTTGGAGAAAAGACAAAACTCTTTTTCATAGAAAAGGGTTGGCTTTTATTTATCGTAGGCTTTTTATTAGGACGAGCAGTTGTACTATCTTCACTAACGCCATTTGCCCTTTCGTTTTTAGCATCAGTATGGTTTATGCGAAAGGATAAATCGTTTAAATTAGTGCTTGCGACTCTGATCGGTGCCTTAACACTCGGAGTTGAACAAGGGAGTTATGTATTTGCTGCCATGATCGTTTTCATCTTACTTGCATCCGTATGTAAAAGGATGAACCACCAGCAGAAAATCATTCCAATCCTTGTCTTTGTTTCTAGTGTATTACCTAGAGTGATCGGTTATGCATTATTGAACCAATTATCTTCATACGAATGGATGCTTGCTGCAGTTGAGGGGGTACTAAGTGCGGTGTTAGTACTTATTTTTATGCAAAGCATCCCGTTATTATCACCGAAAAGATACAAACCTACATTAAAAAATGAAGAAATTGTATGTATGATAATTCTACTTGCTTCTGTATTGACTGGAACAATAGGTTGGGAAATTAAAGGAGCAGCAATAGAACAAATCTCATCACGATATCTAGTCCTTTGGCTATCCTATGTTGGTGGAGCGGCAATTGGATCTACCGTTGGGGTCGTTGCTGGCTTAATTCTTAGTCTTGCTAATGTTGCAAGTCTATATCAAATGAGTTTATTAGCATTTTCGGGATTACTTGGTGGATTGTTAAAGGATGGAAAAAAGATTGGTGTTGGTTTAGGCCTTTTAGTTGGAACCTTATTAATTGGAATATACGGTAAGGGTCTCGATGCATTACTACCATCAATTATGGAATCATTAATAGCGATTATTTTATTTTTCTGTACACCAGAAAGCTGGATTAAGAAAATTTCTCGTTATATTCCTGGTACGATTGAGCATTCAAAGGAACAGGAGCAATATTTACAAAAGGTGCGAGATGTAACAGCAAGCCGGGTAAAACAGTTTTCTAACGTATTTCATGCATTATCGGATAGCTTCACCTTAGAACAAAAGACAGCTATTGAAGAGGAAAATGATAAAGAAACAGATTACTTCTTAAGTAATGTGACAGAGAAGACGTGTCAAACGTGCTTTAAGAAGGAATGGTGCTGGGCACAAAACTTTGATAAAACATATGATATGATGACTAACTTGAAACAAGACTTAGAAGATAATCGTAATCCGAATAAGGTTACACAGAGTAGTTTCGAAAATCATTGCGTCAAATCTAAAAAAGTGTTAGATACAATGCGTCAGGAACTATCCTTTTTTGAAGCAAATCGAAAGCTAAAAAAGCAAGTAAGTGAAAGTCGCCGGTTTGTTGCGGACCAATTATTAGGTGTTTCCCAAGTAATGGGTGATTTCGCAAATGAGATTTTAAAAGAACGAGAGAACCATGAACAACAAGAGGTTGAGATTGTTGCAGCACTAAATCATATGGGAATAGAACTAGAGAAGTTAGATATTTACAGTCTGGAAAAAGGAAACATTGATATCGAAATGAATTTGACATTTTATAATTATCATGGCGAGGGACCGAAATTAATTGCCCCAATGCTGTCAGATATATTAAAAGAAACTGTTGTGGTAAAAGAAGAGGAAATTTCACCAGTGCCAAATGGTTACTGTTATTTATCCTTTGGCTCGGCAAAGAAATACGTTGTCGAAACAGGCGTCTCCCATGCGGCAAAAGGTGGAGGGCTAGTTTCAGGTGATAGTTATTCGACGATTGAATTAGGAGCTGGAAAATATGCCATGGCAATAAGTGATGGTATGGGGAATGGTGAACGGGCACATGAAGAAAGTGCAGAAACCCTTCGATTGCTCCAACAAATTTTACAATCAGGTATCCAAGAACAAGTAGCTATTAAGTCGATTAATTCAATTTTATCATTACGTACGAGTGATGAGATCTTTTCTACTTTAGACTTAGCAATGATTGATTTGCATAATGCAGCAGTTCGATTTCTGAAGATTGGCTCAACACCTAGCTTTATTAAACGAGGAAACAAAATTATTAAAGTAGAGGCTAGTAACCTACCAATTGGAATCATCCAAGAATTCGATGTCGAGGTAGTAAACGAGCAGCTTAAAGCAGGTGACTTACTCATCATGATGAGTGATGGCATCTTTGAGGGACCTAAAAATATCGAGAATGTGGATATGTGGTTAAAACGAAAAATAAAAGAAGTAGAATCTGAGGATCCACAAGATATGGCAGACCTACTCCTTGAAGAAGTAGTTAGAACACGTGCAGGAGAAATAGAGGATGATATGACAGTATTGGTGGCAAAGATTGAAAAGAATAATCCTAAATGGGCAGCAATTCCGACTTATCACAAAAAGGCTAATTAGCAAAAAACATCGACTTGTGGCTAAACGTAGCACGAGTCGATGTTTTTTTGTTGTTGAAAAGTATAAAAATTATCTACATATCCACAACATCCTGCGACAGCCACGTCAAGCTTCAACGCCTACCCCTTCTGAGTCGTAGTAAATCCTCTACATGGCAAAGACCGCCATTACGAGGCTTGTCTTACGCTTTTGTTCTAAATGTCTAATTAATAGAATAAGAGGTATATTTCTCTTATTTCATGGCAACAATGATGCTAATAGTTATTTAACTTGTGGATTAATAAAGGGATAATAATGGGAGGAGTTATACCAATGAAAAAAGGGACATTGAAACAAATTCTATTAATTACGGACGGTTGCTCAAATAAAGGGGAAGACCCATCAGCAGTTGCGGCATTAGCAGCTCAACAAGGAATAACGGTAAATGTAATTGGTATATTAGAAGATAATCAAAGCGAAGACCCAACAGGGTTACAAGAGGTGGAAGACATTGCCTTATCTGGAAACGGCGTAAGCCAGATTGTTTATCAACAAGCACTATCACAAACCGTTCAAACGGTAACTAGACAAGCTATGACGCAAACATTACAAGGTGTCGTTAATCAAGAACTTAAACAAATTCTTGGACCAGATAAGTCGCTCGATGAACTACCACCAGAACAGCGCGGAGAAGTAATGGAAGTAGTCGATGATTTAGGGGAGACTAGTGATTTAGAAGTACTCGTTTTAGTAGATTCAAGTGCTAGTATGAGTAACAAATTACCAACTGTACAAGAATCTATCATTGATTTATCTGTTAGTATGAACGCAAGAATAGGCCGAAATCGTTTTGCGATTTTCACCTTTCCAGGGAAGAAAAAACCGATTGAAAAGATTATGGATTGGTCGCCAAAGTTAGACTCCATCTCCTCTGTATTCCCTAAATTAACTAGTGGAGGGATTACACCAACAGGACCTGCTTTAAAGGAAGCAATGTATCAGTTTGGCAAGAAAAGCCTAAAAAGGAGCTTCTTGAAAGAAGATGAATCAAACATCGAAGAAACAGGATTTTAGATTAAGGCCTGGAGATGTAGTCACTGGCAAATGGCATCATAAAAAGTATGTAATCAGAAAACGATTAGGAAGTGGTGCGATTGGTTCTGTCTATTTATGTGAGTCAGATGGAAAGCCACAAGCGTTAAAAATAAGTGACAAAAGTTCTTCTATTACGATGGAGGTTAATGTCCTAAAATCCTTTCAAAAGGTCCAGGGAAATCGCCTTGGGCCTTCTTTGTTAGATGTAGATGATTGGATTGACCCACGAGGGGAGCGATACTCCTTTTATGTCATGGAATTTTTACGTGGAAAACAACTGTCTACATTTATTCATGCACACGGAGAAGAATGGTTAGGGATTCTCATGCTTCAATTGCTCGATGACTTAACAGAGCTTCATGAAGCGGGATGGGTGTTTGGTGATTTGAAGACGGATAATCTCATTGTAACCTATCCACCACCTAGGCTGAGATGGATTGATGTTGGAGGAACAACTCAAATAGGTAGGTCAATTAAGGAGTTTACCGAATTCTATGATCGGGGTTATTGGAACTTCGGCTCACGAAAAGCTGAACCGTCCTATGACTTGTTTGCCTTAGCGATGGTTATGCTACATTTTTATCATCCGAAAAGGTTTGAACGTGGGTCCAATCCACAGAAAACCTTATTACAAAAGCTTTATCAAACAAAACCGCTTGCTCCATATCAACCGTGTCTGGCAAAAGCTTTAAAAGGAGAATATACGACAAGCAAACAAATGAAAGATGAGCTTGCTTCCTTAATTATGAAACGATCTGACAAAGGTTCGAACTACTATCGCATCAATCAACGAAATTCAAATACGCAGCCCCAACCGAGACGTAGGTCACAAGTGAACAAACAAACAAAAGCAGCTGGCCATCCATTTTTAGAAAGTATCGGGATATTTATTGTTGTAATCTTGTTTTATTTATTTTATTTAATTTTAAAGTAAAGCTGTTGTATGTAAAGTTCACTATGATCGGTCTAAAAATAATTGTTCCAACTTTTTGCAGTGTACTAAAGAATAATGCTATCCTAAGGATAGGAAAAAAAGCAATATCAAGTAATGGAGTGGAGTGACGTGGAAAATGAGGTTAAGGCATTTATTAAGAAACACGACTTATTGCATGAAGGGGCAACAGTACTAATTGGTGTTTCTGGTGGTCCAGATTCAATGGCCCTCCTCCACTTTTTTTGTAAAATAAGAAAGGACTACCACTTAAATATTATTGCATTGTCGATTGACCATGGCTTAAGGGAGGAACAATCGCACCAAGATGTCGAATATGTTCGCCAAATTTGCTTAGAATGGAAAATAAATTTTTATGAAACCTTTCTTGATGTCCCAACGTATAAACGTAGCACGGGCTTAAGCACTCAAGTCGCAGCCCGTGAAATGAGATATCGCTTTTTTGAAGAACAGATGAGGCGGTTTCAAGCGGATTTTTTAGCACTTGGGCACCATGGCGATGACCAAGCAGAAACAATACTGATGCGGTTAATAAGAAATACAACGCCAAATGGATTAATTGGCATACCGGTCAAACGTCGATTTGCAACGGGTCAGCTTATTCGGCCGTTCCTAGCTGTTTCTAAAAAGGAAATCGAAGCTTATTGTCAAGTGTACGGGATAAAGCCGCGACGAGACCCTTCTAATGGAGAGACTGTCTATACAAGAAATCATCTTAGGCATAACATCTTACCATTACTTCGCGAGCAAAATCCGAGTATTCATAAGCATATGCAAGCATTAAGTGAGCTGTTAAGAGAAGACGAGTCTTATCTTCATCAAGAAGCGAAAAAGGTTTTCCATTCAATTGTTCAAATCGATAACAAAAGTGAGGTAAGTTTTAACATAGACGATTTCCTTCGTTATCCATTTGCTTTACAAAGACGTACCTATCATCTAATATTGAACTATCTATATGATAATGTGCCAGAAGGTTTATCCTATGTTCATGAACAACAGTTTTTTCATTTAATACATAACGAAAAGGCGAATGTCACCCTCGATTTCCCAAACGGATTACTAGTGACCAAATCTTACACGCGAGTTTTATGTTATTTTAAAAATAATGCAGATTTGCACTATGAATTCACTTTGGATGTACCCGGACAAATAACGCTTCCAAATGGATCTGTTATTACTTCAGTTTTTACAGATAACTACGAGGAAGAACAGTCAAAAAACGTCATGATACTTCCTGATTCAATCCCACCACAATATCCGTTTCTTGTGCGGACAAGAAGGCCAGGGGACCGCATGCTTATTAGAGGATTAAATGGAACTAAAAAGGTGAAGGATATTTTCATTGATGAAAAAATACCAAAGTACTTGAGGGATTCATGGCCAGTAATTACCGGTCAACAAGACGACGTTTTGTGGTTGGTTGGGGTGAAAAAGGGTAAGGTTGAGAGCGACATAGATAAACAGAGGTATGTACGGTTACATTATTTTCAAAAGCAACATGTAGGAGGGTCAGGTCAGGATGCATAATGATATTGAGAAAGTACTCATTTCAAAAGAAGAAATTGAGGAAAAGTGCAAGCAAATTGGGTATAAGCTTACCGAAGAATATGATGGAAAATTCCCGCTTGCAATTGGTGTCTTAAAAGGTGCTATGCCATTTATGTCAGACGTTCTTCGCTACACCGAGACGCATTTGGAAATGGATTTCATGGATGTCTCAAGCTATGGAGGAGAAATGCGCTCTTCTGGAGAAGTGAAAATAGTAAAAGACTTGGATACTAAAGTCGAGGGACGGGACCTGTTAATTATTGAAGATATTATTGATAGTGGTCTAACATTAAGTTATCTTGTTGATCTGTTCAAATACAGAAAAGCAAAATCAGTTAAAATTGTTACATTATTAGATAAGCCAGAAGGACGTACCGTTGATATTAAAGCAGACATTGTGGGTTTTCAAGTTCCAAATGAATTTGTTGTTGGCTATGGCTTAGATTATCAGGAAAGATATCGTAACCTCCCATATATTGGGGTTTTAAAGCCGAAAATATATGGTGGAGAATAAATGGTTATTATTTTTTTGCATGTGTCAAACAATTGTAACATATCAATAAAGAGTAATTGTATTTAGTTGTAATCAACCTTTTTAATATGATAATATTTACTATAGTTTTCTCGCTTGGGAGGAGGTAGGCAATGAATCGAATATTTCGAAATGTGATTTTTTATTTTCTAATATTCCTGGTAGTAATTGGAGTTGTCGGAGTATTTAACGGACAAAATAATCAAGCAGAGCAGTTTAAAGTGAATGAATTTTACCAAGCCTTGAATAATGGTGAAATTACAGAAATGACAATGCAACCATCGAATGGTGTGTATCGGATAACAGGTGATTTATCACAAGAGGGAAGTACATTTGTCACAAATATTCCAGATAATCCTGAAGCGATAGCCAACATCATGGAAATAGCTGCGGACCAGGAGATATTATCTATTGAAGAAGAGGAACAACCAAATGGATGGGTTACTTTCTTAACGACTATGATTCCATTTGTCATTATATTTATCTTATTCTTCTTCTTACTTAACCAAGCTCAAGGCGGCGGTAGTCGTGTGATGAACTTTGGTAAGAGTAAAGCTAAGATGTATAGTGAAGATAAGAAGAAAGTAAGATTCAAAGATGTTGCTGGTGCTGATGAAGAGAAGCAAGAGCTTGTCGAGGTTGTCGATTTCTTGAAAGATCCGAGGAAGTTTACCGCCATTGGTGCAAAAATTCCAAAAGGGGTTCTTTTAGTAGGTCCTCCTGGTACTGGTAAAACATTGTTAGCACGTGCTGTTGCAGGTGAAGCTGGTGTACCTTTCTTCTCAATTAGTGGTTCTGATTTCGTTGAGATGTTCGTCGGTGTCGGTGCTTCACGTGTCCGTGATTTATTTGAAAATGCTAAAAAGAACGCACCGTGTATTATCTTTATTGATGAGATTGATGCGGTCGGTAGACAACGTGGTGCTGGTGTTGGTGGCGGCCATGATGAACGTGAACAAACGTTAAATCAGTTGCTAGTTGAGATGGATGGTTTCGGTGAAAATGAAGGTATTATCATTATTGCTGCAACAAACCGTCCCGATATTCTAGACCCTGCACTATTACGTCCAGGACGTTTCGACCGTCAAATAACGGTAGACCGCCCAGATTTAAAAGGGCGTGAAGATGTGCTTAAAGTACATGCAAGAAACAAACCGTTAGCAGATGACGTAGAATTAAAAACAATTGCAATGCGTACGCCTGGGTTCTCGGGTGCAGATTTAGAAAATTTATTAAATGAAGCTGCGCTAGTTGCGGCTAGAAGTGATAAACAAAAGATTGATATGGAAGATGTTGATGAAGCAATTGATCGTGTTATTGCTGGTCCTGCGAAAAAGAGCAGGGTTATCTCGAAGAAAGAGCGTAATATTGTTGCCTACCATGAAAGTGGGCATACCATTATCGGTATGGTTCTTGATGATGCTGATATGGTACATAAGGTTACGATTGTGCCTCGTGGTCAAGCTGGCGGATACGCGGTTATGCTCCCAAGAGAAGATCGTTACTTTATGACAAAGCCAGAATTACTTGATAAGATTACTGGACTTCTTGGTGGCCGTGTCGCTGAAGAAATTACATTTGGTGAAGTAAGTACTGGAGCACATAACGATTTCCAACGTGCAACAGGTATTGCGCGAAAGATGGTTACCGAATACGGAATGAGCGATAAGATTGGTCCACTTCAGTTTGGAAGTTCTGGTGGTCAAGTATTTCTAGGTAGAGATATGCAAAATGAACAAAATTATAGTGATGCGATTGCATATGAGATCGATCAAGAAATTCAACGGATTATCTCTGAATGTTACAGCAAAGCAAAAGAAATCTTAACGGATAAGAAAGAAAAGCTTGAGCTTGTGGCTAAAACTTTACTTGAAGTGGAAACATTAGATGCTGCGCAAATTAAATCATTGTTTGAGAATGGAGTATTACCAAAACCTGTTGTCTCGGAACAAGATGGAAAAGAAAAAGCTCCGTCTAATCAAGAGACGATTGAAAAAGACGATTTTAAAGTAAATATCCAATCAAAAACAGAGAAACAACAAGACCAGAAAGATGACGATAATAAGTAAACATATAAGTAAAAAAAGGCCTCTCACTTCGTGGGTAGGCCTTTTTTACAAGGTAAGAAAGTATAAAAAAATCCAAGCGTGGATAACATCCAGCGACAGCAACGTTATAGCTTTCAGCGCCTACCCCTCCCTCGAGGTCTTAAGTATTATTATACGAGAAAAAGATTAGCTACTAAGTTGAAATCCTTAGGCATTCTTTTGAACAGGCTATGTGTTATGATATTTTACAAGGAAGACAATTGCTAATAATATCGGTTAGACTAACGTATGGTTCAGATAGTCAAATCAAACACTAATATAGTTCCATATATAAAACATTATTTAAAAGATGTACGAAGGAGTGAAGAGCATCATGGGAGATTATTTAATTAAAGCAACAGCATTCCAAGGGATGGTAAGAGCATATGCAATACAATCAACGGAAACAGTTGAAGAGGCTAGAAGAAGGCAAGACACGTGGGCAACTGCGTCTGCTGCGCTTGGCAGAACAATTACGATTTCTGCAATGATGGGTGCCATGCTTAAGGGGAATGACAAGATAACTGTGAAATTAGAAGGGAATGGCCCAATCGGACCAATTGTAGCTGATGCTAATGCAAAAGGAGAAGTAAGAGGGTATGTAAGAAATCCACATGTAGATTTTGAACTAAATGAAAAAGGGAAACTAGATGTTGCTAGAGCTGTTGGGACAGAAGGAAGTCTAAGCATTGTGAAGGATTTAGGATTAAGAGAAAACTTTACTGGTCAAGTTCCAATCGTTTCAGGCGAAGTTAGTGAAGACTTTACTTATTATTTTGCAACATCAGAACAAGTCCCATCCGCTGTTGGTGCAGGCGTTTTAGTTAATCCAGACCACACCATTCTAGCTGCAGGTGGCTTTATCGTTCAGCTCATGCCAGGTGCTGATGATGACACGATTACAGTAATTGAAAACAGGATTAGTCAAATCCCACCTATTTCTACTCTAATTCAAGAGGGGAAAAGTCCAGAAGATATCCTTATTCAATTAGTTGGTAACGAGAATTTAAAAATATTGGATAAATTGCCCGTTACCTTTTACTGCCATTGTTCTAAAGAGAGAATTGAACAAGCGATAAAGAGTCTTGGAAACGAAGAGATAGACAGTATGATTGAAGAAGATAAAGGAGCAGAGGCAACCTGTCACTTCTGTAACGAAACGTATCAACTTGGTGTAGATGAACTAGAACGCTTGAAATCGTAAGGAGGAGAGGGAAGCTAGGATGACAAGGAAGTTTCTTTGGGGCTTAATTATCTGTCTGCTAATAACGAATTTAACTACTTTAGCGATATGGATGAATGAAAAGAAGATTACTTCCCCTGTAGAACCGCTTAATGGGAATGTAGATGAAAAAAGGTCGGTTGCCACAGTTAACGGTCGAGAAATTTCCTATAATACTTGGGTGAGTAAACTACAAGAACAATATGGGGAAAAAGTGTTACGAGATATGATGGATAAACAAATCGTGTTTCAATTGGCGGAAGATCAAGGGATAGAAATCAGTCAAAATCTGATTAATCGGGAGGTGTCGTTACTTTTTACGATGTACGGAGTGTTATCGAGTGAAGAAATAAAAGAAAATGAAGCTGCTTGGGAAGAAGATGTCCGATATCGCCTCAGTTTAGAAGAACTTTTAACTGCAGATATATCTATTGATAATAGTGAAATAATGGACTATTACGAAGACAACCGACAACAATATGAATTTGATGAATCAATTCAAGTATCTCATATTGTTGTCAATGATCTTGAAACAGGGAATAAAGTTTATGAAGAACTAGAGGATGGAGCCTCCTTCCAAGCGCTTGCTCGGGAATACACGATTGATGAAAATTCTAGGAGTGACGGTGGGTATTTGGGGTTTTTTACTGAAAATAACGATTACTTACCTGCTCGGTATTATGAGAAAGCAATGGAAATGAAAGAGGATTCTTATAGTGAACCATTCCGAACTGCGTCTGGCGAGGTTGCTATTCTATACTTTCATCGGTTACTTCCATCTATTACCTTTAGCTATGATGAGATTAAATATCATATTAAGCGAGAGCTTGCATTAGAACAAATTAAGCCGACGATAACAACCGATCCCTTTTGGGACGAGATGGATGTTGAATGGATTTACGAGTAATAGAAAAAATTTGAGATAATTGATAAAATTACTTGCTTCATGGTTGACAGTTAGTAGTCAAATGACGTAAATTGGTATTAATCCAACAAAAATACTAGGAATTGGAGTGAGTAGCATGAAAGTAGCACAATCAATGATAGATTTAATTGGAAATACACCAATCGTAAAGTTGAACCGGACAGCTGATGCAGATGGTGCAGAGATTTACTTAAAATTAGAGTTTATGAACCCGGGAAGTTCGGTTAAAGACCGGATAGCACTAGCGATGGTAGAAGCGGCTGAAAAGGATGGCAAATTAAAAGAAGGCGACACAATTATTGAGCCAACAAGTGGTAATACTGGAATTGGTTTAGCACTTGTAGCTGCTGTTAAAGGTTATAAAGCTATTCTAGTCATGCCGGATACAATGAGTATGGAGCGTCGTAATCTTCTAAGAGCTTATGGTGCTGAACTAGTATTAACTCCTGGTGCAGAAGGTATGAAAGGTGCTATTAAAAAAGCAGAAGAACTACAAAAAGAAAACGGTTATTTTATGCCTCAGCAATTCAGTAACATTGCAAACCCAGATGTACATGCTCGTACAACAGGAAAAGAGATTGTTGAGCAAATGGGTGATCAACTAGATGCATTTGTATCTGGGATTGGAACTGGTGGAACGATTACAGGAGCAGGAAGAGTGCTTAAAGAAAATTATAAAGACATAAAGATTTATGCAGTTGAACCAACGGCATCGCCAATTCTCTCTGGTGGCCAACCTGGTCCGCATAAGATTCAAGGTATTGGTGCTGGATTTGTTCCAGATATACTTGACACGGAAGTTTATGATGAAGTTATTACTGTAAGTAACGAAGATGCTTTTGCTTCAGCTCGTGAAGCTGCTAAAAAAGATGGCGTACTTGGTGGTATTTCTTCTGGTGCTGCCATTCATGCGGCAAAACAAGTGGCTAAGCAACTTGGTAAAGGTAAAAAAGTATTAGCTGTTATTCCTAGTAATGGTGAACGTTATTTATCTACTCCGTTATATCAATTTGAAGACTAATTAATTATATTCTTAGGTCTGACTTACCCAAGTCAGGCCTTTTTATTGTCTAGAAAATGCGTTAGGCTAAACAAATTGGTATGGCATCTGTGAAGAAGTGAGAAAAATATAGTAGAATATAATTTAGAAAAACCATAAGGGCGGAATGTTTATGGGCATATTATTAAAAACAAAAGAAAAGACATTTGATTTAGATGAAAAAACACTAGTAATGGGAATATTAAATGTAACACCAGATTCCTTTTCTGATGGAGGTTCTTATAACGAAATCGAACAAGCTGTCAAACAAGCTATTGAAATGGAACAAGCCGGTGCTGATATCATCGATGTTGGGGGAGAATCAACAAGACCGGGATTTACGCCTGTATCACAAGAAGAAGAAGTAAATCGTGTTGTTCCAATTATCAAAGCGTTAAAAGAAACAATAAAAATTCCAATCTCGATTGATACGTACAAAGCAGAAACAGCCAAACAGGCAGTAGAAGCTGGTGCTTCGATTATTAATGATGTATGGGGAGCGAAAAAGGAACCGA
This sequence comes from Aquibacillus salsiterrae, assembly GCF_028416595.1. Lineage (GTDB taxonomy): Bacteria > Bacillota > Bacilli > Bacillales > Amphibacillaceae > Aquibacillus_A > Aquibacillus_A salsiterrae. The sequence goes on along the minus strand of NZ_JAMQKC010000016.1, from coordinate 4,037 downwards.
ATATTGCTCGAATAGCTGCTGCTTATGATGTGCCAATCATTTTAATGCACAATCGTGATAACCAAACCTATTCTTCGATCATGGAGGATATGAAACAAGATTTACAAGAAAGTATTAAGATTGCACGTGAAGCTGGTGTGAAGCAGTCTAATATTATTTTAGACCCTGGAATTGGCTTTGCCAAGACGGTCGAAGATAACTTATACGTCATGCGAAACCTAGAACAGATAACAGACTTAGGCTACCCAGTTTTGTTAGGTACGTCTAGAAAATCAATGATTGGACACGTACTAAATTTGCCTGTTAATCAAAGAGACGAGGGAACGGGTGCTACTGTCTGTTATGGGATAACAAAAGGTGTAAGTATAGTAAGAGTTCATCACGTAGAGTCAATTGTTCGAATGACAAAGATGATGGATGCAATGATTGGAAAGGGAGCATATCAGAGTGGATAAAATATATATAAACAATGCGGCGTTTTATGGCTATCACGGCTTATTTTCAGAGGAAAATAAATTAGGACAACGTTTTTTGGTTGACTTAGTTTTACAATGTGATTTAAAAGTAGCCGGAAAGTCAGACAGAATGGAGGATTCCATCGATTATGGTCATATATACAGTATATTAAGAGAAATAGTCGAAGGGAAACCGTTTCATTTAATTGAAGCAGTTGCTGAAAAAATCGCAGAGCAGCTTTTCGAAAGTTTTTCAAAGCTTGTGGCTGTTACAGTAAAAGTGTATAAACCAGACCCTCCAATCCCGGGCCATTATAAGTCAGTTGCTATTGAAATTTTTAGGGAGAGGGAATAAGATGGAAAATGTCTATATTGCGCTAGGTTCTAATATCCTCCCGCGTTATACGTATTTACAAAAAGCTACATTGCTGTTGTCTAAAAACAATCAGATTACTATTGAAAAGCAGTCGTCTATTTATGAAACAGAACCAGTTGGCTATATGGAACAAAGTAATTTTTTGAATATGGTTGTTGAAATAAGTACTAGCTTAAAACCAACGGAATTATTAGACTATTGTCAAAAAATAGAGATTGAACTTGGAAGGAAACGCGAGATTAAATGGGGGCCAAGAACAATTGACCTTGACATTTTATTATATAATCAAGAAACTATACAAACGGAACAACTAACTGTTCCTCATCCTAGAATGCATGAACGGGCTTTTGTATTAGTGCCACTTTGTGATTTGAACCCGGAGTTTAAGATCCCTTTAGTCAATAAGGCTGTGATCGATGTTCTAGATGAGGTACCACAACAGCAGATAGAGGGAGTAGTAAAATGGGTGCGATCGAATGGGGAAGACGAATAAAAGCATACCGGAAATTAAAAGGGTACACACAAGTAAGTTTTGCTGGGAAATTAGGCATATCTGTTTCTGTTATGGGTGAAATAGAACGTGGCAACCGGATGCCGACATCGACACAAATAGATCAAATAACAGAAATTTTAACTATAACGAAAGAAGAATTAACGCCGAAAGAGGATAAGGGCAATTAGCATTACGATTAGATCAAAACGGTGGAAAGTCATCAATAGCGTGCTATAGTATTGTTTGGTATAACGGAAAGTGGGATTAGGTTTTTAATTATAGTTATGTAGTAAATGAGGAACTTAGTTTAGATTTTTTGTAAATGGTTATATATTGACACGAGACCTTTCGTTTTCTATACTAAACCATAGTTTTTTAGTAGCGTTTTTAAGGGATTGTCATTTTACATAACATGGAGTAAATAAATTATTGGAGTGAAAAAAATGACCGAAGAATTAAATGAACATATGCGAGTCAGACGGGATAAGTTACAAGCTTATCTAGCAAAAGGAATTGATCCGTTTGGAGATAAGTTTGAGCGAACGCATTTAGCTGAAGAATTAAGACAGGCCTACGATCAATTCTCAAAAGAGGAATTAGAGGAAAAGGGGATTGCAACCACCATTGCCGGACGTGTAATGACAAAGCGGGGCAAAGGGAAAGCCGGATTCTCCCATATTCAGGACCTGAGCGGACAAATTCAATTATATGTAAGAAAAGATATGGTTGGTGAAGAAGCTTATGAAATCTTTAACTCAACTGATTTAGGTGATATCGTCGGTGTAACAGGTACTGTCTTTAAAACACAAGTTGGGGAACTATCTGTTAAAGTAACAGATTATCAACTATTAACGAAATCGCTACGACCGCTACCGGAAAAGTTCCACGGCTTAAAAGATGTAGAACAACGTTATCGTCAACGTTATTTAGACTTAATTACCAATCCGAAAAGTAAAGATACATTTGTTACGAGAAGTAAAATCATCCAAGTTATGCGTGGATATCTAGATAACAGTGGTTTTCTAGAAGTAGAAACACCAATGATGCACGGGATCGCTGGTGGTGCATCTGCAAGGCCATTTATTACACACCATAATGCATTGGATATACCGTTGTATATGCGAATTGCAATTGAGCTCCATTTAAAACGATTAATCGTAGGTGGTATGGAGAAAGTCTATGAAATTGGTCGAGTGTTCCGTAATGAAGGAGTTTCCACTAGACACAACCCAGAATTTACAATGCTAGAACTTTATGAAGCATATGCAGATTTCCATGATATTATGTCATTGGTAGAGAATATGGTAGCCCATATTGCAGAAGAAGTAAACGGCTCTACCACGGTGCCATATGGTGACTATCAAGTCAACCTTGCGCCACAATGGAAGAGAGTCCATATGGTTGATGCTGTCAAAGAAGCAACTGGAGCAGATTTTTGGCAGCAAATGAGTGATGAAAATGCGAAGGCATTGGCGAAAGAGCATGGTGTAGAGATCAAAGATACAATGACTTTTGGCCATATTGTCAATGAATTTTTTGAGCAAAAAGTAGAAGAAACGTTAATTCAACCAACATTTGTTTACGGCCATCCAGTCGAGATCTCACCACTTGCAAAGAAGAATAAAGAAGATGTGCGTTTTACAGATCGTTTCGAACTATTTATTGTTGGGCGGGAACACGCTAATGCATTCTCGGAGTTAAACGATCCTATTGACCAACGGGAACGATTTGAAGCACAAGTCAAAGAAAAAGAGCAAGGAAATGACGAAGCACATGAAATGGATGAAGACTTTTTGGAATCACTCGAATACGGTATGCCGCCTACAGGTGGTCTAGGTATTGGAATTGATCGGTTAGTTATGTTGTTAACCGATGCACCTTCTATTCGTGATGTGTTATTATTCCCTCAAATGAGAAATAGGGATTAAGAGAGAAGAGCTTCCGTGATTTTCAATCAGCGGAAGTTTTTTCACTACCAACGAAATAACAAAAATTGGCTTGAAGTGCAGCGTGTAATGTCAGCTACGTCCACTCTAGCGTCTACACTTTTATATATCACAATAAATCAATGCTCGGGATGGTAAAATAAAGATGCACCATTGAAACGGTGTAATGATTAGCACTGTCAATGGATGGAAGTTGGTCTAGGCTTCCTGCTGAGGTTTAATTTGTTAATTATTCTGCTGTAACTAGTCTGGAGGATTGATATGTTTCGCTCCATAGAAAACTTACAAAAATCATGTTTATATTAATAAATATTGGTTATTCTTTATAGAGGTTAGCCTTTTCGATAGGTTACCTATTTTAGATCTGGAAGTGCATATGGTATATTACTCTTCGCTGCATACATTATCTAAAACAAAAAGAATAAAAAAGTATTGACTTAGAATAATAAGGGTGTTATATTAGTAAAGTCGCAAATTACAGAGCGACAAAATAATACAAAAAAGATATTGACTTCTGCGAATAGAAGTGATAAACTTTAAAAGTTGCCTCTTATGGCAGAGAATAAGGACATTGATCTTTGAAAACTGAACAAAACAACCAGTATGTTTAAAGAAAAAGTGTAGGCGACTGTTTAATAGTGTACGGATAGATAAGACAGCATGTAGCACTTTGAACTTCAAGTGCGAAATGATGGATTAACTATACGCTAGCTATTGGGAGCCGAAGCTAGATTGGAAATACAATTGCTAGTCAAGTTTATGAGTAA
>NZ_JAMQKC010000015.1 GCF_028416595.1 Aquibacillus salsiterrae | reverse complement strand
AATCCAACGGATATCTTCTGAGGTAAGGTTTCGTCCTTGTATTTTCATGGGTTAAGTATACAAAAAAATTCCCACTGAGTCCAGTGGGAATTTTAGAAATATATTGGGTACCTGAATAGTTACAAAATAAGAATATATAAACAAATCCAAGAGCTGTCTAGCTCCGGGCTCCCTGCGCTTTTCTTGTGAATTTTTTTGACATATTATTTGTTGCCTACACGGGCTGTCCTTCTCTTTAATATATTGCAAATAAGAGGAGGGAAGCTATGAAAAAGTGGGTTAAGTTATTTTTCTTTACGATGATTATAAGTATTATCCCAGTTGTCATTACTAGTTGTGTAGGAGCCAATGAAGAAAATAATGAAGAGCAAAGAAATAATTCGAACGAGGGAAATGCTGAAACGACTCCTTCCAATCAAAATGGTGAAAATAATGCCAGTCAATCGAATTCCAATGATCAAACCACAAATGACCAAAGCCGAACCGAACAAGAGGACCCTATCGTATGGGGAGTAGATTCAGCGAGCTATACAACGGTAAACCTGCTCCAGTGTGTAACAAGTAATTATGGTAATCCGCAAGTTTGGGGCAGGTATCTTGGAACAAAGGAAGGAATATCAGCTGGCTTAGACCAACAAGAAGTTGAATTGTTACAGGATAATAATATTGAGATCCTACCCATCTACAATCATGTTGAAAATCTAACTGGATATGAAAAAGGTGTAAATGAGGCTGAATCTGCCATTTCAATGGCCGAAGACTTAGGAATCCCAGCTGGTGTGGCAATATTTGTTGATGCTGAACCAATTTATCCGGTTGATTCTGCGTTTATTCAAGGGTGGTATGACACAATTAATGCTTCAGACTATGTAGCTGGTCTTTACGGAGTATTTGAACCTGATTCAAATTTATCGAACGCCTTTAATGCTATTAGCAATGAAGCAAAGAAAAATACCATTATATGGTCTGCATACCCGAAAACACAGATAACAACAAAAGAAAACGCCCCTTCGTATCAGCCAGAGGGACCAGAAAACTTTAAGCTTTACGGATGGCAATACGGAATCGAGGCTGAAACATGTAATATAGACACTAACTTATTTAAAGAGGAAATGATTAAGTATCTATGGTGAAAGTGGGCGGGATTAATTCCCGCCCACTTGGTTTAAACACTACTTTTCTTTGCGCTTCTTGATTTCGATAATGTCCCAATCTGGATTTTCTTCGCCTGCTTCTGTTTGGTATTTTCTTACATCTTTTATATACATACTATCATCGGAATCGAGTATTTTACTTTGCATATATAAATGGAAAATCGCTTCTGTACTGCTTATGAGGATTGCGCTAAATATCGAAGCAGTAATGATGCCATAATCGCTAGCAAACATTACATCAGTTAGAACCCATAAGGAGAAAAAAGCTAAGCCGAAATCGGCAAGTGTTGCGATAAGATTACCGAACTTTGGTAAGATGAACAAATCACCAATGACATAAGCGATTCCAGTTACAAGTAAACTCATGACAAAAATATTACCTATACTTGCACTATAAAAACCAGAAAGAACGGAATATAAAACAATTGTTACCACAATAAATTTAATGCTTATGGCTTTCAAGTGGTTCATAATTTCTCTCCTTCCTAGAAAGTAGTATTCGCAGTTTTAAGTTAAATACATATTGTAGACTATGGGAAGTTTAACAAGTTTAGGAAGTCCTTCTTTTGTTATAATCAAATAAACGAGAGTAGGAACCAGGGCCTGCTATTGTGAGGTATGCAAATGAAAACAAAATCGATTTGTGTGTTGTTGGTAGTAGAGGCTTAAATGCAAGAAATGGTGCTACGAAGCGTTAGTCATAAAGTTGCTAAACGAGCAAATTGTGCAGTTATTATTGTGAAATTAGGGGATGGTATGATCCATCCCTATTGATTTTTATATTGAGGTTCTTGTGATTCGACATATTGTAAACGAGCCTTTAGGTTATCAAGAATTTGTTGTTGCTGGTTCCCTAGATTTTGAAACATCTGTTTAGCTGTTTGGTCTTGTGTTTCAAGCGCAAAGCTGTGTAAGCTTGAGAGCACACTCTCACAGCTAGCGATAGCCTGTTGCATTTGTGTACCTACAGTCATTGGGTGCCACCTCCTATTTGAGCTTCCTCAAGTAGTCTTTCCCAGTTTCTGAATATCATCCTTTATCTTTATATGGTTTTCACTGTTACTATTCTGTTTGCCGTGTTTCCCTTTTACGAAAGACTAAGTATCTCATTAGCAAAAAACTTGCAGTTGATGAAAGAAACATCGCTAATCCTTTAGCAATATTTTGATTAATAAAGGAAGGAATCGGGAGTAATGGTTGTACTTCTAACAGTTGAAAAGCTCCAATAAAGACAAGGTTACTGATGACTAAAGCGATCGATGCTTGGATGATGAATAAAAACATTTCTCTTGTGTCACTCGTTGCCCGGTGGCTAAAGGTGAATTTCGTATTCCAAATATAACTATTTATGATGGCAAGGATGTAGGAAATGGTGTTAAACGTTAATAACATTCCCGTACCTTTTGTGGGCCAGATCAACAAGAGAATGTTTAGAGATAAAATATCAACGACTGCATTGCTTGCACCGATGAATCCAAATTGAAGTACTTGTGTTTTTAATTTTTTTGCCAATTTACCCCACTCCAAGCTGACTGTTTATTATAGTATTAAAATTATAAGGTTTTCCAATTCCTTTAAGCAATAAAATTGATGTTTGAATGGTTCAGATTTAGGATACACATTAATATAAGGGATTTCAAACCAAGACTTGGGAGGGGAAACAGATATATGAATTTAGATCGGATATTAAAAGACCTTCAACGAGTAAATTTGGACAAGCCTCATAGCGTTTTTAGTATGTACTTAAACACAGATTCAACCGATCCTGGCCACCGTGGTGAATGGAAGTTACAACTAAAGAATGGTTTGAACAGTTTTGAAAACTATTTAGAACAGAGCGGCAATCTAGTGGAATACAAGCATTTTCAACACGTACGAGAGAAAGTCGAAAATTATGTAGAAGCAAACCAATTGTTTTTCAAAAAAAGTGTTGTGTTAATTGCTTCGTCTGATGACACTGTTTGGTTTGCAGAAACATTTCAGATGAATGTAGATTCCGAATTTTTCTGGCAAGAAAACGCTGTAACTGATCAACTATATCAATTAAAGTCAAGGTTTCCAAGAACAGGGATTATTTTATTACAACATGCAAAAACGAGGGTCATTGATGCAGAAGTAGGGGAAGTAAATGACACAGTGGAACTCGCTGTAGATGGTGAAACGGAAAAGTGGATTCCTACTAATCAAATGGAAGATACCTCCTTTCGCCTAGCAAATACCCAAGTTAAGTTAAATCCAAACAGAACGTTCAAATCGTTAGCGCCGATGGTGGATAGGCTTGCTAAGGACAAGGGCTGGGAGGAGATAGTTATCGCGGGTAACAAGGAAGAGGCAGAACTACTCGAACATTATATGAATAAGTCTGTTAATAAAATTATGAATCAGAACATTTTGGATAAGAAGCCACAAAAAATTGTTGAAGAAATAATATAATTTAAAGTAGGTGTCAAGCATAACTTGGCACCTACTTATTATTGTCTAGGTTACAGAAATCAGCTTACTGACATGCTGGACATAGTCCGTAAATTTCAAATTTGTGATCTTCAATCGCAAAGCTTTGTAATTCAGTTTTCACCGTTTCCATCGGACATGTTTCGATTTCCTTTGTTAACCCACAATCTTTACAGATGAAGTGATGGTGATGATGGTGGGCACATTTCATACGGAAGTGCTTTTCCCCATTTAAATCAGTTGATTCTAAAATTCCGACTTCCCGAAATAAGTGTAGATTCCGGTAAATAGTATCAAAGCTGATTCCGCTATAATTTGGCTCCATGTATTGCAGCAAATCCTTTGCGGTACGATAACGATCTTCTGTTGCAAAGAAGGAAAGAATGTCCTCTCTTTTCCCTGTATATTTATACCCGTGTTCTTTTAGAATGGTCAATGCTTCGTCAACGTTCATTGCATAGCCTTCTTTCTAGTAAGATTAATAGATAATCTCTTAACCAATATAGTAAGTAACAGAATAAGGATAGAAGTAGCGACAATCGTTCCACCTGGAGGTATTTCAAAATAATAACCAGAAATTAATCCTATAATAACAGAAATTTCACCAAAAACAACGGATAAAAACATCGTTTGCTTAAATCCTTTGGCAATACGCATACTTGCTGCAACCGGTAAGGTCATTAACGCAGACACTAGTAAAACACCTACGATGCGGATTGACCTGGCAATAACTAATGCCGTTAATAGAATAATTAAAAAGTGAATACGCTTTGCCCGAATGCCGGAAACGGTCGCAAATTCTTCATCAAAAGATAACATGAATAATTATTTGTAGAACACAGCCAACGTGACTAAGACAAGAATGGTGATGGCAAGGATATACTAATCATATTCTCGCGACTAACAGCAGACACAGACCCAAATAAGTAATTGTCTAAATCTGTATTAAATCCATTTGCTAAAGATATAAATATAACACTAAGACCAACAAAGGACTTCATTTAATTCCTCTTTACTAGGATGTAGAACATTTTATCGTATTCATTACGTTTTGTGAATGAGAACGATTCCGTTTTGTTAAGGTATTCATAAAAAAAAGATTGATAAACGTTGTGAAATATTTTATATTGTTAAGTAAGAAGATAGTTCATCTTTATTTTTTTATCCGAAATAATGAATGAGGATTCATTCAAAGGAACAGGGGAGAATATAATGACGAGAAGCATTAGAAGAGCTGCTGTAATCGGCTCAGGTGTAATGGGGTCAAGTATTGCTGCACACCTAGCCAATGTTGGCATTTCTACATTAATATTAGACCTTGCCCCACAACAATTGACGAAGGAGGAATTATCGGCTGGACTTACCCTTGAAAGTCCTAAAGTTCGTAATCGTTTAGCGCTAAAAAGCAAGCAGGCACTTAAGCAACAAAAACCCTCACCAATAACTAGTCATAAAAGTTTAGATTTAATTGAAGTAGGTAACCTCGAAGATGATGTTCCATTATTGAGCGATGTTGATTGGATTATCGAAGTTGTCGTCGAGAATCTAGATGTAAAGAAAAAGGTGTTAGCAACGATAGATAAACATCGGAGTCCCGGTTGTATTGTAAGCTCAAACACTTCAGGAATATCGTTAACGAAAATAGTAGCTGACTGTTCTAATGATTTAAAAACACACTTCTTAGGTACACACTTTTTTAATCCTCCTCGTTACCTTAAACTGCTCGAACTAATACCAACAGACTGGACAAATAAACAAATTTTATTCTTTATGAAAACATTTGGAGAAGATGTGTTAGGTAAAGGGGTTGTCATTGCCAAAGACACTCCAAATTTTATCGCAAATAGAATTGGTACGTACGGATTACTAGTTACTGTTCAAGAAATGTTAAACAGGGGCTTATCGGTTAGTGAAGTTGATTCGATTACTGGCCCACTTATAGGAAGACCGAAAAGTGCAACCTTTCGTACCTTGGATGTCGTTGGTTTAGATACTTTTATCCATGTAGCCAACAATGTTTATCATCAGGTTGAAGGAGCAGAAAAAGATATCTTTGCTGTCCCAGACTTTATGAAAGCGATGTTGAAAAATAATTGGCTAGGAGCAAAGACGGGGCAGGGTTTTTATTTGAAAAAGAAACAGGACGGCCGAAGTATTATTTATGAACTTGACCATGTAACACTAAAGTACCAAGACAAGAAAAAGCTTAAAACAAAAGCTACTGAATTAGCAAAGCAAGAATCAAACATTTCGCAAAAAATGAAAGCGTTATTATTCACGGACGGTGACAAAGCAAGTGAATTCCTTTGGTCCATTCTAAAACCAGTATTCCTTTATACTGCAAAACTAGTTGACGAAATTGCTGATGATATCGTTTCTGTTGACCAAGCAATGAAATGGGGATTCGGTTGGAAGCAAGGTCCATTTGAACTTTGGGATGTTATTGGACTAAAAGAAGTAGTTGCAAGGATGAAAGAGGAAAATGAAAAAGTGCCTGACTGGATTGAACAAATGGTACAACAAGGGAAGGAATCCTTCTATTTTGAAGAAAACGGCGAAGTCTATTATTACGACTTTGTACAATATCAAAAAGTGGAATGTAACGATAAGGTAATTCATTTGCATTTAAAACAAGAAGCTCGTTCAGTTATTTTAAAAAATTCTGGTGCTCGCCTAGTCGATATTGGCGATGGGGTTGCTTGTTTAGAATTCCAATCGAAAAGTAACGCCATAGGAATGGATATTATCCAAATGATAAATAAATCGATCGAAGAAGTTGATCGGAATTATCATGGACTCGTCATTGGTAATCAAGGGAAAAATTTCTGTGTTGGTGCAAACTTGGCGATGATGCTGATGGCTGCTCAAGATGGTGACTTTTTTGAAATTGAGTTGGTCGTCCGCCAATTTCAGCAAGCCATGATGAATATTAAATATTCCAATAAACCAGTAGTAGTAGCGCCTTTTGGCATGACGCTTGGCGGTGGAGCAGAGGTAAGCCTTCCTGCAAGTGCCATCCAAGCTTCACAAGAAACGTACATCGGCCTTGTCGAATTCGGTGTCGGTCTAATCCCGGGTGGAGGAGGAAATAAAGAGCTTTATTTAAAGCACATCCGAAATTTACCAACAGGTGTCGAGCTTGATTTAGAAAAAGTAACGAATAAAGTTTTTGAAACAATTGCGTTAGCGAAAGTGTCAACTTCGGCTGAAGAAGCGAAAGAGCTTGGATACTTAGATCACTTAGACCGAATATCTGTTAATCCTGATCACCTTCTTCACGACGCGAAACAAAGGGTTTTGAATATGACAGAAGAAGGGTTTCTGCCTAAACGTCAAGAGAAGATACCAGTTGTTGGCGAGTCTGGATATGCAACAATGCTCTTAGGGGCAAAGTCACTTGTTCAAGGTGGTTACGCTACCGACCATGATTTAAAAATTGCTAGTAAGCTTGCTTTTGTATTAGCAGGTGGTAGATTGCAGGCAGGAACACTTGTTGATGAACAGTATTTATTAGATATTGAGCGAGAAGCCTTCTTAAGTTTGATAGGAGAACCGAAAACGCAACAGCGAATGCAACACATGTTGGTTAAAGGAAAGCCATTAAGAAACTAAAGTTTGCCTAACGGCTTAGCAAGGCACCTACGCTTTTCTATATTGTCTAGCTTCGGTGCCTAGCCCCTCGAGGTCGTAAGTCAATCCTCTCCATGGCAAAAAGCGCCATTATGAGGCTTGACTTACGCTTGTCGGGGCTTAGCAAGGCACCTACGCTTTTCTATATTGTCTAGCTTCGGTGCCTAGCCCCTCGAGGTCGTAAGTCAATCCTCTCCATGGCAAAAAGCGCCATTATGAGGATTGACTTACGCTTGTCGGGGCTTAGCGAGGCACCTACGCTTTTCTATGAAGGGGGAAGAATATGAGGGAAGCTGTGATTGTATCTGGGGCAAGAACTCCGGTTGGTAAAGCGAATAAGGGGTCGCTAGCCCATGTGCGACCTGATGATTTATCAGCACTTACTATTAAGGAAACATTAAGAAGAGCCGGTAATTACCAAGGGAACATTGATGACGTCATTATCGGATGTGCAATGCCCGAGGCAGAGCAAGGAATGAACATGGCTAGAAACATTGCCGCTTTAGCGGGGTTACCTATCACCGTGCCAGGAATAACAATTAATCGATATTGTTCTTCGGGATTGCAGAGCATCGCTTATGCTGCAGACCAAATAATGCTGGGGCATAGTATTACTATTATTGCAGGTGGAGCAGAGTCGATGAGCCTTATTCCAATGGGAGGTCACGTGATTCGACCAAATGTAGAATTGGTTGAAAATGCACCAGGCTATTATATGTCAATGGGCCATACTGCTGAAGAGGTCGCGAATCGTTTCGGGATTTCAAGAGAAGACCAAGATCAGTTCGCTGTTCGTAGTCATAACCGAGCACATGAGGCACAAACAAAGGGGTTGTTTGAGGAAGAAATTGTACCAGTTGATGTCACCAGAAGGGAAGTCGGCATAGATAACAAATTAGTTGAAGAGGTTTGTTCATTTAGTAGTGATGAAGGTGTGAGACCAGATACTACAAAAGAAGTGTTAGCATCATTAAAACCTGCATTTTCGAGAAACGGAACGGTTACGGCAGGAAATGCATCCCAAATGAGTGATGGTGCTGCTAGTGTATTAGTTATGGACCGGGAAAAAGCAGAAGCAGAAGGGTTAACGCCAATGGTTAAGTTCAAATCATTTGCTGTTAGTGGTGTCGAACCTGAAATCATGGGTGTGGGCCCAGTTGAAGCTGTTCCAAAGGCTTTGAAGATGGCGGGGTTAACAGTATCCGACATCGGACTATTTGAATTAAACGAAGCATTTGCCTCCCAAGCAATTCGTGTGATCAGGCAACTTGATTTAGATGAAGAAAAGGTAAATGTTAATGGTGGTGCAATCGCACTCGGGCATCCGCTTGGCTGTACAGGGACTAAATTAACTTTGACGTTAATCCATGAAATGAAGCGGCGGAATGTACAGTTTGGAGTGGTTACGATGTGTATTGGTGGAGGAATGGGTGCTGCTGGTGTATTTGAATTAATATAAAGGGGGAAGGGCTATGGGTGAAACAATGGAAAGGATAGTTAAAGGTGGAGCTTTTATTATTGAGGACTTAACCCCAAACGATATTATTACCCCAGAGGATTTTACTGAAGAACACGAGATGATTGCAAAGACAACTGAAGATTTTGTTATCGGTGAAGTGTTACCAGTTGTTGATAAATTAGAAAACCACGAATTTGAATACGCTGTCAACTTACTGAAACAAGCTGGTGAGTTAGGGTTACTTGGTGTTGATGTTCCTGAGGAATATGGAGGACTTGGCTTAGACAAAATAAGTTCTTCCCTTATTACGGAGAAGTTTGCACGTGCAGGAGGATTTTCTGTTACACACGGTGCCCACGTTGGGATTGGTTCACTACCAATTGTTTTTTTCGGTAATGAAGCACAAAAAGAGAAGTATCTCCCTCTGCTTGCGACGGGTGAAAAAATTGCTGCGTATGCACTGACCGAACCTGGGTCTGGTTCAGATGCTCTAGGCGCGAAAACTACTGCTGTCCTTAATGACGAAGGAACACATTATGTTTTAAATGGGGAAAAACAATGGATAACAAATTCAGCGTTTGCAGATATATTCATTGTTTATGCACAAATTGACGGTAATAAATTCACCGCATTTATCGTTGAGCGTGACTTCCCGGGTGTTTCAACAGGTCCAGAGGAAAAGAAAATGGGAATAAAAAGTTCTTCGACAAGGACAGTTATTTTAGAAGACGCCCAAGTTCCTGATGAAAACGTGTTAGGTGAAATTGGTCGTGGTCACATCATTGCCTTTAATATCTTAAACGTTGGACGATATAAGCTTGCTGTTGGCGGAATAGGCGGTGCTAAAAGAGGTATTGAGTTAGCGGTCAAATATGCGAATCAACGGAAGCAGTTCCAAACACCTATCTCTAGTTTTTCGCTCATTCAAGAAAAGTTAGGAACAATGGCCGCGAACACTTATGCGAATGAAAGTGCGGTGTACCGAACTGTTGGCCTGTTTGAACAACGGATGGGCAATTTAACAGAAGAAGCTTTGAGGAATGGGAAGGAAGTTGCTAATGCTATTGCTGAATACCAGATTGAATGTTCCTTAACCAAAGTATTTGGAACAGAATTAATGGACTTTGTTGCTGACGAAGCGGTTCAGATTCACGGTGGATACGGGTTTATGCAAGAGTATGAAGTGGAAAGAATGTATCGTGACTCAAGAATTCAACGGATTTTTGAAGGGACGAATGAAATTAATCGGTTGTTGATCCCAGGTGCATTGATGAAACGTGCAATGAAAGGTGAACTCCCACTTCTGCAAAAAGCACAAGCACTTCAAGAAGAATTAATGATGCTAATACCAGAAGAGGTAGAGGATAAAGTTTTAGAACAAGAAAAATATTTGGTGAAAAATGCCAAGAAAATAGGCTTACTTGCAGCCGGATTAGCTGCTCAGAAGTTTGGTGTCAACTTAGAAAAAGAGCAAGAGATTTTAGCTAATCTTGCTGATATTGTGTCTGAAGTTTATTTAATGGAATCAGCTCTATTACGGACGCAAAAAGCAATCGAAAAGGAAGATAGCGAGAAGAATAACTTGAAAATACTTTACACGGAGGTATATGTTCAAGAGGCGTTTAATCGGATTGAGGCACACGCAAAAGAAACTATTATTGCTAGTGAAGTAGGGGACACGCTACGCATGACATTATCAGCTATGAGGAAACTAACCCGACATGATCCAACCAATGTTATAAATAAAAAACGCGAAATCGCAAAAGCAATTATAAAAGCGGAAAAATATCGAGTCTAGGAACGGAGAAAAAGCAGAAACTGTAATAGTATTAACGTTTCTGCTTTCTTTTTTTTAAGATAACTTCAGCGACTTGCTCTTTCCTTAGTAGGTAATACTAGTTCAAATCGTTTAAATAAACATCACATGGATAATATGATAAAATATGGCCAAAAGGGAGGTGTACAAGTGGCACTTAAGTTTTATTGGTATCCCAATTGTGATACCTGTCGTAAGGCTAAAAAATGGTTTGACAACAATGGTGTTGCCTTTGAAACAATACATATCGTGGAAAATCCGCCAAGCAAAGAGAAGCTCCAAGAAATGGTCACCAATAGTGGATTACCAATCAAAAAGTTCTTTAATACAAGTGGAAAGAAATATAGGGAACTAGGATTAAAGGACAAGCTTAAAACCGCTAATGAACAAGAAATGTTAGATTTGCTTGCCTCTTTTGGCATGCTGATAAAACGGCCAATTGTCACAGATGGTAAACAAACTACTGTTGGGTTTAAAGAGGAAATATTCAATCAAACATGGAAATAGTAGGGACCTGAGAATATAAATGTTAATAGATGGAGGAATATCAAAATGAATTTGCCAAAGGATTTACGTTATTCAGAAGAACACGAGTGGGTAAAGGCTGAGGGAGAAAAAGTTCGAATTGGCGTTACAGAACATGCACAATCAGAATTGGGTGATATTGTCTTTGTTGAGCTTCCGGCTGTTGGTGATGAAGTTAAAGCAGAAGAACCATTCGGAAGTGTCGAATCAGTGAAAACTGTATCCGAACTCTATGCTCCAGTTTCCGGGAAAGTTGTTGAAGTTAACAAAAACTTAGATGATAAACCGGAGTTTGTCAATGAATCTCCTTATGACAAAGCATGGATGCTTGTTGTAGAACCTTCCGACCGTTCGCAAATCGACGAGCTAATGACCGCTGAACAGTACGAGGCAATGATTAATCAGGAAGATTAAGGTTTGGCCATAAGTTAATCTATTTCTATTAACCGTATGTGCATGATTTAATCATTAAACTAATACAATGATAATAGGAACCTGTTGTACCCCTCTGTTACATCACCGTAACAGGGGGTTATTCATAAAATAGGTGTAAGAGGTTGTAAGGAATATTTATTTCTTCATTAATTTATTATCTATTACTGAAACAGGGTGATCTAAATTGGATACGGTGAAGAAAGTCATTATTGTTGAAGGGCGAACCGATAAAAAGCAAATTGAAAAAGTAATTGAAGAAGATGTAGAAATAATTTGTACGAACGGAACTCTCGGAGTCGAAAGGTTGGAAGAGTTACTCATTGAATATGACCTTGATAACAAAGAGGTATATATTTTGGTAGATGAGGATGATTCAGGCAAGAAGCTAAGAAAGCAACTCTCGTTTGAATTGCCCCATGCTGAACACATTTATGTCGATAAAACCTTTCGGGAGGTTGCGGCTACTCCAGCATCGGAGCTAGCTACTGCTTTACTTAGCAGACGTTTTCAAATAAATCCATTATTTTTATTATAAGGTTGGTAGAAAATGAGAGAGATTAATGTTACTCAATTTGAGCAAGTGGCTAATCAGTCACTTGTATTTATTTTTGTACATACCCCATTTTGTGGTACGTGTAAACTTGCGAGGAAAATGCTTGAAACTTTGGAAGAGGTAAACGATAATTATCATTTTTTAACGTTAAATGGTGCGATAGCTCCAACGTTACTTCAGCAATTAAAAATCAAAAGCGTTCCTTGTCTTTTGATTATTGCAAACGGTCAAGTTGAACAAAAGATTTATTCGTTTGAATCTGTTACAAATATTTATCATCATTTACAATCGTTTACTAGGTAAAATGATTATTAAGATAAGTTATATCTTGACACATTTTTTTTATGCATGCTATCATTCTATTTGTGTAAAATTGAATACGTTACTTAATTATCTCTTATCAAGAGTGGTGGAGGGACTGGCCCAATGAAACCCGGCAACCATCAAGTTAACCCTTGGAAAGGTGCCAATTCCTAACGATGCAACTTGCTTTGACAGATGAGAGTACAGAATGGTATTGTGCGTCTTTCTGTGTTCATGCAGGAAGGCTTTTTTTAAAGAGAAGAAAGTTTAATAGGATGGGGAAGATAACAAAAACTTTTGCCAAAGCAAGGAGGGAAACAAATTGATATCGATTAAAGATTTAAGTAAGGTATTTTCACCGAA
Source organism: Aquibacillus salsiterrae (assembly GCF_028416595.1). GTDB lineage: Bacteria > Bacillota > Bacilli > Bacillales > Amphibacillaceae > Aquibacillus_A > Aquibacillus_A salsiterrae. The sequence goes on along the minus strand of NZ_JAMQKC010000015.1, from coordinate 45,460 downwards.
TGGAAAAAATTCAATCCAGGCGGTAAATGGGTTGAGTTTAGATATCAACAAGGGAGAAATATTTGGCGTCATTGGTTATAGTGGTGCAGGGAAAAGTACTTTCATTCGCTTACTTAATCGGTTAGAAGACCCTACCGATGGACAAGTTATTATAGACGGTGAGAATATAACAGCATTACGAAAAAATGAATTGCGCTTGGCAAGGCAAGAAATTGGAATGATTTTTCAACATTTTAACTTACTGTGGTCTAGAACGGTCCGAGATAATATTGCGTTTCCATTAGAAATTGCGGGTGTACCAAAGCAAAAAAGAATGGAAAGAGTTGACGAACTAATAGGACTAGTTGGCTTAACTGGGAGAGAGGATGCTTATCCATCAGAGTTAAGCGGGGGTCAAAAACAACGTGTTGGAATTGCACGGGCATTAGCAAACAACCCGAAAGTATTATTGTGTGATGAAGCAACGTCTGCATTAGACCCAGAAACAACTAATTCCATTTTACAGCTTCTCGTTGATATTAATGAAAAGTTAGGTCTAACGATCATTTTGATAACACATGAAATGCATGTCATTCGCAAAATCTGCCACAGGGTTGCTGTGATGGAAGCTGGCATGGTCGTTGAACAGGGAGATGTACTTGAGGTTTTCCTTCATCCGAAAACAGAAGTGACTAAAAAATTTGTAGAGCAAATAATGGGTGACACAGAGCAGGAAGATGCACTTCATTTGCTTGCAAACCAGTTTACTACTGGGAAAGTAGTTAGATTACATTTTGTAGGAGAAGTTACCAATCAGGCGCTTATCAGTAAATTATCTAAACAGTTTGATGTGGAAGTGAACATATTACATGGAAAGATCACCCAAACACAAAAAGGGGCTTATGGTTCATTATTTGTTCATATGGATGGGAAGAAGGATGAAATAAGTAATGTAATCCGGTATATAACTTCCACCTCAGTAGAAGTGGAGGAGATTGATCATGCTTAGTGAACTATTTCCAAACGTAAAGCTAGATGAAGTATGGACAGCAACCTATGAAACGTTTTATATGACGTTAATTGCTATCTTAGGCACTTTCATCTTAGGTATTTTGCTTGGATTGCTGCTTTATCTCACTTCACGTGGAGGTCTTTGGCAAAATAAATTCGTTCATTTGCTTGTGGCAACATTTGTTAACGTGTTTCGGGCAATTCCATTTATTATCTTGATTTTGTTATTATTCCCATTTACTAAATTCTTAATAGGCACAATCAGAGGTCCAAATGCAGCTTTACCCGCTTTAATTATTGGAGCAGCACCATTTTATGGCCGACTTGTTGAAATTGGTCTAAGAGAAGTCGACAAAGGAGTAGTTGAAGCAGCTAAGGCAATGGGTGCCAAAACATCAACAATTATTTTCAAAGTATTGTTGCCTGAATCGATGCCAGCACTTGTGTCAGGAATTACCGTGACTGCTATTGCGCTGATTGGTTATACGGCTATTGCCGGTGTTATTGGTGCTGGAGGGCTTGGAGACTTTGCATACTTTTACGGATTCCAAAGACGGTCCTTTGATGTTGTTTTTATATGTACTGTATTAATTGTTATTATCGTATTTATTTTCCAATTTATTGGTGACACCATCTCAAACAAATTAGATAAAAGATAAAAATGTCATATTCCTTGTTATCATAATTTTAATACAATTGTGGCAAGGTAAATATAGAAATAATAAAAAGGGGAGCAAGACAAAATGAAAAAAATAGTAGGATTTTTATTTGCAGTGTTATTCATTGCAGTCTTAGCAGCATGTGGAACTGCAGAAGAAGAAGAGGGTCAAGAACTTGATAACAACGCAGGAACAGAAGAAAATAGTAGTGACACAGCTGAAGGGACAGATGAACCAGAGGAACTAGTAACCATCAAAGTTGGTGCATCTAGTACTCCGCATGCCGAAATTCTTGAAGAAGCAAAACCAATGTTAAAAGAACAAGGTGTTGATTTAGTTATTGAAGAGTACCAAGATTATATTTTGCCAAATGAAGATTTAGCTAATGGTGATTTAGATGCTAACTATTTCCAACACATTCCGTACCTAGAAGATCAAATGGAAGAGTTTGGCTATGACTTTGTAAGTCTTGGTGGTATTCATGTAGAGCCGATGGCCGTTTATTCTAAAAATATAACAAGTGTCGATGATATTCCTGAAGGTGCTGAAGTAATTATTAGTCGCTCAGTTCCGGATCATGGCAGAATTTTAGCGTTATTTGAAGCACAAGGATTAATTAAACTTGATGAAGAAGTGAATAAAGCATCTGCTACGGTAGACGATATTGTAGAGAATCCTTTGAATTTAACATTCTCACCTGATGCCGATGCTGCTTTCTTACCAGAAATGTATGAACAAGAGGGAGATGCACTAGTTGCAATTAATACCAATTATGCAATTGAGGCTGGTTTATCCCCAATAGAGGATTCATTATTTGTGGAAGGTGCTGACTCTCCATACGTAAACGTAATAGCAGCACGTGCAGAAGATGAGGACAATGAAGCACTTCAAAAATTAGTACAAGTCCTTCAATCAGAAGCTATTCAAAACTTTATCACTGAAACCTATAATGGCGAGGTAGTACCCGTCGGTGGAAAATAAAAATTAATCGATGAAATGTTAGGATTTTTAACAATAAAAGAGAAATTTGTTGTATTTGTAATGATGTGACTGTTATTTTTTCGTTTTTAATTAAAAACCGCACAATCAAGACCAAATGAGTCTGTAGCTACTTTGAGAAGAGGTCATTCATTTGTTACAATGAAACTGTCAAATCGAAGAAAGGGTGGATTCATTATTACTAGTGGTTTGGAATTAACTTATACCCCTGAAATGGAAAAGGCAATGCATCAATCGCATGGGGTTGGTTATGCAGAGTATGCTAGAAAGTTAAACCAACGTTTAAAGGTCGAAAAGAAACGTGAGAAAAGTCACAAACAAAGTCAAGAAGTGGTTAACGAAATGGATCGACAAATTCATCGATAAAATAAACAAGAGGGTGTCCCTTAGGGTACCCTCTTTCCATTTCTACTTTATTAGGAACAGTAAAATAATTATATAAATATAGGAAAAACTAGGTATTGAAGCTTGTTTGAATTTGTCGGTCTTTACTAACTAAAATGTTTAGAAAGCTGTCAAATGAACAGTCAAATTGTTGATAATAGATTCGAAATGATATAAGATTAGAATGAGAATAAATTGAGAATGGAACATTTCCATGTCTGCAATAATATAAAACACTTGTTTTGGAGGTATTAGCTATGGCAGGATCTACTTTAGAAATTAAGGATTTACATGTATCCATAGAAGATCAAGAAATTTTAAAGGGTGTAAATTTAACGATTAAGGGTGGCGAGTTCCATGCAGTAATGGGACCAAATGGAACTGGTAAATCGACACTTGCATCGGCAATCATGGGACACCCAAAATACGAGGTAACACAAGGAAGCATCTTACTTGATGGAGAAGATGTGTTAGAAATGGAAGTAGATGAGCGTGCAAAAGCAGGTTTGTTTCTGGCAATGCAATACCCAAGTGAAATTAGTGGCGTGACAACTTCTGACTTCCTCCGCTCGTCTATAAATGCTCACCGCGCGGAAGGTGATGAAATTTCTTTAATGAAATTCATTAAAGAAATGGATGCAGCAATGGACTATTTGGAAATGGATAAAAATATGGCACAACGTTATTTAAATGAAGGTTTTTCTGGTGGAGAAAAGAAACGTAACGAAATCCTCCAATTAATGATGATAAAGCCTGCAATTGGTATTTTAGATGAGATCGACTCTGGTTTAGATATCGATGCCTTAAAAGTAGTATCAAAAGGTATTAACAAATTACGTAGTGAAGAATTTGGTTGCTTAATGATCACCCACTACCAACGTTTGTTAGACTATATCACACCAGATTATGTCCATGTTATGATGAAAGGGCGCGTCGTAAAATCAGGTGGTCCTGAATTAGCACAACGCTTAGAGGCAGAAGGCTATGACTGGATTAAAAAAGAATTAGGAATCGAAGACGAAACTGTAGAGCAAAAAGCGTAGTAAGGAGGGGTTGTATGACTGTGGATACAAAGCTACCATATGATAAGAATTATGTAAGTACTTATTCAACAGGCCGTAATGAGCCAGACTGGATGACATCTTTACGACTTCGTGGGTTTGAATTGGCTGAAACACTTCCAATGCCAAAGCCAGATAAAACGAATATCACGAAATGGAATTTTGATACATTTAAGCATCATGTGGAAGGGGCAAAGCTTCAATCACTTGAAGAGCTTCCGGAAACAATTAAAGTATTTGTCGATGTTAAGAATAAGAACAATAATTTAGTGATTCAACGAGACCAAATCAATGCGTATCAATCCCTTTCTTCGTCACTTCAGGAAAAGGGTGTCATCTTTACAGATATTTTTACAGCTCTGAAAGACCACGCTGATTTAGTGCAACGGTACTATATGCAAGACGCTGTTTCAGTTGATGAAAATAGACTAACAGCAATACATGCTGCATTAATGAACGGTGGAGTGTTTGTCTATGTTCCAAAAAGTGTCGTGGTTGAAGAGCCACTTCAGGCCATTTTCTGGCAAGAGGACTTAGAAGCTGCATCTTTTAACCATGTAATTGTGGTGGCAGAAGAAAATAGCTCACTTACTTATGTGGAAAATTATATTTCCCATAATACGGAACAAGAAACAGTAGCAAATATTGTGACAGAGGTTATCGCGCATGACAATGCTTCTATATCTTTCGGTGCAGTTGATAATTTTGCAAAAGGTACAACTGCCTATATTAACCGTCGTGGTGTAGCTTACCGTGATGCGTCAATTGATTGGGCACTAGGCCAAATGAACGATGGGAACACTGTTTCGGAAAATATTACGAATTTAATTGGTGATAACTCACACTCCAATGCAAAGACAGTAACTGTTGGACGTGGAAAGCAATCACAAAACTTCACTGCAAAGATTGTCCACTATGGTAAACAATCAGAAGGTTATATTCTTCAACACGGTGTAATGAAGGATGATGCTTCCTCTATCTTTAATGGTATTGGGAAAATTGAGCACGGTGCAACGAAATCAAATGCTGAACAAGAGTCACGTGTCTTAATGTTAGATAAAGGCGCAAGAGGAGATGCTAACCCAATCTTACTTATTGACGAAGACGATGTTACTGCTGGACACGCAGCTTCTGTAGGCCGAGTAGATCCAGTACAATTGTACTATCTAATGAGTAGAGGGATTTCGAAGCAAGAAGCAGAACGATTAATTATTCATGGTTTCCTTGCACCGGTAGTAAACGAGATTCCGATTGCATCGGTAAGAGAACAACTCACTGAAGTGATTGAAAGGAAAGTTTACTAATGGATGCCAAAGAAATCCGTAAACAGTTCCCAATCCTAGACCAAGAAATAAATGGTAACCCGTTAGTATATCTTGATTCGGCTGCTACATCACAAAAGCCAATTCAAGTGATAAAAGCATTAGATGAGTATTACAAACAAGACAATTCAAATGTTCACCGAGGTGTTCATACATTAGGTACACGAGCCACTGATAAGTATGAGGGAGCAAGAGAAAAGGTTCGTAACTTCATTAATGCAGAAAGTACAAAGCAAATCATCTTTACACGTGGAACGACGACTGCAATAAATACTGTTGCCTATAGTTATGCTCGTGCAACTTTACAAGAGGGCGATGAGATAGTTATTACCACGTTGGAGCATCACAGTAATATTATTCCGTGGCAACAGGCAGCAAAGGCAACAGGAGCAACACTAAAATATATTCCCATGCAGCCGGACGGGACATTAAGCTTAGAAGATGTCGAACAAACAATAACTGAAAACACAAAGATTGTTGCGATGATGCAAGTATCGAATGTCCTTGGAACAATCAATCCAGTTAAAGAGGTTGCTAAAATTGCCCATAAAAATGGAGCGGTAATGCTTGTTGACGGTGCACAAGCTGTACCCCATATGGCAGTTGATGTGCAAGATTTAGATTGCGATTTTTATGCGTTTTCTGGTCATAAAATGTGTGGTCCAACTGGAATCGGTGTTTTATATGGTAAGAAAGAATTATTGGAACAAATGGAGCCTGTTGAATTTGGCGGAGAAATGATTGACTTTGTTAACCTTTATGACTCAACATGGAAAGAGTTACCGTGGAAGTTTGAAGGCGGGACACCAATCATAGCAGGAGCAATAGGCTTAGGGGCTGCGATTGACTTCCTTTCCGAAATTGGAATGGAAACAATTGAGGCGCATGAACACAAACTAGTAAAATATGCAATGGAACAAATGAAAAAGATTGAAGGCTTAACGATTTACGGGCCTGAAAATAGAGCTGGATTAGTCACTTTCAATTTAGACACGGTTCATCCACATGATGCAGCGACTGTTCTTGACTCACAAGGGATAGCTGTGAGGGCTGGTCACCACTGTGCACAGCCGTTAATGAAATGGTTGGATGTAACGGCAACTGCAAGAGCAAGCTTTTATTTATACAATACGGAGCAGGAAGTTGATCAATTAGTAACTGCATTAGCTAAAACAAAGGAGTACTTCGGTGATGTCTTTTGATAACCTTGATACACTATATCGTCAAGTAATTATGGACCATTATAAGAACCCACGTAACCGTGGAGCATTAGATAATGACTCCCTAACAATTGATATGAATAACCCGACGTGTGGTGACCGGATCCAGTTACACTTACAAATAGAAGATGGAAAAGTAGAAGATGCTAAGTTTGAAGGAGAAGGCTGTTCGATAAGCCTTTCCTCTGCTTCGATGATGACACAAGCAATAAAGGGTAAAAGCGTCGATGAAGCATTATCATTGTCCAAGATCTTTTCAGATATGATGCTTGGCGAAAATCCGAATGAAGATGATATTGACTTAGGGGATATTGAGGCACTTCAGGGTGTTTCTAAGTTTCCTGCGCGTATCAAATGTGCAACATTAGCATGGAAAGCAATGGAAAAAGGAATTGACGAACAAAAGTGAGGCTCGTTTAAAGGGATTGGGTCGAACCTAATGAGGAGGTTTTAGTCATGGCAAAAAAAGCGCCTGAAGTAGGAGAATACAAATATGGCTTCCACGATCGAGATATTTCTATTTTTCGTACAGAAAAAGGTCTAACAAAAAAAATTGTCGAAGAGATTTCTCGTATGAAGGAAGAACCACAATGGATGCTTGATTACCGCCTTAAGGCATTGGAGCAATTTTATAAAAAACCGATGCCACAATGGGGTGGAGATCTCTCAGAATTAAATTTTGATGAAATCACTTACTATGTAAAGCCATCAGAACGGTCTGAGCGTTCTTGGGATGAAGTACCAGAAGAAATTAAAAATACGTTCGATAAATTAGGAATTCCTGAAGCGGAACAGAAATATTTAGCGGGTGTATCTGCACAATATGAATCGGAAGTAGTTTATCATAACCTAAAAGAAGATTTACAAGAACTAGGTATTGTCTTTAAAGATACTGATACAGCACTTAAGGAAAACGAAGATCTATTCAAAGAATATTTCGGGAAGGTTATTCCTTCTGCAGATAATAAGTTTTCTGCACTTAACTCGGCTGTTTGGTCTGGGGGTTCATTCATTTATGTGCCAAAAGGGGTTAAAACAGACATTCCTTTACAAGCATATTTCCGAATTAACTCAGAGAACATGGGACAATTTGAGCGTACGCTAATTATTGTTGATGAAGATGCTTCCGTACATTATGTAGAAGGCTGTACCGCGCCTGTTTATACAACAAATTCCCTTCATAGTGCTGTTGTTGAAATCTTTGTAAAGAAAAATGCCTACTGTCGTTATACAACCATTCAAAACTGGGCAAATAATGTGTATAACCTAGTTACCAAACGCGCCATTTGTGATGAGAACGCAACGATGGAATGGATTGATGGTAATATTGGTTCTAAGTTAACGATGAAATATCCTGCGGTAATCCTTAAAGGTGAAGGGGCGCGTGGTATGACGCTTTCAATCGCCTTAGCAGGTAAAGGTCAACACCAAGATGCTGGAGCAAAAATGCACCATTTAGCACCGAATACTTCTTCTACAATCGTGTCTAAATCTATTTCAAAACATGGTGGAAAGGTTACGTATCGGGGTATTGTCCACTTTGGACGTAAGGCAGATGGAGCACGTTCAAACATTGAATGTGATACACTCATTATGGATAACAAGTCTACATCAGATACAATTCCATATAATGAAATTTTAAATGAAAATATTTCGCTTGAGCATGAAGCGAAGGTATCTAAGGTTTCCGAAGAACAACTATTTTATTTAATGAGTCGTGGCATCTCTGAAGAAGAAGCTACAGAAATGATCGTTATGGGCTTTATTGAGCCATTTACAAAAGAGCTCCCTATGGAGTATGCTGTAGAAATGAATCGCCTCATCAAGTTCGAGATGGAAGGTTCTATTGGATAAATAGTAGCATAACTTTTATAATAAAAGAGTCCGAATTTTTCGGGCTCTTTTGTTATATTGTTTTTTCGATATAAAGGGAAAAAATATCACTGTTTTATGTATAAAGTAATAGAGGTGTATAGATCAATCATTTGTTGATACTGTGGGATTCTTGCTTTATTCTGGTATGCAAAAGGTGGAGTGTATTCCATTTAATAAAATTACGCCTGATTTACCAGGGATTAGTTTCTATATAAACTGTAGAAGGTTGGATTATCTATCCTATTATTTCAAAACATGTTGGTGTGTACATGTCTCCGATTAACCTTTGCCAACTTGTTAAAACTTTTGTCGGTAAATGAGGGGAGTTTAGACTTTGAAAGAAAAAATGTTTTTTTATTATACGAATGATTTACATAGCCATTTTGAAAACTGGACTAAAATTGTCAGTTATTTTGAAAAGCAAAAAAACATCCGAAAAAGAGGAAATGAATCGTACTGGCTACTTGATATCGGTGACCATATCGATCGTTCGCACCCGATAACGGAAGCAATGATGGGAAAGGCAAATGTACAATTGTTGAACCACGCGGAATATAACCTTGCTACAATAGGTAATAATGAAGGCATTACACTTGATTATAACGATTTGTTTCATTTGTATGATGAGGCCAATTTTGAAATTGTTTGTGCCAATTTAGAAAGTACTAAAGGACAAAACCCAGCCTGGTTAAAAACATCAACCCAGTTTATCTCTCCAAGTGGCCTGAGAATAGGTTTGTTTGGTTTAACTGCTCCTTTTAATGCATTTTACAATTTGTTAGGATGGCATATTAATTCGCCGAACGAGGCAATAGATTCGGTGTTGTCAGACCTTCGTCATGATAATGACATTGTTGTGTTACTTTCGCATCTAGGGATCAATGAAGATGAAGAGATAGCACGACAGTATCCATCAATTGATGTAATTATTGGGGGCCATACGCACCATCTTTTTAAAGATGGTGAATACATTGAAAATACACTACTGACAGCAGCAGGAAAGCATGGTCTTCATGTCGGTGAAGTTATTTTAACTTGGGACCATGAGCAAAAGAAATTAATTGAAAAAGAAGCTTATGCTATTAATATTGACCATCAGGTTGAGCATGCAGAGACAAAGAAACATTTAGAACATTTAGATGAAAACGCGTGTCAAACACTGGACCAAACAATTATATATTTGGAAAACAAATTAGAGGTAAACTGGTTTGACGAAACATATCTAATGAATAAACTAACGGAAACATTACAGGAATGGACAAAGGCGGACTGCGCCATGTTGAATGCAGGTGTCTTATTAAACTCACTTGGACCTGGTAAAGTCACTTCTCGGGATGTTCATCGTATCTGCCCACATCCAATTAATCCATGTTTAGTAGAACTTACAGGTCATGAGATCCTTGAAGTCATTAGGGTTAGTTATACGAAAGCGTTTATGGAGTTAGAATTAAAAGGTTTTGGATTTAGAGGGAAAATGATTGGTAAAATGATATTTTCAAATATAGATGTTTTAGCAAAACAAAGACAAAGCGGTGAATTCCAGGTTATCGATGTAAAGATAAACGGTGAACCACTGTCCTTGGACAAAGTGTATAAGGTTGCAACCGCAGATACGTTTACATTTGGACCACTATTGCCAGAAATTGCCCGTTCCAATTTCAAAGAGTATTTCATGCCAGAGTTTTTAAGAGATCTGCTTATTCATACTTTGAAAACAAAAATTTAATGTTTTAATCACAAAACACTCTTTTCCCCATATATTGTAAGGAGAAAGGAGTGCATCTATATGATGTCAGTAAAGCCAATTATGATTGAAAATCATCCTTTTACTGCAATTCATGTACAGCTACCTAAAACAAACTTATTAATTGTTTCAAACGATGTCGGCTACATTATGTGCGGCGCATTGGACGTTGATTTATTGAATGATAAGCTTGCTGAAAGAAAAATCGTCGCAGCTAGAGCTACGGGTGTAAAGACCATCGAGCAGCTGCTTGATGCACCATTAGATAAGGTTACAACGGAAGCAAAAAACAAAGGCTGGCAGGAAGGTATGAATGCAAAGGAAGCTTTGTTAAAAATAGCGGAGTAAAGTGCAGGGTTAGACCGATTTTGGTTTAACCCTTTTCGCTTAAGTTTAAAAGATAAGAAGTCTCCCTTCCCTTCCCTTCCCTTCCCTATTCTAGAAATAGCGTTTTTTGTTAGTTTTTGTCAAATGATGTATAATTTTGTGGCCACTTCTGTGTTTCTCTGGTAGTATTTAATTAAGGCGTCAATTGATATTACTGTAGTTAGGAGAACAATATGAGACTAGTAGCTACCAAAACCATACATGAAGGTACAGAGCTTGCAAAAGCTATTTATAGCGATACAGGACGGGTCCTGATTCAAAAAGACATGAAGCTCACCAACAAGATGATTCAGCGCTTGCAGCAGCTAGGTATTACATATGTCTATATCAAGGACGCCCTTACTGATGATATAATCATAAAGCCACCAATTCCTGATGAACTTAGATTGGAGGCAGTTCAGATAGTGAAAAATTCGTTTGCTGATCTACAAACAAACGGATATCAAAAACATGCTTACATATTTTCCCGTGTCAGTGAGAAAATGAGTAAAATAGTCAGTCACATTATTGATGAAATCAAGAATCAAGAAGAAGTGTTGTCGATTCTTTCTGATGTAATCATTAGTGATGATTACATCTTTAGCCATTCGATTAATGTAACAGTTTACGCCTTAGCATTGGCTACAGAATTAGGCTTACCTCAACAAAAATTAGAGCATATTGGATTAGGGTCTATGCTACATGATGTAGGAAAGGTTTCTATTCCAGAGGGGATTCTTCAAAAGAAGGAAAGATTAACAGATTATGAATATGAGATTATCAAAACCCATACAGTCGAAGGGTTTAACATGCTAAGAAAGTCCGGTACTATACCACTACTTGTGGCGCATTGTGCCTATCAGCACCATGAAAGACTTGATGGCTCTGGTTATCCAAGAGGGATAGTCGGGCAAGATATCCACTTCTACGGTAAGTTACTTGCTGTCGCCGACGTGTTTGATGCTGTTACAAGTAATCGGGTCTACCGGGACGCATTGTTGCCACATGAAGGGTTAGAAATCTTATACTCAGGATCTGGTCGGTTGTTTGACCAAGACCTTGTACATGCCTTTCGAAAAACAATTGCTGTTTACCCTAATGGAATAACTGTCGGACTAAGCGATGGACGCTCAGGTATAGTCGTAAAACAAAATAAGCACTTATTAGAACGACCTGTTGTTCGGATTGTTAAAGAATTTGGTGAAGAGATTATTCCTTATGATGTTGATTTGTCGAACTTATTAAATGTTACGATTACGTCGTGTCATTCTACTTTAGAAAATTCATTAAAATAAATTCTAACCCCCTGTACAAACGCATAATGTTTTTTGAGGGGGTTTTTACATTGAGAAAAAGGGTACGAATAAGAAAAAGAATGACACCACCTCCGATGAAAAATATTATTGTCATAACAATGATTTTCTTCTTTGTGTTTACTTTTTTAGGATTAATCATTGTTAATAAGGGAATAGAGCCCAGACTTAGAGAAATTGCGGAGGCAAAAACAAATCAATTTTTAACTATTGCAGTAAATGCTGCGTTTAGTAAAAAACTAAACGATGAGCTGGGCGATGATTTGATTAAAATATCATATACGAACGATGGCTATGTAGCGAATGCGAGTGTTAATAATAAGGTAGTCAATGAGGTTTTACGAGGGACAACGAATCGAGTTGAAAATTTTCTAACAAGTCTTGAGAACGGTACCCTACCTGAAGCGGGAGAAACGCTTGATGTAGAACTTCAAGAGGAAGTATCAAACATCGAAACGGTTAGAGGCGACCCAACGCTTATTGAGATTCCGCTTGGACAAATTTTTGGTCTTAGTGTACTTGAAAATTTAGGACCAAAAATTCCGGTATCCTTTCATGTGATTGGAAATGTCCGTTCAGAACAGGTGTTATCCGTAGAGGAACCAGGTATCAACACAAAAATAATGGTTTTAACGATTAAATTAACAGTCAATTTGCAAATCGTTTTACCTTTTTCATCTGAAACTACTCAACTAACTCAAGAAGTACCTGTTGCAACAGAATTAATTGAGGGGGATGTCCCAGAGTTCTTTAATGACTCAAACGGAAATGGTGGAAATGCTGATTTCTCCATTCCGATTGACCCATTGCAGACTCCATAGTACCTTGGTATAATACAAGGAAAAGGACAGTAATAGATTTAATTACTATTACTGTCCTTTTCCTATGTGGTAAATTCAGGACAACACCGCACAACATGTATGAGCTTCTGACGAGAAAAACAAATGGCGCGATAAATGTAAAAATATATCGATTTTTCTTTGACATAGGAGAATAGTCTAGTTATAATACTCTAATATCAGAAAAAAATAAAAATTTAAAACATTCATTCGTGTCGATGGACATAGTGTTGTAAAGATGAATGTTTTAACAATAAAAAATGAAAGGGGAAAACCTGATGGAAAAACGTTCGCAATGGGGAAGTAGACTTGGTTTCCTGCTTGCTGCTATGGGTTCAGCAATAGGTTTAGGAAACATTTGGCGTTTCCCGGCAACTGCTTATGAGAACGGTGGGGGAGCATTCTTTTTACCTTACTTATTTGCATTACTTACTGCCGGTATTCCACTACTAATTATGGAATACACAATCGGTCACAAATTTAGAGGATCCGCACCAAGGTCATATGGAAAGATTAGCAAAGGGATGGAATGGCTTGGTTGGTGGCAAATAGCTGTATCGTTTATAATCTCAACTTATTACCCAATTATTATTGCATGGGCATTTATGTACACTTATTTTTCTTTTGGGCAAAGTTGGGAAAAGGCAGACAGTGCTACAACATTCTTTGTTACTGATTATTTACAATTAGCTGATGCTGGTACATTCGGTTCGATCGTTCCAAGTATCCTCATACCACTAATTTTAGTATGGGCAATCGTATTATTTTTCTTAGGTCGTGGTATTAAAAAAGGGATTGAGGTAGCTAACAAAATTTTCATTCCAGCACTACTCGTTATTTTTCTTATTATTGTAGTTCGTGCTGTTACGTTACCAGGTGCTTTTGACGGGCTAGACGCCTTTTTCAAGCCTGATTGGTCATCCATTTTTGATGGTAAAGTGTGGGTTGCTGCATATGGTCAGATCTTCTTCAGCTTATCTATCGCTTTTGCTATTATGATTACTTATGCATCTTATTTACCAAAAAAGTCAGATATTACAAATAATGCTTTCATTACAGGTTTTGCTAATTCTTCATTTGAATTGTTGGCTGGTATTGGTGTGTTCGCAGCCTTAGGATTTATGGCTAACCAAACAGATCAAGCTGTTTCAGATGTAGTAAGTGGTGGAGTAGGTTTGGCATTTATGGTATTTCCAGAAATAATTAGTCAAATGCCTCTACCTGGATTGTTTGGAGTTTTGTTTTTCTTATCTTTAGTGTTAGCGGGACTTTCTTCGATGATTTCTATTTCAGAAACATATATTGCTGGTGTCCAAGAGAAATTTAACATTTCTCGTGGGAAGTCTATTACTTATGGTGGTGGACTTGCAGCGATTATTTCATTATTTTTTGCAAATCAAGGTGGACTTAACTTATTAGATACAGTAGACCACTTCGTCAACAACTATGGAGTTGCATTATCAGGTTTATTTGAAGTTGTTGCCATTGCTTGGTTTGCTAAATCATTAAAAGATTTTCAAAATCATGCTGACGAAATTTCTGATATTAAATTAGGTCGATGGTGGAGAGTTTCGATTGGAATTATAACACCAATTGTTCTAGGTTTTATGATGATTCAAAATCTTCGCTCTGAGATTATTGGTACAATTGACCCAGAAACTGGTGAACGTTTATTCTATGGTGGTTATCCAATTGAATATTTATTTAACTATGGTTGGATAGTTTCGATTGCTGCAATGTTTGTAGGAGCATTATTCACATTAAAAAAATGGCCAGCAAACGCAGATGATGAGAATTCTGAACGAGCTCAAAATAAGGGGGTTTCCAAATAATGTCAACTGGGGCTGTTGTTATGGGGATTATTGGTATTGTCGTTATTTGGGGTGGTTTAGCAGCAAGTATTGTTACAGCTGTTAAGGCTTCAAAATCAAATTAAGCCTATTTAATGAGACGCTTGGGGTATATGGTCAATCCCCCAAGCGTTTTTACTTGCAAGTTAAGCAAGTAAAAAAAATGCAAGAGCTTTTCTTACCTTTAACGAGTTTTTCGTGCTTGTCTCTCCCACTTTTTAAGGTATGGATATGGATCAAAGGACCATTCAGTTGTACCAGTATCTTTATATATCCCATAATGTAAGTGTGGCGGGAACTTACCAGAGGTGCCTGGTGGCCCGTAGCCTGTTGCGCCGACAGAACCAATCACGTCTCCTGGTTTTACAATGTCACCTACTTCAATACCTTTTTGATACCCATTTAAATGGGCAAAGTAGTGGTATCGTCCATAAATATCTCTTATGCCAATTCTCCAGCCACCAAATTTGTTCCATCCTTTAAGTTCTACCACGCCGTAAGTAGTTGCTTTAACAGGAACACCGTAATTTGCGAAGATATCTGTTCCTTCATGGATTCGCCTTCCACCAAAACCTCTGGCATCTCCCCACGTATTCTTGTAGCTATAATTGTATTGAAGAGGAATTGGAAAATCAGTTTCGTTTAATTCAATCGTATTAAACTTTTTGTAGACTTTTGCAATATTTGTAATTGTTTGGACGGAAAGCTCTCGATGATAATAATTCCATATAGCAATTT
This sequence comes from Aquibacillus salsiterrae, assembly GCF_028416595.1. Taxonomy (GTDB): domain Bacteria; phylum Bacillota; class Bacilli; order Bacillales; family Amphibacillaceae; genus Aquibacillus_A; species Aquibacillus_A salsiterrae. Next base: position 30,100 of record NZ_JAMQKC010000015.1, on the reverse strand, counting down.
TAAAATCTTGTTCTGTTTTTCCGTATTTACTTATCCATTTTCCGATAGTATATAATATATCCTCATCATCAGTTGGATCAGCAAGACCATCTCCATTTCCATCCTTGCCGATTCCAGAAAACATAGCAATCCAACCAGAATGAACACTTTGACTAGGGTTAGCGAAACCAAACCACTTTTCTTTAGGTATGGTTATCGATATATAATCATCAGAAGCTGTTTCCTTGTTGATATTTCTTTCGTATTGATCCATTGCAGCAAAATAATACCAGGGAATCATGGTAAGTGCTTCCGACTTTTTGTAAAGTGCCATTCGATTTTCAACCATATCGTCGTTTTTTTCTTCAGCACTAACCATCATTGGAACTGAAAAAAAACTAATGATTACAAGGAATGGAAGTAGCTTTATCATGTTGAACCTTAACCCCCTATAAAGTTTCTGATAGTACTATTCTGTATCAATTTTGTAAAAAAATGAATGGAAAAAGCACCCTTTATCGTCTGGATAAGATAAAGGATGCCTTTAAGATTTAATCCATTAAACCTTTATAATGGTTTTGATCGTCTTCATTATCATAGTTTTCATTACTATCATTTACTGGTTCACCTTGGGGAGCTTTCTTCATTTCATCAATAATGGTTTGCAGTGTATTTTCGTAATCGTCATTAACCGTTAGTGAGTTTTGTAAACTTTGGATATCCTTGAATGCTGTTGGTTGATCAGAGACATATACATGGTAAAACCGTGGTAATACAGATAGTGCTGTTTTCTTTGCAATTGTTGCTGCTTTTTCGCGCTCCATTTCTTCGGGTTGATTGTATGCAATTAGCACTTCTTCATCTGTCACAAGTGTTGCAACATCTTCAAAATTGTCGTTGCTCAATATTAATCGGGTAATAATATCAGCCATTTTGTTCCGGTCGATACCAACGTAGTGAGTATTTTCTGTGTTAATTTCGTCTTCATTGTAGCGTACATACCCTAATTGGGAAGTAATCTCTTCGTCATTCCGGTTTGACGGTGCTTCATATTGATCCAATTCATTTTTTTCGTTTATAGTTCGATCTAATGCGTCTCCAGCTTCATCATTGGTTGCACAACCTGTGACTAAAATAGAAGTGAAAAGAATCGAAGTAATAATCGGTTTTAATTTCACCTTATCTACCTCCTGATTTTATTTCTCCCCATTTTATATTGTGACGTTTGCTTCGGCGAATCATGCTAGAAAATATTACCCTTTATTTGCAGTGTTAATGAAGAAGTTGTGGTAAACTACAATTATTAGTAAGGAGTGAATGAAGCAGTGGTTGAAATACAAGGAAATAAATATGAGTTGGTAGCAGAGGTTAAAAATGGATTCCAAATCGAAGCATTTAAAGAGAGATATAGTGAAATTCTAACTAAGTACGATTTTATTTTAGGGGACTGGGGTTATGAGCAACTCCGTTTAAAAGGTTTTTATGATGATCAAAATCCTAAAGCATCTTTTGATACGAAAATAAGTACTTTAGACGATTATTTGTATGAATATTGTAACTTTGGTTGTGCTTATTTTGTCGTTAGACGATTAAAAGGCTAAATGCTTAGAACCATAAACCTCCTTAGTATATCGATTGACTAAGGAGGTAAACGGGAAGATTATAATACTTGTTTAATAAGTTCTCTTAACTCCTCCGCATCTATTTCTGTGTAGTTTAATGTATGCTCAATGTATCCTTCCTCATCAATTACTTTACTTTTTGATATAGTGATAAATCTATTTTGGTTGATGTCAAGAATAAATATTTCATCCTCTGGTGCTTCTGGATTAATAATCGCTAAATCATAGCGATGGAATTCACCCATAATGCTAAGAAATCTTATTTTCCCGTTGACTGTCGTATCTTTAAGCAATGTATGATTGTTCATGCTATCCCTCCGAATTTACTTATATAGCCACCAAGCCTTATTCCTTATCATTTATCATTTATAGAACTTAGTTGATTTATTCCAATCTCAAACAATCCATGATATGATTTAACCAATCAAATGGTATTTAAGGAGTTTTTTCATGTATTTTGTAGATAGGAAGAAAATTGAAAAGACGTTACTTTTTCTCGAAGGATTACTCCAAGAGTCGGAAAATCACACGTTTAACTCTTTTATCGAAAAGCTTAGCCTAGAAAGAATGATCCATCTCTCCATTGAAGCAATATTAGATGTCGGTAATATGATGATTGATGGATTTATAATGCGTGACCCAGGTAGCTTTGAGGATATAATTGATATTCTAATTGATGAAAACGTTCTTCCATTAAGCGATGCCGATTGCTATAAAGCAGTAATCAAATTGCGGAATGACTTAGTTAAGGATTATCTTCAAATTGATCATGACCACCTCTTTAGCACATTTCGTGACAACAAAGCTGTTCTTGAAAATTTCAGTGGTCGAGTTAGGGATTATCTGTCTCGTGAAACAGGGGTTGTAACTGCTTTTTCCGGTGATTAGGAAGGAGGTTTTGTTTTGATAAATAACTCTTCCGTAATCGACGGTCACAAGAGCTGAAAAGGAACATAAAGAAGCTGAAGCTTACTTAGATGATTGCCAATCCTTTGAAGATAGGGTACATGCACTGGCCACATTACAAGAAACAAAAGGATATATGACAGAGCTTCATACCTCAAATGATTCGTTTATTTTAGAACAATTTAATTGTCCATTATCAACAGTGGCAGAGGGATATCAAGCTATATGTAAAATAGAAGCAGATTTGTTTGAAGCAGTGTTAGGAGATGTAGGTTGTATGACAAAAGGCTCTAGATGCTGTCGTTTTTTAATTGAAAAATTGAAAAGAAAAAGGGTGTAATCCATACAATTACATCCTTTTTTTTATGGTTCCTTTGAAACAAGTCTACTAAAGAATCATACCTCCATTAAGTAAGTTTTTACTCGAAAGATAAGCAAGTATAAAAAAACCAAGAGCTGTCTAACCAGTCGCCTGCGCTTTTCTTAATCCGTTTTTCACCTATTCCCACACCATTGATTCAAAACTCAAGTTATTTCTAGAAAATGCCTACACCTAATCGAATAATAGGGGATTTTCTTAGACAAGATGAGGAATTTCCCTGATTATCTACGATGATTATTTCCTTTACACTTAGTTATAGTGAATCGTATGAAACACACTAAAAAGCTAGTGAGGGGATATCCAATGGAAGATGTAAAAGTTTCTCAAACTGTAAGAAATCAACAATCAATTGATCGAGCCTTCGCATCTCATTATGGAAAATCAATGTTCCTTGCGATTATAGGGTTACTAATCCTAACGTTTATTGGAACTAGAATGTTTACTCATGTAGATTTAAATCTATATGGTTATATTGTCGGAACAATAGTATTTATTGGAGGCTTCTTTTATCGGTTTATTTCGTGGGGAGAGCGCCCTCCAACAAAAGTTATAATTAAAAAAGGTATTAAATTACTGTTGCGTAAAAACACACCAAAAACATCTGTGGAACAGTTAGCAACCTATCGTTTTATTTGGAATAGGGGAATTTACCGATGGACTCAACATATTCTTATTGGTTGGGGCTGTGTTCTTGCCATTCTAGTAACTTTCCCACTTGTATTTAGCTGGATGTATTTCACCATGCAAGAAAATGGCATGTACACGATTGTATTGTTTGGTATGGATTTAATGGTTGTTCCGGCAGATGGCTTTATCGCATTTATGTCATACAACGCATTAAACATTAGTGCAATTATGGTAATCATTGGCGTCTGTATGGCGTTGTATCGTCGATTGAGAAATTTACAGGCGCGTGCTGAACAACAAGTGATTTATGACTTTCTACCACTTTATTTACTTTTATTCATCAGTATTACAGGGCTAACGTTGACCGTTCTTAATCTGTTTTTTGAAGGAAAAGGACAATACGTTATGTCACTCATTCACCAGTTTTCCGTGATTGTCACGTTAATCTATATGCCTTTCGGAAAACTTGCTCATATTCCGTTTCGCCCTCTAAGCGTATTTGCGAGAAACTATCGTGAACATTACGGAGAAAAATCAATGCAAGCATGTAAAGTTTGTGGGACTGGATTTGTATCAACAGAACAATCTCAAGACGTTATTAACGTGTTAGGTGAAAATAACTTAACGTTCGATATGAAAGAGGGATTTAATCTAGCTGAATTATGTCTCCCTTGTCGAAGAAAATATCGCATCTCTAGATTTTCAGGGTTTCCAACCCATGAGGTATCAGTGAAGGAGGCAAATCAAAATGCAAAGGGATAAATTTTTTCGTGAAATAGAGAATGTCAATCATCCAAATGAGAAATTAGTAAAGACACACTGTAGTTACTGTGGAATGCAGTGTGGGATGAATTTACGTGTTAATACTATAACCAACAAAATTGTCGGAGTAGAACCAAGATACGATTGGCCAGTAACAGTAGGAAAAATGTGTCCGAAAGGTGTAACGGCCTATCAACAGACGAATCATAAAGACCGAATTTTAAGACCATTAATCCGAGATGACAAATCACTAAAGGGTACGAAAGAAGGCTTCCGTGAAGCTAGCTGGGAAGAAGCCTATGACTTAATTGCTAAAAACTTTAAGAGGTTACAAGATGAGTCTGGAAAAGATAGTTTATCTGTTTTTAGTGGAGTTTCGATGACAAATGAAAAGTGTTATTTAACTGGGAAGTTTGCACGGGTTGCAATGGGTACAAGATATATCGATTATAACGGTAGATTTTGTATGTCGAGTGCGGCTGGTGGCTTCCTTAGATCATTTGGTGTCGACCGTGGCTCTACATTACCATGGACAGATATACATGAGACAGACTGTTTATTTATTGCCGGAAGTAATACAGCGGAATGTCATCCAACTTCCATGTTCCGTGTTTGGGCTGTCCAAGAAAGAGGGGGCTATTTAATCGTAGCTGACCCTAGGGAGACGCCAATTGCAAGACGTGCAGATGTTCATTTAGATTTGCGTCCAGGAACAGATTTAGCACTTGCTAACGGCATCCTCCATCTATTAATTAAAAATGGGTACACAGATGAAGCATTTATTAATAAGCATACGAATGGATTTGACGAAACTAAAGAGATAGTCAAAGAATTTACGCCAGAATTTACGAGTGAAATAACGGGTGTTGCAGTTGATAAAATTGAACGCGCTGCAGAAATTTACGGGAAAGCTCCAAATGCTATTGTTATGTTTGCTCGTGGGATTGAACAACAGCATAAAGGTGTCGACAACGTTTCTGCGTATACGAACATGGCATTAGTTACAGGCAAAATCGGACGACCAAAAGCAGGCGTTGCTACGTTTACAGGTCAAGGTAATGGTCAAGGTGGTCGTGAACATGGTCAGAAATCAGATTTACTCCCTGGTTACCGAAAAATATATGATAAAGAAGCAGTTGAACACGTTAGTGGTGTGTGGGGGATTAACCCAGAAGATATGCCACAAGCAGGTGTGTCTGCTTATGAAATGTTTGAACTAATGACTGAGAAAACAATTCGTGGACTATATTTACTTTGCTCTAATCCAGCAGTTTCTGCTCCAAATCTAAATTTTGTTAGAAATGCCTTGAAAAATTTAGACTTTATGGTTTGTAGTGATTTTTATCTGTCTGAATCGGCAGAGTTTGCAGATGTTATTCTTCCATCTGTAACGTGGTCAGAGGATGAAGGAACTGTAACTAACTTAGAGGGAAGAATTATTAAAATTAACAAGGCACAAGAACCGCTTGGCGAATCAAAGCCAGACTGGCAAATTCAAGTAGAATTAGCCGAAAAGTTAGGGAAAGGAAAACACTTTTCCCATTTGAAAACAGCCAAGGACGTTGCCGAAGAGTTTCGCTTAGCATCAAAAGGCGGTAATGCTGATTACTATGGAGCAACCTGGGATAAAATCGATGAACAAGACGGAGTATTTTGGCCATGTAAAGATGCAGATGATAAAGGGACACCACACATGTTCTTAGATAAAAAATTCTATCATCCGGACGGCAAAGCAAAGATTTGTGCATTACCTTATCGTCCGCCAGCGGAAGAACCTTGTGAGGATTATCCACTTCGTTTAACAACTGGCCGTGTAGTCTATCACTATTTATCTGGAAACCAAACGAGAAGAATCAAATTTTTAAAAGATATGTGTCCGGATCCATATGTTGAAATTCATCCAAAAACAGCAGAAAAATATAACATTAACCATGAAGAAATCGTTCGATTGTTTACTCGTCGTGGTGAAAGTAACTATAAAGTGAAAATTACTGAGGCGATACGAGAGGATACAGTGTTTGTTCCATATCATTTCGGACACGAACAGTCTATCAATCTATTGACAATTGCAGCACTTGATCCAATATCAAGAATGCCAGAATTCAAGGCATGTGCTGCCCAAATTGAGAAACTTAAATCTGGGAAGGTGCTTTAAATGACTTTTACAATCAGAGAACCAAAACAGACGGAAACAGAAACGGAAGAAAGAAGAAGACTCTATATGGAGTTAGAAAATTGTATCGGCTGCCGCTCCTGTTTGGCAGCTTGTACACAATGTGGTGGCCATGAGCAAAAAAATAGAAACTACGTGTATGATGTCAATCCACTAGTAAATCGAGAAACCATGCCACTTATGTGTTTACACTGTGTTGATCCAGCCTGTGCGAGAAGTTGTCCGGCTCAAGCCATTCAAATCCATGAAACTGGGGCAGTGTTATCTGCATTAGTTGAAAAATGTATTGGCTGTCAAAATTGTACAATCGCTTGTCCATATGGAATACCTAAATTTGATGAAGAAGAAAACTTGATGTACAAGTGTGACTTATGTATCGACCGTACTAAAGATAATATTCCTCCAATGTGTGCGAGTGTATGTCCGACGAATACGCTTCAATGGTTAACAGAATCGGAAATTGAAGTAAAACAAAGTAAAAATGATGTCGGAAACGATAAATGGGTGACTAGCATGCCTTATCTTGAAGGTGAAACAAATGTAACTGTTAACTTACCAGGTATATTACAAGGTACGGTAAAGCTATTTTAAATAGATTAAAAGTATAAAAAGATCAAAGACCACCACGCCACCCACGTCAGGCTTTTCTTATTGGTCTCATATAGTGAAGGAGTGATTACGGATGAAAGACAAGAAGTCCATCCCTGCAAAGGATGATAATTATACTCACAATATTAGTCGGAACAATGAACGTTCCTTGGACCGTAGAGGTTTTATGAAAACAATGGTAGGTGCAGCAGGTATGTTTGCTGTTGCATCGCTTCCATGGGGAACAATTGCTGCAAAAGAACTGATGGGACTATCTGACAAGGAATATCCACATCAAAAAATTGTAGACGTAAAGGATATTGCAATCGGTGATTCAGTAGAGTTCCATTTTCCAAGTGAAAATGATAGTGCAGTGTTAATCAGACTAAGTCAAGATAAATATGTTGCCTATCAAAATGCCTGTACACATTTGCGGTGTCCGGTTTATTGGGTAAAAGAAGAAAAAGAAATGATCTGTCCATGCCATCATGGGAAATTTGATGTGGTCACTGGCGCACCAACAGCAGGTCCTCCGAGACGACCGCTTCCGGAAATTATCGTACAAGTTGACAACGAATCTGTCTATGCGGTTAGGGTGAAGCGTTATGAAGCGTAGTTATGTAGGTGTCATCGGTCTTTCTGTTATTTTGTTGGCAAACATTATATTTACCCAGTTAATGGTTCATCAATTCTTTTTTCAAAATTACGATGCTGTCCTTCTTTACATGGCAAGCAATATCATTTTATTTCCGGTTGCTATTTTAATCTATAAGAAGGAGCGGGATAAGGGGGAAAGCGGTTATGCAAAAAAGTGAAACATACCTAGATTTCTGTTTCATACGTAAAAAAAATGGTTTCCTCAAGGCCGAAGTACAGTCTATGTTTGAACGTTTGTTTCATTCCGAACGACTCCACTGGTATCTAGATATAAAAGAAAGAGATGGCGTAGAGATTGTGGTTGCTGAAGTTAAAGGGATGAGTAGTTGGAATTCAGAAAATGAGGTAATCGACTACTTGGAGGCTCATGCATCGGAAGATTTTTGGACATTACTTCACGGTTTACAATTTAATGTATTTCCTGTTATGAAAGGATGTTCGTAAATGCATGAAGTTAATCAACGTGACTTAGCGGAATTAGTGAATAAAAGAGTTCAAGTTTGTATTCAAGGGGAGGACGGAGAGGACAAGGCGCCTTGGATAGATAGAAAAATTCACCAATTAAGCCTATGTCCTGACAAAACACACCTTCGGATTTATTTTGATCAACATTTTTTTGTTGCCGTACCATTAACAAGTTCGGTAAAACAAGATGATCACGGCTGGATAGCTTACGACAAAACAACACGATTGTATTATGCAATCAAAAAGTGAGGGGAAAACTTATGATTAAAAAAATTCAGTTACCACTACAAACACTAAACCTAATCACAGGTTTTATGGTTTGGTCATTGTATCATCACTTTTATCATTTATTCGAGAAGACATTCAGCTTACTGCCCAGGAGGCTGCATGGGTGACTGCTATTCCGGTTATTCTAGGATCCCTTTTAAGAATACCAATCGGTTATTATACAAATTTAATAGGTGCAAGAAAAGTATTCATAGTGAGTTTTATTTTATTGATACCACCAGTTTACTATATAAGTATTGCTGATTCATTCTTCGACTTAGTCATTGGTGGTTTATTCATCGGTATTGGTGGGGCAATCTTTTCTGTTGGTGTTACATCTATGCCAAAGTATTATCCAAAAGAAAAACATGGGTTTGTTAATGGAATATACGGTGTTGGTAACATAGGAACTGCGCTAACATCATTCAGTGCACCTGTCATTGCCGGTGTTATTGGTTGGCAAGCTACGGTTCAACTTTATTTAGGTTTACTTTTGTTGTTTGCTTTGGTTAACTTCTTTATTGGTGATAAAAATGAAGCAAAGGTGAAAACACCGATCATTCACCAAATAAAGTCTGTTTATAAGAATGAAAAGCTGTGGGTGTTTTGCCTATTTTATTTCATCACGTTTGGATCGTTTGTAGCTTTTACCGTTTATTTACCTAACTTTTTAGTGAGTAATTTTGACATAGAAAAGGTAGACGCCGGTTTAAGAACGGCTGGTTTTATCGCCTTAGCAACATTATTAAGACCATTTGGTGGATTTCTTGCGGATAAATTTAATCCACTAATCTTGTTAATGTATGTATTTGGTGGATTTACGGCAGCAGCTACGTTACTTTCATTTGCCCCATCCATTACTCTTTATACGGTTGGCTGTTTAACAATTGCTGTATGTGCTGGCGTAGGGAATGGAATTGTATTTAAATTAGTACCAATGTATTTCCAAAAGCAAGCAGGGATTGTTAATGGATTAGTTGCTGCAATGGGTGGTTTAGGTGGTTTTTTTCCACCTTTAATATTGAGCAGCTTGTATGAAATTACAGGACATTATGCAATTGGATTTATGGCTCTTTCTCAATTTGCGTTAGTCAGCTTAGTGATTGCAATGTGGATGTATTTCCAAGATAAACTTGTTATCTCAAACGAAGTCATGAACACTACTCCACTAGGGATGATGGTTACTGACAAGCAAGGCAAAATTATTACTGTTAATCCTGCTTTTACAAAACTAACAGGATACAGTACCGAGGAAGCAATTGGCAAAAATCCGAATATGTTAAGTTCAGGAAAACAATCAAACGAATTCTATGAAAAAATGTGGCAAACATTACATGCAAACCATCCATGCAATAAAAGATGAAGCTGGAGAAACGATTCAATATTCCGGTATATTTAGTGATGTAACAGATGAAAAACAAAAAAATAAACGTATTGTAATTAGGAGGACGACCAAATGGAGCTCGAGGCATCAAAACATGCGACGACATATATAATAAAATCACTGGATGAGGAAATAAAGCGGATTGCTCTCGAACTTCATGAGGGAGTCAGTCAACACCTGTATAGTATTCATACGGGATTAGAATATATTAACTCCATCGTTGATCATCCAGACTTAAAACACTATGTAAGAGACTTATCAGAAAATGTTAGTAGAACAATAAAAGAAGTCAGATTTTTATCGGCAGAGCTTTATCCATCAACACTCGAATCATTAGGAATAACGGCTGCAGTGAAAAGCTATTCCAAGCTTTTCACTGCTACATTTGGAATTGTAGTAAAAGTCACCACAACTGGTGAAGCGTACCCAATCGACGAAGATCGAAGTATGGCATTATTTCGGGCTTGTCAAGAGGCAATGATTAATATGGCGAAATATGCAGATACGTCAACAGCGGTTATTGCTTTTAAATGGAAACAAGATATGCTACAACTGATAATAGAGGATGATGGTAAAGGTTTTGATGTAAGAAATATTTTGGACCAAAACGAATGTATGGGACTTGCTTCTATGAAATACCGTTTAGAGATTGCTGGAGGGGGATTTGCTATTTATTCTGCAGAAGGTAAAGGAACGATTGTATGTTTGTCATTACCTAAGGAATAGCTGATTGGGGGGGTTAAAGTGATTAAGATATTGTTAGTAGATGATCACGCTGTTGTTCGAATGGGGTTAAAAGTACTATTAAATGCTGTTCCAGATATGGAAGTGGTTGGTGAAGCCTCTGAAGGCGATGAAGGGATAAAAATGGCACTTGACCTTTTACCATCAATTGTCTTGATGGATTTAAGTATGCCTCACGGAAAAGATGGTCTGTCAGCGACATCTGAATTGAAAAAACAATTACCTGACACGGAAATTTTAATACTGACGATGCACGATGATGAGGAGTATTTGTTTAGAGCTATTCAAGCTGGTGCTTCAGGGTGTGTATTAAAAAGTGCTCCACATCAAGAATTAATTGATGCGATCAAAACTGTCTGTAGCGGGAATGCCTATTTACATCCTGCTGCAACACGAAGATTGATGGATCAATATTTGGGCAATTTAAAACAAGATCAACAAGACCTATTTCAACTACTATCTGATCGGGAAAAAGAAGTTTTGACTTTAATAGCGAAAGGATATGCGAATAAGGACATTGGTGAAAAGTTAGTGATCAGTGTTAAAACAGTCGAAACACATAAAAGTAATTTAATGGAAAAGCTTCAAATGAAAACAAGACCTGAATTGGTTGCTTATGCATTGAAAAAAGGACTTCTTGGCTATGGAATATAATAGTTGTATCGATGAACGGTTTAAGAAACAGTGTTCCATGCTACGTGAAGTAGTTTCTTGTGACTTTACAGGAATAGCTCTACAAAAACACTCCGGTATGGATATTATTTGGCCGTATGTTAGTGGAAACACAAACGAGAAATACAAATATATTACTGTCCGGTTTGGAAAAGGGGTAGCTGGAAAGATTATCTCCAGTAGCAGTCCAATGTTGATAGAGCAATTCCCGGAAAATACCCTTGGGAAATCAACAGACTACCCCATTTTATTAGCTGAAAAATTGATTTCTGTTTATGCCGTACCAATTGTCCTTAACGGCATTCCAAAGGGGGTAATCTTAATCGGTTATCGAACATTACATGTGTTTACTAAGAATGAACGTATGATTGTAGAAAAGGTTGCTCTATCCATTCAACAATATCCACCTAATTATTTGGTTTGACAAAGGGGGGGTTTTAATAGGATGCAAGACAAAGATATAGCTAAAAATCGAAGAGATACCGATGAAGAACCATCCATTGTAACCGATGAAGGAGGTAACATTGAATCAATCAATCGTAAGGCACTCCGCCTCCTGGGTCTTAATCACAAAAATAGGACGCCTCAGTCGATCAGTGATTTGATTCCAAACATAAATATTGATTCAATCGATCAATTGACAATTATTCCGCAACACGGCACCGATCTTGAAAAAAGAAGTGGCCCATTGTATGTCAAGAAAACTGAATTTGTCCTTCATCAAAAGAAGTACTCCTTATTAACCCTCCATATGAGTAGTCCAAAACATGAGATGGAATTGGAAAGTGTGTTAAATGAACTTCTTGACATGAAGTATGCTTTAGATGAATCGAACATTGTTGCGATAACAGATCAAACAGGTAAAATAAAATATGTGAATGATAAATTCTGTGAAATATCTCAATATTCACGGTCTGAATTAATTGGTAAAGACCACCGAATCATTAATTCTGGTTACCACGATAAAGCATTTATGAGGAACCTATGGCGAACGATTGCAAATGGAAGGGTATGGCATGGCGATATTAAAAATCGTGCTAAAGATGGTTCTTATTATTGGGTAGATACGACGATTGTGCCTTTTTTAAACAATGATGGTAAACCGCATCGTTATTTGGCAATCCGAAAAGAAATAACGGATTATAAACGAGTAGTCGAAGAATTAAAAAAATCACTGCAAGAATTAGTGGATTTGAAATTCGCTCTAGATGAGTCGTCTATTGTAGCAATTACAGATAGACGTGGTAAAATTACTTACGTTAATGATAAGTTTATCGATGTTTCCAAGTATTCTCGCGAGGAACTACTTGGAAATACGCACGCTATTATCAATTCGGGCTACCATTCACGAGAATTTTTTAAAGATTTGTGGCGTACGATAGGAACTGGGAACGTCTGGCAGAGTGAAATCAAAAATAAGGCGAAAGATGGCACGTTTTATTGGGTAGATACAACGATTGTCCCGTTCTTAGATGAAAAGGGGAAACCCTATCAATATTTATCGATTCGGTTTGAAATAACAAAGCGGAAACGAATCGAAGAAGAGCTTAAACATACTATGACTAGAATTATCAATGTTCAAGAAGAGGAAAGAAAGCGATTTTCAAGGGAATTACATGACGGGATAGGACAGAATTTATACAGCCATCTGATTACAATCAATCGCATAAGTAGTGAAGTGGACCATCCTCTTGTAGATCAAATGTTAAGTGAAGCATCAGAAATTATTCAAGAGGTAAGGGATTTTTCCTGGGAACTACGCCCGTCGGTACTAGACGATTTGGGACTTGTCCCGGCAATTAGAACGTTTTTAAATCGTTATTCTGAGTTTTATGGAATTGATGTTTATTTTGATTGTTATTTAAAAACGAGATTAGATAGTAATATAGAAATAACAATTTATCGGATTATCCAAGAATCATTAACAAATGTCCGTAAATATGCTGAAGTCGATCAAGCATCTATCACCGTCCGAGAGACAGAAGAGGGTGTTCGAGTTGTTATTGAAGACCATGGTAAGGGATTTAGTAGAGAAAAGCTTTCTTCTTCCGGTGTTGGGTTATTTAGCATGGAAGAAAGAGCAAGGTCAGTCAATGGACAGCTTTCCATTGTCTCGGGACCAGGAAAAGGAACAACTGTTATATTAGAAATTTAATTTTTAATCATTTATCTAAAGAAGGTAAACAATCCTTCTTTTCTTTTTTATCTTTTTCAATATACTGTTAAAATAATTATAAAAATGATAGTAGGAGAGATATCCATGAAGCAAGCACTACAGGATAAGTTTGGTAGAGCATTACAGGACCTCCGCATATCGGTTACAGATCGTTGTAACTTTAGATGTACGTATTGTATGCCAAAAGAAATATTCGGGAAGGATTTTGCTTTTTTACCGAAAGAGCACTTGTTAAGCTTTGAAGAGATAGAACGTCTAGCAACTATATTTGTTAGCTTAGGTGTAAGGAAAATTCGGCTAACAGGGGGGGAGCCTCTACTTAGAAGAAACCTACCAGATTTAATCAAGAAGCTATCGGTTATTGAGGGATTAGCGGATATCGGCCTAACTACAAATGGTGTGTTGCTAGGAAAGCATGCGCAAGCATTAAAAGATGCTGGACTAAAAAGGGTAAATGTCAGTCTTGATGCAATTACCGACGAGACATTCAAATCGATTAATGATAGTGGTGTTGGAACAGCACCAATCTTAGAGAATATGAAAAAAGCCAAAGCAGTTGGACTTGAAGTTAAGGCAAATATGGTAGTGAAAAAAGGGATGAATGACAAAGAGATAATTCCGATGGCTAAGTACTTTAAAGAACATGGAATGACCTTACGTTACATTGAGTTTATGGATGTTGGTCAATCAAATGGTTGGGATTTTAGTCAAGTAATTACGAAGAAACAATTATTTGATCAATTATCACAACACTTTGATTTGGAACCTGTTGATCCTGCCTATGTTGGAGAGGTCGCTAAACGGTATCGCTATGTTGGAACGGATACAGAGGTTGGCTTCATTACATCTGTGTCGGAGTCATTTTGTTCTACCTGTACTCGTGCACGCGTAGCTGCAGATGGGAAATTATATACTTGTTTATTTGCAACGAACGGTTTAGATTTAAAAGAAATACTTCGTTCGGAAAAAAATGACGAGAAAGTTATCGAAGCAATCGCCCAGACATGGCAAAAGCGAACAGACCGATATTCGGATGAACGGACTGAAGAGACAGTGAAACATCGCAAAAAAATTGAAATGTCTTATATAGGTGGTTAACAGGAAGAGGGGGAACAACGTGTTTAGTGATCGATATTCTCGCCAACGATTGTTTAAACCAATTGGGGAAAATGGCCAGGTTAAAATTGGCCAAAAACATGTAATGATTGTAGGAGCTGGCGCACTAGGAACTGCTAACGCAGAAATTCTTGTCCGTTCTGGTATCGGTAAATTAACGGTGATTGATCGAGATTACGTAGAGTTAAGCAATCTCCAGCGTCAACAATTATTCTCAGAAAAGGATGTCCAAAATCAACTGCCTAAAGCAATAGCTGCAAAAAAAAGGTTGGCTCAAATAAATCGAACAACAGAGATTGAAGCATTCGTCCTTGATGCTACAAGTGAATCGTTGCCACCTTTACTAGAAACGGTTGATGTTCTTATTGATGCAACAGACAATTTTGATATTAGATTCGTGCTCAATGATCTTTTAGAACAATATCAAATTCCATGGGTATTTGGTGCATGTGTTGGCAGCACAGGAATGAGTTTTACGATTATCCCAGGACAGACGCCATGTTTGCAATGTTTGTTAAAGGCCACTCCATTGTCTGGTGCAACATGTGACTCGGTTGGCATCATATCACCTGCAGTGCAAATGGTTGTCGCCCACCAGACAACAGAGGTGTTGAAGCTATTAGTAGAAGATCACGAGGCATTACGGACAATGCTTGTTACGTTTGACTTGTGGAACAATCGTTACCAATCGATAAACATCGAACGTGCAAAGCGAGAAGATTGTCCTACTTGTGGGGTGAATCCTAGTTTTTCCTATTTAAATTACCAAGGACAAACGAAGACTGAGGTGCTCTGTGGAAGAGATACTGTACAAATCCGAGCAAATCAGCCTATTCCACTAGACATACTTGAAAAAAGATTACAAGCAGTTGGAGAGGTCAAACGTAATCCATTTTTACTAACGATGTGCTACCAAAATTATAGGCTCGTGTTTTTTAAAGATGGTAGAGCGTTTGTTCATGGTACAAATTCTATTGAGAAGGCCAAAAGTATCTACTATCAGCTGGTAGGATAAAGGGGTTAAAAATATGGTAGAAACACGCAGACCGATTAAAGTAGAAGAGGCTATTGAGCGATTAATGAAGTTTTCAACACCTGGTGTGGTAACGCATGTGCCAATTGAGCAAGCCTATGGTAATTTTCTTGGAGAACCACTTATTGCTGATCATGATGTACCGTTTTTTAACCGATCACCTTATGATGGATTTGCACTTAGGTCACAAGATACGGTTGATGTGACAAGAAATGAGCCATTAAAGCTTGAGGTAGTTGGAGAAATTGGGGCTGGAAGTGTTCATGATACGGTTGTTGGCGAAAATCAAGCTGTAAGAATTATGACTGGTGCACAAATACCTGATGGCTGTGACGCAGTATGTATGCTTGAAATGGTAGAGCCAATCGATGAGGCGGGACATACGTATATTCTGGTGAAAAAGAAGTTTAGATCCGGTGAAAATATATCTTTTCGTGGTGAAGATACCAAACAAGGAACAGAACTTGCGAGTAGAGGAAGTTACATTAACCCAGGAATTGTTGCCCTTTTAGCAACTTTTGGCTATAAGCAAGTACCAATTAGTCAACGCCCAACAATTGGAATCATTGCAACAGGAAGTGAATTGCTTGACGTTGGTGAGCCATTGCAACCAGGAAAAATTAGGAATAGTAATGCTTATATGGTTATATCACAGATAATTCGTGCAGGCGCGACACCGCTGTATTTGGGGCAGTTTAGTGATCATTTTGCTACTTGTTTTGACCAAGTGAAACGAGCGTTAGATAAGGTGGATTTCTTGATTACGACTGGTGGTGTTTCAGTCGGAGACTATGATTATTTACCTCAAATATACAAAGAATTGGGTGCCAATGTCTTATTTAATAAGGTAGCCATGCGTCCTGGTAGTGTCACGACAGTTGCTAAAAAAGACGGTAAGTTGTTATTTGGATTATCTGGTAATCCATCTGCATGTTATGTTGGTTTCGAGTTGTTTGTTAGACCAATTATTCGGACATATTTACATTGCGTAAACCCGCTAACGAAAAAAGCTATGGGAACGTTAGGTGCTGATTTTCCGAAGCCAAATCCGTTTGACCGATTTGTAAGGGGACATGTAACGTATAAACATGGAGGTTTAGTAGCAACACCAGCAGGTCTTGATAAGTCAAACGTTGTTTCATCACTTGCTAAAGCAAATGCTCTCATTGTACTTCCTGGAGGTACTAAGGGTTACACAGAAGGAGATCAGGTTCAAATCATGTTGCTAGAAGACCAAGAAGGGCTACAAGTGTCTTTAGATGGATAGCTTCTCCTTATGTAAAGTGCTGAATTGACTAGTCTGTTTTTAGGTGACGTGGTAAAACAATAGTAAGGGGGTAGTAGGACATGGCTGATCAGCAGTTTGAAATACTAGAAACACCAATTGAAACGGACGAAGTAATAAAAAAGGTAGAAAGACGAGAAGCGGGGGCAATTACCACCTTTATTGGAACAGTTAGAGAGTGGACAAAAGGGAAAAAGACTCTGTACTTAGAGTATCAAGCATATAAGCCAATGGCGGTTAAAATGCTAAAGCAAATTGATCATGAAATTCAGGCACAATGGCCAGATACTAAGCTTGCAATTACCCATCGTATTGGGAGGCTAGACATTTCTGATATTGCTGTCGTCATTGCAGTTTCTTCACCTCACCGGAAAGCAGCCTATCAAGCCAATGAGTATGCCATTGAAAGAATCAAACAAATTGTACCGATATGGAAGAAAGAACACTGGGAAGATGGAGAGACGTGGATTGGTGATCAATTAGAAAATGTTCCATATCCAGCAGGTAAACCTGAAATAAAGGATGAAGAATCATGATAACTGTATTATTATTTGCCCATTTACAAGAAGAAGCAAAAACTTCTCAAATAGAACTTGAAGTTGATCGCATCACAGTAGATGCATTGAAAAAGGATTTAGCACAACGCTTTCACTTATCCCAGTTAGAACACGCAATGGTAGCTATCAATGAAGAATTTGCTTTAAATGAGGATACTATTCAATCTGGAGATGCAGTAGCCATTATACCTCCTGTTAGTGGGGGCTAGATCGGAGGTTCTTAGTAATGCTGAAAAAACATCGAAAAGAAGCAAAAGCAGTTGTTAACTGTGCAATTATTACTGTTAGTGATACTAGGAATAAGGAAACAGATAAAAGTGGTCAACTAATCCAAGCGATGCTTAAGGATACAGGGCATATTGTTTTAGACTATTGGATTTCACCAGATGAACAGGTGCTCATTGAAGATTGTTTGAAAAAAGCACTAGTGAATCCAAAGATAGATGCAATTATTATTAACGGTGGCACCGGGATAGCAAAACGAGATGTAACGATAGAATCAGTGGAGCCCTTTTTTGATAAAGAGCTACCAGGATTTGGTGAAATCTTCCGATATCTCAGCTATACCAAAGATATAGGTTCGGCAAGCATAATGTCACGGGCAACTGCTGGAATAGCAAACAATACAGCAATCTTTTCGATTCCTGGTTCATCAGGTGCGGTTAAATTGGCGCTTCAGGAGTTAATCATACCAGAGCTTGGTCATATTATTATGGAACTTAAAAAAGATTTAAATAAGTAAATAAGGATGAAAATGATTGAAAAGGTTTATCTTCTT
Organism: Aquibacillus salsiterrae; assembly: GCF_028416595.1. GTDB lineage: Bacteria > Bacillota > Bacilli > Bacillales > Amphibacillaceae > Aquibacillus_A > Aquibacillus_A salsiterrae. The sequence continues at coordinate 11,927 of NZ_JAMQKC010000015.1, read as the reverse complement.
TCTATTAAGTTTCGTTGTGCTTACCGCTGGTTGTCAGGAGACAGCGGAGCAAACAGAGACGACAAAACTAACGATATCCGCAGCAGCGAGTTTGACAGATAGCTTGCTTGAAATAAAGGAACAATTTGAACAGGATAATCCAAATGTTGAGCTTGCGATTAATTTTGGTAGTACTGGTTCTCTCAGAAGACAAGTAGAACAAGGAGCACCTATTGATGTCTTTTTTTCAGCATCGGAAGCAGATTATCAGAAATTAGTCGATGGCGGGTTTGTTGCTAAGGGGAATATTCTAGTTACCAATCAATTGGTTATTATCAAAGGTGTGGGCGTACAAGCTAATTCCTTTGAGCAGTGGATTGCTGACAATAATGGCAATGCTAAGGTAGCGATGGGAACTCCAGACGTAGTTCCAGCAGGCACTTATGCCAAAGAAGCCCTTGAGAGCCTTAATAAGTGGGAGAGCCTGTCAAATCAATTTGTCTTTGCCAAGGATGTGAGACATGTCTTAACGCTTGTGAGCCAGGGGGCAACAGAAATAGGTTTTGTTTACAAGAGTGATATGATTAATGAGAAGAATATTGAATTGTTAGAGAAAATAAACCCTAATAGGCACGAACCAATTAATTACTACGTGGCCGTATTAAATACGAAGATAAAGAAGGAAGCGACAACATTGTTGATTGACTATGTGATGAGTGATGCGGGGTTATCAATTTTTGAATCGAATGGGTTTGAGATAGAAGTTAATGACCGCTGATTGAGTTGACTTTAAGATGATCGGCTGTTGACTTAAAGGTAGAATGTATCTCCCCGGTTTGGGATAGAGTGGTGAAGTATGTATGGAGTGGACTTGGTTTCCGATTAAATTATCTTTTTTTATAGCAACGATAGCAACAGTTATAACGTTCTTTGTTGCGGTACTTTTTGCTCATATTATGGTGACAAGACGTGTGAGAATGAAACCACTAGTGGAAACATTCTTTTTCTTACCTTTAGTTTTACCACCTACAGTGATAGGGTTTATGTTAGTCATTGTCTTTGGTAAAAATAGCCCATTTGGTCGTTTCATCGAATACATAGTAGGTAGTAGCATTATGTTTACAGCAACAGCTGCTGTTTTAGCCTCTGCAACTGTTGCTTTTCCATTAATGTATCAGTCGGTGAAAACAGGTTTTATTTCTATTGATGAAAACATTGTAGGTGCTGCTAAGGTTGATGGTGCCTCAACAATTAAAATTCTTTTGTTTATCAGCCTACCGTTATCCATTCGGTCGATTACTGCTGGAGTAATTCTAAGTTTCACCCGTGCATTCGGTGAATTCGGTGCAACGCTCATGTTCGCCGGTAATATTCCAGAAGTTACACAAACAATTCCAACTGTCATTTATCTTGCAATCGAATCTGGAAACGTCAACTTAGCTTGGAAATATGTTGGGATTAGTATATTTATTTCATTTTTACTATTATTTTCCATTAATCAGACAAATCGGCAAAACTAAGAAAGTATAAAAAAATCCAAGAGCTATCTAGCTCCGGGCGCCTAGCCCCTCGGGGGTCATAAGTGTAACAAGGCGCGACTTGTGCCTTTCTTACCGGATAAAGTCGCCGTTTTTTCCACCACTTTTTGTTAATAAGTAGGTAGAACCAATGACGATACGCTTATCTACTGCTTTACACATGTCATAAATGGTTAATGCTGCAACAGTTACAGCAGTCAATGCTTCCATTTCAACTCCTGTACTGCCCTTGGTTTTCACTTCTGCCTCCATTACTAACTCATACTCCTCATCATTAATCGTCTGCCATTGGAAGGACAAATCAACACCACTTATTGGAATCGGATGACACATTGGAATTAGGCTTGATGTCTGTTTGGCTGCCATAATTCCAGCAACTTGGGCAACCGCGAGGACGTCACCTTTTTTATTTTTTTGCTGTACTATATTTTCGTGTACTTGTTGGTTCATAAAAACGCTTGAACGTGCCTTTGCCATTCTTGACGTTTCCTGTTTGTCAGTGATATCGACCATCTTTGCGCGACCATGATCATTAAAATGCGTAAACTCATTCATTCACAAATCAGCTCCGTTCTATTATGATTGTAATTAGTTCTAGATTAAGAGGTGTTATCCTTGCGTATTCTCCAAGTAGTTGGCTACAAAAATAGTGGCAAAACGACATTAACTAGCCAATTAATAAATTATTTTACTAATAAAGGTCTTAAAGTAGCAAGTCTTAAACACCATGGCCATGGTGGCAAACCAAAGTTGGCTGATGGAACAGATAGTGAAAAGCATAGGGCTTCTGGCTCGCTTCTTGCTGGTGTAGACGGCGGTGGTGTATTTCAGTTAACGATGTCGACAGATTCCATTTCATTTGACCAACTTGTTGCTTTTTATCAGGTACTTTCAGTAGACTTATTAGTTGTTGAAGGGTATAAATCATTGGATTTTGATAAAATCATAATGATTAAAGAAGAGAAGGATCTCTCTCTTTTGGAACAGGTATCGAACGTACAGGCAGTCATCACTTCCATACCAATAGAAGAAAACAATCTAGCTCATCCTATTTTTTACAACTCTGACAGGCAAAAGTTTTTTGAGTGGATGGAATCATTTATCCTGTCGTAACCTACTAACTGTCAGTTAAGAGGCTAATAAGTTCTATGTTAACATAACCCTAAACGGGAGAGGGAGTTGATTTATTTGCATATAGCGGGTGTATTACTAGCAGGAGGAAAGTCACGTCGATATGGATCACCAAAATCCTTTGCTACACATAAAGGGATACCATTTTATCACTACTCCATTGACGCTTTAAATTCTATGTGTGACGAGCTGTTAATTGTTACTAACCAATCTTTAGCGCAAACCTTTAAGGAAAAAGAACCGAACATAACTATTGTTACTGACCAAGATGAAGTGAAAGGCCAAGGACCTTTGGCTGGCATTCTTACGGCTATGGAACAAATAGATGCTAATTGGTTTTTTATCTTACCTACTGACGTTCCGTTTATGGAAAAATGGGTTGTTCAGCAGTTGATTGCTGCAATTGATACAGAATCGCAGGTGATTATCCCTACGGTTGCCGGTAGAGATCAACCACTAATTGGGTTATATCACAGTTCTGTTAAACAAACTATTTCACAGTTGCTCCAAAATGAAAAACGCTCTATGCGAGCATTGTTCGAAAATGTTCATGTGAAAAAGATAACGATAGACGAAGAAGCTCCCTTCCGAAATATCAACGCACAAGAAGATTATTTTGTTGACTAAACCTATCAATTCGGAACATACGTATAATAAAATTGTAAAAAAAGCGCAAAGTGCCTTGCCAAGCATGAGGCTCTTTGCGCTAGTCATCTCTGGTTTTTAATATTTGCTTATCCTTGAACATTTTAAAATGACAAAATCAATTCTTTTAAATTATTTTGATCGTTTAGTAAATGAAAGACAGCTAGCTTAATCAACGTCTGGGTCGTTCGCTTGACTATGTGCTAATCGACTTGATGCTGCAGCAGCAATTGCTCCAACAATGTCATCAAGAAATGTATGGCACTCACCACTTGTTTTGTCGTTAAGTTTCTTTAGGATTCCGGGTTTTTGCTTATCGATATAGCCGTAATTGGTAAAACCAATCGAACCGTATACATTGACAATGGATAAGGCAATAATCTCATCGACACCGTAAAGACTTTCATCCACTTCAATTGTTTCTTGTAAAGGGGATTCTAATTTTTTTTGCTCAGCTAGAACATCTAGCTGAATTCCTGTAAGAATAGCATTTTGAACTTCTCGTTTCATTAAAACCCGATCAACATGAAGTCGGCAATCTTCCATCGTCAAATTATCATGGTATTTGTTTTGTAAATAATAGACAAGGTCAGCAATGTCGTCGATTGTTACTCCTCGTTCGATTAACCAATTTCGTGCCTTTTTTTCTAACGCTGTTGGATTTGTTCGTTGATTCAAATCACTCACATCCTAACTAAAGAAGTCTGTCTATAATTATACCCACTATTTATTTATTAAATGACAGTTATGGTTCAAAATTTCTCTTATGAAACATAGACTCTATACAAACAAGCGGTTTCTAAAGGAGAGGAAATAATATTATGATGAATGTCATATCTAACCATGTAGAAGGTTTTTATGGGAAGAAAACGACAATCAATGGAATAGATGGGTATAAACAGGGAGATTATATTTATTTTACCATTCCTAAACAAAATAATGAAGAAATCTATATGGAACAAAAGGAAGTCGGGCATTTCCTTATAAAAAAAGGCTACTCACACCTTGCCGTACCAATCGGTAATCGGCAAGGTTCGCTAGTTACAAAAATGAACCAACAGGATTATTGTGTTTTTCAAACAAAATTAGCAAACAACTTTACTGGCAAGTCTCACCCGGAATTGTTAGCTGACTTTCATAATAAGGGGGAAGCTTACCCTTATGAACCAAATTATTTATCTAGTTATGGAAAATGGAAAATTCTTTGGCAAAATAGAATTGCTGGTTTTGAAAATTTTTACAATCAACAATATCAAGAAAGGCCAGTTTCCAAATTTAATCGTTTATTTCTTGATACCTTTCCATACTTAATAGGGTTGTCAGAAAATGCTTTACAATATTTGCAAGAATCAGAAGCGGAGACGAGATACCATGATAGCGACCAACCTTGTATTACATTCCAGCGTTATAACAATCAGCTACAACAGCCAGTTATTTGGTCTTCAGATTTGACCTACGACCACCCCGTACGAGATATAGCAGAATATATTCGTCCTGCCCTATTAGCTGAAGATGAATCATCGATTAAGGAATTAAAGCATTTTTTCACAGCCTATGAGAAAGTAAGACCACTGTCGGTTTTCAGCTGGCGCTTATTATATGCAAGGTTGTTATTCCCGGTTCATCTTTTTGATTTTGTTGAAGCAGGATTTACCCATAATAATCCCGAATTAGTATATCGAGAATATAAAGACTTACTAGAGCAACATGCCAAATATGAAAGGAATTTAACAAGGTTTTACGACAACATGGATGTTGATGCTAGGACACTAGGAATTCCGCTGTTAGATTGGTAACTGAACGAGGGGGATATTATGAAGAAGATCTATATAACCCGTAAAATTCCAGAAGAAAGAATACAACCTTTTTCTGAGAAATATGCGATTGAGATGTGGCCACATGAGCATCAACCAATCGACCAAGATACGTTAAATAGAAAGATAGCTGAAGCAGACGGGTTATTAACCTTATTAACTGATCCTGTTAATGAGGAAACACTGTCTTCTGCATCCAATCTGAAAGTGATTGCAAACTTAGCTGTTGGGTTTGATAATATTGATATTACTGCAGCAAAGAAAAGGAATATTATAGTGACAAATACGCCAAATGTACTAACTGAAACAACTGCTGATTTAACATTTGCTTTGTTGCTAAGCACGGCGAGAAGAATTGTCGAGGCGCAGAAATTTGTGGAGGAAGGTAAATGGGAGAATTGGTCACCGTATTTGTTAGCAGGAAGTGATATTTATCAGAAAACAATTGGTATCGTTGGAATGGGCAGAATTGGTGAGGCTGTAGCGAAACGTGCGGCAGGGTTTGGGATGAAAATATTGTATCATAATCGTTCTCGTAAGGAGAGAGCTGAAAAACAATTAGGTGTACGTTATGTGGAGTTTGATGAGTTACTAAAGACTTCTGATTTCGTCGTTTGTTTAGTGCCATTTACTCCTAAAACAAAGAGAATGTTTGGCGCAAAGGCATTTCACATGATGAAACAATCTGCTATTTTTATTAACGTGTCTAGAGGGCAAAATGTAGATGAGCATGCGTTATACCATGCACTGGTTAATGGGGAAATTAAAGGATGTGGCTTAGATGTTTTTGAACAGGAGCCTATTAAAAAAGACCATCCGTTATTACAATTAGATCAGGTCGTTTGTTTACCGCACATTGGTTCTGCAAGTATCGCTACTAGAACAACAATGATTGATTTGTGTTTAGAAAACATTGATTTTGTTTTATCTGGACTATCTCCTAAAACTCCAGTATAGTAAGAAAAGCGAAGAGGCGTTCGGAGCTAGACAACGCTTGGATTTTTTTATACTTTTGTATGAAAAAAGGCATTGTAAGCAGTATAAATTAATAAGTACACTCAAAAATTAATAAATGCTATCCTTTTTCATCATAGATGGTGGCTGTAGAAAGCCATGGTGGTTTCTTATCTTTTAAAAAAGCGAAGAGCGCCTTGCTCACCCCTTTGGGATTTGGCAAGGCGCTCATTTTCTTATTTTTAGGCAATTGTTCCTTGATAAACGACAAAGGTAACGGTATAATGTCCACTATAGATAAACAGATGTACTCTTTAAACATACAGGGAGGGGACAAAATTGAAAGAGATCAATATAGGCTTGTGTGGGTTAGGGACTGTAGGTACAGGTGTAGTTAAAATCCTTAAAAATCACAAAGATGAAATAAAGCATAAAACAGGCACAGAGATTTCGATTAGAAAAATATTGGTTAATGATGTACATAAAAAAAGAGATGTTGTCATTAATCAAGAATGGTTAACTACTGATGCGAACGAATTAGTAAATAATCCAGACATTGATGTTATCGTAGAGGTAATGGGTGGAATCGATGATACAAACCTGTTACTAGAACAAGCGTTAAACAATAAAAAACACATTGTCACCGCAAATAAAGATCTTATGGCTGTCCATGGACAAAAATTGTTAAAGTTAGCTAAGCGTAATAATTGTGATATATTTTATGATGCAAGTGTTGCGGGGGGGATCCCCATTCTTCGTTCCTTATCCGACGGTTTAGCTTCAGACAAAATCCAAAAGATTATGGGGATTGTTAACGGAACTACCAACTATATTCTTACAAAAATGACCGATGAGCAAAAAGCATTTGAGCCTGTTTTAAAAGAAGCACAATCGCTTGGATTTGCTGAGGCAGACCCTACTTCTGATGTGGAAGGTCTAGATGCTGCAAGAAAAATGACACTTCTTGCTAATCTAGCGTTTAAAATGGAAATCAGCTTGGATGATGTAGAGGTTTCTGGTATTAGAGATATTTCCCAAGAAGACATTAGTTTCGCAAGGAGCTTAGGTTACACGATTAAGCTCATTGGAATAGCTTCCATTAATGGTGGGAAAGTAGAAGTGAGTGTGGAACCAACGTTATTACCGAACGAACATCCACTCGCACAGGTTAAAAATGAATATAATGCTGTTTATGTTTACGGTGAAGCGGTTGGAGAAACAATGTTCTATGGACCTGGTGCAGGAAGTATGCCAACAGCAACAGCTGTCGTGTCTGATTTAATGGAGGTTGTTAAAAATATCCGATTAGGAATTAGTGGTAACTCCTATATCTCTCCACAGTACCGCACACAACTTAAGGAAAATGCGGACAAATATACTAAATATTTCATTCGTATGGAAGTTAGTGATGAGGCTGGCACTTTCCAGAAAATTACGAATGTGTTCTCTGATCAACAGGTAAGTTTTGCAAAAATCTTACAATTACCAGGAAGCACGAAAGGAACAGCTGAGATTGTTATGGTAACTCATCAAATAAGTAAACAACAGCTATTAAATAGTCTTGAAAATTTATACCAATTATCAGTAGTGAATAAAATTATTAGCAACTATCGCGTTGACGGGGAGGAATAAGAAATGGCTTGGAAAGGATTACTTTCAGAGTATAAACAGTATTTACCAATTAATGACCAAACACCTGCATTAACATTACACGAAGGGAATACGCCTTTAATTAAATTGGAGAAGTTATCCAAGGAACATTCAATTAACGTCTATGCAAAAATTGAAGGCGCAAACCCAACTGGGTCGTTTAAAGACAGAGGTATGGTAATGGCGATGGCCAAAGCAATAGAAGATGGGGCGAAAGCTGTTGTCTGTGCCTCAACAGGAAACACATCTGCTTCTGCTGCTGCATTTGCAGCACGTGCAGGATTAAAATGTATTGTCGTTATTCCCGAGGGCAAAATTGCTCAAGGTAAGCTCGCTCAAGCAGTTATGTATGGTGCAGAGATTTTTTCGATTGAGGGTAACTTTGATGATGCGTTACGTTACGTCCGTAAGCTTGGTGAAAAAGATGATATCGCATTAGTAAACTCAGTAAACCCATATCGAATTGAAGGACAAAAAACGGCAGCATTTGAGATTTGCGATACTTTAGGCAAAGCACCTAATTATTTGTTTATTCCGGTAGGTAATGCCGGAAATATTACGGCTTATTGGAAAGGTTTTAAGGAATATAACGAAGAAAAGCAAACAGGACTGCCAAAAATGATGGGCTTTGAAGCGAGTGGTGCAGCAGCGATTGTGCACAACCGAGTATTTGAAAATCCAGAAACAGTCGGTACAGCTATTCGGATAGGGAATCCTGCTAGCTGGAAACAAGCAGTAAATGCAAGGGATGAGTCAAACGGTGCTATAGATGAAATAACAGATGAAGAAATGATTGAGGCTTATCAATGGTTAGCTGCAAACGAAGGGATTTTTGCTGAACCGGCTTCTTGTGCATCGATTGCTGGTTTATTCAAAGCCATGAAGGAAAACAAGGTAGAGCCGGGTTCAACTGTTGTTACCGTGTTAACTGGTAATGGTCTTAAAGATCCAAACACAGCTATTGATTATAGTGAAATTAAGCCTCGTGTCCTACCTAACGAAGAAGAAGTTGTCATTCAAGAAATTATGGGTAGTGTATTAGTATGAATTGGGTAATTCGCATCCCTTCTAGTACTTCAAACTTAGGGGCTGGATTTGATTCGATAGGTTTAGCGTTGAATTTGTACTTGGAATTGAAAGTAACCCAATCAGAGACTTGGGAGTTTATCCCAGTCTCAGATTGTTTAATGGATATTCCGACCGGGAAAGAGAATCTTGTTTATCAAATTGCAGAAACAGTAGCTAAACAGTTTAACTATGGTGAGCTTCCGCCATGCCGAGTAGAAATGCAAAGCGATATTCCATTAGCTAGAGGTCTTGGCAGTAGCGCAACGGCAACAATTGCAGGGATTGAGTTAGCGAACATTCTTTTAAATCTAGAATTATCAGAAGAAGATAAATTATCAATAGCTACTAACATTGAGGGACACCCAGATAATGTTGCACCGTCTCTGATGGGAGGGTGTGTAATCGGCCATTTTGACTATGAAGTCGATTGGATTAAAGTTCCAGTGGAAGATGTTACGTTCCTTGCTATTATTCCTAACTTCGAATTAAAAACAAAAGAAGCACGGGCTGTTCTACCAGACTCCTTCTCATATCAAGAGAGCGTACACGCAAGCAGTATTGCTAACGTAAGTGTTGCTGCCATTTGTCAGAAAAATTGGAGATTGTTAGGTAAAATGATGAAGAAGGATCTTTTTCATCAACCCTATCGTAAGAAATTAGTACCCCACTATGAGGAACTAGAAGCATTCTTAGAAGAAGATGTCTTTGGGACTTTCTTAAGTGGGGCAGGACCAACGATGATTGCCATTGCAAGCAACGCAACAATAGAGGAGAAATTAAGCTCATGGAAAGAAGCATACTCGCACTTTGAATGGCTACCATTGCAAGTCGAAAATGAGGGGCTTGTTTCAATGAAATTAAATGTATCATATTAAGACAAACGGACGAATAGTTTAAACGCTATTCGTCTTTTTGCGCAAGGTAAAAAGTATAAAATAAATCCAAGCATGGATAACATTCAGCGGCAGCCACGTCGAACTTCAGCACTTTCGTTTAGCAAAAAGATTTCCTAATAAAAAATCCTCTATTACTCATAGAGGATTTTGGACATATTAAAATACTTGTTCGATTTCGGTAACGCCTGGGACTTCAGCCATTAATGCTCGTTCGATACCAGCTTTTAATGTAATCGTTGAACTAGGACAGTTCCCGCATGCACCCATAAGACGAAGACGTACAATGCCATCTTCCACATCAACTAATTCAACATCCCCACCGTCACGTAGTAAAAATGGACGTAATTTATTTAACACTTCTTGTACTTGTTCTTGCATCATCCATCTTCTCCTTTCATCCTATCAACTATTATATATTTTTTTTGATGAAATATCTATGATTTGAATCACAGTAATTGAGATTATTTATCAATTACTTTTTATCATTTTAACTTTAATTTGATTTTTTGTAAAATGAAATAGTTGGGTTATAGCAAAACAAACTTATTAAAGGCATAATTAGAGGGAAGCGGAGTGGAGTCTGTAAGTATAGTCTGTGTTTGTTGGATATGGTATCCTTAACCATAGAAGTAGTATAAAAGTTATACATGTAAGGAGATAACAATGAACCCAATCGTAATCGAGTTTTGTGTTAGCAACTTGGCAAATGGTTCACAAAAAGCAAGAGCAGAATTAGCAAAAGATCCAGACCTTGAAATCGTAGAATATGGGTGCACAAGCTTTTGCGGTATTTGCTCACGGTATTTTGTTGCAATCATAAATGGTGACCCGATTGTAGCTGATAATGCAGACGAATTAGTTGAAAAAGTTTATGATTACTTAGAAGAAAATGCTTTAATATAGATAATTGAGAATGAAGGTGTAGACGTGAAAATACCATTTACTAAAATGCATGGTTTAGGGAACAGTTATATATATATCGATTTGTTTTCTTTTCATCTAGAAGAATCGAAATTGGCCCCACTTGCAATTGATGTAGCGAATGTAAATACCGGCATAGGTTCAGATGGTTTAATATTAATCCATCCGAGTGAAAAAGCCGATGTTGGAATGCGCATTTTTAATAAAGATGGCTCAGAAGGAAAGAACTGCGGAAATGGGTTACGCTGTGTTGCTAAGTATGCCTATGAACAAGGAATTGTCACAACCAAAACGTTTACGATTGAAACAAAAGGTGGCAATGTAACTGCTGAGGTACACCTTATTGGAGAGTGTGTTGACGAGGTAACAGTCGACATGGGTGAACCGCAATTACGACGGGAGCAAATACCAATGTTAGGAAATCCTAACGAACGAGTGATTGCTGAACCATTTCCTATCGAGGAACAAAGTATAGAAGTTACTGCTGTTTCAATGGGCAATCCACATGCTATATTTTTCGTTCCAACTATTGAACAAGCACCGTTAAGCAAACTTGGACCAGTTATAACAAGTGACCAAAGATTCCCGGAGGGTGTAAATGTTGAATTTGTTGAAGTAGTAAATAAACAAGAAATGCATTTTCGCGTTTGGGAACGAGGGTCTGGTATAACTCAAGCATGTGGTACAGGGGCCTGTGCTGCTGTTGTTGCTGCTATACTTAATGGCTTAGCTGAAAAAGAGAAAGAAGTTTGTGTCCATTTAAGTGGAGGGGACTTATTTATCAAGTGGAGCAAAGACAGTCATGTGTGGATGCGTGGAAAAGCGGAAACAACGGCCACTGGTGTTTTCGAGTGGACAAATGAATAGAATCTTGATTGATTGAAAGTCATGTGTAAAATGAGTATACTTATTTTAAGTGATGAAAGGAGGAAGTGGGATGGTTCTAAATATAACAGACAATGCCCGTCTTCAAATTCTAGAAATGATGAAAGATGAAGATAAAGAATCTGTACGTCTCCGTTTTGGTGTGAAAGGGGGAGGGTGTAGTGGACTTTCCTATTCGTTAGGATTTGATTATGAAGTCAACGAGGATCTCGATTTAAAAGAGGAAAATAATGGCATCCCTGTAACGATCTTTAAGCAAGATATTCCTGTAATTGAAGGCACAACGATCGATTTTAAGCAAAATATGATGGGTGGCGGATTTACCATTGACAATCCGAACGCGATAATATCCTGTGGCTGTGGTTCTTCGTTTAAAGCAAAAGATAGAGAAGGTACACCAGAAAGTTGTTAAAAAAACGCCTCTAGTACTAGAGGCGTTTTTTTTT
>NZ_JAMQKC010000014.1 GCF_028416595.1 Aquibacillus salsiterrae | reverse complement strand
CCCGTCCGCCGCTCGGTCCACCAGCGTCACCCCGAAGGGATCAACTAGTTTCACGCGCTCGACTTGCATGTATTAGGCACGCCGCCAGCGTTCGTCCTGAGCCAAGATCAAACTCTCCAATAAATGATTGATTTACTCATAAACTTGACTAGCAATTGTATTTCTTAACATACTGGTTGTTTTGTTCAGTTTTCAAAGATCAACGTTCCAATCAGTGTCGTTTTAGCGACAAGTTATAATATATCACAATTACACAGTCGCGTCAATACTTATTGTAATATTTTTTTCGAAGTATTGTTTGATAACTGGTCATAAACTGACAACAAAAAATAATATAGCACATACTATTTTAAATATCAATAGTTTTTTCACAAAATACCATTACACTATTTTATCCTCCGCATCATCATAGTTAGGTAATCATAAGTGATGACAAAATCCATAAGAATTTTGCCATCTTTTGATTGATGCTTGTATTTATTCATTCTCTAATTTCTTTGGTATGTACTTCATACATTCTTTCTCACTTGCAACGCGTCGAAATAATTGAAAAAGTACCCGATACCTTTCTTGCATAGCTCTTTTAACTAGATGATCAATTCTGCTATCTTCTAAATCCAATAGTAATTCCTCTAATTCCCTTTTTATAAGGTACTCTACTTCTTTTAATTCTACATCGTTTACTAGGAAGCCAATCATCTTATCCCTCCTATTAATCAGTACCCTTATATCATAACCATAATCGTTAAAATTATTAGTTTTTAATCTTTTAAACATCATATTGCCTGAATGAAGGGCATAAAATAGAGCAAGTCCTAAAAGGGGGAGGAACGATGCAACATTTTTTTGTCTTTACGGTTAAAAACTGGAAAAAATGGGGGTTAGTTCTAACTGCAGCATTATTTAGTGCCATTTTTTTATTAGTTGAAACTGAAAGCTCTTTTTCTGTTTTCTCTTCTAAAGAAAACCCTGCAGCTTTAAGTAAAGGAAGTGAAAAGGATCCAAACATTGGCTTAACCTTTAACATAAGTTGGGGAAATGAAATGGTTGAACCTATTTTAGAAAAATTGGACAAGTATGACGTTAAAGCAACTTTCTTTGTTGCAGGGGAGTGGGCAGAACGACACCCAGATTTATTAGAAAAAATTGAGGAGGATGGCCATGAGATAGGCATGTTAGGCTATCGCTACAAAAGTTATCTAAAACAAGAGATTGAACAAGTAAGAAGGGATCTAACCCTTGCCAAGGATACCTTTTCCAAACTAGGTTATTCAGATATTAAACTGCTTCGCACACCTAGTGGTCACTTAAATGAAGAAGTGCTTAAGCTTGCAGAAAATCAAGGGTATCAAGTCATCCAATGGAATATCAACCCTAATGATTGGAAAAATCCTGGGACACAAAACATTGTCGATAATATAATGAAACAAACATCAAATGGGGATATTATTTTGTTACATGCATCAGATTCTGTGAAACAAACACCAAAAGCATTAGATACAATTTTACCAGGATTAAAAAATAAAGGATTTAACTTCGTCAGTATATCTGAGTTAATATCTAGGGCAGACACTAAGTCTAAAGAAATCAATTAAGTACAAGTCGCGCCTTGGTCAGCCTAACTGTTAAAAAAGAGGAATGATTAAAATAAGTCATCCTCTTTTTTATGTGACTAGGTATTTTTATCGATCAGATGGTGTAAGCGTAATAGTTGATAAGCATTACAACAAAGTAATGGGACAATCATAAGCCAGGAATAATCAGAACCACTAGTTCTAAGAGCAGGAACCCATTCAATTGAAGTAACTACAACCATAAAGAATAGAGCTGGGATAAATGCACCTTGGTTTGTTTCCTTTGCCTTCTTTCGTGCAATGACCAAACTATAAATTAGTAAGCCTAGAGAGATGAGTACATATGTCCAGATAGTTCCTGTTTCAGATGCTTTATATCGAAAATAAACCAAATCAAAAAGGGTTATGATTATAAGAATAATTTGAATAAAACCCCAATAACTTCTAAACATTCCAAGAGCTAATTGGTTAACGGTTAAATAAGCAAAAAAGCCCATTTGACTAACCAGACTAAACACAGCTCCTAAAGCTGCAAAGAAAATAATTACTCCGAATAATTCAAACAGATCAAAAGGATTAATGAATTTTGCGTAAGCTCCTGCTTTCACAAAAAAACTTGTAATTAAAGTAACCGCGATACCTAAAAGCAGTGTTGAGAAAAACAGACGTACAATATTTTTACTCTTCAAAACAACCTTCCTTTCATGCAATTTTGCAAGTCCTATGTATTTTACCATGAACAAGAGCATTTTTCTCTCCTGATACATATTTTCTTGCTTGGATACCATATTAAAAGTAAGAAAAACATGAAAGGAGTCCGATATATGAATCGAATAATACCAATCGCTCTTATTTGTTTCTCCTTTCTATTGTTGACTGCTTGCGGTGGTGCGGGTTCAGCAAATGGAGAAAAAACTGATTATGAAACAACTAAGAAAATGGTTACCGATATATTAAAAACAGATGAGGGAAAAAAAGCAATTACTGAAGTATTAAATGACGATGAAATGCAGAAAACCTTTGTTATTGATTCAAAACTTGTTAAACAATCGGTTACAGAGTCGCTTACATCAGATAAAGGAAAAGAATTTTGGACTAAAATGTTTGAGGACCCAAAATTTGTTGAGTCTTTTGCTAAATCGATGCAAGATAAGCAAGAAGACGTCATAAAAGGCTTAATGAGCGATGCAGAATACCAAAAGAAAATGATTGAAATTCTTCAAAATCCTGATATGGAAAAACAGATGAGTACAGTCGTAACTGGTCAAGAGTTTCGCCAGTATCTTGAAAAGGTTATCCAAGAGCAGTTGGACACGCCACTTTTCAAAGCCAAAATTAGTGATCTAGTTCTTAAAGCTGCCGAAAATATGAAATCTGGAACGAAAGACCAAAGCAGTGGAGAAAGTAGTGATGGAGGATCCGGCGGCGATTCTAGCGGTGGCCAAGGCGGCGATTCAGGAGGAGAAAGTCAATAAGAAAAGCGAAGGGCATCTTGCCTAGCCTAAGGGACAAGCTAAAGCAAGAAAACGTCACGAACAAAATGCTTGGATTTCATTCCAAGCATTTTGTTTATCTTATAAGATAAGAAAGTATAAACAATGCAAGAGCTGTCTAGCTCCGGGCGCCCTGCGCTCTTCCTATCATTATTCCTCAAATTTAGCAATAACTTGAGCAGCGATATTACGGTATTCTTGTCCGTTTGGATGATCTTCTTGATAGACAGAAGGAGCGAACTCACCCTCATCATAAGGTTGTTGCAGCGACAGTCGACCTATTACTTTTGTTTGTAAAGCATCGGCTAGCTTGTCACCGCCACCTTTTCCAAATACGTATTCTTTTTCACCAGTAAGTTTACTTTCAAAAAAGGACATGTTTTCGATAACACCTAATATTTCATGATCTGTTTGTAATGCCATTTGCCCTGCTCTTGCAGCTACAAATGCAGCAGTTGGATGCGGTGTCGTAACAATGACTTCTTTTGATGAAGGAATCATGTTATGAACATCTAAAGCAACATCACCGGTTCCAGGAGGGAGATCTAGAAGTAAATAGTCTATATCGCCCCATTCCACTTCTTTAAAAAAGCTTGTCAACATTTTGCCTAGTCTTGGCCCTCGCCAAATGACTGGGGAGTTATCTTCCACAAAAAAACCCATAGACATAATTTTCACACCAAATCTTTCGACCGGAACAATTCGATTCCCTCTTAGCGTTGGTCGTTCCTCCACTCCCATCATATCAGGAACACTGAATCCGTATATATCAGCGTCAATAATTCCAACCTTTTTACCTAATCGAGCCAGTGCAACAGCAAGGTTAACCGTAACTGTTGATTTACCAACCCCACCTTTTCCGCTAGCAATTGCAAGAAATTTAGTACCAGAACCTTCACCTAAGAGTGACGTATCTGCTTCGGATGTCGGTTGGAATTTAGCTATGACCTCATTAGGCAATTGGTTAAACCTTAATCCTACCGTTGCAGCGCCTTCTTTTTTTAGGAGGTTCACTAATTCTTGTTGCAGCTGCATTTGCTCAGCTGTGTTTACCTTTCCAATGGCAAGTTTTACACTAACGTGATTCTTTTCTTCTTTTATAGTTACTTGCTCAATCCCACCTGTTTCTTCCAAGGTTTTATGTAAAAAAGGATCCTTAATCGGATTTAACAAAGCTATCACTTGGTCTTTTGTTAACAAAATATGTCACCATCCCTTAAATTTAAAACTATAGGTATAGTATAACATATCTGCCATTTTTCATAAGTGATATGGATTACAACTTATTATTCCGCATCCTTTTCTTCTTCACCTTCTGTTACGTAGCGCAGTACACCTTCATACATACTTGCAGCCATTTTCCTTTGGTACTCATTTGATTTAAGTAACCCACGCTCATGTGTGTTGGACAGGAAGCCGATTTCAACTAATGCACCTGGCGCTTTAGCATGTTTGAGCAAATAAATACCGTTTAAGGCTAATGCATCACGTTTCGTGTTTCCAAGATTTCGTTTAATCTCAGCTTGAATTAACTTAGCTAATCGTTCGCTTTTCTCTAATCCTGGGTAGTAAAAGGATTGAGCGCCCCGCCATTGTTCTTGAGGGATGGCGTTCAAATGGATACTTAGGAATAAGTCCGGGTTCTTTTCTTGAATAAAATTAACCCTTTGCCTTATGTCTTCTGCCTTTCTTCGTGACAACCCTTTCGTATCCGTACTTGCAAGGTCTCTATCATCTTCTCTAGTCAAATATACCAACGCACCAGATTGTTGTAGATAATCACGAAGAATTTTAGACACTTGTAGTGCAATATCCTTCTCTAGTGTATCATCAGCACCAACAGCACCACCGTCCGGGCCACCGTGTCCCGGGTCAATGACAATTGTTTTACCTGACAGCGGTAATGACCAAGAATCCCAGGAATTCGTGGATTTTTGAATCGGATATTGCACAAGTATGACGAGTAGTACGGCCCCAATCAACCAACAACCAATTTTTATTGCTCGCCTCATCAGCCTCTTCCCCCTATATATATTCCTGTTTCTCACTATATGGGACAAGATACTAATTTATGACCTTTTAAATAAGAAAAGCGCAAGGCGCCTTGGGAAGACTAAGGCAGGCACTGGAGCTAGACAGCTCTTAGATTTTTTTTATACTTTCTTATCTTGTTAAAAAAGACCCTTTCCACCAAAGTGAAAAGAGCCTTGAAACGTAGATATATTAACGCTTTGAGAACTGTGGTGCACGACGAGCGCCTTTAAGACCGTATTTCTTACGTTCTTTCATACGAGCGTCACGAGTTAGGAATCCTTCGCGCTTTAATGCTGCGCGATATTCTGGATCTGCTTGTAACAATGCACGAGAAACACCATGACGAATTGCACCAGCTTGACCAGTGAATCCACCACCTGTTACATTTACTAATACATCATAGCTACCTTCAGTTTCAGTAATAGCTAAAGGTTGCTTGATGATTGTACGAAGCGTTTCGTATGGGAAGTAATCTTCCGCATCACGTTTATTAACAACGATACGTCCAGTTCCTGGAACTAAACGTACACGAGCAGTTGAACTCTTACGACGACCGGTACCGTAGTATTGTACTTGTGCCACTATTCGTTACCTCCTTTAAATTATCCGCGAAGTTCGTAAACTTCTGGTTTTTGTGCTTGATGATTATGTTCAGGTCCTCTAAATACGTGCAATTTCTTACCCATTTTACGACCAAGACTACCTTTTGGAAGCATGCCTTTGATTGTAAGTTCAAGCATTTGCTCAGGGTATTTCGTACGCATTTCTAAAGCTGTACGAGCTTTTAATCCACCAGGGTGGTTAGAATGACGATAGTACATTTTGTCATTTAATTTCTTACCAGTTAATTCAATTTTCTCTGCATTAATAATGATTACATGATCACCAGTGTCTACATGCGGTGTATAAGTTGGTTTGTGCTTACCACGAAGGATTGAAGCAACTTCACTAGATAGTCGACCTAGTGTTTTACCTTCAGCATCAACAACAAGCCATTTACGTTCGATATTAGTTTCATTCGCCATGAAAGTTGTGCGCATGATCCGTTACCTCCTATATTCCAAAAATCGTTATCGTTTTTAAGATTAAAACTGTTTGCTCCTAGTAATGCTAGAGCACTGTGTCAACTTTTCTTTAGCCAAATGACGACAATTTAACCAGTCGTCAACGCCTCTTATGCTTATATTCCAACACAATTAACTTTCCGGGGCTAATCGTGGTATAGAAATAAATTGCCATAGACCATCTTATAATAAATAGGTACCTGTTGTCAATAGAATGTTACACCTGGATGCGTTGTTTTTTTAATTTTATGCTAATCTGACTCATATTTGACATTCCAAAGGTATAAACCTTGGGGAGGTGCTGTTTTACCTGCACAAGAGCGATCTTTAGCTTGTAATATTTGTTTTAGGTCGGTTGGGTTTCGTTCTCCTCGACCGACTTCGAGCAATGTTCCGACGAGTATTCTAACCATGTTATAAAGAAAACCACTACCTTTAAAACGAAACATTATGGTGTCTACATCCTTCTCACATGAAACATGATAGATTGTCCGGATTTTATCTCCCTTGACACCTGAATTTGCCGCACAAAAGGAAGAGAAATCATGCGTACCTACAATATGTTCACAAGCTTGCTTCATTGCCAATATATCAAGTTCATTACCAATAAATACGGTATGATTTCGCTTAAAAACATCTGGCTCTTTCGAGTTGTGAATAAAATACCGATACTCCTTTTCTATTACACCATATCTTGCATGAAAACTACCAGTTACCTTATGAACCTCTTTAACAAAGATGTCATCTGGTAACATGGCATTTAAAGCCCGTTGCCAATTTTCGATTGGTATGGATAGGTAACTATCAAAATGAATCACTTGACCAAGGGCATGTACCCCCCGGTCCGTTCTCCCCGAAGCTGTTACTTTTACCGGAGTACCTTTGTGCATTTTCATTAATGTTTTCTCAAATTCCTCTTGAACAGTCCTGCCATTTGGTTGTATTTGATATCCTGAAAAGTCTGTTCCATCATAACTAAAGGTACACTTTATTCTTTCCATAAATGACACCTCTTAAGCTCTTGTTAAAAAAAGTCCAATGAGTACAATGCCAAAGGTAATAAAGGCTAAAATATCTATTTTTTCAATACGCAGCTCTCTTAATTTCGTTCGACCTTCCCCACCTTGATAACCCCTTGCTTCCATCGCCATCGCCAACTCCTCAGCCCGTTTAAATGCGCTCACGAATAAAGGCACAAGAAGTGGAACAATTGCTTGAATTCTATCCTTCATTGGTCCTGTACGAAAATCAACACCACGAGAGGCTTGCGCTTTTGAGATCTTTTCTGTTTCCTGCATTAAAGTTGGAATAAATCTTAAGGAAATAGACATCATCAAGGCAAGTTCGTGAACCGGAAACTTAATCTTCTTTAGCGGATTTAGTAAGGTCTCAATCGCATCCGTAATTTCGATTGGAGTGGTCGTTAATGTTAATAATGATGTGACTAAAATTAATAGAAAGAACCGTAGAGATATTGCTATTCCCTGTTCCACAGCACCAGAATAAATGGGATAAGACAATATGCGAAATAGAACTTCTCCTTCTTTCGTAACAACCAAATGAAGAACAAAGGTAAACACAATTAAAAACCAGACAGGTGTCAAGCCCTTTAAGATGTAAGGGAGCTTAATTTTTGTCGCAACAGCTGTTCCAACAGCAAATAATGTTAAGACTGCATAACTTGTCAAAGTATTTGCAAAGAACACAAAGATGACAAAAAAGAAAATAATAGCAATCTTAGTACGTGGATCAAGTCGATGAATAACCGAGTTACTAGGAACATATTGACCGATTATAAGTGCATGGTTCATAGATTTCTGCTCCTTAACTCCTCAACTAATTCGGTGGCTAGTTCAGCTATCGTTTGTCCACGGTAGGCAATCGAAATACCTAATTGCTTTTCCACACCAAATAAAAATTGGACAATTTCTGGAACATCTAATTGGACTTTCTCTAATTCACGCTTCCTTTGAAATACCTCTGTTGGTTTCCCTTCCATATACTTTGTCCCATGGTCCATGATTATGACATGATCAGCATACTTGAGTGCATCTTCCATACTGTGTGTTACCAATATGGTTGTCAGTCCTTTTTGATGATGAAGCTGATAAAACATATTCATGATATCCTGCTGCCCACGAGGGTCTAGTCCCGCTGTTGGCTCATCAAGCACTAATACTTGAGGCTCCATCGCAAGCACACCTGCAATCGCTACCCTTCTCATTTGCCCACCACTTAAATCAAAAGGTGACCGGTCTAATAATTGCTCAGATAGTTGAACAGCATGAATGGTCTCATGGACACGTTTTTTAACTTCCTCTTCACCGACACCAAAATTTTCCGGGCCAAATGCAATATCTTTGGCAATTGTTTCTTCAAAAAGCTGATGTTCTGGATATTGAAAAACCACACCCACTTTACTTCTTAGCTCTTTGATGTCTTTAACCTTTTTATCAGCAGAGAGAGTATAGTCACCAATCTTAACTTGACCCTCCGTAGGTCTCAATAGTCCGTTTAAGTGTTGAATAAGGGTTGATTTTCCAGAACCAGTATGACCAACAATGGCAACAAATGATCCAGATTTAATTGTAAAAGATAGATCATGAATGGCACGATGTTCAAACGGGGTATTAGGTTGATAAGTATAGGTTACATTTTTGAATGATATGTCCATAATTCGTCCATTAACTCCTCATGATTTAATGGTTGTTTACCTAGTTTTATTCCCTGCCTAGATAGTTCATCAGCAAATGTAGCTACAAAAGGTGTATCCAATCCAATTTGGAGCAAATCTTCTTTTCGACTGAACACGTCCCTTGGATTAGACTCTAACCAAACTTCACCTTTATTCATCACAATCACACGACTAGCACGAGTAATTTCATTTAAATCATGGGTAATTGTAATTAATGCTAACTGTTCTGCCTGACGCAAATGGCTCACGGTCTGCATGATCTCCAACCGACCTTTAGGGTCCAACATAGCAGTTGCTTCATCAAGGATAATAACCTTTGGTGAAATCGCTAATACACCAGCAATAGCAACTCTTTGTTTTTGACCACCAGACAAGCGATGTGGTTCGTGAAGAAGGTAATCGGACATCCCAACCTGCCCAAGACTTACATCGATACGTTTGAGCATATCTTCGCGTGGTACGCCTCTGTTTTCTAAACCAAAAGCAACGTCATCTCGAACAGTAGTACCGACAAATTGATTATCAGGGTTTTGAAAAACCATACCTACGCTTTTACGTACATCCCATATGGTGTGTTCATTCACTGTTAGCCCATCAACAATAATTTCTCCTTCCTGCGGAAACAGAAGCCCATTGATAAGTTTGGCAATAGTAGATTTCCCTGAACCATTATGTCCGATGACAGCGACCCATTCGTTTGAATCTATTGTAAAACTAACATTTTTAAGAACCCAGGGTTGGTCCTTACCATACCTGAAAGAAACATTACGAAATTCTATAAAACTGTTTGTCATAATTGCCTCCTTGTTATCAAACCATTAAAGGAAGGGGTGCTTAAATCAGCATAATAGCCAATCAAATGTCCGTAATACTTTCACATAATCTATCAATGATAAGCTAGTCTAGCCAGAAGTCATATTTATTCATAACAAAAAAGGGCTTGGATTCACCTCACGAAGAGATTCTGTCCTGCCCTTCAAGCCTCTAACTTTTGTGATTAAACTAACTCAATAATCGCCATATCCGCGCCGTCACCACGACGAGGTCCTAATTTTAGGACACGCGTATAACCACCTTGGCGCTCTTCATAACGCTTAGCAACGTCAGAAAATAACTTTTGTACAGCATCTTCATTCTCGTTAGCCTCTGCGTTATAAAGAAAAGCTGCTGCTTGACGACGGGCATGAAGATCACCACGTTTACCAAGAGTAATCATTTTTTCAACAACAGAGCGCAATTCTTTTGCTTTTGCTTCTGTTGTTTCAAGACGTTCATGAATAATTAAATCCGTCGCAAGGTTACGTAGCAATGCCATACGTTGGTCTGTTGTACGACCTAGTTTTCTAGCCATGGATTATCCCTCCCTTTTTCGGAAATCTCTAAAGGTGTCTAAAGTAACATGTATCAATCGTCTTTACGTAAACCTAGTCCTAAATCTTCAAGCTTATGCTTTACTTCTTCTAATGACTTACGACCTAAATTACGTACTTTCATCATATCTTCTTCTGATTTATGAGCAAGCTCTTGTACTGTATTAATTCCCGCACGTTTTAAACAGTTATAAGAACGAACAGATAAATCTAATTCTTCAATCGTCATTTCTAAAACTTTTTCTTTTTGGTCTTCTTCTTTTTCGATCATAATTTCAGCGTTTTGTGCCTCATCAGTTAGACCAACAAAGATATTTAGATGCTCGGTATAAATTTTTGCACCTAAAGAAACAGCTTCTTCAGGCCTAATACTGCCATCTGTCCATACATCTAGCGTAAGCTTATCGTAGTTTGCAATTTGTCCTACGCGTGTGTTTTCCACTTGATATGTCACTTGTGATACTGGTGTAAAAATGGAATCCACTGGAATAACTCCGATCGGTTGATCATCATGATTATTCGCATCTGCAGGACGATATCCACGTCCACGCTCAGCATTAATTTTCATACGTAAATGAGCATTGCTACCAAGTGTAGCTATATGCAGATTCGGATTTAATATTTCTACGTCACTATCAAAGGTGATATCTGCAGCCGTTACTTTTCCTTCTCCCTGCACATCTATTTCTAATGTTTTCTCCTCATCAGAATAGATTTTAAGCGCTAGTTTCTTAAGATTAAGAATAATAGCTGTTACATCCTCTACAACACCATCTATGGTTGAAAACTCATGGAGAACACCATCTATTTGAATGGATGTCACAGCAGCTCCAGGAAGCGAGGATAAAAGGATACGACGCAAGGAGTTACCTAGTGTAGTTCCATATCCACGTTCTAGTGGTTCTACGACGAACTTCCCAAAAGTAGCATCATCGCTGACCTCTACCGTTTCAATCTTTGGTTTTTCGATTTCGATCATTAAATAAAACCCTCCTTCAAAACGTCGAAACCCCGGCTAGACAATGTCTAACCGAAATTCCTCAGGTAAGCAGTTACCGTGTCTGCACTATGCAATTTCGTATTCTTCTGTCATATGCGATGCTGTCTGAAGGCGTTAAAGACTTATTGTCAATCACCGTTTGACGTAAATTCTTTTAGCTATCATAACCCATTATAGACATGCTGACAAATTATATACGGGTAATTTTATACACGACGACGTTTTGGTGGGCGGCAACCATTGTGAGGAACAGGTGTTACATCAACAATGGCAGTAACTTCTAAACCAGCTGCTTGAAGTGAACGGATAGCTGCTTCACGACCAGCACCAGGACCTTTAACAGTTACTTCTAATGTCTTCATACCGTTTTCTTGGGCACCTTTAGCTGCTGCTTCTGCTGCCATTTGTGCAGCAAATGGTGTAGATTTACGAGAACCTTTAAATCCAAGTGCACCTGCACTACTCCAGCTAATAGCGTTACCTTGCGTATCGGTAATAGTAACGATCGTATTGTTAAAAGTAGAGCGGATATGTGCAATACCAGTATCAATATTCTTTTTCACTCTACGTTTACGAGTATTTTGTTTACGAGCCATAGTCAACTAACCTCCTTCTTATTTTTTCTTGTTAGCCATTGTCTTACGTGGACCTTTACGAGTACGAGAGTTGTTCTTTGTCTTTTGTCCGCGAACTGGTAAACCTCTACGGTGGCGTAAACCACGATATGATCCGATTTCGATTAAACGTTTAATGTTCAGTGACACTTCACGACGAAGGTCGCCTTCTACTGTGAATTTTTCTACTTCTTGACGGATACGTGCTAGTTCATCTTCTGTTAGATCTCTTACACGAGTATCTTCAGAAACACCAGCCTCTTTTAAAATTTGTTGTGCAGTCTTTTTTCCGATCCCGTAAACATACGTAAGGGAAATAACTACACGCTTTTCACGAGGAATATCTACACCTGAAATACGTGCCATTTAAGTTGTGCACCTCCTTATTATTAACCTTGTTTTTGCTTGTGTTTAGGGTTTTCACAAATAACCATTACTTTGCCTTTACGACGAATAACTTTACATTTTTCACATATTGGTTTTACAGATGGCCTTACCTTCATCATCCATACCTCCTTTTGTATCGGAGCTTTCTATTATTTATATCGGTACGTAATACGACCTCTTGACAAATCATATGGAGAAAGTTCAACCGTTACCTTGTCGCCTGGTAGGATTCGAATGAAGTGCATCCGAATTTTACCAGATACATGGGCTAAAACAGTATGACCATTCTCTAGTTCAACTTTAAACATTGCGTTAGGTAACGTGTCAATGACAGTACCTTCTACTTCAATTGCATCGTCTTTCGCCATCAAGTTGATCTCCCTTCCTTAAATCAGTCACCACTTCATTGACAAACTTTGATAGAGCAAAACGCAGCTTACCATTTGTTACGCGACCTGTTTCTAGAAGGCTGTTTTGGACTTCTGGAGAGATGTATTCCATTGGTTCTATATGATGTCGATTCTTTTTTTTCGGTCGATCATATTTTCTCTTTTCTCCATCGGCAAGCAAGACAAAGCGATCATCAACGATATCTATGACAATTGCAAATTGACCTGCTTCACGCCCTTGTAAGATTTGAACTATTTGACCTAATTGCGGACTCGACTCCGTATCATTCAACCACAATCACCTTCACCTTAGGTTATTGTTAATATCTGATAACCTTCTTCTGTTATGGCAATCGTATGTTCAAAATGAGCACACATCTTACCATCTTGGGTGACAACCGTCCAATTATCAGCAAGTGTTTTGACATGACGACTTCCTGCATTCACCATTGGTTCAATGGCTAAAACCATGCCTGGTTTCAAACGTGGCCCTTTATTTGGTGGACCATAATGAGGAATAATTGGGTCTTCATGAAGTTCTTTACCAACTCCATGGCCTGCGTACTCTCTCACAATACTATAGCCCCTTGATTCGGCATAGGTTTGAATGGCATGCGATATATTTGAAAGGTGAACACCTGGTTTTGCTTCTTCAAGACCTTTAAACAATGCGGTCTCAGTCACTTGTAGCAAATCATCCGTACGTTGATTTACTGTTCCAATTGGATATGTCCAAGCAGAGTCTCCATGAAAGCCCTGATACTTTGCACCGATGTCAATGCTTAGTATATCGCCATCTTTCAATGTACGCCCACTAGGAATACCATGAACAAGTTCTTCATTAACGGAAGTGCAAATACTACCACGAAAACCATTATACCCTTTAAACGAAGGAATTGCATCCATGCTTCGAATGAATTCCTCAGCAATGTTATCCAATTCTAGTGTTGTTATCCCAGGAAGTATATACGATTTTAGATGTTGATGTGTCATTGCAACAATTTTACCTGCTACTCGCATCACTTCTATTTCTCGTGGTGTTTTGCAAATAATCATTAAGCTAAGTCTCCAAGTTTATCATCAATATCCTCAAACACTTGATTAATGTCTTTTGCACCATTGATAGTCACAAGATATCCTTTATCCTGATAAAAATCAAGCATTGGTTCTGTTTGTTCTAAGTTGACTTCTAAACGTTTTGTAACTGTTGCAGGTTTGTCATCATCCCTTTGCATCAGTGCAGACCCATCTCTGTCACAAATCCCCTCTTGTTTAGGGGGATTATAAACAACATGGTAGGTCGCGCCACAAGTAGGACAAATTCTACGTCCAGTTAACCGTTCAACAAGTTGATCTTTAGGAACATCAACGTGGAGCACATAATCAATTGTTTGGTTCATATCAGTTAAAAGGTTTTCCAATGCTTCTGCTTGAGCAATTGTACGAGGAAACCCATCCAATAAAAATCCTTTTGCACAATCAGCTTTACTCAAACGCTCTCTAACAATACCAATGGTTACCTCATCAGGAACAAGTTCACCTTGATCCATGAATCCTTTTGCTTTCTTACCAAGCTCTGTTCCTTCTTTTATCGCTAACCGGAACATATCTCCTGTTGAGATATGAGGGATCTGATATTTTTCAACTATCTTTTCTGCCTGTGTACCTTTACCAGCACCAGGGAGACCCATTAGGATTAAATTCACCGTAATTCCCCTCGCTCTCATTTCATCTACGAAATCAGTTTGCGCTCTCTCTCTAGTTATTACTTAATAAACCCTTTGTAATGTCTCTTCACAAGTTGGCTTTCTAGTTGTTTCATTGTTTGTAAGGCTACCCCAACAACAATGAGTAAACTAGTTCCCCCGATTCTTACAGCTTGTGGTAGATTAGCCGCACTACCCAATATTAACGGGAGTACTGAAATCGCCGCAAGGAATAAGGACCCTACAAAAGTCAACCGGTACATCACACGTGTTAAATATGTTTCAGTGTTTTTACCTGGACGAATACCCGGTATATACCCACCTTGTTTTTGCAAGTTTTCGGCCATCTGTTCAGGATTTACTTGAACAAATGTGTAGAAATAAGTGAAGGCAATAATTAATGCTACATAAATCGCCATCCCGATTGGCTGTGTATAATCAAACACGTAGGTGATCACTTCAGCGAACCGATTTCCTTCAAAAAAGCCTGCAACTGTTCTAGGGGCAACAATAAAGGATATGGCAAAGATTACTGGGATAACCCCTGCAGCATTTACCTTTAATGGTAGATGTGTCGAATGACCACCAACCGGACTTCTGTTTTGTATTTTTTTTGCATATTGAATTGGTATTTTCCGCAGTGCTTGTTGAATAAAGATAACTCCAACAACAACTGCAAGAACAACCAAAATGATTAAAGCTACAATAACAATGTTTATGAACAATGTATCGCCTACATTACCACCGAAATATTGTTCAAACAATTGGTTAACACCATTTGGTATTGCAGCAACAATTCCACCAAAGATTAGAATAGAAATACCATTTCCTACTCCATTTGAAGTAATTTGTTCCCCAAGCCACATAAGAAATGCTGTACCACTTGTCAATACAACTGCAATTACGAAGAACTTTCCAAAGCCCGGGTCCTCAATCAATTGTCCGCCTGTCATCGCATTAAAGCCGACAGACATGGCAGCGCCTTGAATGAAGGC
The DNA here is from genome assembly GCF_028416595.1 of Aquibacillus salsiterrae. GTDB lineage: Bacteria > Bacillota > Bacilli > Bacillales > Amphibacillaceae > Aquibacillus_A > Aquibacillus_A salsiterrae. Next base: position 44,744 of record NZ_JAMQKC010000014.1, on the reverse strand, counting down.
TAACACAATCGTTCCATAACGCGTGATTTGGGCAAGCTTTTTACGACCCACTTCCCCTTGCTTTTTCCATTCGGTAAACTTGGGCACAACATCCATCTGCAATAGCTGCATAATAATGGAAGCAGTGATGTATGGCATAATTCCCATCGCAAAGATAGAGAAGTTCTTTAATGCACCACCGCCAAATGTGTTTAAGAAACCAAATACACTTTGTTCATTCATAAAATTAATTGCTTCTCGGTTAGAAAACGGTACTGGAATAAACGTACCTAATCTAAAGACGATTAACATTAACAAGGTGAATACAATTTTTTGCCTAATGTCTCTCACGCGCACAAAATTGGAGATTGTACGAAACATTAAATCACCTCAGTTTGACCGCCCGCTGCTTCGATTGCTTCTTTAGCAGAAGCAGAGAACTTATGAGCTTTAACGGTAAGTTTCTTTTCTATAGCTCCGTTACCAAGTATTTTCACACCTGATTTAAGCTTACTAACTACACCTGTTTCAATCAATAATTCTGGTGTTACTTCTGTACCGTCTTCAAATTTATTTAAAGCATCTAAATTTACGATCGCAAAATCTTTACGGTTAATGTTTGTAAAACCACGTTTAGGCAGACGTTGGAATAAAGGCATTTGTCCCCCTTCAAATCCAGGACGAACTCCTCCACCTGAACGAGAGTTTTGACCCTTTTGACCGCGCCCTGATGTCTTACCGTTACCAGAAGACATTCCGCGTCCTACACGATTACGTTTTTTGCGAGCTTGTGATGGCTTCAATTCATGAAGTTTCATGCGAGCACCTCCTCTTACGCTTTTAAATATTAAACTTCTTTAACAGCAACTAAGTGTGAAACTCTATTAACCATGCCTCTGACAGCAGGATTATCTTCACGAACTACTGTTTGATTAATCTTTCTTAAACCTAACGTCTTAACAGTAGCCTTTTGTACTTCAGATCTACCAATTATACTGCGCTTGAGGGTAATTTCTAACTGTTTAGCCATGTGATTTCCCTCCTTATCCTAACAGTTCTTCAACTGATTTGCCGCGTAATTTAGCAACCTCTTCTGCACGCTTTAACTCACTAAGTCCGTTAATTGTTGCACGAACCATGTTAATTGGTGTATTTGATCCTAATGATTTAGAAAGGATATCACCAACACCAGCAAGCTCAAGTACGGCACGAACAGGACCACCAGCGATAACTCCAGTACCTTCAGAAGCCGGTTTTAACAAAATGTTTCCTGCACCGAATTCTCCAGTAATATCATGTGGAATAGTAGTACCTACGATTGGTACATTAATTAGGTTTTTCTTTGCATCATCGATTGCTTTTTTAATAGCATCTGGTACCTCTTGTGCTTTACCAGTACCAAATCCAACGTGACCATTTTTATCTCCGACTACTACAAGTGCAGCAAAGCGAAAACGACGTCCACCTTTTACAACTTTAGCAACACGATTGATCGTTACTACACGTTCTTCAAGATCCAATTTATTTGGGTCAATGTTTGTACGCAAAATGTGTCCCTCCTTTTACGATTAAAATTCAAGACCTGCTTCTCTAGCAGCATCTGCAAGTGCTTTAACACGTCCGTGATACAAATATCCTCCGCGGTCAAACACTACTGATTTGTGTCCTTTTTCTTTTGCACGAGCCGCGATTAACTCACCGACTTTTTGTGCAGCTTCTATATTACCAGTAGAATCAAGGTTAAAATCTTTGTCTACAGTAGAAGCACTTACGATTGTTGTATTATTAATATCATCAATAAGTTGTGCGTAAATATGCTTGTTTGAACGATACACATTTAAACGTGGACGTTCAGCTGTTCCAAAAAGATTTTTACGTACACGTAAATGTCTTTTCTTACGTACAACGTTCTTATCAGGCTTTGTGATCATCTAGGTCACTCCTTTCTGTTCCCTAACTAACCTTGCTTAACGTTATTGTTATATTACTTAGCAGTTTTACCTTCTTTACGACGTACATGTTCGCCTTCGTAACGGATACCTTTTCCTTTGTAAGGTTCAGGTGGACGAATCGCTCTAATGTTCGCAGCAACAGCACCTACTAATTCTTTATCGATTCCCTTAACAATTACTTTTGTGTTAGATGGTACATCGATTTCGATTCCTTCGCGGTTTTCTACTTCTACTGGGTGAGAATAACCAGCGTTAATTACGACTTTGTTACCTTGCTTTTGTGCACGGTAACCAACACCTTGAATATCTAAGGCCTTCTCATAACCTTTGTACACACCTTCGACCATGTTGCCGATGATGCTACGAGTTGTTCCGTGTAATGCACGGTGTTCTTTATTATCACTTGGACGTTCTACAGTTAGAACGTTATCTTCAACTTTAACAGTCATATCTTCATGGAAAACTCTAGTAAGTTCCCCCTTAGGACCTTTAACCGTAACAGTGTTTCCGTCAATTTTAACATCTACACCTTCAGGAATTTCTAGTAGTTTTAAACCTATACGAGACATCCAGTGCACCTCCTATCGTGTGAATGTTCATTACCAAATGTAAGCTAATACTTCTCCACCAACAGCTTGTTGGCGTGCTTCTTTATCAGATAATACACCTTTGTTTGTAGAAACAATTGCAATACCTAGGCCATTTAAAACTTTAGGAAGCTCATCGGCTTTGGCATAAACACGTAATCCAGGTTTACTAATACGTTTCAAACCAGTGATTACACGTTCTTCGTTAGCGCCATATTTCAAGAAAAGACGTAGGACACCTTGTTTATTATCTTCAATAAGTTCGTAATCACGAATAAAGCCTTCACGCTTAAGAATGTCCGCAACTTCCTTCTTTAATTGAGATGCAGGAAGCTCAAGCTTTTCATGGCGAACCATGTTTGCGTTACGAATACGAGTAAGCATATCTGCGATTGGATCTGTCATAACCATTATTCATTACCTCCTTCCCTAATCGGGGATTACCAGCTTGCTTTTTTAACACCAGGAATTTGACCTTTATACGCAAGTTCACGGAAACAAATACGGCAAAGTTTAAATTTGCGCAATACTGAGTGCGGACGTCCGCAACGTTCACAACGTGTGTATTCTTGTACTTTAAACTTTTGCTTGCGCTTTTGTTTCGCGATCATAGACTTTTTAGCCACAATTTTCCCTCCTTCTATTAGCTTAGACGCTTATTTATGGAAAGGCATGCCAAGTTGAGTTAAAAGTTCACGTGCTTCTTCATCTGTGTTGGAAGTTGTAACAATTACAATATCCATTCCACGAACTTTACTTACTTGATCATAATTAATTTCAGGGAAAATCAATTGCTCTTTAACACCTAACGTATAGTTACCACGACCATCAAAAGCTTTATTTGAAATACCACGGAAGTCACGTACACGTGGAAGAGAAACATCAACAAGCTTTTGAAGGAATTCGTACATACGCTCACCGCGAAGAGTAACCTTTGCACCGATTGGCATTCCCTCACGCAAACGGAATCCTGCAATTGATTTCTTTGCTTTTGTTACCATTGGTTGTTGTCCGGAAATTAGCGCTAACTCCTCTACAGCACTATCTAATGCTTTAGAGTTCTGGACTGCATCACCAACACCCATGTTAATTACAATCTTCTCTACTTTTGGAACTTCCATAATAGAATCATATTTAAATTTCTCTACTAGAGATGGAACAATCTCTTCTTGATATCTACGTTTCAAATCGTTCATCGAGTAGCCCTCCTTTCGTCGCTAGTTTATTTATCTAAAGCTTGACCAGATTTTTTAGCGATACGAACTTTCTTTCCGTCTTTCACTTCATAACCAACACGTGTCGGTTCACCAGATTTAGGATCTAACAACATAACGTTAGAAACATGAATCGGTGCTTCGAAATTTAAAATTCCACCTTGTGGATTATCTTGAGAAGGCTTTGCGTGTTTTTTCACAACATTCACACCTTCAACAAGAACACGGTCTTTCTTTGGATATGCTTCAAGGATTACTCCTTGCTTGCCTTTATCCTTACCAGTGATTACTTGTACTTTATCACCTTTTTTTACATGCATGCTTGACGCACCTCCTTGCAAGGCATTTCTTACGACTTATAGTACTTCTGGAGCTAGAGAAACAATTTTCATAAATTTCGCATCACGTAATTCACGTGCAACTGGTCCAAAAATACGTGTACCTCTAGGACTCTTGTCATCACGGATAATCACTGCTGCATTTTCATCGAATTTGATATAAGAACCGTCTTTACGACGCATACCACTCTTCGTACGGACAATAACAGCTCTTACAACGTCGCCCTTTTTGACAACGCCTCCTGGTGTTGCTTGTTTCACCGTACAAACAATTACATCACCGATATTAGCTGTTTTACGACCAGATCCCCCAAGAACTTTAATAGTTAGAACTTCACGAGCACCTGAGTTATCTGCAACTTTTAAACGACTTTCTTGTTGTATCATAACGCTGTAACCTCCCTTCGGATCGAATCCGAGCGAACTTTATTAAATAATTACCGCTTCTTCAACCACTTCAACTAAACGGAAACGCTTTGTTGCTGAAAGTGGACGAGTTTCCATAATTCGAACGATATCACCAGTTTTAGCCTGGTTGTTCTCATCATGCGCTTTAAACTTTTTAGAATACTTAACACGTTTGCCATATAATTTATGGAACTTATACGTTTCAACCATAACAGTGATGGTTTTATCCATCTTATCTGATACTACACGACCAGTATAGACCTTACGATTATTGCGCTCACTCATTTGAGGTTAACCTCCTCTCGGGTTTACTAGTTATTTACGCTTAGTTCTCTTTCACGGACAACAGTTTTCATGCGAGCAATGGATTTACGAACTTCACGAAGACGTGCAGTGTTTTCCAATTGACCAGTAGCTAACTGAAAACGCAGATTAAAAAGTTCTTCTTTTAAAGATTTAACTTTTTGTTCAATTTCGGCAGTGGTTAGTTCTCTAATTTCATTAGCCTTCATTGATTTCACCACCAATTTCTTCACGTTTTACGAATTTTGTTTTAACTGGTAATTTATGAGAAGCAAGACGTAAAGCTTCACGAGCAACTTCTTCAGAAACACCTGCAATTTCAAACATAATTTTCCCTGGTTTAACTACAGCAACCCATCCTTCAGGAGCACCTTTACCGGAACCCATACGTACTTCTAAAGGTTTAGCAGTATATGGTTTGTCTGGAAAGATTTTAATCCAAACTTTACCACCACGCTTCATATAACGAGTCATTGCAATACGGGCAGCTTCGATTTGACGACTTGTAATCCAAGATGCTTCAAGTGCTTGTAAACCAAATTCACCAAAAGCAATTTCTGTACCGCCTTTTGCTTTCCCTCTCATTTTACCACGATGTTGTCTACGATATTTTACACGTTTAGGCATTAACATAATGCTTTGCCCCCTTCCTTACTTTTTGTTTTTCGTTGGAAGGACTTCACCACGATAGATCCACACTTTTACGCCAAGTTTACCGTACGTAGTATCTGCTTCAGCAGTACCATAGTCGATATCAGCACGTAATGTATGAAGTGGTACAGTACCTTCACTATAATGTTCAGCACGAGCAATATCTGCTCCACCAAGACGTCCAGAAACTTGCGTACGAATACCTTTAGCACCCGCGCGCATGGCACGTTGGATCGTTTGTTTTTGTGCACGACGGAATGAGATACGATTTTCTAGTTGACGCGCAATATTTTCTGCTACTAATTTAGCATCTAAATCTGCTTTTTTAACTTCAACAATGTTAATGTGTACTCTTTTACCAGTTAAAGTGTTAAGTGATTTACGTAAAGCTTCAACCTCAGAGCCACCTTTACCAATTACCATACCTGGTTTAGCAGTAGAAATAGAGACGTTCACGCGGTTAGCTGCACGTTCGATTTCAATACTAGATACAGCAGCATCTTTCAGACGTTGTTCTATATATTCACGAATTTTAATATCTTCATGCAATAAGTCTGCATAGTCTTTGCCAGCAAACCACTTTGATTCCCAATCACGGATAATGCCAACACGAAGTCCTACCGGATTAACTTTTTGACCCACAGATTATCCCTCCTTCTTTTCTGATACAACAACAGTAATATGGCTAGTTCTTTTATTGATCTGACTAGCACGTCCCATAGCGCGGGGACGGAAACGTTTCAAAGTTACGCCCTCGTTTACAAATGCTTCTGAAACTACTAAGTTGTCAGTGTTCATTTCATAGTTGTGCTCTGCATTTGCAACCGCAGAACGAAGTACCTTTTCAACAACTGGCGAAGCGCCACGTTGTGTGTGGTTCAATATAGCAATTGCTTCTCCAACTTGTTTTCCTCGAATTAAATCGACAACCAAACGAACTTTACGAGGAGCGATTCGAACAGATTTTGCAACAGCTTTAGCTTGCATAAAGAGTGCCTCCTCTCATTTAGCGTTTTGTTTTCTTATCATCACCAGCATGCCCTCTATACGTGCGGGTTGGTGCAAATTCACCTAATTTATGGCCTACCATGTCTTCTGTAACAAATACCGGTACGTGTTTACGACCGTCATATACTGCGATAGTGTGACCAATAAAGTCAGGGAATATAGTGGAACGACGTGACCAAGTTTTCACCACTTGTTTCTTGTCATCTTCATTTAACTTCTGAACTTTCTTAAGCAAATGGTCATCTGCGAAAGGTCCTTTTTTCAAGCTACGACCCATACATAAACCTCCCTTTACGATTGAGAGACGGGCTAATATTCCCGCCCAATTCAACCCAGTTTATTTTTTACGTTTACGTACAATAAATTTATCTGTTGACTTATTACGTTTACGAGTTTTGTATCCAAGTGTTGGTTTGCCCCAAGGTGACATTGGTGATTTACGACCGATTGGTGCACGACCTTCACCACCACCGTGTGGGTGATCATTAGGGTTCATAACAGAACCACGAACAGTAGGACGGATACCTTTCCAACGAGAACGTCCAGCTTTACCGACATTGATAAGTTCGTGTTCAAGGTTACCAACTTGACCTACTGTCGCACGACAAGTACCTAGAACTAAACGTACTTCACCAGAAGCTAAACGCACCAAAACGTATTTACCTTCACGGCCAAGAATTTGCGCTTGTGAACCTGCTGAACGAGCAAGTTGTCCCCCGCGTCCTGGCTTTAACTCAATGTTGTGTACAATTGTACCAACTGGGATGTTTTCAAGTGTTAGTGCATTTCCAATTTTAATATCAGCACCTTCACCAGAAACTACTTCATTGCCTACTTGCAATCCTTTTGGAGCTAATATATAACGCTTTTCCCCATCTGCATAGTTAACTAGCGCGATATTAGCTGTACGGTTCGGATCATACTCGATTGTAGCAACGCGTCCTGGTATTCCATCTTTATCACGTTTAAAATCGATAATGCGGTATTTACGCTTATGTCCACCGCCTTGATGACGAACAGTTAATTTACCCTGATTGTTACGTCCACCACGTTTACTTAACGGGGCAAGTAAGGATTTTTCCGGCTGATCAGTAGTGATTTCAGCAAAATCAGAAACTGACATACCACGTCGACCATTAGAAGTTGGTTTATACTTTTTAATCGCCATCTTTGTCCCTCCTTCTCTAATTAAAGTAATTATACTCCTTCAAAGAACTCAAGTTCTTTACTGTCTTTAGATAGCTTAACAATAGCTTTTTTACGATCTGAACGAAAACCACCATAACGTCCCATACGTTTGAATTTACCTTTAAGGTTTTGCGTATTTACTTGCTCAACTTTGACACCAAAAATAACTTCAACGGCATCTTTAATTTGGGTCTTATTAGCTCTAGTATCTACTTCAAACGTATATTTCTTTTCTGCCATTAAATCAGCAGAATGTTCTGTAATAACTGGGCGCTTAATAATATCACGAGGATCTTTCATTATGCAAGCACCTCCCCTGCTTTTTCAGCTGCATCCTTAGTAAGAATTAGCTTATCATGCGTAAGCAAGTCTAGTACATTCACTTCACTTACAGGTAATACTTTAACGTTTGGTAGGTTATTAGCGGAACGAGCAACAACCTCATCTTTATCAGATGTAACGATTAATGCTTTTTCAGAAACATTTAAGCCTGCTAACAATTTAACAACTTCTTTTGTTTTAGGAGCATCAAAAGCTAATCCTTCAAGAACAACAATGCTGTCTTCTTTTACCTTAGAAGATAAAGCTGATTTAAGTGCTAATCTGCGTACCTTTTTCGGTAATTTATAACTATAACTGCGCGGAGTTGGTCCAAATACTGTTCCACCACCTACCCATTGCGGCGAACGAATAGAACCTTGACGCGCACGACCAGTACCTTTCTGACGCCACGGCTTACGACCTCCACCACGTACTTCAGAACGACCTTTAACAGCGTGAGTTCCTTGACGTCGAGAAGCTTGTTGCATCACTACTGCATCATGTAATACATGCTCATTTGGTTCAATACCAAAAACTGCATCATTTAATTCGATATCGCCAACTTGCGATCCACCTTGATTATATAGTGCTACTTTAGGCATGACATATCCTCCCTTCAGTTTGTGATTAGTTAGCCTTTACTGCACTCGTAACCTTTACGAATGATTTCTTTGCACCTGGAACATTTCCTTTAATAAGTAGAAGATTACGCTCAGTATCCACTTTAACTATCTCTAGGTTTTGAATTGTAACTTGTTCACTACCCATGTGACCAGGTAACTTCTTACCTTTAAACACATGCATTGGATCAATTACACCCATGGAACCTGGACGTCTGTGGTAACGCGAACCGTGTGACATTGGTCCACGAGACTGATTGTGGCGCTTAATTGCACCTTGGAACCCTTTACCCTTAGAGGTACCAGTTACATCAATTTTGTCTCCAACTTGAAAAATCTCCACGCTAACTTCTTGACCAACCTCATACTCATCAAGATTAGCGTTACGGATTTCACGAATGAAGCGCTTAGGGTTCGTGCTTGCTTTTTCAGCATGGCCTTTCGCCGGCTTGTTTGTACGACTTTCTTTCACATCAGCGAAACCTAACTGAATTGCTTCATATCCATCATTCTCAACTGTTCTTATTTGAAGAACTACGTTTGGGTCAGCCTCAACAACTGTTACAGGGATTAATTCACCCTCTTCAGAAAAAAGTTGAGTCATGCCTACTTTGCGACCTAAGATTCCTTTCGTCATCCGTTACACCTCCTATAGTGAAAAGTTCTATTATAATTTGATTTCAATATCCACACCAGATGGTAAGTCAAGACGCATCAACGAATCAACAGTTTGTGGTGTTGGACTAATGATGTCGATAAGACGTTTATGTGTCCGCATTTCAAATTGCTCACGAGAATCTTTGTATTTGTGTACCGCACGAAGGATTGTGTATACAGCCTTCTCTGTCGGTAATGGAATCGGACCAGATACACTAGCACCAGAACGTTTTGCAGTGTCAACAATCTTCTCAGCAGATTGATCTAAAATACGGTGATCATACGCCTTTAAACGAATTCTAATCTTTTCTTTTGCCATTATTTTCCCTCCTTTTCGCCCATTTTTTTAATAGACATTCTCCGCGAAAATTTCTCAACACCCCGCCATGGCAAAGGGGCCGGGTGTGTCAACAACCTTCCGCTTCATCGCCTTTTTAATGACCAACATTAAATATTATACATAATAATAATAGTCATTGCAAGTATTTTTTAAACATTCATCCCTTTAGCCAATCTAGATAAATATTTTTTTAGGCACATCGGCAATTATACAAATATTTTATACTAATTTCAACTATATTTAAAAGTTTACATTAATAACAAATGTTTTTTATTAATAAGTGAGTGTTCACCTGAAGAAAGTTGGTCTTCTTCTATATAAACTTGATCACAGTAAGAAGTGCTATTTATACTAAGGTGGTGCGAATATATTTGATAGATAACCGTACAGTAATTTTGTTAATCTAAGAAAAGCAAAAGCTCCGTGGTCAAACCTGACGTTGCTGTCGCTAAATGTTATCCATTCTTGGATTTTTTAAACTTTCTTACCTCACAAAAAAAGAGCACTGAATTGATTTAATCAATTCAAATGCTCTTGTAACTAGTTATTACTTAGTGATTGTAGCAACAACACCAGCGCCTACAGTACGTCCACCCTCACGGATAGAGAATTTAGTACCTTCTTCGATAGCAATTGGAGAAATTAATTCTACAGTCATTTCTACGTTGTCACCAGGCATAACCATTTCAACACCTTCAGGAAGGTTGATAACACCAGTTACATCAGTTGTACGGAAGTAGAACTGCGGACGGTAGTTTGAGAAGAATGGAGTATGACGTCCACCTTCTTCTTTAGATAGGACATAAACCTCAGCTTTAAAGTTAGTGTGAGGAGTAATTGTACCTGGCTTAGCAAGTACTTGTCCACGGTTAATATCTTCACGAGCAACACCACGTAGAAGTGCACCAATGTTGTCACCAGCTTCAGCATAGTCAAGAAGCTTACGGAACATTTCAACACCTGTAACAACTGTTTTCTTAGGAGCTTCAGCAAGACCGATGATATCTACTTCGTCACCTACTTTAACTATTCCACGCTCAACACGTCCAGTAGCAACTGTACCACGACCAGTGATTGAGAATACGTCCTCAACTGGCATCATAAATGGCTTTTCAGTGTCACGGTCTGGTCTTGGAATATATTCATCAACAGCTTCCATTAATTCATAGATTGCGTTAACGTACTTTTCGTCACCTTCAAGAGCACGAAGAGCAGATCCTTTAATTACTGGTACATCGTCACCAGGGAAGTCGTATTCTGAAAGAAGATCACGTACTTCCATTTCTACTAATTCAAGAAGTTCTTCGTCGTCTACCATGTCGCACTTGTTAAGGAATACCACGATTGCAGGTACACCAACTTGGCGAGATAGTAAGATGTGCTCACGAGTTTGTGGCATTGGACCATCTGCAGCAGATACTACAAGGATAGCTCCGTCCATTTGCGCAGCACCAGTGATCATGTTTTTAACATAGTCAGCGTGACCCGGGCAGTCAACGTGTGCATAGTGACGGTTGTCAGTTTCATACTCAACGTGTGCTGTAGAGATTGTGATACCACGTTCTCTTTCTTCTGGAGCACCATCGATTTGATCGTATGCACGAGCTTCACCTCTACCATACTTGTTGAAAAGTACCGTAGTAATTGCAGCTGTTAAAGTTGTTTTACCATGGTCAACGTGTCCAATTGTACCAATATTAACGTGGTCTTTAGTACGGTCGAATTTTGCTTTACCCATTTATATTTCCTCCTTCAATTAAGTAAAAAGTTATATTTATAATAAATGTATGTCAAGCATAGAGAGAACTTATTAAATTCTCTAAAGCTCACAATACAAGTTATACTTCAGAACTTGAAAAAAATCAATTATTCACCAGCATTTTTCTTAATAATTTCTTCAGAAATGCTCTTCGGTACTTCTTCATAGTGATCAAAATGCATAGTATATGTTCCACGACCTTGTGTGTTAGAACGAAGTGCAGTCGCATAACCAAACATTTCTGCTAATGGTACGAACGCTTTAACTACTTGTGCAGGTCCACGCGCTTCCATACCTTCCACACGGCCACGACGAGAAGTTACATCGCCCATGATGTCACCCATATATTCCTCTGGAATAACAACTTCAACTTTCATCATTGGCTCTAAAAGAACAGGTTGACACTTGTTTTTCGCAGCCTTAAGCGCCATTGAAGCTGCTACTTTAAACGCCATTTCGTTTGAGTCAACATCATGATAGCTTCCATCGAATAATGTCGCTTTAACATCAACTAAAGGATACCCCGCTAAGACACCATTTTGCATCGCTTCTTTGACACCAGCTTCAACTGAACTGATGTATTCACGTGGTACGGAACCACCGACTGTTTTGTTTTCAAAAACAAAACCGCCGCCTTCTTCATTTGGCTCAAATTTAATCCAAACGTGACCATATTGTCCACGACCACCAGACTGACGCACGAATTTCCCTTCTACATCAGCAGATGCACGGAATGTTTCACGGTAAGATACTTGTGGTGCACCAACATTTGCTTCAACTTTAAACTCACGTTTCATACGGTCTACAATAATATCAAGGTGTAATTCACCCATACCAGAGATAATCGTTTGTCCCGTTTCAACGTTTGTTTCCGTTTTGAATGTTGGATCTTCTTCAGCAAGTTTACCTAAAGCAACAGACATTTTATCTTGGTCAGCTTTTGATTTAGGTTCAATTGCAACAGAGATTACTGGCTCAGGGAATTCCATTGATTCAAGAATAACTAAGTTCTTCTCATCACATAAAGTATCACCAGTACTAGTATCTTTTAAACCAACTGCACCCGCGATATCGCCAGCATAAACTTCAGCAATTTCTTCGCGGTGGTTAGCGTGCATTTGCAGGATACGTCCTACACGTTCACGCTTATCTTTCGTTGAATTTCTAACGTATGAACCGGATTGAAGTGTTCCAGAGTACACACGGAAGAATGTAAGCTTTCCAACGAAAGGATCTGTCGCAACTTTAAATGCTAGTGCAGAGAAAGGCTCTTGATCAGATGATTTACGAGTAACTTTCTCTTCTGTTCCCGGAACGATACCTTCAATTGGAGGCACGTCGGTTGGTGCAGGTAAATAGTCAATGACACCATCAATTAACAATTGAACACCTTTGTTTTTGAATGCTGAACCACAGAATACAGGATAAAATTCAACGCTAAGCGTAGCTTTACGAACAGCTGCTTTTACTTCATCGTTAGAGATTTCTTCCCCTTCAAGGTATCTCATCATTAATTCTTCATCGAATTCCGCAACAGCTTCCACTAACTTCGTGCGATATTCTTCTGCTTGGTCTTTATATTCATCAGGAATCGGACGTGCTTCAGCACGAGTACCTAAATCATCTAAGTAGAAGAATGCTTCCATAGTGATTAAGTCGATAATTCCTTCAAAATCATCTTCCGCACCAATCGGAAGTTGTACAGGATGCGCATTTGCACCTAAACGATCATGTAAGGAATTAACTGAATATAAGAAATCCGCTCCGATTTTATCCATTTTGTTTACAAACACGATACGTGGGACACCGTAAGTTGTTGCTTGGCGCCAAACTGTTTCTGTTTGAGGCTCTACACCTGATTGTGCATCAAGTACCGCTACAGAACCATCAAGTACACGTAACGAACGTTCTACCTCAACGGTAAAGTCCACGTGCCCTGGTGTATCGATAATGTTAATACGATGACCTTTCCATTGAGCAGTTGTGGCAGCTGAAGTAATAGTAATACCACGCTCTTGTTCCTGCTCCATCCAGTCCATTTGTGAAGCACCTTCGTGTGTTTCACCAATTTTATGGATACGTCCTGTGTAGAAAAGAATACGCTCGGTAGCTGTAGTTTTACCCGCATCGATGTGCGCCATGATACCGATATTACGTGTCTTCTCCAAGGAGAATTCTCTTGGCATGCATATTTCTCCTTCCTAATAGTTAAGGTTATTTAGATGTATCTCTATTAACCTAAGTAAACCTCTAGTGGCAAGTGCCACAATGAGGTTTTCTTAAAGTTTGATAGAGGTTTAAGCCTTATGTCTTTGGCGAGCTCGAAAACCACCAAGACGTGATGCATTCTATTACCAGCGGTAGTGAGCAAACGCTTTGTTAGCTTCCGCCATTTTGTGCATGTCTTCTCTTTTCTTAACAGCTGCACCGGTATTGTTTGAAGCATCAAGAATTTCATTCGCAAGACGCTCTTCCATTGTTTTTTCACCGCGTAGGCGTGAATAGTTAACAATGTATCTTAAGCCAAGTGCTTGGCGACGTTCTGGGCGTACTTCAACTGGTACTTGGTAGTTTGATCCACCTACACGACGAGCACGAACTTCAAGTACAGGCATTACGTTTTTCATTGCTTGTTCAAATACTTCCATTGCGTCTTTCCCACTACGTTCTTGAACTAACTCAAATGCTCTATAAAGAATCTTTTGAGCTTTACCTCTTTTTCCATCAACCATAATTTGATTGATTAGACGAGTTACAAGTTTAGAGCTATATAACGGATCTGGTAAGACATCACGCTTTGGTACTGGTCCTTTACGTGGCATATGTCCCCCTCCTTTCTCATATTAATATTATCTAATTCGTTTTATTACTTTTTAGGTCTCTTTGTACCGTATTTAGAACGACCTTGAGCACGACCTTCTACTCCAGCTGTATCTAGCGCTCCACGTACAATATGGTAACGTACACCTGGTAAGTCCTTCACACGTCCCCCGCGGATAAGAACGACACTGTGTTCTTGAAGGTTATGTCCAATACCAGGAATATAAGCTGTTACTTCAATACCATTTGTCAAACGCACACGCGCATATTTACGTAGTGCTGAGTTTGGTTTCTTCGGTGTTAAAGTACCAACACGAGTACACACACCACGTTTTTGTGGAGACGATTGATTCGTTAGCGACTTTTTGAAACTGTTATATCCTTTGTTAAGTGCAGGTGAGTCGGATTTTTTACCTTTGCTCACACGCCCTTTACGTACTAATTGGTTAATTGTAGGCATGTTTTTTCCTCCTTTCAATCATTAAGATGTAATTCCACATATCCAGGTGGTTCATATTAAGGCAAAAAACAAAGCTTTCGCAAATAATTTGCCAAAACTTTATTGCTTTATCGCCACTGCTGCTGTACCCACATCAATGCCACACGCCTGACCAAGCTTCTTTTTTGAATCCACTCGTTGGCATGGCACATTATATTCTTTAGCTAGACGAGATACTTTACTAGTTATATGCTGATCAGCATCATCAGCTATGATAACTTCGACAGCTTCGCCATTTTTGATGGCTTTTAATGTTTGTTTGGTTCCTATAATAAGACCCGTTTTGACCTGTGCTACTTTTTCATAAGACATTCTCGTATATCCTCCAAAGCAACAAGGATAACGGAAGCACCTTGAATATAGTATCACTCAATAATTTTTATGTCAACTTAAATTTTGAGAATTCTATTTTTCAAGGATTGCTTCCACTAAAAACACCTTGTTTTTTATTCACTCTAACGCTTAATGTGGTATTTCCTCTGTAAGGTGCTCTTCTGTGATGCCGTTAGCCTCATCTGCTGTTTGGGCTGTAATCTTTCGATATGTTTGCATACCAGTTCCAGCAGGTACCAGTTTACCAATAATTACATTTTCTTTAAGTCCTAGTAACTCATCTCGCTTGCCTTTAATTGCTGCATCTGTTAGCACACGTGTTGTTTCTTGGAAAGATGCTGCCGATAAGAAAGAGTCCGTTTCAAGTGATGCTTTGGTAATACCAAGTAACACCGGACGACCAACAGCAGGTTGATTACCTTCTCTAAGAACCTCTCTATTTGCGTCTCTGAATTGGTGTATTTCAAGTAATGATCCAGGTAGTACATCGGTATCTCCAGAATCAGCAACACGCACTTTACGAAGCATTTGTCGAACCATTACCTCTACGTGTTTATCGCCAATTTCAACACCTTGCATACGGTATACCTTCTGTACTTCTTTTAACAGATATTCTTGAACACCTTGAAGACCTCTAATTTTCAGTAATTCTTTTGGATCAATAGAACCTTCTGTTAATGCCTGACCCGCAAAAATTTGATCTCCTATAGAAACCTTTAACCTTGCCCCGTATGGCGCCGTATAAGATTTCGACTCAACATCACCTTGAATAACAATTTCTTGTTTGTCTTTCACTTCATCGATATCTTGAACAACACCATGAATTTCACTTATCACAGCTTGACCTTTAGGGTTACGCGCCTCAAAAAGCTCCTGGATACGTGGCAAACCTTGTGTAATATCACTTCCTGCAACCCCACCAGTGTGGAACGTACGCATTGTCAGCTGTGTTCCTGGTTCACCGATAGACTGGGCAGCAATAATTCCTACCGCTTCCCCAACCTCTACCTCTTCACCAGTAGCAAGGTTTCGTCCGTAACACTTCTTACACGCTCCATGCTTCGTGTTACAAGTAAAGACTGAACGGATAGTCACTTGTTCAATGCCAGCTTCGACAATTTGTTTCGCAATATCTTCTGTAATCACTTCATCCTTGTTAATTAAAACATCACTTGTTTCAGGATGCTTTACAACTTTAAAGGAAGTTCTACCAATAAGGCGGTCGATTAATGGTTCAATCATTTCTGTTCCTTCTTTAATAGATTGAACCGTTAAACCTCGGTCAGTTCCGCAATCCTCTTCACGGATAATAACATCTTGCGCTACATCAACGAGACGACGAGTTAGGTACCCTGAGTCAGCAGTCTTAAGTGCAGTATCGGCGAGACCTTTACGAGCACCGTGTGTAGAAATAAAGTATTCTAATACTGTTAAACCTTCACGGAAACTTGACTTAATTGGTAATTCGATGATTCTACCAGCAGGGTTGGCCATTAGACCACGCATACCAGCAAGTTGCGTAAAGTTAGATGCGTTACCACGAGCACCAGAATCACTCATCATAAAGATTGGGTTTCGTGGATTTAATGTCTTCATTAGCTTATCCTGAATGACATCTTTAGCCTGTGACCAAATGGAAATAACTCGGTCATAGCGCTCTTCTTCCGTGATTAGACCACGACGGAATTGTTTTAACACCTTATCTACTTTCGTTTGTGCCTCTTCAAGGATTTCTTGTTTTTCAGCTAATACAACAATGTCAGATACACCAACAGTAATACCTGCTTTAGTTGAATACTTAAACCCAAGGTCTTTCATTCTATCTAGCATCTTAGATGTTTCACTAATCTTAAACCGTTTGAATACTTCTGCAATGATATCTCCTAAGATACCTTTTTTGAATGGCGGAATTACTTCACGCTCCGCAATAACCTCTTTTACATTCGTACCCTTTGGAACAAAATACTTTTCAGGCGTAAGAACTTCTAGGTTATCATGTGTTGGTTCATTCATATACGGGAAAGATTCTGGAAGCATATCATTAAAGATAAGCTTACCAACAGTTGTTAACAACAACTGACCTCTTTGTTCTTCAGTAAATGTTTCATTTTTAAGTGATGAAGCTTGAACAGCAATCCGTGTATGCAGGTGGACGTAACCACTTTGGTAAGCAATCATCGCTTCGCTTAAGTCTTTAAAGACCATACCTTCACCCACTGCACCTGCGCGCTCCATTGTTACATAATAGTTACCTAATACCATGTCTTGTGATGGTGTAACAACTGGTTTACCATCCTTTGGATTCAGAATATTTTGAGCTGCAAGCATTAAAATACGTGCTTCTGCCTGTGCCTCCGCAGACAATGGTACGTGTACCGCCATTTGGTCACCATCAAAATCGGCGTTATATGCCGTACAAACTAATGGGTGAAGACGAATGGCACGTCCTTCTACTAATGTTGGTTCAAACGCCTGAATACCAAGACGGTGAAGTGTTGGTGCACGGTTAAGTAGAACCGGATGCTCCTTAATAACTTCTTCCAACACATCCCAAACTTCTGGATGTAGTCTTTCAATCTTACGCTTGGCAGACTTAATGTTGTGCGCTAAGCCTCTTTCCACTAATTCCTTCATGATAAATGGCTTGAAAAGCTCAACCGCCATTTCTTTTGGTAATCCACATTGGTACATCTTAAGATGTGGCCCTACAACGATTACTGAACGGCCAGAATAGTCAACACGTTTACCAAGTAGATTCTGACGGAAACGCCCTTGCTTACCTTTCAACATGTGTGACAAAGACTTAAGCGGACGGTTACCTGGTCCAGTGACTGGACGGCCACGACGACCGTTATCAATTAATGCATCAACAGCTTCTTGTAGCATACGCTTTTCGTTTTGAACGATGATGCTCGGAGCACCAAGGTCTAGTAGTCTTTTCAAGCGGTTGTTACGATTAATAACACGACGGTATAAATCATTTAAATCAGAAGTAGCAAATCGTCCACCATCCAATTGAACCATTGGTCTTAATTCAGGCGGAATTATCGGTAGTACGTCTAAAATCATCCATGAAGGCTCATTACCGGAATTACGGAATGCCTCGATAACTTCTAGACGCTTAATCGCTCTTGTTCTCCGTTGCCCTTGAGCAGTCTTTAACTCTTCTCTTAACATATCAACTTCTTTTTCAAGATCAATATCTTGTAATAGCTTCTTGATAGCCTCCGCGCCCATTTGAGCTTGGAATGACTTTCCGTACTTGTCACGATATGCACGGTACTCTTTTTCAGATAACAATTGCTTTTTCTCGAGTGCTGTGTCTCCAGAATCTGTCACGATATAAGCGGCAAAGTAAATAACTTCCTCTAACGCTCTCGGGGACATATCTAACACTAGCCCCATTCGACTAGGGATACCTTTGAAATACCAAATGTGAGAGACAGGGGCAGCTAACTCAATATGCCCCATTCGCTCACGACGAACTTTTGCTTTGGTTACTTCCACACCACAGCGATCACAAACAACACCTTTATAACGAACCCGCTTGTATTTCCCACAGTGACATTCCCAATCCTTTTGAGGACCAAAGATCCTCTCGCAAAACAGGCCGTCTTTTTCAGGCTTTAATGTGCGGTAGTTAATTGTCTCTGGCTTCTTCACTTCACCAAACGACCAAGAACGAATTTTATCCGGTGAAGCCAATCCGATTTTCATGAATTCAAAATTATTTACATCTAGCAAGGGGCCTACCTCCCTTTTAGTCTCCAGGTTTTACCCTAAGCAAGAACCACTTACATTTGGTTACTTTCTTCAACTTCTAAATTAAACTTATCTGCCGACTGTGTTTCATCTTCATCTACATCACGCAGTTCAATCTCTTGTTGATCTCCTGACAACATCTTTACATCCATACCTAAGCTTTGTAATTCCTTAATCAATACTTTGAATGATTCAGGGATACCTGGTTCTGGAACATTGTCACCTTTAACAATCGCTTCATATGTTTTCACACGACCAACAACATCATCTGATTTCACGGTTAAAATTTCTTGAAGCGTATAGGCAGCACCGTATGCTTCAAGTGCCCATACCTCCATCTCTCCAAAACGTTGACCACCAAATTGTGCTTTACCACCTAGTGGTTGTTGGGTAACTAGTGAATAAGGACCAGTAGAACGTGCATGAAGTTTGTCATCAACCATGTGCGCAAGTTTAATCATGTACATTACACCCACAGATACACGGTTATCAAACGGTTCACCTGTACGACCATCATAAAGGACTGTTTTAGCATCCCTAGGCAATCCAGCTTCCTCTAATGTTTCCCACACATCTTCTTCACGTGCCCCATCAAATACAGGGGATGCAACATGAATACCTAACTGTCTAGCAGCCATCCCTAGGTGTAGCTCTAACACCTGTCCGATATTCATCCGAGAAGGTACACCTAATGGGTTTAACATGATATCAATTGGTGTTCCATCTGGTAAGAATGGCATATCCTCTTCAGGTAAAATTTTTGAGATAACACCCTTGTTACCGTGACGACCAGCCATCTTATCCCCTTCAGAGATTTTACGTTTTTGTACAATGTAAGCACGAACCAACTGATTAACACCAGGAGGTAATTCATCGCCATCTTCACGGTTAAATATTTTAACATCCAGTACGATACCACCTGCACCATGTGGTACGCGTAAGGAAGTATCTCTTACTTCGCGTGCCTTTTCACCAAAAATAGCGTGTAGCAGGCGTTCTTCTGCTGATAATTCAGTAACCCCTTTTGGTGTTACTTTACCAACTAATAAATCTCCATCTCCAACTTCAGCACCAACCCGGATAATTCCACGTTCATCAAGGTTCTTAAGCGCATCTTCCCCAACGTTCGGGATGTCCCTAGTGATTTCTTCTGGTCCGAGTTTCGTATCACGAGCTTCTGATTCATATTCCTCAATATGAATTGAAGTATAGACGTCATCTTTCACAAGTCGTTCACTCATGATGATTGCATCCTCATAGTTGTAACCTTCCCAAGTCATGAAACCGACAAGTACGTTTTGGCCTAATGCCAATTCCCCGTCTTCCATCGATGGACCATCCGCTAAAATTTCACCGGGCACAACATGATCACCAACACTGACAATTGGTCGTTGGTTATAACAAGTACCTTGGTTTGAACGGATAAATTTCTGCAAACGATAGCGATCCAAATCACCTTTTACTTGGTTTCCATCAACATTGGATATACGACGAACCAACACTTCTTTTGCCTCAACTCGCTCAACGATACCTTCGTTACGGTTGATGACGGCAGCACCAGAGTCTTTACCAGATACGTATTCCATACCAGTACCAACAATTGGTGATTTCGGACGCATTAGCGGAACGGCCTGACGTTGCATGTTCGCACCCATTAAGGCACGGTTTGAGTCATCGTTTTCCAAGAAAGGAATACACGCAGTCGCAGCCGATACAACCTGCTTTGGCGAAACATCCATGTAATCAATTCGATCACGGCTTACAATGGTGTTTTCCCCGCGGAAACGCGCAATAACTTCTTGGTCCACGAATGAACCATCTTCAGCGAGTCGTGCGTTAGCCTGAGCAACAACATAGTTATCTTCTTCATCAGCAGTCAAGTAATCATACCGATCGGTTACTTTTCCTGTTTCAGGGTCAACACGACGATATGGCGTCTCAATAAAGCCAAACTTATTTACTTTTGCATAGGAAGATAACGAGTTGATCAATCCAATGTTCGGTCCCTCTGGCGTTTCAATCGGACACATACGACCATAGTGCGAGTAGTGTACGTCACGCACCTCAAAACCAGCACGTTCACGAGTTAGTCCACCAGGTCCTAATGCAGACAGACGACGTTTATGCGTCAATTCAGCAAGTGGGTTTGTTTGGTCCATGAACTGCGATAACTGCGAACTACCAAAGAACTCTTTAATCGATGCAATGACTGGACGGATATTAATTAATTGTTGTGGTGTAATCGATGAAGTATCTTGGATTGACATACGTTCACGCACTACACGCTCCATCCGAGATAGACCAATACGGAATTGATTTTGCAACAATTCACCTACAGAACGCAAACGACGATTACCTAAATGGTCAATGTCATCCGTGTCGCCAACTTGGTGAAGAATGTTAAAGAAATAGCTAATAGCAGATAAAATATCAGCTGGTGCAATGTTTTTCACACTATCTTCTACGTTTGCATTACCAATAACGTTTAATGTTCTTTCCCCTTCTGGGTCAGTAGGGTCTACAATTTTAATTGATTGAATTTTGATTGGATCTTCTAATACACCCTCATGAGGTTGTAACAATTGTTCACCAAAACTATCTTCCTCAGAATCTAGATAAGGTAACACTTTATCTAATAAACGACGGTCAAGTTTATCGCCTTTTTGCGCGATTACTTCTCCGGTCTCATGATCTACTAATGGTTCTGCTAGGACTTGGTTGAACAACCGATTTTTTATGTGTAGTTTTTTATTCATTTTATAGCGACCTACATGTGCAAGGTCATAACGCTTCGGATCAAAGAAACGTGAAACTAGTAAGCTTTTTGCATTTTCAACCGTTGGTGGTTCACCAGGACGTAAACGTTCATATATTTCTAATAAAGCTTTTTCACTAGTTTCTGTGTTATCCTTTTCAAGCGTGTTCTTTAAGTATTCATTTTCACCAAGTAAATCAATAATTTCTTGGTCATTTCCAAAACCTAATGCTCTTAGTAAGACAGTAATTGGCAATTTACGCGTACGATCTATCCTAACGTGAACTACGTCTTTGGCATCTGTTTCGAATTCTAGCCACGCACCACGATTAGGAATTACAGTAGCTGTATAGCCGCGCTTACCGTTTTTATCGAATTTTTGACTAAAATAGACACTTGGCGACCGAACAAGTTGGGAAACGATAACACGTTCTGCACCGTTAATGACAAAGGTACCCGTGTCAGTCATTAATGGAAAGTCACCCATAAAGACTTCTTGTTCCTTCACTTCACCTGTTTCGTTGTTAAGAAGACGAACTTTCACACGTAGAGGAGCGTTATAAGTCACATCTCTTTCTTTTGATTCGTCTACAGGATATTTCGGCTCACCTAAACTATAATCTACAAATTCAAGTGATAGGTTTCCTGCGAAGTCCTCAATCGGAGAAATGTCTTGAAACATTTCCCTCAAACCTTCTTCTAAGAACCATTGATAGGAAGCGGTTTGAATCTCGATAAGATTCGGTAATTCTAGCACTTCACTAATTCGTGCATAACTTCTGCGCTGGCGGTGTCGTCCATACTGAACAAGTTGACCTGTCAACTGATTCACCCCTCAAATCAAGAATAAGAAAACGAAAAAGCATCACCCAAGATTGGATTTGCTTATAATGAAACACTTACAAATCTACACTTTCCATTCGACACTTATTGACAATAAGAACGGACAAGGTATAATTTAATAAGTGTAAATCATGTCCGGAAACACACCGAACAAACTTGAGAAAGGAAAGTCTATTCTATTTCACAAGTTTTATAATTGCATCCGCCTTTAATAAACGGATGTTATTAATAAAAATAACATAATCAAACAGAAGCAAATGTCGCTTCTTTAAACCTATGATATCCGCATCAAGTTGGATATTTTTCCCGATTTTATCATCATTTCCAAGAAATTAATAAATTATACAATCTTTAGGGAAATATTTTCTCTTGACAACCAAACTTGCCTATTGGCATTTTTCAATACTACCACAAACGGAATTTGGAGTCAATCTATTTTCTAACCTCGGACTTTTATAGGGTATTTTTCCTGGCATATAGGATAAAGTATCCTTTATTCCTTTTCACTATTTCTACATGACTAAACAAATATTCTATTTTGTCTTGAGCAGAGGCTGCCCCCTGCTTTTTTTGGATAACTACCCACAACTCCCCATTCGGGAGTAATGCCTTGAAGCTATCTTCAAACAGTTGGTGTACAACTTTCTTTCCTGCACGAATTGGAGGATTGGTAACAACGGAAGCAAATTTCCGGTTCTGGAAGGATTCTAGACGATCACTCACCGCAATCTCTACGTTATCGATATTGTTTTGTTCCGCATTCTTTTTAGCAAGCGCAACAGCTCTTTCATTAATATCGCAAAGAACTACCTTTCGTTCTGGGTTTGTTTTTGCGATTGATAAACCAATTGGACCATATCCACAACCAAGGTCTAGTATATCACCAGGAATACTCGGCACGCGGAATTCATCGATTAACGTTCGTGAGCCAAAATCTATTTCAGATTTAGAAAATACACCTTCATCGCTCGTAAAGGTGTAGAGGTGGCCTTTTAGTTCGAACGTCCACGTCTTAGGATTACTTTTTGTCTGAGGCTCACTTGAAAAATATTGTTCCGACACACTTGCACCTACCTTGCCCGAATTTTAATCTTTCAACCATTCCTATTGAATAGCATGGGTACAGGTCCCTTCCCCGTCCCAAGTACACAGTATCATGTAGTCTCACTCAAAAGAACAAAGCTCGCCTCAAAAAGGCGAGCTTCATTATCATACTACTTCACTTCTACAGATGCACCAGCTTCTTCAAGCTTTGCTTTCATTTCTTCAGCTTCGTCTTTAGAAACGCCTTCTTTAATTGCTCCAGGAGCATTATCTACAAGATCTTTAGCGTCTTTAAGTCCAAGACCAGTGATTTCACGAACCGCTTTAACAACTTTAATTTTAGATGCACCAGCACTAGTTAATACTACATCAAATTCAGTTTGTTCTTCAGCAGCTTCTCCGCCACCAGCACCAGCTACAGCTACAGGAGCAGCAGCAGTTACACCAAATTCTTCTTCAATTGCTTTTACTAAATCGTTAAGTTCAAGAACTGTCATTTCTTTGATTGCTTCAATAATTTGTTCTTTAGACATGTTATTTCCTCCTAATATTTTGTTATTTAATTTCTTCGTTCTATCATGGAAGGCTAAACCGCCTCTTTGTGCACCCTATATTGTTTGACAGAAATCAAGCTGGTTAAGCACCTTGTTCTTCTTTTTGCTCGGCAATCGCTTTTGTAGCATATGCGAAATTGCGTACTGGAGCTTGAAGAACGCTGAGTAGCATAGAAAGTAGGCCTTCGTAGTTTGGAAGGTCTGCAAGCTCCTTGATTTGATCAAGTGATGCAACATTACCTTCGATTACGCCACCTTTAATTTCAAGTGCTTCGTGCTTTTTCGCAAATTCATTAAGAATTTTTGCAGGAGCAACAACATCTTCATTACTGAAAGCAATTGCAGTCGGTCCAACAAGAACCTCATTTAAATCTGCTAATTCAGCAACTTCCGCAGCGCGGCGTGACATTGTGTTCTTGTACACTTTAAAATCAATACCAGCTTCACGTAACTGAGTACGAAGCTCGGTTACTTCAGCCACGTCAAGTCCACGATAATCTACAAGGATTGTAGATTTACTCTCGCGGAACTTGTCAGCTATTTCAGTTACAATTTGTTTTTTGTGCTCGATAATTTTTGACATCGTTCCACCTCCTACTAGATTTTTCATCATACCGAAGAAATGTGTCATATAAAAAGCCTCCATGTAGACATGAAGGCTTGGAAAGTCATAGATAAACCAATAATGGTCATTTATCTTACTACCAGACAACCTCGGTAGGAAATTAAGCACTAGGCACCTACTGTCTACGGTATAACTTATTCATTTATATAGTAAAGCAAATGACTTGCTTTAACAACATCGATAATTATAGCTAATTACGTTTGTAAAGTCAACGATTATTTTACTAATGTTGATGTATCTACTTTAACACCAGGTCCCATTGTTGATGCTAAAGCAACATTACGCAGGTAAACACCTTTTGCAGCTTGTGGCTTTACTTTGTTGATTGTTTCAACAAGCGCCTCGAAGTTTTCTACTAATTTTTCTAAATCAAAAGAAACTTTACCAATTGGAACATGGATGTTTGACTGTCTATCTACACGGTACTCTACTTTACCCGCTTTGATTTCTTGAATAGCCTTTTCAACATCAAATGTTACAGTACCAGTTTTGGGGTTTGGCATTAAGCCTTTTGGTCCTAATACACGGCCTAGCTTACCAACTTCAGCCATCATGTCAGGTGTAGCAACAACTACATCAAAGTCAAACCAACCTTGGTTAATTTTGTTAATGAGGTCTGCTTCACCAACATAATCTGCACCTGCAGCCTCTGCTTCTTTAGCTTTATCACCTTTAGCAAAAACAAGTACCGTTTGCGTTTTGCCAGTTCCATGTGGTAATACCATCGCGCCACGGATTTGTTGGTCAGCTTTCTTAGGGTCAACACCTAAACGGAATGCAGCTTCAATTGTTTCATCAAACTTTGCAGTAGCTGCTTTTTTCACTAAATCTAATGCTTCTTTAGCATCATATGCCTTTGTACGATCAACAAGCTTTAATGCTTCTTGTTGCTTTTTTGTTTTCTTTGCCATTTTAATTTCCTCCTAAATGTGGTTTTAACGGTTGGAATATACCTCCCACTTACTAAAAGCGAGCGGGCTTACTACCCACTACATACAACTTAACGATAATAAAGGTTGCGAAATGGTAAAACTCCATAATCGCAACCTCCTTTAGCTTTTGTCTTACTAAGGGATTAGTCCTCGATGACAATACCCATACTACGCGCAGTACCTTCAACCATACGCATAGCAGCTTCAACATCAGCAGCATTTAAATCAGGCATTTTTGTTTCAGCAATTTCTTTTACTTTGTCACGCTTTAAAGTCGCAACTTTTTTGCTGTTTGGTTCACCTGATCCACTTTCGATACCAGCCGCTTTCTTCAAAAGAACAGCAGCAGGTGGAGTTTTAGTGATAAATGTAAATGAACGGTCTTCAAAAACCGTGATTTCAACCGGAATAATCATACCAGCTTGATCTTGCGTACGAGCATTGAATTCCTTACAGAAACCCATGATGTTAACACCCGCTTGACCTAATGCCGGTCCAACTGGCGGTGCTGGATTTGCTTTTCCTGCTGGGATTTGTAATTTAACTACTTTAATAACTTTTTTAGCCACGAGACACACCTCCTTAAGTCCGTGATGTGGTAATAGGGCGCAAACCCTCCCACTCATTTCATATAAAAAATTAAACCTTATACTCGGGGCATAAAGAACATAAGAATTTTAGCATTAATCGGCACAAAATGCAAGTCAGTATTTAAAGCCTTTTATATAAATGGTAATGAATAAGTGGGACAAGCTTTATTCACCACACCGATTAACGCACTATACACTTGCAATTTATTAGGTAGTATCTGTTTATGACGTCTTATATTACCTTTAGGGTTTTTATAGCTTCTCAATCTGCGAGAAATCTAGTTCTACTGGTGTTTCTCTTCCAAACATATTCACATGCACCTTAACTTTTTGCTTGTCCATATCTATTGATTCAATCGATCCAGTGAAGTTAGCAAACGGACCATCGGTTACACGAACACTTTCTTTGACGTCAAAGTCAAACTCTGTAATTGTTTCATCCATCCCCATCCGCTTAAGAATTACTTCAACTTCTTCTGGTAAGAGAGGGGTAGGTTTTGAACCAGACCCCGTTGAACCAACAAAGCCTGTCACTCCTGGTGTATTACGAACAACATACCACGAGTCATCGGTCATGACCATCTCCGCAAGTACATATCCAGGAAACACTTTTTTCTTGGCCGTTTTCTTCTTGCCGTTTTTAATTTCTGTTTCCTCATCTTCAGGAACTAGTACACGAAAAATCTTATCTTCCATGCCCATTGTTTCCAATCTTTTTTCTAAATTTGCTTTTACCTTATTCTCATACCCGGAATAAGTGTGAACCACATACCATTGTTTTTCCATACTTCAGGACAACCGCTTGTCCTTCCCTCCCTTATTTCATTCTTACCATGAAGTAATTCTTCTGCTATATCCTATAAAAATTTGTCAAATTAAAAAACCCGCTGAAACGGGTTCTTAAAGGACGTTGTCTATTTAGTAACATTATAACATAAATTGCCAAGTTTTATTCAAAAAATAAATTTAGAATTTGTGAAATGCCCAAATCAACTAGAGCAAAGAACACCGCAACAAAAGTGACTGTTGCTACAACAGTAATCGTATACCGAGTTAGTTCATCACCTTTAGGCCATGAAACCTTTTTCATTTCTCTAGAAACATTTTTAAAGAACGTAACGATATTCACTGGTTGTACCTCCAAACTCGCCAACTAATCAGCTTCTACTTAGTCTCCCGGTGGATGGTGTATCCACCACACCTTTTGCAATATTTATTAACTTCTAACCGTTCAGCATTTATTTTAGGATTTTTAGTTGTACTATAATTACGACTTAGGCATTCAGAACAGGCCAAAGTAATCTTAATTCCCATTATTAAACTCCCATATCCCTACCATGTCTAGCTCCTACTAATTTAGCACGGTTAACAAAGCCTGTCAACGTTACATTTTACAGTGTAATCTCACTTATCTCTAGATATCTCTCTAATTTTCGTTTGACACGTTGCAAGGCATTATCGATTGATTTCACATGTCTTTTTAATTCTACTGAAATCTCTTGATATGACCTGCCATCTAGGTAAAGTGATAATACTTGACGTTCTAATTCACTAAGCAACTCCGCCATTTTACACTCCATATCACCAAACTTTTCCCGATTGACAATTAATTCTTGCGGGTCTATCGTTTTAGATCCGGCAATTACATCGAGTAATGTACGATCTGATTCTTCATCATAGATAGGCTTGTCCAACGATACATAAGAATTTAAAGGAATATGCTTTTGTCTTGTTGCGGTTTTAATTGCTGTAATAATTTGTCTAGTTACACAAAGCTCAGCAAATGCCTTAAATGAAGAAAGCTTGTCCCCTTTATAATCCCTAATTGCTTTATATAAACCAATCATACCCTCTTGTACAATATCTTCCCGGTCTGCACCTATTAAAAAATAGGTCCTTGCTTTTGCCCGAACAAAGTTGCGATACTTGTTAATCAAATAGTCCAACGCTTGACTATGTCCAGAATGAACCAATTCAATTAGTTCATCGTCTTCAAGAGTATCTAATTGCGCGACTTGCTGGTCTTGATCCTTGTACATAGCACTCACCCTTGGACTCCCCCCGACTTTATGCCGTGAATATATAGAAGTATTATACAGGAAGCGCTTCAAAATCGTCAACAACGCCTTTTGTTACTTTTCTCCCCGTCTCCACTTTTCAAACACATCTAATATGTCCTGTTTTATAGGAATTTTTGTCGAGGACTGCACTTTTTTGTGCTCCTTAATTTCCTCTTCAATTTCCTTTTGAATATTATTTGTTTCAATATATAATTCCCTTGCTGACTTTCTCAAGGCGCCTTGTGCAAAGATAGTACGCTGTTCTGTATAATCTGAAGTTGCGACATAGA
Organism: Aquibacillus salsiterrae; assembly: GCF_028416595.1. Taxonomy (GTDB): domain Bacteria; phylum Bacillota; class Bacilli; order Bacillales; family Amphibacillaceae; genus Aquibacillus_A; species Aquibacillus_A salsiterrae. Next base: position 16,312 of record NZ_JAMQKC010000014.1, on the reverse strand, counting down.
CTTGGGTCTTTACATTTTTGATATCTTTCACTAATCGCTCGATACATTCATCAGCCGTTTCATTTTCCTTCGTAAAAATGACATCTACATGATAATTTTTATACTTCGTTTCCGTTCCTCGTACATGATACGCGTCAAAAACGACGATGACACGATGGCCACGATATGCTTGATATTCCGCCATTTTCTCTATTAAAATATTTCTTGCTTGGTCTAGGTCTTTATCTTTTAATACCTTTAATTCTGGCCAGTCCCCAATAATGTTATAACCGTCAACAACTAGTACGACCATCGCCTAATCACCAATTGGATACCGTTTGCGATACACTTCATACATCAACAGACTAGCAGCAACCGACGCATTCAATGAGGAGACTTGTCCTTTCATCGATAGTCGCACTGTCCAGTCACATTTCTCTCTGACTAATCGACTCATTCCCTTTCCTTCGTTACCGATGACAAGCGCAATTGCCATACCTCCGTCTAACTGTCGGTAATCCTCGGCGCCTTCCGCTTCTGTCCCAACCACCCATACATTTCTTTGCTTTAATTCATCAATCGTGCTTGCAATGTTAGTCACTCTTGCAACAGGAATATACTCAATCGCACCAGCCGAAGTTTTAGCAACTGTTGCCGTCAGCCCAACCGCTCTACGTTTTGGGATAATGACACCATGAACACCAGTTGCATCTGCAGTTCGCAGGATAGAACCAAGATTATGAGGGTCCTCAACTTCATCCAATATCATAAAAAACGGCTGTTCCTCGCGTTTCTCTGCTACAGCAAACAAATCTTCTAAGGAATGATAGTCGTAAGCAGCGACCGAGGCAGCAATTCCTTGATGATTTCCATCAACTAATTGATCGATTCGCTTTTTCGGCACTTGCTGTACAGTCGCACCACTTTTTTTCGCTAATGCTTGCAGCTTTTGGACTGACTGTGGGTTGAGGTGGTCAGATACAAATAACTTATTAATCGATCTACCAGACTTAAGTGCTTCTGTTACGGGATTTTTTCCAACAATCCATTCTTCAGCCATTATTAACCTCTCCTTTCTCGACAAATTGAATTGCTATTTGAATTAATTCTTCAAGCCTATCTTTACGGTTGTCCAAATATAGAAAACCTATTAACGCTTCGAAGCCAGTACTATGTCGATATGTTGTTACATCCGTATTTTTAGGGACAGAGCCGGACTTGGCGTTCCTGCCCCTCCTAACAATACTTAGTTCTTCTTCATCTAATAAATTCCGATGTAACCAATCGTGAAGGACCCGTGCTTGTGACTTTGCAGAGACAAACTTGACAGCTAATTGGTGTAGGTTCTGTGGCTTAATATTTCCAACAGCAATTAAATGCTCTCTAACATAAATTTCATAGACAGCATCCCCCATATAAGCAAGTGTTAAACTTTTCATCTGTCGGACGTTTTGCGCAATCATAGTTGTCCTCTTTTCCATCTAGTACCTTGGGGTGTATCTTCTAAAATAATGTGTTTTTCCTTTAAGTCATCTCTAATCTTGTCAGCTAATGCAAAGTCTTTGTTCTTTCTTGCTTCAATTCGTTTTTGGATTAGCTCTTCTATCTCTTCATCTAGCAAATCCTCATCTTCTGCTAACTGAATACCTAAAACAATTAGTAACGATGAAATACTTTCTTGGAACTTTTCTATGACCCGTTCTGACGTATGATTTGATTGCAGGTAAACATTTGCATCTTTCGTTAAATCAAATAGAACTGCAATAGCATTAGCTGTATTAAAGTCATCATCCATTTCACTCACAAAACGCTTCTGATACGTTCCAATTTTCTGAAGCCAATCGGTCTCTTCCCCATCCAAGTTTGTACTAGATTGCTTGCGATGCTCTAAATTGTAATATGCATTCTTTATACGCTCTAAGCTATTTTTAGCCCCTTCTAGTAATTCCTCGCTAAAATTAATTGGATTCCGATAATGCACACTAAGCATGAAAAACCGAACGACATCAGGTTCATGTTGTTCTATTAAGTCATGCGCTAAAACAAAGTTGCCCAATGACTTAGACATTTTCTCATTGTCAATGTTTATATATCCATTATGCATCCAATAGTTAGCAAATGTTTTTCCATTGCCCGCTTCTGACTGTGCAATTTCATTTTCATGGTGTGGGAATGTTAAATCTTGCCCGCCGGCGTGTATATCAATGGTTTCCCCTAAATACTTTTTCGCCATTGCTGAGCATTCAATATGCCAACCAGGACGTCCCTTTCCCCACGGAGAGTCCCAGGCAATCTCCCCTGGCTTCACTTGTTTCCAAAGGGCAAAATCTAGTGGGTCTTGTTTCTTTTCTCCAATTTGGATTCTAGCACCAGATCTTAATTCATCGATAGATTGATGTGACAGCTTCCCGTATCCATCAAACGATCGTGTTTTAAAATAAACATCACCATCCGCCTCATATGCATGACCTTTTTCAATTAACTTAGCGATAAAGTCAATGATTTCATCCATCGTTTCTGTTACTCTAGGGTGATGTGCCGCTTCTTTTACCCCTAATGCTTTTACATCATCTAAATAGGCATGAATAAACCGCTCTGCAACAATAGGAACATCTTCACCTAATTCACGGGCTGCTTTAATAATCTTATCATCGACATCGGTAAAATTAAGGACATATTTGACTTCATAACCACGGTATTCTAAATACCTACGTACGGTATCAAACACGATCGCTGGTCGTGCATTCCCAATATGGATATAGTTGTAAACGGTTGGACCACATACATACATACGTACTTTGCCTTCTTCTAGCGTCTGAAAAGCTTCTTTCTTTCGTGTTAATGTGTTATAGATGCGAATGGCCATCAGTCTTCACTCCTTTTAATTCTTCTAACTCTTTGTTCAACCGGTTTACTTCTGTTTTCATTTCCTTGAGGAGCTCAGCTACTGGATCTGGAAGCTTGTGGTGATCTAAATCCCTTCTTACTCGTTCTCCATTTTGAATGACAATTCTCCCAGGTATACCAACTACAGTAGAATTTGCAGGGACATCTTTTAATACCACTGAGCCTGCCCCGACCTTTGAATTTTCTCCGATTGTAATGGAACCAAGCACTTTTGCCCCAGTCGCTACTAAGGCGTTATCTTTTATCGTAGGATGTCTTTTCCCCTTCTCCTTACCTGTACCGCCTAGCGTTACTCCTTGAAAGATGGTTACATTGTTCCCTATCTCACACGTCTCACCGATGACGACACCCATTCCGTGGTCAATAAAAAATCGTTTACCAATTTGTGCCCCTGGGTGAATTTCAATCCCTGTTAGGAAACGACTAACTTGGGAAATTACCCGGGCAATAAAGAAAAATTTTCTTTTATAAAGCGCATGGGCAATTCGGTGTGCCCAGATCGCATGTAATCCAGAATAAGTTAGAAATACTTCCACATAGGTGCGAGCTGCCGGATCCTGATCAAACACCACGTCGATATCTTCTTTTAATAGTTTAAAAAAACTCACACCATCGGCCTCCTTACATAATAATTGATAGGCTGTTCTCTAAAGGATCGTTGTTTTTCACAAAATACATAACCTGCGACACCACTTTTGCGGAAATGTTAGTGCTAATCCGTCGCTCCGAAAAGCAACTGCTAAGAACGAAAGTAAACATGCACTTACGTCGTAGTTTATTTTAACTACGGAGTAAAAAGGTATCAATCTATACGAAAAGATCCAGAGTAAACAAAAAAGCGCCCTAGTGTTTAAAACACAGAGACGCTTTTGGCGCGGTTCCACTCTGTTTGAGAATATTATTCCCCAACTCGGAGCTCCTGGTAACGGTAGAGTAACCGCTCTTACTTACTGTCGTTTCAGCAAGAGACTCTGAGGTGCATTTCAAAAACGGATACTTAAAATCACTCGCAGCCAAGGTGATTCTCTCTGGACAAGCTACCGCCTTCTACTTCTCCTCATCAACGTTCCAATCTGTAGTAATACTATATTATACTTTGAATGAAATGTGAACTATTATGTTTAGCCTTTTAGCTTTTCAAGGACTGCTTGTAAGCGCCTATCTACTACGTCTTTCCCTAATAGATGTATCGCATCTGGGAGTTCAGGGCCGTGGACTTCTCCTGTAGTAGCTACCCGAATTGGCATGAATAGCTTCTTTCCCTTTTGTTTTGTTTCCTTTTGTGTCGCTTTAATCTCAGCCTTAATCGATTCAGGAGTGAATTCTTGCGCTTCCGCTAACTTGCTCTTAAACACTTGTAGTACCTCTGGAACTTGCTCCTCTTGAAGCACGTCCATTGCTTCCTCACTATAATCAATTTCCTCTTTAAAGAAAAGCTCTGTTAACTCGACAATCTCTTCCCCATAACTTAGTTGTTCTTTATAAAGACTAATCAGTTCGTGTGACCACTTTTTCGTTTCATCGTCCATTTGTTGTGGTAGCCTCTCCGCTATAATTAAATGCGGCAAAGATAATTCAATGACACGCTCTAACGTTTCAGCTTTAATGTATTGATTGTTCATCCACTTCAATTTAGCAGGGTCAAATATTGCTGGTGAAGTTGATAATCGCTCTGGGTCAAACATTTCGATGAATTGCTGTTTTGTGAAAATTTCTTCTTCCCCTACCGGTGACCAACCAAGTAATGCAATAAAATTAAATAAAGCTTCTGGCAAATAACCTAGGTTCTTATATTGCTCAATAAATTGCAATATGTGCTCATCACGCTTACTTAATTTTTTGCGATTTTCATTTAGAATTAATGTCATATGGCCATATTTAGGTGGTTCCCAACCGAACGCATCATAAATCATCATTTGCTTTGGAGTATTGGAAATATGTTCTTCCCCGCGAAGAACATGAGAAATTCCCATGAGATGGTCATCAATAGCAACGGCAAAGTTATACGTCGGAATCCCGTTTTTCTTTACCATTACCCAGTCACCAAAGTCACTAGACTCAAAACTAATATTATCTCTTACCATATCACGGAAGGTATAGGTCTTATTCTCTGGTACACGGAAACGGATACTTGGCTGCCTTCCTTCCGCTTCAAATTGCTTTATTTGCTCTTCAGATAAATCGCGATGTGCCCCTGAATACTTCGGAACCTGACCATTTGCTTTTTGTTTTTCACGTTCTTGTTCTAACTCTTCTTCGGTCATATAACACTTGTATGCTAAACCTCTTTCAAGTAATTCATCGACATACTTTTGATAAATATCTAATCGTTCCATTTGGCGATACGGACCGTAGTCCCCACCAATGTCTGCACCTTCATCCCACTCAATTCCCAACCATTTTAAATAACTTAATTGACTTTCTTCTCCACCTTCAACATTTCTTTTTTCATCTGTATCTTCTGTACGAATAATAAATTTACCACCTAAGTGTTTTGCATATAAATAATTAAATAGAGCCGTACGAGCATTACCAATATGTAAATGTCCAGTTGGACTTGGCGCATAACGAACTCGAACATTGTTGTTAGTCATGTTATTACCCCTCTTTTGTTATTTGCTATTTCCGAATAATGTAAAAACTTTTTTTAGGCCCCGACTCGTTCACTGCTTATTTTATCATGGTAGATTACACTTGTTGATTTTTTTGTAAAAGGATGACAGCTTGGGCAGCTATTCCTTCTTCTCGACCTGTGAACCCTAACTTTTCCGTTGTTGTTGCCTTAACATTAACTTGCTCTATCTCGGAAACTAATATGCGTGCAATATTTGCTCTAATTGCCTCCACAAATGGTGCTAGTTTAGGCTTTTGCGCAATGACAGTACAATCTAAATTGCCAAGTCTATATCCTCTATCTTCTACCATTGCCCAAACCTGTTTTAACAACTCCTCGGAATCGGCATCTTTAAAAGCAGGGTCTGTATCGGGAAAATGTTTACCAATATCACCTTCTCCGATAGCACCTAAGCATGCGTCTGCGATAGTATGTAATAGAACATCTGCATCTGAATGGCCTAATAACCCCTTTTCAAACGGAATAGTAACTCCACCGATAATACATGGGCGATTTTCGGTTAATTGATGTACATCAAACCCTTGTCCAATCCGAAACATTCACAAATCTCCTTTTTTGTCTATTGCAATGTCAATTAGTAGTCACGCTAGCCTAAGGCAAGTATAAGCACTCAAGTCATCATGTCAGATTAATACATTTTTCTATCTTTCAAATAAGTTTCAGCTCTTTCAATATCTTCAGGCATCGTTAATTTGATGTTATGATAGCTCCCTGTAACAATTGCCACACTATCACCAAGCCGCTCAACTAAAGAAGCATCATCAGTCCCGATATAGTTTTCTGCTTTTGCTTTTTCGTGTGCATAAGTAATCAATTGTTTACGAAAACCTTGGGGTGTTTGTGCAGCCCATAAAGTCGACCGGTCAAGTGTCGTCAGTTCATTTCCCTTTTTTTGCTTAATCGTATCTGTAACAGGTACAGCTAGTAATCCTGCAGAACGTTCCTTTACAACATAAGCCAACTCATGCAATTGCTCGTGCATGACAAACGGCCGGGCACCATCATGAATGAAAACAATTTCATTTGGGTCCTTTATCATTTGCAAACCATAATATACACTTTCTTGTCGCTCTTTTCCACCATTTACTAGCACAATTGGTTTACGGATTGGATGTTGATTTAATAGTTGTTTAATCCTGTCTCTTTCTTTAGGGTTTATCACAAGGACAATCTGAGAACACCAATCATCTTCTGCAAAATTTGATACCGTATGAATGAATAGTGGCTTGTCCAATAAATGGATAAACTGTTTGTTTTCCCCTGCCGCCATCCGTTTTCCTTGCCCAGCAGCTAGAATGATAGCTGTATATGTAATCATATTTCATCAACCCTAAACATATAAAATAAGATAGAACGCCCTACCTTTTAATCTTATCTAATTAAAACCATAACAAAAGCGATAACAACTTGTTATCACTTTTGTTTTCATTTAATGTTATAACCTTTTCAGAGTGCTTTTTCAAGTAATTTTGGTTTGGCAAAAATCATTCGGCCAGCAGACGTTTGCAGCACACTAGTAATTAATACCTCAATCGTCTTGCCAATATAATCTTTACCCTCTTCCACCACAATCATAGTACCATCGTCTAAATAGGCAACACCTTGATTTTGCTCTTTACCATCTTTAATGACTTGAACGGTTAATTCTTCTCCTGGTAATACAACTGGTTTAACTGCATTTGCTAAGTCATTAATATTAAGAACTTGAACATTCTGGAATTCACAAACTTTATTTAAGTTAAAATCATTTGTTACAACAATACCATTAATAACTTTTGCAAGCTTTACTAGCTTACTATCGACTTCTTGAATCTCTTCAAAATCACCTTCATATATTTCAACATTTACAGGAAGATCTTTTTGCATCCGGTTTAACACATCAAGACCACGTCTGCCCCGATTTCTTTTTAAAACATCCGAAGAGTCGGCAATATGTTGTAATTCCTCAAGGACAAACTGAGGGATAATAATTGTTCCTTCCAAAAAACTTGTTTGACAAATATCTGCAATTCGACCGTCGATAATAACACTCGTATCCAAGATTTTAACTTTTGACTGACTATCTTCAGCTTCATCATATTCATCAATTTTTTTCTTTTCTTTTTTGGCAAGCGTCAGCAAATTTAAAAATTCATCTCTTCGCTTAAAACCTACCTGGAAACCTAAATACCCAAGTAACACAGTAAGAAAAATAGGGATAACTTGCGAAACTACTTTGATTTCAATATCTTGGATAGGGATATTAATCAAAAAGGCAATAACTAAGCCAACAATAATTCCTAAACTACCAAAAAACAAATCGGCTACCGGCGCTTTTACTAGCGTCTCTTCAACCCAACGCAAAAAGTTGACGATATGGTCGACTAACCAAAAAGTCATCAAAAATAAAATAATTGCTCCTAAAACAAGTCCAGTATAAGGTCCCTGAATCCACTTGTTCGTAGTAATATCCATGAATCCAATTAAATCAGGGATATATAAATATCCTATGGTACCTCCTGCAATAATAATAAACAATTGCACTATTCTTTTTAGCACCAATGTCACCTCCTATCAACATTATTTCCACATTTTTAAAAAATAATCTCCCTATAAAAATTAAAAAACGGAACTAGCATTTTTTTAAAAAGATACAAAAGTATAAAAAAATCAAAGAGCAGTCCACTCCGCTTCCCTAGCCTGCCTGAGGTCATAAGTCAATCCCTTCTGTGGCAAAGACCGCCACTTCATTTCTTGTCTTATGCCTGTCTTAGTCTGACCAAGACGCGACTTACGCTTTTCTTAGTAACAATTAATTCTATATTTTTATAAAATACCATAACATAAAAATTTCGTCAAACTAGTAAAACTATTGATTTTAGCATAACTAAAACCTTAAGTCAATCAATGCTTTCGGCAAAATCCAATACACGGAACATTAGGTTAAATCTTTTTATCTATTAATTACAAATTAATTAATCCCTATCCCCTAACGTTTTCTTTAACGCATCTTGAATTGTATTAACACCAATCACATCAATTTCAACCGGTGGTGTCCATCCATCTAAATTTTTGCTTGGGATGATCGCGCGCTTAAACCCTAATTTAGCTGCTTCCTGTACCCGTTGGTCAATTCTTGCTACTCTTCTTACTTCCCCAGTTAAGCCAACTTCACCGATGAGTACATCATCATGACGTGATGGTTTATCTCGAAAACTCGATGCAATACTGACGGCAATAGCTAGATCTATCGCTGGTTCATCAAGTTTAACACCACCTGCCACCTTGACATATGCATCTTGGTTTTGGAGCAATAGTCCAACTCTTTTTTCTAAAACAGCCATTAATAACGGAACCCGGTTATGGTCAATACCAGTCGCCATTCTCCTCGGATTTCCAAAGCTCGTTGGGGAAATAAGGGATTGGATTTCTACGAGTACAGGGCGACTACCCTCCATTGACGCAACAACAGTTGATCCAGCAGCACCTTGGGACCTTTCTTCAAGAAAGATTTCAGAAGGGTTCATTACTTCCCGTAATCCCTCTTCTTTCATTTCAAAAATTCCCATTTCATTTGTACTACCAAATCTATTTTTCACGCCACGAAGGATGCGAAATGTATGATGCCTCTCTCCTTCAAAATATAAAACAGCATCGACCATATGTTCCAATAATCTTGGACCAGCAATTGATCCTTCCTTTGTAACATGCCCTACAATGAAAATAGGGATATGTTTATTTTTCGCGATTCGCATTAATTCACTTGTGCACTCACGAACTTGTGATACACTACCGGGCGCACTAGTTATTTCATCACGATAAATGGTTTGAATTGAATCAATGACAACTAAAGAAGGATTTATATACTCTATTTGATTAACAATCTCTACTAAGTTAGTTTCAGATAACACATATAATTGGTCAGATTTAACCCCTAAACGATCGGCACGTAATTTCGTTTGCCGGGTCGATTCTTCCCCTGAAATATAAAGAATATCTAAATTGCTATCTGCAAGCTGAGCAGATACTTGTAATAATAAAGTAGATTTTCCTATCCCTGGGTCCCCTCCAATTAAAACTAATGACCCAGGTACGATTCCCCCTCCTAACACGCGGTTAAACTCTCGCATGTTTGTTTTAATTCGCGGTTCATCTTTAGTAACAATCGATGTGATCTTCTCTGGTTTTGTTTTAGTTGGCTCTCCTGTGACCATTATATGCCTAGCATTCGACTGAGATGCTACAACTTCCTCAACTAGTGTGTTCCAACTATTACAACTCGGACACTTGCCCATCCATTTTGGCGATTCATATCCACATTCATGGCACACATATTTTGTCTTTATCTTCGCCACTTTAATCGCTCCTTATCTTCTCTCCCTATCTTATACGAAATACATGACGGGCAAGTTACAGAAATTTATCATTTTTCATACTTTTTCGTTCACGTATTCAAGCGCAGGAGATACATATCTATGATTTGAAAAAATCGGAAGGAGCAACCTTCCGATTTTTTCATTCTATATCCCTTACAAAATCAAAATTTATTGAGGAGAAACAATGAATTCTTCCTTCTCATTTACATCTATTTTTATTTTTTGACCTTTTTTAATTGTCTCTTTTAATAACTCTTCAGACAACAAGTCTTCCACATTTTTCTGTAAGGAACGACGTAATGGTCTAGCACCATATTCAGGGTCAAATCCTTCGTTAGCAATTTTCTCTAACGCTTTGTCTGTCAAAATAAAATCGATTTCTTGTTCGGTTAATCGTTTTTGCAATTGATTTACCATTAAAGAAACTATATCTTTCATGTGCTTTTTTTCTAATGAATGGAAGACAATGATTTCATCGATTCGATTTAGGAATTCTGGACGGAATGCTTTTTTCATTTCATCCATTACTTTGGACTTCATCCCCTTGTAATCAGCTTCTTCATCCCCAACGCTAAACCCAACGTATTTATTGCGTTTTAATTCACTAGCACCAACGTTTGAAGTCATAATTAAGACGGTATTTCTAAAGTCGACAACCCGGCCCTTAGAATCAGTTAAACGACCATCTTCTAACACTTGAAGTAAGATGTTAAATACTTCTGGGTGGGCCTTTTCAACCTCATCAAGAAGTACTACTGAATACGGCTTCCTTCTCACTTTCTCAGTAAGTTGACCACCTTCCTCATAACCTACATACCCCGGAGGAGATCCGACTAAACGAGAGGTGGAATGCTTTTCCATATACTCAGACATATCAACTCGAATCATTGCATCCTCATCACCAAACATCGACTCTGCAAGAGCTCTAGCCAATTCTGTTTTACCTACACCAGTAGGTCCTAGGAATATGAATGAACCAATTGGACGCTTAGGATCTTTAAGGCCAGCTCTGGCACGACGGATAGCTTTTGACACAGCTTTAACAGCCTCTTCTTGACCAATTAGTCGGTCGTGTAAGACATCTTCCATATGCAATAGGCGTTCACTTTCATCTTTAGTTAAGGAAGAAACAGGAACACCAGTCCATGTTGAAACGACACTAGCAATATCCTCAACTGTAACTTCTGAGCTTTCTTGGCCTTGCTTTTCTTTCCATTTCTCTTTCGTTTCTTCCACTTCTTCTCTTAATCGTTGTTCACTATCTCGTAATGATGCAGCCTTTTCGAATTCCTGACTTTGGACTGCTGCATCCTTTTCTTTCTTTACTTCCTCTAATTGTTGCTCTAATTCTTTCAAATTTGGTGGGGCTGTGTACGAACGTAATCTCACCTTTGATGCAGCTTCATCAATTAAATCTATCGCTTTATCTGGTAAAAAGCGATCAGTAATGTACCGATTTGACAATTTTGCAGCAGCATCAATTGCCTCATCTGTTATGGTTACACGGTGGTGTGCTTCATACCTATCTCTTAATCCTTTTAAAATTTGAACAGATTGTTCGACAGTTGGTTCATTGACTTGAATCGGTTGGAATCGCCGTTCTAACGCCGCATCTTTTTCAATGTATTTTCGGTATTCATCTAATGTCGTTGCACCAATACACTGCAATTCACCACGAGCTAGGGAAGGTTTCAAAATATTAGAAGCGTCGATAGCACCTTCTGCACCACCAGCACCGATTAATGTATGAAGTTCATCAATAAATAATATAATGTTTCCAGCTTGGCGAATTTCCTCCATTACTTTCTTTAAGCGGTCTTCAAATTCACCACGATACTTTGTACCAGCAACAACCGTACCCATATCTAAAGTCATGACCCGTTTATCTCGTAATATTTCCGGAATCTCGTTGTTAACGATCTGTTGGGCAAGCCCTTCTGCAACAGCTGTTTTACCAACACCTGGTTCACCAATTAACACAGGGTTGTTTTTTGTACGACGACTTAACACTTGAATAACTCGTTCAATCTCTTTTTCACGGCCAATAACTGGGTCAATATTCCCTTCTTTAGCAATTGACGTTAAGTCTCGAGCTAATGAATCTAACGTAGGGGTATTCGCACTGGTAGATTGACCACCTCGACCTTGTTGTCCCCCACTAGACTCATTACTACCTAACAACTGTAGCACTTGTTGCCTTGCTTTATTTAGGCTAATTCCTAAATTATTTAGCACACGAGCAGCAACACCTTCACCTTCACGAATTAATCCTAGTAAGATATGCTCTGTTCCTACATAAGAATGACCTAGTTTACGAGCTTCGTCCATAGATAACTCAATTACTTTTTTAGCCCGTGGTGTATAATGGATGGTCTGCGATACCTTCTGACCTCTACCAATTAATTGTTCCACTTCTTCTTGAATTCGTTGCGTTTCAAGTCCAAGCGATTTTAATGCCTTAGCAGCAATCCCTTCCCCTTCACTGACTAATCCAAGTAGGATGTGCTCTGTTCCAATATTATTATGTCCTAGTCTAACTGCCTCCTCTTGGGAAAGCGCTAGTACTTTTTGTGCTCTTTCTGTAAATCGCCCAAACATCATTAGGCACTCCTCCTAACCATTCTCTAAATTTAATCGTTCTCTAATAAGTGAAGCTCTTAATTTATCTCTCTCTTCAGGAGATAAGCCTTCCTTCGCATATTGTTGTAAAAATCCTGGTTGAGTTAGTACCATTAATTCATTAAGAATTGATTTGGAAATATTTTTAATAAACCCAACATCTATCCCTAAGCGAACATCTGATAAGCACTTGGCAGTTTCTTTCGACTCAATGATTCGACTATGCTCCAACACACCGTAAGAGCGGAAGATTCTATCTTCTAATTGAAGCGGAGACTGTTCTAATAGAAGTTCTCTTGCATTTCGCTCTTGTTCTATTAATTTTTCAACAACACTTTGCAAGTCGTCCACGGTATCCTTTTCAGCCCTACCTAAAGTTACTTGATTCGAAACTTGAAAAATGTTCCCTAACGCCTCACTACCTTCACCGTAGATACCTCTGACAACTAAACCAAGTTGATTAATAGCAGGTATCATCCGATTCAACTTCTGTGTTAGCGCTAAAGCAGGGAGATGCATCATAACCGATGCACGAAGTCCAGTTCCAACATTAGTCGGGCAACTGGTTAAGTATCCACGCTTTTCATCAAACGCATAATTAATTTCTTCCTCCAACCAATCGTCGAAAGCAAAAGCTTGATCTAACGCCTTTTCTAACTGAAAGCCTGGGAAATATAATTGTATTCGAATATGGTCCTCTTCATTCACCATTACAGAAACCTGTTCACTTTTAGAAATTAACACTGCGCCTAATTGAGACTTTTCCGCTAAATGGGGGCTAATTAAATGCTTCTCAACGAGAACACGTTTCTCAATAGGCTTTAGCTCACTCATAGTAACAAATTCTAAATCTTGATAGGTTTTAAACGTTTGATGGTGATACTTAGACTTTATAAATTCTAATATTTTTAATAAATCCTCATTTTTTGCCAAAATAGGAAAAGGAATATTATCAAAATTTCTTGCTAACCTAATTCGACTACTCATTACAATATCACTATCTGGACCATCTTCTTTCATCCAAGGGCTTATTGCATCATTCATAAATTGTTGTAAGGACATTTAATCATCACCCCCATTACGGGATAGATCTTTTTCTAGTGATTTAATTTTGTCACGAACCTTAGCAGCCTCTTCAAATTCCTCACCTTCTATAAGTTGCTGCAATTTTTCCTTATAGCCAGTCAACGTTTTCTTCAGATTAATATCAACACCTATCCTTTTCGGTATTTTACCATGGTGTGTCGTGTTCCCACTATGCACCCTACGGAAAATTGGATTTAAATGATCTTCAAAAGTATGATAGCACTCTGCACACCCGAATTTTCCAATTCGTGTAAAATCACTGTATGACATCCCACATTTCTCACATGTTTTACCTTGTGTATGCACAAAACTATTTTGTTTGACAGAGGGAGAACTAAAGTTAAATAACCCTGAAAGTAAATCATGTAGTGAATATGCTTCCTCATCGTAGGAAACATAGCCTTTCTCTTTGGCACAATGTTCGCATACATGAATTTCAGTTTTATTTCCATTTACTACTTTTGTAAAGTGCAAAGTAGCGGTTCTTTCATGGCATTCCTGACAATCCATAATTAGGTAACCTCCTCACTACCTAGTGTTTTAAAGCAGTTAACATCGCGGATAAAACCCTTGCCCTAACTTCATCTCTAATGGGCAGTTGAAAAAGCAATGTATCTCGACTAATCGCACTCACCATAATCTTCGCTTCACGTTTTGTAATCATTTCTTCCTCTAGTAAACGTTCGAGTATATCGATAGCAGCCTGCTGTGTTACAGTTGGTTGAATCATTTTAATAATTTCATCAATCAACTTGGCCTTGTCACGATTTGTCATTCGGATAATACGGATATATCCTCCGCCACCACGTTTACTTTCAACAATATATCCCTTTTCCACAGTAAACCGTGTATTAATCACATAATTAATTTGAGAAGGTACACATTCAAATCGATCAGCAATTTCACTTCGCTTTATTTCAATCGTATTCTTGTTATTATCTTGAATGATTTTTTTCAAATAATCTTCAATTACATCAGATATATTCCGCATATTACCCTCCTTCATCATCTGACTTTGACTATCTTTGACTATATTGTTATTATACTCTGTTTACTTAGTAAATGCCAAACAAAATGTATAGTATATTCTTGCCTTGATTACTAGAAAAAAAACCTATTGTTTCCAACAAATTGTCACATAATTCTACTAATGCGTTTCATTGACCTGTTTGACATCACTTATCCTAGAAATATTGTCATACAATTCATATTTGCTAGCAGGGCTCTTATAATGAAGTTGAATAAAGATACTTCTATTGTCCCCTGCTTCCTTTTCGATTTCTAGCTTTTCAATTTTCGCTTGATAACCTTCTAAAGTACTTAGCAGCACTTCCATTTTCAACTCTTGCCCAACCAAAAGTTGCAACGATACTCTATTTTGCTTGGAAAGAAACAGGTTTTCAAAGTTATTTAGTAGAACTAAACTTAATAAGATAATAATCGTTGTAAATACTGCTTCCCCGTACATCCCTGCACCAACAACTAACCCAAGTCCAGCTACAGCCCAAATTGAAGCCGCTGTCGTTAAACCACGAATCGTTACTCCATTAACTATAATCGTTCCTGCACCAAGAAAACCTATCCCACTTATTACATATGAGGGAATTCTTGTAGGGTCGAATTGAATATTATTGTTACCATCAACATATTCATTAAACCCATATAACGATAACAACATCATTAAACAAGAGCTTACTCCAACTAAAATATGGGTTCTAAAACCAGCGGAATGATTTTTTAATTCTCTCTCAAAACCAATCAAACCTGATAAAACCAATGCAATGATTATTCTACTCATGATTAATAGAAAACGATCGTCAAAAATATAAGTAATCATTAGTATTCCTCACCCAATCAATTTTTTATCTTATTTTATAGATATATTGTTTAAAAACAATATAATGCATGTAATAGGTATTAATTTATCCTAATTCACTGCTGATTTTTTTCTACTTTTGCTTGCATAAACTTCGCCATAAAGCCCAATTCTATAAAAATAAAAAAAACCCTTTAAAAGTTCGTAAACTTTTAAAGGGTTTTTTTGCCTGGCGACGTCCTACTCTCACAGGGACAAAGCCCCAACTACCATCGGCGCAAAAGAGCTTAACTACTGTGTTCGGCATGGGAACAGGTGTGACCTCTTTGCTATAGCCACCAGACATATATTTCTTGTAATACCTTGAAAACTAGATAAGAAGTTGGTACAAGACATTTAACAGTCGCCTTCACTTTTTCAGTCTAGTTCCGGCTCCTAATAGCTAGCGTATAGTTAATCCATCCTTTCGTACTCAAAGTTCAGAGTACTACAGGCTGTCTTATCTATCCGTACGCTATTAAACAGTCGCCTTCACTTTTTCAGTCTAGCTCCATGGGCTAGATGCTCGCGTCATAACTCAATCCACCTCCAAGTCCCAAAACCATAGACTTTACGGTGTCTTGTCTTATGCGTGTCGCATCTGGGCAAGCCCATTGCGCTTCCTTATTCAGTCCAGCTTCGCGGGCTAGCCACTCGTGACATAAGCAGTTCACCTTCAGTGACCAAGATCAGGTCACTTACGGCGCTCTGCTTATGCATGTCGTGGCTACCAAGCCCGCTACGCTTCCTATTTTTAGTTAAGTCCTCGATCGATTAGTATCCGTCAGCTGCACATGTTGCCATGCTTCCACCTCGGACCTATCAACCTCATCGTCTCTGAGGGATCTTACTCATTTAAAATGATGGGAAGTCTCA
>NZ_JAMQKC010000013.1 GCF_028416595.1 Aquibacillus salsiterrae | reverse complement strand
GATCAAACTCTCCAATAAATGAATGAGTTGATTTACTCATAAACTTGACTAGCAATTGTATTTCTAATCTAGCTTCGGCTCCCAATAGCTAGCGTATAGTTAATCCATCATTTCGCACTTGAAGTTCAAAGTGCTACATGCTGTCTTATCTATCCGTACGCTATTAAACAGTCGCCTACACTTTTTCTTTAAACATACTGGTTGTTTTGTTCAGTTTTCAAAGATCAATGGATTCTCTCGCTGTCACTTCATCTCTTAGCGACATAAACTATCATACCATGCCATTTCGTAGAAGTCAACAATTATTTTCAACAATTTTTGTTTGTCGTTAACTATTTTGAAGCGACTTTAATAATTTAACATAATGGTATGCCTTACGTCAACTGTTTTTTTGAAACTAATAGCGATTTAATCAATTTAACGTTAATTGACCCCGCCATACTGTAATCTGTTCATATTGATGGTGGTTATTCCGAAGCCTAGCCATGGTTGTATTCTGAAAAAGTTTTGTCACCCACGCATTTTTTATATAATGCGCACTAACTTGTTAGGGTTGATTTGCGCTCCGGGCAGCGTGTGCATTCTAAAAACGTGGGTCGAAAGAGTGTGTGCCCTTGGTTCACGTGTTTCGTGCCGATTTTAGAATGCAGTAGTCTATTTGGGGCTCGTAAATTCTTTTATCGGGGAAAGAACCTATTAGGGTAACATAAGAATCTTTACGTAACCGAACGATGCCTTTTTCAGTTGGTAATGGTAAGATAAATTGATTTATATTACCATTTCTTGTTGCCAACTGCCTTTCGGGTTACATAAAACTGTTTATGTTACCGCTTTTCAATTTCACAAATTGTTTTGGTTCCATAAAGCATTTATGTTACCAACTAATCTTCAGCCATGTTCAGCTTGGTAATATAAATTTTCCTATGTGACCAAATCTAAAATAAATGAACACTAATTGGGCACATAAGGATTTTTTTGTTGCGTAGTATCGATCTATTATAATTAAAAGCAACAAACTATACAAAAATAGCTTTTTATCAAAAGCGCTGCAGCTGGGCGTGACTGAATGTTATCCACGTTTAATTTTTCGTGTAAACAAAATTCGGTAGTAGGCCGTACCATACCTACTGCAATCTGTTTTCATTGTATGACTACGGGTAAGCTATCCATTCTTACTATAAGAAGCTCTTGGATCTTTTTATACTTTCTTATCTTAAAATAAAAAGAGCTGTCTCCTGACAACTCTATCCAAGTACGAATATTTGTAATGCAGTAAGTGATGCCAGTCCAGGGATTCCTAAAAAGCCAGCAATTAACGTAGTATAAACATTTATAGGTAGATGTAATCCTATGGAAGCTCCAAACGTATTAAAAAAGAATAAAAACAGTACACCGATAACTAATTTTATCGTACCTTGAGCAACAAATCTCATCGGTTTAAGCGGTGCTCCTAAGATCAACAGTAAAGCAATTAACACAACCATACCCGTGATAACAATAGTTGAGTCCACTTTTCCTCCTCCTTCTGCTTGTCCTTTCTACAAAATATGAAAGAGTTAAGAGAAAAAGAACCTTATTTTATTTATCTTAGGGCACTAACTTTGCGTTTTCTAGCTTCTCGTAAAAGATAAAAATATTTAGCCTCAGCAACCGCTAAGTCATGCAAACCCGTTTCACTTGGTTCGAAACTTCTATCAATAATAGACTTTAGACTCATCCATTCATCTTTTAATTGAAATATTTCATCAAGCAACTGTTGATCTACATGTTTTTTCTTTTGGGGTTTTTTTCCAGGCAGCATGTTTATCACCTTATTTTTATAATTCTCTTCTGCCTTCCATTGCTTTCGAAAGCGTTACTTCATCCGCATATTCAAGGTCTCCACCCATTGGCAGACCGTGAGCAATTCGAGTCGTTTTAATCCCTGATGGCTTCACTAAACGAGAAATGTACATTGCCGTTGCTTCTCCTTCAATATTCGGATTCGTCGCAAGAATTAGCTCTTCAACGGCTTCATCTTTCAACCGAGATAACAAACCAGGTACATTTATATCCTCTGGTCCAATCCCATCCATTGGTGATATCGCACCATGCAATACATGATATCTCCCAGAAAATTCTTTCATCTTTTCCATCGCAATCACATCTTTTGGATCCTGAACAACACAAATAATCGAACTGTCCCTAGATTCATCCTGACAAATCGAACAAGGATCAACGTCGGTAATGTGACCACAAACAGAACAATGGGTTAGTTCTCTTTTTGCACTCACCAATGATTTTGCAAAATCTAATACATCATCTTCTTTCATATTTAAAACAAAAAAAGCCAGGCGTACGGCTGTTTTCGGCCCGATTCCTGGCAATTTAGTAAAGCTGTCAATCAGCTTAGAAATTGGTTCAGGATAATACACAAAGATTACCTCCTAGAACATTCCTCCAGGTAAGTTTAACCCTTTGGTGAATTGTCCCATTGTGTCATTTGATCTTTCTTCCACTTGTTTCAAAACATCATTCGTAGCAGCAATTATTAAATCTTGTAGCATTTCCACATCATCCGGGTCTACTACTTCTTCTTTTATTTCTATATCAACAATTTCCTTTTTACCATTGGCAACGACTTTAACCATGCCGCCTCCTGCAGTTGCTTCAAAGGACATTTCTTGAAGCTCTTCTTGAGCCTTCATCATATCCTTTTGCATCTTCTGCATTTGTTTCATCATCTTATTCATGTTTCCTCCCATACCACCACGCATGGAAATCCCTCCTTTTATTTATCTCCATTTTAATCTTTTATTTCTAGTAAATCATCACCAACCAGCTTTCGTGCTTCCTCTACTAGCGGGTCAGCCTGTGTTGTGTCACCTGTTTCTCCACCTTCTTCATTTCGTTGGCTTCTAAGAAAGTCTTCTCGAACCTCTTGCCAGTTCACTTCTGGAATTGGAATGATGGATAGCTGTTTACCAAGTAATTCAGCTAATAGTAATTCTATCGTTTGTTGATGGTCTAAAGCAAGCGAACAGTGTATTTCATACTTAAATGCCAATATTAAGGAATCATTTGAAGCCGCTCTTGGTTTGCTGTCGTGAACTGTAGCGTGTGCAGGTGCACTTTTGCGTTTTAAAGCTTCCATGAAATTTGGCCATTGAGATTGGACATTCTTTAATTCTACCTTAGAAGCTTCACTTAAGACATGGCGTATTTTTTCATATGGTACCTTATACATACTCTTAGTCGACCGGCTCGGTGTACGTTTTGGTACATTATTTACGTTAGCATTATCCGGTTGTGGATTGTGTGCTTGGCTTTTAACTGTGGCCAATTCTTTTTCCAACTGCTCTAGTTTATAGATTAGTTCATTTACTCTACTATCATCGAGCTGGGATGTTCGCTTTTGGTCTGTGATTCGTAACACAGATATTTCAATAAATACCTTTGGGCTTGTTGTCCATTTTATTTCTTGCTGACATTGATTTAATTCAGTGATTGCTGCCTGAATCCATTCAGCATCTAATTTTTCAGCCAATGCTTTAAACATATCATTTACGATCGCTCTTTCTAATATGTGGCCAAGTTCTGGGGCGCTTTGATATAACAACAAGTCGCGTAAATAATAGATTAGGTCAAATACAAAACGGCCTGGGTCTTTCCCTGCTTGAATGATTTCATCTATTGTAGATAAAGCGTATTGAACATTACGTTCAGACATGGCATCAACAATTTCAGACAATTTACCTTGGGAAACAGCTCCGGTTACCGCTAATACGTCATTTAGTTCGACTTGGTCTTCACTGTATGATATTGCTTGGTCCAGTAGGCTTAATGCATCACGCATTCCACCTTCAGCAGACAAAGCAACAATTTCTAGTGCCTCCATCGACACTTTTATCTCCTCTGCGTCAACAATTGTTTGCATTCTTTCAACCATTGCTTGCTGCGAAATTCGTTTAAAATCAAACCGTTGACATCTTGAGATAATGGTCAGCGGAATTTTATGAGGTTCAGTAGTTGCCAAAATAAAAACCACATGTTTTGGTGGTTCTTCCAATGTTTTTAACAGCGCATTAAACGCCCCAATCGACAACATATGCACTTCATCTATAATATAGACTTTGTAGGGTACTGAACTAGGTGCATATTTTACTTTATCTCTAATATCTCTTATTTGTTCAACCCCATTGTTTGAGGCTGCATCAATTTCAATGACATCAGAAATCGACCCATCTTGAATTCCTAAACAAGCAGAACACTCATTACAAGGTTCGATCACAGGAAACTTTTCACAGTTAACCGCTTTTGCAAAAATCTTGGCTGCACTTGTTTTTCCGGTTCCACGAGGACCAGAAAAAAGGTATGCGTGTGTGAACTTCTCCTGCATAATCGCATTTTGTAGGGTACGAGTTATATGGGTTTGTCCGACTACGTCTGCAAAGCTTTTCGGGCGCCATACGCGGTATAGGGCTTGGTAGCTCATTTTTCACGATCCCCTCTTTGAATTCCTCTTTATTATACATGAAATGAAACGATGGTGTGAACTAGTATGATGGAAGTATTTTGAGCCAAACATTAAAAAACCTCTTGCCGTTTGACAAGAGGTTTTTAATTTATATAGTTATATACCGTGCACCCATCTTCGATGAAACAACCCCATGCGTTACTTAAGTTCATGGCTCGACCCAGGCTTCCCCGCGGCACACGAGAATAACCGCTTACTGCTGCTTCCTTCCGGATCTGACAGGGTTCACGGGTTCCCATTGCGCAGGACCCGAGTGTCAACACCAATCCCTTAAGGCAGACCATGCAGCCACTCCACCTCGGATGGGAATTCAGCCTCGCTACAGCGGATTGCGAGTACAGGGCACCGCTACCTCCCCGCTTAGCACGGCAAATTTGCTATCAATTATTAGATGCGCTGTTTGTAGCGCAATTACAAGTATAGCGAGTTTTATATAAAATTGCAATGATAATCAGCTGTAAATGTTTACCACATTATTTCTGTTGCGTTCTTTGTGCCCTTAACGCTTGAAAGAAATCCGATAACAGTTTGCCACACTCTTTTTCTAGTACTCCCCCCTGTACAATCGCTCTATGATTAAAGCGATCATCTTGAAGCAAATTCAGTAAGGAACCAACACATCCAGCTTTGGGGTCATAAGCCCCAAACACAACACGTGGTATTCGAGATTGAAGAATTGCCCCCGCACACATTGGACATGGCTCTAATGTGACATAAAGGGTACATTCTTCCAATCGCCAACTTCCTATCGTTTCATTTGCTTTATCAATCGCAATTAATTCGGCATGTGAAGCAGTAGTCTGTAGGGATTCCCTTAAATTAAAAGCAGAAGCGATTACTTGATCTTGATGAACAATCACCGCCCCAATCGGTACTTCTCCAAGCTGTGCTGCCTTTTTTGCTTCATCTATAGCTAAATGCATGTAGTATTGATCTTGATTGGTAATCTCAGACACATTGCTACTACTGAATATCTAGTTGCATACTAAAATCTCTTTCCAATGATGCATCATTTTCTATTCAAGTAGTAGGTTTCACCTCCTTTAATTTCGACAACGTTGATTCCTTGAAGAGCTTTCCTATCCATCATACCAAATTTATTTTTAAAAAATAGCAATTGTTAGACACCCTTTTTATCTCTAATCATAGGCTAACAACGAGTAAAAATTTGAAGAGGAGGAATGCGCTTTGCAAATCCACATCGTTGAACGGGGACAATCCCTTTCTTCTATTGCAAACAGATACGGAACAACAGCTACCGCGATTGAAGCTGCCAATGAATTAGATGCACCGTCAGAACTAGTTGTAGGGCAATCATTAGTCATCCCTATTGTTGGACAGTTTTACGTTGTTCAGTCAGGGGATAGTTTATACCGCATAGCCCAACGCTTTGGCTTAACTGTTAATGAATTAGCTAGAATTAATAATATTGCTGTTAGCCAACCACTTTCTGTCGGTACTCGCCTCTATATTCCGGAAACACCAGAACCGACGATTGAAGTAAATGCTTATGTCGAACCATTGGGTGGAACCGTTTCAGAGACACTTAAGAATTCAGCACAAAAAAATACACCATACCTCACTTACTTAGCACCGTTTAATTACCGGGTCACAAGAACAGGAGAGTTGGTTGCCCCACCATTAGATAATTTTGCTACTATTGCTGCTAATAACAATGCAACATTGATGCTAGTTGTAACAAATTTAGAAGAAGGGGCCTTTAGTGCGGAGTTAGGGAAGCTTATTGTTACAAATAATACTGTTCAAAATACGTTACTTGATAATATTATTGCTACGGCAAAGGAAGTAGGCTACCGTGATGTCCACTTTGATTTTGAATACCTACCGCCTGCTAACAGAGATGATTATAATCAATTTTTACGTAAAGCAAAACAACGTCTATCGAATGCAGGCTTACTCATGTCGACAGCACTCGCACCGAAAACTAGTGCCACCCAGGAGGGGGAATGGTATGAAGCACATGACTATAAAGCCCACGGGGAAATTGCTGACTTTGTTGTGTTAATGACGTATGAATGGGGCTATAGTGGTGGTCCAGCAATGGCCGTATCTCCAATAAAACCGGTCCGTGATGTTGTCGAATATGCCTTAACGGAAATGCCAGCTAATAAAATTATGCTTGGTCAAAATTTATACGGATATGACTGGACACTCCCATATGAACCTGGTGGAGATTATGCAAAAGCATTAAGTCCACAACGCGCGATTACGCTTGCAAGAGAACAAAATGTTGCGATTGAATATGACAATGACGCTGAGGCACCTTTTTTCTTTTATACCGATGCAAATGGAAAACGACATGAAGTTTGGTTTGAAGATGCTAGGTCAATTCAAGCAAAATTTGATTTAATTAGGGAATTAAACTTACGCGGTATAAGTTATTGGAAGCTAGGGCTTGCTTTCCCACAAAATTGGGTTTTACTTGAAGATAATTTTGAAATCCGTAAAAGAGGATAGCTATTAACTGACCGAGGACAAAAATAATTGTTCTCGGTTTTTTATAGGTGTTTTCGGTAAAGTTGTTGTTATTATCATCGCAGTAGCATATTTTGGTTCGGCACATATACCTTTAGAGCTATTTTATCCAGTTCTTTATTAACTCTTCTGTAATCCCAATATTGTACATGATTACTAGCCCATAAGCTAAACTTGCCACACCTGCGAGTCTGATAATGAAATGATTAATCTTAACCTTTTTGACTGAAAGAACGAAAGGAATACTAATAAATGATGTAACTAAAAACATTCCAAACATAGTTCCCACGCCATAAATAATAAGATATATGGCCCCCTGCCATAAAGTATCTACCGAAGCAATCGTTAAAAGAACCATCGCAGCACTTCCTGCAAGGCCATGAATAAGACCTATAATTAATGACTTTCGGTAGGAAACATGTTTATAATCATGCGATTCCTTGTTTTTATCTGAATAAAAATGTGAATGCACTTTACCATCATGGTAATGGGTATGGGCATGGACCTTTTCTTTCCTAATTGATGTAATATTTGTTAAACCGAGATAGACCATCATAATTCCAACTACAAACTCTAGAGATAACGCCCATGTATCTGTTATTTGCCCCTTCATCATTATCAATACAAAACCGACAATAAATAATGTAGTCGTATGGCCAATCCCCCAGAAAACACCAGCTAATGAAGCTTTCGACAACTTTTTACTTTGACTTGCAATGGTGGAGACAGCAACAACATGGTCAGGTTCCATGCCTCCTTTAATACCCAATATAAATCCTACAACTAAAACTGATAATAAACCTGCATCCATTTCCACACCACTTTCAATTATTCTTCCTACATTATAAAAGAATGCATTTATTAATGTAAACAATTTTTGCTAATTTTGAGTTATACCGACAACTCCAAGGAAGTAAGCAAATTGTTGCATGATTTCCCCAATTTAACAGGTATGTTTTGTTTAATTATGCTAATTATGATGACTAGAGGTGTAATACAGGTGCGTTGGGAGTGAAACAATGGAAGAAAAAAGAGCTAATAAACATAATCACCCAAATTGGAAAAGGAAGTTACTTTATTTCCTACTAATCTTATTCCTTTCTTCCCTGGGCGTCGGTGGATACTTTTTTTATGAAATGTACACTGCTGCAAACAAATCCTTTACAGACCTAGAGCGTGCGGGAAACAAATCGTCCTTACGAAAACAAGAAGTCACGATTGGTGATGATCCTCTGTCAATTCTTTTAGTCGGAGTTGAAAACTATTCGACTGGTGGACAAAATGGGCGAGCAGATACGCTAATTGTTGTTACACTTAATCCTGAAACCGACAGTATGACGATGACGACGATTCCACGTGACACTATGGTTGAGATTAATCAAGTAGAAGAATATGCAGGTACGCACAAAATTAATGCTGCTTACACGTTTGGTTCGATATCTGGTTATGGAGGAAGCAAACTGACAGTGGAAACAGTGGAAAATTTATTAGATATCCCCATTGATAAGTATATTGCTGTCGACTTTGAAGGATTTAAGGATATTGTTGATGCACTAGGTGGCGTGACCATTGATGTTAAAGAAGGGTTTTGGGAGAAAAACATTTACCAAAACAATGAGCGCATTTATTTTGAACAAGGACCAATGCATTTAAATGGGGAAGAGGCCCTCGCTTTTGTACGAATGAGAAAACGAGACGTTAACGTAACATACCCTAGAGAAGAAAGACAACGCCAATTTATTCGTGCGGTTATGGACGAGACCATTTCTGCTGGAACAATTTTAAAGGTGGATAAAATATCGGATATTCTTGGAGAAAATATTGAAACGAACTTTAAACCGAAAGAAATTTATGGACTCGAAAGAACGTATGCATCCGCTAGCTCAAACCAAGTGGAAACACTCAACATTGAAGGAACAAATGAACGAGTTAATGGCTTGATCTACTTTGTTCCAAATGAAACTGGTTTAGCAACCATTTCTGAACAATTGAAACAACAATTACAATTAAAAACGAATAAAACAATGCCAACCATTTATAAAGCAAATAATTAAGAAACGGGGTAATCACATGGAGATAGATTTGAAATTTATTTTAAATTCCTTTTTGTTAGTATTTGCGGGTATTTTTCTCTTACGAATTGCTGGTAGAAAGTCTATTTCACAAATGACACTAGCCCAAACAGTCATCATGATCTCGATTGGTTCAATCATTATCCAACCAATTGTCGAGACAAGTGTTGCACGAACGCTGATTGCCACCTCCATCTTTATAATTTCACTTATTTTAGTGGAATGGCTTCAAGTAAAGTCTAATTTTATGGAAAAATTAATTACCGGTAAATCAAAAATATTAATCGAAAATGGGCAAATTCAAATAGATCAATTAAAAAAACATCGTCTAACCGTTGATCAATTAGAAATGTTTATTAGACAACAAGGTATCCAAAAAATTTCTGATTTAAAAACAGCAACGATTGAGCCGAACGGAAAACTTGGTTATGAGCTTAAAGAAGATGCTCGTCCCTTAACAATAGGTGAATTTAAACAAATGATTAATCCAAGTATGTTAAATCCGTCATATGTCCCAGTCTCCCAAACCAATGACCAACAAGCCCAGCAAAACCAGGACCAACTCTTTGATGAAATAAAATATAACCATAAAACTGACCATAAAGATTATTTGCAGTAGTTATAAGAAAGCGTAAGCGCCCTGCTAGATTGTGCTTGGATTTTTTATACTTAGATACCAAGAGGCTTAGCTCTTGGTATCTTTTTTATTTTGTAGGTGAATAACCTAAAATCAGGAGCTTCCATTATGCGCATGCACTTTTGTTTTTATTATTCTTCTAAGGTAGACGTATCACCTGTAGGCAGGCCTAATTCCCAGGATTTAAGGAGTCTACGCATAATCTTACCACTACGCGTTTTTGGAATCGTGTCTTTTACTTCGATTTCACGTGGTGCAGCATGGGCACTAAGTCCAGTTTTAACGAAGACACGAATATCTTCTAGTAATTCATCGGACTCACTGTAGCCTGGATTAAGCGTAATAAAGGCTTTGATTATCTCACCACGTTCTGGGTCTGGCTTACCAATTACCCCTGCTTCTGCTACTGCAGGATGCTCGATTAATTTACTTTCGACCTCAAACGGACCAACACGCTCACCTGACGTATTAATTACGTCATCTAAGCGCCCTTGGAACCAGAAATACCCATCTTCATCCATATAGGCACTATCACCAGACACATACCAATCTTTTATGAAATAGCTTTCAAATTTACCAGGATTCTTCCAAATTGCTCGCATCATCGATGGCCAACCTTTCTTAATCGCAAGGTTACCCATTTGATTTGGCGGAAGTTCATTACCCTCATTATCAACAATAGCTGCTTCCACACCTGGAATAGGTTTCCCCATTGACCCAGGACGAATATCCATACACGGATAGTTCACAATTAACATGCCGCCTGTCTCTGTCATCCACCACGTATCATGGATGCGAAGATCAAAAGCTTTCACACCCCAAGTAATAACTTCAGGGTTAAGCGGCTCACCAACACTCATAATATGACGAAGTGATGATAAATCGTATTGATTGGCGACATCCTCACCAGCACTAACTAGTTTACGAAACGCTGTCGGTGCAGAGTACCAAACCGTTACATTATTTTTATCAATTGTTTCATACCAAGATTCAGGAGTAAAGCGACCACCACGTATGACGTTCGTCACCCCGTGTAACCATGGTGCAAAAATGCCGTAGCTCGTGCCAGTTACCCAGCCCGGGTCTGCGGTACACCAATAAATATCATCTTCCTTAAGGTCAATCACCCAATCCCCTGTTGCATAATGCTGAACCATCGCATTGTGCACATGATAGACACCTTTTGGTTTCCCCGTCGAACCAGATGTATAATGCAGTAGCATTCCATCTTCAAGGTCAACCCATTCAATGTCAAATTGTTCTGATGCTTTCGCCATTTCCGTGTAAAAATCAATGTAATGAGCTGCATCCTCATTGTGGTCTCCAACCAAGACAATCTTCTTTAAATTCGGCAACTCATCTTGAGGTACTCTTCCTAACAGTTCCGGTGTAGTTATTAACATACTAGCTTCACTATCTTCTAAACGATCACGAACTGCTTGCTCCATAAATGCTTCAAATAGAGGACCAGCAATAGCGCCGACCTTTAACACGCCAAAGAAGCTCGCATAAAATTCAGGACTTCTTGGCATAAACATAAAGATCCGATCACCTTTTTCAACACCATGGTCCTTTAATATATTTGCAAATTTATTACTTGCTTTCTTTAAATCTTCAAACGTTAATTTCTCTTCCCGGTCAGGGGCAGAATAAATAAGTGCAACTTTATCTTTTTTAGCAGGGTTCTCTGCATGGCGATCAATTGCCTCATAAGCTGCATTCACTTTTCCAGTCGTTGACCAACTGAAATTCTTCTTAACTTCTTCCCAACTAAAATCTTTTCGAGCTGCTTCGTAGTTTGTTAAATTATAGTTTCCTTTTCTCGCTGGAATTGATTGCATATCCATCTAATCACCTCAGACTATTTTTTGTAAACGGTTGCATTCTAATTGAATAAAAAACTTCATGGTTCATGCTTATGAAGGATTCTTGGATAGTATTTTAAAATTTATAAATTTTTCATAATTCAATTTTAGACTATTTGATAAAAAAATTAAAGAGATATGTTTTAACAACAGCGCAAGTCGTGCCTTGCCCAGCCTTAGGCAAGCTTAAGCAGAAATATGTTTTTAGATGATTGCGTACTAGATGTCCATCTAGGAAACGAATGTAGCTGAATTTAAAATTATCTTTAATTTGAGATATTGTTCTTGACGAATATAAGTTACTATTATATACTCACTTACATAAAGTAACTAAATAATAAATGATAACAAATTTTATGGGGGTATTAACATGACAAAACAAACATTTAAGGTAGATTCGGCTCACTCTAGCATTGATTTTTCAGTGAAACATATGATGGTATCTAAAGTAAAAGGTACGTTTCATGAGTTTGATGTCGAGTTAACTGCAGACCCTGCTGACTTAACGACAGCTGAAGTTCAATTTACCATTGACATTAAGAGCATCGATACTCGTAATCAACAACGGGATGATCACTTACGTTCTGCTGATTTCTTTGATATCGAAAATCATCCTAACATAACTTTTAAATCAACGAATGTATCTAAAGTATCAGATGAAACTTATGAAATTACTGGTGAGTTAACTATTGCCGGAAAATCACGCACGGAAACATTTACTGTTAATTTCGAAGGTTCTGGAAAAGACCCATGGGGGAACGAAGTGTTTGGTTTCAACGCAGAAGGAAAAATTAATCGAAGCAATTACGGAATTACTTACAATGCTGCCCTTGAAACTGGTGGCGTGTTAATCGGCGATGAAATTAAAATTAATATTGAATTAGAAGCAATGATTGAAGCTTAATCGTGCTGTCAGAATATTTTTGTTCAAAACGTTTGGATTTTTCCTAATCCAAACGTTTTTTATTTTCCCACTGATTATTGATAAAAATACTTTCTCATAATTTCCCCTCTAATTACAAAGACTATGAGTTATCATACATACATTTTACGAGAGAGGTGCAGTTGGTGCTTCGCTTTTTAAAAAATAATTTGAAAAACTCTAGTAAAGAAGATAATGAAAAATACCCTTCTATCGCAAAAAATTTAGATAAAAATGTTAAACAATTGAACAAGATGTTTTCGTCTGATAAAAATAGTGACTTTGCAAGTAGGGAGTTTGTTGCTCAGTATTCTAACAATAAAATAAACATCTTTTACTATTCAACGATTGTAAATGGTGACAAATTATATACTGGCATCATCCAACCACTATTAGAAAATGTCGGTGAGACACTAAAAAATGTCGTCACCTTAGAGGCTATTGAGGAACTTAGCACGTATGAAGACGTCATTGAACACATTAACAGTGGGTATGTAATTATCTTTGAAGATACCTTAGATAAGGCTTTTGCAATAGATGTAGCTCAATTTCAACATCGAGGCATCGAAAAGTCACAAAATGAAAGTGTAATAAAAGGTCCTAAAGAGGCATTTACCGAAGCTTTAGGCGTTAATGTTTCGTTACTAAGAAAAAGGTTTCATGACAAACAATTAATTAATGAATCTTTAAAGGTTGGAGAGCGGTCAAAGTTAGAAGTAAACCTTTTATATGTAGAAGATTTAGTCAATAATGATGTGTTAAAAGATGTAAAAAAGCGAATTAATGACATCAAAAGTGATAATGTCCGAAATGTTGAAATGTTAGAGCAGTTCTTAGAAGAGAGGCCATATTCGATTGTGCCAAGCATTTTGTATACGGAACGCCCAGATAAAGCAGCTACCTATATTGAAGATGGCTATATTGTTATTTTAATGGATAATTCATCAGCATGTTTAATTGTA
Organism: Aquibacillus salsiterrae; assembly: GCF_028416595.1. Lineage (GTDB taxonomy): Bacteria > Bacillota > Bacilli > Bacillales > Amphibacillaceae > Aquibacillus_A > Aquibacillus_A salsiterrae. The sequence goes on along the minus strand of NZ_JAMQKC010000013.1, from coordinate 47,808 downwards.
CCGATAAACTTTTGGGCTTTTTTCCAATCACCTGAGGACCGTTATTTACGGTTTTTGTATGGTAATTTCACTCGATTAATTCGATTTATTGCTTTTTTCATTACCGTTTTTATTTCGGCAATCTATATTGGTGTCACCAATTATCATAGTGAAATGATTCCACCAGACTTGCTACTTGCTATTACAGCTGCAAGAGAACGTGTCCCGTTTCCACTAGTATTCGAAGTGTTGTTAATGGAAATAGCCTTTGAATTAATTCGAGAAGCAGGAATTCGAATTCCCAATCCACTCGGACCTACCATTGGTATTGTTGGCGCACTCATCTTGGGCCAGGCGGCTGTTGATGCCAATATCATTAGTCCGATTGTCGTCATCATCGTTGCCTTATCTGGTCTTACATCATTTGCTGTGTCAGATGTTAGCATGAACTACTCCGTCAGGCTGTCCAAATACATCTTTATTACTGCTTCGGCATGGTTTGGTATGTTTAGTCTGACGGGAGCGTTTATTGTATGGATCAGTTATTTAAGTTCATTGAAGTCATTTGGTGTACCATTTTTCTCTCCAGTTACACCAACGTATAAATCACCAGGCAATAATTTATTTAGAAAAGCACTTAAAAATGAAATATGGCGTCCGGGAAACATTAAACCGAAAGATATTAAGAAGAAACAGACTGAATGAACAGGTGATTTTACATGAAACCAGATAAAACATTAAAAACGAGAGAAATGTTCGCGATTGTCGCACTATTTATTGGTGTTAAGCTTTCCGATACGACGGCAACACTCTATTCTCAAAAGGTTCAAAATGGCTTTTGGTTGTCTGTCGTTGTTTCTCTAATTATCGCACTTCCATCTTTTTTTATCCTTTTGCACTTGTTAAAACTATTTAAAGATAAAAATTTAGTCGAGCTGCTAGAGATATTGCTAGGAAAATTCATTGGTAAAGTAGTCGGTTTTACTATTTTCCTTACGTCGTTTGGCTTGTTAGTTCTTGACAGCCGAAACTATGTTGAAGAAGTTAAATTGCTCTATTTTCCAGAGTCACCGACAACCAGTCTTTATTTTATCTTTATCATTGTTTGTATTTTAACGGCAAAAAGGGGATTAGAGTCGATTGGTTCCACGTCATGGATTGTCTTACCTTTTATTAAAATATCGATGTTCTTACTAGCCTTTTTAATCCTTAAAGAGATCGTTTGGTTGCGGATTTTCCCAATATTCGGAAATGGACTTGATGTTGTATTGACTGAAGGAATAAATAAAGCATCCATTTTCTCTGAATTTATCTTATTAACGATTGCTTATACATCGTTTCGAGATACAAAGTTTTTTCGAAGGGGGAGTTACATAGGATCAAGCGTCGTTAGTCTTGAGCTTGTTTTTTTCTTTTTACTATATGCATTAGTTTTTGATTACAACTCAATTGAAAAAGTTGCTTATCCCTATCATGAAGTAACCCAGTACGTAAATCTTGGAAATTTTTTCACGAATGTCGAAACGTTCTTCATGGTTTTTTGGCTATCAGCGGCTTTTCTACGATTTATTATTTATTTATATTTGGTTGCCATGGTTTTTGGGGCTGTTTTTAATATAAAGGAACATGAATCGCTCCTATTACCATTAGGGCTACTTACTGTTAGCTCTGGTCTATTAGTCGAAAACACGGTTATTAATGAGCTCGTCTATCGTGAAAAATTACTTATGTATTCGACACCATTATATGTGTTACTACCCTACCTACTCTGGATAATTAAGCGATTGAGGAGGGATTTAAAATAATGAATCTCATTAAACTATTTATTTTAATGGTGCCCTTCTATCTTTTCCTTACTGGTTGTTATGATAAAACGGAATTAGAATATCAAGCCTATGTTGTTGCGCTTGGGGTGGATAAAGGGGAGGGTGACAATACGTTTAAATTTACTTACCAGATTGCAAATCCCGAGACTGGGACTGCAATTGGGGGAGGTAGCTCAAATGAACCAGCTTCAGAAATTATTACAGTTGAAGGTAATGATTTTCTCACTGCAACAACTACCGCAAACGCATCCGTATCTAAAAAAATGACACTTGATCATACAAAGGTTCTAGTCGTTTCTGAGGAAGTAGCTCGGTCCGATAATTTTCTTGGTTTAATGCAGACTGCATCTAGAACAACACAAATTAGACGACAAGTTCAAATTATTGTATCAAAAGAGAATGCAAGAGATTTTATTAAAGACAATAAACCACAATTAGAAACAAGGCCACACAAATATTACCAACTTATGCTAGAACGGTCTACCGAAACAGGGATTGTGCCAGAATCTGATATTCATCGCTTCTTTCAATTGACAGAAGGAGATGCAGATTTATTTTTAGCGATGTATACAACAGCTACAGTTGAGAAAACCAAGAACAATGGTACTGAGGATGAATACAAAGCCGGGGAAATTCCAAAAAAAGGCGGAAATCCAGCTGAGTTTATGGGATCGGCGGTGTTTAAGGAAGGGAAGATGATTGATGTATTAGATGGTCAAAATACAAGGCTTGCATTAATAATGGATAATACACTTGAAATAGATGATTTATTATCCACTTATCAAGACCCGGTAAAAGAAGATTATAAAATTGCTGGTGACTTCTCAAAGAAGAGCCCAACCAAAGTAAAAATTGACTATCGAAAAGACGTTAAAACTACAATTGATGTTACCGTGCCGTTTTCATTTGAAGTTTTAGCAATCCCAAGCCTTGTCCCTTATTCACAGGATGAAAAATTACGAGAAAAATTAAAAGCATCTATCGAAAAAAGCTTAGAAAAAAAAGCAAATAAATTAATAGAAAAAGCACAAAAAGAATATGGTAGTGATCCATTTTATTGGTCACTTTATATTAGAAATGAATTTGCATCGATACCCGATTACGAAAAGGCTGATTGGAATAAAAAAATATGGCCGAATGCAGAAGTTAACGTTGACTTTCAAATGAGTCGGTTAGAATTCGGTAAAATGGTCAATGATTCGCAGCTTAACGAGGTGAGGGATTAGAGATGTACTTTATCCTTAGTTTTTTATTAGGCATACTAATTGGAATCTATACGTTATACCAAGCCCGGATTAACTTCAGGGATGGCAATAAACTAGGTGGGGTAGCCATTACGGTGCTAGCTATCTTATCTTTTGCATCCCCCTTTGCCTTCCTATATATTCGTTAGTTAACAAAAGGAGAAATGTATCATGAATGAAGATGGATTTTTATACGGATTGCTTACTCTCGCTGGCTTAGTTGTAATCTTTACTATTGCCTTAATTAAGGGATTGTTTTTTACTGTGAACCCTTGAATAGGAAATAGGTTAAACTCCCTCCTAAATTAATTCATACAATTTAGAAAATTCAAGTATGCAACACAATAGCCTATACACATTCACCCGGTTTGCATAGTCTATTATTGTACGTATAAGGAGGTTGATACCTATGCCTAAGTATAGAAAAAAGCCAATTGTTGTGGAAGCAGTCAAGCTGACAAGGTCTATTACGATCGAAACAACCGATGGTACAACAAAAGGGCTCCCGGGTGATTATCTAATTACCGATAAAGATGGAGAACAATACCTTTGTGAAAGGGACCAATTTGAAGCAGACTATGAGCTTGTAAAAGGACAAATTGATTTTAAAGAGATTATAAAAAAATCGGTTAGAGTATTAAAAACAAAAATGTATAAAACATAGCTAAATTCAAACAGAGAAAATAAGCACTATGGGCACTTCCCATAATGCTTTTTTGTTGACCTTGTTACAATATGTTTTATGAGAATAAAAAATTGCAAGAACAAAAAAACTTGCCGTAGCAAGGTTTTTCTGATGGCCCCAGCAGGATTCGAACCTGCGACGCAAGGTTTAGGAAACCTACGCTCTATCCCCTGAGCTATGGAGCCATAACATTTATTTATTATACAAGACATTAATTAAAATTCCAAGAGACATGCTAATAAGAAAAGCGCAGAAACTAGATGTGACTGTTGCTGAATGTTATCCACGCTTGGATTCTTTCTTATCAAAAAAAGTTATTAAATTTTGATGTCTAATTTACTTTGAAATTTTAAAAGCTGCACCCATTTCTTCTGAGCGCTTAGCAGCATTTGTAATACAAGCCTCAATTGCCTCTTGGAATTTAAATTGATCTAACGTTTCAATTGCAGCCTGGGTTGTCCCACCTGGGCTTGTTATTTTTTTTCTTAATTCGCTAGGGTTTTCTCCTGTTTGTTTCAGCATTTGTGCTGCTCCTGAAATTGTTTGTAGGGCTAACTCTTTTGCAATTTTCTCATCTATTCCTGCATTAACTGCAGCTGTTTCCATCGCTTCCACCATATAATAAAAATAAGCCGGTCCACTGCCAGATAATCCTGTTATCGTATGTAAATCCTTTTCTTCAACCACAGTTGTTGTTCCAATTGCCGTTAGCAACTCTGCTGCTTTTGCAACATGGTCATCTGTTGCGAACTTACCAGCTGCAATTGCTGTCGCTGATTGACCTATCGTTGCTGAAGTGTTAGGCATCGTTCGAATCACAGGTACGCTGCTACTTAATTGTTCAGATAAAAAGTCAGTTGAAACACCTGCTAATACTGATATAACCAATTGGTCTTCTTTTATATAAGGTTTAACCGTAGCAATCGCCGCTTCTACATCCTTTGGTTTCATCGATAAAATAACTACATCTGCACCGCTTACCACTTCTTCTTTATTCGTTGAAGCAAAAACACCATACTGGTTTACAAGCACGTTTAAACGATCTTGATTTTGTCTATTCGTGACACTTATCTGTTTCGCAGGTAATACCTCTTTTGCCACAATTCCTGCGAGGATTGCTTCTGCCATTGATCCCGCACCAATAAAAGCAATTTTATTAACCATAACAAAACCCCTTTATGTATCTACTTTACTTATAGAATAGTTCTTCTCTCCATCATAACATCTTTTTAAAGAGATGTTACCCTCCAATGCTTCGCTTAGAGGCGGGAGTCTAAATACATTAAGAAAAAAAAGCGAAGGGCGCCTTGCCCACCCCTGAAAAGCACAAGGCGCGCCCGGAGTTAGACATCTCTTGCTTTTTTATCCTTTAAAGATAAAAAACCACTACAATCATTGTAGTGGTTTTACTTGTATCGTATAATCTCCAATTTTTAAGCGCATAAGAAATGGCGGAGGAAGAGGGATTCGAACCCCCGCGAGCCGTGAAGCCCCTGTCGGTTTTCAAGACCGATCCCTTCAGCCGGACTTGGGTATTCCTCCGTGACGACAAAAATAAATATATCATTTTGCGTAAGGCTTGTCAATATTTTTTTAAAAAAGATTGTTGGGACAGTCATAATTGAACCTTAGGCTTGGCCATTATCATTTTCATTAACATAGGGGGAAAATGTCAAAACTGCCCCAAAGTTACAATCCTTTTATTTTATTACTTGCACACCACCCATGTATGGGCGTAATGCTTCAGGTATCTGCACAGAACCATCCTCTTGTTGATAGTTTTCAATGATTGCCGCGACAGTTCTTCCAAGTGCTAAACCAGAGCCATTTAATGTGTGTACAAATTCAGGTTTCCCTTTTTCATCCCTTCTAAAACGTATTCCTGCACGTCTTGCTTGAAAATCTTCAAAATTAGAACAAGATGAAATTTCACGATATGTTCGATAACTTGGGATCCATACTTCTATATCATATTTTTTAGCTGCAGTAAAACCTAAATCTCCCGTACACATGCTCATAACGCGATAAGGTAATTCGAGTAATTGCAAGACCTTTTCCGCATGACCAGTCAGCTCTTCTAATACTTGATAAGACTCTTCCGGCTTCACAAATTGAACCAACTCAACCTTGTTAAATTGATGCTGACGAATGAGTCCTCGTGTATCTCTACCAGCAGATCCTGCCTCAGAACGGAAAGAAGCACTAAATGCTACATATTTTCTTGGTAAGTCATCCACAGTTAAAATTTCCTCACGATGATAATTTGTCACCGGTACTTCAGCAGTTGGAACTAAGAAGTAATCCCAATCTTGAATTTTAAATGCATCTTCTTCAAACTTCGGTAATTGACCTGTTCCAGTCATACTTGTTCGATTTACCATATACGGAGGTAGCATCTCTTGGTAACCATGCTCATCTGCATGAAGGTCCATCATAAAGTTAATTAATGCCCGCTCTAATCGTGCACCAAGCCCTTTGTAAAAGACAAAGCGGCTGCCTGTAACCTTAGCTGCACGTTCAAAGTCTAAAATGTCTAAATCCGTTGCAATGTCCCAATGTGCTTTAGGTTCAAAGCTAAAATTCCGTGCATCTCCCCACTTCCTAGCCTCAACATTATCATCTTCACTTTCCCCAACGGGAGTACTTTCGTGTGGAATATTCGGAATAGATAATAGCAATTGTTCTAACTGCTCCTCTACTTGCTTTAGCTCTGTATCGATTGTTTTTACCTTATCCCCAACTTGACGCATTTCCAAAATCAAATCATCTGCATCTTTTTTTTCTTTTTTCAAAACAGATATTTGCTTTGACACCTCGTTACGTTTTGCCTTTAATTCCTCTGTCTCTGCAATTAACTCTCTTCTGCGGACATCAAGGGCACCAAACTTATCAAGGTCAGATAAGTCCTCGCCACGATTGTTTAATTTTGCTTTTACCACATCAAAATTATCCCGTAAATATTTCATATCTAACATATGTAAATATCCTCCTTCTACATGATTTTTTCGTAACTTAACACCAATGCTGGAGCTGTTTTTTTGAAATAAAAAACTCCCATCCCTAAATAAATATAGGGACGAGAGTTAACCCGCGATACCACCCTGATTGAAGATTGCTCTTCCGGCTCATTTTTTGGATAACGGTTGTCATTATCAGAAACAACCGGGTTTGCCTACTTCTTTCAGCACACCACTCAAAGGATGGATTCACAGGCCCCTAACACCGATTTTCACCGACCATCGGCTCTCTTAAGATAGAAACACAGTTACTATTTCCTATCAACGTTTTCACTTATTTTATAGTATAGAATAGCTAATATTTTACGATGATGCAAGTTGTTTTATTGATTGTTCAACCATTTCGACAAAATAGTGTACCATTCGAAGGTCATCAGTTAACTCGGGATGAAAAGCACTACATAGGTAATGACCTTGTCTTGCAGCAACGATATTACCTTTATAGCTTGCTAATACTTCTACATCGTCGCCAACCTCAACAACATATGGAGCACGAATAAATACTGCATCAAAATCTGCACCAATACCTTTGATGTTTAGTGCAGCTTCAAAAGAATCCTTTTGTCGGCCAAATGCATTTCTTTCCACCTTCATATCCATTAGCTGCAAATGGGCATGATCTTGTCCAACGATTTCTTTCGCTAGTAAAATTAAACCTGCACATGTTCCAAAGATAGGTTTACCCGATTTACCAAAATTTATAAGTGCATCGAAAAAATCATACTTATCAATGAGACGACGCATCGTTGTACTTTCGCCACCTGGAAGAACTAAACCATCTATTTCATCTAATTGTTCTTTTCGTTTAATGATCAACGCTTCTGCACCGGATGCTTCAATGGACTGAACATGTTCCCTTACTGCACCTTGAAGTCCTAAAACGCCTACTTTTGTCATTGTTACATTCTCCTTTTTAATTACCATCCGCGGTCTTGCATACGTTGTTCAGGAGCAATTGTACTAATTTCAAGACCTTTCATTGCTGTACCAAGTCCTTTTGATACTTTTGCAATTAATTCATAATCTTCATAATGTGTTGTTGCTTCAACAATAGCACGAGCAAACTTTGCTGGGTTGTCTGATTTAAAAATACCTGACCCAACGAATACACCATCTGCACCAAGTTGCATCATTAATGCAGCATCAGCAGGTGTAGCTACTCCGCCAGCAGCAAAGTTAACAACCGGTAGACGTCCTCTTTCTTTTATATCTAATAGTACTTCATATGGAGCACCATGTTCTTTAGCAAATGTCATGATTTCATCTTTTGACATATGAATTAATTGACGAATTTGTGTTTGTACTTCACGCATATGACGAACCGCTTCAACAATGTTACCTGTTCCTGGCTCACCTTTGGTACGAAGCATTGATGCGCCTTCACCAATACGACGAGCAGCTTCGCCAATATTACGACATCCGCAAACAAATGGAACAGTATAATCGCTCTTTAACAGGTGGTAAACTTCATCAGCTGGAGTAAGTACTTCACTCTCGTCAATGTAGTCAACGCCCATTGCTTCTAATACTCTTGCTTCAACAATATGTCCGATACGAGCTTTTGCCATGACTGGAATACTAACAGCATTCATTACTTCTTCAACGATTGTTGGGTCTGCCATTCTTGCTACACCGCCAGCTGCACGAATGTCTGATGGAACTCGTTCAAGTGCCATAACCGCAACTGCACCAGCTTCTTCTGCAATTTTAGCTTGCTCTGCATTGATAACGTCCATGATGACGCCACCTTTTTGCATTTCTGCCATTCCACGTTTTACGCGATCTGTACCTAAATTTGACATATTTGATTATCCTCCCATTTTGCACAAATTGATTACGAATCTCTATTTAGAAATATCTGATATATTATACATTATTATTCAACATTGTATAACAATTTCAAACAAATTAGCAAGTAAACCAGACAACTATTCCAAAGTTGCTTAAAAATGACTGTTTTATTAACGACTGTGGTGATTAGCTTCTTCTTCATTGACACATTTTTCTTTTATCAATCCCTATTCTGTCGATGATTGGGTCCATCATCTACACTTTTGCCTAATCTAAACTTAATTCTGTCGATGATCCTGGGCATCATCAACACTTGTAAGAAAAGCGCAGGGCGTCTTGGGCACCCCCGACAAGCTTAAGCGGGGTAGGCGCCCAGAGCTAGACAGCTCCTGGATTTTTTTTATGCTTTTGTATGAAAAAAGGCATTGTAAGCAGAGTACAAATTAATAAATATACCCAAAAAAATTACAGCACACTCAACAATTAATAAATGCTATCCTTTTTTCATCATAGATGGTGGCTGCAGAAAGCCATGGTGGTTTCTTACCCTGTAAAAAAAGCGGCTTGGTATTCCTCAAACACCAAGCCGCTTTGTTGTCTATAAAATTTAGAACATGCCTTTAATCAAATTTGAAATACTAGAGAAAATGTTTCCAAAGAAGTCACCGATCGAGCTAATAGCTAGCACAAACCAGTTTGCCTTTTCAATGGCACCTGTTGTCACAACATCTACCGTTTGGGTAACTTGGTCTTTACCAATATAGCCATAATCTGTTTCCCCATTGTACACTAATTCCATCGTACCTACTTTTGTACCTTTTTCAATCGGTGCAACAAGTTCACCATCTTCGTTAAGTACACTTTCATCTAAGACATAGTTAACTGAATAATTTTCTTTCTCACCATTTCTAATCATTTCCGTAATCGCGTCTTTTGCAGCAATCTCAACGGTATCTTCTTTCCCTTTTGCTACTGGTAAGGCTGATTCACCTTCAATTTGATACCCAGCAGGAAATAGTTCTTCCTTAGAAAACTTAGAGAAACCATATTCCATTAATTTTTTCGTCTCTGCAAAGCGTGCACCTTTACTGTCTGTTCGCATTACAACTGTGATAACACGTCTTCCATCACGTTCTGCAGTTCCTGTAAAACAGTATCCTGCTTCCTCTGTCCAACCGGTTTTTAACCCATCCACACCTTCAAATCCAAATTGAGCAAAGTTATTATTATCCCACGGAAGCATCCAGTTTAAGTTCTCTAATGGTCTACCGTCTAATTCAGACATCATTGTACTCGAGATATCTAGTGCTTCAGGATAATCATTGACTAAGTTATAAGCTAATATAGCAGATGACTTAGCTGACATTAAGTTATCAGCGCTTGGATCCGTTCCTTCAGGATAGTTATCACCTAAGTCTTCATTGGAAAGTCCTGTTGCATTAACGAATTGATAATCAGGTAAGCCGATCTCTTCGGCCTTAGCATTCATCATTTTGACAAATTCACCTTCAGAACCTGCAACAAGCTCAGCTAAGGCAATTGTTGTTGCGTTATCAGAAATAATTGCCATTGCCTCATACAATTGACGAACTGTGTAATCTTTGTCTTGAATCAAGCCTATTCCTGAAAAAGAAGGATTACTGGAGATACTATACGGATAATCACTTATTTGTGTTGTCGTATCCCAACTAATTTCACCATTATTGATGGCTTCCAATACCAAATACTCTGTCATCATTTTTGTCATACTTGCTGGTGGTAACTTTAAATCTGCATTTTTCTCAAATAAAATTTTACCTGTTTGTGCATCAACTAATATAGCAGATTCTGCTTCCACATCTACTGTTTCAGCCGCACTTGCAACAGCAGGCGCCACAACGATACTTGAGAACAAGGTAACTAACACAAGTATATTTAGAAAAGATGCTCGTAATTTATGTTTCAACTTAGCTCTACCCCCACAATTTAAGTATACACCTCAGCTATTTTATCACACCAATTCATAAAGGGAAACTTCATTTCATTTTGGTTTTGCAAGTGTCCACTACCCCAACCAGTTTATGAGATGGCTCGTCTCTTTAAAACCATTTGATTTTAAAAAATCATCCTCATACGTTTTACTACACATCATTGGATGTCTACTAGTATAGATTTTCCCATGATTAATAAATACATCAGATGCCTTGGCTTCTTTTCCCCATAGAAACCAAATCATATCTGGTCTTCTATCCGAAATGTAACGAATCACTCGTTTGGAGAAAAATTGCCAGATTGCCTGGTGACTATTTGCCTTCCCAATCGCGCATGTAAAAGATTTATTCAAAAAGAGGACTCCTTGCTCATCTAGAGAATTAAACCACTCTTTAGGCGGCTTAATTGGAAAGACGTTTTCTGCTATTTCGTGCTTAATGTCTGTAAAACTTTTAATTTCATCATAAGATTCGATATGGTTATACGTTTTATGGATTAACCGAACAATATTTTTTATAGAAATTTGGCGAAATGGTTGATTCCAACTCGTGAGATTACCAACTTCAAATGCTCTGCCTGTTGCAACTCCTTCTGCAGGATAAACATCTTGACCAAGCCAGATTACCCGTTTTTCATCGAGATTAGTCGTCAAAAATCTTAAAATGTTTTCTGGTTTCGTAGGATTAAAATTAGTCCCAATCTTGGTCTCTATCTCTAGTAGTTCCGACTTTATCTCCTCAGTTAAAAATGAAGTCCAGGACGGATGGACCTTGTCTGGTATTAGCATCTAGTTCGCTCCTATCCTCATTGCCAATCCTCAAATGCTTATCTTGTCACAAAGCGCTTTCGCTAGACGTGGCTGTCGCTTGATGTTCCACGTTTGGATTTTTTCTTTCTTATCTTGTTAGAAAAAGACTGAATTCCAAAGAATCCAGTCTCTTATCATGCTTATAAAGAATAATTCGGTGATTCTTTGGTAATTTGAACATCGTGCGGATGACTCTCACGAAGTCCTGCACCAGTCATCCGGATAAACTGTGCGTCATTTCTAAGTGCATTTAAATCAGCTGCACCACAATATCCCATACCTGAGCGGAGGCCACCAAGTAACTGATGAACCGTATCGGCCAAAGGTCCTTTATAGGCAACCCGACCTTCAATACCTTCAGGAACTAACTTTTTAGCTTCATCTGTTTCTTGGAAATAACGATCTTTTGAACCAGACTTCATCGCTGAAACAGAACCCATACCACGATAAACTTTATATCGTCTTCCTTGGAAAATTTCCGTTTCCCCTGGACTTTCTGTTACCCCTGCAAAAAGACTTCCTAACATTACCGCATGGGCACCAGCAGCAAGAGCTTTAACAATATCGCCGGAATATTTAATTCCACCGTCTGCAATAACTGGAACACCATATTTTGCTGCTTCTGTTGCACAATCATATACAGCAGTGATTTGTGGGACACCAACACCCGCAACAACACGCGTCGTACAAATCGACCCTGGCCCAATTCCAACTTTTACAATAGTGGCACCTGCATCAATTAATGCCTTCGTTGCTTCAGCAGTTGCCACGTTTCCAGCAATAATATCAAGGTCTGGATAGGTATCTCTAATAACTCGTACTTGTTCTAGAACGCCCTTAGAATGTCCATGTGCTGTATCTACAACAATGACATCAACACCCGCTTCTACTAATTTAGCAACTCTCATTGTCACATCTGCTGAAGGGGTTACTGCAGCTCCAACTAACAGGCGACCTTGTTTATCTTTTGCTGAGTGTGGAAACTCGATTACTTTTTCAAGATCTTTAATTGTTATTAGGCCTTTTAATACACCATTGTCATCCACTAAAGGCAGTTTCTCAATTTTATGTTTTTGTAAAATATTACCTGCTTCTTTTAAGGTCGTTCCAACAGGAGCAGTAACTAAGTTTTCACTAGTCATTACTTCAGAAATCCGAATCGAATAGTCTTCAACGAAGCGCAAATCACGATTTGTCAGGATACCAACCAACACTTGGTCTTCCTTGTTGTTAACGATAGGTACACCAGAAATTCTAAATTTGCCCATTAAATGTTCCGCATCGAATACTTGATTATCCGGTAATAAGAAGAAAGGATTCGTAATGACGCCGCTCTCTGACCGTTTGACCCGGTCAACATGCTCAGCTTGCTCTTCAATTGACATATTTTTATGAATAATTCCGATTCCGCCTTGGCGAGCCATTGAGATTGCCATTTCTGCTTCGGTAACAGTATCCATTCCCGCGCTAATAAGAGGAATATTTAGCTTTATTTTCGGTGATAACTCCGTATTAATTTGAACATCCCTTGGCAGCACATCCGATTTTGCTGGAACAAGAAGCACATCATCAAACGTAAGACCTTCCTTAGTAAACTTATCCTCTCTCATCAATGGAGCCTCCTTCAATAAAAATTTAATAAATTGGACAGACTAATTAAGAAAAGCGTAAGCGCCTTGCTTACCCCTGACAAGCGTAAGACAAGCCTCGTAATGGCGGTCTTTGCCATGCAGAGGATTGTCTTACGACTCGGATGGGGTGGGCGCTGAAGCTAGACAATTAAGAAAAGCGCAGGGCGCCTTGCTTACCCCTGACAGCATTTGGATTTTTTACTTTCTATCTTAAAAAACCTGTAAGAATACGTCGAAATTGTTATTGTTATTTACAATACGATAACATTTACTGTTTTTCAACCCTTTTATCAAGCAAAAATTAAGCTAAGCGTTTTCATTTTAAATGTGATGGCAAAGCAGGTAATTAATGGTAATAAATTTATCTCGGAAATAAGGAAAGGGATTTATTATGATTAAAAAAAAAATTTTTGACTTTCTACAATACTTATCTTCTGTACATACATCACAAAAGTTTTTAGAATCCTGTTATCAAAAACAAGAAATGGATGATGTTAACTTGAATAGTTATGAGAATAGCTATCGGTTTTTATATTATTTACAACACGGACTACAATTTTATCAAGCTGGACAAGCATCGATGATGACAGTGAAACCAATTATGTATTTTTATGGGATGGTTCATTTATTAAAGGCATGTCTATTAACATGCAGACCACAATATCCAGAAAATACAAGTATGCTAGCACACGGGGTATCAACGAGGAAACGTAAGAAACAGCAGTATTCCTTTCTACAAGACGAAGTAAAGGTTCAACATAAAGGATTGTTCCCCTATATTTGTAAACATCTATATCATTTTGAACAACTTTCCTTTGAAAAAACGAATATGGATCAATTGCTTGCCACCATCCCAGAATTAAATTCTTTATATCAATTTCATCGTGGAAAAGACGTTTTGGTGCCTGTCAGTCACTACCAAGCTGAACAAATTGTTTTACCTTATCAGTTATTAGACGACTATCACTTAACAGAAAATAACTTTATTGCAAAGCTCTCTAATTGTTTACCAACCATTAAGCAAACGGTTCAAAAAAATGGTCATCTTGAACTCTTTTTAGACGAACCTTTATCGCCTTCATCAAAAGGACCTTTTTATTTTCATTTAAAGGAACAAACCTTTTATTTTCCAGCTAAAAGACACTTATTTTCAACAAGCAACGAAGTGATGAATCATTATTTATTGCTCTATAATTTGAGTATGATTTGCCGTTATGAAACAGAATGGTGGGGCGATTTACTTCACACGTTACCGACAGAAGATTATCCGTTTATCAAGCAATTTTTAGATGTAACAGCAACGAAAATCCCTTTTTTACTAGGGCTCTTTCTATATCAACAAAAAAACGACTAAATAAAGTTGGTAAAAGTATTAGTACTTAACACCTTTTGAAACTTGGCTCTGTTATGTGCTGTTTCTGTCGATGGTCGGGCCTTGCATCGACACTGTACCTTGGTTAGACTAAGGCAGGCCTAAGACATGACTGGACCGTGGTGGTCTTTGCCACAGAAGGATTGACTTATGACCTCAGGCGGGCTAGGTGCCCGGAGCTAGACAGCTCTTGGATTTTATTATACTTTCTTTCCTTGCAAAAAAAATGACAAGGCTACAACTCTTGTAGCCTTGTCACTTACCTACTTTACTATTTCATCTATGTATAGATTGCGGTGGTCTTTTAGCGAAACAATAGTATTGTCTTCTGTTAGTCGTACCATTGGTCTTGTTGGATAATGTTGGTAAACAAATACAATTTCAGCTGTTTGGCCATTTGACAGCTTCACTTTTGTTCCTGTCGAAAAATTAGTCAACTGTTGAACAAATGTCATAAACACTTCATGATCAATTTTTTGATAATGGTCTTGAAGCATCTCCTCTATTACTTTAAATGGAGACTGTTTCACTTGATGTAATCTTTCCGATGTCATTGCGTGATAAGTGTCACTAATGGCAACGATGTAAGCATATGGGTGAATTTTATTTCTTTTCACACCTAATGGATAACCAGTCCCATCCATTCGTTCGTGATGCTGCAAAATGGCTAATTTTGCTCCTATTGTTAACGATGGTATTTTCTCAACTAATCGGTACGAATAAGTGGGATGTAATTTAATCTCCTTATATTCTGTCTCAGATAACTTGCCCTCTTTTTTAAAGAGTCCACGCGTCAGCTTTGCCATACCACTATCTGCAAGTAGTCCTGCTAATCCTATTTGAATCCATTCCTTTTCAATTCCCCGTTTTTTTGCTAAAAAGGCAGCTATTACTCCCATCCCAATTGCATGATGAAAAAAATAGTCTTGTTTGGATGAAAAAGTATGTAATAAATAAATAGTTAATCCAAGGTCGTCAATTTGTTCAAATAATGGAATAGCAAAGTGTCGAATCTCATTCATATCAATAGGAGAGCCACTTTGAATACCCTCATATACCTGTTTATACCCATTTACAGCGTTCCAATAATAATCCTCAAATGTGATTGGATGGTAATTCCAATCATTTAAATTTGAATCCTTTGGCTTGATATTGCTTAGTTCATGTGGAATAAAGGGAGACCCATTCTCTAGTTGATTAGCAACTTCTACTTGCTCGATAAGAAATTTGTTTAGAATTTCAATATGGATATCACGGACAATCGTGTTTTTAGATACAATCGGGTAATTCGTTTTTCCGATAACATCACGAACAATGAAACAACCAGGAATTAATTGCTTTGGATGGACAAACATCCTTTTCACACCCTTTGATTGGCATATGAATAGAGCCCCGATATGTATACGGGACTCTTTTCTTTAACTATTCTTCGCTATTGTCTGAATCTGGTTCTGTATCCAAATCAGGTTCTAAATCAGTATTTTCTTCTATTACTTCTGTTACTTCTGTTGTTTCGTCTAGTTCACCTTCAACTATTTCATCATCATCTTCTGTATCTATTCGTGCAACTGTTGCAACCTTTTCTTCTTCCTGCAATTTAATCAGTCGAACACCTTGTGTATTCCGACCAGTGACAGAAATCCCTTTGACAGGCATCCGAATTAACACACCAGATACGGTGATAATCATAATATCTTCTTCCCCAGTTACAGCCTTTACTGTAACAATTTTGCCTGTCTTATCTGTTACATTACTCGTTACAATTCCTTTACCACCACGATTAGTGATTCGATACTCTTCGGCATTTGTTCGTTTTCCATAACCATTTTCCGTTACGTTTAATACTTGTAAGCCGTCTTCAATAATTTCCATTGAAACAACACGGTCATCGTCACGTAAGGAGATTCCTTTTACCCCTGCAGCTGTTCGACCCATCGAACGGATTTGATCTTCTGGGAAGCGAATTAAATAGCCATTTTGTGTTCCAATCATAATGTGTTTAAATCCATCTGTTAAACGAACAGAGATAAGCTCATCCTCATCACGAAGGTTTAACGCAATTAACCCACCTTTTCGAATATTGGCAAATTGCGATAAAGTTGTTCGCTTTGATATCCCTTGTCTTGTAGTAAAGAATAAATACCAGTCATCAACGAATTCACTAACGGTAATGACGGCATTGATCCATTCTTCTTTTTCAATTTCTAATAAATTAATAATAGGAATTCCTTTTGCCGTCCGACTAAATTCTGGTACCTCATAGCCTTTAGCCTTGTAGACCTTCCCTTTATTAGTGAAGAAAAGAACGGTATCATGGGTAGAACAAGATACTAAATGTTCGACAAAGTCATCCTCATTCGTTCCCATCCCTTGTACACCACGACCACCTCTTCGCTGGACACGGTAAGTTGAAGATGGTAGACGTTTCACATAACCTTGGTGGGTTAACGTAATTACAATGTTTTCTTCAGGAATTAAATCTTCATCCTCGAAAAAGTCTGTACCACCAAGCGCAATTTCTGTTCTTCTTTCATCATTAAAGCGTTCTTTTATTTCTGTTAATTCATCACGAATAATTTCTAATACTTTTTCTTCATCAGCTAAAATTGCTTTTAACTCAGCAATTAGTTTAACTAATTCTTTGTACTCTTCTTCAATTTTTTCTCTTTCTAAACCAGTTAAACGTTGCAAACGCATGTCCAAGATTGCTTGTGCTTGCTTTTCAGAAAGCTCAAATTTACTCATTAAACCTTCTCTTGCGATATCTGCTGTTGCAGAAGAACGAATTAAAGCAATGATCTCATCAATGTGATCAAGTGCAATACGAAGTCCTTCTAAAATATGGGCACGTGCTTCTGCTTTTCTTAACTCATAGGCAGTCCGGCGCTTAATTACAACCTTTTGATGCTCTAAGTATTCTTCTAAACATTGTTTGAGATTAAGAACTTTAGGTTGTCCATCAACAAGTGCTAATATATTAACCCCAAAGGTTGTTTGCATTGCTGTCTGCTTATACAAATTGTTTAATAAAACATTTGGATTTGCATCGCGACGTAATTCAATCACTACCCGCATTCCGTTACGGTCAGATTCATCACGTAGATCGGTAATACCTTCTATTTTCTTATCCCTAGCAAGCTCTGCGATTTTTTCAATCAACTTTGCCTTATTCACTTGATAAGGTAATTCGGTAACTAGGATAGTAGATTTTCCATTAGCATGCTCTTCGATATGTGCCCTTGCTCGAATTGTAATGGACCCTTTACCAGTTTCGTAAGCTTTACGAATTCCGCTTCTACCTAATATTTGTGCAGCAGTAGGGAAGTCTGGTCCAAAAATATATTCATCCATTAGTTCATCAATTGTAATATCAGGGTTTTTACTTAGTGCTAAGACACCGTCAATTACCTCTCCAAGCTGATGTGGAGGAATATTTGTGGCCATACCAACAGCAATACCAGAAGCACCATTAACAAGTAAATTTGGAAAACGAGAAGGTAATACCTTTGGTTCTCTTTCTGAACCGTCATAGTTATCCATGTAGTCGATCGTATCTTTATTGATGTCTCGTAATAATTCCATCGAAATCTTTGACATACGTGCTTCTGTATAACGCATTGCAGCAGCTGGGTCACCGTCCACAGAACCGAAGTTACCATGGCCATCAACTAGCATGTACCTATAACTGAAATCTTGAGCCATCCGTACCATTGCTTCATACACAGCAGAGTCACCATGCGGGTGATACTTACCAATTACATCCCCAACAATACGTGCAGACTTTTTGTATGCTTTATCTGAGTGCATTCCTAAGTCATTCATCGCATAAAGGATTCTTCGGTGTACAGGCTTCAATCCGTCTCTAACATCAGGTAATGCACGAGAGACGATAACACTCATGGCATAATCCAAAAACGATGTTCTCATTTCTTGCCCAATATTTACTTCTTGAACTTGTGGACGTTGATTATCCACCATATAAATTACCTCCTATCAAATAAGGAAGAGAGATTTAGCTAAGCTCACCAAGTCATTCATCAATGATTGACGAACCGCATCTCACCATGTTTCTAAACAATCTTAATACTATGTAAGAAAAGCGTAGGCGCCTTGGTCAGACCCGACAGGCATAAGACAAGACCTGACGTGGCGGTCTTTGCCACAGAAGGGATTGACTTATGACCTCAGGCGGGCTAGGCGCCGGAGCTAGAAAATAGGAAAAGCGTAGGCGCCGGAGCTAGAAAATAAGAAAAGCGTAAGCGCCTTGCTCACCTAAAGATTTATTAAATATCCAAATTTTTCACATAAATGGCATTGTCTTGGATGAAGTTACGTCTTGGTTCTACTTTATCACCCATTAACATATCAAACACTTGGTCAGCATCCATTGCATCTTCTAAACTTACTTGAAGTAATGTTCTAGATTCTGGGTCCATAGTTGTTTCCCACAGCTGTGTGGCGTTCATTTCCCCTAACCCCTTATACCGTTGAATCCCTGGTTTAGGTTGCTTTGGTAGTTCACTCATCAGACGTTCCATCTCTTTATCATTATAGGCATAATGGACAGCCTTTCCTTGTTGTACCTTGAATAGTGGTGGCTGCGCAATATAAATATAGCCGTAATCAATTAATGGGCGCATATAACGATAGAAAAATGTTAATAATAACGTTCGAATATGTGCACCATCCACATCTGCGTCTGTCATAATGACTACCTTATGATATCTTGTTTTTGCAATATCAAAATCCTCGCCAATGCCAGTACCTAGTGCGGTTATAATTGTCCTTATTTCATTATTGGAGAGTATTTTATCTAAACGTGCCTTTTCTACGTTAATAATTTTACCACGTAACGGCAGAATTGCTTGGAAGTGTCGGTCCCGTCCCTGCTTTGCCGAACCACCTGCAGAATCACCCTCAACAATATACAATTCACTTATCGCTGCATCACGAGAGGAACAATCAGCCAATTTACCTGGTAAACTTGATACCTCTAGCGCACCTTTACGTCTAGTTAATTCTCTAGCCTTTTTAGCAGCAATTCTCGCTCTTGATGCCATTAAGCCCTTTTCAACAATCACTTTTGCTGTATCAGGATTCTCAAATAAAAATTTAGAAAATAATTCACTAAACGATGCATCTGTAATTGTTCTTGCCTCACTATTGCCTAGCTTTGTTTTCGTTTGACCTTCAAATTGAGGATTTGGGTGTTTAATGGAAATAATTGCTGTTAGACCTTCCCTAACATCATCACCAGTTAAGTTAGGATCAGCTTCTTTAAACATATTGTTTTTTCTTGCATAATCGTTAATAACCCGTGTTAATCCGGTCTTGAAACCTGATTCATGTGTTCCACCCTCATAGGTGTGAATATTATTTGCAAAAGAGTAAATATTACTTGCAAAACCATCGTTGTATTGTAACGCCACCTCTACATTAATGTCATCTTCTTCTTTTTCCGCGTAGAATGGCTCATGCAGTGCTTCTCTTGTACGATTTAAATGTTCCACATAAGAGCGAATACCACCTTCGTAATAAAACGTTTCAGGTTCATTTCCTGAACGTTTATCCTCAATGGTTATCGTCAATCCTTTATTTAAAAATGCAAGTTCTCTTAACCGATGGGCAAGTGTGCTGAAATTATACTCAGTTGTTTCATCGAATATCTCTGGATCTGGTTTAAAATGCGTTTTCGTTCCTGTCACATCTGTTTCACCAACAACTGTTAAGTCAGCCTGTGGTACACCACGTTGAAAGCCTAGATAGTGAACTTTACCATCACGATGAACATACACATTCAATTCGCTAGATAATGCATTCACTACTGAGGCACCGACACCGTGTAAACCACCAGAAACCTTATAACCCCCGCCGCCAAACTTACCACCAGCGTGCAAGACGGTCATAATAACTTCAACTGCAGGTCTCCCTGTTTTTTCATGCGTTCCAACAGGTATACCTCTTCCATTATCGATAACCGTAATACTATTATCCTTTTCAATGGTCACTTGGATGTGGTCACAATATCCAGCTAACGCCTCGTCAATACTATTATCAACAATTTCCCAAACCAAGTGGTGCAAGCCTTTTTCATTCGTTGAACCAATATACATTCCAGGTCGTTTACGAACTGCTTCTAACCCTTCTAGCACTTGTATTTGATTCTCATCATAGACTTGTTCATTTAAAATTTTTTCTTCCATTGCCACTTTCATTCACCTACATTTCTTTTAATGAGGATTGTTTGTCACGTTAATCGCCCAATAAGTTTACCTAGAGTTTATTCCTCAAAAGCTTCCGAATAGTCTTCTAGTTTACTTATGGTTGAAATCATGCTTGCCCGTTTTTTAAGTGTTAACACGGATAGGGGAGACAAGTAGATCAAATCCTTCGTAATAACAACTGATTTTGTTCCTTCCTGGACAGGATTAACAAGCATGTTATTTGCTTTTTGATTGGTTAACATCTCTTCATTAATCGTGGAAGAAGATACTAGATTATAGTCGATAATCGATATGACATCTTCTGAACGAATGACATTGTCATCCCCAATATGAATAAACACTTTACTCCCCCTTTAGCAACCTATTTCACCATGACTGACACGGAAAAGCTCTGCCTGTTTGATTGTCTCATGATTAATACCCTCAACGCTTGTAGTCGATACAAAGGTTTGGACTTTGCCTTGAATAGTATTTAACAGATGAGATTGCCTGAAATCATCCAGCTCACTTAACACATCGTCCAATAACAAAACAGGATATTCACCAACTTCATTATTTATTAATTCAATTTCCGCAAGTTTAAGTGACAATGCTGTCGTTCGCTGTTGTCCTTGTGATCCGTATGTTTGGACATCTTTTCCGTTTACAAAAAAAGTTAGATCATCCCGATGAGGACCGAGTAGGGTACTACCTCGCTCTATCTCTTTGTCTTCCATTTGTTCAAACTGCTCATAATATATATTTAATAGTTTTTCCCTATTTTGTCCTTCTGATACATCTGTTGAGGGATGATATATGATTTCCAATTGTTCCATCCCCCGACTAATCCCTTGATGGATGGGACCAGCCCATTTTCTAAGCAACTGAAGAAAACCAAATCTTCGCTCTACTAAAATTACAGCGTGCTCAATTAATTGTTCCGTTAGCACTTTAAGCATCACTCGGTCCTTACTATGATTTCTTTGTAGTTGTTTTAATAGGTGATTCCGCTGCTTGAGTATTTTTTGATACTGACCTAAGTGATAAATGTAGACTGGTTGAATTTGTCCTATTTCCATGTCAATAAAACGTCTTCGTATTTGTGGGCTACCTTTTACAAGGTTTAGGTCCTCAGGTGCAAACATGACAACATTTAATGCACCTACATAATCACTAAGACGTCTCTGTTCTAAATGATTTAATTTTGCTTTTTTCCCTTTTGAGGTCAACTGAATTTCCAGCGGGAACTTTTGTTTCCTCTTTTGGATACTACCTTCTATTTTAGCATATTCTTTGTCCCATTGAATTAATTCTTTATCTCGAGCTGTTCGGTGTGATTTAGTAAATGCTAGAACATAAATAGATTCCATTATATTTGTTTTACCTTGTGCATTTTCACCAATAATCACGTTGATTTTATCATCAAAACCAATTTGTAAAGAATCATAGTTTCGATAATTAGTAAGGGTTAAATTTTGTATATGCATATTATTCCCTCTCAAACTTTAAGAAAAGCGCAAGTCGCACCTTGCTAGACCCTGAGGGGCTAGACGCCCGGAGCTAGACAGCTCTTGGATCTTTTTATACTTTCTCATCTGGAAAAAAAATCAAACATGACCTCAAGCTTTGCTAACTATTTTAATTCCCAATTCCGGTTTATTATCGATAAATTAAGAGAAAACTGTCTGTTCTTTTATTTTATTAAATAGTTATAACGTAAGAGAAACTGATATAGATGCAAAATATTATTTTACCATAGATTGCATCATTACATCAGTTAAATAGTTTTTTTCTTAGTAAGGTTAAGAAAGTATAAAAAAAGCCAAGCATGGATAACATTAACCACATCCAGCTTCAGCGCCCTACGCTTTTGTTCACTAGCGGTTAACGGTAAATGTACCGACTCCTACTACTTCGACTTTATCACCTGGGTAAAGCTTCTTACCCCGTCGATTTTCAGGTTCACCGTTCACATAAACAATATTTTCAGCTAAAAACAGTTTAACCATTCCACCGGTTTCAAGAATGTTCGCTAATTTTAGAAATTGTCCTAATGGAATATATTCTGTTTTGATTTTAATTTCTTCATCCATTTTTTTCACCGACTTTCACGTAAGCCTACTCATCTATTCTACTAAACGAAAGAAAAATTAGCAAAGAAAGTTAAAAAAAGTGCAGAAGCTAGACAGTTCTTGGTTTTTTTATACTTTCTGATCTTATAAGAAAAGCGCTAGTCGTCTTTCTCGATTATAAAAAGCTCTTATCGAACTGGTTATTCAATAAGAGCTTTTCTGCACATTAATTTTTTAGTACGTTCTTACTGGCAAAATTAGCTGAAGAATTTGATCATTATCAATTGGACGAATAATAAATGGTCGCATTGCACCAGTAAATTCTATTTTCACATGATCATTTTCTATTGCCTTTAAGGCATCCATCATATATTTTGCACTAAAAGATATCTTTAAATCTTCACCTTCAATTGAATCGGCGGTCACTTCATCGACTACTTTTCCTACTTCTGGAGAATTGCTACTAATTTCTAGTACAGTATTTTCCTTTGTCTGAAGTCTGACCACATTATTCTTACTTTCTTTAGCGAGTAACGATGCACGGTCAATCGATTGCAATAATTCTTTTGTTTGCCCGTAAACAATTGTTTTGCTTTGTTCAGGAATTAGTCGAGATGTCTCAGGATATTTACCGTCTAATAAACGGGATAGAAAATATAGATTTTTCGTTCTAAATAAAATTTGATTTTCCGTCACACTAACTTCAACAGATTCTTGGTCTTCTTCAAGAATTTTGTTTAATTCTGTCAAACTTTTCCCAGGCACGACCACACTAGGAAAAGTGATGCTTGCTGTCTGACTTTCTAAAGGAATACGGCGAGATGCCAATCGATGGCTATCCGTTGCAACAAAATTCAAGTAGCCTTCTTCGACCTTCATATTCACACCAGTAAGAATTGGTCTTGTTTCAACTGTTGATACAGCAAAAACAGTTTGTTTAATTAAATCTTTTAATAAATCAGTAGGTAATTCAAAACTCTCATCGGTATGCAGCTGTGGTAGCTGTGGATATTCATCTGCATCTTGTCCATTCAAGTGAAATTCTGCATTTCCTGAACGAATTGTTACGTTTAAATGATTATCAGTAATAATTTCTACTGTTTTTTGAGGAAGTTTTCTAATAATGTCAGGGAAATATTTTGCTTGAACAATAATACTTCCTGCTTCTATTTGCTCAATATTTACAATGCCATTGTCTTCTGTTGGGATAAACGATTCAATTGAAATATCCGAATCACTACCAGTTAGTTTGATACCCGTTTCTTTTGCTTCAATTTTCAGACCAGTTAAGATTGGAATAGCTGTACGTGAAGAAATTGCTTTCATCACGTGTTGAACACTTTCCATTAATTGATCTCGTTGTATTACAAATTTCATAAAACAAAATCCTCCTACTGGAAGTATATATTATTTATTTTTTTTATAAAATATCGTAGTAATAGTAATAGGCACTGTGGAAATGTGGATAACCTCAAAAATAACCAGTAAACAAAGCCTATCCAGTTGTGGATAGACTGTTAGTAATTTTGACAAGTTATTCAGGTTATTCACATGTGGAAAACCTATTAAAATGAGATACTCGTTGTTTTGTAAACAAATTACAGTGATTTTAGCTGTTCTTTTATATGATCAATTTCCTTTTGCAGTAATTGGTCCTGGCTAATCATCTTAGATATTTTTTCGTGTGCATGGATAACAGTTGTATGGTCTCTTCCGCCAAATTCTTCCCCAATTTTAGGCAAAGAAAAGTCAGTTAATTCTCTTGATAAATACATTGCAATTTGTCTTGGAAACGCAATTGATTTCGTTCTCTTTTTTGCGACAAATTCTTCTAATTTGACATTATATTTTTCACCAATCACTTCTTGGATTGCGTGGATTGTTATCACTCTAGGCCTTGTACTAGGAATGATATCCTTTAAGGCTTCAGCTGCTAAAGATGCATCGACATCTTTATTAATTAACGATGAGTAAGCAACAACTCGAATAAGTGCACCTTCTAGTTCTCTAATGTTTGTGTCAATTTGATTAGCAATGTAGAGCATCACTTCATTTGGGATATCTAACCCTTCTGCTTTTGCTTTTTTGCGCAAAATGGCAATCCTTGTTTCTAAATCTGGTGGCGTAATATCTGTAATCAATCCCCACTCAAACCTTGATCTAAGACGATCTTCTAACGTTGGTATCTCCTTTGGTGGACGATCACTTGAGATAACTATTTGTTTACTTTCCTCATGCAACGTATTGAATGTATGGAAAAATTCTTCTTGTGTTTGTTCTTTTCCAGCTAAAAACTGAATATCATCTATAAGTAACACATCGACGTTTCTGTATTTGTTGCGGAAGTTTACCGCCTTATTATCACGAATTGAATTAATGAATTCATTGGTGAATTTTTCAGAAGAAAGATAGACAACTTTCGCTTGAGGATTATGATCCAAAACATAATGCCCGATCGCATGCATTAGGTGTGTTTTTCCTAATCCAACACCACCATAAATAAATAATGGATTATAAGCTTTTGCAGGTGCTTCAGCAACGGCTAAAGATGCAGCATGAGCAAAACGATTTCCAGAACCGATAACAAATGTATCAAAAGTGTATTTTGAGTTAAGCATAGACTTAGGTGATTCACCAGAATCTGTTTGCTTAACATCTTCCTTCTTTTTCACAGATGGTTTAATCTCATCAATTTTGCTTTCTGTTTCTGGAATAATAAATTTTGTTTTTAATTGAGCACCAGTAACTTCAAATAGTGCATCAGATATGAGATCAGTATATCTGCTCTCTAGCCAATCACGGGCAAACTCATTCGGTGCAGAAACAATCAAAGTGTCATCTTCTAAACTGTCAGCCATTGTATTTTTTAACCAGGTGTCAAAACTTGGTTTACTTATTTTCGTCTGAATCGATTGCAATGTATTCGACCATAATTCCTGGATATTTTCCAAAGTATAGTCACCCCTTTTGCTATGGAACATGGGAAATAAAAAGCCTCTCGCAATCTTTCATTTATGTTAACTGACGTAGTAGAAAGATCGAAAGGCAATTTTTGATTGTGGATAAAAAAGACGCGATTACCTAATGAGTATACATAATTATTCCATTTTCCACATCCTTGTTGATAATATTACAAACATGGGTGTGTGTAAATGTCCACACGTTATCCACAGTTTGTGGATAACGATGTTGTGTTAGATGATTTTTTGAACGTTAAAACACAAATATAATATCAAATAAATCCAGTATACGCAATGGTTTTTCGACACTTATCCACAAAAACTACAGGTTGTAGACAACTTCTATCCACAATACTATATTTTGTGATTTTCTTGTCGATAACTGTTTGGTAAAGTCGAATGTGGATAATTATGTTACGCACATGCCATGTGGATAAGTGTTTCTGGTCAGGGGGCAAATGTTTTTTACAATTGTTTATCAAATGTTCGGGTTCAGTTAAATCCTAATAATTGCTGTATTATAACAGTGTCGGTAATTATGGTAGGATCTTCTTGTGGAAGGGGAAGATGTTGTTGAGTGTAAACAAAACGTATCAAATATAATTCCATATAAAGGTAAGTTGACAATACACCTACCTGTTACGTATAATGTATGGGACTGTCTTTTACAGATGAATTTTCTTAATTCCTCAGGGAGGTGTATGATAAATGAAACGCACATTTCAACCAAATAATCGTAAACGTAAAAAGGTTCACGGCTTCCGTTCAAGAATGAGCACGAAAAATGGACGTAAAGTTTTAGCGCGCCGTCGTAAAAAAGGTAGAAAAGTATTATCTGCATAGGCCACTGAATTTAAGTCAGTGGTCTTTTTTCTAGAAAAGACTAAGAAAGTACTAAATTTAGGATTAACTAGCTACTATGGTTTGAATCGATTTAAATATGGACAAACCTTATGAATGAAGGTTGAAGAAGGAAGGGGCCTTTAGTGGTCCCTTTTGATTAAGGTTAACTAGACCAAGTTTGTTGGTCAGTAAAAGTGAGTTAACATTTTCTTTAAACTTAAATCTATGTTTTAGTTGTATGGGGGTTTGCTTCCATGAAGAAGGATCATCGTCTAAAAAAAAATGAAGAATTTCAAATTGTGTTTAAGAATGGCAAATCATTTGCAAACCGCCAATTAGTTCTTTATTACTTAAATAAAAGTGATCAAGCACATTTTCGGGTAGGACTATCTGTTAGTAAAAAAGTAGGTAATGCAGTTACACGAAATCAAATTAAGCGTTATCTAAGGCAGGCGTTTTTAGAACTTGATGAAAAAATAATCGATCAATATGACCTCATCGTGATTGCAAGAAATCCAACCAATAAAATGGACTTTCATCAAATGAAGTACAGTTTAGTTCACTTGCTATCAAAAACAAATCTTTTGAAAAAATAATAGAACAACATATGGTTACATGATAAAATAATAAGCAGATTTTTACATAATAAAGAGAGATGTTCAACTTTATTATCTCGTTGATACTGGTAAGGAGGAAGAAAATGCGTAAAAAGGTTTTACTTTTCTTAACCTTGGTCGCAGTACTTGTGTTACTTTCTGGGTGTACAGAGGTAGACCAAGAGATTACAAGTGAAAGTACTGGGATTTGGAATCAATATTTTGTTTATCCATTGTCTTGGTTAATAAGTTACGTTGCAGGTGTGTTTAATGAAAATTATGGTTTATCTATTGTACTTGTTACGATTCTAATTCGTTTAATTTTATTACCATTAAACATTAAACAATTAAGAAGCTCAAAGGCAATGCAAGCTATTCAACCACAACTGCAAGAAGTTAGAAAAAAATATAGCTCTAAAGATCAAAAAACACAGCAAAAGTTGCAACAGGAAACAATGGAATTATTCCAAAAGAATGGTGTTAATCCTTTAGCAGGATGTTTGCCGATTGTTGTGCAAATGCCAATTTTAATTGCTTTTTACCATGCGATTATGCGAACACGTGAAATAGGAGAGCATGAATTTTTATGGGTTCAATTAGGTGATCCAGATCCCTATTACATTTTACCAATCATTGCTGCTGTGGCAACATTCGCTCAACAAAAGCTAATGATGGCTGGAATGAGTGGAACGCAAAATCAAATGATGCCACAAATGACAATGATGCTTTATATAATGCCAATCATGATTGGTGTGTTTGCAGTCTTTTTCCCTTCTGCTCTTGCACTTTATTGGGTAGTAGGTAATATATTTATGGTAGGACAAACTTTATTAGTTCGAAACCCAATGATGAAAGATGCTGAAACGGGAGGAAACAAAAAGTGAAACAAGTAACTGCTACTGGGCAAACAGTTGAAGACGCGGTCCAATCAGCACTTAAGCAGTTAAACACCACACGGGACCAGGCTACTATTGAAGTAATTGATGAAGGTAAAAAAGGTTTGTTAGGTGTTTTCGGTTCAAAACCAGCAATCGTAAAGGTTTCTGTTGTTGATAGTCCTGTCAAACAAGCTGAAAAATATTTAAAAAATATTGCCGATCAGCTTGGAGTAGAAGCAGAAGTTTTGACGTCAGAAAAAGATAATGAAATAACGTTCCAATTATCTGGAGAAAAAATTGCAATTTTAATTGGAAAACGTGGTCAAACGTTAAATGCCCTACAATATCTATTACAATTAATTATTAATAAAAATTCAGACAAGTTTTATACTGTTATTGTAGATGCTGAAGGTTATCGAGAAAGACGTAAACAAACGCTGGTCCAATTGGCAAATCGCTTAGCTGATAAAGCAGTTGCAACTAGAAAAGAAGTTTCACTTGAACCTATGCCATCGTATGAGCGTAAAATTATTCATACTGCATTACAAAACAATAAGAAGATAACGACGCATTCTCATGGCACTGAGCCAAATAGACATGTTGTCATTAAGCCGTAATAAAGAAAAAAGCATATGAAAATTAGTAAATAAAACGCATGGATTCATGCGTTTTATTTTTTTGCGAAAAATTCAAATGAACAGTAGATGGGTAATGCGCACCAATCTTTGACATAAGATCCAGTGTTAATCAACCGCTCCGGAAATACACTTGCTTGCTTCCCGTGGGTGGCCGATGAGGCACCCGATCACTGATAAGGGACTACCTGGAGCGCAAATTAGTACGCATTATATAAAAACCTGTGAGGTAGTAGATGAATGGCAAAATAAAAATGTAAACTATTCACATGTGGATAACCTAAAATAATATTACTGTAATAGCTGTGTGGATATCTTTCCAATTTTAAGAGAAATGTGATATTCTAATAAGTTAGTGACGATAATTTTAAAATGTGGATAAGTAAATGAGGACGATTGATATAGATAATTTGTTATTTAGGAGAAAGTGTGGTGTAAACTGTGGATAATGATACAATTGCCGCGATATCGACGCCGATTGGAGAAGGAGCAATCGCGATTGTCAGACTAAGCGGAGAAGAGGCAATAACAATTGCGAATCGATTATTCGATGGAATAAATATAGAGGGTGTAACATCGCATACAATCCATTACGGCAAAATTGTTGATCCAGCGACGAACGAGGTTGCAGAAGAAGTAATGGTTACGGTGATGAGAGGGCCGAAAACTTTTACGAGAGAAGATGTAGTTGAAATAAATTGCCACGGTGGATTAGCTTCTGTTAATAGACTGTTGGAGCTAGCGTTAGCCGAGGGTGCACGACTAGCTGAACCAGGTGAATTTACAAAACGAGCTTTTTTAAATGGAAGAATTGATTTATCCCAGGCAGAAGCAGTAATGGATTTAATCCGGGCTAAAACGGATAGAGCGATGAATGTTGCATTAAAGCAAATGGATGGACATTTATCAAAATTGATTCAAACATTACGCCAAGAGTTGTTAGAAACAGTTGCGCATGTGGAAGTAAATATAGATTATCCAGAGTATGATGATGTAGAAGAGATGTCCCATGAAATGATGATGGAAAAATCGAAAAGAGTTCTCAAAGAAATTGAAAGGCTATTACAAATGGCCAAACAGGGTAAAATACTAAGAGAAGGGCTATCAACTGCAATTATTGGACGACCAAACGTCGGAAAATCTTCGTTACTAAATGCATTAGTACATGAAAATAAAGCTATTGTAACTGATATTCCTGGTACAACTCGGGATGTTATTGAAGAATATGTTAATGTACGAGGCGTTCCACTTCGTTTAGTGGATACTGCTGGTATTCGAGAAACAGAGGACATAGTTGAAAAAATTGGTGTAGAACGATCAAGAAAAGTATTAAAAGAGTCCGATTTAATCTTACTCGTGCTAAACTATGGAGATGAACTACTTGCAGAAGACATCAACCTTTTTAAAGCAGTAGAAGGATTGCAAGTAATTGTCATTGTTAATAAAACTGATTTAGACCAAAAGATTGATTTAGATAAAGTACATCATTTGGCCAAGGGCAATCCAGTCATAACAACAGCTTTAATCGAGGAAAAAGGGATAGATGAATTAGAGCAGGCAATTGCAGATACTTTCTTTGCAGGGGAATTAGATGCAGGAGATTTAACTTATGTCTCCAATGTTCGCCATATCCAGTTATTGAAACAAGCAAAACAAGCATTAACCGATGCAATGAATGGGGTGGAGCAAGGTATTCCAATTGATTTAGTTCAGATTGATGTAACAAGAACATGGGAGTTATTAGGTGAAATTGTTGGTGATACTGTCCATGAGAGTTTGATTGATCAACTATTTTCACAGTTTTGTTTAGGAAAGTAGTCATGGTCAATATTAAGAAAGTTTAATTTAAAGGAGAGACTAAGTCATGACGTATAATGCTGGTCAGTTTGATGTGATCGTTGTTGGTGCTGGTCATGCTGGGGTTGAGGCTGCATATGCAGCTGCCAAACGCGGTGTAAAAACACTAATGCTTTCATTAAATTTAGATATGATTGCTTTTATGCCATGTAATCCATCGATTGGTGGTCCGGCTAAAGGGATTGTTGTAAGAGAAGTAGATGCACTTGGAGGTTTAATGGGGAAGGTTATTGACAAGACCTATATCCAAATGCGCATGTTAAACACAGGGAAGGGGCCTGCTGTACGTGCATTACGTGCCCAAGCAGACAAGCCTTTATATATCCAAGAAATGAAACATATTTTAGAAAATGAACAAAACTTAACACTTCGCCAAGGGATGGTTGAGAAGTTAATTATCGAAGACGGGGAATGTAGAGGAGTCATCACGGAAACGAAGGCAGCTTACTATGCGAAATCTGTGGTTATTACGACTGGTACATTTATGCGTGGTAGAGTAATTATTGGTGACCTTTCTTATGAAAGTGGTCCAAATAACCAACGAGCTTCGGTTAAATTATCGGAGCATTTAGAGGAACTAGGCTTTGAACTTGTTCGATTTAAGACGGGTACACCACCACGTGTTATTAGCCATACAATTGATTATTCTAAAACTGAAATTCAACCGGGTGATGAAGATCCTCGTCATTTTTCATATGAAACGAAAGAAGCAATTCCCAATCAAATTCCGTGTTGGTTAACTTATACGAATGAATTCACCCATAAAATTATTGATGAAAACTTAGGATTATCAGCGATGTACTCCGGGATGATAAAAGGTACTGGGCCTAGATATTGTCCATCGATTGAAGATAAAGTAGTTCGCTTTCATGATAAACCAAGACATCAAATCTTTTTAGAACCAGAAGGGCGCAATACTGAGGAAGTTTATGTCCAAGGTTTGTCTACGTCAATGCCTGAATTTGTTCAACGTGAAATGTTAAGAAGTATTCCGGGCTTAGAAAATTCAGAGATCATGCGGGCGGGATATGCAATTGAATATGATGCAGTTGTTCCAACGCAATTATGGCCAACACTTGAAGTAAAGAAAGTTCCTGGCTTATTTACAGCTGGGCAAATTAATGGTACTTCTGGATATGAAGAAGCAGCTGGTCAAGGGATTATGGCTGGAATTAATGCAGCATCCAAGGCATTAGATAAAGAACCACTTATCTTAGACCGTTCCCAAGCCTATATTGGGGTTTTAATTGATGACTTGGTTACGAAAGGCACCAATGAACCTTATCGATTATTAACTTCTCGTGCCGAATACCGTTTGTTACTTCGTCATGATAATGCTGATTTACGTTTAACTGAAATTGGTCACCAGTTAGGCCTTATTTCTGACGAGCGATATGAAGCATTTCTTCAAAAGGAGCAATTAGTAGAGGAAGAAAAAGCACGATTGGCTAATGTGATGCTAAAACCAACTGATGAGTTACAGGCGATTATTGAAGGAGCGGGAGGAACCCCTCTACGTGAAGCGATAAAAGCAGGTGATTTGTTAAAACGTCCAGAGATGACTTATGACTTAATTGAAAAAGTGACACCTAGTGAAAAAGATTTGGATTGGGATGTAAAGGAACAAGTAGAAATCCAAATTAAGTATCAAGGATATATTGATAAGTCGAATCAACAAGTAGACCGGATGAGAAAGATGGAGAACAAGCTTATCCCAGAAAATATTGATTATGATGATATTGGAGGGATAGCAACAGAAGCTCGTCAAAAACTAAAACAAGTACGACCATTATCTGTTGGGCAAGCATCAAGAATTTCCGGAGTAAACCCAGCCGACGTATCCATTTTATTAGTATATATTGAACAAGGGAAAATTAAACGAGTATCTAATCAATAAAAAAGAACCACTTCACTTTTAATGGAAAGAATTGCTTCTCTAGAAATACGAAGCAACCTCCCAATTAAGAGTGGGGTGGTCTCCCTACATATTATATAAAGAAAGGATCTCATTACATGAATGTCACAACCTTTCTAGACATGTTAAATGATAAAGGTATTACATTAAATGAGAAACAAATCGAACAATTTAACACCTATTTCGAAACATTAGTTGAATGGAATGAAAAAATGAATTTAACAGCTATTACAGACAAAGAGGAAGTCTATGTTAAACATTTCTTTGATTCGATTACGGCTAGTTTTTACTTTGACTTTTCTAAAAAAGCATTTCACATTTGTGATGTTGGAGCGGGAGCTGGATTCCCAAGCATACCATTAAAAATTTGTTTTCCACATTTAAAAGTGACGATCGTAGATTCTTTACAAAAACGAATTACCTTTTTAAATCATTTGGCAAACGAGTTAAGTCTTGATGGTGTTGCATTTTACCATGACCGTGCTGAAACATTTGGACAGAATGAAAAATTTAGAGATAGCTATGATGTAGTAATCGCCCGTGCTGTAGCTAGAATGTCTGTGTTAAGTGAATTATGCTTACCATTATGCCGCACAAATGGCAATTTTATTGCAATGAAAGGTCCTAATTTGAAAGATGAATTAAAAGATGCTAAAGCAGCAATTAAATTACTCGGTGGTGAATTACACGAAGTCAACACCTTTGAATTACCAGACGAAAATGGAGAAAGAAATATTGCAATCATCCATAAAAAAAGAAAGTCACCGAAAAAGTATCCAAGAAAACCAGGAGTCCCAAACAAAACACCTTTAACATAAAAGTATTAGGATTATGAACAGTCGGGAATTAAGCTGTTAAAAACGCTCAGATTTTTCCTGAGCGTTTTCACATCATCGTACTTCGTTTTAACCTTCTACCATTTTCAAATATAATATCTCTTCTCCGTTAACAATAGCAATGTATGCTGGTGTATTGGTTTCAAATATCTTTGTCCCAATAGGTAATCTATTGGCAGTCTCATTGTTAAATTGGGATGCCTTATCTGCTTGTTTTGTTATTTCTCCAATTTGGTCACCCACTTCATATTCCAATTCTGTTACCCATTCCACATCCTGTGCATTTGAATATACATACCCGTCTAATAGAAAAATATCAGCATTATCATTTTGCAAATAATCTTTTGGGGTAGGATTAGTGATGGATGAACTACTAGAAAATGGATTTATAGAGTACCCATCATCATTGCAAGCAAGTAAAAGTGAAATAAAAAGAATACTTAGAGAAAGTAGGAGCTTTGAAAACATAATTTTATTCCCCCTTATCAATTAGACGATATAGAGGTTAACATAGTTTCAGGTTAATACTCTTCATGATGCCTTTTTTCATACAAAAGTATAAAAAAATCCAAGAGCTGTCTAGCTCCGGGCGCCTACCACCTCGAGGACTTAAGCAGAAAATCTTTGTGGAAAAGAGCGCTACATAGATTTTCTGCTTAAGCTTGTTGGGGGTGGGCAAAGCACACTGCGCTTTTCTTATAATTTTTCAGAATTAGCATTTCTTATATCTTACGCAATTTACTAGATATATGATAGAATAGTAAATGGAATGTTACAAATTTTTTTCGCATTAATTTTAATCGTTAGGATGCTAAATGTTTCACGTGAAACATTTTTATAGATTTGGCATTCTATGAACGTTTAAAAAGGTGGTGTCGGTTTTATGTTACACCCTTTCAGCCGTATATTTGGCCTAGGTGAAAAGTCGTCAGAGGAAGAAAAACAAGAAGAATACCATCCAGATGAAGTCATACAAATTCCCGTGAATCAAATTGAACCAAATAGGTATCAACCAAGGTCTATTTTTAACGAGCAAAAAATAGAAGAGTTGGCCCAGACGATACATACACACGGAATGATTCAACCAATTGTTGTACGCATGATGGGTGAAAATGAAAGCAGTAATGGCTATGAGTTGATTGCAGGCGAGAGGCGTTGGCGAGCTGTCCAAGTATTGGGTTGGGAGAGCGTACCGGCCATAATTAGAAATATGAATGAGGCTGAAACTGCTTCTGTTGCTTTAATTGAGAACCTTCAAAGAGAAGAATTAACAGTCATTGAAGAAGCAATGGCATATCAACGGTTACTTGAAATCCATGGATTAACTCAAGAGGCTTTGGCACAACGTCTGGGTAAAAGCCAATCGACTATTGCTAATAAAATGAGGTTGTTGAAATTGCCTGAAAGTGTTCAACAGGCTGTCTTGGAGAAGAAAATCACCGAAAGACATGCTAGAGCTCTTATTATCTTGAAAGACCCAGAAAAACAAGAAAAAATTCTTGCAGAAATAATGGAAAAAGATTTAAATGTAAAGCAAACAGAAGAAAGAATTGCCAAACTTTTTCAAGAAAAAGTAAAAAAGAAAAAACCTAAATTAAAAGGTATAAATAAAGACATGCGCATCGCAATGAATACGATAAGGCAATCGTTAAATATGGTAAGTGATACAGGCATAGATCTTGAAACAGATGAACAAGATCACGATGATTATTATCAAATAACTATTAAAATCCCTAAGAAAAAATAATACACAAATTAAACTCCCATCTTACACGAAAACAAGATGGGAATTTTTTGCACAAATTATAAAAGGTTAAAAAATTATTAGTATTTGACTACAAATATCGACAAAATTATTAAATTTTTATTACCAAATGATTGTAATAGAATTCAAAGCGGTAAAAAAATGATAGAATAGAATGTAAAGAGTTTAGTAGGTAGGTGACACCATGGGAAAAGTAATCGCCATTGCAAACCAAAAGGGTGGCGTAGGAAAAACTACATCAGCAGTTAATTTAAGTGCCTGTATCGCATATTTAGGTCATCGTGTTTTGCTTGTGGATATCGATCCTCAAGGAAATGCGACTAGTGGTGTAGGAATAAATAAAGCAGATGCAGATAACTGTATTTATAATGTATTAGTAGAAGATGTCGATGCTGAAAAGGTTTGTGTCGCTACTTCTGTAGAAAATCTAGATATTATTCCTGCAACAATTCAACTAGCTGGTGCAGAAATAGAATTAGTACCAACGATTTCAAGGGAAGTTCGTTTAAAAAAAGCAATTGACGGAATTAAAGAAAACTATGATTTCGTCATTATTGACTGTCCACCTTCCTTGGGGTTACTAACAATAAATTCATTAACTGCAGCTGATAGTGTTTTAATACCAGTTCAATGTGAGTATTACGCATTAGAAGGGTTAAGTCAGTTATTAAACACGATAAGACTTGTGCAAAAACACCTAAACAAGAGCCTGATGATTGAAGGTGTTTTATTGACGATGTTAGACGCTAGAACAAATTTAGGGATTCAAGTTATAGAAGAAGTGAAAAAGTATTTTCAAGATAAAGTGTACCAGTCTGTTATTCCAAGAAACATTAGACTTGGAGAAGCGCCGAGTCATGGGCAACCAATTATTCTTTATGATCCGAAATCTCGTGGCGCTGAGGTTTATTTAGACTTAGCAAAGGAAGTGATCGCAAGTGGCGAGAGGGTTAGGGAAAGGAATTAATGCTTTTTTTCCTGAGTTAGATACAAAAGCGGATGATTCTGTACAAGAGGTTTCTGTAAAAGAGTGTCGTCCGAATCCATACCAACCTCGTAAAACTTTTCATGCGGACGCAATTGAAGAATTAAAAGAATCGATTCTACAGTATGGTATACTACAGCCATTAATTGTCCGAAAAAGCATTAAAGGTTTTGAAATTGTCGTAGGTGAAAGACGTTTTCGTGCGGCGAAAGAAGCTGGACTTAATACTGTTCCTGTTATTGTCAGAGACCTCAGCGATGAAAAGATGATGGAGCTTGCACTGCTTGAAAATTTGCAACGAGAAGATTTAACCCCGATAGAAGAGGCATATGCGTATTCGAATTTAATGAAAGAATTAAAAATAACACAAGAAGAATTAGCAAAGCGGTTAGGGAAAAGTAGGTCGCATATCGCTAACATTGTTCGACTTCTTTCCTTACCAGAACAAATTAGCGCCTTAATAAATAACGGTGAATTATCAATGGGGCACGGACGTGCATTGTTGGGACTAAAGGATAAAGATAAAATCATTCCTTTAGTTAATAAAATTAGAAAAGAATCGTTAAACGTCAGGCAAGTAGAACAGTTAATCGTTAAATTGAATGAAAAAGCACCAAAAGAACCGAAAAAACAAGAAAAAAAAGATGTCTTCTTAGTGGAACGGGAAAGTAAACTTAGAGATTATTTTGGTACGAGTGTTTCGATTCATAAGGGAAAGAAAAAGGGGAAAATTGAAATAGAGTTTTTCTCTGATGATGATTTAGAACGAATTCTTGATATGTTGAAATGAACTCAAGTCTGGTAAAAGGTTAGGTTATAATCTTTTATCAGACTTGTTCTTTGTTTGAATAAAACTAGTAAATATAAATGTTTCACGTGAAACAATAGAGAAACTAGAGAAAAAATAATGGAGAGGTCATCATGGTATTATTAGGTACGCTAGTTAATGGTTTGTGTATAGTGTTGGGATCTGCGCTTGGATTATTTTTCACTAAGATTCCGGAAAGATATAAACAAACAGTGATGAATGGAATAGGGTTAGCTATAATTTTAATAGGAATTCAAATGGCTTTAACAACAGAAAATATTGTAATTGTGTTGCTAAGTTTATTAACAGGTGCAATTATTGGCGAGTTAATTAATTTAGAGGAAAAATTAACTAACGCAGGGGAATGGATTCAGTTACGTGTTAATGCTAATCAACATAATAAACATAATAATATTGCTCAAGGGTTTATAACAGCTACGTTGGTTTTCTGTGTGGGTGCAATGGCTGTAATAGGAGCACTTGATGGAGGGCTACGAAATGATCATGAGGTTTTATTTACAAAAGGATTATTAGATGGTTTTGTAGCACTCGTTCTAACGACAACGTTAGGAATGGGAGTAATGTTGTCAGTAATCCCTGTCGTCCTTTATCAAGGAACGATTGCCTTATTAGCCACTCAAATTGAGCGTTTCTTACCGGAATCATTTCTTAGTAGCTTTATTTTAGAGATGACTGCAACAGGGGGGCTATTAATTGTAGCAATTGGGCTAAATATGCTTAATATAACAAAAATAAGAATAGCTAATTTATTACCATCTGTAGTGACTGTAGGAATTATTATCTTTATTTATCAATTGTTTATCTGATGTGAGATGTTACTTAAGCTTGTAGGAAAGATTAATTTCTACAAGCTTTTGTTACAACATAAGAAAATATAAAAGAATCCATGAGTTGTCAGGATCCGGGCGCCTATATCCTTAAGCTTGTCAGGGGTGGGCAAGGCACCTTGCCGCTTTTGTTCGTTATGTTTTAGCTTGTGTATTTGGTAGTGGAATAACTTTATCACGATTTTTTAATAAGTGATGATCTAAAAGTGCCATTGCTTGAGCAATTTTCTTTGCCATTTGCATAACAACGTGAAGTCTAGTGTTTTGCAAAACGAGAAATTCCATATATCCACTGACATTTACCACCCCAGAAATATGTATATTACCGACACTTGGTAATTCTTTGTTTAAGGCCTTTCCTGGCTGGATTGGGCCATTTCCTGTAATGACATTACCAATGGACTTCACACGCCCTAGACAAGCGTCTACAGCGATAATAAACGTGTTGGGATGTTCCTTTTCAATTGCTTCTAATTTTTCTACTAGGTTAACGGCGTGTATAGGATCTTGTAATGTTCCATACACATGAATAGTAGACGTTTTTCTTTCGGATAACAATGTGCCGGTGAGAGGGCCAAGTGAATCACCTGTCGACCGGTCAGTTCCAATACAAATAACAACTATTTCGGTAAGGGAGCTCGGAAGTTGATTTATAAGTGATTGCATTAATTTAAATGGCATCGAGTTATCTTCAACAGAAAGTCTAGTCTGATTTTTTTGGGACAAATTTGTTTTTAGATTCATAGCTTTTCCTCCGTAATCATATTGGTATAAGTATACGAATTAATTAACCTTTCTATACATCGATAGAAAAAGAATGTGGAGGAAACTTTATGTGGAAATCAGGTATAAAATGGATGTTTTTAATCGTTGGTACGACAATTGGAGCAGGTTATGCATCTGGGAGAGAATTATGGCAATTTTTTGGAGCAGAAAGTGGACTAGCCATTATTTTATTTGGCTTTCTATTCGCGCTTTCATGCCACGTAATCTTAACAATAAGCAAAAAGCGTCAGTCATCTGATTATCTTCCTGTCCTTCGTGAAATAGTAGGAGAGAAGTTAGCTTATTTATATGATTGGATGATTATTATCTATTTATTTACTACTACTGTCATTATGCTTGCCGGCAGTGGGGCAACTCTACAAGCCTTTCACTTTCCCAATTGGTGGGGGATATTAGTTATCTCGATTCCTTTGATTCTTGTATTTGTTTGGGATATTGATGGTGTATTATCATTTAATAGTTTCATATTACCATTGTTAATAGTTGGATTATTAAGTGTTCTTTTAACATTTGCCCTACAACAGGATTTATCTTTTATACCTAATTTAACAAAGCAAAGTAACTGGACGGCTGCTTTTCCATTTACAGCGTTAAATATTCTACCGTTAATAGCTGTTTTAGGTGCAATTGGGAATGAAGTTAAGGGTAAAGGCGAGATATGGATTGCTAGTGTTGGAAGTGGTTTAATTTTAGGGTTGATTTCTTATATTTATAACAATAGTTTAATTCAAATTTCTGAACAAGTATTGTTGTATGAGATTCCATTGTTTGCAATTTTACACCATTATCCGTATGTGATGTTTTTATTTATTTCGATATTGCTATGGCTTGCTATCTTTACAACGGCAGTATCTGGAACATTGGGATTGGTGACGAGAATACGAACAATGTTAAAGTTACCACTATGGGTGCTAGCAGGAGCAATAGTGCTTATAATGCTCCCACTCACGAAGATTGGTTTTGCTACACTTATTGAATATTTATATCCTTTATATGGTCTATTAAATTTATATGTACTATCAGCACTTATACTTTACCCAATTCTAAATCGATACAAAACTGGGGAAAAATGATAGAATACATATACAAGTTAAGTGTTGGAGGAAAAAGTGTGAGTGTGTTAGAAGAACAATGGAATTATATATGGGAAAAAGTAACTAACCCTGAATTGTGGATATTAATAGCGGAAGGTTTTTTGCGGATTTTACTTATCATTGTCCTTGCAGGAGTTGTCGTTAAAGTTGGCACAAAAATTGTTAGCCGCATCTTTCAAAAAAGAGATCATGGCCCTTTTAAGATCACTTTGCGAAGAGAGAACACCTTAAAAAAATTAGTACAAAATACGTTGAGCTATGTTGTTTACTTTACTGCATTCTTAATGATTCTAGATACGCTAACAATTCCGATTGGTGCGTTGTTAGCCGGAGCGGGGGTAGCTGGTCTTGCAATTGGTTTTGGGACACAAAATTTAGTTCGAGATATTATAACTGGTTTTTTCATTATTTTTGAAGACCAGTTTTCCGTAGGTGATTATGTTCGTACGTCCGGAGTAGAAGGAGAAGTAGAAGAAATTGGGTTAAGAACAACCAAAGTAAAAAGTTGGACAGGGGAGTTGAATATTATCCCAAACGGTAATATTACCCAAGTAACTAATTTCTCAATTCACAATAGTATTTCGGTTGTTGATGTAAACATTCCGTATGAAACAGATATTCCAAGGGCAGAGAAAATAATAGTGGAACTATTAGCGAAGATGCCTGAAAAATATCCTGAGTTAAAAGGGATACCAGAATGTTTAGGTGTGCAAATGCTTGAAACATCTCATGTTGTTCTCCGTGTAATAGCAGAAGTACAACCAATGCAGCATTGGGCAATGGCCCGTAATTTAAGAAAAGAAATTAAGGGAAAGTTTGATGAAGAAGGCGTAGAAATTCCATTACCACGCTTAGTAATGTATTCTAGAGAAGACTTAGAAAAACCACTCGATGGGAAGGGGTGAGTGATGATATGGAAAAAGAATATCACTTAAACGATGTTGTCCAAATGAAAAAACCTCATCCGTGTGGCGAAAACCGATGGCGCATTATTCGCTTAGGAATGGATATTCGAATCAAGTGTGAAGGTTGCGGACATAGTGTTTTAATTCCAAGGAAAAAGTTTGAAAGTAAACTAAAGAAAATATTAGAAAAAGCTAATTCATAATCAACCGTAATAATGTAAGAAAAGAATTGTTTCACGTGAAACAATCTCACAAATATAGTAAAATTGATAAACTACATGGAATCTTTATAAAGAAAAGGCAAAATACACAAGATGTTTTTGAAAAACAAGGAAAAAAAACTCCTTGTTTTTTTAATTTGGATAACTTGTTATTTTCTATCGTTGTATCTATAATTGGGTATGACTTAACCGTTCATAT
This sequence comes from Aquibacillus salsiterrae, assembly GCF_028416595.1. Classification (GTDB taxonomy): domain Bacteria; phylum Bacillota; class Bacilli; order Bacillales; family Amphibacillaceae; genus Aquibacillus_A; species Aquibacillus_A salsiterrae. The sequence continues at coordinate 7,078 of NZ_JAMQKC010000013.1, read as the reverse complement.
GAGCGTTACCCTTAAGGAGTGAAAGTTAAATATGGCTTTAACAGCAGGAATTGTTGGTTTACCCAACGTAGGTAAATCAACCTTATTTAATGCGATTACACAAGCAGGTGCAGAATCGGCAAATTACCCTTTCTGTACGATAGATCCGAATGTTGGGATTGTTGAAGTGCCCGACTATCGCTTAGGAAAGTTAACGGAATTAGTAAAACCAAAGAAAACAGTACCAACTGCATTTGAATTCACAGATATTGCTGGGATAGTTAAAGGAGCTAGTAAAGGAGAAGGGTTAGGAAATCAATTTCTTTCCCACATTCGCCAAGTAGATGCTATTTGCCATGTGGTCAGATGCTTTCAGGACGAAAACATCACGCACGTGTCTGGCACAGTTGATCCTATTTCAGATATCGAAACCATTAATCTTGAACTAATTTTAGCTGATCTTGAGACGGTAACTAAACGGATCGGGCGCGTAGAAAAACTAGCAAAACAAAAAGATAAAGAAGCAGCAATTGAATATGATATTCTCGCTAAGCTACAACATGCTTTTGAATCAGAAAAGCCAGCCCGCGTTGTTGAATTTAGCGACGAGCAATTGAAAATAGTAAAAGGGTTACATTTGTTAACAAGTAAACCTATTCTTTACGTTGCAAATGTTGGAGAAGACGAGCTGCTAGATGCGGATAACAATGAAAATGTGAAAAAGGTTCGTGAATTTGCAGCGAATGAAGAAGCAGAAGTAATTGTAATTAGTGCAAAAGTAGAATCAGAAATCGCTGAATTAGAAGGTGAGGAAAAAGTCGAGTTCCTCGAAGAATTAGGTATTCCTGAATCAGGTTTAGATCAATTAATCAAGGCTACGTATTCATTATTAGGACTGGCTACTTACTTTACTGCTGGTGAGCAAGAGGTGCGCGCTTGGACATTTAAAAAAGGAATTAAGGCACCTCAAGCTGCGGGGATTATTCATAGTGATTTTGAGCGTGGTTTTATTCGGGCAGAAACAGTTTCTTATGATGACCTCGTTGACGCTGGAACGATGGGAGCTGCAAGAGAAAAAGGTAAGGTTCGATTAGAAGGTAAGGACTATTTGGTGCAAGACGGCGATGTTATTCATTTCCGTTTTAACGTGTAAGCCTGGAATCTCTCTGTATTTGTTCAGTAGGGCGCCTCTTTATAATAAAGGGGCACTCACTAAAAAGTACTCAAATAATCAACTTAGACAATATGTATCAAACAAAAGTTGCACAATACATAGAAGTTTGATATAATTCTTCATTGTGAGTAATTAAAAGACGATTACTCCTTGCTCCTGTACTAACTAGGGGCCGCTTTAGACCAAAAGGAGGTGCAAAACGGATGAGAAATTATGAAATCATGTACATCGTCCGCCCAAATATCGAGGAAGAGGCTCAAACAGCTTTGATTGAGCGTTTTAACTCTATCCTAACTGATAATGGTGCGGAAATCGGAAAAGTTGAAGAAAAAGGTAAGAAACGTCTTGCTTATGAAATCAATGACTTTCGTGATGGATACTATGTAATCATTAAATTTAAAGGCGATGAAAATGCAATTAATGAATTTGATCGTCAAGCGAAGTTCTCTGACGATATTATTCGTCATATTGCTGTTCGCGAAGACGACCAATAAGGAGGGGTTCTGATGTTAAATCGTGTCGTACTTGTCGGCAGGTTAACGAGGGATCCAGACTTACGCTATACACCAAATGGCGTGGCAGTAGCCAACTTTACCTTAGCAGTAAACAGACCTTTTTCGAATCAACAAGGTGACCGAGAAGCTGACTTTATTAATTGTGTGGTGTGGAGACGACCAGCAGAAAACCTAGCCAACTTTATGGGTAAAGGAAGCTTGGTTGGTGTCGATGGTAGAATTCAAACACGTAATTTTGAAGGTCAGGACGGTAAACGTGTATATGTTACTGAGATAGTAGCAGATAGTGTACAGTTCCTTGAGTCAAAAGGTGGAAGTAACCAAAACCAAGGTGGAGGTGGACAAGGTTCTGCTGGGCAACGCCCAAATCCGAACCAACCACCACAGCCTAATTATAATGACTATAATGGACCTAATGATGAAAATCCGTTTAAAGATAACGGAGAACCAATAGATATATCTGATGATGATTTACCATTCTAATTAAAAGGAGGGACTACTTATGGCAGCTCGTCGCGGTCGCGCAAAGCGTCGTAAAGTGTGTTACTTCACAGCAAACGGCATTACACACATTGATTATAAAGATGTTGATTTACTAAGACGTTTCATTTCTGAGCGTGGAAAAATTCTTCCTCGTCGTGTAACTGGAACTTCTGCTAAATATCAACGTAAATTGACTAGAGCAATTAAACGTGCTCGTCAAATGGCTTTATTACCATACGTGAACGATTAATAATTAAAAGAAAAAGCACTATAAGGGCTAACCTTATAGTGCTTTTTTAATCTAGAAGAAAAAGGGATAACAAAGATAGTGTATAGAAGATAATGGTATTGCTTATTTTAGCAGATATATTAGTAAAGGATAGAGGTCTTAGTATAATCTAAGACCTCTTTATCTTTAGAATCAAAGTTTTAAATTTTAAAGTAAATAATTTTTTCGGACAACAATTGCTATTAATCATTATCACCAAATGTTTTATTGTGAGTAATCTATTAATTTATAATATTTAAAAAAGCATTTATGTTATAATGTGCGTAATCTAATAGTTATTGAGGGAGTAAGTCCTTTTATTGTTGCGGAGGTTAGTATATGAAAGTAGAAAGAACTCTTAATTCTTTAGTTTTAGTAGATTCTAATATGAGGATTATTCCAGAGGTTTTAAATTATACGAATACGTTGGAATTAAAAGGGATGTCACCCAACACTGTTAGGGGCTACTTGAATGATTTAAAAAATTACTATTTGTGGCTTGAACAGGAAGGATTAAAGTTTTATGAGGTAAAACCAAAACATATATCAGGTTTCATTGAATTTATTGACAGTAGAAGTGCAAGTGGAAGAGTATCACCTCCTACATTATCTAGGTATCTTGCCACACTAAGCTCCTTTTATAGGCATTTTGAAGCTATTGGTGGACATGTAGAGGAAACTCCAATAGTGAAAATGGAAGGGAGTAAAATGAACCCAAGAAAAGGATACTTTAGGCATATAACCAGACAATGGGATAAGAATCTTCAGAATTACTTTAAGAGAAAACACAAAAAGAAAATTGATAAGAAGAGGCTTTATGAAGCTGACGTGGATAAGTGTTTTGAGGTAATAGAGTATTTATGGAATGAAGATGAGTCATTAAAATTTCGTAATAGGTTGATGTTTAAATTACTATATGAAACCGGATATAGGGTTTCTGAGCTTTTACATCTCAGAATCGATGATTTTGATTATCCCGATCCAACAGAAAAAACGGGAAACATTTATCTTATTGAAAGAGAGAATGAACCACCGGATAGGCAACTGAAAACAGGGAAAAGCGCACTCTTCAAACAGAGGATACACTAAAAAGTATGCTTATTGATGATGATGTAATGGATTCTATTGATACTTCGCTTCGTAACTGGAAATCAACGTTTAACCCAGTTCTTGAAGACTTAAACGAAGTTGTACTTTGGGCTTTGATTACTGTAATTAGACACACTGGAGTACGACTTACAGAAGCTCTAAATCTGAATTCAGATTGCATGAATAGGGACCTAATGAATAAGCATTTGATGGAGATTGTAAGTCCGAAAAATGAAACCGAAAGGTTTATTCCTGTGAACAGAGATGTATCTGTAGCAATCGATTATCTTTGTAAGGCTACAGAAGAACTACGTTCTGAATTGAAAACCGACAAATTATTTTATTACTTTCAAAAAATAAATAAGAAACACACTCCTTTAACCCAGTATGAGGCAAGAAGATGGTTGGGAAAATATATTAAACGGTTTAATATAGGGGATTCCAATGGTAATCTCGCGTTTTTGACATATAATAATTTTCGTCATCAAATCGGAACAGAACTTTTGAACAATGGTATGAGTCCTTTTGAAGTAAAAGAGTATTTAGGGCATGAATCCATGCACTCTACGCGATTATATGCCAAAGTTCGAAATGATAGATTAACCAAAGAATACAAGAAGCTTGGCTTTGTAGGTGTTGTTGAAAATAGCACCGAAGACATTGTTGATGAAGATGGAAACAAACTTGATTCAGAAAAACGCTTGATGGCACAACTTCCAGATGGTGTTTGCGCAAAACCAATTGGTAAAAAGGTTATTGATTGCAGAAAACCTAATGCTTGCTTGTTTTGTCCTAAGTTTATTACTACACCTGAATTTTTAGATATTCATAAGAATCATTTAGAACGTATAAAAGAAGATAAGGAGCGTTATCTGGCAGAAGACTTAATGGGTAGTGAGTACCACCTATTTGAGACTGAAAAGGCTCTTGCAGACATTATAAGTCGTTTATCAGCACTTCAAGAAGGAGGTACGTTAAATGGTGATAAATAAAGATATACCAATTGTAGATGATAATCCATCTAAATCAGATGCAGAATGGCGTTGTGGTAATAGTAAATTCACTGAGGATATATGGGATTTCAAAGGATTTGTACATGCTCCACATTGGAATGATGCCAAGTTTCGTATTGACTTTACATTATTTAACAATTGGACATCTATTAAAGATACAGTGAAAAGGTATATCATGTCCGAGTTGAAGATGGTAGTGTATAATTCAGCAAAGAGGAAGTATGCAGCATTTAGTCAGTTTAGGAACTTTTTAAAGGAAAATGGACACCTTGAAACCTTTCAGGATTTTACAGATAGCACAATACGTGAATACTTTGAGTTTTTGCTTAATGCCGATAGCGAAAGAGGAAAACCTCTAAGTGCACAAAGTATTAAAAAGTCAGCACAATGTGTGAAAGAGTTGTTAATCCGAGGAAGTCAAAGAGGCTGGGAAGTACCAAAAAATTCAGCTAAAATTAATAGCATTTACGATGAACTAATTATTAGGAACAATAGAGTTAAAGAGGGTACGAAGTTAGGAAAAACAAACAAAGTATTACCTGAGGAAGAAGTTGTGAGTAACTTAATTAGTTTGGCAAGGGAGCAATTAAAAAGAGGTGAGGATGTACTTGTATCTGCAGCTATTCTTATCTCAACCCAGTTAGGACATCGTATCAGTGAAATTGTTTTAATGGAAGCGAATCGTCTGAGCGTTATAAATGGAGAAGCCCACATTACCTTTCTAACTTGGAAAACAAAGAAAGAGCTCGTATGGGTAACAAGGCCAGCTAACGAAATAGTTGTAGAAGCGATTAAAGCTTTAGAAAAGCACTCAGAAGGGTTACGAATGAAAACTGGAAAACCTTATCTTTTTACAGTTAAAGCTAGAAATCAAAAAGATAAGTATTTAATAGCTGATTATTCAAATTGGGGTAAAAATAGGTTAAATCCATTTATTGAAAAGCGTGGGCTCAAGGATGAATACGGGCAACCTTTAAAGTTAACGCAACACTATTTTAGACATATTTTCACTACCTATGCATTAAAAGGTGGAATGAAAATACAAGATGTAGCTGAGCTATTAGGTCATGCTTCTATCACAATGACAGAAACTTATGACCATGCGAAACACGAAAAACAAGAGGTTATCAAAGGAATTCTATCTGGTGATATTCCAATTAGTTCAACTAATAAAACTGCACTTGAACGGATAGAAGGTGAAGAAAATCCATTTGCAGGAAAAACTGTTGAACAAGTAGATAAAATGCGAAGAAGTTTAAAAATAGAGCTCTTACCTCATGGAATGTGCTTACACCACACAATGCGAGGAGAACCTTGTGCTCAAGATGGAGTATGCTTAGGATGCAAAAATTTTATAGCATCCTCTAACCACCTTCCGATATACGAAAAAAGACTTGAAAGAGTTAATAATGAATTAACGAAAAGTAATGATAAAAGTATCTTCTCTAGTAAACTTCGTTATCAAAGAGATAAGCTAGAAAAGTATGTCCACGAACTACAGGAAAAATTGTCACAAAGGGAATACCAAGAAGCATTAGAACAAGTGGCAGGTACTAAATATGAAGAATGATAAAAAGTTAAGTCTCGCAGATCAAAACAGACTTAAAACTACTGAAAAGGTCAAGAAAGCTCTTGAAAAATTAAAAAAGAGTAAAATACCAATCAACGTTAGTAGTGTTTCTAAGATGGCTAAAATATCACGTAAGACAATCTCAACTAATAGACCTGATCTAAAAGAAATGATTGAGGAAGCACGTTCGTTACAAAGTGATTTAGACCCTTCTGAAGGGGGAAAATCTAAGTCAAAGGGTACAACTCAATCTGAACGTGTCAAACAGCTTAGAGAGAAAAATAAAGATCTTATAGAAGATAAGAAAAAGGTCCTGAATCAAAATATGATTCTTACCAAGGAAAACACCAAGTTGAAAGAAAGACTTGCAGACCTTGAAGAGAAATTGTATTCACAATCTAAAATTAAGGTTGTTGAGATGAATAAGATACCGAATAAATAATTGTTTTGAAAAATGTACCCCAATCCTACCGGAAAATGAACGACTTTGGTTTAAGAGTACAAATGTAAAGCATCACTTTATTCCCTCCAAAACTGTTTGCGGCCAACTCTATTGTCCTGTTCGGCGGCAGCTTTGGTCAACGACCTTGTCATATCCGTTTAATAAAAAGAGCCGACAGTTCAATGGCCATGGTATAATGGACATTGAACTGTCGGCTCTTATCAGTTACAACTAAAAAGGAAAAGTCAACTGTCTCTTTAGCTTGGCCGCTAGAACAGTTGACTCCCAAAAACATATGACTATTATACTTGAGTATCCTCATTCTATCAAGCACTACATCAAATTTATCAATCATATCGATATTGAATGTAACTGCCCCTTCTGTGGCAGACCTCTATGGAACCACGGTAAGTATAAGCGCACGGTCCATCACAAGACTAAGTCCTATGTCATTCCCATTATTAGGAAACGTTGTCCTGATTGTGATAAAACCTTTTCTCTTCTCCCATCCTTTGTTAGACCTTGGGCCCGGTTTTCCAATCATA
>NZ_JAMQKC010000012.1 GCF_028416595.1 Aquibacillus salsiterrae | reverse complement strand
ATCCATCATTTCGCACTTGAAGTTCGAAGTGCTACATGCTGTCTTATCTATCCGTACGCTATTAAACAGTCGCCTACACTTTTTCTTTAAACATACTGGTTGTTTTGTTCAGTTTTCAAAGATCAATTTCACTTTCGTCATCACTTCATCTTTCAGCGACATTTATTATCATATCATGTTGATTCGTAGAAGTCAACATGTTTTTCAATATAATAATTTGCGCTTCAAAAGCGACTTGATTAATATACCATAGACTTACTTTTAAAGTCAACAATGATTAAAACTTTTTTCAAGAAGTCATTGATAATGATGAGAAATATCCATATCTACCTTTCGGGGGGAATTCGAAATGTCAAAACGTGATATGTGAAATCAACAGATAGTGCCACACGTCTATTCCTTCCATTCCCTTCAATCATTATATAAAACCTCCCCCTAAACATTCGTTTAGAAAGAGGTTCAACAGATACTCTTTAAACAAGTTGGCATAGGCCTTCTCCTTTATTTTACGAAAACGCATTGGTTGTCGTATAACTATCGGTGGACAAACCGTTTTTTATTTATCTATAAAATCCATCATCGAATATCGTGACCTCCCCATTGTTAAAACCTTACTTAGTTAACTACTTTTGGCGTCTTTCAATCATTTCTTGTTGAATTTCAAAAAGATTCATTCTCGTTCCCCCCTTGCCATTTGTTATCTTAATTCTAACTTGATTAGCTCTTATAAATAACAGGTTAAAGGTCGAACTTAACTAAGACCAAAGACTGATTTTCATCTAAGACTAATGAAATGAATCAAATCATAACAGTTTGGAATGATAATAATTGATTAGGAGGGAATAGAATGAGTACGTATGAAATAATCCTTCGTGTAGCATTGTCCTTCTTAGTCCTACTCACACTCACTCGTTTAATGGGTCGTAAGGAACTAAGTCAACTGACTTTCTTTAATTTTGTATCTGGGATTGCCATCGGTTCCATTGCTGCATCCTTAGCAGTAGATCAAAATTTATCCATCCAAAACGGAGTGGCTGCTCTATCTGGATGGGCTGCCTTAACCATTGTCATGGGTTTAATTGATATTAAATCGAAAGCGGCAAGAAAAATAATCGCTGGTCAACCAATGATTTTAATTAAAGATGGAAGGATAATGGAAGATGAAATGCGCAAAGCACGAATAGACATCGATTCATTAAACTCTCTGTTACGTGAAAAGAAGGTATTTTCTTTAGCAGATGTGAAATATGCTGTTTTTGAAACAGATGGTAAACTTTCCGTTCTAAAAAAAGACGAAAATCAACCAACAACAAAAGCTGATATAAACGTTCATCCTTCTAATAAGAAGTATCCTATCCCAACTGAGGTTGTCTCAGACGGTGCGATAAATGCAAAAAATCTATCTAAGCTACAACTTGATGAAGATTGGTTATATCATCAATTAGAAAGTGCAGGTGTAGGTGACATAAAAGATGTCTTTTATGCAGAAGTCCAATCAGATGGGACACTATATATTGACCAAAAAAATGATGTAGTTCATTAATAAAAGTGCAGGGCGCACAAGGCTAAACCTAACCTTGTGTGCTCTACTTTTCCCCATTCATTTTTATGCAAAAGCATCTCCCTCCACTTTAAAATGCTTTTTTTCAAATAAATGAAAATAAATTCCATTTCTGTTACAGTAAAATCAAACATAATAACCTTCTTCATTTAAACATTCATATATCAAATGCTATTTGAAAGAGCTATATCTAACATCCTCTAATAAATTAGGAGTGATTAACGTGAAATATGATAAAAAGGTAGTAATTGTTACTGGTGGGGCAAACGGTATTGGTCGTGGAATAGTACAAGCTTTTACTGAGGAAGGTGCAACAGTTGTTCTTGCCGATGTTGATGAACCATCTGGAAATAGTGTCCAAGAGCAAGCAAGTAGTAATGGATCTGTTTATTTCGTAAAAACAGACTTACGAAACCCTGATGAAATAAATAATTTATTCACTTTTACGAAGGATAAATTTGGTACAATCGACATCCTTATCAATAATGCAGGAGTATCAAGGTTTAAGAATGTTTATGACCTATCTGTTGAAGAGTGGGATGACGTCATCAATATCAATTTAAGGGCTACCTTCTTATGTTCGCAAGCAGCTGCAAAAGTGATGCGATCAAATAAAAAAGGTGGAGCAATTGTAAGTATTGCTTCAACTCGAGCTTTTATGTCTGAACCAGACTCAGAGGCATATGCAGCAACAAAAGGCGGAATTGTTGCATTAACACATGCTCTATCGATGTCATTACAAGATGATTTAATCACGGTTAACTCGATTAGTCCCGGTTGGATTGAAACAGAAAATTATGCTCACCTGAGGGAAAATGATCACAAACAACATCCATCAAAACGAGTCGGTAAACCAGAAGATATCGCTAGAGCTTGTCTTTTTTTAACCGATGAGCACAATGATTTTATTACAGGAGAAAATATCATTATTGACGGCGGAATGACTAAAAAAATGATTTACGAACATTAGTAAAAGTGTACCCAAACCTTCTATAGGAGCATTTCTTTATGAAAATAGCTATTATCGGCGATACACACATGCCTAAACGTGCTAAGCAACTGCCACCAGTATTAGTTTCCACTTTAAAAGAGGTTGACCGAATTATCCATGTCGGTGATTGGCAAACACTGCAATTATATGAAGAGTTAGCTACTTTTGCACCAGTAGAAGGGGTTAGCGGGAATGTTGATACAGAAGAAATTAAAGATAAGTTCCCTAATCGGCTTATCCTTACCTTTGGAGATGTCCATATTGGTGTTGTCCACGGACACGGTAAGACTAACACTACCGAAAAAAGGGCAATCGATGCTTTCTCTTTCGAGGATGTGGATATTATCCTATTCGGGCATTCGCATATCCCCATTTTAAAAGGATTAAATGACATCATCCTATTTAATCCCGGTTCACCGACAGATAAACGACGACAACAACAATTTTCATTTGGTCTCATTGTGATAAATGAAGCAGGAGTAAAGCTATCCCATATCTTTTATTAGAAATGCGTAAGTCGCACCTTGAACACCCCCGACAAGCTTAAGCAGAAGTCAAAACCATCCGAGTGATGGAGGGTGTCAGGTTTAAGAAGGAGCAATTAGAGAATACTGTAATGGCATTCGCATTTGCATTAGGAGAGATATTCAATGGACTTACAACTAATTGAGGTTTACTATACGAAAGAAAATCTGCAACCTTTTTTGGACAAAATCATAACATTCGATATCGTCACCCATTGGCACTCAACCGAAAAGGAAAATGAAGAACTTGTTCGGATTTTAGTTGAAAAGTCAAAATCTGAACAAATATTAGACTTTCTTGAGCTAGAGGCGGAGCATAAACCTGTTCACGCACTACTCTATAACGTTCACACTTATATTCCACGTCCAGATGATAAGCAGCAAAAAGAAATTATAGTGAAAAAAAAAGAACAGGAAATTGTTCGTGCAAGTCGTCAAGAGTTATACTCGGTCGTATCGTCCTCAAGCAAAATTTCAAAAAGCTTTACATGGTTTCTTATTCTATCAGCCGTTGTCGCAACAGCAGGGATCATTAAAGATAGTGCAGCAGTTGTGATCGGAGCAATGGTAATAGCACCACTAATCGGCCCGTTTACCGCGTTAGCATTTGCAGCCGTATTAGGTGATTATAAATTGATGCGTCAGTCACTACTGACTGCACTATACGGACTTTCAATTCCTCTAATAATTGCTATTCTGTTTGGTTTCTCTTTCGATTTACCAATCAATAGTGAAGAATTTACCGAACGAACGAAAATTGAAATGATGGATTTTACTGTAGCTCTTGGAGCGGGAATTGCTGGAGCACTTTCTTTTATCAAACGAGTGTCAGAAACGTTAGTCGGTGTGATGGTTTCTGTTGCACTACTGCCCCCTACTATAGTTTTTGGAATGGTTGTCGGTACAGGTCAATGGCTAACAGCAATTACGCCACTTATCCTTTTATTAGTCAATATTAGTTCCATTATTTTCTCTGCACTCTTGGTTTTTTGGTTTAGCGGGATTAAACCAGTTAACTGGCAAGAAATCCAAGCAGCGAGTACTTCACGTGTCTATTCTTTATTGTTTGTCAGCCTTATCATGCTCCTATTAGGTGGGTTAATTTTCTTAATAAATATTTAAGAAAAGCGCAGGTCGTCTGGAGCTAGACAGCTCTTGGAAAAGATTTTAAATAATCTTACACAAGAGACATAGATAGATAGTTAGTTACTTATTTTACTTTCAGGGTATAACCAAAAAACAAGGCTGTCATATAGACAGCTTTTTCTAAATATCAGAATTTATATGTTGGAGTTCCTTTTGATTAAATCGTGAAGAGAAGCCACTTCCAACTCCAGCACCTAGCCCTCGAGGTCATAAGACAAGCCTTAGGCTAACCAAGGCGCTTACGCTTTTGTTCTAATAAGGGAGACGGAGAGAGGTACGTTCCATGTCCAAGGTGGGACGTTGAACCTGTCCCCTCGTCTCATTTATTTTTGGATTTCCTGTTGAACTCTGTGGACTCTATCTACCGCAAGATCAGTAGCAACCGCAACCTCTTCTACGTTCATACCTTTTGCTAAAAGTCGACTCGCAATTACTTCTTTTGCTTGTATTGCTTCTTTCGTTTTTTGTTCTGCCTCTTTCATCTTTTGTTGTGCTTCCTGTATTTTAAGCTCAGCTTCGTTGGCTTTAGACTCAGCATGTTTGGCCTTAAGCTCAGCTTCGTTGGCTTTAGACTCAGCATGTTTGGCCTTAAGCTCAGCTTCTTTCGCTTTTTTCTCAGCATCGTTAAACTTTTGCTCTGCATCCATAGACTTTTGCTCTGCATCCATAGACTTTTGCTCTGCGTCCATTGACTTTTGCTCTGCCTCCTGTATTTTAAGCTCAGCTTCACGTTGAGCGGCCTCTTCATCCATAACTCGTTTCAAACGTGATTGATAAGCTAGATACTGTTCTCTAGACATGCTTAATTCCTCCCAGTGTTGAAAGGCGCTACGTAATGATTCGTCCTTCACGGAAATCTCCTCCAATTCATGGTAAATATCAGCATAAACCTTCTCATTTCTGTGATCTACCATACCAAGCATCAACAACCATCTGGCCAAAATATTATTCCAAGGGTCTAATTTATCACCTTTCCAATCTTTGATTAACTTAGACATTTCAATAAAATGAAATTCCATCACATTTGTCAATTGAAAGTTTTCTTCATCCTCAAATAAATGATAGGTTGTATGAAACCGCTCTGTTTGATCAAATAAACGAAAATTCATAATATTAATCGTTATGACTGGTCGTAGTTCTTTATATGCCATCCCTTTTTGTAACGGATCTCGATATATTCCAGCCCAATAGTAAATTGAACGCTTAATCATATCATATTTGTTTGTGAATTGAATTTCCACATTAATACTCTCATCTGCATCGGTAACAACTAATAAATCAAGTCTTGATTGCTTATCATCAACATATTCTCCGCCCGATTCTGTGTTCGTAAATGAAATATCTTTAATTCGGTTTCGACCTGTCGACTGCAAAATTGCATTCAAAAAAACAACCGTTATCTCTTTATTCTTTTCATTTCCAAAAAGCTGTTTAAAAGCATAATCTACCTTTAAATCCATTAATCGTTCAAGTGGAATTCGTTTGAGTAGTTTTGTTCTTTTGTTTTCATTTGATTTAGAGAACTGTTTACTGTAGTCATTAGGGTCTTCCTTCACCTGTTGAACAGAGAATGGTAGAGGCTCCATTTTTAAAAATGCAGTTTGAGGCATAATAACACATCCCTTTACGTTTTGAGGACTGACTGAGATATGTTTCTATAAATAGAATAGCACAAAAGAACACTTCGAACAAGTGTTCTTTTTTATTTATTTCATAAAGTTATTTGCTCTACAAAAGATTACCCTTTCTAGTTAAGAAAAATTTTAGATACTCGTGGGCATAAGGGTGGATAGGACGGATGGACAGGTCCCTCGTCCCATTTTCTTATATGAAGATTTCGGGTAGTGCCATTGTGAAGAATTGCACTTAAAGTAATTGGTGCTTTTGTTAAAGATTCGACTTATGAAATAATTAAATTAAAGAGGCTTGGTTCTAAAATCAGAACTGAGTCTCTTTTGATTTTTACTTGTAGTATAACTGACACTTTATCATACAAAATAACAGATTGAGAATATTCATTCCCACTCTGCTAAAAACATTGCTATTTATCTTTCTATTTTAACCACCAAAATACCGTAAATATTGATATATCAACAAAAATAAGGGCACAAACCGCATGTGATCTCGTACCCTATCTATATTGTTATTTTACTGTTTTGCACCCTTAAAGGGAACCCGTTAACAACAGGTGCTTTAGCTTTTTTTCTCTGATACTAATTCTTCAGGTTTTTGAATTTTCTCTTTGATATAGTCGATAAATCCTTCCACGTAAAACGGGTCAAATTGTGTTCCTGCACATGCTCGAAGCTCGTCAATAGCTTCCTCAAATGACTTTGTTTTTTGATACGGTCTTTCGGTTGTCATTGCGTCAAAGGAATCAATGATACATAAAATTCTTGCCAACTTAGGAATTTCTTCTCCCTTAAGTCCATGTGGATAGCCTCTACCATCATAACGTTCATGGTGTAGTTCGACTAGTGGCACTATATCTAGGAACTTCTTATTTACGGAAACTATATCTCTTCCCCAAATCACGTGCATTTTGATTAATTCCCATTCTTCTTGTGTTAGCTTCCCTTTTTTATTTATTACTTCTCGGGGAACTTCTAATTTCCCAATATCATGAATGAGTGCACCAAGCATTAATATTTTTCTCTCATAGTCTTCTAATTCAATTTTTTTACTAAATTCAACGGCATACATAAAGACTCGTTTACTGTGTCGGTATGTATAGACATCTCGCGCAAGAAATAACTTTAATTGCTGCTCCATTTCTTCCATTGGTTCCTCAATGCTGATGGAATCAATTTCTTTCCCATATATATGTGTATTGTTTTTCCCTTGTGCTTTTGCATAATACATCGCTTGGTCGGCATGGCTCAAAAATTCCGAACTATTTAAAATCTGCTGGTTCCATTCAATGATACCTGCCGAGAAAGATAAACAACCATACGGAAGTAGTTCGACTCCTTCAAAGTACGTATCATTTACTTTTTTCCTTAAGCAATCGATAAAAGCCTTAGCTTCAGACTCATTTGTATTAGACATTAAAATGACAAATTCTTCGCCACCATATCGGGCAACAATATATTCTTTCTCATTACATTCCTTTTCTATCAACTCTCCAAAAAACTGCAGAAGATGATCCCCTTTAAGGTGTCCATAACTATCATTGTATTTCTTAAAATCATCGATATCTAGCATGGCCAGACTAACAGTTCCTTTTGTTCGTTTAACCTCGTCCATTTTTTCAGATAACACTTCTTTAAAATACCCGTGATTTTTTAATCCGGTTAAGTGATCAATATTGGCTTTATTTGATATTTCTTTATATAACTCAAAGTGCTGTCTAAAGATAAATGAAAGTAAGATAGTAATAGATACAAATAATGACAAGCCGAAAATTGGATGTTCCTGAAGTAATCGACCTAAGACTAAAGATAATAATAATGTGCTACTATAAGCCTCTACTGTGCCAACAAGCATACCCTTAAGTAAATAGATAAAATTTTGACGTTTCTTTATCCAAAAGAAAATCCCTATGAGTAGAACGTTGGCTACAAAGTAAACAAATAATGCTAGGAGATATGATGGAAGCATTGTAACTTCAACATCACCAACAATCCCACCAGATAACGTGAAAACATAATAAGCGGAACTAATCATCATACAATAAATAGCAAAGTTAAAAGCATGTCTTAACCAATGAATATTTCTTTCATAGCTAAAGTGGATGAAACTACAATACAATAAAATTGTTAGGGTTGTTTCTAATCCAAATACAAATAGACTCGCCAAATATATGGCTGAGTCCATGGATAATGCATTACCTTCGGGTGGTAGGACTATTATATAGTGAATGAGTACCAAAGTGGCCCCAATTAACCCGTAACCAAGTACCCAATCTTGTAGACTATAAAATGTTAAGTTCCCGAAAGCAGCAAATATAATGGCACCAATTAAAACTACGAAAGACAGATAAATATTCTCTCTTCGCAATAAGTTTTGTCTCATAAGTATCACTCTTTTGTTTATATATTAAGTGTACGGAGGGTGGAAAGCACCCCCCTTTGTTGTTATTAATTTCCGCCTATAAGTCTGAATCCTGAAGTCAATCCACCGACTAAAGATGCGATGATTAAAATGTTAATTACAACCCCTGTTAATTTGATTCCCATTGAACTGTTCATAGCTTTTTTCATTTTAGTTTCCTCCTTATATTGTTTGAGATTTAATAGAATTTAATTTTTCTTCGTTTTTATGTGCTAGCATTTTTTCTTGGATGTAAAGAAAGATACCTATATTCATAATTACGTCGCCGATACTGATCACTTGTGACCTAGGATATGGAGAGGTAATCGGAATAATGTCGCCAAGAAAAGGTACTAAAGTTGACTCTGTTAACAGAGCATGTTTTGCATAATACCCGTTCTTAATTGCTTCCACGTACATCGGATCTAGAATAAGAGATGCTTCCTCTGAAACTGGCATCCTTCCACCATTTACTGCCATAACGATGAAATTCAGTAACACCCCGGCAAAAATTATGTAAAAACCTTGTTGATCTCGGTTGGTCCACAGAAAGAATAGTCCGATAATATAAACTAATACAAAAAGATAATTGCTTATACCACCCAACCAACTAAATTGGTTTTGAAAACTAAACGTTATAAGTTGGACGAGCAACAATATCGGAAACACCCAACCGTACTTAAATAACTTAGGATTGGTAATCCAGCTCAAGCTACCTTTTCTAAGAAGTCCGATGACTAGAGAGATAATAATTCCATCAATGACCATTAACTTTGCCACCCATTTATTTTTTAATCACTAGTAATTAACTATCTCTACTATAATCAAAAACTAAAAATATAGCAAATTGATTAATAATACGACATTTCCCCAAAAATAGGTCTATCATTCTACTAATACCCCCTATTTTTTACAAATTACACAGGTTAAATTACCCAAGTCGCGCAAGCGCCTTTACAATAAATTAACATATTTTTACAATATTTGTAAAAATATGGTTATAATTCATCATTTTCAGTGTCCCTATACTCCACTATAGGTAATTTAATGGTAAACGTTGTTCCTGCTCCCTCTTTACTTTGTAAATCTATGGTGCCACCATGACTTCTAATGATATTAAAGGAAATAATTAGTCCTAAGCCAGTGCCTTCTTTCTTCGTTGTAAAAAACGGTTGACCAATATTCCCCAAAATGTCTTTTGGAATACCTGGCCCCTCATCTTTAATTGACAGAACCGCAAGATTATCATTTTTCTTAACAGAAATATGAATTGTACCATTTTCCATCACTTCTATTGCATTTTTCACTAAGTTAATAATGACTTGCTTTACCTTTGTGTCATCACAATAAATAAAAAGTGGATCATCATCAATAGTTGTTTTTATTTGGATACTCTTCATGACTGCCTGTGAATTTAATAGAACTCCTACCTCCGTAACTAAGCTAACTAAATTATGCTTTTCCCGTTGTTTTGAATGCGGCTTTGCTAGAAGCAATAATTCACTCGTAATTTGTTGGATTCTATCAAGTTCTTGATCGATAACTTGATAGAATTTCGTATTGGTTTGATCCTCTTTTATTAACTGAAAAAAACCCTTTATCGTTGTTAGCGGATTTCGTATTTCATGACATATCCCCGCAGCAAATTGCCCAGCAAAGGTTAACTGCTCTGACCGTAAGCGTACGTTATCTTCTATTTTCTCCAGGTTTATTTGTTTAACAATTGATGGAGAGGAATTTGTTTTGTCTTTATATAAATTGGAAGGGACTAACTGGTTGTCTGTCATAAAGTATTCATAATTAGCTAAAAGCTCTGTTAAGAAAACTCCCGAAATGTTATTACCATCGTAGGCACAAACAGTAAATAGTTTGTTTTCACTTGAATATACATCACAATTTTTTTCATACTGCAACAAGCCATCAGACGGATTTGTTACCACTTTCCCCCAAGTTCTAACTGGATGATTCTTCTTTATCGCAGTTTCAATTAATTGTTTTATGGTTGACAAGGTAGGGAGGTTCGTGCCATTTTCCCTGTAAAGATATTCATCCGATACGAAGGTAACGTTGTTGATTAACGTATCAGATAGATTATTTTCTTTTAAACGCAAAACAATAAAATCTATTATTTCTTGTGAATCAGCATAAATTACACCCTCATTATTCTCAATGCCTTCGACGATGTAGTTTACAGCATTTTCTATATACTTTCTTTTGTCATCGTAGACATAAAGAATATGGCCACCTCGAGACAGACTATTATGATACTGAGTAATATTTGACTCGCCTATTTCGTCATTTAACAACACCATTTTGATAGCCTTCACCTTTCTTCTTTCAATAATCAAAATTTTCGACATATTTAATTTAGTATATCAAGGAATAATAAAGTTTAAAAGATTCTAAACTTCAGGAAATCCTCCTAATCAACCGTCTTACTACACATAACCTACGAACAAAAGCGCTGAAGCTTGACGTGGCTACCGCTGAATGTTATCTATACTTGGATTTTTTAAAGTTTCTTATCTTTAAAAAAGATACTATTAGCCTGTACTACTTAACAAGTATATTCCAATTTATGTCCATCTCTTGAAAAGGGTCAACAAGACATCGGCAAAAATTGTCCAATAAGAAAAGCGAAAATCGCTCCTTGCCCAGCCTAAGGCAAGCTTAGACAGCTCTTGCATTTTTTATACTTTCTTATCAAAAAATAAAGACAGAGGGCTTTTCCACCCTCTGTCTTTAGAACTCTATCATTGAAGAGAACAAATGTTATCATTTGTGTAAAGCATGTTGTTATGCTTTACGTACATTAGCTGCTTGAGGCCCACGTTGACCTTCTTCAATATCAAAAGTTACTTCTTGGCCTTCATCTAAAGTTTTGAAGCCTTCTCCTTCAATAGCTGAGAAATGTACGAATACATCTTCTCCACCTTCACGTTCGATGAAACCAAAACCTTTTTCACTGTTAAACCATTTTACTTTTCCTTGTTCCATTAAATTGTTTCCTCCTAGCTGTAACAACTATATAAAGATTGCAATGTTACTTGCAATCTTATAATAGCCTAAAAAGGTTAATAATATACACAATTAGGCTAAATTCATTTACATATTCCTAAAACTTTGAAGAGATAATAAATGGGGAATTACGATTTTTACAAATCAAAAGGTCATAAAGGTGGGATTCACATTAGCTTAACAAAAAGAATCTTCAGTTACATACTTGGTCTTGTTGTTCTTTCATTCGGGATTACCTGCACCATTAAAGCGGGCATTGGCACGGGGGCGTGGGATGCTTTAAATGTTGGCCTTTCAAAGCATTTATTTACGGTAGGAACTTGGGTTATTCTTGTTGGCTTCATTCTCATTCTAATCAATGCGATCTTACTAAAAGCAAAGCCTGATTTCTTTGCGATTTTATCGATTGTTATTGTTGGATTAGGAGTTGATTCCTGGTTATTACTCCTCACTTCATTTTCCATTGAATTTTTCATATGGCGTTACCTCATTTTTGGTGTTGGCGTTTTTTGTTTAACACTTGGAATTGCTATTTATTTGCAGGCAAATTTTGCACCTGTCCCGATTGATAATTTAATGATTGCTATTCATAAACGGTTTGGACTTCGCATGGGTGCAGCAAAAACGGTTGGTGAATTACTCGCACTTACTTTAGCCATCGTTTTCAAAGGTCCGATAGGTGTAGGTACAATTATTGTGACGTTTGCCATCGGTCCTCTTCTTCATTTTTTACATCCTCTTGTTCAAAGAATCGTTAAATAAAAAGCAGGCATTAGCGCCTGCTTTTTGTTATAGTTCATTCTTATCAACGTATGTAGCTTTCCACGTGCATAAGCTTGTAAAGATACCAACAAACAGGATAGTAACAATCGACAATAGAAATGCATCAAAAGAGATTAGTAATCCACCAAGACTAATGACAAAAGCATCTACCACAAAAATTAAAACCCCTACATTGACATTGATTTTAGTTGCCAGTAATTGTGCTAATAAATCAGTCCCACCTGTACTCGTTTGATATCTAAGCATGATTCCGATTCCGATACCAATCAAAATTCCGCCAATTATCGAGCTAGCAATTGGAGGTAGCCATTCATCTGTGAGATAAGGAAATGGGGTAGATGACAAAAAATCAATTGAAAATGAAGAAAACAACATTCCATGCATACTGTTATAAAAATACGCACGCTTGTACACCCATGCAATCGTAAAGATAGGTATACTAATGAAAATAATGAACAAACCAGCTTGAACGCCTGTTAAATAGTTAGCAATCAATCCAAGTCCAATAACGCCCCCATCAAGCAGGTGGTACGGGACTAGAAATATGTTTACCCCAATCGATAAAAAGATACTCCCTATAATAATTGATGCGATTTTTTTTGTTATAAACACAAGTACCCATCCTTAATTTTGTGGACATGTACTATTCATATGTCAGCTACTACACGAAAAAGACCATAATTTTAAAAAAGTTTAGATTGGCTTTCCTATTGAACAGCAGAAACAATAGCAATAAAACTAGTTACAATGAACACTACCCCAAAGACAATCGAAACGAGCGGCGATTCTTTTTTCCGAGCCGAATAAACCATCAACCAGGCTGCAATCAAAGAGCAAAGTAAAAGTAAATATTGTTTGATTTCAAAGACCAAATCGACCTTAATAGGCAATGGTGGTTGGCCACTGTTTATTGCTTGTAATAATGGGGAATATCCAGTTGATTTAACTAATAGATCAACCTGATGCGGCGGATAGTCTAGCTCTAAGAATGCGGTGACAATTAAGACTAGTAATATGAAAATACTTTCTGCCCTTATCCATTTGATTGGTAGATAGGAAGCATTTTCGTTTAAACGGTTTCTAAGAACAATGGAATTGATAAAAGCAAACACGAGCAATGGGATAAAGATAATATGTTTTAACAGGAGCGTTAGCCCATAATTAACCACTAAACCATTTTTATACTCATCTACTATGGAAGCGTTTGGGTCATCATAGGAATTGATATCAATTGCCATAGTAATTAGACCGGCAATGATTAGAATGAACATACATATCAGTGCTAGTGGCGAGAAAATTTTGAGAAATTTAGACCAATTTGTTGCATCCTTTGAAAACCATGCAACGATTAGAACAACACCTGCCCAAACGACTACTGCTAAGAAGTGGAAGGAGTGTGATAAGAATCCTACCCATTTCGTAATAGACGATGCATGACCTGCATATCCAGCCGAAAAAATTAGAAACGACGTAAGGATGAATGCATTCCAAACGGCAGATGGTTTTTTCTCCAAATCATTAAAAAGTAGATATAAGAGTAATACAAGAGATGTTAGTGTTGTAAACATCCAAGCTTTCCCAATCTCAAAGGTTAGGATAACGCTTTTTAAAGCAACGAATAATCCTACATCACCGCCAAGAATTGTCCCGATTTCAAGTAATGGAAAAAAAGATAAAACAGGAATCAATATAACGACCGCTATTCGAGTATTGTTTGGAAAGTAAATGAATGGTTTACTTGTCTTAGGTATGGCTTGGAGTACTAATGATCCCATAAGCAAAGCAAAACATATGTACAAAATTATTTCAGTTGCTACAACGAATTGATTAATCATTACTGTCTCTATTTCCCCCTCTGAAGCTAAAAAAAGCTAAGAGATTGTTATCTTTTGGAAACGTTACCCGTACTTGGTCAAATACCAATTAGATTATATCCACTTATAAGGTAGAAAACAAGCGAAACTAAAAGAGTTCTTTAACAGGAGTATTTTTTCTACTTGGAGCTTTTATTTATCCGCAGATTTTAGGAAAACCATACTATATAGACAACTAACGCAACAATCGAGCCTAGAATCGCGACAATATAAATCAAAGACAAGTGACTAATATTCTGTTTGGCAGCTTGGTTATAGCCTTCATCACTTTTCCCCGCAACCAAAAGTGTCAGTACAAGCGCAATAATAGATATTAACACAATTAATATGATTGCTGTCCACAAATTCCCCACCACCCCATTCTTAACTTCTCATCCATTGTATCATGAATCGTGAAAAAACAAGAACAGTCTTAACCTTCCGTGGTTGCAGCTGTTAACGGAAGGAAGATCTTTATGGAAATGTGGATTGTTTTGTTATGATTTGAAAATTTTATAAGAATAAAACTTTTTAATTCGAGATGAAACAGAGCAATGACAAGAAGGCACATTTTCTTCAATTTAACTTTACTTATTGTCCAGGCTTTACGGAAATTATTTAGAAAAAATCAGAAGTAGTGACATTCGCCTAACACCCCTAAACAACAGTCACATAGGCTATAAACGTAACAAAAAACAAACGAAGGAGAGAGGAACAATATGCCACACTCTTATAACCCATATCAAGGAATTCCATATGAAGGTGATACGCACCATCATTTACTAATGTCTGTACAGCATTGTGAAGCAACATGTGAACAAATGATTTCTATGTTAGTTACTAATAGTCAAGGATTCGAGGCTAGGGAACAACAGATTCAGCTTCTCCGTGATTGTTCAGACATTTGTACATTAATGGCAAAATACTTAGCGAGGGGAACCAATCTATCGCTAGCTTTAGCAAACACGTGTGCTTATATATGTGAAATTTGTGGAACAACTTGCTCACAGTTTCCAGATTACCATTCCCAACACTGTGCACAAACATGCTTAAATTTTGCAAACGAATGTAAAGCATTAGCTGGATAAGAAAAGCGCCCGGAGCTAGACAAAGAAAAGTGCAAAAGGTGTTCTATGATAAATCCATAGAACACCTTTTCACTTACAAATACTTCTTCAAAACTTTGTTTCCTTCATATGTGAATAAAACTTCCTTTTCTTCCACAACGGTTTCCATGTGAACCGTTCTCCCCCATAGCTGGTGGATGTAAGGCAACGTTTTCTCAAGATAAGTTAAGTCAAGCCCCACTCCCTCAAAATGGTGTTTCAAATATAATTCCCCATTATGGTAGAAATCACCATTTTGGACAGTAATGTATGGGAAACCTCCATTTAACCGCATCGTAATCAATTGGTCACGAACATTTTCCCAGTTTTTGTCAGTGACCTTGTATTCGTTTCCTTGCTTTTCAAAGAGATACAGATCCTCACGGTCCACAAAATCCTTTGTTAAGTAATTACGTAGGAAGGAAATATCTGACTCAATTTCCCTTACTTCAAAGATTTTCTCCCGACCAGAGCCTGGTTTCATTCCTAATCTTTGCATTTCTTCGGTTGGATTATTATATCGTTCCTCAATGTCTTCAAACATTTTTATCCCTAAATAATAAGGGTTAATTTGTGTCTTAGATGGCTGGACTACACCTGCGTTTAACGAGGCAAATTCAATTGCTTCATCAGACGTTAAATCCATTTCTCTTAAAATACGTTGATGCCAATAAGACGCCCAGCCTTCATTCATTATTTTTGTTTCTAACTGTGGCCAGAAATATAGCATTTCTTTACGCATCATCGTTAAAATATCCCGTTGCCATTCTTCTAAGTGACGACTATATTGTTCGATGAAAAGCAACAAATCTTTTTCTGGTTTTGGTGGGAATGGCTTTCTTTTTTTTCTTGGTTTTGGCGCTTTCGATGGTTGGTCTAATTTCCAAAGATCGTCATATGGTGTAGTTCTTTGAGGCGGTGTGTCATAATCATCATCGTCTTCTAGGTCCCAATCTAGCTTCGGCTTTAATAAAGAAGGATCAATGTGTTCCTGTATAGCAAGAACGGCATCGAGAAATGACTCTACCTCTTGAATTCCGAATTGTTTTTCGTATGCTGCAATTCGGTCTGCTGTAGCAGCCATACTCTCAACCATATCCCTGTTAGTATTTTGAAAGCGAACATTGTTTTTAAAAAAGTCACAATGTGCAAGAACATGTGCTACGATTAATTTATTCTGTATTAAACTATTAGAATTTAACAAAAATGCATAGCATGGGTTAGAGTTAATCACTAGTTCGTATATTTTACTTAACCCAAGGTCATATTGGAGCTTCATCTTATGAAATTGTTTACCAAAACTCCAGTGTGAAAAGCGTGTAGGCATACCGTATGCACCGAATGTGTAGATAATCTCTGGAGGACAAATTTCGTATCGCATCGGATAAAAGTCAAGGCCAAATCCTTCGGCGATTTCTGTAATTTCAGAAATCGCATATTCTAGTTCACGAGCATTTGTCGTCAATTGCGTTTCCTCCTATCTTAGTTCCACTTTATATAACGTATGATAGGAAGGATAAAATGATGAAAAATAAAAAAACTATTAAAGGTTGTTTCCCCTTAATAGCTAAATAAGTATGTTAACAGGTTATCCTTTGCATTTACAGTTAGTTAAAGAGTACCCAACAACACGATATCCTTTATTCTGCAAGTAGCGTATACCTAAGTTTTTTTCCATTTTATCTGCAGCAATTAGATGAATCTCTTTACTGGGAATTTCATGATGATACCTTTTTATATAAGCAATTGGCATTTCAATCGATCCATTGACCTTTTGTTTAGCAGAAACGTTATAATCACGAATATCAACTTTCACGTGCGGTTGAAGCAATTCCGTCTTACCTAAATCGATACAAGGAACCCCTTTGATTGGGAAATATCGTAAATACATCAGATAAAAAACAATACTTAAGACAAACAGAATAACTATTGCAGACATAAGATTCCTCCTAACGACCAATAACTTATAAATATTCGCTTATTATGCTTCATTCAACTTAGTATTATCGTTCGTTTGAAGAAAGATAACAAAAATATCTTATGCCCTAAAAGGTATTATTGTCAACTATATCATCCTTTGGGGATAATAATTTTTCTACTTTTTCTTGCGAGATTTTTGAAAAAAATACTGCTGCTTGGGAATTTTTCCAAGCAGCAGCTAGCTATTAGGGTTATTTGCGCCCAATTGGACCAGGACTATTGCTATTGTTACGTGTGTTATCCTTATAGTTAATTTGTTTTTCCCCATGCTCTTCATCGCCTGGATACATACTTTTGTGGTTCTTTTGTGCTTTAATAAATTTATTAAAATCTTGGATATCTGCCATTTGGCATCCCTCCTGATTATAGTATCCCGCAGAAGCACAGGAGCATACTCAAAAGAAATACCATATGTTTTAATTATTACTTGCAACTTGCAACTTCTTGCCAATAATAAACTAGCGTTTTCATCCCTTTATCGAAATTTTCTAATGGGAAACTTTCATTCGGAGAGTGTAACTTGTCATCCGGTGTACCAAACCCTAACAAGACTACTGGAATTTTATAGATTGCGTCAATCCATTCAACAACTGGAATGGAACCACCCATCCGAACGTAGACAACTTCTTTGCCAAACGCTTTCTCATAACTTTTAGCAGCCTTTTCAATTAAAGGATGATTTGGATCTACTTTGTATGCTTTAGCAGATAATGGTTCGCGTTTAACCGATAACTTAACACCTGAAGGAATGTGATTTTCTAAATGTTTAATCAACAATTCTTGGATTTCATCAGGATTTTGACCTGGTACTAATCGACAGGTTAACTTAGCTGTAGCTGATGAAGGAATAATTGTTTTTGTTCCTTCCCCCTGGTACCCACCGAACAGTCCATTAATTTCAAGTGTAGGTCGTGCCATGGTGTGCTCTTTTGCCGTATATCCTTTTTCTGAGACCGTTTCAGGAACACCAGTTGACTGAATAAAATCTTCACTAGGAACATCTTTAATCAACTGTCTTTCCGCATCATCTAGCGGTATGACATTATCATAAAATCCCGCCAC
The DNA here is from genome assembly GCF_028416595.1 of Aquibacillus salsiterrae. Taxonomy (GTDB): domain Bacteria; phylum Bacillota; class Bacilli; order Bacillales; family Amphibacillaceae; genus Aquibacillus_A; species Aquibacillus_A salsiterrae. The sequence continues at coordinate 44,980 of NZ_JAMQKC010000012.1, read as the reverse complement.
TTGGACAACCTCGTCCACATCCTTCATTGTTGAAAGTAGATGAGCCATTGCCATTAATGGATTTCGAACAGCACCACCATACATTCCTGAATGAAGGTCTGCATTCGGTCCATGGAGGGTAATTTCAAGTCCAGTAAAACCTTTTAGGCCATATAAAATGGTTGGTTGCCCGTTATCAACCATACCGGAATCTGATATGACAGCAAAATCTGCTGAAAACTGCTCTTTTTTATCTGCTAAGATTTCGTATAAATTTTCACTACCAATTTCTTCTTCACCTTCGATACAAACCTTTATGTTTACTGGTAGTTTCCCTTCTGTTTTCATGTAGGCTTCAAACACAGCTAATTGCATAAACACTTGTCCCTTATCATCACTTGAGCCTCGGGCAAAGAGTCTGCCATCTCGAACTTCCGCTTTAAATGGCTCACTATCCCACAATTCTAACGGTTCTGCTGGTTGAACATCATAATGTCCATAAAATAGGGCAGTTGGAACGTTGCTTTTTGCTCCTAACCATTCCCCATAGACGAGAGGATGCCCCTTTGTTTTTTTGATTTCGACTTGATCAAAGCCGATCTCTTTTAAATAATCGGCCACGAAGGTCGCTGCATCTACAACATCTTGCTTATGTACACTACTGGTACTTACACTTGGAATGGCTAAAAATTCAGTTAACTTGTTTAATAACCTTTCATGGTTGTTTTGAAGATAATCTAACACTTTTTTCGACATACCTTCACTTCCCTCATTATCTTGTACTTATCTAAGTGACATTCAGCTCAATCTAACCTTTTATTCGGCAAACACAATAGGCCATTCGTCTTTCCCTTTCAGCATTTCGGCTGCTATTTCCTTTGCCCCTTCAAGACTATGATTCGCAGCCCACCCACACTGAACCTCGTTGCAAGCAGGTACATCTTCAGCAGCTAGCACATCATTCAATGTTTTTTCTAGCGCTACAGCAATATCCTCGAAACTGTCATTATTTAAAATCGCCAAGTAAAACCCTGTTTGGCATCCCATTGGCCCAATATCTAAAACATTATCTAGGTGATTGCGGATATTTTCAGCCATTAAATGTTCAATGGAATGTAGTCCTGGCATATCCATATGGTCTTTATTTGGTTGGCAAAAGCGAATATCATATTTGTATACTTTATCACCTCGTTGACCGGTTGTTACCCCTACTAAGCGAATATAAGGCGCTTTTACTTTTGTATGGTCTAAATTAAAGCTTTCCACGTTCATTTTTTTTACCATTATGCTTAACTCCTTTTTTTCAAAAAAATGTATATTTACGTTAATTGGCGACTGTTGTTATTATTTTATCATAGTTTAAATGTCTTTTCCCAACAAAAGTGCGGGTGCCTTCTCTTGGGATTTTATTATTCAGAGAAAAGCGAGGGCTAGCGCCCTCGCTTTAGATGACTATTTTGCATCAGGAAAAATTCGGTCAATCATTTCACCCATTTGATCAAAGAACCCTTCAACAGGCTCGCCTCGTTGGGCATCTCTTGCATAGTTGTTAGACAAATTAACAAAGTCTGGGTTTGTTGAAACATAGACGTTATCGATATCCTTTTCAACCGATTTAACGACACGGGAGATATTACGCTTTAAGCTATCACTCACATCTCCATTAGTCGTACGATTGTTCGTTTGGTTATCGATTTCTGCTGCGACATATGCGTTATTATCAGTTGTAAACACATAGACACGTTCGATTTCATTCATCTCGTTTGTAATTCTTTCAGCGACACGGTCTGCAACCTCAAAATTATTTTGGTCATTATTAACATTTAGACGTTGGTTATTTATATTTTGGTCGTTGTTATTACGAACGTTTACATTTTCCTGATAACGATTGTCACGTGTGTCTATTCCACGAGTGTTTCCAAAATCAAGGTGCTCATCTGTGTTATCTGCGTTTATTCCAGGATTATAATCACTGTCTGGGTTTGCAAAATCCCCTCGATTTGTTACCCCATCTGCTCCGGGATTATATCTTGCTGGCGTATTGCCGTAACGTGTATTTTGGTAATAATCGGCATAGTTTTCACCAACTGAGTTGTATCGCATTTCTTGGACATTTTCATTGATACTTCCTTGTCCTAAATCTTGACCATTGCCATTCGTTCCACAAGCAGATAACGTTAGAGCTGCTACTGTTGTTAAACCCATCGTTTTCCAATTCATTGGCATTTCCTCCTTTAATTTTAAAGAAGTCCTTGTTATTATGCATCTCAACCTAAAGCCTATACGATATGAGTCAAACCAATGATTGGATAAAAAAAGGATAATTTTGAAAAGAACGTTTTTGCATAATTTTAGTGGTGAAAAGAACAAGTTAGTAGCACACGTCATATAAATAGTTAATGGATGGGTGGCGTAAAGTCATGGAAAAAAAGCCAAAAAAATCAACGGTTGTTCAACTGCATTCGGACCATACTATAAATACCCTTTAAGAAAGGGAGGATTTGCATGTATATCCCGGACTACGATAAAGCTTTGTATTTTACCTTATGGGGTCAGTGGGATGATTTATTAGTGCTAATGGTAAGGACAAACGATGATCTATTGTCCAAAAAAATAGAAATGTTCTTGCATGCCTTTCATTATACAAATAGTGAGCAAGCAGTAATGGAGCGTCACGAAGATCTGCTTCATTATATTGATCACGCAATGGGTCATACCCCAATTGCAGTCATGGAAGTATAAGAATAAAGGAAACAGAACAAAACGAGAGCAGTTTTCGTCTCGTTTTGTTCTTTATTTAACCGCAACTGTGTTCGGTCCTGCACCTCAAGATTACTAAAAATATTGGACACATTCGTTTTCACTTATTTCCCCATAGGCTTGTATACAGTTTCTAAGCCTTTATAATTGATTTCAAATAGGTCACTTCTACGATCTATCAGCTGATTTACTGTGCCAGATTTACGTTGCCGACGCAAAATTTCAAGGTCAACATCCCCAACCACGACCGTTTCGATATTCGGGTGACACTCACCAACAATACCATCACGAGCAAACTCAAAATCAGATGGAGTAAAGATTCCTGATTGGGCATATTGAATGTCCATATTTTCTACCTGGGTAAGATTTCCGACTGTTCCAGCAATAACGGTGTATACTTGGTTTTCAATCGCACGGGCTTGGGCACAGTACCTGACTCGCAAATATCCTTGTCGGTCTTCTGTACAAAACGGAACAAAAATAATATTTGCACCTTGGTCAACGGCAAACCTTGAAAGTTCAGGAAATTGGATATCATAGCATACTTGAATAGCTATTTTTCCACAATCGGTATCGAATACTTTTACCGTATCTCCTGGTTGAATTCCCCACCACTTTTTCTCATTCGGTGTCACATGGATTTTATATTGCTTTTCAATCGTACCATCACGTCTAAATAAATAAGCAATATTATATATGTGCTCATCTTCTTCGACAAAGTGGGAACCACCAATAATGTTAACATTATATTTAACTGCAAGTGATGTAAACAATTCAATGTAATCTTCAGTATAATCAGCCAAACGTCGAATTGCTTTGGATGGGACTTTTTCTTCTAAAAATGACATTAACTGGGTGGTAAAAATCTCAGGAAAAACAGCAAAGTCAGAACCGAAATCGGCTGCAACATCAACGTAATATTCTACTTGTTTTGCAAACTCTTCGAACGATTCGATATCTTTCATCATGTATTGGATAACCGTTATTCGCACAGGGTATGCCGTTTTGAAATGGCGCTTCGTTTTCGCTTGATAATCAATGTTATTCCATTCCATCAAAGTGGCAAATTGGGCAGATTGCTCATCATCTGGTAAATAGCCAGGATTAATCCGCATCACTTGGAACCCATTCATGATTTGGAATGTAAGAACTGGATCATAAATGTTTTGATAGCTCACTTCCTCCACGTACTCCCGTGGACTTAATTCATCTTTATACTTATGGTAATTCGGGATTCTTCCCCCGATAATAATACTTTTTAAGTTTAATTCCCGCGCCAATTCCTTTCGCGCTTCATATAGCCTACGTCCAATTTTCATGCCCCGGAAATTAGGATCAACCATGACCTCTATCCCATACAGATTATACCCTTCAGGATTGTGGTTTGTAATGTAGCCTTCGTCAGTAATGTCATCCCATGTATGTTTGTCATCATATTCGTCAAAATTGACAATTAAACTTGAGCAGCTACCAATTATTTTTCCATCGTACTCAACACAAAACTGTCCTTCCGGAAAAATAGTTAGATGACTTTTAAGATGCTGACGCTTCCATGGTTCCATATTCGGAAAACATACCTTCTGCATTTCAAGCAACTGACCAATATCTTCCATTCGAATATTTCTTACTTCAATCTTTTTCTCAAAACTCGATAAATCGATTTTTGACACAAAATTTTCTCCCTTCTATATCTTCAGCTTCCATTTGTTAAGATAACCGCTGCACCTAAAGATTGTGTAAAAATACAACAAAAAAGTTAAGCGTTCTAATATTTCCTTTCAAAACTATCCTTGTACTTCTTCTATTATACCACTTTACACAGGACTAAAAAAAACGTACGGACTGTAACTTGGTGAAAACTAAAGACGTAATCCAGTCGATTGTATCCGAATTCCTCCCGGAAAATATCAGGGGCTTAGCAATAGAAAAAACAGCCCGGTATGGACTGTCTCATCAAACGTGTTTGTTTATTTAAAAAAATTAAACGGGAACCTTTGCTTTTGTTTATCTTCTTGCTTAGGTAGATAGTCCTCCAACTTTTTTCGAATTCCTGGAGGCAGGTCTTCTAGTTTTTCTTCCAACTCGGTAGGAATAACTGTCTCACCGGTATTTAGATATGGCGCAATTTCTTCTAAATTACTTTTTAGTTTAGGGTCTTTTAACTCTTTTTCTAGTTTCTTTTCTAGACCTGGTGGTAATTCTTTCTTCTTGGTTTCTTTATCATCCTTATTCTGTGGGTTCGGTTGTTTTGAGCTGTTATTTTTTTCATTACTACGTTGTTCAGATTTATTCTCTTTTTGTTCCTCTTTGACTTCTTGCTTCTCTTCTTTTCTTATTTCTTTTTCCTGCTTTTTTTCTTGCTTTTCTTCAAGTTTTTCAGTAGCCTTTTCCACTTTTGGCTTTTGTTTTACAATCGTCCGCTTTTTATTTGATTCTTTGTAATAGGCTTCGATCAACTCTTTTTCTTCTTCATCAATTTTTGCTTCTTCATCTATTTCTTTCTCTTCTACATCCGTTTTAGCTTGAGTAATTGAATCAGCCAATGATTGATTCATCGATACTTTTTTTTCTTCAGCATCCTCACGTACTTCATCAGGTATTTCAAATGTAGCTATTTTCATGTCTTCTTTTGGTTGCTTTTTAAAATATTCATCAATCGTCTCTGTTACTAACTTATTTTTATCTGGGTCTCGTTCATAATGAATTCCAATTAAGACGGTGTTCATTGTTGTCACCCAATTAAGTTCTTTTGACTTAGAAATAATCTGATCTGTTACGTAATCTACTGGATTTCCTTTTAAATTATTCAGTTGTTGAAGTAATAACTCAGCATCCTTATTTAGTGGTGTAATATCCTCCACCATCATATCTCTATCTATAGCTAATTCTACACTCGGATTAATATCAATGTTCACGTAGGCATAGACAGAATTTTGATTGAACATACTGTACACCGGAAAGATTGCCAATAAAAGAATCACAGCAATCGCTACTACTTTCCTTTGAAAAAAGCTTTGTGCAATCACACTTTGATATCGAGATATTTGTTTAGGAGTAAAGGACGTCTCTACCCCAATAGCAACATCTTCAATGGGGGCGGCTTTGTGAAACTGCCCTTGTTGGTCCATAATAACCGTATATCGTTTATGTTGTTTAACAACAATCCCTCTGTTCACTGGCCCACCCCCTTTAAATAATCTTTTAAGTAAACGTAATCCTCACTTAGTACAATGAACATAGCTAATATATACTTCCTATTTCTTTCCAAAGTTTTTTTACTCACATCCACTAAAGGAACAAGCTTCTTAATTGGGACTTTTTTCTTTTTTAAGACATATGACTTTAGTTCTTCATCATCACAAATCATTCTTGCAATTCGGATGGCAGATTCTCTAGCATCTGCATGCTTTGGTGAAATACATGTTAACTCTTCAAAGGTCAATTTATACTCCTGTAGTTTAATGCTTAACTCAGCAATTTCTTCCCGTCGATTCCATTCATCTGTTTCTTGTTGATATAAAGTCTTTGACAGCTTTACTTCGGCTGGATTTTCCATTTGGTCTTCTTCTGAGTAAACATCTAAGGAAGCGACAACAGGTTTGTTGCTTTCTTTACGAATAAAATCAATTACTTTTCGCTTAATAACAAGTCGTGCAAACGATAAAAAGGAACTCCCTTTATCGGCCGAGTAAGAGCCCATCGCTTCATTAAAAGCAAATAAACCAATGCTGAACTCATCATCCTTTGTTTGACTGATGTACCGTTTGCAAACTTCAGAAACAGTTTTCGCGACAAATGGTTGGTATGCTTTTAACAATTGGTTTTGCAACTCTATGTCGCCATGTTGCACCATAAGGACCTGTTGTTCAATTGGCAAACCTCCGTCATCAAGCTGGCGATTTAACAATTTGATCACCACCAGTACTATACATATTCGGGATACTAACATCGTTTTTGACTGTTATATGTATAAATTTAAAAAATATTTTTAGTTGTTTCCCTACTTTTTTCATTATTATAATCTCCATTTATATTTTTCATAGTAATCTTACATAAATTTATAAACTTTTACTAGCAATTTTTAATTACAACTTTGTTAAAAAAATAGTATTATCCAGTACATTTATACTACTTTTTGTAATAAAATTGTTAGGATTGCTTGGGTTATTGTTAGTTTATTAAGTAACATATAAAAAATATGAATAAGAAAAGCGCAGGGCGCCTTGTTAGACTAAGGCAGGCATAAGGCAAGACCTGACGTAGCTGTCGCTAGTAGTTATCCACGCTTGGATTTTCTCTTCTAATCTTTTTTAAAAAGATACTGCCTGTGAATGTACCAAGCAGTATCTTTCTTTTAGTATTTCTCTTGATAGGCTTCGTGGAAATAATCGATAGGTACCGCTAATCCGACGCGACCTCTGTCTTTATCGTTTAATGTAGCAAATACTACTCCAATAACTTGGCCATTCATCGAAATAACTGGACTACCACTGTTCCCCTTATATATAGGGGCATCAAGCATAAGTATTTGCTTATCCCAATCATCTAATTCCGTATAACCAATCACTTCGCCTTCATTGGCAATTCCTTGGAACCTTAGCGGATTACCGATAAAATAAATCGGCTCTTGTTGTTCAAAGGTTGTTTTATCCGCTAATTCCAAGAAAGGTAAATTATTCCCTTCTACTTTGAGTAATGCCAAATCAATATCCGGATAAGTAGCAATAACGTCTACATCAAACAATCCGTCTTCTGGATAGGCTGCCATGATGTTAGTTTCATCCTCGATGACGTGATGATTAGTAAGAATTAACCCGTCCTCAGAAATGGAAAAGCCAGTCCCTCGACTGTTGCCTGCTTCTATCACAACGACAGATTTCTGATACTCTTCGATCACATCTAATGTGGAAAGCCTTGCTGATGTAACAAGAAAATCTATCGCGGGTATTGAAAACGTTTTTGGTATGATGGCAATAACCTGAATAACCATCGCAGAAGCAATTAACCAAATAACCCATTTTGGAAAAATCCGCCTTGTTTTTTGTTGGTTATCACTAGTTCTTTGTTTTATTTTTTTGCGTTGCTGCTCGATCAACTCATACATTTCTTCATCATCTATTTCTTCATACAAATCTTCGTCAATAATATCTTTTTTATCTTCATAGTCTGAATTACCCATCGTTTCACCTCTTAGGACTAAAGGTTAATTCGTTATCTCTCTTTCATTATACCATTTTTACCTTTAATTTCGGTCAACCTTTAGGATGTTTTAACGACAAGCAATTTCAAACAGGAATCGCCATTTCCCGGGAAATATCTCAGTTTTACATTGCACCATTCGACAAGACTAATCTTATCTTTTAAGAAAAGCACAAATTTATTGCACTAATCTATCGGCTATCTTTCCATTCCTCTTTTAATAATTCTGCCTTCTTTTTGCTTTGGAACTGATTCATAGTCAAAACACCTTTCTTTTATATTAAATTAATTTGATTTTGATACAATGAAGACCATTCGATCAATTACTGGACTATTTTCTTTGAATTGAACAACAAAAATAATTTTATACCTACGTAGAAATTCGTTAAAAAACCAATCTAGCTTTCTAAGTTTTCTAAAAAACATTTTATCACCTATTCTTTTTGATTTGTTGCTGTTCAAAAAGATAGATTGAAATCAATAGATTGGATACATAACATCGATTGACTTATCTCTTCTTTTTGAACATCCTCTTTCTGATTAGCTTCCTCTCGTTTTTTTGATGTAGTAAAGTAATTCCTCTCATTGGTATTAACATCATTTCATCTCTCCTTTTAAAAGGTTATAAATTATCTATATTAAAACTTGCATAGCAAGCATTAATCCCGTAAAACACAAAAACACATACGTCCTTGGACGCATGTGTTTTCTCAAATAAGAAAAGCGTAGGCACCTTGGTCAGACCCGAGGGGCTAGGCGCAGAGCTAGACAGCTCTTGGAACTTTTCTCTTATCTTTCAAAAAAGGTCACGGACAGTTATGCGTGACCTTAATACTCCATTTAAAATAAAGACACTATTCCCTTTTTGGAATAGTTTACTTTAAACAATCGTACAGGAGGTCACTCGTCTATTAAATTGATTTGTATTTACAGATACAATCATATGTTTGAACATTGAAATGACCCCTTTTGTGATTTAATGATTTTATTATATTACCTTGATTTTGGTTCGTCAACTTCATTTTTCATAGTATAGCAAATTTTACCTTTTTCGAAACTACTACTGTCAATACCAACCGCTACTGATTTTGTAGCGAAAAGTTAACGATGTTGAATTAGCCCACTATGATTGCATCAAAATCGATTATCGATTATAGTATAAAAAAACATACCGATAAGGGAGATGAGGAATTTATGTTATTGGATGATGTTTTAGCTTATAACAAAAAATTTGTAGAAGATGAACAGTATAAAGCTTACGAGACGGATGTTATTCCAAATAAGCGAGCGGTCATCTTCACTTGCATGGACACACGTTTGGTGGAATTATTGCCAAAAGCACTTAACATCAAAAACGGGGATGTAAAAATGGTCAAGAATGCCGGGGCTATTTTGCGAGATCCGTACGATAGTGTCATGAAAAGCTTAATTGTTGCTACATATGCGCTTGAAGCTGATGAAATCTTTGTGATCGGGCATCACAAATGTGGGATGACTGGCTTCAATCGCGAGAAATTAGAAGGATTACTATCCAAAAGAGACATGCCGAAAGAAACACTCAACCAACTAGAAGCAAATGGGATTAATGTTGAAGATTGGATTAAAGGGTTTGACAAGGTCGAGGACTCTGTCAAAAACAGTGTTGAGGTTATTCGCAATCACCCAATGCTTCCGCCGTCGATTCCTGTTCACGGTCTCGTCATTGACCCTGAAACAGGTGGACTTGATTTAGTCGAAAACGGTTATTAATTAAAATAAGCAATTTGGCAACCTGTATCCTATTCATTTTGTCATGATAGAAAAAGAGCATATGGCTAATCGTATGCTCTTTTTCTATCGATTCTAATTTCTGCTTTATACATCGAAATATTTAATAATTAAATTCATCTGGATGTGGACCAGTGCGTTTATCTTGATTCAATCCATCGACTTTTTTCATATCCTCTTCTGTCAGTTCAAAATCAAAAATATCAGCATTTTCTTTTTGTCTTGTTGGCTTTACGGACTTCGGGATTGTTACAATATCACTTTGATATTCCCATCTAATAATAATCTGGGCGGCTGTTTTATTGTATTTTTCAGCAAGCGATTGAAGGACTGGATCATCTAAATAGCGCGCTTTCGCTAATGGAGACCACGCTTCCACAATAATATCATGCTTTTTACAAAATTCTCTCGTTTCCGTTTGCGTTAATTGTGGATGCAGTTCAATTTGATTGGCCATTGGTTTAATTTCGACATCTGTTAATAAGTCCTCTAAATGATGCGGTAGGAAGTTACTAACACCGATAGCGCGCGCCTTTTTAGCTTTATAAAATTCCTCTAATGCCTTATAAGTTTCTTTGTATTTACCAGGGACTGGCCAATGAACGAGGTATAAATCAACATAATCCAATCCTAGTCGTTCCAGACTTGCTTGAAAGGCTTTTTTCGTATTCTCATAACCTTGCTCATCATTCCATACTTTTGTCGTTACAAAGATCTCTTCTCGTGGAATTCCACTATCACGAATCGCTCGCCCTACTCCTTCTTCATTTTGATAAAAGGATGCCGTATCAATGTGGCGATACCCTATTTCTAAAGCAGACAAAACAGCGTGATAAACATCGGTGCCATCCTCCATTTTATACACACCGAGACCAAGTCTTGGAATTTGGACACCATTATGTAAGGTTGCAGTTGTTGTTAAGCTCATTATTATAACCCCTTCCCTTTTATTTTTACTACTTATTATTTTAAAGGATGGAACTAAAATAACAAAGAAGAACAACTCATGCTGAAGAAATTCACTTGTCCAAATTCGAACTACATTCGGGGAAAATAAGCGGGAACCGACTCCTAGAGTGAACAAACTACTTTGCTACTTGCTTTTCCATGTAACAGATGGTATTTTAATATAGTTCACCTATCAAACTATTTAATCATTAAACCTTTATGGAGAGGAGCGAACCAATGAATAAGGATGAGCTACATGACCTCGTTGAGCTATATACGTCGGCAATGAACGAAGTAACCCGCCGTGTCAACCAATTAATGAATGCAAAGGTCCATCAAGAACTTACAACTGACCAATTTTCCACATTACGGTTTGTTCTAAAGAGACAGTCATGTACGAGCACAGACATCGCACAAGAATTCTCGATAGGTAAAAGTGCTGTAACCGCCCAGGTCAATCGCTTAGTAGAAAGAGAACTACTTCACCGCAAACGCGATGATGAAGACAGACGGATTGTCTATCTATCCTTAACCCCGAGCGGTGTTGCATTGATGGAAGAAGCGTCCGAGCGATTGTATGAAGTACTTGGTAAAATTTTATTGAATTTTGACCGAGCGGAAGTAGAAACCTTTGTAAAAACGTTAGAAAAGCTCGTAGGTATTTTGCGAAATCATAAAACATAAGAGTCATCTCGTCTAGATTCCCGATAAGGAGAGAAAATACATGAGGAAAGTTATTCAACTAAGATGGCCAATCTTTGCACTATGGATTGCAGCTGTCGTTTTATTTATGCTCTTTTCCCCTAACTTACAAGAGTTAGTTAGAGACAAAGGGGAAATTGGTGTCCCTGACGGTTATTCTTCGTCTAATGCCGCAAAATTAATCGAACAAATGGCAGAGAACAATGATGAAAACACTGTTTCAGGGGTAATGGTTTTTCATGAAGATAAACCACTTACCGAGGACCAAAAACAAGCCGTTGCAGATGCGATTACAACTCTTTCGGACAACAAAGAAGAATTAGCTATCTCTAATATTCTGTCTTTCACGGAAGACAGTCGTATCGAAGAACAGGTTGTTTCAAAAGACGGTACCACGATTCTTGTACCAATGGACATTTCAATTAGAGACCGGTCAATAGATGAAGCAAAGTCACAAATCTATCAAGCTATAGAAGATACGGAAATTGATCACGCCCTTACTGGACAGGAATTCATTTCCAATGACGTTATTGTTAATTCAGAAAAAGGACTGAAGAAAACGGAATTTATAACAGTTGGATTTATTCTGTTAATTTTATTTGTCGTTTTCAAGTCGCTTGTTGCACCCTTTATACCGTTAATCACTGTAGGTATTAGTTATTTAGTTGCTCAATCGATTGTTTCTATATTAGCTAAAACAGCTGATTTCCCTTTATCAACCTTTACGCAAATATTTATGGTTGCGGTTATGTTTGGAATTGGAACAGATTATTGTATTCTACTCATAAGTCGCTTTAAAGAAGAGCTTGGCAACCATGAGACAACAAAAGAAGCAGTGATTGCTACGTATCAATCAGCAGGGAAAACCATTTTTTTTGCTGGCATAGCCGTCTTAATTGGCTTCTCAACCATTGGGTTCTCAACCTTTTCACTTTATCAATCTGCCGTAGCAGTTGCCGTCGGGGTTGCTGTAGTATTGATTGCCTTACCTACGCTTGTTCCGTTTTTCTTAGTTGCGTTCGGCAAAAAGCTGTTTTGGCCATTTGATAAAGATGTAGCACACCGTGAAAGTGGACTTTGGAAGATGGTAGGTAATTTTGCTTGGGCAAGACCTGCTCTGGCTATCTTAATTGTCTCAGCTATTGTTGTTCCTAGTTTAATCGTTTTTGATGGTCAAAAGTCTTACAACTCACTAGAGGAGATTGGTGATGACTATGATTCTGTTAAAGCGTTCAACTGGCTATCCAACAGTGTTGGACCTGGGCAGGCTATGCCAACTTCAGTAGTATTTGAGACGGATGAATCAATCGAAGCGGCAGAAGATTTTCAAGCAATCGAGTCAATTTCCTATCAATTATCAAAAGTTGAAGGGGTTAAATCGGTTAGAAGTGCAACACGTCCTACCGGTGAAATTATTGAAGATTTTAAAATCTCCAATCAAACCGAACAACTAGGTGACGGAATTGGAGAAAGTGTTAATGGGATAAATGAAATTGAGTCAGGCTTGTCTGATGCTTCATCACAACTACAAAGCTCACAGCCGCAATTAAAAGAAGCTGAAAATGGGGTTACACAATTACTATCTGGGACAGAACAAGCAAACAATGGAATCGGTGAATTGCAAACAGCACTCGTCCAAATTGAAGATGGAATTTCATCCGGTGCACAGGGTGCTGGCGAAATAAAGACGAATTTGCAATCAATTCAAACGAATTTACAAAAGACCATTGATGGTAACAAAGAACTATTAGCAGGCTATCAAGAATTAGAAGCAGGCCTTACTCCTATTGTTAAAGGTTACCAAGGATATACGCAAGTCTTGCAAGGTTCGTTGCAAAATTTAGACGTTACTGAACAAAACAATCCTGAATTACAAACAGACAAAGCGTTTCAAACTGCAAAAGGACAGATAGATATTGCTTTAAATGGTGCAGATGACAAACCTGGCTTGCTAGCACTTAATCAAACACTTGAAAACAAAGTGATGACAGGAATAACTGCAGCTAACTTGGGGTATCAGGAAACCATTAACTCTCAACAACAGCTTTCTAATGGTTTAACACGATTGAGTCAAGCGATTGGAGAGTTGCAACAAGGCTTAAACCAAGCGGCAGGCGGACAACAACAAGTAGTAAGTGGCGTGCCTGAACTTCAAAATGGACTTGAACAATTGTATGGTGGTCAAGCAGAATTAAAACAAGCATTTATCGATATGCAAGACCAAATCAAACAATTAACAGATGGTTTAGATGAAGGCACAGACGGGTTGCGCCAAATTTCTGATGGACTTAATGAAGCGCAAAGCTTCCTTGGCGATTTCTCGACAGAAGGTACGACGGCCTCTGTCCACATCCCAGCAGAAGCACTAGAGAATGAGGATTTCATTGACGGGATTTCACCGTATGTATCAGATGACCGAAAGATAACTAAATTTGAAGTTGTCTTAGAAAATAGTCCATACTCGACGGAAGCAATGGAGACCGTTGAGGCAATCAATGATTCCATCGAATCGATTGTTGCTGGTACTGTTTATCAAGATAGCAATTTCGCGATTGGTGGTGTGTCAAGCACAAACAATGACTTACGACAAATCTCTGATGGTGACTATGCCCGCACCGTTGTTTTAATGCTCTCAGGTATCTTTATCATCTTAGTAATCTTATTAAGATCATTGATTATGCCATTGTATTTAATTGGTTCGTTAATTCTAACTTATTATACAACGATGGGTATTTCTGAAATTATTTTTGTGAATATCCTGGGTTATGAAGGGATGAGCTGGGCAGTAAGCTTCTTTGCTTTTGTTATATTAGTAGCACTAGGGATTGACTACAGCATTTTCTTAATGGACCGCTTTAATGAAAATAAGCAAATGCAGATTAAAGATGGATTAATCCATGCGATGAAAAACATGGGAACAGTCATCATCTCTGCAGCTGTCATATTAGGCGGAACATTTGCTGCCATGATGCCATCTGGTGTCCTATCTCTGTTACAGATTGCCGCTGTAGTATTAACTGGCCTTTTCCTGTATGCATTTATTATGCTTCCGTTGTTTGTACCAGTTATGGTTAAACTATTCGGCAATGCAAACTGGTGGCCATTTCCAATAGACAGAAAAAAACAATAAGAAAAGCGCAGGCGCCTTGGTCAGCCCCGACAGGCATAAGACGAGACCTGACGTGGCGCTCTTTGCCACAGAAGGGATTGACTTATGACCCGAGGGGCTAGGCGCTGGAGCTAGACAATAAGAAAAGCGCAGATCGCCTGGTCAGCCATTGATTTTTTAAACTTATTAAAGAAACGTGTCAGTGATTTGCTACTGACACGTTTTTTAAATCTATCATTTACCTGCATCCTTAATTATGTTTATCACTGTATCTTTCGCTTGATGGCTTTCATACGTTCGCATACTTTTTAACATCGTAGTCTTTCCATCTTTTAATTGCTTCAATTCCTTAACTAAACGTTCACCGGTTAACTCTTCTTCTTCTAAAACATTAGCATAGCCTTGTTTCTTAAACGAATTAGCATTTAAAATTTGGTCGCCCCTGCTTGCATTTCTAGAAAGGGGAATGAGTAGCATCGGTTTTTTCAATGCTAGAAACTCAAAAATCGCATTAGACCCAGCCCTAGACAGGACAAAATCAGTTGCAGCAAACACATCTGGTAACTCTTCATTAATGTAATCAAATGGAGCGTATCCTTCTGCCCGTGCCTTGTCATCTACATTACCTTTTCCACAAATATGAATAATTTCAAATTCATCAAGTAAGACATCTAAGTTCTTTCTTATCGCTTGATTTATTTTTTGAGCTCCACCGCTACCACCCATGATTAATAGGACCGGCTTATTTCCTTGTAAACCAGCAAACGATAGCCCCTTTTGCTTACTACCTTGAAACAATTCACTACGGACTACAGCACCAACCCATTCCGACTTGTTTGCTGGTAAATATTGCATTGTTTCCGGAAACGTTGCTAACACTTTTTCAGCAAATGGAATGGCAATCTTATTAGCTAAACCAGGTGTATAGTCGGATTCATGGATTACAGCAGGAACGCCTCGAAGCTTTGCAGCAATTAATACTGGGACAGAAACAAACCCTCCTTTAGAAAAAATCACAGCAGGTTTCCGCTTACCTATAATTTGATAGGCCTGCATTGTTCCTTTTAACACCTTAAATGGATCTTTAAAATTTTCTTTAGAGAAATATCGTCTAAGCTTTCCCGTAGAAATAGGATGGTATGTAACTCCTTCTAATTTGCTAACTAATTCACGTTCAATCCCATTTTTCGAACCGATGTAATCTATCTCCCATCCTTCTTTTTGAAAAGTTGGAATAACAGCAAGATTAACAATTACGTGACCCGCTGTTCCACCACCAGTAAACAAAATACGCTTGTCACCCATATAGAAACGCCCTTTCTATCTTAAGCAATTATGATTTGACACACTTATATTCAGTTTATCTTAATTTAACAAAAAGGGAAGTGTAGTTTTATCCATTACTTATTTTAGTATCAATTGTGCACAGGTATGCACTTTTTTTGGTAATCAATCTCTATGTTTTTATCATCAGCAAAACATCCAATTAAGAAAAGCGTAAGCGCCTTGGAAGACTAAGGCAGGCTACGAAGTGGAGCACAATTGACTACCGTTTGACACTTAACAGGGGGCAACCGGGCGTTAATATCGGTCTTTGACTACCGTTTGACCGCTTGCAGGGCTCAATCGGGCGTCATTAGCGTTCTTTGACTACCGTTTGACCGCTAGAAGGGCTTGGTCGGGCGTTAATATCGTTCTTTGACTACCGTTTGACCGCTAGAAGGGCTCGGTCGGGCGTTAATATCGTTCTTTGACTACCGTTTGACCGCTAGAAGGGCTCAATCGGGCGTCATTAGCGGTCTTTGACTACCGTTTGACCGCTAGAAGGGCTTGGTCGGGCGTTAATATCGGTCTTTGACTACCGTTTGACCGCTAGAAGGGCTTGGTCGGGCGTTAATATCGGTCTTTGACTACCGTTTGACCGCTAGAAGGGCTCGGTCGGGCGTTAATATCGGTCTTTGACTACCGTTTGACCGCTAGAAGGGCTTGGTCGGGCGTTAATATTGTTCTTTGACTACCGTTTGACCGCTGGATGGGCTCGGTCGGGCGTTAATATCGGTCTTTGACTACCGTTTGACCGCTAACAGGGGGCAATCGGGCGTTAATATCATTCTTTAACTACCGTTTGACACTTAACAGGGCTCAATCGGGCGTTAATATCGTTCTTTGACTACCGTTTGACCGCTAGAAGGGCTTGGTCGGGCGTTAATATTGTTCTTTGACTACCGTTTGACCGCTAGAAGGGCTTGGTCGGGCGTTAATATCGGTCTTTGACTACCGTTTGACACTTAACAGGGCTCAATCGGTAATCAAAAAGGTATCCTGAATCTAAGATCCCCTATAAAACCCAGGAATGCACTTGCCCACCCATAAAAATCGTAAGACAAGCCGCGGAATGGCGGTCTTTTCCATGTAAAGTATTGTTTTAGACTCGGGAGGGTTAAGTGTGCCCTGCACTAGACTGCTCTTGGTTTTTTTATACTTTCTTATCTTACGAGGATACCGACATCCTTATTTGTAAAAATCACCCTTTCAGCATCTAGTTAATTGATATACCTATTTTTTGTAGGACTAGGTGTGTTGCCCTTCCCTTTTTTCACCAAAATACTATATATAGTACTGTAAGACTTAGCAAGAAAAAGGAGGGAAAGAATTGGGAGATTTGTCAAACAATTTATCCAATATTTCAAACAGTCTCATCAAACTAAAGGTTAATAGCTTATTAAACCGTTACAACTTGTCCAAGGAAAGTAAAAAGTTAGCAAGATTATCTGAAAAAGACAAAAACAATGTCAGAGATTCCATTGCAGCTCTACAGGAGCAGGCAGAGAAGTTTTTGGAAGATCAATATAATAAAAACGGAGAACAGATGAGCACATCGATTGAAGCAATTATGAAGAAGCTTCAAAAGGTTGATGGAAAGTCTAATTAATAAAATCTATTAAGGAGGAATTTTTCATGGCGAAAAATGTCAATGGAAAAAGTGTTAATGCGAAAAATGTAAGTCAATATCAAGATCAAATTGCGGGGTTAGAACAGTCGTCTAACGAGGCGATTTTCGTATTAAATTCTACGGATGTGAATGTTGATACTACCGATACGCAAATAGCTGTATCACTACAAGCAGCTCTTCAGGTTGCGATTGCAATTGTCGTGCAAATTTCAATTGCTGATAGCTCAGAAGCGAAACAAGTAACAGAGGATTTACTTGCATATGCACAAATCGAGCAATCAAACCGTCAACTAATTGTTGTCGATGGTTCTGAAGGTGTAACAATCACTTCTACTGACACAGATATTGCTGCGTCTATCCAAGTACTATTGCAAATCCTTCTAACACTAGTCGGCCAACTAGATATTCTTTAATCAGGCATAAAGTAGAGATATCTCACTAGTAGTCTATTCACCCCCATGTAAATGGTTACTAATTTAATACACGTAGCCCATATTTTTAAAAATATGGGCTACCCTTCTAAGAAAAGTGCAGGGCGCCTTGCCCAGCTTAAGACCTAGAGGGGGTAGGTGCCCGGAGCAAGACAGCTCTTGGATCTTTTTATACTTCCTTATCTTTATAACAAAGCCTCAAGGTATATACCTGGAGGCTTATCTATTATACTATTTCTTCTACTTGTTTATTAAAGAATTTTTTCATTGCGTAGAAAACATCTGCTTGTTTTCGTAACACATAGTAATTTAATCGCGGGTCTTCAATTTGTCTAAATACCTGCATTAAAGTAGAATGGCGATTAAACTGGTTAACCTCACCATAACCAAACATACTTGATACTTCGACTAATTCTTTAATTAGCGCTACACATCTTCTGTTATCTGATGTTAAATTGTCACCATCAGAGAAGTGAAATGGATAAATGTTGAAACGGTCAGGCGAGTATTTTTTCTCAATTAACTCTAATGCTTTTCGGTAAGCAGATGAACAAATGGTTCCGCCACTTTCTCCTTTTGTGAAAAAGGATTCTTCGTCAACGACTTTTGCTTCGGTATGGTGGGCGATGAATTCAATCTCAACAGTCTCATATTTAGAACGTAAAAAACGAGTCATCCAAAAGAAAAAGCTACGGGCCATATACTTTTCCCATTGCCCCATCGAACCACTTGTGTCCATCATCGCTAATACGACTGCCTTTGATTCTGGTTTTTGAATTTCATCCCAAGTTTTAAATCGTAAATCGTCAGGATAAATCGGGTTGAACTGGGCTTTTCCTGCCATGGCATTTCGCTTAAAAGCCTCGAGCATTGTTCGCTTTTTATCAATGTTTCCAATTAAACCTTTTTTACGAATGTCTCGAAACTCGATATCTGTTGTAACAATGTTATCTTTTTCTTTTTCTTTTAAATTCGGTAATTCTAACTCATTAAAAAATGCTTCCTCAAGTTCCTCAAATGACACTTCTGCTTCATAGTAATCTTCACCAGCTTGATCTCCTGCACCTGAACCTTTTCCTGGTCCCTTTTGTGGTGTACCGTCTTTGGCAACGACATCACCAATATCACTGTTACCATTTCCCTGGCCTGCGTGTTTGTTCTTGTCTTGACTATAACGGATTTTGTACTCATCGAGTGAGCGAATTGGAATACGAACGACATCTTTCCCTCTAGACATGATGATGTTTTCTTCACTTACTAAGTCGGGGAGTTTCTTCTTGAGGACATCTTGCACTTTGTCTTGATGGCGCTTCTGGTCATCATATCCTTTGCGGTGGAGGGACCAATCTTCTTCTGAAATCACAAAACTTTTGGAGTCAGTCATTTTTCCCCTCCTTACTTGTATTAATCTATCCTATGCACGTACATTCGGTTTGATTAAACTTTTTTAAAGAAAATTCAAATAGTTGGATAAGAAAAGCTCCTGGATTTTTTATAACTTTCTTATCTCTCGAGAAAAGAGCGATACCACGGGGCATCGCTCTTTTTTAATCTTATCCTTCTAGTAATAAATCATATGGGTCTTCGAGCAATTGCTTAATGCGGACTAAGAACTGAACAGCATCTTTTCCGTCTACTATCCTGTGGTCATAGGATAGTGCAATATACATCATCGGACGAACTTCAATGGAATCGTCAGGCATGACAATTGGACGCTTTTGAATCGAGTGCATTCCTAGAATACCAACCTGTGGTGTATTTAGGATTGGCGTTGATAACAGCGATCCAAAAATCCCACCGTTTGTAATTGTGAAAGAACCACCTTGTAAATCTGAAAGTTGTAACTGTTTATCGCGAGCCTTTTTACCGAGGTTCATGATTTCAGCTTCTACTCCTGCAAAATCTAGACGATCAGCATCACGAACAACCGGTACCACAAGCCCATCATCAGTAGATACGGCAATACCAATATCGTAGAATTGCTTTAATACAATCTCGTTATCTTGGATTTCAGCATTGATATACGGAAACTCTTTTAATGCTCCTACAACTGCCTTTGTAAAGAATGACATAAAGCCAAGCTTTACTCCGTGTTTCTCCGCAAATTTATCTTTTCGTTCACTACGTAGCTTCATAACCGCCGTCATGTCTACTTCGTTAAAAGTAGTGAGCATGGCTGCGGTGTGTTGAGCCTCAACTAAACGATTGGCAATTGTTTGGCGGCGTCTAGACATTTTTTCTCTAACTACAGGTTTTTCAAACTCTACCTTTTGAGAAGGCTTTGACTCTTGTTTCTTGCTTGTTTCTTGCTTGTTCGCCTTCTCTTTAACATGAGCATCAACGTCTTCTGGACGAACCCGACCTAGTGGGTCATGCGTGAGAACATCTTCGAGATTAACCCCTAACTCGCGCGCCCGCTTTCTTGCTGCAGGTGAAGCTACAACATGACCTGTTTTAGCTTTAGAATCTGCTTGAGGTGTTGCTTCTTCCTTCGCTTTTGCTGGTTCTTCTTTTGGTTCTTCTTTTGGTTCTTCTTTCTTTTCTTCTGCTTGCTCTGGTGCTGCTTCAGATCCAGATGCAGCTCCACTTTCATCTACTTTAGCAATAACATCCCCTACTTCAACATCGTCGCCTTCTTCTTTTAAAAGCTCAGCAACAAACCCAGAATAATCAGCGTTTACTTCCACGTTGACCTTATCTGTTTCTAATTCAACGATTGGGTCGCCCTTTTGTACTTGATCACCTTTTTTAACTAGCCACTGGGCAATGGTGCCTTCTGTAATAGATTCTGCTAATTCTGGGACTTTTATTTCCTTCACTTGGAATCTCCTCCTTTAGACAACTCTAGGGCTTCTCGAACAATGCGATTTTGCTCTGTTTTGTGTATGTTAGGTTCCCCTACCGCAGGTGATGAACGTTCACATCTACCAACATATTTTAATTCTAATTTTCCATCTAATAATTTATAAAGTGGCTCTTTAATAAAGTTCCAACTTCCCATATTTTTAGGTTCTTCTTGAACCCACACAACTTCTTCTAAATTTGGACAGCTATTTATAATGCTTTCCATTTCTTTCAGTGGTAAAGGATAAATTTGTTCTAAACGTAAAATATGAACGTGATCGTACTTGTCTTCATCCTTACTCATCGTTTCTTCAATATCAACCATTACTTTTCCACTACCAATAACGAGACGCTTAGCTGACTCAGACGTTCTAGCTAAACCTGGTTGCGGAATAAGCGGACGGAAGTTGTTATCTGTAAATTCTTTTGGCTCAGACGCAACACGTTGATTTCTCAACAAACTTTTTGGAGACATAACAATCAATGGTCGTGCCGCATCGCTATTTACTAAGGCTGCTTGACGACGTAACAAATGGAAAAATTGAGCACTAGTTGTTACATTGGCAACAATCCAGTTATTCTCGGCAGCAAGCGTTAAAAATCTCTCTAATCTTGCACTAGAGTGCTCTGGCCCTTGACCTTCATAACCGTGTGGCAATAAACAAACCATGTTCGACTTCTCGCCCCACTTCGCTCTGCCAGCTGCAATAAATTGGTCAAAAATCACTTGTGCAACGTTCGCAAAATCACCAAACTGTGCCTCCCAAAGCACTAATGTCTTCGGAGCTTCTACACTATAGCCGTACTCAAAGCCTAAAACAGCCACTTCAGATAGCGGACTATTATGAATATCAAAGGTAGCTTTTGCTTGCTCTATTCCATGCATTGGGCAATATGTTTCACCAGTTTCAACATCATGAAGCACGAGATGTCTATGGGCAAAAGTACCACGCTCTGCATCTTGGCCTGAGAGACGAATTGGAATACCATCTGCTAATATGGAAGCATAGGCAAGCGCCTCTGCTGTAGCCCAGTCAGCTTTATTGCCATCTTCTAGCGCATCTTTTCGTTTACTTAAGATTTTCTCTAACTTTTTAAAACTATTAAAACCTTCTGGACGTTTTAACAATCCTTCATTTAACGCCTTTAACTGATCTAACGGTACGGCTGTTTCTATATCATCCAAGCCATTTCGCAATGCTTCAGGAACAGGCTTTGCTTCTGGTTCATTGGTACTGTTCTCTTTCATGTTGTTATAAATATCTTGAAGCTTTTGCTGAACAGCATCTTTCATTACTTGAAGAGCATCTTCGTCTATTATACCTTGCTGTTGTAGTTGCTCTCCGTAAATTGCGGTAATGGTCGGATGATTATCAATATCTTTGTATAGCTGCGGCTGCGTCGTTCTTGGTTCATCCATTTCATTATGACCGAAGCGACGATAGCCAACTAAGTCAATCAAGAAATCCTTGTTAAATGCCTTGCGATACTCATATGCCAACATGACAGCAGATACACAAGCCTCAGGATTATCTGCGTTTACGTGAATAATCGGAATCTCAAACCCTTTGGCTAAATCACTAGCATATCTAGTAGACCTTCCTTGGTCTTGACTTGTAGTGAAACCTACTTGGTTATTGGCAATAATGTGAATCGTTCCCCCTGTTTGGTAACCAGGTAACGCACTCATATTCAATGTTTCTGCAACAACACCTTCACCAATAAATGCAGCATCCCCATGAATTAATATGCTGAACGCTTTATTTTTATTCTGTTTTGGATAGCCTCTTTCAAAACGAAAATCTTGAGCTGCTCTTGTAAATCCTTCAACTACTGGATTAACAAATTCCAAGTGAGAAGGGTTATGTGCAAGTGTAATTCTTGTTGGTGATGGCTTTTCTTCTCCTGCTTGGCGTTCTGCCCCAAAGTGGTACTTAACATCGCCAGTCCACCCGTAAGTAATTGCTTGTGAACCTGCTGATGGAATCAATTCCTTATCAGAGCTATGGTGGAATTCAGAAAACAATTTGTCAAAAGGTTTTCCTAATATATGAGTAAGTACACTTAACCTACCACGGTGTGCCATCCCCATTAAGATGTTTTCTGTTTCATCATAGAATGAATTCTGAACAATTCGATCGAGCATAGGAACCATAATTTCTAAACCTTCAATAGAAAACCGTTTTTGTGCAACAAATGTCTTTGCGAGGAAATTCTCAAATCCTTCGACATCTGTTAATTTTTCAAGTAATTGCTTTTTATCCTCAGGTGAGAAATCATATTTAAATGAACCCGATTCAATTTTTTGTTGAAGCCACTTTCTTTCTTGGTCATTATTTACATGATCATATTCAAAAGAAATTGGTCCCGCGTACTGTTCTTTCAGGTGATTAACAACATCTAAAGCTGTCTTTACATAACTTGGCGATTCCTCCCATACCCAATGTGAAGGAATCGCTTCCAAATCACCTTTCGTTAGTCCGTAACTAGTCGGATCGATAAGTGCTGATTTTCTCCCTTTTTCTAAACCAACCGGATAAATATCTGCTTCTAGATGACCATAACGACGAATAGCCTCAACAAGTTTCAGTGCTGAGGTTAACTTCTTTATATCGTTATAAGAATTTGCTCCAGCAGTAGCTTTACTAGACACCCCTGATTCTATTAGCCAAGTTGGAGCACCGTGTTCGTCGAATAACTCTTTTAAAGATAAATCAACACTCGTTGGATCTTCTAAATAAGCTTCATACTGTTCTTCTACGTACCCCATATTTGGACCATGAAAATTTTTCCAGAATCTTTCATTAGATTCTTGCTGTGTCACGTCTTATACCCCCATTAGAAGTTCACTTAACAATTGCTTTCACACTGTTCCCCATCCATTAAAGGATTGTGCTTTTTCTACAACAACTAATATACCTTATTTTTTGTAGGTAGACAA
Organism: Aquibacillus salsiterrae; assembly: GCF_028416595.1. GTDB lineage: Bacteria > Bacillota > Bacilli > Bacillales > Amphibacillaceae > Aquibacillus_A > Aquibacillus_A salsiterrae. Next base: position 21,347 of record NZ_JAMQKC010000012.1, on the reverse strand, counting down.
CAACTTAACTTGGATTATTCAAAGGATTTTATAAATTTATTATTAGGCTAAAATTACACAATGAAAGAATCCACATTTGGGTAAGAATGGATGAAAGTAAACTAATTCATTATGTTTTTCATTGTACCCGCTATTGTGTCTTGTCAAACTGAAATTATTAGATATTCTCCGTTGTTTTTTCCATGCTTTTTACAAATTCATTATAGGTGTCTGTACACAGAAAAAAATAATCGTCTATTCCAATCTAAAACATATTCCAATGTTTCATAAACCAGTGTACAATCTTATTACTTGTTAAGAAAAGTGCAGGGCGCTCGGATCTAGACAGCTCTTGCATTTTTTATACCTTCTTATCTTGTTAAGAAAAGCGCAAGTCGCCTTGCTAGACCCGACAAGCTCTTGGGTTTTTTATACTTTCTCATCTTGAAAAGGGGAAATACTTATGTGGGAATTATTTGTAGCGTTTGTACTAGGTATTGTTGAGGGATTAACAGAGTTTGCTCCCGTCTCATCAACAGGCCATATGATTATTTTTGATGACATGCTCCTTCACTCGAAAGCTCTATTTTCTCAAGAAGTTGCTAACACGTTTAAAGTTGTTATTCAACTTGGATCCATTCTTGCTGTCGTTATCGTCTTTCGTGACCGGTTTGTCCAAATCCTTGGATTGAAAAGGCAATCTAAACAGAAAGAAAAGCTTTCCTTATTACATGTTTTAGTTGGAATTATTCCTGCTAGTTTGTTCGGTGTGCTGTTTGAAGATTATATCGATCAATATCTTTTCTCCATCAAGACCGTTTTAATTGGCCTCGTGATTGGTGCAATGTTAATGATTGCTGCTGACTTACTTGGACCAAAGCACCCACCCATTCAGTCAATAGATCAAATCAGTTTAAAGAAGGCATTTATGATTGGCGTTTTCCAATGCTTTGCCCTTTGGCCTGGCTTTTCTAGATCAGGTTCGACTATATCTGGTGGGGTGTTATTAGGGGTAGCCCATCGACCTGCAGCTGATTTTACGTTTATTATGGCTATACCTATAATGGCTGGAGCAAGCTTTATCTCTTTGCTTAAGAACTGGGAGTATTTCACTGTCGATACCATCCCATTCTTGTTGGTCGGCTTCATTAGCGCCTTTATTTTCGCTATGCTCTCCATTAAGTTTTTCTTAAAGCTAATTAAACAAGTAAAACTTGTACCCTTTGCAATCTACCGAATTGTACTAGCACTTATTATTCTCATGATGATTAGTTAAGAAAAGCGAAAGTCGCGCCTTGCTAGACAGCTCTTGGATTTTTTTAACTTTTGTATCTTTTAAAAAAGTGATCTCCCCACTCTATAGGAAGATCACTTTGTTTATTTAACGATTCAATAAACTACCAACGTATCGAAGTAGTTCATTTGCAGATGTTGTATTATACCCGTACTCATCGACCAATGTTGCAACGACCTCATTAATTTTCTTGAGTTGCTGTTCGTCTGGTGTCTTTGTTGACGTTGTAATTTTAACAACATCCTTCAAATCTGCAAACAGCTTCTTCTGAATAGCTTCACGTAAGCGTTCATGCGACTGATAATCAAATCTTTTACCCTTACGTGCGTATGCAGAGATACGGATTAAGATTTCTTCACGAAAAGCCTTTTTAGCATTTTCCGAAATGCCGATTTGTTCTTCAATGGATCGCATTAGCTTTTCATCCGGTTGCATTTCTTCACCAGTTAGTGGATCATGAATCTTTGTTTTATTACAAAACGCTTCGACATTATCTAAATAATTATCCATTAACGTTTTCGCAGATTCCTCGTACGAATATACGAACGCTTTTTGCACTTCTTTCTTCGCTAGTTCATCGTATTCCTTTCGTGCAACAGAAATAAAGTTTAAATACTCTTCTCTTTGCTCCTTAGATATGGACGGATGATCATCAAGACCATCTTTCAACGACCGTAGTACATCTAAGGCGTTGATTGAAGTCATCTCTTTTTTAATAATCGTAGAAGAAATTCGATTAATAACATATCTCGGGTCAATGCCGCTCATCCCTTCATCTGGGAACTCTTTCTTTAGCTCACGGACATCTGTATCGCTAAAACCCTCGACATCTTGGCCGTCATATAAATACATTTTCTTAAGCAACGTGATATTTCCACGGTTTGATTCCTTAAGTCGAGTTAAAATCGTGAACATTGCCGCAATTTTTAGGGCGTGTGGTGCAATATGAACATCCTTCATATCACTTTCATTGATCATCTTTTCGTAAATCCGCTCTTCTTGGCTAACCTTTAAGTTATAAGGAACTGGCATGACAATCATCCGGGAATGAAGTGCCTCGTTTTTCTTATTTGCGATGAATGAGCGATATTCTGATTCGTTTGTATGGGCAACAATTAATTCATCAGCGGAAATTAATGCAAACCGTCCTGCTTTGAAATTACCCTCTTGTGTTAAGGATAACAAATGCCATAAGAACTTTTCATCACACTTTAGCATTTCCTGAAATTCCATCATTCCACGATTTGCCTTATTTAGTTCACCATCAAACCGGTATGCACGAGGGTCTGATTCGGAACCGTACTCAGCAATTGTTGAAAAGTCTATTGATCCAGTTAAGTCAGCAATATCTTGTGATTTAGGGTCTGAAGGACTAAAGGTACCAATCCCTGTTCGTTTATCCTCGGAAAAGAAAATACGCTCGACCATAACATCTTCAATTTTCCCATTATATTCCTTTTCTAACCTCATCATATTTAACGGGGATAAGTTGCCTTCAATCTTAATACCATACTCTTCTTCAAACTCATCTCGTAAATTTGGTGGAATGAGGTGAAGTGGGTCTTCATGCATAGGACAGCCTTTAATCCCATAGACAGCCCCTTCATCTGTATGCGTGAATTTCTCTAATCCACGCTTAAGCAGTGTAACTAGGGTTGATTTCCCTCCACTAACAGGGCCCATTAACAATAGAATTCGCTTTCTAACGTCTAACCTTTTTGCCGCAGGATGGAAGTATTCTTCAACGAGTCTTTCTAATGGCTCTTCAAGACCAAACAGCTCATCACCAAAGAACTTATATATTTTTCTGTCATCCTCTTCAACTACACCCTTGTGCTTGATCATGTTATATACCCGTGAGTGAGCTGATTGGGCTAAGTATGGACGCTCTTTTAATAACTTTAAATAATCTGCCAATGTCCCTTCCCACTTAAGCTTTTCCTGTTCTTCTCGATAATTTTGGACTTTTTGTAAAATATCCATAGGGTCCCTCCCAAGTAAAGTGAAACTTTCCTTATTGTTGTAGATCAAGCTGATTAATTTAATTTTATGTTACAATATGATAGAAAATGATAAAGATAGACAAACAGATTTAGTTATTGAAAAAAGTAAGTGATTAAACTTAGGTGTCCCAACGCTTCTAGGCTTTACTTAAAAATTCTAAAAATTTATATTATTTTTACGGATCACACTTCTACCTGCTATAGGTTCACAAAAAAGTTTTGATTCGGTATAATGAAATAAATAAGTCGATACATACTAAAAAGATAATATGGTTAGCTTAAAGGAGGATGCCCACATGGGAGTGGTTTTAGTATTAGGAGTTACAGTCGCATTTTTAACTGCTATCTTCTCTGCCGGATATGAATCAGACAACGTAACAAAGAAGTAAGAAAAGCGAAAGCGCCTTGCTAGGTGCTGGAGCTAGACAGCTTGCATTGTTTTATGCATTTTTCTCATCTAGCCAAAAAACGTGTAGGGAATTCTCTTCCCTACACGTTTTTTAAATGTCACAGCTGCTTAATTTAGATCGCCTTATACCTTATTTTTTAGTCTAAGCCCGGAAATCCTTGTTGCTTTAATACATCATAAATAATAATAGCTGCCGTGTTCGATAAGTTTAATGATCTCACCTTATCCGTCATGTGAACTCTTAAACACTTTTCCTCTTTACCTTCTAGCAATTCTTTAGGAATACCATTTGTCTCTCTGCCAAATACAAAAAACAAGTCTTGTTCGGTACCACTAAAATCATAATCGGTATAATATTTTGTACCGAAGTTTTCGATATAATAAAAATCTCCCTGCGGAAAGCTCAAGTATAGGTCATCAAGAGAATCATAGTAGTTAATATCTACATCATGCCAATAATCAAGTCCTGCTCTTCGTAACATCTTATCATCTGTTGAAAATCCAAGTGGACGAATCAAATGAAGGGCTGTATTTGTTGCAAGACAGGTTCGAGCAATGTTTCCTGTATTCGCTGGAATCTCTGGTTGGAATAAAACGATGTGATTTGCCACGTTACTCACCTCTATTTCGCTTGTTAACTTGACCATTATAGCATACCCGAGTCGAGTTGTAGCTAACAATAAGCAACCCATAAAGGCTCTTTATCGCTTTCCATTATCCTCCAACTATACCGGTGTAGTGATAGTGAAGACCCGAACAGAACAGGGTATTTTATTGCAGAAAGCTTGAGAATACACAACTTTCACTTCTATTCGCCTATTTGAAAAAATTTATACTGAATTTTCTCTGTCCACGCGTAGGAATCCTCATAGGACCAATAACGATGTCGACTGTTATCTGTATGAGCGTTTACAAGTGGCATATTATTTTTATCTTTATCAACTACAATCGTCGTATGATTCCATTTTCCGTCACCTTCAAAATCATAGCAAATCACGTCACCTGGGCGAAGATCCTCTGGTTTATCAACTTCTTTCCCCGTTAATCCTTTATTCGACCCACTTAAGTACCAACGTAATGAATGTGCTACCGACCAGCTATAACTCCAGTTATTATTTTCATACCACCAGCCTTCTGCTCGGTTTGGCGCACCACGCATCGGGGCACCACCAGCATGAAGACATTGTGAAATATAATTGGTACAATCGACATCAAACTTCTCGTATTCAGGGTTATAGTCATCCCACCATCTTTCAGCATACTGAACAGCTGCCCGGCGGTCATAGTTAAACCGGGAATCATCTGCCCCACTTCTGTCTAGCGGCTCAATTTTCGGAGCAGATTCCTCTTGATATTCTGGAATCATTTCCTTATCTTCCACTAATGTATCTTTATAAAAAACTGCTTGATGGATTCTAGCTTCTTCTTCATGGAAAAACGTGTCCCCATCTTTAACAAAAAAGGTAACTAGTAATCGGTAGTCTACCTTTGTCTCGTCATTTTCAGCGCGGTAATCTTGAAAAACAGTACCTTTGCCGGTGATTCTAGGCACTTGTTTCCCTCTTGTTTCATGTAATCGTTTTTTTGCTAAAATCCAATTTGGAAGCCTTTCCTCATTAGTTGGGTCTAATTGATTTTCCCAAAAGTTTTTGATTTGTTCACTATAGGTCATTGTTGTTCACTCCTTCCAACTTACCATATGTTAGTTAATCTTGGCACATGAATGCTAGACAAGCTGAATTTTTTAAAATTTATACAGAAAAAATTTACAACCTTTCATTACATACAAGCCCATTTAGATAAAAATGCTCAAAAGCCTACATCATTAGTAGCCTTTTTTAATACACTTTTTTATAGAGGTGATAAAAAATGCCAAGAGTAAAATATACCGACAGTGATATTGATTTAATAGCGAGAATGATGAGAGCAGAAGCAGAGGGTGAAGGTAGACTAGGAATGTTAATGGTTGGTAACGTCATCGTTAACAGATTGAAGGCAGATTGTTTGGATTTTAAAGACTTGAAGTCAATCAGGGACGTTGTTTATCAAGTCCAGGGTGGCAATTATTCTTTTGAAGCAGTCCAAAAAGGTAACGTTTTTTACAACCGAGCAAGAGGTGTCGAAAAGAAGCTTGCGAAACAGGTGTTAGACTATTGGCGCGAACATCCTTCTAAATACGCACTTTGGTACTTTAATCCATATGGTGAATGTCCTCCAACATGGTACAATCAACCACGTACCGGCCAATATAAACAACACTGCTATTATGAACCTGCTGCAAATACATGTGAAGGTGCTTACAGATGGTAAGAACAGCCCCGATGTGGGGCTGTTCTTATTTTTTAGTGCTTGGATTTCGCCCGGTCTGGGGATTGGGGAGGCTGCTCTAGAAATTCTTTTTTGATCATGAGGTCAAACCCATCCTTCGCATACACAGCTGCCTCTGTCATCAATCTTACATAGGTAGTAGCAACATCTGCTCTTAGGCTTGCTGCAGAAGATGTTGCATAGTTTGATATACTCGAGGCATTGATTAAAGAAGTATGGAACACCATTAATTTATCTGAAAACGGACTAACTTCACTATCTGTAACTTCTATATCCCAAGGCATCGGTGCAGGTAAATCGTTGCCAGTGAGCAGCTCGGCAAAGACTTTCACATGCTTTTTCGCTATTTCTTTCCCCCTTTTACAGTATTTCTTAACGATTTCTGATTCGGCAACTTGAGCAAACCCAGTAAGCAATGCACTGCCAATTTGATTAGCTTCCACATTTGCATTTATATGGGTAATCTCAATGACATTTAATGGGCGATTTTTATGTTGCAAGTTAAACATACTGCCAAGGTAATCTTTATCATGAATAAATTCCGTATGATCGCTAGTGGTAACATAAGGGGAGCGTACATATAACCCCTTTTCTAATAACACTTCAGCCGTTTCATTATATAAATCAGTCGATTCTTTAATTGCATTACTTAGAAATTGGCGAACATCATCTTTCGCAGCAGTTGATAGTGCTACACCATAGACAGACAACCCTACCTTAGCCATATTTTTTAAATAATATAAATAAAAGGCATCAGAAAATAGACGCGGTGCATTGACCGTTACATCGTCATCGGTGAAGCCGATAGGAATTGGCTGGTTATCCGTTTCAAGAAGTTTTCGAGCTATACTCATCGTTTGTTCGGAAATATCCAATGAAAGTTGAACAACTTGTTTGGTTTGTTTGTCATCGACATTGTTTAAGAAATATTTCATCACACAAGCAGAGAAACTATTGTTCATATAGCTACTCCAAACAGCAGATAGTTCAGATGAGGTTAATCGTGTTTGTTCGTGATTATTCATAGCATCCTCCACATCCTCCATAAAACATTCATTATTGTTTTAATATCCCTTAAACATGGAGGAGTATTCACCTTTCTTATCTTTTAAAAATGCTATAAATAAATCAGAGCTCTATCCTTAGTCCTTTATCCATCTCATCGATTACTGTTTTATCTTTCTCCTGTTCACGCGCTTTCTTGACTGCTTGTACACCTTCCTCAGTCCCTATTTTCCCTAATGCCCATGCTGCTGTTCCTCGGATGACCGGACGCGGGTCTGTTTCCATTAGCTCAATCAACTTATCAACAGCTGATTTCTCTTTATAATGAGCAAGCGCCAAAATAGCATTCCGCTGAATTGGTTTTTTGCCGCGCCAAGATCCTGCCATTGGACCGAATCTTTCTTTAAATTCTTTATTTGACAGATTCAATATAGGAAGAAGCCTTGGTTTTACTAAATCTGGATCGGGTTCAAATTCTTCATGCAAATGGAAATCTTTTCCCTTATTTTTTGGACATACCACTTGACACGTATCGTAACCGTACAGTTGATTTCCTATTTTACTACGGTAATCATCTGGCAAATAATCTTTCGTCTGAGTAAGAAAGGCTAGGCATTTTTTTGCATTTAACCTACCACCTTCTTCTAAGGCACCAGTTGGACATGCATCGATACAAATCCGACAGTCACCACAACTATCACCAACTGGGCTGTCTTGCGGAAATGGAACATTCGTAATCATTTCCCCTAAATACACATAAGAGCCAAACTCAGGCGTGATAATGGCACAGTTTTTTCCGCTAAAACCAATCCCTGCCCGCTCTGCGACAGCTCGGTCAGCAAGCTCTCCAGTATCGACCATTGGTTTAAACTGAAAACCATCAAGCTTTGTTGTGATAAACTCTCCTAATAATTGTAATTTATCTCTTAATACGTAATGATAATCCATTCCCCATGAGGCACGACAAAACTTTCCTCTTCGGTCACCAACGACACTTTTCGGCTCATTACTTAACCGGGAAGGATATGCAAGGGCAATGGCAATAATTGACTGGGCAGCTGGCATTAACCGAACTGGTTCCGTGCGTTGTTCGATTGTTCCCTTCTCAAAGCCTGATTGAAATCCGGATTCCTGTTGCAACTTCAAGCGGGATTTCATTTCTGAAAACTCATCTGTAGATGTAAAGCCAATTTTGTCAATACCAATTTTTTTACTGTACGCAATGATTTCTTGTTTGAGTTGTTCGTATGCCACATGATATCCCTCCCTTCTTCTTTTAATTTTAGGACATGTCTTTGATTTTTGCTGTCCTCACTCGGTTTAAGGCTGCTGCAATTTCAAAGCGGCGTGGTCTTGCTAGTTCGCCTGGATGTTGGTTTGGATAAGGAGAAAAAGAATGTAATCCTTGTTGGTCGATTTGATAATCCAATTTATCCAATAACTCGGAAAAGGATGCGGTTTTGCTTAGTGTATCTTTTTTAGCTAAGTAGTGAATAATTTCAGCTATCATCCGTGTTTGCGACGGATCGATAAGTTGTTCAATATAATGTAACGATACCTCCGTGCGTCCCATTACAATGGTGTGTAACCCTTTTGCTTGCACCTTCGTTTTTTTTCCATGTCTTATATCGAGGCTATTCGGAAGTAAGCAACGTTTCGGAATCTTTCCAAACGATTGTTCCCCATCCTTTTGTCTTGCATTTGGAGTTTGTTGTGCAATTCGTTTTGCTTTGTCAGTAACTTGCTGTGGTAAATATTGGTCCATCATAATTACTTCATCAGCCACATCAAAATAATCACCAGACCCACCCATTACCATAATAGTTGAGACGTTAAGTTCCTGTTTCATTTGCAAAATTTTATCAATGAAAGGTGTAATTGGTTCCTTTTCTTTGGCCACTAATTGCTGCATCCGACTGTCACGAATCATAAAGTTTGTCGCGCTAGTATCTTCGTCAATTAACAAACTTGATGCGGAAGCTTCTAATGCTTCCATAACATTTGCTGCTTGCGATGTACTCCCACTAGCATTCTCAGTAGAAAATAAGTTGGTGTCCTGTTGATGCGGTAAGTCATTGATAAACGGCGAAATATTTACACCGGACACACTTCTTCCATCCTCTGCCCGTACTTTAACCGCGTCGGAGTCAGTAAGTACATACTCCCGACCGTCCCCTTTGATATGAGGGTACACCCCTCGCTCGATTGCCTGCAATAGGGTGCTTTTACCATGGTATCCGCCACCAACAATTAGTGTAATCCCTTGGTTAATAGCCATCCCTGTTAAAGGTTGGTCTCGGTATGGAATACTTATTTCCACCCGGTTTTCCTTTGGACTTTGAAATCGAATTGCATTTGCTAAAGGTTCGTCACTTACTCCGCTCTTTCTAGGCAATATCGAGCCGTCTGCTATAAATGTGATCCAGCCCTTCTCCTTCATTTTTTGGCGAATTACTTGGTGTTGGTCTGCCAATGTAATCACATCATTTATTTCATCATCAAGTTGAAAAATGGAGTTTCCTAGAATTTGTGGAATGGCATCAAAAAACATTTTTGCTGCTTCACGGCTATTAATTTTACGTCCATTTGCCGGTAGCCCAACTGACATGCAGATGGTGATATTGTCTGATTGGATAGTAACAGCTGTTCTGTCAATTATTTCTTGTCCTGGTGAATCTATCATGATTAAACCACTTTTACCAGAGCCTTTTCCTTGGTCCTTATTCGCTTCGATTGCTTTTTCAACTTTGCGAGTAATTAAGTCCTCAACATAAAGTCGTCGATGTTTATCTGTTTTCCATTCTGGTTTCATCCGTTTATAAGCATCCGGAATGATTACTCTAATCTTTGATGGTGAGGCAAATGGATCGCCTTGGACATAGTCAATTACTAGTTCAAAACGGTGAAAGGAATATCTCCCTTGGATTGATTTATATGCTTTATACCCTTTGCCATCTATATCCTTTAATAGATTCTGTAATTTATTCAAGATCATCACCCCTCATTTAACACCTTGCTTTTGACATAGTAACAGAATACAACCTCATTCCTCCCCATTTCAAGCAATCTGAAAAAGAGATATTTTTTAAGAAAAGCGAAGGCAGCCTTGGTCACCCCCGACAAAGCGTAATACAAGCCTCGTAATGGCGATCTTTGCCATGTAGAGGATTGACTTACGACTCGGGACGGGTAGGCGCTGAAGCTAGACGTGGCTGTCGCTGAATGTTATTCATGCTTGGATTCTTTTATTCGAATATTAAAAAACGCAATGCTTCGTTGTCTAATCAACGAAACACTGCGTTGCTCACAGTTGGAGCGGGTGAAGGGAATCGAACCCTCGACATCAGCTTGGAAGGCTGAGGTTTTACCACTAAACTACACCCGCATCTAATAAGAAATTTTTCAATAATGACTCACGTATTTCATGTCCCTGCATCTTCTAGTTTACTCAGTGATGTAAATGCTTCGGGCCAACTCGTAGTTTATTCAAGATGTTATGCTCGTGGCTGAGGTTTTACCACTAAACTACACCCGCATAATTATCATTTGGTAATTTGTATGAAGTAATAGTTAAAACTTATGAAGTGATGTTTTTTATTATAACAACGGATTTTGTTCGTTGCAACAGAAAATTCACTTTTTTTGTCGAAAAATTAACACAATTTTTTTTAGATTGGTTTGCAGATAGGCTAACTTTTATCATTAGGCATAGGATATTACGGAATAATTTGTTATAATGTTTCCATCATTTTACTAAAGAGGGTGAATAAATATGACAGTATATCATCAATTACTAACTCAAGACGGTTTTGTTGGTAAAAATGACTTACATTATCCATTCGAGGAACGAGGACTTCAATTTGGTGATGGAATCTATGAAGTCATTCGTATTTATCAGGGAGAATATTATCTATTAACTGAACATGTGGAGCGGTTATATCGGTCGGCAGAGGCAATAAAGTTAACATTGCCCTTCTCTAAAGATGACATGTATCGTTACATGAATCAATTATTAGAGGTAAATTCGGTTACGAGTGACGCAAAGGTTTACTTACAAGTGACACGGGGTACTGCACCAAGAGACCACGTGTTCCCAGAAAATGTTCCCTCAAACTTATATGCATACGTACAAGATTTACCAAGACCAGTGGATAGTCTAAAAAATGGCGTCTACGCTATTATTCGTCCTGATGAACGCTGGTTAAATTGTTATATTAAGACATTAAACCTACTGCCGAATGTTTTAGCTAAGCAAGAAGCTAAAGAAAATGGATGTTTCGAGGCAATCTTACACAGAGAAAATACGGTAACTGAGTGTAGCTCTTCCAATGTGTATATTGTAAAAGATGGCGTTATCTATACACACCCGGAAACAAAACAGATTTTACATGGCTGTGTTCGTCAAAGGATTAAAACGTTAGTGGAGAACGAGGGTATTCCTCTAAAAGAAATGGCGTTTACGATAGAACAATTAAACGATGCAGATGAAGTATTTTTATCAAGTAGTACAGCAGAAGTAATGCCAATTGTGAAAATCGACGGGCGTACAGTGAAGGATGGTAAACCAGGAAAGTTAACACAATCCATTCAACATGCTTATAAAAAAGACGCAAAATTAATTTAAATAGTACAGCGAAGCTATAGTACTAGAAAAGTCCTCTTTTCTAGTACTATTTTGACATTAGTTAGTTGTTTGCTTAAACCCAATTTCGCTCAATGCCTGTGCTAAATTAGCTAGTGTCTTAACTCCACCAAATTCAATGCCTAACGAAACAACGGTGTGGGCAATTTCAGGCCTTATACCAGTAATAATTGCTTCTACCCCGATTAATCTTAATGCATTAACAACTTGAAACAAATTATGAGCAACGACAGTATCTACAATTGGAACCCCTGAAACGTCAATAAGCATGTAATTCAACTTTAATGCTGTACTTTGTGCTAGTGCGGTTTCCATAATTAATTTACTTCGATATGTATCAATTTCACCAATTAAGGGCAAAACTGCGATATCCTTTGATAACGGAACAACAGGAACAGACAGTTGTTGAAGCGTATTTTGAGCTACTTCAATCATTTGCTTGTTATTCTCAGCAAAAATCTGAGTGAAAATATAATTCGCTTCGTCGATGAGCGGATCGATTATTTTGTTTACATCTAATACGGTGATTGCTGCAAACTTTTCCTCTCTGATTTCTTCAGAAAACGTATCCCAGATTATATCACGGTAGATGGCGAGAGATTTAATCGATCTATCTAATGAAATACCATTATCATTAGCAATAGTTCCCATTTGATTTGCCCATTTTCTCAATTTCTCCATCGATTCTTCAAATTCGCTATATAATGATTCTCCCAAAATATGAAATAATTCGGTTCTCCCTTGAAACACAACGTCTTGACTAATTGATGATCGGTTTAAATGTTCGGTGTATTCGCTATTTTGCATATCCAACGTCAAGCCAGTTAATTTTTCTTTATTTGCTACAATCCTCTTACCAATAAATTCTAACTCTTCTTTCATCTTGAAACCCCTTTTACATCGTTTTAACTTACCTAAGATGACCAAATCCGCCTATTCTTCCTTGTATTAAAATTGTTTTTTTATTCTTAAATCAGTTGATTCTCCGTATGTCGAATTATACCTTATTTCAAACAAAATTTCTCGCTTTTGAAGATATCGACTATTACAGATATTTCTCCTTTATTAAGTTAATGTGATGAATTTCATGTCCGGCGATGACATAGACAAGTGCTCGCGCGGAAATATCATGACCGTTTGCAATACCAGTTTGAAGCCACCTACTCGTTTCGATCATGTTGATAAATGTTAAACTTGCTTGTCTAACCGCCCGGTAATCTTGAACGATGGTTGATATATCATAAGAATTAAAGGCTGCAACCTTCACATATTCTTCTTGGTCATACCCTGGAATTGGAGTTTTATCACCTCTTGCAATTCTTAATAATCGATTGGCAAAAATTCGTTCATTATCAATGATATGTCCACCTATTTCTTTTATTGTCCATTTATTTTGCTCATATCGATACGTTAATTTTTCACTTGGAATTCCAAGTAGAAATTCTGACACTTCCTGCATCTGACTACGCAAAAAAATCCTAATATCCTTGTCCGGGACCAAACTAATATAACGGCTATAAATAGGAGGCATATTCTCCATTCATTGGTTTAGCTAACAAAACAATTCCACCTTTTTTTACTATCATTATACACAATGGAACATATTTTAACTTATCAAATAACATGATAGTAGCCTATTCTAATTAAGGGGTGAGATAAAATGCCAGCTATCACTGGGCAACAATATATCAACCGGATTGACAATAGACAAACGGAAATCTGGCATAACGGGAAAAAAATAACCTCGAAAATTTCTGAACATCCAGCTTTAAAAGGAGCAATCCATAGTCAAGCAAAGTTATATGACTTGCAACATAAAAAGGAATTACTAGACGTGATGACGTATCCTTTACCATCTACCGGTGAACGGGTTGGTACTTCTTTTCTTCAACCAACAACCATCGATGAATTAATTAAACGAAGCAACATGGTTCAACAATGGGCAAAAGTGAGCGGCGGGATGCTTGGCCGAAGCCCTGATTACATGAACACAGTATTAATGACGTTTGCTGCTTCGGCAGAAATTTTGGAAGGAAAAGACAATTGTTACCCTAGCCACTTGGTCAACTTTTATGAAAAAGCACGAGAAGAGGATCTTTCCTTTACGCACACATTTATTAATCCACAAGTGAATCGATCACAGTTATACTTTGAAGATTCAGATGAACCAATTGCCGCCAAAGTAGTTGGTGAAAATGACGATGGAATCATCGTTAAGGGGGCACGTCTGCTTGCCACTCAGGGTGGGATGACTGATGAGGTTATCGTCTTTTCCCCTGGTGGCATTACTGACAAAGCATATGCCTTTGCTTTCGCCATTCCTAGTGACACAAAAGGATTGAAATTTTTAAGTCGTGATTCGTTTGTTGATGGCGATTCAACGTTTGATTATCCGTTAAGTTCAAGGTTTGAAGAATTAGACAGCGTTGTAGTGTTCGATAACGTGCTAGTCCCTTGGGAAAGGGTGTTTTTTTATAACAATATCGAGGTCGCAAATACCTTCAAAAGTAAAAGTGCTTTTCTACCGTTTACGTTGCACCAGGTTGTTAGTAGACAAATTATCAAAGCAGAATTTATCCTTGGCTTAGCAGAGTCAATCGTTGAAACAATAAATATAAGTGAATATCCCCACGTTCAAGATAAAGTTGCTGAAATCATCGCTGCAGTTGAAACGATGAAAGCATTACTGACTAAAGCTGAAACAAATGCAGCAATCGATGAATTTGGTCTGATGCGTCCAGAATTGATACCACTCCAAGTTGCAACATCCTCTTTTCCAAAGCTATATCCGAGACTAACTGAAATCGTTCAATTGCTTGGTTCAAGTGGGATGGTCTCAATTCCTACCGAAGCAGATTTTCAGTCAGACATTAGAGAAGACCTTGAGCAATATTTACAAAGTGCTGCACTAGGCGCTAAGGACCGCGTTCAATTATTTCGCCTAGCCTGGGATGCAACAATGAGTTCATTTGGGAGCAGACAGACACAATATGAGCGATTTTTTCTTGGCAGCCCAGAAAGACTTCGAAGTGAGCTTTACAAAAGCTACAATAAGCAACCACATGTTGATTTTATTCGTGAGTTTTTACGCTGAACGCCTTACTTCATTTGAAAAATTGACAGAAGAAAACGCATGGATTTATTTTTTAATCCATGCGTTTTTCTTTTCGAAGCTTTCTTGGCGTACCTTTTGAAAGTCTTTTTTAAAAGATAAGAGAGTATAAAAAATCCAAGAGCTGTCTAGCTCCGGGCGCCACGGTCAGTCACGGTAAAGAAGGTAAAGGGAATCGTTACAGACTTTTATTTCAGTTAGACCAAGTAATCAGTGATGAAGCGAAAATGAAAGGAATCATTGAGCTTGTAGCAGAGGATTTAAAAGAAAAAGGATTGCCGGTTGATATTCAGGCTAAAAACCCATTACAAGTAGTTCGTGGTGGAATAGATTCAGTATTGATTGACCCTAACAATAAATTAGACACTTACGCTCTTCTGGAGAGAGTAAAAAGAAGAAACCAGAAAAGGCAGCAAGAACTATACAAAGAGTTTGAAAAAGAACTACGTCCTGTACCTTTTGAAGAATTAAAAGCAATGGCGGAAACGATTGGCCATATACCTAGCGGATCAGGACAAGGAGACTTATGGAAAAGGTTAGTTGTAGGGATTAAACATTATTCTAATACTGGCTATATCTCACAAGACGAAGGATTTGAACTCTTCGACATTATCAGTGGCGGAGAACAATCACAAAGATCATGGGAAACATTGCGTTCGAGTGGACAAGCTACAGTTAAAACACTTATCTATGAAGCCAAGCAAAAAGGTTACAAAGGGAAATATACTTACTATGCTAACGAAGAAGCTCCAGAAACCTTTGAACGAGAATTAATAAAAGAGCGTGTTCAAAAAGCCCTTAAATTTTATAAAAAATAAAAATGCCCTCAGCTAAATATGGTAAAATAGAAGTGGCAAAACAACCAAAAATACCAATTTGCGAGGTGCATTTTCATGGAATTACAATTGGAACTAATTCCTTTCCACTATTATAACACACTCGGGTTTGATGTTGAACTGATAGATTACATAGATCATGTAGACGATTCCATTGTATTAGAGAAAATCAAACCACTTTATAAGGACGGCGGTCGTCCTCCTGTGGATCCGAGGGTATACTTTCGGATGCATTATTTGTATTTTACTTGCCCAGAAGTTACGTCTTTTCGAGAATTATGCAGACAGCTCGTAGAACCCAAAATCAAGCTTGGTGCAACTTCATTGGCACACCAAACATAAAGGATGTGCCTGCTCACAGTAGCTTAAGTCATTTTCGTAAATATGTTACACCAGAATTGTTTTATGAAATATTATTTAATCTCATTGGTCAAGCATTAAAGTTGGATGACTTTTTACAACCAACGCTTGCTGGCATTGATTCTAGGCCAGTTTATGCACTTGTGAATGGATATAAAAAGAAACGCTTTAACTGCGAAAACAAAGATACTTGCGAGTGTGAGAAAACATATTCGGATCCCGACGCCAAAGTGGGAGTTCAACGTAACAAGGCAAATCAAAACAAGTTTTTTATAGGGTATCGTAAACACTCTATCGTATGTCCTACACCAACGGGGCCCGTCGTACTTTTGTCCATCATTCTGCCACCAGATACCGCTGACATCGATGTTTTACTTCCATTGGTTGAAAAACTCAAGCAAATTGGCGATCTAAAGGTGGACTACCTAGTAACTGATTTAGGGTATTTTAGTAAAGAAGACCAGGCGACATCCCTAATAGTATCCCCACTATATCCATTTTCATTCATCGTGGTGGCTGATAAGCCATGGGGGTTTTGAACATCCTCTTAAAATCGTTTTTAGTTTAAAAATTAATAAAAACGTAATTTTTGGTAGGAATTTCCTTGTTTGGTATAGAATTAGTTCTTATAACTTTTTTAGGAGGTGATTTTATGTCATTAAAGAAAACTACTTTGTTGATAGCTTTACTTTTTACTCTTGTATCTCCTTTAAATGTTTTCGCTGGTAGTGGCGAATGGGATTATAAAGGAGAACAAAACATTTCTTTTATTTATGTTAAAGATACTTTCACAGACGAATATGTTGCAACGGATGGTGGTAATTTCAAATTAGATATTACCAGCTATGAAACAACATCTAATTCTTTTAGTGCAACAATTTATATTGATGGCGAACCTCGGAATTCAAAAGCTATAACATATTATGGGACAGGCACTATTGAATTTAGCAACATTCCAGCTGGTAGTGTAGTAGATTTCTATATTGGAGTTGAAAAATACGATTCCATTAAAATCGAATTTTATGACTAATGAGATAAACGTCTGCTAAATAGGGATCTTCGTAGACGTTTATTATTTTAAATCTTAATCATTTGTGTTATTTATATATATTTCATAAGATTGAATATTGGAGACAGATTTAAGTTCTGGTGAATTCAATAATTCTTTAGCCTTCTTTTTTATTTCTTTCATTTTTGATTGAACATCTTCGTCAGTTCCTTTGATTTTTGTTTCTATTGTTATGGATTTTTGATAGTCTGCTTTTATATTTCCTACTTCATCATAATCTTGAAGTCCCTTTGATAAGGTTCCTGTTATGGTGAACATTTCTTTATGAAATTGTCTGAATTTTTCTTCCTCTGTAGAATGAGATTGCCTAGTGACAATAACTAAATGTTCTTCAAGAATTGTTTGCTCAATTATTTTTTTTACTGAATTCTTAACATTTCCTTTAACAGAATCAAAATATCCTTGCGTTCCAACTACTTTTATTACAATTTCGTTAGAAGGGTGCGAACTACTTACCGTAGCGATATTATAACCGGATAGTAATAATTCTGTTTTAATATCTTCTAAAGTTTTGTTAATTTCTTTACTCGTTTCTTCACTTAAAGGTTTCGGTTTTGGGTTTTCTGTTGTAGTATTAACGTTATTTACTATGGATTTATCAAAAAAATTATTAGAACTGAATCCTACTAAAGAAAATGTTATTAAAATCCCAGAAAATAACCCAATAATTTTTTTCATGGAACTCCTCCTTTATGAAAAACCTTCCTTTTAATTATTGTTATTCAGCATATACAAATTTATACAATCATTAATATTTCATCTCGAAAAAGCCAGTGATAATTTTTTCCTAATCTTTTTTAATTGTTAAGTAGCATTTCGCTTCTATTTTAGCAACCCTGAATTTTATGTTTTTTACGTTAATTGCCTGAAGGCAAAAGACTGCCATTAAGGCAGTCCACTGTTGGTAAGTATATTCTTTCTTTAGCAACTACTGTTTTAATCAATTCTCCATTCAGTCCTTAGAAAAAGAAGAGTATTTTTTAGTTTTTGCAAATCGAATTAATTTTATACTGTGAAAATTTAATTGATACGATTTCCTCGAAACCCAGCTAGTACCTTGACTTTTCCGGAATTACAAACATATAATATATATAGATGCAGGAGGCAAGTCTGCGCAATATGTTTTTCCCCTTAAAAAAATAAATAAAAAAAGTCCTAGTAAAAATACTAGGACTTTTTTTGATATCTCACAAGTTCATTTTTTAATCATTCAATGGGATTTCTTTTTTTTACGTGGGGCTACCCTACCTCCAACATCATTCACTAGGGATTTTCTTTTTTTTACGAGGGGCTATTCCTAAAGCTACACCAGTTAACACAAGCTTTTTATGATGAACATGGCCATTTAGTTGAAGTTGCTGATAAAAATAGAGATGGAACTTTTAATGACAAAGGTCGAGGTTATGACATTTTGATGGTTAACGTAAAAGGATACCAGTTTGCAATCCCTTTACGTTCATCAATGAATCATAAAGAAAATTTCACTACAAAGTTCGTCCAAGAAAGAGGTAAGAAAGTAAGAAAAGGCTTAGATTATTCCAAAGCTGTGATAATTACAGACAAGCGTTTTGTTTCTTTGCATCCGTTTAAGATTCAACAAGACGAGTTCTTAAAAATAGTTAAAGCAGAGGTTCATATCATAAAATCGTTTAAAAAGTACGTTGATCGATACATTGAAGCTTATAAAAAGAACGATTCGAATATTTTGCGTAAATATAAGTTCTCTACGTTGCAAAATTATCATGACGAATTAGGATGTAAGGTCGAAATTACCGAAATATCAAACGAATCTTAATTGCTGCATCTCCTAAACCGGTTTGGTTAGCCCCTCGGGTCTGACCAAGGCGCGACGACTTGCGCTTTTCTTATTCTGCCTTGCTACTCGGACGGTTACCAACTAGTGTTTGAATGGTTTCTTCCATTAACGCACTAGTTAACCGTTCTTTATAAACAATTTCAGCCAGATCATATACAGCGTTGATTTTTCCTGTGTAATACATTTTATGTATTGCTGTACTCGCTTCCTTTTCTTTTTGTTTGTATTCTCTTAGAAGTTGTTTTTCTTCTTTACTTAGAAACTTTAACTTTTCTACTGGAAATGCCATTTTCTTTTCCACTCACCATCATCCTATCAATAATTCTCTACCCACATTATTGACCAACAATAGCTAGTTAAAACGAATTTAAGTACATATTTTTCATCAAGATTAAATAAACGTATAGGAAAGAAAGGAGTGAACTGCTTGAATCCGACATTATTGCTATACCTTGCTTGTATTTTTGCTGGTTTTTCAATCATAGAAGTTCCTTTAACTGGATTGTTATCATCGTTAGCACCACTTACCTTACTTATCGGCGTCATTACAATTCTCGTATTCAGTTGTGTCATCATTTATCAAGGATTCATGGTTTTGTTTGGCAAAAAAAGAAAACTGTAATACCGAAAACGGGAGAACGCTTATTACGTTAGTCATTATACAGCCTCTCCCGTTTTGATTACTTTGCAATTGTCTGACCTCATTACCTACGATTTATGCTAATCCCAAGCTCTTTCTGTCGATGACATACTCCTTTATCTACTCTTTTTATTAATCTCGAGCTCATTTAGTCGATGGTCTGCCCCTTCATTTAATCTTACTGTATCCAGAATCTAGTAGTGAAAAAGCTAAATATATGGTATTATGGGCATGCTTATACATGGATGAAAATCAAAGGAGTCTCCCTTTTATGAGTCAAATCAAAGAAAAAATTAAGTTGAGTCCACCACAGTTTTTACTAATAATTTTTATATCGTTTATTATAATTGGATCACTTTTATTAAAACTACCATTTGCAACATACAAAGAAATAAGTTGGCTTGATTCCTTTTTCACTGCAACATCTGCCATGACAGTTACCGGGTTAGCAGTGCTTGATACTGGAACAGTTTTTACATTGTTTGGACAACTCGTTATCTTAGGTTTAATTCAAATCGGCGGTCTTGGGATTATGACATTTGCAGTATTTATCTTTTTAATTGCCGGACGTAAAATTGGTTTTAAAGAAAGAATCCTCGTCTCTCAAGCGTTAAACCAATCTTCAATAGGAGGGATTGTTGGATTAGCTAAACGATTGTTTATCTTTTCTACCATCGTTGAAGGAATAGCATTTATTGCATTAGCAGGAAGATGGATCCCTACATTAGGTGTTAAACAAGGGTTGTATGCAAGCTTTTTTCATTCCATTTCATCATTCAACAACGCAGGTTTCTCGATCTGGTCCGATAGTTTATCCGATTATGTCGGAGACCCAGTTGTGAACCTTGTGATAACCTTTTTGTTTATTGTTGGCGGGTTAGGTTTTACTGTTATCTTTGACCTTTGGAAAAAAAAGGATTTCCATAAACTTAGTGTCCATACGAAGCTTATGATTATCGGAACGCTAGTTATCAATGTCGTTGCAACGATTACAGTCTTTATACTCGAATACCATAATCCGGCAACAATTGGTAACTTATCAACTTTCGAGAAACTTCAAGCCTCCTACTTCCAAGCTGTTACGCCTAGAACTGCTGGCTTTAATACACTTGATATTGGTAGCTTACAAGAAGCAACATTGTTTTTTATCATTCTTCTTATGTTTATTGGTGCCGGTAGCGCTTCTACTGGAGGAGGGATTAAGCTCACTACGTTTTTTGCTTTAATCTTTGCCGTCTTTGCTTTTTTAAAAGATAGTGAGGATGTCGTGATTTTCCGACGGGCAATCACTTTTTCAACCATCGTTCGCTCCCTTGCGATTTCGATTATAGGTTTATCCTTCATCTTTTTATCAATTTTCATCCTAAACATAACAGAAGACGCACCATTTATTGATATTGTCTTTGAGTCGGTATCTGCATTTGGTACAGTAGGTCTTTCAACAGGCATAACCGGGGATTTAACATGGATTGGTAAATTAATCATTATTTTTATGATGATGATTGGTAAAGTAGGACCATTAACACTGGCCTTCTCTTTTGCTAATCCAAGAGAAACAGGAATTCGTTATCCAAAAGAAGACCTATTAACAGGTTAACTGTAAAGAAAGGTGTTAGGTTGCTAACACCTTTCTTTTTTCAAAGCTTTTTCATAAGATTTGTAGTTTTAAGGCATCGCAAACTCCGCTAAATCCTCTTTTAACTTACAACTTCAGCTATAAAAATAGCTGTAATTGTCAACTGAAAATTCCCCCACATAGTCATTTAAAATTCCCCCACCTATAATTTTAATATTGGATAGGGGAATGGGAGTTATCAAAACGGTGTGATGCCTAGCTCTTGCTCTAATTCTGAC
>NZ_JAMQKC010000011.1 GCF_028416595.1 Aquibacillus salsiterrae | reverse complement strand
AATCCAACGGATATCTTCTGAGGTAAGGTTTCGTCCTTGTATTTTCATGGGTTAAGTATACAAAAAAATTCCCACTGAGTCCAGTGGGAATTTTAGAAATATATTGGGTACCTGAATAGTTACAAAAGAAGGAAATTTAAATTTAACAGAGAATTTAATAATTGTATTATATTTCCAAAAAGAAAAGAGGGATGCAATGGAGGGATTACAGTAACATTTTATCGGTAAAAAGTTGTTACAGTTGGTAAAATTTAAAAGGAGTGTGTATTCTATGATTAAAAAATTCTTATTTTTATTTTCAATATCTTTTGCTTTAATGTTTTTTTCAAATGATGTTTTCGCTAATAATTCATCGGAAATTGATTTTGACATAAATATAACAGAACGGTCTAAATCTAGTATTCAATTTCAATGGACAAAACATGGTGTAAAGTATGAGGTTTACCAGGATAATAAACTCATCTATAAAGGAAAAAAATAATTTTAAAGCGACCGATTTAGACTCAGGTCGTATTTATAATTTTGATTTTTTAGCGTTTGATAAAGATGGGAATAAAATTAACACAACTAGAGTAAAAACAGCCACAGTTAAAGAAAAACTTCAACCTTCCAAAGATAATGATAACAATGCGCTGAAGGAACGTTCTAACAACCCACTTGAATCAAATATAGTTACAACTGAAGTTAATGAAAATAAAGTAGAAATAGATTGGGATGAAATTGAAGGTGTTGATGAGTATGAAGTTTATAGGGATGGTGACTTGTTAAAAACCGTTAAAAATAGTAAATTTATTGATAATGATATTAAACCAAACACAAATTACCTTTACCAAATAAAGGGTAAATTACCCATTGATGAAGAAAGAAAAAAGGAAATAAAAAATACTATTAAAGAACATAATATTAAAGATATTAATGAAGAAGCACTATTCTTTGACAAAGTAATAATAACTAAAGAGGTCACACCTGTAGAAAAAGAAAAAAATGATTCTAGGGTTTCTATCGCTTCAGCTAATAGTTGGTCACTACGGTATATGACTTTTATTCCTGATCAATATGTTCCAAACCCATGGGATGATTGGAGGGATGCTAAATACAAATATTTCGGAGGAGATAATAGAGGATTTGTTGGTGCTTATGCATCTAGTTACAGAACTAAGGCTGATATTGACATTTCTTTTTCTAATGGAGGGTCTGTAACTTTAGATAAGAATGTGGGAACAACATATGGATATGATGAAAATTATGATTTAATTGGGAGTGATACTGCATCTTCTTCAGGAATAAAATTAGCAAGAAAAGAAATAACATCTAGTGCTATATCTTTTACACTAACTCACTCAGTAGGTAATCCACTTACCACTGCACCTAATATTGACTATGAAGTAAGTGGAGATTATTATAGCAATGGTAACTATAGTTTACTAGGTAATCATGACCAAGCACCTAATCATGAAATGTATCAAACAAGTCCTTCTTCAGAAACATTGCATATTGATACTATGGAAAGTTTTAATTATTTGTTTCCTAGTTATCCAAATACTTATTGGAATGCGTCCAATTAAAAAACTAGATTCCTATAACACTTAATCATTTCAGAACCCGTTTATTCACGGGTTCTGATTTAATTAAATAATCATATAAAATAGCAACAAATTAACATATATTATTATAAATCATACAATAAAGTTGAGGGGAAAGCATTGAAGAAATTTATAATATCCGCCTTTATTTCATCTATTTTGTTTAGTTTCATATTGTCATCCATTGGATATGTAAGATCTTCCGAAGATTCTCAGACACATTTGGGGTTTTCTTTATTTTTAATGATTTCTCTACCAGCTTATGTAATAGGAGGAATCCCGATAGCATTAATTGTAAGAGAATATATATCAAACAAATTTATGCAATTAATAGTTTTTTTATTATCAGGTTTTTTAGTAGGAGGATTAACAGCTATTTCCATGTCAGCAGAGAAATTCTTTTTAGAGGAAACACTTACTCTAGGGTATTATGGAGCTTTCGCTAGTATAATTTATTTCCTTGTACTTCAGGTAACTTATAAAATTACTAAGAACAAAGGTAAATAGTTTAACAGTGATTAATCCCCTAACTCCTTTACAGGAGTTTTCTTTTTGTTTTATTTAGTTTTATTAATCCATTTATATATTTTCATTTGTCATGGTACTTATACTTTGTCAAACATCCGATTGATAATTTGAAAACATAAATCAGATAAAAGAGATTTCCACACGATAATCCGAATACCCATAATTTCTGAAGCCAAACATCTATTGATCAAACGTTTGATCAAAAACGTGTGAAGCATTGGTAGTAACCGTTTTGTGGTAATGAATAATAAAAACTTGAATTACTGGGTAAAAGATAAATGTGACTCGAATGACTAGTGTTTACTAAAGATCAATACAAGTCATTACTTGAATAATTGTCTCCTTTTAGATTCTATCAATTATGACAAAATTTTGAAAGTAATCGATCAGTTTGTCGTTTAAACAATTATTTCCTCGGAAATAATCGGTGGGGAAATGGTTATTATGTCGAAATAGACCTGTATACTTGTGGGAAGTGGAAATAAAAGCATTATTCCCATATGTCTAAAAATATGCTCTAATAGGAGAAATGTTTCATTGTTTTTAATTGAGATAGAAATGAGGAATTCCCCTTGAAAAAGTTCAAGAAATTTTACTTAGAAATAACGAGTATTTGTAATCTTGCGTGTAGCTTCTGCCCACCAACTATACGGGAGAAACAATTTATATCGGTTGAGGATTTTGCCAAACGATTAGATCAAATCAAACCTTATACCGATTATATTAATCTCCATGTAAAAGGTGAACCGCTCTTGCACCCTAAAATCGATCAGTTGTTGGACGTTAGTTATCAAAAAGGCTTCCAGGTGAACATAACAACGAATGGAACATTAATTAATAAGAGGAAACACCAGCTAATCGATAAGCCAGCCCTTCGTCAAATTAATTTTTCTTTGCATAGTTTTGATGGGCATGAGGGTTCAGTTGATAAGGAAGGCTATGTAAAAAACATTTTAGCATTTGTCCGTGAAGCAACTGTTGGGTCTAATTTGATTGTTTCCTTTCGGCTTTGGAATCTTTCCGAAGACAATTTAACAAACGAGCAAAAGCAACGAAATCGGGAAATTTTAGCAATGATTGAATCAGAATATAATTTGCCATTTAAGATTGCGGAAAGGGTTACGCCTGGAAGTGGTCTAAAAGTTGCGGAACGAATCTATATCAATCAGGATTATCAGTTTCAATGGCCGTCCTTGCAAGAAGAAGAGGACGATGGCAAAGGATTTTGCTACGGACTTAGAACCCAAGCTGGAATTCTTTCGAATGGAACGGTTGTGCCTTGTTGTCTTGATGGTGAAGGGGTAATCAACCTAGGTAACATTAATCAATCCTCTTTTTCTGATATCATAGAAGGTGACCGGGCGAGAAACCTTGTCGATGGATTTTCACAGCGAGTAGCTGTTGAAGAATTGTGCCGAAAGTGTGGTTACCGAAAACGATTTGGTACATAGAATTGGTCTATAAGAAAAGGTCTTAAGCAGAAAATCCTTGTGGCAAAGAACTCCACATTGATTTTCTGCTTACCAAGGCGCGACTTGCGCTTTTCTTATTTTAAATTGGCTAATTGTTTATTTAGGTTAGATAATTCTTCTTCTAAGGTGGCTAGTTGCTTTTCGGCATTTGTTGTATTACCCCCGACGGAATTGAGTTTTTCGAGATCGGATTGGAATCTTATATAATCTGATTTAACTTCATTGATCTTGTTTTCAATTTCTTTTCTATCCACAGGTTCCACTCCTTGGTTAAAGCTATTTTCGAGAAATTTGTTGCTTTAAAATGCATAATCCTAGATACGTTGCTCCATTCGGACAGGGAAAGCCCAAATCGAGTCACATAAGTCCGAATACGTGCTTCATTCGGACAGGGAAAGCCCAAATCGAGTCACATAAGTCCGAATACGTGCTTCATTCGGACAGGGAGAGCCCAAATCGGGTCACATAAGTCCGAATACGTGCTCCATTCGGACAGAGAAAGCCCAAATTGGGTCACATAAGTCCGGATACGTGCTCCATTCGGACAGAGAAAGCCCAAATTGGGTCACATAAGTCCGAATACGTGCTCCATTCGGACAGAAAAGGCCCAAATCGGGTCACATAAGTCCGAATACGTGCTCCATTCGGACATGGAAAGCCCAAATCGAGTCACATAAGTCCGAATACGTGCTTCATTCGGACAGGGAGAGCCCAAATCGGGTCACATAAGTCCGAATACTCCGAATTACCGCAGCGCAGCACAAGCCTCAGCGCCTATATTTTTCTTTATTGTCTAGCTCCGGGCGCGCCTAGCCCCTCGGGGTCATAAGTCAATCCCTTCTGTGGCAAAGACCGCCACGTCAGGTCTTGTCTTATCTAGCAAGGCGCGACTTGCGCTTTGCTTATTTAGCTAGTTTTAGTGCTGCTTTTGTGGCTTTTGAGTCAACTTTAAGCTGTTCGTCTAGATCACTTGGGTGGTAGTAGTCTTTTTCCATCATATAGTGACTAATTTTTTCGTGTGCTTCGATCGCATAATTTAATTGTTCACGGAGGGCATCACGAACCTCCGGTGTAACAGATTCCGTAAGTGCAAACGTTAAATTGCGGACAGCTGCTTTTGTAGAAATTAAAAAATCAGTGGCAATGACTTGGTCTGTCATTCCGGCAATTCCAGCTGCTTTTTGAATTATATTTGTCATGATACTACATCCCTCTCCTTTAGTAATTGGTTGAGATTCTCGACGTGGTGCTTCCCTTCTTTCACATCTCTTTCAAGAATATCTTTTAATTCCTCACAACCAACCAACCCATGCATAGTAGCTGCCTTTGTTAAGCATAAATTTTTAAAGGTTAAAATTTCATGTAATTCGACACGTTCGTGCAGTGCTAATTTGTCCACTTTTCCTGACTCCTCCTAGCTTGATTAGTTACCAATAGATTGTGTAAAACAATAATTATTATCCAACATAAGGGCTTTTCTAAAGGGATTTTTTTGAATATCATGTTTGTTTGGAGACAGACTATCTTTAGTCTAATAATGAAGGAGGTTATTTTGTGGGGAAAGAGGACTTAGCAATTCATGAAACTATGGATATCCATGAACTATTGAACATGAAAACAGTTGGTCTACTTAAGTCAAAGCTAATGCAAGGAGTTGTTTTTGATCAAGATTTACGAGCACTTTTGCAAAAAAACGTGGACATGACGGTAATGGATATTAAGCAATTACAACGCTTGTATCCCTATTCGAAAACAGAGTAACCTGAGGTGAAAATTATGAATGATTACTTAGACCCACTAAATGCGGTTGGGATGCCTGAACAAGTTGACTCGGCGATTGCAGTAGATTTATTAATCACTATTAAAGAATCGGTTCGTAACTGTTCTGTTGCGTTAACAGAGTCAGCAAGCCCGGAAGTGAGAACAACGATTCGGAATCAAATGGAAGCAGCCATTGATTTTCAAACAGAAATTGTAGAATTAATGATCGATAAAAAGTGGTTCTATCCATATGATGTGAGTGAACAACAAACGATTGATTTAAAAGCAGCGCAAACAGCAGTCGATATCGCTGGTTTGAAGCTCTTTCCCGATAACAACAACAGGAAAGGGTTATTTCCGACACCGCCTAAGGCAACATAAATGGAGGAGATAGAAATGAAAGCAGTCACGTTTCAGGGTATTAAAGAAGTCGTTGTCAAAGAAGTGGAAGCACCAAAGATTCAAAAAGCGGATGATGTAATTGTTAAACTAACGAGTACAGCAATATGTGGTTCTGACCTACATCTGATCCATGGAATGATTCCAAACCTCCAAGATGATTATATTATTGGGCATGAACCAATGGGGATTGTTGAAGAAGTTGGTCCAGAAGTATCAAAAGTAAAGAAAGGGGACAGGGTTGTTGTCCCTTTTAATGTTAGTTGCGGAGAATGTTGGTTTTGTAAAAATGAATTAGAAAGTCAGTGTGACAATTCTAATGACAATGGCGAGATTGGCGCATACTTTGGCTATTCTGGTACTACGGGTGGTTATCCAGGGGGACAGGCTGAGTATATGCGTGTGCCTTATGGTAATTTTACTCCGTATAAAATTCCAGAGAATAGTGAAGTAGACGATGATAATTTAGTATTGTTATCTGATGCTGGTTCAACTGCATACTGGAGTGTCGAAAACTCTGGTATGAAAGCGGGGGATACAGTTATTATCCTTGGTTGCGGCCCAATTGGTTTACTTGCACAAAAGTTTGCATGGTTAAAAGGTGCAAAACGAGTAATCGCTGTTGATTATGTTGGCTACCGTCTTGAACACGCAAAACGAACGAACAATGTTGAAGTAGTAAATTTTGAGGATTATGAAAATGTTGGTTCCTACCTGCATAATATAACTAAAGGTGGAGCAGATGTTGTGCTTGACTGTGTTGGCATGGATGGGAAAATGACAGATTTAGAGTTTCTTGCATCTGGTTTAAAACTTCAAGGTGGTTCGATGGGGGCGTTAGTCATTGCGAGCCAAGCAGTTAGAAAAGGTGGAACAATTCAAGTGACCGGTGTGTACGGGGCACGTTATAATGCTTTTCCGTTCGGTGATATATTTGAACGGAATGTTAATATTCGGACAGGCCAAGCGCCAGTCATTCACCTCATGCCGCACATCCACGACTTAATCCAGACTGGAAAAGTTGACCTTAGTGACATTATTACACACCCGTTACCACTAGATGAAGCAAAGTATGGTTATGAAATTTTTGATACCAAAATGGAAAATTGTATTAAAGTTGTATTGAAGCCATAGATGATCGAAAATGACCGGTTAGAAGCAGTTAAAAAGGGAATAAAAACAGGGTGTTCGGTACAAACATGTTGGACCGAACACCCTGTTTTTTAAAAAAGAAAAGAAGAGCTGTCTAGCTTCGGGCGCCCTGCGCTTTTCTTGAAAATTATTCTTCACCCTTGTCTGTCGGACTGCTTGCTTCTTTATGTGCAAATACTTCTGGAATCATTTTAAAACCTTCAATAATCGTATCTTCTTCAAGCTCGATCATTAAATATCGCTTACCCGCAAGATGGACTTGCTTGACGTATTTTAAATCCTGTGGGCTCACAGAGATCTTAGCTAGTTTTGTATCAATTTTAATGGATTTGGAGTTGTATTTAGGTAGCACACTGCTTGCTTTCAGTTCATAGTTTTCATCATCAATGATTTTTTGAAAAGCAGTCGTTACCTTTTCTGTATTTACATCTTCTACACCACTCATCTTTAAGACCCGTTCCACGTCTTTGTGATCCATTTTCGGCGGCTCTTCGTCGTCATGGTCCTCGATAAAACGGTTAATTTCTTCATAAACACTTGCTAGGGTAGATGTATTTAATTTGTCTTCTGTTACGTCTCGCACGATTTCCTCAAACACTGCTTTATCATCCTTAGCGGTCATAGTCTCTTCTGCATTTAGCACTTCCAAAATAAAGGTATCATCAGGCTCATATGCTCTTGGTGCTGCATAGAGTACATGGTTTACATCAGCAGCATTATCTGAGAAGCATGGGAATAGAAAGCCGCCAACTGGTTGATTTAAATTAATGATTGGGTTGACGACAACGTTATACTTGAACTCTCTTTCGACATAGTCAAATTGGAGTTCCTTTTTTGGATCCTGTGTTTTATTAATCGTACAAAGAATAAAGTTATGGGAATAAACCGTATCACGCGCACTTTCTTCCGATTCTTCACTCTTCTGTCGCATCGGTTTAAAATATTCTGCTTTAATAAAAGTAACAACGAGGTCCATCTCATATTCTTTGTCCTTCAACATCTTCTCAACGATTTGCTGCATTTTTTCGCGGAAATCTTCATCACTACCAAGTAATCCTTGGTGCAGGATGAGCTGACTACTATTCTCCACTTCACGTTGAAACTTAAGCTCAAATAGCTTCTCATCAAGTCGGCCAGAGAGAACCTTTTTGAAATTACCCATAAATAATTCCTGTTGGTCTTCATCTAGCATATCAAACGGTTGACTTTCATAATGATAGACTTCACTTGATTCCTTCATAATATAAAAATTAAAAATCTCTCGAATCTTCATTAAATCATTATCAACTTTAAACTGTTTGCGAATATCCGCAACATCCTTCTTATTCACTATGTATACACTCCTTAGGCCAATGCATTGTCTTCTATCATCTTGCTCCAAAAAGTTACGGATACCATCTTTTCACTCTCGAGTTTCGGTCTTCCTATAATACTCGAGTAGTTCAGGGTATGCGTTCATCTCTAATTTACCTTTGTCGCTAAGTACATAGATTCCTCTTTTTACTCGGACAAACCATCCGTAATAATTTTTATTAAGAATCGATTGTGTCTTTTTTCCTGTACCCATTCGGATTAACTGCTTAGGTGATAGTTCCCCGTGCTGTTCGAGATAACAAGCAATTTGGACACAGTTTTCCCGGTAAGCCGTCATTATCTGTTGTCGATTCGAACCACCTGTATTGTAGTCAGCACTCCTACCGTCAATTTCCTTTATAATCGCCTGTCTCAAATATTTAGCTTTTCCCCTACTTACGGGGCGCTGGAATGGAGTTGGCTCTAAGATGATTTCCACTCGTTTACGCTCTCCTAGAAAAGATACAAGAATAAGACCAAGCTCTAAGCGCTGAACGAGGTGACAGATATCACGCCACTTTTTCGAACGTGGCTTGAACTTTTTCGGTTTAGGGATGGCAATATAGACATGCTCGGACAGTCGCTGCCTTTTGGTCGCTTGGATAAGTAAGTCGACACTTAAGTTTAATTTTAATTCGACAATAATAAGAAGGTCATCTTTGATAACTGCAACATCACAGTCCTTGACTTCTCCATATACGTCGTAACCCTTCCGTTTAAAATACTTTTGAATGGGCTCATACAAATCTGCTTCTTTCAGTTTAGCTTGTTCCAACTCTAGCACCGTCCAGTTTTATAGAAAGATAAGAAAGTATAAAAAAATATAAGAGCTGTCTAGGTTCAGCTGCCTAGCCCGCCTGAGGTCATAAGTAAATCCCTTCTGTGGCAAAGAGCGCCACGTCAGGTCTTGTCTTATGCCAGCCTTAGTCTGACCAAGGCGCGACTTGCGCTTTTCTTAGAAATACTAGATTTTATTTTACCATAGATGAAGAATTTTGGTGGATTTGATGATATAAGAGGAAAGGAAAACATAGGGTTGTTTCGTGTAAGCGATAATTGTTTGGGCATAATAGAGAGGTCGATAATCTGTTTCAACTAAACAAAGAAAAAGCACCACCATTGCTGGTGATGCTTTCTGCTTCATTTTAGTAACCGTATCCTTGCCCCATTGGATAGTTATTACCAACAATAACTAGTAATACGAATAGGACTACTAATAGGATAAAGCCATTTTGGCCGCCTTGTGGAAAGCCTCCTGCTAATGACATATCTTATCCCTCCTTTTTGGTTACTGGTATATCCTATGTCGGGAATACTTGAGTGCAAAGGCTACAGCCCATTTTTTTGAAAAAATGGGCACATGTCTATTATCATTATCAACGGAAGAGCTAAGCATAAATCGGCTAAGATATGAGGGGAGTAAAACAATGAAGAATAGACATATTATTTTAGCAGAACTACCTACGGGAACACCGACTAGTAAGACTTTTCAGATTATCGAAAAAGAGGTGCCAGAATTAGGAACTAGTTTTTTTTACATATTATAAATTTTAAATACTATTACCTTTCAATTTATGCTATTCTATTCATGTTAGCGTTTTCAGGTAGACAACTAATGATAAGAAAGTAGTGATCTTTATGTTTCGTACAATCTCCAATTTTGTGCGCGTGAGAGACATTAGGCAAAAAATTGTATTCACCTTGTTAATGTTAATCGTCTTTAGATTAGGTACGTTTATTCCAGTACCGTTTTCTAACCGAGAAGCAATTAATTTTATGAATGAACAAAGTGTATTTGGTTTCTTAAACACATTTGGCGGTGGTGCATTAAAGAACTTCTCTATCTTTGCGATGGGAATTATGCCATACATCACTGCTTCTATTATTATGCAGCTATTGCAGATGGATGTTGTGCCCAAGTTTACCGAATGGAAAAAGCAAGGGGAAGTGGGTCGTAAAAAGCTTGCCCAAATCACGCGTTATGGAACGATTGTGTTAGCCTTCATTCAAGGTGCTGCCATGTCTGTCGGCTTTAATGCGATGACAGGCGGACAATTGATTGAGGACCCAGGCTTTGGAAAGTTCTTCGTAATTGCAGTTGTATTGACAAGTGGTACAGCATTTCTTATGTGGCTTGGGGAACAAATTACTTCAAATGGAGTAGGAAATGGTATTTCTATTCTAATCTTTGGTGGAATTGTTGCTGCAATACCAAATGGTGTTAACCAATTGTTTGAACAATATTTCGGTGGTAATGTAGGCGATACATTGTTCATAAACATTGTTATTGTAGCTTTAATCATTTTGGTTGTTCTTGCAGTTGTTGTTGGAGTTATCTTTATTCAACAAGCACTGCGGAAAATACCAATTCAATATGCAAAAAAAATACAAAACAGAAGTCCGGTTGGTGGTCATTCGACACACCTACCATTAAAGGTAAATGCTGCAGGGGTTATCCCAGTAATCTTTGCCATATCCTTTATTGTTGCCCCTAGAACAGTTGCAGGCTTTTTTGAAGGAAATCGGTTCGCTGAAGTGATCACCTACGTGTTTGATTATACACAGCCAATCGGGATGGCGATTTATGTAGCATTAATTATTGCCTTCACTTATTTCTACACATTTGTTCAAGTAAATCCTGAACAGATGGCTGAAAACTTGCAAAAACAAGGTGGGTATATACCGGGTATTCGTCCAGGTAAAAACACTGAAACATATTTAACACGTGTGATGTACCGGTTGACTTTTGTAGGGTCCTTATTCCTTGCGGCGATTTCAGTACTCCCGTTAATATTGGGTAGTGCGGCTAATCTACCACAAGCTGTAAGAATCGGGGGAACTAGTTTACTCATTGTTGTTGGGGTAGCCTTACAAACAATGAAACAACTAGAAAGCCAACTTGTGAAGAGACATTACAAAGGGTTTATTAAGAAAACTGGTTAACAGAAGAATAATAGTTTCTAGGACAAGTTTACAAACTATTACCGATAAAAAGACCCCTCGCTGATCAGTTAACTGATCGAAGGGGTCTTTTGCAGTTCTTGGCTACATTCACTCGGAACGCCTCCGGTTATCGCAATATTGGGTGGCGCTCGGTCTTCATTCACAAAAGAAAAGGGAAAGTTGACCTGCCCCGATAATCTCTACAGTCGCCTTTTTATGAAAATCGCTAACTCGTAACTCGCGAGTTGGGTGTTTGGTTCTAGTAAACAACTTACTGGAGAAATGCCGCCGCTACAGTTGCTAATAAGCTTTTCCCATAAACCTAATGCAGGCATATCAACGTTTACCACATCTTTTGTTGGATTTACCAATGCAACGAGATCTTCATCGTCCCCGGCCAACATGAAGCCTAGTACAGGCGCTGGAGTCATGATCATGTGTAAGCGGTGTTCGATTTCTACCGTACTATCCAGTCGAAATAACTTAAATTGCTTCCGAAGCTGGATTAACTTACGAACCCACTGAACGGAGGTATCCGCTTGCCCACGTCTTTCCCAGTCTAGCTGATTAATTGCATCGCCAGAAAGGTAACTATTTTCGTCCCCTTGTTTTGTCCGGTAAAATTCTTGCCCTGCGTGGATAAACGGTATGCCTTGGCTAATCAGCGTAAGTCCTGTTGCAAGCTCGTGCATTCGCTTTCTTTCTTGTTCAGTCGCTTCTGGATTGGTTAGGAGTAGACGATCCCAAAGTGTATGGTTGTCATGGCACTCCACATAATTTACTGACTGGACCGGGTCAGTATACATAACGTCCCCGAACCTTGCTTGTGATGATCCTGCGACAAGCTGTGCCATTCGTTCGAAATAATGGCCGTTTCCATTGACATATCCTAAGCTTTTCGCATCAAATAAATTCCCCTTTAACCTATCGCGAAATTGATCATTAAAAAAACTAATTCCCGGTAATTGGTGCGACTGCGAAATAGTAGACTTTCGTTCGCTTGGTAGAGGAGTAGCAAGCTCCCAGCCTTCTCCTAGTAATAAGATCGGTCGTTTTTCATGTGCTACTCTACTTTTGATTTTTTGCATCGTTTCGGTGTCGATAATTCCCATTAAATCAAAGCGGAATCCGTCAATTTGATATTCTGTTAGCCAGTAATCAACACAATCTAAGATGAATTTTTGAACCATAATTCGTTCGGTTGCCAGATCATTTCCCGTTCCTGTTGCATTACTCATTTCCCCGTTTGAATGATAGCGGAAATAGTAGCCAGGGACTAATTTTTCAAACACAGAGGTTTCGTATTGGTAAACATGGTTGAACACAACATCGAGTATTACCGATAGCCCTTCTTCATGTAGTGCTTGAATCATTTGCTTACATTCCTTAATCCGTGCAATCGAATCGTTAGCATCGCTCGCGTAACTGCCTTCTGGTGTGAAGAAAAATAATGGATCATATCCCCAGTTATAACCAGTGTCAGGATTTAATTCGTCAACGCGAGCAAAGTCTTGCAATGGCAATAACTGGACATGGGTACAGCCTAGCTCACGAATATAAGATAAACCAGTTGAGTAGCCTGCAAGTGATGTGGTATCTCGTTCGGTTAAACCAAGATATTTTCCACGGTGGGTAACGCCGCTATGCGAGGAGCTCGTCGCGTCCCGAACATGTAGCTCATAAATAATTGCATCTGCTCGTTTCACATGTGGGTAGGTAACAGACAGAAAGCCTGATGGGTTTGTTTGGCTAAGTTCTAATACAACGCCTTCTGCACTGTTAGCTGTTAATCCTTTCGCATAAGGATCATTAAGTTTGTGCTCTTCGCCATTTACAGTTACTAAATAATAATAACGAAAGAGGTGGCAATCGCTTTCAATCGTCGTTTCCCATACACCATTATCGTTTCGTGACATCAGGTATTGCTTGTTTTGTAAGACGAGTATAAGCTTTGTTGCAGTTGGGGCCCATATGGTGAAGGTCGTTTTAGCTTTTGTATACGATGCCCCGAGTGTGACAGTGCTTGCATCAAATTTCTGTTCAAACCAATCGGTGCGTACGACACCCCTAGGGTAAACTGGTGCGTGCCACTCATTCCAAGTTAACGTAATCGCTTGGTTCATAGGTAGTATTTCTTTTAGGATAATTGTCGCTGTTGTATCGTTCCATGTGACGGTATCTACGGTAAATGGTTGGTCGTCTGATTTTATAATCGGAGGGGTTAGTGGTTTTTGTTCAAGCTCAGATGCGCTAAAAGTAATCGTAGATTTGTCATCTATCCATCCACAATAGTTGTTCATCCATTCATCCTCATTTCCCACGAGAAAAGCTCAAGGCGCGGCTTGGGCTAAACATCTCTGATTTTTTTATCTTGTAAAGAAATTTAAAAATGTTTTTAAATTTTTCACAGCTTTTACCTGAAAATAGTGTTATAATTCAATTCATTAGAGAGACTCACGAGAAATTGCTTGTGATGAGAAACTTTTGTCCTCTCTTTTTATTTTTTTATCTTTAATTGTCAGAAAATTTAAAAAATAATCGAATCTTTGTTGTTTTTGTCGAAAAGTCTTAGGGCCATTGTTAACATAAACACCTTTATCCATACATAAACAAATACATAGTCATTTGACCCGAGGTAAACTTTTCATTTTTTTGAAAGATAATAAAATATAAAAGTTCCACGATCTGTCTAGCAAGGCGCCTCCGCTTTTCTTATTGTCTAGCTCCGGCGCCTAGCCCCTCGGGTCTGACCAAGGCGCCCTATGCTTTTCTTAACAGATAAGAAAGTATAAAAAGATCCAAGAGCTGTCTAGCTCCGGGCGCCTACCCCCTCGAGGTCTTAAGCAAAGAATCTTTGTGTCAAAGAGCGACACATAGATTCTTTTCTTAAGCTTGTCGGGGGTGGGCAAGGCGCCCTACGCTTTTCTTAGTGACTAATTGGAAGGAGAGTTGTTTGATTGTCGATTTCAGTTTATGAGCAAGATGTGTTTTTATTTCATCAAGGTACTAATTATTATAGTCACCATTTACTTGGTTGCCACCATGTAACGCAAAATAAACAAAGCGGGCTTTGTTTTGCTGTATGGGCACCACGAGCAAGAGCTGTTGAAGTTGCGTTCGATCGTAATAACTGGACTGGTAATAACTATTCCTTAGATCGAGTTAATGAGGAAGGGTTGTGGGTTGGCTTTTTCACCGATATTAAACCCAATACGTGTTATAAATATCGAATTACACCAATGCATGGGCCGGCCTTTCTAAAAGCAGATCCATACGCAAGGCGAGCGGAGGTAAGACCCCGAACGGCTTCCGTGACTCCATCTGTTGCTAAGTATAGATGGAAAGATTCGAAATGGGAAGCAAAAAAGAAGCGCAGTAACCCGCATCAAGAGCCAATCAATATTTATGAAGTTCACCTTGGTTCATGGCGGATAAAGGAAGACGGAAGCTTTTATACATATAAAGAGCTTGCAGACCGATTAATTCCATATGTCAAGGAGCTTGGTTATACCCATTTGGAGCTTCTGCCACTAGCAGAGCATCCATATGACTTATCGTGGGGCTACCAAATTACCGGATATTTCGCGGTAACAAGCCGTTATGGAACACCAAATGAATTTAAGTATTTCGTCGATCAATGCCATGAGCACGAACTTGGTGTAATCATGGACTGGGTTCCTGGCCATTTTTGTAAGGATGCACATGGACTGCGGCAATTTGATGGGGAGCCGTTATATGAATATAAGGATTCACGTAGGGCTGAAAAGAAATCATGGGGGACGTTAACCTTTGACTTTGGGCGTCCTGAAGTACAAAGTTTTCTAATTTCCAATGCCATTTTTTGGTTTGATGAATACCATATAGATGGCCTTCGGGTTGATGCAGTTGCTAGCATGACGTCGCTAAACTTCGACCGTAACGACGGGGAGGAGCAGCTTGAAAATGGCTATGGTGGCGACGAAAATCTAGAAGCAATTGCTTTTTTAAAAAAGCTAAACGAGGTTGTGTTTCGCTACTTTCCGGGCGCGCTAATGATGGCTGAAGATAGCTCAGACCTACCCGGTGTTAGCAAACCAACCTATCTCGGTGGCTTAGGCTTTAATTTTAAATGGAATATGGGTTGGATGAACGACATGCTCCAATTTATGGAGTATGACCCTGTCTACCGGAAATGGCATCATAACCTACTGACATTTTCGTTCATGTACACGTATAATGAAAATTTTGTTTTACCACTTTCCCATGATGAAGTCGTTCATGGAAAAAAGTCATTACTTAATAAAATGCCTGGCGATCAGTGGCAGCAATTTGCCAACTTGCGCCTATTATACGGCTATATGATAACACATCCTGGCAAGAAATTACTGTTTATGGGAGGGGAATTTGGCCAATATATCGAGTGGCGTGACCAACACGAACTAGACTGGCTACTATTAGACTATCCTTTGCATAACCAACTATTTGATTATGTAAAAGAACTAAATCACTTTTATCGAAACCATCCTTCTTTGTTTTCACTTGACCATCATCCTAGTGGTTTTGAGTGGATTGACCCTCACAATGTTGACCAAAGCATTATTTGTTTTCAGCGCAAAAGTGAAGATCCATCCGAAATGTTACTGATCCTTTGTAATTTTACTCCCAATGTTTACTACAACTATAAAATTGGCGTTCCGACTCCTGGGCAATACAAGGAGATATTTAATTCTGATGCTGCAAGCTTTGGTGGCTCAGACCAATGTAATACCGGGTTACATGATAGTTTTTTTAAAAAATGGCATGGCTACGACCAACATATCCAAGTCAAAGTCCCACCGCTAGCCATTTCCATTTTTACACTATATAAGGTTTTACCATTGAAGGAGGATAATGAATGAAAAAAGAGTGTGTAACGATGCTATTAGCAGGTGGCGTCGGAAAAAGGTTAGGATTGTTGACAAAAAATTTAGCAAAACCAGCGGTACCGTTTGGCGGAAAATACCGAATTATTGATTTCACACTCAGCAATTGCTTGAATTCTAGAATGTTTCCCGTTGGAGTCCTGACACAATACTCACCTTTGAAGCTTCATCAACATATTGGAGTTGGAAAGCCGTGGGACTTAGATCGCATGCATGATGGGTTAACGATACTATCGCCATTTACCGAGACACATGGTGGTAATTGGTATGAAGGAACTGCAGACGCGATTACGAAAAACATCAACTATATAGATAATTACGACCCAGAATATGTGCTTGTCATATCTGGGGACCACATATACCACATGGACTACAATCAAATGTTGTCCCATCACAAAAAAAGCGGCGCAGATGTGACGATTTCAGTACTAGAAGTGCCTTGGAAGGAAACGTCACGGTTTGGCATTCTCAATACGACGGATGATTTACGGATTTATGAATTTGAAGAAAAACCTATACATGCAAAGAGTAACTTAGCATCGATGGGTGTGTATATTTTTAATTGGAAAGTATTGAAGGAATACTTACTCGAGGACGCTAGTTTGGAAAATTCTGACCACGATTTTGGCGAAAATATCCTCCCAGCAATGTTAGCGAATAACAGGCGGATGTATGCCTATCGATTTAAAGGCTATTGGAAAGATGTTGGTACGATTGAAAGCTACTGGGAAGCTCATATGGACCTATTTGATCAAGATTTAGCGCAATTGTTACGTAATAAAGAGTGGCCAGTTTACTCACACAATTCCCTTTTACCACCACAATTGATTGAAGATGGTGCCATTGTACGGGAATCGTTAATAAATAACGGTTGCGTGATCAAAGGGACAGTGGAACAATCGGTGTTGTTTGAGGGTGTAACTGTCGGTAAAGGTACACGAGTAAGTAAATCAATCATCCATCCAGGCGCCAAAATTGGTGAAAATGTTGAGCTTGAACGAGTAATCGTTCAAGAAAATGTCACCATTCCAGCGGGTACCACCATTGTTGTAGGAATGGACAAAGAACCTGTTGTTTTATCAAACGAAAACATAAATCAGTTTAAACAACTATTTGCAGGTAAGAAAATTAAGTT
Organism: Aquibacillus salsiterrae; assembly: GCF_028416595.1. Taxonomy (GTDB): domain Bacteria; phylum Bacillota; class Bacilli; order Bacillales; family Amphibacillaceae; genus Aquibacillus_A; species Aquibacillus_A salsiterrae. Next base: position 58,479 of record NZ_JAMQKC010000011.1, on the reverse strand, counting down.
AGCTTAATAATAGATAACGGTAAAACGAAATTCACCACCTTGGTCTATATTGTAAGGGATTTTTCACCAATGTACTGCTAGGTTATTGCTTTTTGATTCCACTTGTCTTTACGCTTTTCTTAATTTGGAGGTTATTTAATGAAAACAATGATGGGTTTAATTAATTTAGGGCAAGAACATGATTACTTAAATGAGTTGACATATTTTCGAACTGGGGCTTCGGTTCCATTTGCGGGCAGGTATCGGTTAATTGACTTTACCTTATCAAATATGACACGGTCGAATATTTATGAAGTGGCTATATTTGCTGGCAATAAATATCGGTCCTTAATGGATCATCTTGGTACTGGTGCCGATTGGGATTTAGACAAACGTCACGGTGGTTTGTTCATTCTACCACCGGATTGGAATGACCCAACCGATATATCAAAAGGAGACTTACGTTATTTTCACAACAATTTCGATTATTTCGAACGGGGCAAATCGGAGTATGTTTTAATTAGTGGAAGTCAATTTATTACGAGTACGGTATACGATGATATGTTTCAATTTCACCTTGATCGGGACGCCGATGTGACACTACTTACGACAAGTTACCCAGACCCACTTCCAGAACATAGGTCGTGTATCAAGGTTAAAATGGATGAGAAAAGCTGGGTCACTTGTCTTTGTAATGAACAAGAAAATCAACCTGTTTTCAGCGGGGTGTATTTGTTAAGTAAGCAGCTGTTGCTAGAATTAGTAAAGGAATGTATCGCCCATCATAAAGAAAATTTATTTAAAGACGGCATCATGGCAAACCTTGAGCGTCTGAAAATCCAAGCATATCAGTACGATGGCTATAGTTCTGTCGTTAACTCGATTGAAAGTTATTATCGCCATAATATGGCTCTCCTCGAAGCTTCTAGCTATCAAGAACTCTTTTTTTCGGGGAACAATGTGTTAACAAAAGTGAATAACCAGCCTCCGACAAACTATCATGATACAGCAAAAGTAAGTAAATCGTTAATCGCAACAGGGTGTGAAATTGATGGCGAAGTGACGAATAGTATTTTGTTTCACAATGTTAAAGTCGCACAAGGTGCAACGGTGAAAAATTCGATTATTATGCAACACTGCCAAATTGAAGAAGGTGTTCATTTGGAAAATGTTATTTTAGACAAAAATGTAACAGTCACGAAAAATCAAGCATTAAAAGGAACAAAAGAACAGCCATTTGTCGTTGCCAAGAGAAGAACGATTTAACAGATTAGAAGAGTATTCTTAAAAGACTGTAAAGGAGCAGAGTTATTGAAAAATCAAATACTATTTGTCGCATCGGAGTGTACCCCATTTGTAAAAACAGGCGGGCTAGCGGATGTTGTTGGCTCCTTGCCACAAGTGCTTAATCAAACCGACCAGGTGGAGGTTCGAGTCATTCTTCCACTCTACCAGGAGGTCATACGTAATTGGTATGAACAACTAGAATGGGTCGCATCTATTTTTGTCCCTGTTGGCTGGCGAAATCAAGAAGCGGATATTTTCACACTACAGCACCAGGGTGTTGTCTACTATTTTATCGGGAATGAGTACTATTTTAGTAGACAAGGAACATACGGCTATTACGATGATGGCGAACGGTTCGTCTTTTTTAGTAGGGCAGTGATTGACGCGCTTGACCACTTTGATTTTAACCCGACGATTATTCACGGACATGATTGGCAAGCAGGTCTTGCACTCGCTTTTGCTAAAATACTAAAGCCCCAAAAGCAATTGCAAACAGTATTCACGATTCATAATATTAAGTACCAAGGAATTATGCCGGTTGATGCTTTTGATGAGTTGTTTAATATTTCACGGGACCACATTGGTGGATTGGAATGGAACGGCTTGCTTAACTGCATGAAGGCTGGGATATTCCACGCCGATAAAATTACAACCGTTAGTCCTACCTATGCGGAGGAAATTAAGACACCGTATTACGGGGAAGGGTTGTATCCGCTGTTAAACGAAAAAGAGGACCAATTAGTTGGCATTATTAATGGGATAGACGAAAACGAATATGACCCAATGACTGATGACTACATTGTGCATAATTATAAATTTTCTCGTGCGAAAAAGAAGGAAAATAAAATTGCGTTGCAGGAGAAATTGGGCTTACCGGTTGATGGGAATGTTCCACTCTATGTAATGGTGACAAGGATGGTTGAGCAAAAAGGGCTCCATTTGGTTCAAGCAATTCTTGATGAATTTTTAGAAAAGGATGTACAGTTTGTATTACTAGGTACTGGTGAATATGAGTTTGAGAACTTTTTCTACCATGCTGCAAACCGACATAAGGAGAAACTCGTTGCCTATTTGGGTTTTGATGAAGGGTTAGCGAGACAACTGTATGCAGCCAGTGACTTCTTTGTTATGCCATCGTTGTTTGAACCGTGTGGCTTATCCCAGTTGATTGCCCTGAAATATCGCTCCGTCCCAATTGTCAGGGAAACAGGAGGATTAAAAGACACGGTCACACCATATAACAAGCATGAAGGAACTGGAAACGGATTTAGCTTTACGAATTATAATGCCCATGACTTATTACATGTGCTCAACTATTCATTTGATCTTTATCATGACAAAGAACAATGGCATTGCTTGTTGAAAAATATCAATAAGAGCCAATTTAGTTGGAAGGATTCTGCAAAAGAATACGTCAATCTCTATGAAACAATGAATCAATCGTCCCTAGTTTCGAAATACTAATTACTAGGGGAATGTGAAACGTAGGGTTCAGAACATAAGGTGAACCCTACGTTTATTTTCTGAAAAAATCATGTGCACGTGGTCTTTAGAGGGAGTTTTATTTTTGGTGCACTTAGGTGTCATAGAAGGGAGCGCTTAGGCGTTGGTCAATTGGACTGTTGATGAGTACATTCAAATAATGAAGAGTAAGATGGAAACACTCAAGGGGAAAAATATTACGGACGCATCCCATAAAGATTTATACGATGTCATTTGTGCAATCGTCAGCGAAGAAGTCAACAAAGGCTGGCTGAAAACCGAAGAACATTGTAAACAAAAACAGCCAAAGCAAGTCTATTATTTGTCGATGGAGTTTTTAATTGGGCGGCTACTCGAAAGTAATCTATTAAATGTTGGTATGTGGAAGGTGTGCAACGAATCACTAAGGCGTTTAGGGTTCACACCAACCGATGTTTATAAAGAAGAGCATGACCCAGGGCTTGGTAATGGGGGATTGGGCCGACTAGCTGCTTGTTTTTTAGATTCTTTGGCAACGCTAAGTTATCCAGGTCACGGCTTTTGTATCAGGTATCGTTACGGGATGTTTGAGCAACGGTTCATTAATGGCTACCAAACGGAGTTACCGGATTATTGGTTGAAAGAGCCATATCCGTGGGAGACGCGGAGGGCTGACGAAGCGATTGAGGTGCAATTTGGTGGCAATGTTACGATGTTAAAACGTAATGACGGGTCCCTAGAATTTAAACACGAAAATACGGATAAAGTACTAGCTGTTCCTTATGATGTGCCTGTCGTCGGCTACAATAATGAATTTGTTAACACACTCAGGTTGTGGAGCGCAGAACAAGTTGATTCCGCTAGTCATTTACACGCTGCAACGTCTAATTATTATCAGCAGCTAGAACATAATCATTCGATTGAACAAATTTCCGGCATGCTGTACCCAGACGACTCAACAGATGAGGGAAAACGACTTCGAATAAAGCAAGAATACTTTCTTGTTGCTGCTTCCTTGAAAAAAATTATCAATGATTATAAAGCAATGAAACAGAAATCACTGATTCATCTACATGAGAAAGTAGTGATTCAAATTAATGACACCCATCCAAGCATGGCAATACCTGAAATGATGCGGATTTTAATGGATGAGGAAGGGTTTGGTTGGGAAAACGCTTGGGCGATAACAACGAAGGTTTTCGCGTATACAAACCATACCATTATGTCTGAAGCATTGGAGAAGTGGCCAATTTCGATGATTCAAGAGCTGCTGCCACGCTTGTACATGATTATTGATGAGATCAATGAACGCTTTTGCCAAGGGATTTGGTTTGACTATCCAGAATTACGTGATAGTATCCCGCAAATGGCGATCATTGCGGACGGTCAAATCCACATGGCACATTTAGCGATTGTGGGAAGTTTTAGTGTTAATGGGGTTGCCCAGTTGCACACGGATATTTTAAAAAATCATGAAATGAAAAACTTTAATAAACTGTATCCGGAGCGATTCAACAATAAGACAAATGGCATTACGCATCGCCGTTGGCTATTAATGGCTAATCCGCGATTAGCTAATCTTATTTCGGAAACGATTGGCACGAGGTGGGTTAATCGACCACGTGAACTCACGCATTTACTTCGTTATGTCAATGACAATCCGTTATTGGAGCGACTTGGCCATGTGAAAGAGAAAAATAAGCAAGATTTAGCACGGTATATTCATCAGACGACTGGAATATTAGTCGATGATCAATCCATTTTTGATGTGCAAATTAAACGAATGCATGAGTATAAACGGCAGCTTTTAAATATTTTCCATGTGATCTATTTGTATAATGAATTAAAGGAAAATCCACAGCTTGATATTACGCCACGAACGTTTATCTTTTGTGCAAAGGCGGCTCCCGGTTATTATTTTGCTAAAGAGATCATTAAATTAATTAATACGGTTGCCTCCATTGTTAATCATGATGCGACGATTAATGGGAAAATTAAAGTTGTCTTTCTTGAAAACTACAATGTCAGTTTGGCAGAGAAAATTGTGCCGGCAGCAGATGTTAGTGAACAAATTTCAACAGCTAGTAAGGAGGCCTCGGGTACAGGTAATATGAAGATGATGATGAACGGGGCTCTTACAATTGGAACATTAGATGGGGCGAATATTGAGATTAAAAATCTGGTCGGTGACCCGAACATATTTATCTTTGGCTTGCGTGCAGAGGAAGTAAATGCCTATTACCAGAGTGGTCAATATAGTGCGAGCGACATGTATCACAACGATGAGCGGATTACACAAATCATGGATCAGTTACGGGATGGCATTTTCGGTCATCATGATACCGAGTTTACCGATATTTATTACCACCTGCTTTCGACTAATGATCCATTTTTTATTTTAAAGGATTTCGAGAGCTATGTGGAAACGCATCAATTAATTGACGAGGCCTATCGCCATCAAGATAAATGGTTGTCGAAAAGCATCGTTAACATTGCCCATTCAGGCAAATTTTCAAGTGACCGAACGATCCAAGAATACGCAACAGGCATCTGGAAACTCGACAAACAATTGAAGTAAAGCAGGAGGGGACTGTTTTTCGTATATGTTTTTCTCGGTATAACCGACTTTAAGTCAGGCATAAAGTTATAATCACTAATCAATTTGCGCTATGCTTAAAATAAATAAATCTAGTGGGGTGGTTAAGATAGACACAAAATCAAAATTTGATCCAGTGGAAGAAGTGTATAACAAACGCTTGCGAGGTGGATTTTTCATTGCAACGACGGATGGTGAGCGTACCCATTTTCACAATGGTTGTTGGGTAACGCAATGCTCGCATGAACCACCGCAAATGCTAGTCTGTTTCCCAAAAGAGATGGAAGGAGCAGACATCGTCAGACGTGGTGGTGTTTTTGCCCTCAGCATGACTGCGGAGGACCAAGAAGATTTAATGGACCGTTTTTTCAAAGGAGATCAAGATATTAAATCAATGGGTGAAGATGAATTCATTTATAAAGAAACTGGTTGTCCCATTTTAAAAAATTCGCAAGCATACTTTGATTGTAAGGTTACGAATATTGTGGAAACTAGTGATTTTTTACTAGTAATAGGCGACGTGTTGTCAGCTGAAATTCTTCATCCGGAAAAAAAGAGTCTAACGGTTAATCATTTGATGGAACGAGAAGGTGGCGTTCCTGAGGATGCAATCGTCCCGATAAACGGGTTTAATAATTACTAAACAAGAAGGGGACTAATTGTCTGTTGTTTGGTGGATTCTGATTCCAAGAAAATGTCAAGGATGAGCACCAAAGAACCATTCCAAGAATTTACCTTAGGCTTAGCAAGTCCCCTTCGCTTTTCTTATTAAGGAGGATTTTTGCTATGATTTACGTGTTGGTTGGGCTTGCTGGGGCATTGGGTGCAATGTTGCGTTATTTAGTTGGAATTGCGCTGGTGTCTGAAAGCCCATTCCCTTTTTCGACCTTGCTCATTAACCTCATCGGTTGCTATCTACTAGCATGGTTAACGACAACTTTGTTTAACAAGCTTGCTTTGTCTGACTATGCTAAAGCTGCAATAGGTACCGGGTTAGTTGGGTCTTTTACGACGTTCTCGGCGGTTAGTGTCGAAACGGTTCTGTTGTTTGACAGAGGATCGATTGTTTTAGGCATATGCTATGTTATCGTAAGTCTAATAGGTGGTATGGCAATGAGTCGTTTAGGTTTTAAAGTGAGTAGAGTAGGGGAGAAGGCATAATGTTTTTTAATATCGTATTGGTTGGTATTGGCGGCTTTTGCGGTGCAGTGTCCCGGTTTATCATTAGTAAAGCTTGGAATCATGCAGCGTTCCCGTATGGAACATTTACAGTTAACATTTTAGGTGCTTTTCTATTAGGACTGGTTACTGGATTACAAGCAAATGAAAAGATTGCACTGTTAGTAGGCACAGGCTTTTTCGGTGCCTTTACGACTTTTTCCACATTCAAGTTAGAAACAGTGAAGTTTGCATTATTTAAACAAAAAGGAAAAGCAATCTACTACCTTGTCGCTACTTATGGGCTTGGGATTATTTTAGCATACATAGGATATGTAATAGGGGCATAGGGGCCATTTATCGCTTAGCCCCGTGGGTCCGCCTGCAGCCATTTCAACTCAGGACGCTCGTCAAATATAGGATGTTTCCCGGTTCATCTAGGCCAATTCCCTATACTTCCGCGGAGACTGGCTAGTAATTTTTTTAAAACTGCGATTGAACGACCTAAGGTTATTAAAACCACAGTTCATCGCGATCTCACTAACGGATTGCTGACTGTTTTTTAATAGATAACATGCCTGTGATACCCGGTAATGACTTAAGTATTCTGAAAAGGTCATGTTGGTCATTTGTACAAACAATTTCGATAAATAGGCATAATCATACTGTAAGTGTTTGGCAGCAGTCTTTAATGTGCAGTCCTCACTATAGTTTTTATCGACAAACAGGAGCATTTTGTGTAACACTTTCGTTTTGGTTGAGTGCTCTACTGGAATAAACGTAGTACTTTCGACTAACGTGCCACAAATATCGTATAAAAAACTTTTTTGTCGGTAAATGGATGTGAGATCCTCTATATTAGGGGAACGCTCTAGGCGAATCACATTGTTTTCCGGGATAAACCCCTTATAATTCATAAAGAAATGTCCAATTAATTCTGGTGAAAATATGACAATTGTCACCTCAGACTGATCGATTGTCTTAAATTCATGAGTCTGGTTATTAAAAACAAATGCAATGTCATGTTCATTTAACACATACTCTTTTTGGTCAATCGTTACGAGCAATTCCCCTTGATTGACAATAATCAGCTCATAGGCTCGATGAAAATGGAGCGGAAAGGTTTGATTACTTAGTTTAAAGGAGTGAAAGGATTCTTTTTCTTCAACCCCATGTTGTTCGAAAAAAACCACAAGCATATCCCCCTAAAAAACACTAATATTGTCTTAAATTATACTATATTTAGAATAGAAATAGATTGTTATTTGCTCCTATAATGAAGCTAGATTGATATGAAGGAGGAATTTAGCATGGCTTTTGAATATCATGTAGCAAAAAATGGTTCAGATTATGACGAAGGAACGCAACAACATCCATTTTTAACAATTAATAAAGCTGCATCGGTTGCAGCAGCAGGGGATACAGTTATTGTCCACGAGGGTGTGTACCGGGAATGGGTGAAACCGAAGTATGCAGGATTAAGTGAATATAGAAGAATTACATATCAGGCAGCTGAAGGTGAGAAAGTTGTCATTAAAGGCTCCGAGCAGATTAACGATTGGGAACAAGTGGAAGGCAATGTTTGGAAAGTTGTATTAGCTAATGAATTTTTCGGAGATTATAATCCGTACAAACAAGAAATTTTTGGGGACTGGGTTGTGTATAATCCAGGAAGACACTTAGGTGACGTTTATTTAAATGGCATGTCCTTTTATGAAGCGGAAACATTGGAACAATTGCAAAATCCTGAAGTTAAAACAGAAGTGTTAGACCACTGGACGAAAACGATTGTTCCTGTTAAAAATCAAGAACAAACAAAATATCTTTGGTACACAGAAGTAGATGATACTCATACGACAATCTATGCTAATTTCCAAGGAGCAAATCCTAATGAAGAATTAGTAGAGATTAATGTGCGAAAAGCTTGTTTTTACCCAGAACAAGTAGGCGTTAACTATATTACGGTGAGAGGTTTTGAGATGGCTCAGGCTGCTACACCGTGGACTCCACCAACAGCAGATCAGCCTGGACTAATTGGTCCGCATTGGAGTAAAGGCTGGATCATCGAGGACAACATTATCCATGATTCAAAATGTAGTGCAATCAGTATTGGTAAAGAAATTACAACTGGCCATAACTACCGTACCATCCGTAAAGATAAGCCAGGCTATCAATATCAATTAGAATCAGTCTTTTCCGCTCGACAAATTGGTTGGAGTAAGGAGAAAATCGGCTCACACATTATTCGAAATAACACCATCTATGATTGTGGCCAAAATGGTGTGGTTGGTCATCTAGGCTGTGTATTTAGTGAAATCTATAATAACCATATTTATAACATTGCATTAAAGCGTGAATTCTATGGACATGAGATTGCTGGTATCAAGCTACACGCAGCAATTGATGTGCAAATTCATGATAACCGTATCCATGATTGCTCGTTAGGAACTTGGTTAGATTGGCAGACACAAGGTACGAGAGTAAGCAGAAATATTTACTATCGAAATAGTCGTGATTTGTTTGTTGAAGTAAGTAGTGGTCCGTACATTGTTGATAACAATATTTTAACTGCTGATTATGCGTTAGATAACCATGCTCAAGGTGGAGCTTATATTAACAATATTGTCCGAGGTAAAATGGTACATCGCAAAATGCTTGACCGGGCTACTCCTTATCACGTACCACATAGCACAGAAGTGGCTGGTTTTGCTCCTGTCTATGGTGGAGATGATCGTTTCATCAATAATATATTCATTGGTGATGATGCGATTGAAGGTGTTGGTACGGCACACTATAAAGGCTACACCACTTCAATTGAAGAGTTCATCGAAACCGTTCATCAGGAAGATGGTGACCATGATGTATTCCATAAAGTAGAGCAACCGGTTTATATTAACCGTAATGCATACTATAATGGTGCAGAATCGTTTGAAAGAGAAAATGAAAGAGTTGTTGCAGACAACTTTAATCCGGAAATTCAAATTATTGAAGAAGGAAATGAAGTATATTTATCTGTGGAGCTTCCAGAAGATTTTGGTTCACTACTTGGTGAAATTCAATCAACAAAAACTTTAGAGAGAGCACGTCTTGTTGATGCCGAATTTGAAAATCCTGACGGAACGGAAGTAGTTATCGATAAGGATTTATTAGGAAACCTAAGGGAAGAAAAGACTGTCGTCGGACCAATCAGTCAGTTGCAAGCAGGTAAAAACTATATAAAAATTTGGGGATAAATTTTTTCGGGGGCAAGGTATAGATACCTTGCCCCTTTTAATTAAAGTAGTGTTAATCTAAATAGAATGCTAAAAGGAACTCTTTATTTATCGTCTTGGTAATGAACATGTAAAGTCAGCCACACTTGCCTTAGGCTGGTCTTCAGCTAATAACACTTTCATAACCCACCTCTTTTAACATCAATTTCTAGTTTTTACAATTAACATATCGAACAATGAAGAAAAGAAGATAAAAATTTAAGTGGAATGGAGATCAAACCAATAATTGGCACAACAAACTGTAACGTTGTACTGTACAGTTGTGCAAACATACCTTATACTATGTATTCGAGGTGATGAAACTTGGGAAGTTGTATCGAATAGGAGAATTAGCTGAGATTACTAATACATCAAAACGAACAATTGATTATTATACAAAAATTGGTCTATTAGAATGTGAGCGTTCAGAGTCCAATTATCGTTACTATAAACAAGAAGCAATTGCTGACTTGAAATTTATTGACCAATGTAAGCAAACAAATATGTCATTAGAGCAAATTAAACAAAGGAAAGTTGTGTTACAAGCAACAGAGATAAATAAGGAAGCGATGTTGGCGCAAACTATTGATATTACGAATAAAATGGACTTTTTAACAAATGAAATTGAAGAAATACAGTCTTTTTTCGGAAAATTAGATAAGAGTGAGCAGCTGAAAGTAGTGAACAATCTAAAGCCTCATGCGATGGCGTTAATGAACGCATTGATCTTGTTATCCTAATATGCCAAACTACTATTTACGGAATTTATTATAAATGAATGATTACAGGAGAGTGACCCTTGTTGGAAGATATACCACTGAGTTCGATCATTTTGTTAATGACATTAATAGTAATGTCTGCCTTCTTCTCATCTGCAGAAACAGCGTATTCAAGCGTCAATAAAATTAGATTGAAAAACTTTGTTGATGAAGGAAGACGAGGCAGTAAGAAGGCACTCCATATTGCTGAAAATTTCGACAATACATTATCAACAATCTTAGTTGGTAACAACATCGTTAATATTGCTGCAGCAAGTATTTCAGCAGCTGTTGCTACGAAATTATTTGGTGGAAATACTGGTTTATTCATAAGTACAATTGCCATGACTATCCTAATTCTCATTTTTGGTGAGATTCTTCCTAAATCGTTAGCGAAAGAACATGCTGAAAGCTATTCTCTAGCAATTGCAACCGTACTGTTTTTATTAATAAAGTTACTAACACCAATTAACTTCTTTTTTGCAAAATTAAAGCGTGTTGTCACCAATCTTTTCGCAAAAGGGGAAGGCATGCCCTCTGTTACAGAGGAAGAAATTAAAGTGATGCTCGATATTAGTCAGGAAGAGGGCGTCATCGATAAGGAAGAGCGTGAGTTAATTAACCGCTCAATGGATTTTGATGATACGATAGCTGGAGAGATTATTACGCCAAGAATGGACATGGTTGCGATTGAAGTCAATCAGTCGGTGGAAGACATTAAGCAGATCTTTTTTGAAGAACGATTTTCGAGAATACCAGTTTATGAAGAGAATATCGATAATATTATCGGAATTTTATCTGAAAAAGAATTCTTTACTCATCTGTTGAAATATAAAGAAGTTAATCTTCGGGAATTGTTAAGAGAACCATTTTTCATCGTGGAATCGATGAAAATATCAGGATTACTTCCGAGGCTGCAAAAAGAAAAGCTTCATATGGCAATTGTATTAGATGAATTTGGCGGAACTGCAGGTTTACTAACATTAGAAGATATATTAGAGGAAATTGTTGGGGAAATCTGGGATGAACAGGATGAAAAAGTAAGTGCTATCTCTCGGATTAATGAAAATGTCTATAAATTTGATGCACAGTTCCAATTGGATAACTTCGCAGATATGATGAAATTGCCCGAACCGGATAGCTCGTACCATACGTTAGGTGGATGGGTGATTGAAAATCTAGAAGCAGTACCTGCCCATGGCGATTCATTTGAATATGAAAACCTTAAGGTAATTGTTGATGAAGTTACAAACCGTAGAATAAAGAAAGTCAAGATTGAAATCAAGCGCGAAAATGAGTCAGAGGACACCTTGCTGTAAGACTTAAGATCAAGAGGGCTCGGACAAGGGACATTCTAGACGCTTTTCTTTTGTGTGAAATTATGCCGCTACAATACCAGAGAAATCGATAAGGACTTTTCAAAACCATTCTTGACAGAGGTAATTTGATAGTGGCTTGCCTTATTGTCATGAGATTGGTGTTGATATGGCATAGGACGGTATTTAATATTATATAGTTAGTTAAGAAACAATGGAGGGGCTAAATGATGGATGTCATTCAAGGAATAAAAACAAGGCGAAGTGTCGTGAAAGTGAAACAAGACCCAATTGAAAGAGAAAAGGTGGAAGCATTACTAGAGCTTGCAACCCATGCACCGAACCATCACTTGACCGAGCCGTGGCGATTTTTTGTTATGGAAGGGGAGGCACGGAAAATATTGAGTGATGCCTACCAAGCAGTAGCGATTGATAATGTGGGTGAGGACCTTACTGAAGAAACCAAAGAATTGATTGCCAAAACACAAGTAAACAAGGCAACGAGAGCACCAGTTGTTATTGCTGTAGTAGTTTCTTTTCGTGGGCAAGATGATACGGAGAGAAAAGAGGACCGCGCTGCGACCCATGCGGCGATTGAAAATATGTTATTGGGCGCCCATGCAATGGGGCTTGGAGCAATTTGGCGAAGTGGTGCCCCTATGTATCATCCGAAAATGAAAGAAGCGTTTAAGTTGTCAGACAATGAGGAAATGGTAGGCCTTGTTTATCTCGGCTACCCAGATATCATACCCGTTCCCAAAAATAGAAAGCCTGTTTCAGAAGTAACAACTTGGCTTTAATCAAAAAAATCATCCATCTAAAAAAGGTACTAAAGATTGAAGTGACAATCTTGGTACCTTTTTAAAAAAATTCATGTTGTCTAGTTTCAGTGTTTGATCTTATCTTCACCTTAGTTGAATCAAACTTAATGGCCAATCGAGTCCGAATATAGCCTCAATTCGGACAGTGAAAGTGAAAATCCAATGAATCAAGTCTGAATTCAACACCTGCAAAATTCAGCCAGTGACTATGAAGATAAAGGAAATAAGGTAACATGTCATTCAGTAGGTTGTTAGAGACGAAAGAGGATAAATGACCGTGGTTTTTGATTAATGTATATCTGGTACCTTTTGTTTAAGTCACTATTCTTTATCCTGCCTGACAATGTGAGGGGTCTACCGGAATTCCTCTTCGATTCATGACAGAGATAAGTAAACCTAGTTCGTAATAGGTTGTTTTTTTAATATTACCCTTTTTAATTGTTTTATTAATTTCATAATAGAACTCAATTAGTAAGTCATCAGGTAACTGTTCGTAAAAATCCATATTTTTCACCTTCTTACTTATTTTTTTTTGCAAAGTTAGTATAACATATAATGTAAGCGATTTCAAAGTATTGTGATTATAAAATTAATTTATTAAGTGTTATTCGTTTTTCGAGTGCTATTTAAAGAGTAGTTTTGGGATTAGGAGGTACATAATTGTTGTATAGTTATCGATTTTGCTAATAATTTAATGCGTATTTTAGGACGGTTGTACTTGTTATGAAACATTTTTGGTCGAAGAAGAGTCTACTGATGCGCATTAATGGACATTGGAATTGTGTTGAAATAGGATAAGGTTAAGGGTTTAATGTATATGGATAGAAGGAGGCAATTCACAGTGAAAATTCTAGTTGTTGGTGCAAATGGGCAGATTGGGAAACATCTTGTTCGATTCATTCAAGAGAGTGAACACGAAGCAAAAGCAATGATACGTAATGAAGCACAATCATCTTATTTTACGGAACTAGGTGCAGAGACAGTCGTGGTTGATCTTGAAGGGGATACAAAAGAAATTGCTAAAGCAGCTGAAGGTGTCGATGCAATCGTATTTACGGCTGGATCTGGTCCTCATACTGGTAAAGATAAAACAATTATGATTGACCTAGATGGAGCGGTTAAAACGATCGAAGCAGCTAAACTTGCTGGTGTGAAGCGGTTTGTCATGGTTAGCTCGTTTGATACAACGCGCGAAGCCATTCAGGAAGCTAATGAATCATTTGCACCGTATGTCGCAGCCAAACATTATGCGGATGAGTGGCTAAAAGCAACAGATCTTGATTATACGATTGTCCATCCAGGTGGACTTACTAATGATAGTGGGACTGGAAAAGTAAACGTCGCTGTCAAGGTAGATAGAGGCCAGGTTCCGCGTGAAGACGTTGCTAGTGTCATTTTTAGTAGCCTAGTGGATGCCAATACTATAGGCGAAGAATTTCAAGTTGTCTCAGGAGAAACACCGGTAAAAGAAGCGGTTAAATCTTTATAAGTTAATGAAGAACCTTAATCTATGTATTTAGGGTTTTAGACCCCCACCTCTAAGCGAAGCGTAGCTGGGAATTTCCAATCAGGTGGAGTCAAGACTCCATCTGATTCCCCGATGTCTCAGCTTGCTGAAACGAGTTCGCTCTTGCTATGCGAAAACAATTATTTTGGGATGGAAATAAACGAACAAGCATTATTTCAGCCAATAAAATTTTAATTCCACACGGCAAGGGAGTTGTAACAATCGAAGAAAGAAATTTAGGTGAGTTTAACGAACGACTATCTAAGTTTTATGAGACGAACGACTATAGTCATATTATAGATTTTTTATATGAAAGTTGTGTTTTCGGGATCGATTACATCGGATAGAATGATCAATTGTAGGTATACACCTTGATATTAGAGGGAAGGAAGAGGTGGTTACTTTTTTAACAGATAAAAGAACAAGAGCTGTCTAGTATGACGACAACGGAATAGTATTGAACAAACGTTTGATCAATTTTACGGAGGGGCGATTTGAGTATGTTAGGTTGGCTGGTGATTCATCACCAAAAAACGGCAGAGCGGTTCACAGCAAACTTTGATTTACTACAACAAGCGGCGAAGTGTCGTGGTATAGATTTAATAATAAAGACGGACAAGGAACTTTTTTACCTATTAAATAACGGAGAAGACCTACAGGATACCCCTGATTTTGTTATTTTCTGGGACAGTGATATGTATTTAGCGAGATATTTAGAGACAATCGGAATTCCGTTATTTAATTGTGCTGAAGCAATTGAAGGTACAGTAAATAAAGCAATTACCCATATTAAGTTACATAAGAAAAAGATAAAGATGCCACGGACCATCATCGCTCCACGAGATATCAATGTTTCAGATCACGTGCAACAAGAATTTCTGATAAAGGTTGTCAAAGCTTTCGCGTTTCCAATAATTTTGAAAGGTTGTTTTGGCTCTTTTGGAAACCAGGTTTTTTTAGCAAATAATGACGAGCAGTTACTTTCCTTAACTAGACAATTTAACTTTCAACCATTCTTATATCAGGAATTTATTGAATCAAGCAGGGGGCGTGATGTGCGCATTAATGTCGTTGGTGACAAGTGCGTGGCAGCAATGTACCGGTACTCAGGTAATGACGACTTCAGGGCGAACGTTGCTGTTGGTGGAAAGGTGGAGAAATACGAGCCATCAGCAAAAGAAAAAGACATTGCGATTCGAGCCTGTCAAGCACTTAACCTCGATTTTGCAGGTGTGGATTTACTGTTTGATGAAGATGGTGATCCTATCGTCTGCGAAGTGAATTCAAGTGCGTTGATAAAAACAATTTCTGAGCTAACAGGGGTTAACGTTGCTAGTCATATCATAGAACATATCGAGAAGAAATTTTAATTTATAGCATATCATTACAAGAATCATGTTAAAATTCATGTGGCATATAATATCAAGATGAAATTTAGCCAAGGGGGAATAAAATGAAACAGGAGTATGCTATTTATGGGATTATTTTAATGCTTGTTATAAGTGTAATTGTTAATGTTATATCCTTATCTAAAATCAATCAGGTAGAAAGCCAAATTCAATTCATTTCTAGTAATCAACAAAACATTCAATACGAGGTTAGCAATCAAGCAAACGAAGTTAACAACTTTTTAAATGACATGAAAAGGGAACAGAGCTGGATAAGCCCGTTCGACGTAGACCTCCCAGCTACAGATAATGACCCACAGGCTATCTTGCAGTGGCAAATAAAAGAACTCCAAAGTGGTGCCAAGGTAACTTTGTATTATTTAATGGGAGCAGGGGAATCGTATACAGCCGTTCCAGCGGAGCAAATTAACCAAGGATTATTTGAAGCAAAAGTTCCACTCAACCTTGATTTGCGTCCACAATGGGAGATTGGTTTCATGAGTGGCAACTCATCCATACAAGAGACGAGAAAAAAAGTAGCTGAAGAACAATACCAGCAAAATGTGTTGAAGTATTATGTATCTATGTCCAACGGTGAAATTGAAAAAAATAGCGACATAAAGACTACGTATTTAGGTGATTATGGAGTAGACTCATATGGAATTATCCAATCAGACATAGAGCTTCGGGAAAAAAGTATAACTGTAAATCTGTACCATCATAACCAGAATATTTCTGATAATGTTATTGAACAAGTGTATTTATCTGTTTATGAAGGAGATTCTTTGGTCGCCGAGGAGCAACTAAATGCTATGGAAGGGGACGCACAGACAGATAAAAAATCAAGCTATTTTCGTTTAGAGAAAGAGAAAAACTATGAAAATAAAAGATTGGTTATCAAAGTTATCTATAGCAATGGAAAAACCTTTACGAAGTCAGTGAATTAAGTTTGCGCTTTTAGAATAGCAAAAAGTGAATCATCACTGGAAAAATTTCGAAAAACAGGTCAATATTTAACCACTTGCTGCTTACTGTTGACCCTGAACCGAACAATGGTAATCTAAGTCTAATATGAACAAAACAATGCCAAGCTGGGTTTAATTAACTAAACAAACTAAAGGGTGGGGAAGCAATTGGAGGAACTACGACCAGACCGACTACTTAATAAACTTAACCAATGGAAGGGGCGACCTATCTATATACATATGGAAATAAATCCTGGTGGTTATTTTCGCAACGGTAAAGCAATGTTAGACGAGGTCCATGTGAAAGGTGATACGGCCTATCGTGTCTTTTTGGAACTTGATCAAAAATCGTCTCTTATTCATGTCGATTACGTGACGCATATGCAAGTATTAGATGACTTAGTCGTCGTAACTGGCTACGATGAGCACGGCCGACTTGCTCGTACATTAGAAATTAGCACGCAACCGTTTCCACTATAAAGAAATTAGAAAGGATTGAAACCTATGGCAACTATTTTAGCAGTTTTTGCACACCCTGATGATGAAACATTTATTTGTGGAGGAACGTTAGCAAAATATGCACATCTTGGCCATCAAGTGAAATTGGTATGTGCTACGAAAGGGGAAATGGGGAGGCGGATGGGCGTACCACCTATTGCAACCCGCGAGACAATTGCTAGTATTAGAGAGAAGGAATTAGAAGAGGCGTGTAAAGCTTTAAATATAGATGATTTACGGTTTTTAGGAATACGGGACAAGCTAGTCGAGATTCAAGATTTGGAAACGTTAATAAAAAGAGTGATTGAACAGATGAAGGACGTAAAACCTGATGCAGTTATCACCTTTCATGAAACACTAGGTGGACATCCTGACCATTGCTCCATTGGACTTGCAACCAAAAAGGCTTTTTACCGTTATTCAAAAAATCTGGGAAAGCCGATTAAACTATTTTATCTTTCAAGTGGTATGGTTGCAAACAAGCCAAAGGAATTTGGGCTTTCCGCTGAGCAGATGGTCCAAGTAAATGTTAACAACTATCTACCACATAAACTAAAAGCTTTCCGTGCCCACCGGACACAAACAGAAATGAACGACTGGTTATGGAAACGGGATGAAATCAGTCTTAGGAAATTTGCGAAATTTGAATATTTTATCCAAGCGCAATCGCCTTATCAGGAAGGGCTTGACACATTGTTATGAGGTTTCCGAAACTAATAAACGATGCTATTGACAATGTATAATACAAAAACAAGCATTTTGTAAGCGTAATCATCAAATCAATTACTAGTTATATTTACCTATTTTTTCCAAAGTGTAAAAAAATAACAGGATTTATTTCGAAAGTAGTGTATCCTTAAAATGGAAAGTTTATAAATAAGGAGAGGTGCAAGGATGGCAATTAAACTAGGTTTTCCACAGTGCGATATAAGTGGGGATGAAGATAAAGGACTTTCAATCCATCAAACGCCAGCAAACAAAAACAATGTAGACGTAGACAAAAGTGACAAAAAAGAAGAAACTAACTAAGATAAATCATTAAGAAAACGAAAAGGACAACCATTGGTGTATAGACGAATTGCCGTCTGAACCAGTGGTTGTCCTATGTCTACTCAAATCTGCTCGTAAATGGAGGTGGGCAAGGCGCGACTTGCACTTTTCTTAACTTATCGTTTTTCTTGTTTCTTATCAATAAAAAGAGATCCATCTTGCTGAACCTCGGCATAAAACACATTTTCAACAGAATCAATCTTTGCTTCCCTTAATTTGCTATATACCCAATCATCCGAAATATTTAGTTTAGATAAATTTTTGGTAAGAAGAATCCCGTCACTGATTACTTGTGTAGCAATTGGGAACTTTTTGTCATGATTTGGCAATAAATTCATATCACTTTTCGTTACGGTTTGTTTATTTTCCTTTTTCATCACAGACAGCTTACCGTTCGTTTCAAAGATCGCATAATCAACGTCAGCCATCGAGAATACATTTTGCTGGCGTAACATGGCACTTAAAGAATCGATGTCTAAACGACTTTTGCGTAAGGAGTTTTCGACTATTTTCCCTTCTTTAATTACAACAACAGGGTCACCAGTTGTTATTTTTCGAGCTAATTTTGACTTGATGTCAATCACATCCATTATTAAGGTAAATAGGCTCCAGCCAATGAGTGCAATTATACCATTTCGAATACTTAAATTTGCATTAACAACAAGATTCGCAGCGACAGAACCGATAGCAATAGCCGATACAAAGTTAAAAAAAGTAATTTGACTAATTTCTTTTCGTCCCATTATTCTGGCTAATGTAAATAAAGCGAAGAAAGTAAGTGCAATTCTTCCGATAAGTTCTCCAATTTCCAAATCTTTTTCCTCCATTTATCTTAGTTCAACACATTTATTTCTATTTATCTCCATTTTTATACCACTCTAGCCAAGTGTTTTCGCTGCAAAAAAGCCAACCGATTGTCAGATTGGCTTTTTTCACACTTGCATTATTAAAATTAAATCAGAGATAGCTAATGAAGATTCGCCTTAAGCTTTTAAGTAACTGCTAGGGGCCGTTCATTAGCTCGGGCCCGTGGAAAATGAAAAACCATGAATTAGTCCCAGCTAGTTTCAGTTGTGAAGGGTGATGCCGGTAACCCTTCTTTATTGTACAGGTTTGCATCGTCCGGATTGTCTGACCACCCATAGCGTACGTGAATAGGCTCTTTGACTTGGTCATTTTTTACAATTACTTTGTCTCCGTCAATAATCGCTGTTGCAGGTACGAATTGGTTGCTTCTTCCACAAATCATAAATGATCTGAGTTCACCATCTTGCGCTACCAAGCCACTTCCGACATGATCAAATGTAAGGTAAATAGCATCTTTAAATAGTTGTTTTTCGCGGTAGATTGGTCCACTGAAAATCAAATCTTCTCCGTAGACTTTAGTTAAAGCAGCTAATGCAAGTCTTTGACCAACTGTCTTTTTGTCTTGCGGATGTAAATCATTATGCTCACCAGCGTCGATTGTTACAGCCATTGCGGTATTAGGAATCGAAAGCGAGAGGCGTTGTTCTTCCCGTAGTTTTGCCCAGTTACTTTGGTCCGGGTTTGTCACGCCAGTGTCAAAATTCGGAAGCTGTGTAAAAAGAAATGGAAGGTCAAAAAGATTAAATGTATCACGCCAATCGTTAACCAATTCTTCGAAAAGTTTACGATATCCGTTAGGTTCATGTGCGTTTGATTCTCCCTGGTACCACAGCACACCTTTTATACAGTAGTTAGCTAGCGGTGCAATCATTCCGTTATACATTCCAGCAGGCTTATAGATGAAGAATGTTGATCCAGTTAGCGCTTCCATTTCGGCTCCGATTTTGTAATGCCAAACACCATCTAGGGCAATCTCTAGATTTTCCCATATCAGCTTATAAGGCATGTTTTTAATAAATTCAATGGTTGATTGCGTGCTAATCACGCGGACAGTTATCGTGTTTCTGCCGGGTTTCAATAAGCCTTTTGGAATCATATATCGTCTAGGTGGATAACGATAGGCAGTACTACCTATTAAGGTACCATTAATAAATGTTTCATCTGCATCAACAATCGTACCGAGCTTAAGAAGCACCTCTTCATCGTTCATACCGGTCGGGATATGAAAATTTTTCGTAAACCAGACAGCCCCTCGTAACTGTTCAAGTTTAGTACCTTTAAACGAGTCAGGTATTTCCAACTGACTCCAATCAGCTGGATTGAAAATTTCCTCATGCCACTTTTCTTTTTTTCCGATATCCTTAGCATCCAATCGTTTATACCAGTCTGCTTGCCTTTTTTCGTCACGAAGCTTTGTTTCCTCAATAAAGGAATCATCTTTACATTGATCAATCGTTGCATCATATCCGCCAAGTTTACGTAATGATGCCTCGCTCATCCATGCCTCGATTGGTGTTCCGCCGACAGCTGTTTGGATTAAGCCTATTGGTACTCCATACTTATCATAAATCTTTTTTGCGAAAAAGTATCCGACTGCACTAATGCTTGATAGGCTCTCTTGGGTTGCCTTCACCCAGTTTCCACCCTCAACTTTTTCCGCTGGCTGGTGAAAATTATACACTTGAGGAACCGAAAACTGGCGGATGAACGTGTTGTTTATCTGATTTAGTTCCTCATCAAACAAATCACGGGTCCGCTCCAAAGGAAGTTGCATGTTTGATTGGCCACCGAGCAACCAGATATCGCCAACTAAGATGTCTTGAAGCACAATTTTTTCCGCATCTGTTGTTATTTCCATTTGATAAGGTCCACCAGCAGCTTGTTCTTTTAATTCTATGTACCATTCTCCATTGCTATTTGCGATAGTCTCGAAATTGTTATTAAGAAAAGATAGATGCACCATTTGAGAAGGGCTCGCTTGCCCTGATATCGTAAGCTTTTGATTCCGTTGAAGGACCATACCATTACTAAAAATACTAGATAATTCCATCTGTCTCCCACCTCTCCCAAAAATAAAATAACTCGCTTTTATCATACTACAAAATTTAAATAACAGAGGACGTTTGCCCAAAGTTTGTTCTTTTATGTCACAAAGGTGGATACAGCGTAGTGTGAGTAATTGTCAATGAAGGAGCGAATCATCGACAAAATGTGAAAATGGTAACCAAATGGAAAGTGAAACCCCAAAACGCAATCGCTTTCAAAAGAGTTGTTTTAAATGGGTCAACGTACTATTATTAAGAAAGGAGGGGAAACGTATATGCAAAATTTTGTGTTTGATAATAAGACGAAAATAATTTTTGGCAAAGATACAGAACAAACAGTTGGTCAAGAATCAGTTAGTTATGGCAATAAGCTTCTGCTACATTATGGTGGTGGAAGCATCAAAGAAAGTGGCTTATATGACACGGTTATTGATTCTCTAAAAGCAGAAGGAATTGAAATTTTTGAACTTGGTGGGGTAAAGCCAAATCCGAGAATCAGTCTTGTTCGTGAAGGTGTTAATCTTTGCAAAGAAAATGATATCGATTTCATCCTTGCGGTTGGTGGCGGTAGTGTGATTGACTCAGCGAAGGCAATTGCAGCTGGAGTAAAATATGAAGGTGATGCCTGGGACTTTTTTACAGGAAAAGCAGTAGTAGAGGACTGCTTACCAATTGGTGTTGTCTTGACGATACCTGCTGCGGGTAGTGAATCAAGTGCCGGAACTGTTGTGACCAATGAAGACGGCTGGTACAAGCGTGCATTCGGTGATATTAAATTAAGGCCGCAATTTGCCATTATGAATCCAGTACTAACCTACTCATTACCACCTTATCAAACAGCAGCTGGAATCACAGATATGATGGCTCACATTTTAGAACGCTATTTTACAAACGATAAACACGTAGAGTTAACAGATCGTCTATGTGAAGCTACACTTCGAACTATTATTAATAATGCCCATACCGTTTTAGAAGATCCAACTAATTATGATACGAGGGCAGAAATTATGTGGTCAGGAACAATTGCACATAATGATTTGCTAAATACAGGAAGAACTGGTGATTGGGCGAGTCATGATATCGAACATGAACTAAGTGGTATTTATGACATTACTCACGGCGCAGGCCTTGCAATTATTTTCCCGGCTTGGATGAAATATGTTTACAAGCATGATATTAATCGTTTCGTTCAATTTGCCAACCGTGTTTGGGATGTTGAAATTGACCTGAATAATCCAGAAAAAACTGCATTAGCAGGGATTAAGAAATTAGAAGAATTTTTTAAATCAATTGGTATGCCAACGACCCTTCGAGATGCCGAAATTGACGATGAACATTTTTCTGACATGGCGAAAAAAGCAGTTGAAAAAGGCCAATTAGGTAACTTCGTCAAGCTCTGCGCAGACGCGGTCGAACGAATTTATCGGATTGCGATGTAATCTATAAGGACAGTTTTTGCAGCCTAATCGGTGTAGGAACTGTCTTTTTTTACTTTTATGAATTCGCCCGAAAGTCCAAATCCTTCGTAATCTTCACACTGATACCGTGTTTTCACACCCAAGTTACAACTTAAGCCACCGCTACTTATTGAATAGGCTGGGTGTATTTTGCAGAAGATATGCAGGTAAACTTTATTGGGAGGAATTTTCATGCCTATTCAAAATGACCAAGAGATCAAGCAACTCTTTGAATTGTCGCAGCAACTAGAACAGTCTGCTCAAGCAGCTGTTAATCATGCAAACACAGAAGAAATCCAACAGTTGCAACAAAAATTACGCGAAACGCAACATGACATTCAAGCAGCACGAGGTAAGGCAATTAATGGTAGTGGAACTTCAACGGAACCATTGACAGAAGCTCAAATGCGTGTCGAAGAAACACAGCATCGAATCGAGCGGGCACTCATTAATATTGAAGCACAACGAGATAACGTACAACCATAACAAAAGGGACAGGGACCGTTGTTCGTCCAAAAGATGAAGGACAAGCACCTGTCCCTGCGCTTTTCTAAAAATTTCAATAAATAGGGGTAAATTGGATAATTTCTTGTGATATAATGTGCATAAAATATCGGTTTATGTTACTTCACGGGAGATTGAGACAATGCTTACCTTCGAAAATTACCTATTTGAATTATTAATTATCTTAGTTCCAATCTTTATTTTTTTTACATATATTTTTAAAAATAATCAATCAAAAACCAATCTTCTAATGTTAGGATTGCTTTGTGCTTTGTCAGTTATTTTAACTATGTCTTTTTCTTCCAGATTACCATCTGGTATCATTTTCGACTTGCGCCATATTCCGTGGCTAATTGCTTTCCTTTATGGTAGTAACTGGGTCGGTGCGTTTATCGCAGTTTTAATAGTCCTTTTACGGGCCACTATAGGATTCGATGCTGGATTACTCGTTGCTTTATTTGTTACTCTCATAGCAAGTATAGGTATTACATTTGTAATCGGTAAATATCGAGCAAGTAGCTTCTATCAAAGACTTGCCCTTTCTGCATTATTCACTGTCGTAAATAACCTATTAGTTATAGTCGGGATTGTACTTGTGATAGACAAATCCAACTTAAACCAGCTAACCTCTTCTCTTTCCTACTTTGTGGTTGCTAATTTGTTCACGACATTACTAGTTATTTACATAATTGAGACATTACTAGAAAAGGAAAGGAATAAGGTTCAACTCCAACAATCGGAAAGAGTTAAATTAATTGGCGAAATGGCAGCATCGGTAGCCCATGAAATTAAAAATCCGTTAACCGTTGTGATGGGTTTTACACAAATTTTAAAGGGTGATAAAAATTTGACAGCACGTCAGTTGAGCTCATTAGAGTTAATTGATTCTGAGTTAAAACGTGCTGAAACAATTATCTACGATTACTTGTCATTTGCGAAATCAAAGCCAGTAGAAGTAGAAAAGTTAAATATAATGGAGGTTGTCAACAACGTTGTTGAGGTTACAAAGTATCATGCACAGTTATTTAGTGTTGTTCTTAAAAATGAAACACATGGCAACTATTGCGTGAAAGCTAACCGAAGTGAGTTGACCCAAGTTTTTTTAAATATAGTCAAAAATGGCATCGAAGCAATTGAAAAAGATGGCGAAATAACGATTAATTTTAGAATACTAGGAAGATATATTGAGATTAATATAATCGATAACGGAAAAGGAATGAGTGAAAAAGAAGTTAGTCTCCTTGGTATTCCTTATCATTCGACAAAGGAGCACGGAACTGGTTTAGGAATGATGGTTTGTTATAAAATAATTAATAGTTTAAAAGGGGAGCTGAATGTTAGAAGTAAACAGGGGGTGGGGACAACCTTCTCAATTGTTTTACCGCTCGCAGGTAAGTAGAATTAACTTTTTTCAAAAAATAAGAGTAAAAAAATCAAGAGCTTTTCTTATTAACTTGATAGACTAGTAAATTTTGGTACTTCTGAATTAGGGCAATGACTTTCGGCTCGTTTTTTGGGCTTGGCTACTAATTAACCTATCTTCCTTTATGCTATAATTTTGGGTAACGTCAGATATGATGGAGCGACACACTATGTTTAACTTTGAAAATTACTTGTTTGCACTGTTAGTAATATTAATACCAGTTTTTATCTACTTTTCTTTTTTTTACAAAAAATATCCTACCAAAGTTAACTACTACATCATTGGTTTCCTTTGTGCAATTGCTATCATTATATCAATGTCCTATCCGTTTAACCTTGCTACAGGGCATGTTTACGACATGAGAACTATTCCATGGCTTATTGCGTTTTTGTATGGTGGACGGAAGATGGGGTTATTTGCTACACTCGTCATTTTCATTTACCGGGCGAGGATTGGGATCGATGAAGGCTTCCTGATAACAATAATTGCTTTTTCGTTGTCGGCGGTAATAGTAAGCTTGTTTATCAAAAAATATGAACGGGTGGAATTGCGTGAAAAGTTAAAAATAAGTGTTCTCCTAACGCTTTTTTCCGTTTCTTTAATCGTTATCGGATTGCTTAGTTTTATCAGAAAGGTTAGTTATACTGAAATACCAATGTTTATCACCTATTTCTTCGTCTCAAACCTCCTTACGATTGTGTTAGTCGTCTATATTGTCGAGACTTTAATGGAGAAGGAAAGAAACAGGGTTCAAATTCAGCAAGCTGAAAGGGTAAAACTAATTGGTGAGATGGCAGCATCTGTTGCCCACGAAATAAAAAACCCTTTGACGATTGTGATGGGTTTTACTCAAATTCTAAAGGGTGATAAGAATTTAACCGAGAAACAACATAGCTCGTTACAATTAATTGATTCAGAGTTGAATAGAGCCCAAAAGATTATTTACGACTATTTATCGTTAGCGAAAACGAACGAAAAAGATTTCGAGCGGTTAAATTGTGTGGAAGTAATTGAAAATGTTATAGATGTAACCAAGTACCATGCCCAGATTAGTGGAGTGGAAATTATAAATCAAACGAATGGAAACTTTATCGTCCGTGCCAATCGCAATGAATTAACTCAAGTTTTTTTAAATATGATAAAAAATGCAGTCGAATCGATTGATGGAAGCGGACAGGTTATTGTCAGCACCCAACAAGTCGGGAAATATTTACAAGTTACAATTATCGATAATGGAAAAGGAATGGATGAAGAAGACGTTAATAGCCTAGGAACTCCCTACTTTACTACTAAAGAAAATGGAACCGGATTAGGGATGATGGTTTGTTTTAAGATTATTGATAGTTTGAAAGGTGAAATTAACGTTACTAGTATAAAAGGAGAAGGCACGACCTTCAAGATAACATTACCACTAGCAGACGAAGAATAACTAAAAAACACGAACATTAAATGATTATTCAGGATAAATATTCAGTTTCCGCTTGATTTTAAAACGAGCTTTTGCTATATTAATGATAGATTCATTGACAGGGGACATAACTTGTCCTAAGATTACCTTATTCAAAAAAATTAGAGACAATACTATGTGTAACTGGCGAAACGCGGATAACCGCGGGGGAGCACATAGTGTCGTAGCCGTTCGCCTGGGCAGAGGTAAGGGAGATACCCTTGCCTCTTTTTGTTAAAGGCTAAGAAAGTATAAAAAGCTCCGAGAGCAGTCTAGCTCCAGGCACTTTTCTTATCCGAGAGCTGTCTATCGCAGGGTGCATCTAAATGATAAAAGAATTAGGGGGAATAATTATGAGTACAATCACGTTAGATAAAAAGCAAATGATCAAAACGTTAAACAATATTTCAGAAAATGGTCTAAAAGTTTTTGATGATAACTATCAAATTGATAACAATAGTGAAAACCCAGATGCTATCGTCGTCCGTAGTTTTCACATGCATGACTTAACCTTTGGTGACGAGTTAAAAGCAATTGCGCGAGCTGGTGCAGGTGTTAACAATATCCCGGTAGAAAAGTGCACCGAGCAAGGAATTGTTGTCTTCAATACCCCTGGTGCAAATGCAAATGCTGTAAAGGAATTAGTTCTGACCACTATCATGGCATCTTCCCGTAATCTATTTGATGGAGTAGCGTGGGCAAAAGCTTTGGATAACGAAACTGAAGATCTTTCCAAACTTGTCGAAGCAGGTAAAAAACAGTTCGTTGGTACAGAAGCAAAAGGTAAAACACTTGGTGTAATTGGATTAGGAGCAATTGGTGCACTAGTTGCCAATGACGCGCTAAACCTTGGTATGGACGTGATTGGATTCGACCCGTTTATTTCCGTTGATACTGCCTGGAATTTATCACGCAATGTTAAGCGTGCGGCTACGATTGATGAATTGTTTCAACATTCCGATTACATTACTGTTCACGTCCCATTAACAGATGACACGAAAGGAATGTTTAATTCAGGTTCATTCAGTCTAATGAAACAAGGGGTCCAAATTTTGAATTTTTCACGTGGTGAGCTTGTCAATGAAAAAGACATGTCTCAAGCGCTTGAAGAGGGGACTGTTGCTCGGTATATAACAGACTTTCCGAATGCGAATGTGTTAAAAATGAAAAATGTAATTCCGATTCCACACCTTGGTGCTTCTACAAAGGAATCGGAGGATAATTGTGCTGTAATGGCTGCTCGCCAAATCAAAGATTATTTAGAAACAGGCAATATCAAGAACTCGGTCAACTTCCCCAATGCGAGCCTTCCTTATACCGGGAAAAAACGTGTTGCTACTTTTCATCAAAACGTTCCAAACATGGTTGGTCAAATGTCATCAGCTATCTCAAGTTTTGATTTGAACATTGCTGACATGGTAAACAGGAGCCGTGGTGAGTATGCTTATACGATGATTGATATTGAAAATGACGTCAATGGAGATATTATCCCTAACTTAGAACGAAAAATAAGTCAAATCGAAGGTGTTGTTACAACAAGAATCATCTAAATGATAGGGGTGCTTGACAGTTCTCCCCCTATCTAAATTAACTTGACTAATACTAAAATTAAAAAATATTAAAAAAAATACTTGTAATAAATGCCAAATTACATTACACTAATCACAGGTTATAAAAGAACTACTAAAACTAAATAATATAATGAATAAATATTACTATATTTATTTCTTATCATGAGAGATGGAGGGATTTGGCCCTGTGAAGTCTCAGCAACCAGCCGATGTTAGGCATGGTGCTAATTCCAATAGGTTTACTAAAACCTAAAAGATAAGAAGAGCGCTTGGACTAAACTGTTAAAGGCCATCTTCTTAGATGGCCTTTTTTGTCTATGATAAAAGCTGCTGGATGTGGATAACAATTTGCCAGCCATGTCCATTCTGCGCCTCCGCTTTTGATTTTTATAAATTCAGGGAAGGGTGAGCAACTTGACAGAACATAGGTTAGAAACAAGACTGGCTCAACTTGGGAATCATAGTGACCGAGTAACTGGTGCTGTTAGTACCCCGATTTACTTATCAACAGCCTATCAACATGAAGGGTTGGGTCAGTCGACAGGTTATGACTATACCCGAACGAAAAATCCAACACGTGCAGTACTAGAGGACGGGATTGCAAATCTTGAGAATGGGGATGCTGGATTTGCTTGCAGCTCAGGAATGGCTGCTATTCAGTTAGTTTTATCCTTATTTCGTTCAGGTGATGAAATTGTCGTTGCTGAAGATGTGTACGGTGGTACGTACCGGTTACTTGCCTATTACAGCGAACAGTATCAAATAAAGCCAATGTACACTTCGATGAACACAATTGCTGAAACAGAACGTGCGATTACTGCACATACGAAAGCTATTTTAATAGAAACTCCAACAAATCCTTTAATGCAGGAAATTGACATTGAACAGGTTGCTCAAGTCGCCAAAAAACATAACTTATTACTAATCGTTGATAACACGTTTTTAACACCCTACTTTCAGCAACCTGTCCAACTAGGTGCGGATATTGTCATTCACAGTGCAACGAAATATATTGGTGGACACAATGATGTATTAGCAGGTTTAGTCGTTGCGAAGGGGAAAGAACTTTGTAATCGACTAGCGACCTTGCACAATGCATCGGGCGCAGTCTTATCACCACTAGACGCTTGGTTATTGATTCGAGGGTTAAAAACATTACCACTACGATTACGAAAGCACCAGGAAAATGCCGAAGCAATCGTTACCTACTTAAACGATGAGCCGAAAGTTACCGATGTGCTCTATCCCGGTAGAGGTGGAATGCTCTCGTTTCGACTACAAGAAGGTGGCTGGGTAAATGACTTTTTACAACATTTAAAGTTGATTACATTTGCCGAAAGTTTAGGGGGAGTCGAAAGCTTTATTACCTACCCGGCAACACAGACCCATGCAGACATTCCGGAAGAGGAGCGAACCAAACGCGGAATTTGCAATCGCCTATTACGGTTTTCTGTTGGGATTGAACACGAGGAAGATTTACTTGCAGATCTAAAGCAAGCATTTGAGAAACTTGGAAGAGAGGCAGCGGAATGAGTACAACTAACAACCAAATCGAGACGAAGTTAATTCATACAGCAACAAAAGCAAGTCCTGATAACCAAACCGGTGCTGTTAATGTTCCAATCTACTTGTCATCAACATTTCATCAAGATAACTTTGATGAATATGGTGCATATGATTATAGTCGCTCTGGGAATCCAACGAGACAAGCGCTTGAAAAAACTATTGCAGAATTAGAAGGTGGTACGGATGGTTTTGCCTTTTCATCTGGAATGTCTGCCATCACTTCTGCGTTTATGCTCGTTTCGGCTGGAGATCATGTCATCGTATCAGAAGACGTATACGGTGGGACTTATCGCTTTATTACATCGATTTTAAATAAGTTTAATATTAGTTACACGTTTGTTGATATGACAGATCTTGATGCTGTTGCACAAGCGGTTGAAGCGAACACCAAGGTAATCTATATCGAAACACCTTCCAATCCTCGCTTAGATATTACCGATATTGAGGGCGTTGTGAAAATTGCGAAGGCGAATGACTGTTTAACCTTTTTGGATAACACGTTCATGACACCTTTATATCAAAAGCCAATTGAGCTCGGTGTAGATGTCGTGTTACATAGTGCCACGAAATTTTTATCCGGTCATAGTGATATTATTGCAGGGTTAGCAGTTACGAAGGACAAACAGTTAGGAGACCAATTAGCCTTTATCCAGAATACATTTGGTTCGATTCTCGGTGCTCATGATTCCTATACGTTAATTCAAGGAATAAAAACGCTTGGAGCAAGGTTAAAACAATCAACAGAATCAGCATACAAGATTGCTAACTTCTTGCAATCGCAGTCGCTCGTTGAAGAAGTTTTCTACCCTGGGTTAACTAACCATAAAGGCCATCCGATCCACGTAAGGCAAACGAGTGGAGATGGAGCTGTATTATCCTTTACGTTACCTAATGTAGACGTAACGAAGACATTTGTTGAGCACATGAAGATACCAGTATTTGCGGTAAGCCTTGGTGCTGTCGAATCAATTTTGTCGTATCCTGCCAAAATGTCACATGCAGCAATGCCAAAAGAAGAAAGGGAAAAACGCGGAATTACTGATGGATTACTAAGGTTATCAGTTGGCCTTGAGCATGTCGATGACTTAATTGCTGATATCGAGCAAGCACTTATTGAAGCTAGTAAACAAGTAAAAGTGATTAGATAATACGAGATATTACAATAAATGCATCCGAAAACTTGATGAAAATAAACTAACAAACGAAAGTGGGAGACCAATAATGTCAGTAACAATAACAAAAGCACCATTCAAAGCAGATCACGTAGGAAGCTTGCTTCGTCCAGAAAGAATTCATCTTGCACGAAAACAATTTGCTGATGGTACGATTAGTGCAACCGAATTACATGAAATCGAAACAGAAGAAATCAAACGAATTGTTGACAAGCAAGTGGAGATTGGATTAGAGGCAGTGACGGATGGGGAATTTAGACGTAAGTTTTGGCATACTGATTTCTTAGAGCATTTAAACGGTGTGGAAGGATACGTTCCGGAACAAGGTTTCCAGTTTAAAGGTGAAGAGACGGAGCGGTACGATGTTCGAGTAAACGGAAAAGTGTCGTTTAACCCAAACCATCCACAACTAAAAGATTTCGAGGAATTCAAGGAAATCGTTGGTGGCCGGGCAGTCCCAAAACTAACGATTCCTAGTCCGAATCAATTGTTTAATAAAGGTATTCGTGACGAATCAATTTACCCTGATATTGAGGAATTCGCAAAGGATGTCATTCAAACGTATCGTGATGCGCTGCAAGCTTTTTATAATGCGGGTGTCAGATATTTGCAGTTTGACGATGTTTATATTGCAGGTCTTTCATCTCCTGATATCCCGTTTAATGACGGAAAGTATTCAAGGGATAAATTAATTGACCTTGCTCTTCGCGTCATTAATGGAGTGTTAGAAGGTAAGCCGGAAGATTTAGTTGTAACAACACACCTTTGCCGTGGAAATTACCGTTCTAATTGGGCTTTTGAAGGAAGCTACGACTTAATCGCACCTACATTATTCGCCAAAGAAAAAGTAGACGGATTTTTCTTAGAATATGATGATGAACGATCTGGTGGATTTAAGCCACTGAACCATATTCCTCTTGGTGGACCGAAAGTCGTGCTTGGTGTCTTTACTTCCAAGTTCGGTGAATTAGAAGATAAAGAAGCAATCAAAGCCCGGGTAGAAGAAGCTAGTAAATATGTACCGCTTGAACAAATATGCATCAGCCCACAATGTGGCTTTGCATCCACGCATCACGGCAATAAATTAACGGAAGAAGAGCAATGGCAGAAATTAAAATATATTGTTGATGTGGCAAATGAAATTTTATAAGCTATAATAGT
Organism: Aquibacillus salsiterrae; assembly: GCF_028416595.1. Classification (GTDB taxonomy): domain Bacteria; phylum Bacillota; class Bacilli; order Bacillales; family Amphibacillaceae; genus Aquibacillus_A; species Aquibacillus_A salsiterrae. Next base: position 27,231 of record NZ_JAMQKC010000011.1, on the reverse strand, counting down.
AGTAATATAGATTTTCCGGGTAGATACCTTCTATCCGGATTGCTTAGATTTTATAACGTAAGGCTTTTATATGTAAGGAGGAAATTATGAATACTAATATACTTCAATACAGCAACTTCACTGGTGATCCGTTCTCTGGGTGGAACCCAACGGATACGACCAAAGGAGCTGCACACGTAATCGATTGGGCATACCAAACGTACGGCGACGATATTGTCTATGCTTGTAGCTTCGGTGCAGAAGGAATTGTTTTGATCGATTTAATTGCACAGGCAAAAGAAGATGCGTCGATTGTCTTCTTAGATACTGGACTACATTTTCCAGAGACGTATGAATTAATCGAAAAGGTAAAAATAAGATATCCAAAACTTCAAATCGAAATGAAACAGCCAGAGCTGTCGGTTGAAGAACAGGCTAACCAGCTTGGCTCGGCACTTTGGAAACGTGATGCTAATCAATGCTGTTATATAAGAAAAATCAAACCACTCGAGGATGCGTTAAGTGGTGCGACAGCTTGGATTTCAGGTTTACGCAGAGAGCAATCACCAACTAGAAGCAAGACCAATTTCGTCAATAAAGATGAACGATTCGAGTCTGTCAAGGTATGTCCACTTATTCACTGGACATGGGACGATGTATGGGATTATATTAAGCAAAATGAGTTGGACTACAATGACTTACACGACCGGAATTATCCGAGCATTGGTTGTATTCCGTGTACTTCCCCGGTAGCGGATGGCGGGGACAGTCGTAATGGTCGCTGGCAAGGACTGAATAAAACCGAATGTGGCTTGCACACACCAAGTAATAGCCGATAAGGTGTATCCTACCAATTAAGGGATTTATTTTTTGGGATTAATTCCGAGTATTTCACTTGATATTATTGGTTTTTAATCAATTTAGTGATATAGTTTTGATAAAACAACGAAAATTCTTTGTATGGGGGTGTTGTCTTTGCAATTACAAGTGAAGAATAGTCCTTTTAGTCAAGAACAAGTGGAGCTTCTTAACCAATTGTTACCAACATTAACAGAGAACCAAAAGATTTGGTTAAGTGGTTTTCTATCTATTCCTGTTCAATTGACTGATGGACAACAAATCATTACACCGGACAACTCGCTTCAAGATGCATTGGAGCAAGAGTCTGAAAGTAAACAAGAAGCACAGGTGGAAACGAGAGAGATTACCATTTTATATGGTACAGATACAGGGAACTCCCAAGCACTTGCCGAGGAATATTTTGAAAAACTAAAAATTGACAATTTTAAAGTTTCTGTTTCGGTAATGGATGACTTTAAACCAAAGTCAATAAAAAATGTTCAAGATTTATTAATTATTACAAGCACAGATGGTGATGGTGACCCACCGGACAATGCGATTTCTTTTCACGAATTTTTACACAGCAAACGAGCACCAAAACTCGAGGGTGTACGATATTCTGTATTAGCATTAGGTGACAGTTCCTATGAATTCTTCTGTCAGACTGGAATCGATTTTGATCAACGTTTAGAAGAGTTAGGTGCAGAACGATTGTATCCAAGAATGGATTGTGACCTCGATTTTGAAGAGCCAGCGCAAGAATGGTTTAAGGGTGTATTAAGCAAACTAAATGAATCAAAAAGTGGACCTGCGAGTCGTGAGGCAACCCTTAAACAAGCAGAAGTCTTCACTGACCAACCAAAGTACTCTAAGAAAAACCCGTTTAAAGCAGAAATCTTAGAGGCTATTAATCTTAATGGTCGTGGTTCGAACAAGGAAACAATTCATCTAGAATTAGATTTAGAAGGATCGAATTTAAGTTTTGAGCCGGGGGATAGTCTTGGTATTATTCCAGAAAACAATCCAGATCTAGTACGTGAATTAATTGAGGAAATGGGTTGGAATCCGGATGAATCAGTACCAATTAATAAAGAAGGTGACTTGCTTTCGTTGCGCGAAGCATTAACCTCTCACTTTGAAATTACGACATTAACGAAGCCGTTATTAGAGAAGGCTGCTGGTTTAACGACTGATGAGAAATTACGAGCGTTAATAGCTAGTGACCGAGATGAAATCAATGCCTACTTAGAAGGGCGCGACTTGTTAGATTTGGTTCGTGATTTTGGACCTTGGAAGGTAACGGCACAAGACTTTATTCAAATTTTGCGTAAGTTGCCATCAAGACTTTATTCGATTGCAAGTAGTTTAAAGGCAAACCCTGACGAAGTACACTTAACCGTTGGCACTGTTCGCTATCTAGCACATGGTCGGGAACGAATTGGTGTTTGCTCCGGACAAATAGCTGAAAGAACTAAGGTTGGTGAGTATCTATTAGTCTATGTTCAAAAGAATGATAGCTTCCGCCCTCCGGAAAACCCTGAAACACCAGTCATTATGATTGGTGCTGGTACAGGTGTTGCGCCATACCGCTCCTTCTTAGAAGAGCGTGAGGAATTAGAAGCCCAAGGTGAATCATGGCTGTTCTTTGGTGACCAGCACTTCACAACAGACTTCCTGTATCAAACCGAGTGGCAAAAGTGGTTGCAAGATGGTGTGCTTACGAAAATGGATGTTGCTTTTTCACGGGATACCGAGAAAAAGATTTATGTGCAACACCGGATGCTTGAGAAGAGTAAAGAGCTATATCAATGGTTAGAAAAAGGTGCTTACGTGTACGTTTGTGGCGATGAGAAACATATGGCTAAAGATGTTCATGAAACACTGCTAACGATTATTGAACAAGAAGGAAATAAAACAAGAGAAGAAGCAGAAGCATTGATCACGGATATGCGAAAAGCAAAACGTTATCAACGTGATGTGTATTAAGACTAAGATCGATAGTTCGATAGAAAGGGAGTTTTTTAATATGTCGAAGAAGAGATTTCCATATGAAGCAGGCCCGCCCGATGCTGCCGAGAAACTGAAGGAAGAAAGTAATTACCTTCGTGGGACGCTAGAAGAAAGTTTTCAAGATCCGATAACTGCCTCGATACCGGACGATCAAACGAAAATTTTAAAATTCCACGGAAGTTATATGCAAGATGACCGTGATTTGCGTAATGAGCGGAGAAAACAGAAATTAGAACCTGCTTATCAATTTATGATTCGCGTTCGCTTACCTGCTGGAGTAGCGACACCTGCACAATGGTTAACGATGGATGAATTAAGTGAAACATATGGGAACAGTACAATGAAGTTAACGACACGTCAGACATTCCAATTGCATGGTATCTTGAAGTGGAACATGAAAAAAACAATCCAAGCAATGGATCAAGTGCTGTTAGATACGATTGCTGCTTGTGGCGATGTTAACAGAAATGTGATGTGTAACGTGAATCCTTCACAATCCAATGTGCACGCTGAGGTTAGTGAATACGCTAAGCAAATTAGTGACCATCTTCTTCCAAGCACAAGGGCATATCATGAAATTTGGCTTGATGAAGAAAAGGTAGTTGACAGTCAAGAGGTGATTGAACCAATTTACGGTGATCTATATTTACCACGGAAGTTTAAGATTGGTGTAGCGGTTCCACCATCTAACGATATTGATGTTTATTCGCAAGATATTGGCTTCATTGCAATAATAGAGAATGAGGAATTAGTTGGCTTTAACGTTGTTGTTGGTGGTGGAATGGGAAGCACTCACGGGGAAACAGACACGTATCCACAGGTTGGGAAGCTGATTGGCTTCTGCCCGAAAGACAAAATGGTCGATGTTGCTGAGAAAATTTTAACAATACAACGTGATTACGGAAACCGTTCCAATCGGAAAAATGCACGTTTTAAATACACAGTTGACCGTCTAGGCAAAGAATGGGTACTAAACGAGCTAAATAATCGGTTAGGCTATGAGTTAGAAGAAGCGCGTGACTTCTATTTTGAGAGTAATGGCGATCGCTATGGTTGGGTGAAGGGTCACAATGGTAAGTGGCATCTGACGTTATTTATTCAAAATGGCCGGGTAGTTGATACAGAAACGTACAAGTTAAAAACAGCTTTGCGGGAAATTGCGAACATTCATACTGGTGATTTCCGCATGACTCCAAATCAAAATTTAATTATTGCCAATGTTACAAGCTACATGAAGCCGAAAATTCAGAAGCTTGTTGATGAATATGGGTTAACGGATGGAAAAGAAAATTCTGCATTACGTAGAAATTCAATGGCATGTGTAGCCTTTCCAACATGTGGATTAGCGATGGCTGAATCTGAGCGTTATTTACCATCATTGATTGATAAAATGGATGAGATTTTAGACGAAGCAGGTTTGCGTGAACAAGAAATCACGATTCGAATGACAGGATGTCCGAATGGATGCGCTCGTCCAGCTTTAGCTGAAATTGCGTTTATTGGAAAAGCGCCAGGAAAGTACAACATGTATTTAGGTGCAAGCTTCACAGGTGACCGTTTAAACAAAATGTATCGTGAAAATATTGGCGAAGACGAGATATTGGCAGAATTACGCCCAATTCTTTTACGCTATGCGAAAGAACGAGAAGAGAACGAACATTTTGGTGACTTTGTCATTCGCGCAGGTTACGTAGATAAAGTGGAAGATGGCCGAGAATTTCATAAAGAGTCAACAAAAGCATAAATGAGTGAAAGAATCGATGCAGATTCAGAACTCTGTAACGAAACAAACAGGGGGTTAATAAATATGGCAATCGAAGCACACGGAGGAACATTAATCAATCGTGAATTACGCGGGGAAAAACGGGAAGAGGCGCTTACAAAGGCTGCATCACTTCCAACATTAACGATCTCGGCTTGGACTGTGTCCGATATAGAATTAATTGGTATTGGTGGATTTAGTCCCTTAACAGGTTTCTTAGGTGAAGAGGATTATGAGTCAGTCGTGAGTCGTACTAGACTTGCAGATGGAACAGTCTGGAGTATTCCAATCACATTAGCAGTGACAACTGAAAAAGCAGAACAGTTGTCGATAGGTGATGAGATTGCTTTAAAAGGGGAAGATGGTGTCATTTACGGAACCCTTCAATTAGAGGAAAAATACACTTATGATAAGGAACTAGAAGCTAAGAAAGTGTACGGTACGCTTGATGAAGCACACCCAGGTGTGAAAAAACTTTACGAACGTGGCGATGTTTATTTAGCGGGTCCAATTACTTTATTGAATCGTCCAGACCACGGGGATTTCACTGCTTTTTATAAAGATCCAAGTGAAACGCGTCAAATGTTTAATGACTTCGGGTGGAACACGATTGTTGGTTTCCAGACCCGTAACCCTGTTCACCGTGCCCATGAATATATTCAAAAAAGTGCGCTTGAAGCAGTTGATGGACTACTTTTAAATCCATTAGTCGGTGAAACAAAGTCTGATGATATCTCTGCAGTTGTTCGAATGGAAAGTTATCAGGTAATTCTTAAAAACTATTATCCAGAAGACCGGACTGCATTAGTTATTTATCCTGCGGCAATGCGTTATGCAGGACCGAAGGAAGCAATCTTACATGCTATCGTTCGGAAAAATTATGGTTGTACACACTTTATTGTCGGTCGTGATCATGCTGGTGTTGGTGATTATTACGGGACATACGAAGCGCAAGAATTCATTAGTCAATTTGAAGATGAGTTAGGTATTCAAATCTTTAAATTCGAACATGCTTTCTTCTGTACCAAATGTGAAAACATGGGAACAGCAAAAACGTGCCCGCATGACAAGGAGTACCACGTTCATTTGAGTGGTACGAAAGTTCGTGAAATGTTACGTAACGGTGAAAAACCACCGAAACAGTTCTCTCGCCCAGAAGTTGCAGAAGTATTAATTAGAGGAATGCAAGAACAAGAAGCATAATATGACATGAGGGGAGACTCTCATGTCCAATTTTAAAAGGAGGAATTATAAATATGAGTAAAGCGACAAATATTACTTGGCATGATTCAGAGGTAACAAAGGATCAACGACAAGCATTAAATAAGCACAAAAGCGTCGTGTTATGGTTTACAGGTCTGTCTGGTTCTGGTAAATCAACGATTTCGGTTGAATTAGAGAAAAAATTGTATGAGCTAGGAATCCACACTTATCGCTTAGATGGAGATAACATTCGTCACGGTTTAAACAACAACTTAGGCTTTAGCCCAGAGGATCGCACCGAAAATATTCGTCGTATTGGTGAAGTATCAAAATTAATGGTCGATGCAGGATTAATTACGTTAACAGCATTTATTTCGCCGTACCGCGAGGATCGTGACAACGTCCGTGCCATTCTTGATCAAAATGAATTTATTGAAGTTTACGTGAAAGCAAGTATTGACGTATGTGAACAGCGGGACCCTAAGGGCCTTTATAAAAAAGCCCGTGCTGGAGAAATTAAAGGATTTACCGGGATTGATGCGCCGTATGAAGAACCTGCTAGTCCAGAAATTACCATCGAAACAGATAAATTAACGCTAGAGGAATCCGTGGATACGATTGTTGCCTATTTGAAAGAAAATGGTTACGTACGAGACTTTGTCAACGTCTATTAAGTTGATTTTTTTGGGGGTTAATACCAAGTTAACGGATAGGATTAAGTGTCTATTGATCCGAGTGGTTCGGGGAGGGGGTGAAAGCGATGACGTGGGAGATCGCATTCTCGTTTCTTGTAGTCATTTGTATGATTATTGGATTAATAACAGAGATCGCACGGCCATATATCATCGTCTTTGTTGCACTAATTAGTTTCTTTGTTGTAGGGATTTTAACACCAACAGAAACATTTGCAGGTTTTTCCAATGAAGGTACAATTGTCGTTGGTTTGTTATTCATTGTGGCAGGAGCGATTCAAAAAAGTGGATTTGTTGAGAGGTCGATTTCTTTTTTACTTGCTACAAACAAATCAGAAAGACATTCATTATTTAAGCTATTACTTCCAATAACTGGTGTATCTGCCTTTTTAAATAATACACCAATCGTTGTAACGCTTACCCCAATTGTCAGGAAATGGTGCCGAGAAAACAAGGTATCCCCTTCGAAGTTTTTAATTCCACTTTCGTATGCATCAATCTTAGGTGGTATTGTTACGCTGATGGGAACGTCAACGAATCTAGTTATCCATGGATTAATGATTGAAAGGGGTATGGAAGGCTACTCACTATTTACTTTAGCTAAATATAGTTTACCAGCTAGTATTCTTGGTATCATTTATTTAGTCACTATTGGCTATAAGTTGTTACCGGATTACAAAGCAAATGCCCTATTGGATGACAATGGTAAGGAATACTTAACAGAAATAATTGTTGAAGACAACTATCCGTATTTGGATAATCCATTTGTTAATAAATCAATCGAAGAGGCAGGTCTAAGGCGTCTAGAGGGCGTCTTCCTTATTGCGATTATCCGAAATGGCGAGCGGATTTACCCGGTGAAGAAAACAACGAAAATTCATGCGCACGACCGCCTTATTTTTACCGGAAATCTTTCTAAAATTGCTGAATTACAAAATAAAAAAGGGTTAACGATAAAAACAGGAACAAATGTCACACTAGAAAAGCTTAGAAATGGGACTGGTAAGCTTATTGAGGTCGTAGTCTCTCATCAATCATCGCTTTTATATCAAAAAATCAAAGATACCCAGTTCCGGGCCAAGTATGATTCAGGAATTGTCGCCGTCCACCGCCACAATGAACGAATCGATAGTAAAATTGGTGATATTATTTTAAAACCTGGAGACACTTTGTTATTGTTAGCAGGAACTGACTTTCATGAACGTTCCCAGCAATCGAATGATTTTTACGTTGTCACATCAATCCATGACCATCCACTATTAAATAAGTTAGATAAAACTAAATCATGGATTGCGATTGGGACATTACTTGTAATGATTGCTCTTGTCAGCTTTGATGTGTTATCGATGTTAAAAGCGATGAGTATTTCCGTTATGGTTTATTTAGCTTGTAAAATCATTACTGCTCAAGAAGCAAAGCAGCATGTCCAAATTAATGTGCTGTTACTAATTGCTAGTGCGTTTGGGGTCGGGCAGGCATTGTTTAAAACCGGAGCGGCTGACTTGCTTGCTAATCAGTTAATTTATCTATCACGCCCATTTGGGACGATTGGTGTTTTATTATTTCTCTATCTATTGACTGTAATTTTTACCGAAATAATTACAAACAGTGCTGCTGCTGTGTTAATGTTTCCGATTGCGGTAGAAGCTGCTACTAGGCTTGGTGAAGACCCAATGAGCTTTTTAATTTTAATTACAATTGGTGCATCGGCAAGCTTCTTGTCACCAATTGGTTATCAAACAAACTTAATTGTCTATGGTCCAGGTGGATATAAGTTCACCGATTATGTTAAAGTTGGATTACCATTAAGTTTAATCGTGATGGTCTCAACCATTTTCATGATTCAGCTATGGTAAAGTGAACAGGAGGAATTTACGATGGGTAAGGTTTATTTAGTAGGAGCAGGACCGGGTGATCCTGAGTTACTTACAATCAAAGGATTACGGGCTATTAAAGAGGCCGATGTCATTCTTTTTGACAGGTTAGTAAATGGAGAACTGTTAGGCTATGCCAAGCAAGATGCTGAGTTAATTTATTGTGGAAAACAACCAGGTAGACACGCACTCATCCAGGAGGAAATTAACGCAATGCTCTGCCAATTTGCTAATCAAGATAAAGTAGTTACCCGTCTCAAAGGTGGAGATCCGCTTATTTTTGGGCGTGGTGGAGAAGAAGCCTTTGTCTTACGTGAACAAGGGATACCGTTTGAAATTGTCCCAGGTATTACTTCTGGCTCTGCTGCACCCACCTATGCAGGTATTCCATTAACCCATCGAAATGTAAGCTCGTCTGTTGCCTTTATCGCCGGATACAATCCGGAAAAAGATACGAGTGACTATTGGAGAAGTCTGGTCCGGACGGTTGAGACGCTTTGTATCTATATGGGGGTTAAACGATTTCCCGATATGCGGGACCGGCTAGTTGAGCATGGCATGGACCAAGAGACTCCAGTTGCAATCATTCATTGGGGAACGACTAAACAGCAAAAAACGATCACAGGGACGTTGGCGACGATTACAGACCAGTTAGATGAGGTTAGTAATCCATCCATGATTATCATTGGTGAGGTTGTTAAGCTACGTGAGCATATCCAATGGTTTGACGAATTAAGTGCCGACTTGGTTTCCAGTGAACTTTAGTTTGGGGGTGAAAGGATGCAGGGTGTATTATATGTCAGCCATGGTACTCGGCTGAAAGCGGGGGAAGAGGAAGCAATCGATTTTTTAACATCTATTCAACATTCAATCGATGCGCAGCTACAAGAAATCTGTTTTTTAGAAATATGTGCTCCTTCCATTGAAGAAGGGGTAAAAAGATTGGTTGACCGAGGCGCAACAGCAATTGCAGTAGTACCTATTTTACTACTCAGTGCAGGGCATGATAAGCATGATATACCAGAAGAATTGGCCAAAGTCACACAACAATATCCGGAAATAGTTTTTCGTTACGGTGCCCCGCTAGGAGTGCAAGAGCGATTAGTTCACGTTTTGGTCGAGCGAATCCATGCTACAGCAGCTGATATTGCCAAATACGAATCCATCTTATTAGTTGGTAGAGGTAGCCACATGTTATCTGTTCAACAGGATATTGAAGCTATTGCGACCATGTTAAGTGAAAAAGTGGACAAACCAGTGGATGTCGCCTATCTGGCTGCTTGCAAACCGGCCTTTACGGAAAAGCTTGACCAGCTCGGAACCGAACAGAAGAAAAAGGTGATCGTCGCACCTTACCTGTTATTTGATGGTTTGCTATTTCAATCGATGATTAAAAAAGTAGAACAATACAATCAAGATAACAGCGCCCAATTGCTGCTCAGTCACTGTTTAGGAGAGCATGAAATGGTAAAACAAGCCTTTATCCAACGTGTTAATCAAGCTTTAGGCTAAACCAGATGGACTTATGTACACGTCCATCTGGTTTATTGAATTTACATGTTTTGATGCCAATAAATCTTTTAAGCAGTGCTTTTATACTTTGCTCTTCTTGGTTGTGGGATGCTTAGAAGGCTCATCCCTATTAAGAATAAAACTGAGCCTAAGATGACATACAAGGTGATGGGTTCGTTGTAAAATAACCAGGACCAAAGTAGTGTGAACAGGACACTAGTGTTTACTAGAATGCCTGCTACCAAAAAAGAAACACGCTGTAATGCTTTCGAATAGATAATGAAACTTATACCTGTTATTAAGCCTAACCCTGTAATGGCAATGACTGTTACGCCAGACATTTCCCCACTGTAAGTAAATTGAGTAGGAAGGGGGAGTGTCGTCAACAGACTACACCATAAAAAGATAGATAAATTCATATCGATGGCGCCCATTTTATCAATTAACACTTTTTGCGCCATGAAATGAAAGCTAGCACCGAATGCAGACAAGGCAAACACTAATGTTAAAAATAAATCGAATTCGAGTAACTGGCTTATAGGCATTCCATTCCAGCTAATTATTATGACACCTAATATACAAAGGGTAGCCGATATCCATGCCCATAAAGTTGCCCTTTCTTTAAAGTAAAAAATAGAAAGTAGAAGCATAAAAATCGTTAAAAACGGTGAAACCAAAATTTGTTCATACGCATACCCAACCGATACCCCGTAGTTTTCAAATAAATAGTTTACTATTTTTCCGAGTGCCCCGAACCAGATCCATTTTGACTTCCAGGATATATTTAGTTTCCGTCCACTTAAAAATAAAAATAAAAGTAAGAAAATGACACCGATTGCAAACCGTAAAAAAGTAATTGTGTAGCTGTCAATAGAAAATGAAGTTGCCTTAACAAGGATTCCGACAAAGCTCCACATTAATGTGCTGAGTAATAACAACAGTATTCCCATATGTAATAAACATCCTTTTTGAATGGTAAGCCGCAGTTTCAAAAGCCCTCTAAGTTGTACAGAGAATCCTTTAATTTGCCGATGTGTCTTATTTTACTCGAAACTAGTACTGAGTGCTATAGGTTTAATGTAAATGGCGCGATTGACACTTAATTTTTTCATCTCATTCGATACATAAGTGCTATAATAACATGTATTCATTTTCTTAAAAATTAAATAAAAAGAAGAGTTGCCTAATGGTAAATCGATTAGTAAGAACAAAAGAGCGTATCGGGAATTGGCTGGATCAACATTTTACAGGCAAAACGATGCATGTGAAACAAATGATTTCGATTTTTATTCCTGTGTTTGTCGACCAAGCCTTTTTAATTTTCATGAGCTTTTTTAATACCGCAATGATTAGTTCGGCTGGAGTTGCTTCTGTTAGTGCAGTAAGTATGGTAGATTCGTTAAATATATTTTTGATTTTTGTATTTATTGCTGTTTCCACTGGTGGGACAGTCATTATTGCCCAGTACAAAGGGAGCGGAAATAAAGTAATGGTCTCGAAAACAGCGACACAGGCAATCTCAGCCACAACACTTATTTCAGTGCTATTAGCCATTCTCGTCATTATTTTTCATAAACCTTTATTAACAGTATTGTTTGGCGAAGCAGACCCAGAAGTATTAGAGCTTGCCCGGGTTTACTTGATTGGGAGCAGTATATCGTATCCATTTATCGGGGTATTCCAGGCTGTTTCTGGAGCATTGCGCGGGATAGGGGAAACGAAGCCATGCTTGAACCTGTCACTAATTATGAATTTAACAAACACAATCTTAAACGTCTTATTTATTACTGTTTTTCATCTTGGTGTGACAGGCCTCGTAATTGCTACCCTATTAGCAAGGCTGCTTGGCATGGCCGCATCACTATTCTATATGATAAAAATAAATGAAACTATTCGTCTAAAAGTGAAAGATGCTCTTCGTCTTGATTTTTCCATCATAAAAAAGGTTATGTTTATTGGCTTGCCATTTGCCGCCGAACAGATTTTTTTTAACGGAGGAAAATTGTTAACGCAAACGTTCATCGTCGAGCTAGGGACGCTTGCACTAACGTCCTATGCGATTGTCAATGCAATTGCAATGGTGCTGCAGATTGGTCCAAATTCATTAGGCGTCACGATTGTCACGGTGGTAGGGCAAAGCATTGGTCAAAAAAATAGTGAGGATGCCCGGAAATTCACGAAGTCGTTTATGAAGCTATCATCCATCTTGTTTGTTTTGACTGCAATCATTGTTTTACCTTTCTTCCCATTAATGATGAATTTATTCCGAGCGCCAGATGAAATTGTCCCAACAATCTTTATTTTAGTAATGATCTCAGCAATTGCTCAGCCACTGTTATGGTCACATAGTTTCCTTATGCCGTCTGCATTAAGAGCGGCAGGGGATTCAACCTTTATCTCTGTTGCGTCGTTGTTGTCGATGTGGATCGTCCGTGTCGTGATTGGATATGTACTGGGCATTACGTTAGGATTTGGAATTATCGGTGTCTGGGTAGCGATGATTGTCGAATGGGCAGTTCGGGGTATCATTTTCACTAAACGATTCAACGGCCAAAAATGGTATGCCCACAAACTGATATAAGGGACAAGGGAGGGACAAGGGGAGAAGGGACAAGGGGAAGGGACAAGGGGACAGGGTACTTGTCCCAAATATAAAATTCAATTAGTGGAATGAGGATCCGATTAGTTGATCTGCTGAGCATCCCTACAATTCGGACAGAGAAATCGAAAACCCAGCAACCAGAGTCCGAATGAAGCCCCAATTCGGACAGAGAAATCGAAAACCCAGCAACCAGAGTCCGAATGAAGCCCTAATTCGGACAGAGAAGACGAAAACCCAGCAACCTGAGTCCGAATGAAGCCTCAATTCGGACAGAGAAATCGAAAACCCAGCAACCAGAGTCCGAATGAAGCCCTAATTCGGACAGAGAAATCGAAAACCCAGCAACCAGAGTCCGAATGAAGCCCTAATTCGGACAGAGAAATCGAAAACCCAGCAACCAGAGTCCGAATGAAGCCCCAATTCGGACAGAGAAATCGAAAACCCGGCAACCAGAGTCCGAATGAAGCCCTAATTCGGACAGCAAAAAATAATCTATCTGGCAAAGAGCGCCACATAGATTACTTTTTGCTTAAGCTTGTCATGGGCTGGAAGACTCCCTGTGCTTTTCTTGTAATGAATAGTACTTGTTAAATAATTGCTCTACTTGATTTAACTTCAGCGGGTAACTAAATAAATACCCCTGACCAATATGACAACCATATTCTTTTAAAATTGTAACTTGCTCTTCGCTTTCAATACCTTCAGCAACTAGTTCGAAATTTAAGTTACGGCCCATTTCCGTAATGGTTTTAACCAATCCACTAGTCTTTTCATTTTTATGAAAATCATTAATAAAGGCCTGGTCGATTTTCATACGGTCAATTGGTAATTGGTGTAAAACAGATAGAGACGAATAACCAGTTCCAAAATCATCAATCGAAATAGATACTCCTAAATCCTTGAGTGTAGTAATTACTTGTCTTGACAGGTCAATGTTTTGCATATGTCGTTCGGTAATTTCCAATTCTAGGTACTGTGGCGCTAGCTCTGTTTCTAGTAGAATATTATCAACATCGCTTACAAAGTTCGGATCCTTGAATTGCAATGGCGACAAATTGACAGCAATTGTAATCGGTGGGTATCCATTTAATTGCCAAGCTTTGTTGTGCGCACACGCTGTTCGAAGTACCCACTTGCCAATTTTATAAATTAGTCCCGTGTTCTCCGCAATCGGAATAAATTCTTCCGGAGTAATGTTGCCAAGCAGTGGATGCTCCCACCTTAACAATGCTTCAATTCCAACTATGTTTCTTGTTTTTAAATCTATTTGAGGCTGGAATTCTAGATGCATTTGATGGTTCTCTAATGCATATCTAAGTCCACTTTCAATAGCTAACTGACGGCTTAACGTAGTCGATATATCGCCATAGAACTGGTAGGTGTTTTTGCCAATTTCCTTTGATTGATACATGGCATTATCAGCAGCTTTAATCAAATCATCTTTATTTGTTGCATCATCAGGATATATACTAATTCCAATGCTCGGTGTTGTATAAAACTCATTCCCTCGTAACAAAAAAGGGGAGTCAAAGCTATCGACAATCCGTTCGGCAATCCGCTTTGTTTCCTCGTAGTCAACATTGTCAACAAGAATAATAAATTCATCGCCACCTTGGCGTGCTACAATATCATTGGTCCGAACACTATTTGTTAGTCGCTTCGATACATCAACAAGTAAGAAGTCACCAGCTTCATGTCCCATTGTATCGTTAACCGTTTTGAAATGATCTAAGTCAATAAACATAACAGCAAGTTTTTCTTGTTCCTGTTTCCGAAATTTATCTTCTAAAAAATTAATTATCACGTTTCGATTCGGCAGTTTTGTTAACGGATCAAAATTGGCCATTCTCTCCATTCTTTCTAAGGTCGTGTGCAGCTCTGCTGTTCGTTCGGTAATTTTTTGTTCTAATCCAAGAGAAAGCTTCTCATTTTCTGATAGAGTAATAATCTGTTTAATAAAAAGTAGAAAAAATGTTACGAGAAAGCCAACATCGATTTCAGTCATGGTTGGGTTAAAGGTGATGACAAGGATAAATAGGATGACAATACTAATGTTTGTGACAAGATTACTCCGATCAATCATATGTAGCTGATTTGACTTTAACGATTGGGATTGACTTACCTGATTGCCAGCAAATCCTATTAAAAATAAGGACAGCGACCATAGCGGCATAACCCAAATCCCGTGATCAACAATAATACTATCCATGAATGTAAAAATATAGACTGAATCAGCGACAATTTGTGCAAAAAAACTAATTGTAAGTAAGGAGAGTACAGTCTTATTTATTGAGTGTTGTGCAATAAAATATAAACTAATAGATGCAGATAAAACAACTAAATTAAGGATTGGATAGGACATTGACACAACAATTGTCAGGATAGAATCAGTTGAAGAAGAGAATCCTGGCCCGATTAAGTATTTCCAGCTAAGTGTGACTGCAACGGTTATAATGATTAAAATGTTAAATAAGAAACGAGTCACCGGATAATAACTTTCTAACAATCTCTTTTTAATTACTAAGGCAACAACAAATAAAAACGATTGTAGTAACCAGGCTGCATCAGCAAGGCTCGGGTAAGGAAGGTAGGTATTAAGAAAAAGTCGATAATAAAGACAGATGACTTGCGCAATGACCGAACATCCAGTCCCGATGCTTAAAACGAGCCAAAAATATTTAAAACGATCATTCGTTTTTAAAAATCGTTTGTATAACCATACAAAGCTTAGCAATGCTGCGACCAAAACAAATACATCAGAACCAACTAATAAAATTTTCTCGTTATCTTTTGTCAGGTACAAATAGAGATAATATAAAAATGTATGTAAACCAATAATCAATAGGCAACGTTGTTGAATTGATTTTAACACGGAATACCTCCATATTCAGGTGAAGAAGATGTCCAAAGGGGAACGATTTTTCCTTTGGTAGCCGAGTGACCATCGCAATTAATAGCTATAGGCCTGTATCTTCATGTAAATAATCAGCCTTTGTCTATTATATATTACTTTGGTACTATTTGGTATCCATATTTGTGGTAAAAGGTTAGAGCCGTGTGTTGGTAGTTGTTGTGATATGGAATCAAATCAAACACCACAAGCCTGCACTAAACGCGTATCATGTTTCACCTGAACGTAAAGGACGAATGAGCAGAGTGCAACTTGCCCTTTTCTTTTAACTTAAAGTGAAAGTATCTTGAGCAAAATATAAAAAATGCTAAAATATACCAAGAGGGTATCCATACGTATGTTTCGGTAGGAAAGGAGAGTCTATATCTTATGTATAACATGAAGAAATTCATTGGTTCTGTCCTTTTTCTATTTTTGTTGACTAGTTGCTCAAATAATTTAGAAACTGAAAATCAAGCATTAACAAACGAGTTGAACAAAACGGAAGAAGAAATTATCTCATTGCGAAATCAGTTAAGTAAAACAACAGCGGAGCTTGACTCCTATAAACAAACATCAAAAAATTTAAAAGAACTAAAAATTACCGTACAGCAAATGGAAGAAAATAACCAGTTGTTAAGCGAGCGGATTACGAGTGTCATGGAAATTCCAAAGTTTAAATATACCATTGTTTCTAACCAAATGGATCGTCCTCCTTACGATGCAGTCGTTTATATCGACAATGTACCGGACGAGTTTAAAGAACAAGAACCGTATTTATTGCGAGCTGCAATTGAATTTTCAAGTGAAAAGTACTCTGCTGTTTCGTTCTGGAATGACTATTCGTTAGCGGAACAGTACGTTGAAAGTAGCTTTAGTGATGAGGATGGTCTAAACGGCTGGAGTGGGTTTGATGCTAGGTTCGGAAGCCTTGACAATTCACTCGACGAACCTAAACTCATTCATTATTATAGTCGTGATGATGGGGTAATTGTAGACTTTGGGAAGTATACACCTTTGGAATAGTGATGTGGACTAAAAGATAGAAATGTAGTTTATCGGTTTAATTTACAATTTCCTTTAAGTGCGTGTTCAAAAAGCCAACGAAGAGATGCGTAGCTTATTGGTGACTTTTTGAACAACCTCTTTCGGTTGGAATAATTGGTAAAATAATAGAAGCTTACAAGAAGTATAATGAACCATCCTTGAAGAGGCAGTAACTATTCTGCCTCTTCTTTCAAAAGAAAAGAAAGTATAAAAAAATCCAAAAACTGTCTAGCTCCGGGGGTGGGCAAGGCGCGGCTTGCGCTTTTCTAAAAAAAGCTGTTTAGTGATGAATACCCCATCATCGACAGAACACCTTTCACAGATGCTAAATTAAGGAGGAGTGCTTGATGGAACGATTAGAACGCTTGTCACAAAAGGAAAGAGACGTACTGTTTTCCAATTTGGATGAAGAACAGAAGAAATTCATAAATGACTACTTGAAACGAGGAAGAAGAACGATTTTTGCAAATGTTCTTGCCAAAGAAAAGGCAAGTGCCGTTACAGGTGGAGAAATAGAAGATGTTGCTGAAAAATGGATGCTAATGGATTATATTGACGCAGGACCTGAGTGGCGGGCAAATCCTCAGTTGTTCTGTGAATGTGGACGTCCATTACGCTACCAATATGTTTTGCAAAATTTAGAAACGGGTGAAGTGAAAAAGTTTGGCATCACTCACTTTGAAGAGCATACAAGTATTTCACCACAATTAGTAAGGGATATCGTAAAAGGTATTGAGCAAATTGACTATGAAATGGATGAAGTGTTAATGAAAGCTGCGAACGGATGGACGCTAGCTCAGGAAGGGATTTTTGGCATCCCAGAAAGCGTGGAAATTCCAGAGGACATCAAACAACAGCTGGCTTACGATGTTCCGTTACTAAGCAGACAAGTGCAGCTTTTAAAAAAGATATTGGCAAAGTATCTACACGAACAGCGAACAAAGCAAATGGAAATAATTAGACAAGAACAAGAAATGAAAGCACAGAAGAGAAGGGAGGAAATGAAGCAGAAACGAAAAATGTTAACAGAGGTTAAACAAGACAAGCAGTCTGCATATACATTAAATATACCTTTAGAGCAAGAGCTGCAATTAGGTGTATTCGTCTATTTAGACAACCTAACATCTCCTATTTTTAAAGCTAGTGACCTGTGTGAGGACTTAATCAAGTATCACGGGGCTACCAAAGAAAGGTATTCCAGTGGCACACCAGTGATTTACGCTAATGTATGTATTTTTCTAAAGCATCTAGAGGCCCAAGGGTTAGTTGAGTTAGTAGAAAAACAGGGAGTCAAGGATCTCGTTTATCGGTACGTAGAAAGGTAGACTTATAAGAATTGCTGTGTATTCTAGTTAAGGGAGAGAGGTTTATGTGGTTGAATGTAGATTTCCCAACAAAAAAACTTACTCTTCATGAAAATACATGCATTTTTATTCCAAGTAAAGAGTCAAAGCACAAAGGCATTTATGGTTTTCTTCGCGATGGTGGTTGGCTTTATTTTGATACGAGATACGAAGCATTAATAGAGACTGCCCATAAGCACCCTGGGTTCGCTTGTGGAAGTTGTATGTGGTGTGCTTCTAAGGATGATTAATGGAAACAACGATGAACCTCACTTTTTTAAAAAAAATAATCCATAAAAGGTTACTCCAGCCCCTATCCCGCCTGAGGTCTTAAGCAAAAAATCCATGTGGCAAAGAGCGCCGCGTCAGGTCTTGTCTTATGCCTGCCTTAGTCTAGCAAGGCGCTTACGCTTTTCTTATGTAACGGCGGAAGAGGTGGAGGTGTGTTAATTGTGTAAAAAAAAGAACCGGGTAAACAAATGCCGAATATAAGAACGTCCAGCTATTATGATAGAAGTATCCTAATTTAACAGAAAAAAACTCGTAAGTTAAACAAAGCATAGTCCAACAAATGACATACAATGACTTCATTCCAAGTGATTTAGCAAATGGGAAAAAATTGATAAAGAGCATTCCAGAAGCGGGAAAAAGTACAAGAATAGGAAGAAATCCAGCAAATTGAACTCCTGGCTCGAAATAGCCATATAGATTAAATTTTAAATCTAACGTAACATCAACAACAAATCCAATAATAATAGAGAATAAGGCAACTGCATATAAATCTTGCTTATTTATCCGTTTTGGTACAATAATCGTTACTACTGTAAAGACAACAACTGAAAACAGCAGAAATAGCAACGTAGTCACTTCCTTTTTGTCGGGTAATGTCGAACGCTGACGACTGCTATCAGTCTTTCCCAAAGCATATAAATAAAAACGTTAAAATCAAAAAAATGACAAGAAAAAGAGGTGGAGGAGCTAGACAAATCTTGGTTTTTTACCTGTCGGAAAGAAAGGCCTTAGTACTTTCTTTCCGACTGATGATAGCCAAGATATCTTATTGTTTTTTCAAATACAATTCTAAATTCGATAAAGTCTATAGGCTTTGTAATATAAGCGCTGCAGCCTGCTTCCAAGGCTTGTTTAATTGTTGACTTCATTGCATCTGCGCTAATAACGATGACAGGTATCTTATTTGTAATAGGATTCGACTTCAATTTTTTTAATAACTCAATCCCATCAATATCAGGCAAAGTTAAATCAAGCAGAATGACATCTGGTGGGTGTTCGAATGCCTTTATTAAGCCTTCTTCTCCAGTACTGATGCAGGAGACATTCGTATTTTTAATCAGATTAAACATCGATTTAATCACATCAATGTTCTCTGAATTATCTTCTATATATAATACGTTTGTCGGATATGCAAGGTTCAAACGACTTTTTACCTCGGTTTCATTTTCAACTCGATGGTTAAGCCTGTTGGTTGTTTGAAATGAAACCCAAAAAGTCGATCCTTTATCCTTTTCTGTTGTTGCACCGTAAGTTCCATTCATTCGCTCAGTTAATTGTGATACAATTGCTAACCCTAAACCTGTTCCCTTCCAATTATTGGCGTTACTTTTGCACCGGTAAAATGGTTCAAAGATCAAATTAAGTTCCTGTTGGTCAATGCCAAGTCCCGTATCTTCAATAGTTATCTTTACCTGTTTCTGTTGTTTATCATGTTCGCAAAAGATGGTCACCTTTCCATTAGGTTTATTATATTTGATTGCGTTATTTAAAAGATTTGTAATAATTTGGCTAAACCGAAGTGGATCAACCTCTATGTATAAGTCCTTGTTGACGTTTGTTAATTTAACTTCGATATCTGTATTATTTAGTTCTAATACAGTATTTACAGTCTTTTCTAAATGGTGCTTTACCTGTATTTTTTCTTTGTTAATCGTTATTTTACCAGAGTCAATTAATGAAAAATCCAACACTTCTTCAATTAGCTTGAGCAACTGTTCAGATGCATAAAATATTTTATTTACTTTATTTCTTAAATCACTTTCTTTTTCATTCATTAAAATAATTTGAGCAAAGCCCTGGATTGTGTTAAGGGGTGTTCGTAAATCGTGACTCATTTGGGAAAGAAATAGGTTTTTCGCATGGTTTGCCTTCTCCGCATTTAGCTTATCTAGTTTTAAATACTTCTCAAGTTCTTTCTGTCTTGCTGAATCTATTAGCAGCTTGTCGTTCTTTTCTTTAAGTAGTTGATTTTCTTTCTCTAATTTGTCTAGCCGTTTTCTCTCGGAGGTTGGAAAGGAAGCGGATTTTTGATTATAGAAGGGTGATTTTTCCAATTGATCATCAAACATTAAATAGTCATGAACCTTCATTAAATCATTTTGAAAAAAAGCGGGAGTTGTTAATGCGTTATAGCAGCACACCGATATGAGATTTTTACCCTTAATAAACTTATCAGTTTCACTCTCATATCTTCTTATTTCACTAAGAGATGATACATCTGACGGTACATTGCCCCAAGTCCTCGTTCTACGCTTTGATAATAGCTGATCGTGAATAACTTCTTGTAATTGGGTGAGACCTTTTTCAGCACTAAAGCGATCTTTATTTAAATAAAACTCTTCGTTTGAGAGATAGACGATTGACTGTATGGCGTGATGAGAATATCCAATCCTTTCTAGTTGTTTAACAATAGTACGATAAAATGTTTTATCTTCGGCTATGATTATATTATCCCCATTGTCCAATCCTTCCGAAATATATGAAAAAGCATTTTCGACATATTTATCCTGTTCATTGAACATGTACAAGATATGTGCCCCAGTCATGTCAGACGACCGAGATAATGCTTGAAATGTACCGGTTGTATAAAACGTTTGCATAGATGAATTGCCTCCAAGACACTATTTCCATCTATTTTAATGAATTAGGAACGAATGTTAAAGGGAAACTTTTATTTACCATATATTCAACAAATTAGAAAAAACCCAAAGTATCAAGGTCTGATTTACTTTGGGTCGTTAATTAGGATACGTTAATTTATTATACAATTCATTAATGCGAAGTTTCGATACGTGGGCATAATTGGGATAATTTCGAAAATGAGCAAAGTATGTTTCACCTTCAAACGTTATATGGGAAAGGTAAGTTGTGTTAATGATAAATGATCGGTGCGTTCTGAAAAAGTGATTATCCAGTTTTCTAAAAATACTATCTAACGGTTCATTCGTCTCATAATGTTGTTCTTTCGTGTGAATAATTGTTTTACGACTATCTTTTTCAATGAATATAATTTTGTACAAGGGAATAAAATAAGAAATCCGATCCATCTTAATCGTAAGTAAGTTCTGCTTGAGATGATCTTCTTGGTTAGGTATGGATGACTTTACTCTTTGTAAGGCAATGTATAACCGGTCTTTTTTAATCGGTTTTAATACATAATCTAGTGCATTTAGATCAAATGCCTTAACAGCAAACTGATCGTATGCGGTTGTAAAGATAACTTTTAGGTGAGGATTAATTTTCAAACAAGATTCGACCGCAGTTATACCATCTATCTTTGGCATGTCAATGTCAACGATGATTAATTGGGTTTCACTTTTGTTCGCTACTGTATCAATTAAACTTTCCCCGTTGTCAACTATCCCAGTAACAGTAAAATCGTCAAGAGGTTTTAGAAAACTCGAGATGATTTCTTGCGCATCTGGATTGTCTTCTGCGATGATAACATTAATGTTGGTCACAAAAAAATATCCTCCCTTCTTAAGTTTGCCAGTGATAAGAGATCTAAGGTGAATAGAAGGTTATTGCTATAATAGTCTCAAAAATAGAATGTGTCTTTATCCATCTTGTCATTCATTCCATAAACAATAATAATGTAATGTCATTTATTCTCCTCGAGCTGTGTGCCTGGTTCATGTTCTCTTCCTTCTAATTCAACCTTTAGCAGTTGGATAAAGTCTTCATTCATTTGTAAGTCTTTTGCCTTTTGATAGGCTTCTTTTAGTAAAGAGGTACTTAATTGTATCATAGTTTAACAGCCTCCTTTAAATATCGTTAACTATTAAAAAACAATTTATAAATATATTCTCTATTTTAACTTTTTTAAACTTTTTTAACTTTAAATGGCAGGTAGTACAAACAAGTGTTTCGCTATTTCAGTCAATAAATTAATAGTTTCAGGTAAATAAATCAACATTTTGCCTAAATATGGTATATTAGTAAAAAGTATAGTACTCTATATTGTTTCAGCCTATTTTCTTGTAAATCATTGTTATGCGACTTTTATTAATTTTCCTCGGTAGGACTGATTTGTAGAAGCTGCGTAGCCATACTTCTTTCTTATTCTAATAAAAAAAGCCAAGCGTAGGCTAGACTTTTCGCTTGGCTTTTCCATTTCGCCGCTTCCTTTTTCCAGCAGGGCGTATATCTAATGTTTGCATGTAAGATGTATGAATTTTATCGGGAAGTCTATTTTTAAATTCATCATAGGCATAACTGTTGTAATCCATTAACGTTCTACAGTGTATTTTTTCTTCCATATGAAGGATAAAGGAGATCGTTATTTTATGTCTTTTGTTCTGTTGTTCATGGAAAAGCACCTCAAAGCTTTCCAAACTTTGATGCAAATGATAGTTGATGTCCGAAAGAAATGTTTGATCACTATGAAAATAAAGTTCTGTTTTCCCAATTATTTGTATCATTCTAATCACCACCGCCAATTATATCATTCCCTTTGGCTTGTGAACATTTAAATGTAATTTAGTGTATAACCGCATCCATTTTTGCCCAAACTATAATTAATAGTTTGATAGAATCGTTTAATAGGAGGGGCATGAGATGTTTGGGACATTCCAAAAAATCTGTACAAAGAATGGATTTATTACTTTTTTACTTATCATTTTAGTATTTGCAATCATTTTTAATCAAAAGCAAGCTGTTTATGCGAAAGATATAAAGGACGATGGACTTTTATTAATAGATACGTTTGAAAAAGCAGATATTAAGATGGAACGATTGATGTTGAATTATACTGGTGTAGTTGACACCTTTAAAAACACTTCAAATGTTGAAGAGGTTAAGAATGAAATAGAACAAGCATTTTCAATTAATCTATCGTTGACGTCAGCCCCAGATAATAAAGATTTAATCAAATATTTAGGGCAAAAAACGATTTCAGCTTTACCGAACGCTACTATACAAGTAACTTTAGCGAATGTCCTACACGAGAATGGAGCATACCAAGCACATCTTATACTGTCATTGTCAAGCAACCTGACCGATAAAACGGATTTTGTTAACGCGTATTCTTATCTTGAAAAATCGTTAGAAACAATTTCAGTTGATTCGAAAATAAAAGTAAATATTCAAGGAACCGCAAACCAAAAATTAAGTCATGACCAACAACAAAAAGTTATCATGGATATGCTTTCGGATATTAACGCATCTGTCCGTGAGGGATTGAATGAAAAGGACGTAATTAGTCTTACAGGTTATTCTGAAAAGATAAATTATTCTTTAAAAAGTAATAACAAGCCGATAAACGTTCAAATGGCTAGTCGATATGATTCCTTAAGCGGAAATACTGTGTTTACGATTGGTACCCCGCTTATAACGATGGAGTATTAAGCCAAGAAATTTGCGACTTGCTTTCATGTTACCTCGATAGTTCCTACCATCCCAGATTCTTTATGACCTGGAATGGTACAAATGAATCGATAAATTCCTGGCTCAGTGGCAGTGAGGGTAACACTTTGTTGTTTCCCAGGTGCAGCATGTAGATGAATTGTATTATTAGATTGATTATGAAGATGTGAACTACTATCAATAGACGAGCTTTCTCCTTTGAAATTTTCAATCTCCAAGTCATGTTCTATGTTATCGGGATTTTCTAATGTTAAGATTACTTCCTTGTTAACTTCAATCTTAATGGTACTCGGTGAAAAAGAGAAAACATCGCTTTTGATTGATAACCTTTGTTGATTCGTAGTGAAATCTAGTTGATTATTGTTTGGCGTGTCTGTTTCAGAATAAATAGGCCCCATCTGATTAATTAACAGGAAAATTGAACCGAAAAGAATAACCAATAGCAGTGGACTGTTAAAAAGAAAGGCTTGGCTACTCTTTCTTTCCTTTTGGAATAAATACAATAAGATTAATATCGTTGAAAGGGATAAGAAAAACATTATTTTGGTAATGGCATCACGATACTCCGGTATAATCATATCCCCTAGCATCGCTCCCATCATACCGCCCATCGCACCAGATAATAATCCATCTAGAACAGCCATTATACTAACAGGAACACCGGATATAAAGCCGACTACGATGCCAATCACCATACCCAAAACCGTGGCTATAAAGAGGTTTCCTGAAAACAAGATTCCAAAAATAACCCCAACAGTTAGACCAACACTCATCCCCATTGTCATAGCGATCATCATCCCGGTCATACATGGAATTCTTTTTCGATGATAGACTGTTTTCCCTATCACAGTAACCGAAAGTATGAGTAATATTATTAAAATAAAGGATAGAGATCTTCCCATAATTTACCCCTCTCTTACTTGTCCATTATATTTCACTATATGAATGTGTGGTTTGAAATATTCTAAGGACAAAAGTTTGTGAGAACACAAGGATGTTTCTCTTTGAATAACACAAATCAAAAAAGTGGATAAGCCTAAATGATAAAATTATGTTTAATTTAAACCCGTGGGGGGTATAAAGTGGGTGAAGCGGGATATAATTTATGGAAGTAAATGACAGAAAGGGTGAGTGACGTGGATCACAATCATAACCATCATAAGAAAGATGGTAGGAAAAAAATGGATGAACATCAACATACACAAAACTCAAAAACGCACCACGACCATAAAGAAATGACCCATGATCATTCCAATCATGATCACGGAGGCCACGATCATGGGCATAATCATCATGACCACTCCAATCATGATCACGGAGGCCATGATCATGGGCATAATCATCATGACCACTCTGGACATGGTCACGGAGGCCACGATCATGGGCATATGATAGCTGACTTCAAACGCAGATTTTATATATCCTTACTAATAACAATACCAATTTTAGTACTGTCACCCATGATTCAATCATTTCTTAATTATGAATTAACGTTTCCTGGTGCTAGTTATGTACTATTTACACTTGCGACATTTATTTTTTTCTATGGTGGAAAACCGTTTTTAACAGGTGCAATTGACGAACTTAAGCAAAAAAATCCAGGCATGATGACACTTATCGCACTAGCGATCGTAGTTGCCTATGGCTATAGTACACTAACTGTATTTGGTCTGTCAGGAAATAACTTTTTTTGGGAACTGGCAACTTTAATTGATATCATGCTCCTTGGTCACTGGATTGAAATGCGGTCTGTTATGGGTGCATCAAATGCACTGGAAGAACTTGTTAAGATGATGCCTCAAGATGCACACCTAATTGATGAAAATGGTGAAATCAAGGAAGTAAAAGTATCGAGTTTAGAGCAGGGAGAAAAAGTGCTGGTAAAGCCTGGGGAGAAGGTACCAGTTGATGGAAGTATTGTGAAAGGTCAATCAGCCGTTAATGAATCGATGCTAACTGGTGAGTCCGTTCCAGTAGAAAAAGCGGTCGATGATGAAGTAATTGCTGGTTCTATAAACGGTGAAGGATCCTTAACAATTCGTGTCGAAAAAACTGGTGAAGACAGTTATCTTTCCCAAGTAGTTAACATGGTTCAAGAAGCACAACAGTCAAGGTCCAAAACACAGGATTTATCCAATCGTGCCGCTAAATGGCTGTTTTATCTAGCTTTACTAGCTGGTGTGACTACACTTGTCATATGGCTATTATTAGGGTATCCATTTGCCTATGCATTAGAGAGAATGGTTACAGTTATGGTTATTGCCTGTCCTCATGCGCTCGGTTTAGCTGCGCCATTAGTTGTAGCACGTTCGACAGCTCTAGCTGCTAAACAAGGGTTATTAATTCGCAACCGGACCCAATTCGAAGAAGCAAGAAAGATCGAATCGATTGTTTTTGATAAAACAGGAACTCTGACAGAGGGAGAATTCGGAATTACTGATATTATTACAGAAACTGATTTCGACAAAACAAGTGTTTTACAACTTGCTGCTTCATTGGAAGCCCAGTCTGAACATCCGATAGCTAAGGGGATTGTAGAAGGGGCAAAAGAGCAGAATATTACCTTCCAAGAGCCTGACCATTTCGAATCTATGACAGGTAAAGGCTTAAAAGGGAACGTAGATGGAAAAGAAATTCTAATTGTAAGTCCTGGTTATGTAAAAGAACAAAACATCCATTATAATAATCAAACATTTAACGATTTATCGGAACAAGGTAAGACGGTCATTTTTGTTATCATTGATGGAAAGCTTGCAGGTATGATTGCTTTAGCGGACAAAGTGAGAGAAAGTGCTGAGCGCGCAATCGCACGTTTAAAAGAATTAAATGTTGAATCACAAATGTTAACTGGAGACAATTATAAAGTTGCCAGCTGGGTAGCTGAGCAATTGAAATTAGATCAGGTTGTTGCAGAAGTTTTACCTCATGAAAAAGCAGATAAAATCAAAGAAATTAAAAGGCAAGGAAAGAAAATTGCTATGACAGGTGATGGCGTAAATGATGCACCTGCGCTAGCCAATGCAGACCTAGGTATTGCTATAGGTGCTGGTACGGATGTAGCGATGGAAACAGCAGACGTCATTCTAGTCAGAAGTAATCCTGAAGACGTAGTTTCGATTTTAGAGTTGTCAAAATCAACCTACCGTAAAATGATACAGAACCTGTGGTGGGCGGCAGGTTACAATATTGTGACAATTCCGCTTGCAGCTGGTATCCTATCTCCAATCGGAATTGTATTAAGTCCTGCAATTGGTGCTGTGTTAATGTCTTTAAGTACAGTTATCGTGGCTATCAATGCACGGCTTTTTAAAGGATAGAACTGGAAGTGAAAGAACCATCCTCCGAAAAAATCGGGAATGGTTTTTCATTACTTTTCTCTTTCTTGTCTAGCTCCAGCGCCTAGCCCCTCGGGGTCATAAGTCAATCTCTTCTGTGGCAAAGACCGCCACGCAGGGCTTGTCTTATGCCTGTCGGGGCTAGCAAGGCGCCTGCGCTTTTCTATTTGTCTAGCTCCGGGCGCCTAGCCCCTCGGGGTCATAAGTCAATCTCTTCTGTGGCAAAGACCGCCACGTCAGGGCTTGTCTTATGCCTGTCGGGGCTAGCAAGGCGCCTGCGCTTTTCTTATTAATGTGTTTGGGTGGGGGCATTGCCATTGTCATATACTGGCATGTGTCCTTGATTTTCTTTCAACGGGATTTGGGCATTAGTTTGTTCCATTGCCGTTGCGTTAGGATGGCTCATCCAACCATTTTGTTGTGCGAGCATATCAAGCTGATCTGCAATATGTGATTGCTGTAGTGCCATTTCAATGTGAATCTTTTT
>NZ_JAMQKC010000010.1 GCF_028416595.1 Aquibacillus salsiterrae | reverse complement strand
GCAGATTGTCTATTATGATAAATTATCTTCATACTAAACCCACGGGCCCGTCGTGCAACCGCTTGACCAATCCTGCCCATTCCAATAATCCCTAGTGTTGCACCATAAACATCTTGTCCGGCAAGTTCCATTGGCGACCACGTCTTCCAGTTTCCCTGTTTTACGTAGTCAGTAGCTTCAATCAATCGCCTTGCAACGGTAAGCAGTAAGCCAAATGTTAAGTCTGCGGTTGTTTCAGTTAAAACCTCTGGTGTATTCGTTACGATAATCCCTCTTCGCTTGGCGCAATCCACATCGATGTTGTTGTAACCAACAGCCATATTACTTATCACTTTTAGATGCTTTGCTTCTTGCAAAACGGCGGCATCAATTGTTTCTGTTAATAGACAAAATAGACCATCTATCTGCTTTACCTTTTCTAGTAAAACTTCCCGAGGAACTGGCTCATCTTCTTTTCCCCACATTGTTACTTCACACTTTTCGGAAATCTTAGAAACAATCGCATCGTCAATTTTACGGGTTATATACACTTTAGGCCGTTGAATAGTACTCCCTTCTTTCGCATACTTTTTCTTCTTAGCCGTATTAGAAACCGTTTCCCAAAAGGTGTAAATCTTCCTAATTAACGACTTTCAACTGATATACAAATCATTTTACGTGATACATAACACCCGCATCAGCTTCCAAGCGGTTAGTATTGGAAATAAACAGCTTTTAACTCGGTGAAAAACTCCGCATTCGTCTGTCCAATGGAAAATGCACCAAACCCTGATTGCTTCGTCCCACCAAAAGGTAAGTGGGCAGCACTGGCTGTTCCATGGTTAATATGGACCATACCAGATTGTAGTCTTTCCGCAAATGCATAAGCACTGTGTAAATCTTTCGTAAATACCGAAGCCGCCAAGCCGTAGTCGACATCATTGGCAACAGCCAGTGCTTCTTCCATGCTACCAACCGTGGTGATTGTCAGGACAGGGCCAAATATTTCCTCCTTGGCAATCTGCATCTGTGGTTCCACCTCGTCAAATAATGCTGGTACCATATAATGGCCATCTGCATACACGCCCTCAGTCAATACATCACCACCAAAAAGGAGTTTTGCACCTTCTTGTTGTCCAACATTGACATAGTGTTGGACAATATCTAGCTGTGGTTTATTCACCAACGGACCCATATTCGCATTTTCTTCCCACGCTGGACCAACCCGAATATTTTTCACCTCTTCTAGTAACGCGTCCACTAATTGCTGTTTCTTTTCTTGTACGACAACAATTCGGCTAATGGCCGTGCAGCGCTGACCACTACAAGCAAATGCGGCCGCGACAATTTGCTTTGCCACTACTTTTGCATCATCAAAATCTAATACAACAGCTGGATTTTTACCACCTAGTTCTAATTGGGTTTTCACGAGCCTTTTCGCTGCCGTTTCGTTAATATTTTTCCCGATTTTCGTTGAACCAGTAAAACTAATTCCTTTAATGTCCGGGTGATTTATCAAGGAATGGCCAATCTTTGACCCACTACCAACAATTAAGTTCACAGCACCACTTGGAACACCAGCTTCGGCTAAAAGCTCCATTAATCGAGCTGATGTCCATGGAGTGATAGACGCCGGCTTATAAACAACCGTGCACCCATACGCCAAAGCAGGTATAATTTTTCTAACTGGGGTGACAACTGGAAAATTCCAAGGTGCAATTGCAGCGATCACACCAATTGGTTTTCTGACTGTTGAGTTCCACACACCCGTACGCTCTGCAGGTAATGTCTGGCCTTCAATCCGAAAAGCTTCTCCGGCACAGAACCTCGTCTCCTTTGCAGCTCTTAGCACTTCACCTCTTGACTCGGCTAACAATTTCCCCTGTTCTGCGGATAGCATATAAGCTAATTCTTCGACGTTCTGCTCGAGCAATTCGGCAAATCTATATAAGATTGCCCCACGGTCTGGCCCTGGTACTTGAGACCAGCTTTGAAATGCTTCGTTTGCTGCCCAAACCGCAGCATCAACATCATCTTCAGTCGATTGTTGAAAGGAAGCTAACACTTCACGCTTATTTGCGGCATGATAGATTGGATACGTTTGTTGACTTTTGCTCGCTATCCACTTGCCGTTGATAAAGTTTCCGTAAGTTTTCGGTTGATTTCGCTCCAACCAACCTAACATATTTGTACTAGTTATCACCGCCAAAACGTTCACTCCTCTTCTTTACTCATTACTGCTCGACAAATGTTTTTCAAATCTTCGAGTGATGGCTTTACTGGATTTACAGGAACATTACCTGATTGCATCGCTTCTTCAACAATCATGTCTAAATCTTCTTCTTTTAATCCATAATCAGAAAGTGTCGCATTAATCCCTACATCTCGCTTAAGTTGTCGTACTGCTGTTACAGCCAATTCTGCAGCTTCACGCTTTGTTAAACCGTCCGTATGTTCACCAAAAATACCTGCAATTTCTATAAACTTGTCTAAATTCCCAATCAAATTGAATTGCATAACTTCTGGTAGTAAAATGGCATTCACAACGCCGTGCGGAATTTTAAAGTGTGCACCTAACGGTATAGCAAGCGCGTGTGCCAATCCTAATCTTGTGGAGCTAAAAGCCATTGCTGCTAACATACTGGCCATGAGCATATCATGTCTGGCATCAAGATTTTCACCTTGTACAACTGCAAGCCTTAAACTTTTTGAAATGAGTTTGATTGATTGGATGGATAATGCTTCTGAGATGGGTTGGGTTGCTTTATTTACATAGGATTCAAGCGCATGTGTTAGTGCGTCCATTCCGGTTGCTGCGGTTATATGTGGAGGTAAAGATATCGTTAGTTCAGGATCACACAGCGCAATGGTTGGGCAGTTAAACATACTACCGACGCTTAGTTTAGCTTTCGCTTTTTTATCCGATAACACAGAGAATCTAGTAATCTCACTGCCTGTTCCGGCCGTTGTTGGAATGGCAATCACTGGTGCTCCAGGCCCGGGAACCTTATCGATTCCGATATAATCTCTGATATTCCCTCCGTTTCCAAGAATAAGTCCGACTGATTTTGCTGTATCAAGCGCACTACCACCGCCAACGCCGATTACGAGATCACAGCTGTTCGACCTAGCCAGTTCAACAGCCTGATCAACTGACTCAATGGTAGCTTCTGTTCCAACATCGGTAAAAGTAATAAAATTAATATTTGCTTGATGTAGGGGCTCCTCAATTTTAGCGACAATACCTGCAGCAAGCACTCCTGGGTCACCTACTACTAATACATTTGTCGCTTTAAGCTGTTCGATATGCTTCGGGAGTGTTCTAACATATCCTTGACCAAATTCAATTTTCGTTGGAATTTCATACCGAAAACTTTTACTTACTAACATCTGTCACACCGTCCTTTGCCCTTTCTCCTTGAAAACGAGACTGTTCAATTTCCAGTCCATAACGACTACCAATTTCTTTTAATTCACTCACTACTTTTTCCGGAAGAAGGATTCCATTTTTCTTTCGTTCTATTTCTCTACGGAACTCTAATTCACCCGGAATTAAAATTTCATCAACACCATTTGCCTTTGGCTCTGCCTTAATATCGTCTATATATAAGTCCATTCGTTGCTTAAATTGTTTAATATTCATGAAGCGATTGATGTCTAACGCGATAAAAAAATGCCCAACGTTTTGTGGTTTCTCCCAGTTCTCGTACATGTTGTTCACATATTTCCCGAAACCTGCGCCAGTCAGAACACCCGAGAAAATATCAATGAACATCGAAATCCCATATCCCTTAGGACCACCCAAAGGTAAAACAGACCCCTCGAGGGCTTCGTTCGCATCAGTTGTTGGATTACCTTCTTTATCGATTGCCCAGCCAAGCGGAATGCTTTCTCCTTTTTGTGACGCAACGATAATTTTCCCTCTAGCCACAACACTCGTTGCCATGTCCAGTAAGTATGGCCTATGGTTTCCAGCTGGAATACCAACTGCCAATGGATTCGTTCCAATAAATGGCCTAACCCCCCCGGTTGGCGGCATCGTTTGCGAAGCGTTCGACATCACGACTAGAATCATGTTTTGTTCAATTGCTTTTAAAGCATAGTAAGCGCCAGTCCCAAAATGATTCGAACCTCTTACACCTACGATTGCAACTCCTTGTTTTTTAGCTTTAGTAATAGCGAGCTGCAAAGCTTTACTACCAACAACTGAACCGAAGTTATTGTTTCCATTTAGTAATGCCGACACATCATTTTCCTTCTCAATCGCTACCTCAGCATGCGGGTCAATCATTGACTGTTCTATTCTTTTCATGTAAATCGAGGTTCTTACTACGCCGTGTGAATCGACCCCTCTTAAATCTGCTTGGATAAGCGATTCAGCAACGATTTTTGCCTTCTCATCCGCTACTCCAGCCTTTACAAATATATCGCAACAAAATTGTTGTAGCTTTTGCCAATCAAATCGAGTTGGTAAATCCATTAGAATTCACACCCCATTTGTTTTAGAGTTTGGTCAATCCAACTTCGATCTACAGAACCGTTTTCAATTGATTGAAAAATTTCCTTTTCTTTCTGTTCCTGTTGTTTCACCTTGATGAGAACCTCTTCCGCATACTCAAACGGAATGGCAACTACCCCGTCTTCGTCTCCCAAAATGAGGTCTCCTGGATGAATGACCATTCCACCTAACGAAACTGGAACATTGATTTCTCCCGGCCCATCCTTGTATGGTCCTCGATGCGTGACACCCTTTGCATAGACAGGGAAATCTCCAGCCATAAAAGCAGCAGAATCTCGAATCGCGCCATTGATGACAAATCCTTTAATTCCTTTCTTTTCAGAAAGCTTTAGCATAATCTCCCCTACGATAGCATTGGTTGTTTCTCCTCCAGCATCTACAACTAACACGTCACCAGTTTCGGCAAGATCAATCGCCTTATGTACCATCAAATTGTCACCAGGCCTTGTTTTGACAGTAAGAGCAACCCCTAACAACTTGCCTTTTTTAAAATAAGGCTTCAAGTTCATTCCAGCAGCAAACATTCGATTTAAATTGTCACTAACATGTGGCGTGACCGCATTTTCGAATTGTTTGACTATATCATCACTAACCTTCTTAGTCCGTGAAAGTATTCTAAACCCAACATTATCCATAATACCGCCTCCCATCATTCTGTTGCTCTAAAGGTAAACGCTTACAAATAGATTAAAAAAATATACTTTCTTACAAGATATGAAGTTGGAAATCGTTTTTGGAAATCGTTTTCTAAACATAGATTAGCAAATGTCTTTTGGGATGTCAATAACTTTTTTGAATTTTTAAACAACTATGTTTGAAGAGGTGCTTTTCTTACTACCTTATCACCTTTTTTAAGAAGAACTTATTTAACCAAGTTGGTCAAAGAACATATAATAGCACAATTTAAATCGGTGGACCTAAGGTGGATATGCTCACCAAATCCCTCATTACAAAAAGAGATAAGAGAACAGAATCGTTGACCATGTTGTGTTTATCCTTAAAGTGACCGACGTTCGTCTTCATAGTTTTTACAAATACTTGCTGAAACTGCTCATTTAGTAGTCCCTCTTCCCTATGAGCTTGAGTTCAACACATAACATGTCCCTCGCCATTCATGCGCCCAACAAGCAATCGACTTCCTATCAACTGGTTCATACGCATGAATACATTAGTTTTCAGCAGTTCCTTTACCTTTATCCCAACTCTGAACTGACATACCCTTTCAAACAATAAAAAATAGCAAGGTTCATCTTAATAGATGAGCCTTGCTATTAATAATTTATACTAAAAGATTACAAAACTTCGCTTAAAGCTGGTTCAACATTAATGGCTTGTTCTTGTGCATCAATACATAATTCAGCTGCCTTAAACGCATGTTCTTGTGTCATCGCATTTTCTGTTCCATTTAAGCAGTCTAAAATGAAGTGACCAAAGAAGGGATATCCTGCTTGTTCTGATGGATTAAAATATTGTTCTCCTTGATGATTAACTAGATAAACATGGTTAGCGGAAGAATCACGAGCAATGTCAATATATTTTCTTACCTCTATATAACCATCTGTTCCTAAAATTGTAACACGACCATCACCCCACGTACCTAATCCATCCGGCGTAAACCAGTCGACACGGAAATAGAAAGTTGCACCGTTATCAGCAACAAGAGTGGCATCGCCATAATCTTCAAATTTTGGATATTGCTTAAAATTGTAGTTTGCCACTTTGCTATGAAGCACTTTGGCATCCTTCGCACCTGCATAGTGTAAAAACTGCTCAATCTGGTGACTACCAATATCGCATAAAATTCCACCATAGCTTTCTGGGTCAAAGAACCAATCTGGTCTACTAGGTGCATTGGCGCGGTGTGGACCAGTACCAATTACCTGAATGACCCTACCTATTGCACCCTCTTCAATTAGTTGGCCAGCAAAAACTGCTCCCTCGTTATGGAGGCGTTCACCGTAATAAATGCCCCATTTCAATCCAGTTTCAGATACCTTTTTACGTGCCGCTTCCACTTGCTCTTTTTTCGTAAAGGCAGGCTTATCGGCAAAATAATGTTTTCCTTTATCTAATACACGCAATCCTAAAGGACCTCGGTCGACAGGAATACTCGCGCTTGCCACAAGTTGAATGCTAGGATCCTCCAAAATTTCCTCTTCTGAATTTGCAATTTTCACACTTTCATAAGCTTCACTAAATTTCTCCGCTTTCTTTATATCTGGATCATAAACGGCAACAATCTCTGCACCAGCTTCTATTAGGCCGTTAACCATCCCATAGATATGTCCATGATCTAGGCCAATTGCAGCAATCTTGAATTCTCCCTTATCTACAACTTTGTTCGGCTTTCCCTTAGGAGCATAGTTCATGCCATCATTTTTACTCATTTTGAATCAACCTCCTAAAATTAAAATCTATATATAACAACATAGACAAATAGGATTCTCAATCGAATCCTATTTTGTTTTTCGTTTTACATGACTATTTAAATCTATTACTCGTAGTTTCCACCTGTAGTAATTTTATTATCCAAAAAATTCTCTACTGTGTTTTTCTTTTCAAAGAAATAAGTTGTATTCTTCAGGACACCATCTCTTGTGTAGAAAGGTGCGTCCTTCTCTAATGGAAGTTTTATTGTCTGCCCTAAACTTGCAGATTGATAGATTGCAGTAATTAATTCTAAAGTTTCACGCCCCTGGAATCCATCAATCAGTACTTCGTTTTCACCGTTAACCGCCAACAGTACATCATGTATTTGTCCCGTATGTCCTTCGTATGGAATCGACTGTTGTTCATCATAAATTTTTTGGATTTTTTCTTCCAATTCCTTATCCTCTTCCGGAAAGCCATTCTCCAATGACTTTGATGCCTTTAATTTCCAAGGAGCGGAAACACGAGCATTTTTCCCTTGGAAGATTAATTGTTGCTCCTCACCGTGATGGATAACAGAGCTTGTGATTTGCGCTAGTGCACCTGTATCGTAACGGCAAATGGCTACCGAAATATCTTCCACTTCTGCATTATCATGTGATGCATTACTCGTAACCGCTGTAACTTCAGAAGGCATTCCGTTCATCCATTTAAAAATATCAATATGGTGTACGGCATGGTTTAACGTGCAACCGCCACCTTCCTTTTCCCATGTACCTCTCCACCATAAATCATAATAGCTATACCCTCTCCACCAATAAGAATCTACTTGAGTATGAACAATGGCACCCATTAATTTTGTATTTAATACATTTTTTAATTTCATCATCGGATTCGTAAATCGATTTTGGGCAACAACAGATAGGATTTTATTATTTCTTGTAGCTGCTTCGTTCATAGCATCACACTCTTCCAAGGAAGAAGCCATAGGTTTTTCCACTAAAACATGTTTACCAGCATCTAGGCAATCAACAGATATTTGAGCATGAGTATAAGGTGGTGTACATACGGATACTAAATCAATATCATCACGCTTCAACATTTCTTTATAATCATCATATACTTCAGCTGCAAGGTTATATTCCTTGACACTTTTCTTTGCTTTTTCCGGATAGATGTCACACAGCGCAACAATATTACAATTGCCCTGAAACTCTTGATACCCTTTAATATGAGCCGATGAAATAGCCCCTACACCAACTATCGCAACATTAACCATCTAATAATCCACTCCTTTTTATAAAATAATAAAGCGATTACAATAAATATATATTAATGACCGGAATTGAGATGAATGACCAGACTTTCGATCCACATCTAATTAAAATAATCCGGATAGATACTTTTCAATTCGTCTTTCTCTACAATTACTAACTTTAAATGATTAGACATGGCTCGTTCAGCAGCTTCTTTATTTTTATCTATAATGGCCTTATAAATAGCTTTGTGCTGTTCATAAACGGTGTCCCAATTTGTTTTAGAGGACAACTTCAGTATTCTTAATCGATCAAAATGACTATTCATTTGCCTAACCATTTTCCACGTTTTGAATTTGTTACACCCTTGGAAAATCAATTTATGGAACTCTTCATCTAGTTCAAACAACCGTTTAAAAGTTCCCTTATTTAAACATAGTTCTTGCATCGTAATATTTGTTTCCAACTGAAACAAAGCATTATTATCAAAAATATCACAAGCTTCTCTCACAACTGCTTTTTCAATATTTTCACGAACGAATCTTCCCTCTTCCAAGATTGCTAAATCAATTTTCGATACAATCGTGCCACTTTGCGGATAAATTCCCAACAGGTCTTCTTGCTCTAATTTCAAAAATGCCTCTCGGACCGGGGACCTGCTCACGTTCAGTCGTTCTGCTATCTCTTTTTCTGAAATCTTTCTGGCTGGTTCTAGTTCACATTTAATGATTTGTTCTTTTAAGGTTTGATAAACAAACTCCCCAACTTGCCCATTAAACCGCCTATTTGTAATAGAAATGTATAATCACCTCACTCATAAAGCAAATTATGGGCTAACTACTATCCTTTTAACCCGTGCGTTGCAATACCTTCTGTTAAATGGCGTTGGAAGAATAAGAAGATTACAAACACCGGAACAACCGATAAGATAGACATGGCAAACAAGCTTCCATATTGTGATTCACCTAAATTAGTCATGAACATACTTAAACCAAGTGATACGGTGAATTTTTCGGGATTAGACAAATAAATTAATTGACCAAAAAAGTCATTCCACGTCCAGTAAAAAGCGAAGATTGACATCGTAACAATAGCCGGTTTTGCAAGCGGTAAAATTACTGTCGTAAACATACGGAAGGTACTACATCCATCAATTAGAGCTGCTTCGTCTAAATCCTTTGGAATTCCACGAATAAATTGCACCATTAAATAAATAAAAAACGGTGTGACGCCAAGAAAACTAGGCAGCATTAACGGTGTGAAAGAATTTACTAAATTTAATTTATTAAAGATAATATATTGCGGAATCATGACTACCTGTATAGGTAACATCATAGTTCCAAACATAAAGCCAATAAAAAATTTTCTTGGTGTGAATCTTAATCTAGCAAATGCAAATCCTGTTAAAGTTGAGCTAAAAATACTTCCAACAACTACAACAATTGAAATTAAAAAAGAATAAAGAAACATTGGACCGAAGTTCATTGGAGCATCAGGCCCAAAACTTGAAAGGTAATGTTCAAACGTCCATGTTTTCGGAATCAAGTTTGTCGTTGAAAAGATTTCATTATTAGGTTTAAAGGATGAGAAAAACATCCATAAAATCGGATATACCATAAAAAACGATACCGTAATTAATAAAATATGTCGTAATGTTGTTTTTGCAAGAGATTTCTTATTCATTGACGAACACCACCTTATACATCATAGTTAACCCAGAACTTTGAAGTTAGATAAATGAAACTTGAGATAATCGCAATAATCACTAATAGAATAACTGCAAGTGCTGCAGCATAACCCATATCAAAGTACGTAAATGCATTTTGATATAAATAATACACGTAGAACAACGTAGACTTCATTGGTCCGCCGCCAGTAATAATATAAACTTGCGTGAACACCATGAAGGCTGAAATAGTGCCCATTAATAAATTAAAGAAAATAATCGGTGATAGCATTGGCAATGTCACATGGAAAAATTGTTTTAGTTTAGATGCACCATCAATCGTCGCTGCCTCGTATAAAATGGTTGGAACTTGTTTTAATCCAGCTAAAAAAATTACCATTTCTGATCCAAATTGCCATACAGCTAAGATTATAAGAACATAGATAGCTGTTGAAGGATTACCTATCCACATTGGACCAGCAATTCCAAACACTCCTAAAAAAGAGTTTATTGGCCCATTAGCATCAAATAGCTTTTTCCAACCAATAGCTACTCCTACACTACCACCAAGTAACGAAGGTAAATAAATTACCGCACGATATAAGCCAATTCCCTTTATATCCTTCAAAAGGAGCATGGCAACCAATAGAGAAGCAATTAAACGCAACGGAACAGATAAAGCAACATAATACAATGTTGAACGAATAGATGCCCAAAAATTCCTATCATTCCAAATATTCGTGAAATTATCTGCACCTATCCAAGTCGGCGCACTTAACAAATCATAATCTGTAAATGCCAAATAAAAGGTGAATAGCATCGATCCAACTGTCAAAAACAACATACCTATGAGCCACGGGCTTATAAAAGCATAGGCAGTTAAATTCCGCTGTAAAGGGGTTTGCATTTTTTTAAGTTTTTCGGGTTTTTGTTTTAACGTCGTAGCCTGCACTTGCTGCGTTTGCAATGTTGGAACCTCCTTTTAACAAGATGTCACTATAAGGGTGACATCTTGTTATGCAATATTTTACTTACTTAATGATTGGTTCAACTGATCTGTAAACTCATCAGCAGCTTCGCTTGGTGTAAGTTGTTTAAATGTTACCTGTTGCGCAATATCTTTTAAAATATCTGCTGTTCCGTTTGCATTTGGGGGATCTAAATCTAAAGGCGTTGCTACTTCCTCTACTTTTGCCATAACCTCATTTTGTCTTCTGACAGTGTCGTTATCTGTAGATTCTGCAACTAATTGCATATTTTCAGAATTAGCTGGAATACCGCGATCATTTTCAAATAATTTAGATACTTCGGGGTCGTTTTCTAAAAAGTCAATTAACTTAGCCGCTTCTTCTGGATACTCTGTGTTAGCAGCAGCTGTCCAGAACATAGCAGCATGTAATGGATATGGTTTGTTATCATTACCATATTCCGGAAGAAGAAGTCGTTTAATCGGTTTATTTAAAGCGGTTTCATACTGTCCGCCAGTTCCTAAAAACAACCAGTTAAACGCTGTTTCCCCTGCAATAAAAGGACTAGCAGACATATCATTATGTGCATATGCTGAATTTTCTTCTGCAGTTGGAACGCCGCCCTTTTCTTGTAAATCTAGCCAATATTGGAACCAAGAAGTAAGTGTTTCCTTAGACATTCCAATGGTTTTACCATCTTCACTATATAAGTTCTCACCCTTTGTTCTTGCCCAGTAATCTAAGTAAGCAGGTTGTTCCATTTCATTTGCAGCTCC
The DNA here is from genome assembly GCF_028416595.1 of Aquibacillus salsiterrae. Taxonomy (GTDB): domain Bacteria; phylum Bacillota; class Bacilli; order Bacillales; family Amphibacillaceae; genus Aquibacillus_A; species Aquibacillus_A salsiterrae. Next base: position 75,058 of record NZ_JAMQKC010000010.1, on the reverse strand, counting down.
ATACTTACCTGTTTCTTCATATATTTTTACAAGCATGTCGGCATAGTCTTCCCAAGTGTAATTCTCTTCAGGAATGCTAACTCCTGCTTCTTCCAATATTTCTGGATTAGATATTAAAATCTGTGCATTGATAGACGTTGTTAATGCGTATTGCTTTCCGTCAACTTTTCCCAATTCTAGAGTATTTTCCCCAATACCTGAAGTATCAATATCAGTTGTTCCTAAATCTAATAATTGTTCCTTTTCAACAAAGGACTTTAATCTTGATCCGTCCATTTGCATCACATCCGGTAAACTACCACCAGCTGCTACAGTTGCCATCTTTTGCCAATAACTATCCCATGAATAATACTCAGCTGTTACTTTAATGTTCGGATACTTTTCTTCAAAAAGGTCGATGGCTGCTTTTGTTACTTCTGTCCTATTAGGATTAGTCCACCAAGCAAATCTTATGTTTACTTGTTCATCTCCAGAAGCGCTTTCTTTATCCTTTTCAGAAGCATTCGTGTCATCGTTCGTGTTACCATCTGATGATCCTGTTTCACTATCGCCACCGCTACAACCAACTAACAATAATCCAAATGTTAAAACAATCAATAAAAAGATTGCTAATTTACTTTTCATAAATTTCATGGTTACCCTCCTATGAATTTAGTACTTTTCAATATTTCTAGGTGTTTTAAGATACATCAAAATAACAAATAACCCCCCCTATAACCACCTCCCTAAATACTGGCACCGCTTACAATTAGCCATTAAAAAATTCAGTTGTTCCTTTCACCCTTTAGAGTTAATGTTATGGCATCGCTTACAAATTGCAATAAACAGGTAGTTTACCATAAAACCATTCTAATATAACTAGTATATTAGTATTCTTTCCAAATTATAAATCTTAATTATAATTAAGTCAACAGATTATTCTAAATTCATATTTTTTCTAACCATGGTAATTAACCTAGGACACCCACATATCAAAAAATGCGTCAGCAAATCAGCATTTAATATAAAAAAACAATCCTTTTGAATCTCTCAATCCCCTGTTGAACCATAGTTTTATCTTTTGCATAAATAGAATAGAAGCGGGCCTAAACATATCCAACAATCCCTTTTAATCAATACCTCCCAGTAGCATTGACCTATTAATCTTTCCTATCTCGACAAAATAATTGAAGGAATCATTACCTCTAACCAACTTATTTCCCATAAACTAGGGGAATAAAGCGAAAACAGAAAAAGTTTGTCTATAAATCCATACAAAACTCCCATACTTCCCTAATATTACTAGTGTTAAGATGTGTATTATTAAACAAACAATTTACTAGGAGGCGAAGCAATGTTTAAAAGAAGGTTTAACTTATTCGTAATTTCTGCCATTATTTTCACTTTAGCTTTCTCTTTCTCTACCCTAACTGTAACCGCTGACAACAAAATCGGGAGCTGGATTGGGGCTTGGGCAACAAGCCAGATGGCTGCGTGGACAACTGTTGATTGGGATGGCGGCTTTTCTGAAAATGGATTTGACGATGAGACAATTCGAATGATTGTGAATCCAACAGCTTCTGGGGAAGAAGTAAAAGTTCGACTATCCAATGAATTCGGAGAAAAACCGTTAACTTTTGGAAAAGCTACAATTGGAAAAACAGATGAAGATGCAAAGGTCATTTCCGATTCAATTGAAACACTAACTTTTGCTGGAGAAGAATCAGTTACGGTACCAGCAGGCGAAGCTATCGTCAGTGATCCGGTTCCATTTGATGTTGTTGATGGAGAGGATTTGACAATTAGCGTCTATATCCCAGAGGAAAGTGGTCCAGCCACTTGGCACAATACAGCTAATCAAAAGAGTTATTTTTCAGTCGGAGATGCTACAGCAAACGTTGATGGAAGCGGATTTACAAACGACTCCAATTCTTGGTTTTTCCTATCTGGTGTAGACGTTCTAACAAAATCTAACAAAAAGGCTCGCACCATTGTAGCATTAGGCGATTCTATAACTGCAGGTTACTTATCTACCTTAAATGCTAATCAACGGTATACAGACTTCTTAAATGAGCGCCTGGATAAAGAGATCAATAATCAAACATTTTCTGTGCTTAATCAGGGAATTTCCGGGAACAAAATTTTGAGAGATGATGCCATATTCGGTGAAAAAGCATTAGATAGATTAGAAAGAGATGTCTTTTCACAAACGAATGTTACCGATATCATTCTATTTGAAGGTATCAATGACATCGGACACGTTCCTCATCAGTTGGATGCAGAAGAAATTATTAAAGGAATGAAACAAATTGCAAAAGAAGCCGATAAACGCGGAATTAGAATTTATGTTGGTACGTTGACTCCGATGAATTCTTTTACTGGTGACCCAACTTATTACACAGAAGAAGGCGAAGAAACACGACAAGCAGTAAATGAATGGATTCGTAGCCAAGATATTTTTGATGCTGTTTTTGATTTTGACCGTGTAGTTAGAGACCCTGAAAACCCTGACAAAATTTTACCTAAATATGACAGTGGTGATCAACTACACCCTAATGATGCAGGCCTAAAAGCCATGGCAGATTCGATTGACCTTTCCATATTTAAACAACCATTAAGCAGAACAGCCTATAAGTAATATTGGAACAAAAACAGATTTTATAATTTCCTAAACAAACAGAAAAAGGACGGTTCTCCTGCTTCTTTTCCGAAGCGGAGAACCGTCCCCCTGTTTCTTTACTGTTTATCGACAACTATGTCAAATACTTTTACTATGTCATTGACTTTCACTGTTAGTTGAGCAGTGTCGCCGTTTGTAGCGGTGTCTTGTAAGTCAATTGTTTCGCCATTAACCGTTGTGTTTAACTCAGCCGCAACCGTTGTAAGATCATACGATTCCCCGTATTGATCTAGTCCAACGAGATCGCCACTGATTCCATCAAACGTCGTATCTTGACTAATTGTAATGGCATCAACACCATTAGCAAGCTCGATAGACTGAAGTTCGGCCGGAGCAGGTGTCGTATTTTTTACAGAAAATTGACCGTCAGTAAGATAAATATTTCCATCCTTGATCGTCACAATGACTTCTTGTTCAGTTTCCGTTGCAAATGGTGTTGCACTTAATGTTGCCGTACCATCTTCTGCCACAACAAGTGTTGCTTCTTCGCTTCCTTCTGTTACACCCGAAAGCTCAACCGTATAGTTGTTTAGATCAGTAACTTCAGAGATATAACCATTAATATCGATACCGATCATCGCAAAGTTGATAGATGCATCGCTTTCGGAATTATAGTCAATAACAAAGTCTGAAACTTCAGATGTCGGCATCAAATAGTATTCCGCAGTTTCACCGACTTCTGTATAGTCAACTGTAAACTCACCAAGTACATCACCGTTCGCTGATTGAACCGCGTAACTTGCAACAACAGAGTCTGAAAGTCCTGACGCGACCACCTCTATCGTGTTACCATTTAGTGTTAGCGTCAATCCTTCTACACCATCAGCAGGATCAACCGGTACAATTTCCAAATCACCAGGGTTAGCAATTTCTTGGCCATATTGATCAAGAACAACAAATCCACCAGCTACTTGATTAAACAGTGTCGTCATCAGGGCAGTATTACCATTAGTGAACGATACGGAATCAACAACCGGTGCTTCTTTTACTTCAACAGGGAATTCAAACGTCTTGTCTTCCCATTTCAACACCACATTTGCTGTACCTTCTTTTATCGGCGTAAGGACACCAGCGTTTGTGACAACAAAAACAGAGTTGTCAGAACTAGAAATATCTAATCCTGCAAGGTTTTCAAGTCCAATCGATTCACTAGCATCGTCACCGATTACTTCATTGTTATAGTTTATCGCTTCTACAACATCAACTTGGAACTCAGATCCCATCGTAGCAAAATCTACTTCGCTATCCCCTTTTAGTAAGACTGTCCCGGATATCGCTTTGATGTCTGCACCATCAACAATCGCCACATCAAATTTCCCTATCTCTTCATCTACCGCACTTTTCACTTGTACCGTTACAGTCGTTCCTATTAAATCATCAGAAAGACCATTTTCCTCATAGGCTTCAGCAAGTGTCCCATCCTCATTAAACAGTCCTTTATTGTCATACACCTTAAAAGCAGTTGTGTCCACATACTTCATGTTTGTGTCATTCGCAGCAAAGAATTCGGTACTTGCAAAAATATTAAATTCCGCATTGCCAGTTGGTACGTATCCATCTTCCTCTATGTCAGCATACGCAACAGAATCAACTACTTTTTGTTGTGCTAAATATAAGAAAGTAGCAAATTGTCCACGCGTAACTGACTCATGTGGGCGGTAATCTTCTAATTGGTTTGTAATGCCCTGTTGAGCTAATATGTTTACATTTTGTTTGTGCGAATCACTAACATTGGCTAAATTAATCCCAGTGTCCTCGCCAGTATCTTCTAATCCGAGAGCAAGCACTAAGATTGTTGCCATTTGTTCACGTGTTAAGTCGCCATCCGCATCAAAAGCTCCGGTAGTCCCTTTGAAGATTCCAGCTTCTGTTACTGCTGCGATTTGCTCGGCATAACCACTATCTTTATTAACATCATTGTAAGTGGAAAGAATAGATTCTAGATTAGTAGGGGCTTGTAGTTTGAGTGCGTTATATAATAAAACAGCTCCGTGTCTTCTTTGTAATGTATCATTTACACCAAAAGAGCCGTCTGGATACCCTGTAATAATTGCTTTACTTGCTAAAGCCTCAATTGCTTCATAGTGCGAGCTCGTTTCGTCTACATCGGAAAAAACTTTTCCATCAGCTAAAGCCACCACAGGCGCGATCGAAGCTAGTGCAGCTGTTGCCGCGATTGAAGTTTTTGCTAGTTTAGTAAATGTTGTCATCTAATGTCCCCCTATATGATCGATTTCTTTTATGTCCTATCTCACTGTAACAGGGACAAAACAGAAACTAAATGCCAAAATCCTACCATACGATGCTGATTCTTCAAACGTTGGAAAAGAATGGGGAAACAGGAGGACAGTTATTTCGCTTCCATTTTTAGTTAAATGAAAGAGGGTCTAACTAAAGTGGTATATTACGGAAGAAAAATTGAGACGAGGGATCTTCGGCATACATAAGTGCCTATCATATAACTAGTTTAGCGAACTTTGAACAAATAAAAAAAGCGGTAGAACCATGCCCACCCTAGGGCAAGCTCAGCCTCGATTCAGACTCAATCTACTGGATTCAGATATTGTTTTTTATTACCGTTTAACCGTTCAAAGGGCCCGTTCGGGCGTTTATATCGTTTTTTACTACCGTTTAACCGAAAATACAGTATACTCAAAATTAAAAAATGCTATCCTTTTTTTATTCTAGATGGTGGCTGCAGAAAGCCATGGTGGTTTCTTATCTTGTAAGAAAAGCGCAAGCCGCGCCTTGCTAGACAGCGCTTGGATCTTTTTATACTTTCTTTTCTTGTAAGAAAAGAAGCGGGGGAACTCCCCCGCTTTCACCTATTCTAGCAATGATTGGGCTTTGCTAGAATAGGTGGATATTTGTTCCTGGTCAAGGCCACTTTTTTCTAGTTGTTTGATAAAGTCTTGTAAAAATTTTGCAGCTTGTTTTGGTCTGCCTATATCCAGTTGATGCTTTGCTTGGATTAATTTGTTTCTTAATACAGCGTACTTGTTATCCGTTAATTCTAAAGTCACTGAGTTAATTAGGTTATTTAAAACTCCTGCTTTATTTACGTAGTTGACAGATGGTGCTTTTAATTGTTCTGAAAGTACTCTGTCGCTAATATCCTCACCTAAATAGAACCCGGTAAGTGGCGGTTGGTTATATGCTGAATTCTGCGCTGCAACTGCATTCCGGTAGACAGCATCATGCATTAATGTGTAGATGCGATAGTCAGTTGGAATCGTTGTACTAAAAATTCTAAGCTCAGAACTGTCTGTCGTTGGCAGCAGCACTTCTTCACGCCAATCACCTAAAATATCAGCTTGCAAGGTTGGTGTTGCCTTTGTTCCATTATTACTAACAACACCTTCAAAGGTTCTTAGTAATTCGGCTTCACCATTGTCTTCATTATATTTAGAAATGGTTGTGTCATCTAACAATTCTTGTAACAAGTCGCCATCCCAGTATAGAGCAAAGTTAACGGACAGACCTGCATCCCTGAAACTATTTGCAACAACATTCCCTTGTACATTGTAAATTCCTCCACCAGTTTCCACTGTATTTCCACCAGTGCCCCAGAATTCATACCCTGGATTTGAGGTAATATTAGCAGCTACTCCGCGTCCTGCATCCTTGTTCGCATAGTAAGACATTAACGTCTCCCCTGTCGCTCCATCATGATATTCTACAGAAGCAGCAGAAGTTTCTTCACGCACGCCAAACACATGAATACCTTCACGATCCGGATCGAAAGCACCTACTCGGAGAGCGTCACCATGACTACCTGGTTCACGACCCATCTTCCCATCCATTGCGTATAGAATCGACCCATCATCGTCAAGTGTTAATGAACCTGCAACAATTTCATCAAATCCATCGTTATCCACATCCCCAGTTGCAAGGTTATGATTACCTAAACCTCCGCCACGCCCAGCTTCATCAGAATCAAACGTCCAGCGTTCGACAAGTTCGCCGTTTTCTAGGTCATATGCTACAAAGGTTGTGCGTCCATAATATCCTCTACCATATATCGCACTAGGTTTCTGACCATCTAGGTATGCAAGACCAGATAAGAATCTGTCACTACGGTTGTACCACGTATCACCCCACGATGAACCGCCGTCACCTGCTTCTTTTTCAACCGGGAAGGCAAAATCAATCGTGTCAATAACCTCACCTGTTTCGCCATTAAACACAGACATATATTCTGGTCCACCAGTAACATGGCCACTGTCATTTACCCATTTCCCATCATCTTCTGCGTTACCTATCACACTGATTACTTTGTTACTGTCAAACTCGCCATTTGTTACCCCGTATGATGTTGTTGCATCAGCGGTTTTGATTAAAAATTCACTCTTACCGTTACCATCTAAATCAGCAACAACAAATTGGTTATAATGGGCACCAGATGTCAAGTTACGTCCCATGTTTATTCTCCACAGTAATGTCCCGTCCAGTTTATAAGCATCAAAGATAGTCGGCCCTGTCATATCCGTTTGTGAACTATCAATTGCGTTGGATGGGTACCATTTGACAACAACTTCAAATTCGCCGTCCCCATCTAAGTCTCCTACACTAGCATCATTAACACTATAGGTATAATCCCCTGTAGTAGTCGTTCCACCCTCTGGTTTTTGCATTGGGATAGATAAATAGTTTTCTCCTTTTGCTTCTATGCTATTTTTTTCGGTTCTTTTACCATTAACTAATGTTTCAACAGTGTACGTATCACCTGGTTTCCCTTCTAAATCCTGGTAATTCGATACAGAGAGTGGATCTTTGTTTAATTTTTCCTCACCACGGTAAATATTGAACCTAACATCTTTGTCGTATTCATCAGCTAACAAACGCCACGATATAAAAATACCATCTTCTGCATTAAGTGCTACCACACCTCTGTCTAACCATTCTGTGTTTCGTGCTGTTTCAGGAGGTGTTAAACGGTTGTAAACATAAAGTGTCGCTGTTCTATTAAAATCATTGTTTATCCCTTCCACATCAGCTAGAGTCCCTTTAAATGAATAGACACCTGATTGATTGGGGTTCCATTCTTTACCAACTGCTACCCATTCACTGATATTAACCTTTACTGTTCTACCACTCGCTAGTGTCGCGGTTACAGTTTCTGGTAACCCGATTGAATCAATCTCTGCTGCTGTCTCACCAACATAAACACGTTGGTATGGTAAGTCAGCTACTTTTGTAATCGTATTGTCATTAATCGGCACACTATAAACGCCAAGATTATCTAGGTAAGTCGTCCATGTATGGTTATTACCGGATGTGCGTATACCTGATAGCCTAACAGTGGCAATCGAACCATCGAAAGCTACACGGTCCAAAGAAGAAGTGTATGCTTCACTTTGACTCGTTTCTTGATTTACTAGTGATAATGATACTTCGTTATTATACAAGTCAAAATTAACTTCAACACTATACCATGCTTCTGGATTAGTAATGCTCGTTTCTGTCGGTGTCTTGTTACCAGCAAAGAATGTTAGTGGTGCATTATTCGTATTATTTAAAGTAAACACCGTATTACCAGAACTATCGATAATTCTAAATTCGCCCCCGTTTTCCTCTGGTCTATCCCCTTTATCATTGTTTTTCCCTGGATACCAGTCAAATTTGACAAGTATCTGTTCACCTTTAACAGATGTATCAAAGTTCTTGGTAGCGTTGCGGCCACCTGATTGATTAACGATACTAAAATCAAGCTTCGGTGTGTCATTACCTGCAATATCGTCTCTATTTATTGAAACCGTTGCAGCATTAGTTGTGAAGCCCCAATTCGGTGGAACTGCTTCAACCGCATCACCAAAGTCACTGAAGTAAACCGGTTCATACCCTTCAACTTGCGGGATAGGCGGTTGTTCCTCTACTTTTACGGTAGCCGTTGCAACTACATTGTTGTCATTCTTTGCATTTGGGAAATCAGCTAGGTCTAAAATACCAGTAAAGGCATAGCTTCCTGTAGCAGTATCCGTATAATCTTCACTATCCCAGTTAACAGGAATTCCGTCAATTTCCACTCCATTTTCAAGAGTTGCGTCCATCACACTTGGTAAGAAGGAAATGACATCTTCTTTTGCCACTCCAACCGGAATACTGAATTCCGACATGTAATCTGTAGTAATGTTTTGAATATTTTCAGGATCCTGTACTGGTGCCTGCACGCCTGAACCGTAAATAGAAAAATTATCCAATCCAGTGGTAAAGCTTAGATTATTGCCACTCGCTCGATTTCCATTCGATCCAATCGAAGCAATGCTGTTTACATAACTTAACGTACTAAAATCAATTGAAGAAGCAGTAAACATGTTTGCTTCATTCGCTTTATCAAAAATTTCAATCGAAATCTGTTCCGTTACAAAATCGAACAACACCTCTACCGAAAGCCAACTACCATCTGTACTTACATTTGGTATTGCTGTTGCTCCGGTTAAGTCCGCACCACTGTCGCCTACTTCATACATAATTTGTCCACTTGTTCCACCTGCCTTAATTAGACGGAAAATTGGATTATTATTTATATCACTAAAGGAGATCTCACTTGAGTTTAAAGCAGTCGATACATCCCCTGGCTTCCAATCAAACGTGAACAAAACTTGAGAATCAGAGGTTGGTTGGTCAAAGGATTTGGTAACTAAACGGTTGCCACTCCCTGCTCCAGCTGTTTGTAAGTATTGATTACCACTATCGTCTGAGACTACCTCAACGGTTGTTCCACCCCCAGGTGAAAACCCCCATGCATCCCCGTTCTCAAAATCTGTTTCCAATAACAAATTGTATTGGCTTTTGTCTGTAACTTCTGCTTGCACAACGAAAGAAAAGTTTGAAAAAATCAGCAAAAAGATAGTAAACAGAATCAAACTTCTTTTATTACGGCTTCTTTTCTTCAATGAATTAACACTCCTTTTCCAATTTTCTCAAAAACACTGAGCTCCATTGACTCACACAGGGTTTCATTTAGTCATTTTCCGCTTTGTTGATAGTTACCTTTTCTTTTCACCCCCTTGCAGACTCTAGCTTACTAATTAGCTAATGACCGTGTTGCAAGCGGATACATTTTCTGATAGTTAAAATCTTGGAGTAATTATGTGAGGATTGATATGTACCAATGGAGTATATTTAGTATAGATAACAGAAGGTTTAACAGTCTATAACACTTTCTTGACCAACACAAAATCAACCACTAACACTTTTTCACCAAACTAATACTATTTTTGACGGAAGCACGGGGACCCTGTTAACAAATGGATTTTCCTAAAGCCACAAAAGGCACACCTAGCTTAATTAGCTAGATGCACCTTTCGGCAAACTTCCTATTGTTCTCGAAAGAAACACGCCACTTGGCCGGATTCTACTATTCTCTCGGGGCGAGCTCAATTGCCGATTTCATTGCTTCAATAAGGCTTCTTTCGTCTGCAATGTTTTTCCCTGCAATATCGAATGCAGTTCCGTGGTCGACAGATGTCCGAATCACTCCACCTTTTAAACCAACCGTAATATTCACACCAGCCTCAAGGCCAAGCACTTTAATCGGACCATGACCTTGGTCGTGGTAACACGCAACAACGATATCAAAGTCCCCTCTCCCCGCACGGAAAAATAACGTATCCGCTGGGTGAGGACCAGATGCGTTGATTCCTTCTTCTTTTGCGCGTTCAATACCAGGAATTAGTTTTTCCTCTTCTTCACCATTTCCAAACAGCCCATTTTCACCTGCATGTGGATTAATTCCACAAACGGCAACGCTTGGATTGTTGAAACCAGCACGAGTTAACGTGTCATGTGCTAATTTAACAACATTATAGGTTCTTTCTGGATTAATCATCTCAATTGCTTTGATTAGTCCAACGTGGGTTGTTAAATGAATCACTTTTAACTTTGGAGATGTTAACATCATCGCGTAATTTTCTGTATCCGTTAAATCTGCCAGAATTTCCGTGTGACCTGGGTACATATGTCCGCCTTTGTGTAGTGCTTCTTTATTTAATGGAGCTGTACATATAGCTTGGATTTTTTTCTCTTTAGCAAGTTCAACTGCTGTTTTTAAGTATTCAAATGCTGCATTCCCAGCTTCAGCAGATACTTGACCAAAAGGTAAGTCAGCAGGAAGTAAGTCAAGGTCGATACAATCAATTGTTCCAAGTTCAAATTTCGCATCAGCTATTTGTTTGATCGCACGAACGGCAACATCCGCTTGAGTAACACCAACTGCACGTTCCAACATTTTCGCATCACCAATAACAACTGGCTGACATTGATCATATATTTCTTTTGATAGTAAACTTTTTACAATGATTTCTGGTCCAACTCCCGCTGCATCCCCCATTGTAATTCCAACGACAGGCTTCATTATGCTTCATCTCCTTGTAAAGTTTTCATTGCATGGATAAAAGTATCCTTGGTTCCAAAAGCACCGGCCTTTGTAACGGAATATAAAGAGTATTTTCCGATTAATTGTCCAAGCGGTACACCTGTTTCGATTTCATCTAATAACTGAATCCCGGTAGTTCCAATACTCATACAAACTTGTTTAGCTGTATCTCCACCAGTAAGGATTAGGCCTTGAAAATTTAACGTGCTAAGTAGGTCATTTGTCAGTTTACCTAGACGTTGAACAATTAAGTTACTCACATCTGTATTACTTAACCCGATTTCTTGTCCAATTTTTTGAGCTTGATCAATTGCATGACGGTCCCCGGTTGGAAAAATAGCAATATGATACCCATCTTCGTATGCTTGAATCGCTTTTCGCTTCGCCAATACCACTTCTTTTTCCGAACTCTCAGCTCTGATAAGCATGCTCGAATCTAGTTCGATACCTGCTACCGATGGATGTTCAAGAAATCTTGTAAGTTGTGTTCTAGTTACACTACTAACACTTCCAGCTACAAGCAAAACTGGGAGGTCATTCTTAATAATTTTCGAATCAATTTCTTTTCCACTTAGTTGATAGACCTCTGGAAGGTAATTAGCTAGTCCAGCCGAACCTAACCAAACAACGTTATACGATGATTGATGAACAAATTCAGCAACTGCTTTTAAATCTTCTTCGGTTTCGGAATCAAATAGGATATAGTGTGTGTTTTCCTTATAATAATCATCCATCTTTTCTTTAACCGCGTCATATCCACTACGAATTTCATCGATATGGACTAGACCAATTTCACGGTCGGTTTGTTGTTGAAAGACATGAGGAACATAAGCATCAAGGACGGGGCACTTTGGGTCTTTGGCAATTTCGGTTTCATTTATTGGTGTATCATGCAAATACATCTGTCCCTGAACAATTTTTCTACCGTTTTTCGGATATCCAGGAGCAAGTATAACTAATTCCGGTTTGATTTCATCATACATTGCATCTAGTTCTTTGCCTAAATTCCCTCTAAGCGTGGAATCCACTTTTTTATAAATGATATCAAATTGATTTCTTTTTATATAGCTCGCTGCAGATAATACTCGTTGATAGGCATCCTCTTTTTTGATTGACCGACTATCGGTATCAATGACTATCGCTTCGTCAGACATGGCATCCTCATTCGTTGTTTGAAAACGAACGGATGTTTTAAGTCCGTATCTAGATAATTGAACACCGCTGTCGTTAGCACCTGTTAAATCATCTGCAACCATTCCGATACGCATGCTGTTTCACCTCTTTAGAAAAGCCCAAGTCAAGCACGACCCGGGCCTATTGTTAATTCATGTAATCGCACTCATTACCACGGAGAGTATTGACTTATACGCCAAGGCGCCGACGTAACTGGTCTAGACATCTCTTGACCATAGCCTTTTTCTTCAAGAATGTTTTGCCATCGCTTTTTTGACACGTTCTTTCGGGTCCCAGCAATTAAATTGATAGGAAGACTTTGTATCAAACCCTAGCCTCTTACAGTAAATTCGTTTATCGCCACTCTCTTTCCTTTCAATCCGAAAATTTATACACGTCGCACAACAATGATACCGATTGTTTGTCATAATACCCCTCCCAAAGGAAGTACGGGACGGTTTTGTCACTTCCTTGCTTTTTATATCATGGTTTTCAGAGTCTGAGAGTATTTCCCAGAAGGAAAAGTCACGCCTTCGAAATAAGGTAATTGTCGATGATGGGAACGATTATCAACACTTTTGATTAAATTCAAGTTCAATCTGTCGATGATGGGCATGATCATCTACACTTTTGACTAAATTCAAGTTCAATCTGTCGATGATGGGCATGATTATCGACACTTTTGACTAAATTCAAGCTCAATCAGTCGATGATGGGCATGATCATCGACACTTTTGGCTAAATTCAAGTTCAATCTGTCGATGATATGCATGATCATCGACACTTTTGGCTAAATTCAAGTTCAATCTGTCGATGATGGGCATGATCATCTACACTTTTGGCTAAATTCAAGTTCAATCTGTCGATGATGGGCATGATCATCTACACTTTTGATTAAATTCAAGTTCAATCTGTCGATGATGGGCACGATCATCGACACTTTTGATTAAATTCAAGTTCAATCTGTCGATGATGGGCATGATCATCTACACTTTTGATTAAATTCAAGCTCAATCTGTCGATGATGGGCTTGATCATCGACACTTTTGACTAAATTCAAGTTCAATCTGTCGATAATGAGCACGGTCATCTACACTTTGCACGAAATTCAAGCTGAATCTGTCGATGATGGGCTTGATCATCGACACTTTTGGCTAAATTCAAGTTCAATCTGTCGATGATGGGCATGATCATCGACACTTTTGGCTAAATTCAAGTTCAATCTGTCGATGATGGGCATGATCATCTACACTTTTGATTAAATTCAAGTTCAATCTGTCGATGATGGGCACGATCATCGACACTTTTGACTAAATTCAAGTTCAATCTGTCGATAATGGGCATGATCATCTACACTTTTGATTAAATTCAAGTTCAATCTGTCGATAATGAGCACGATCATCTACACTTTTGATTAAATTCAAGCTGAATCTGTCGATGATGGGCATGATCATCGACACTTTTGGCTAAATTCAAGTTCAATCTGTCGATGATGGGCATGATCATCGACACTTTTGATTAAATTCAAGTTCAATCTGTCGATGATGGGCATGATCATCGACACTTTTGATTAAATTCAAGTTCAATCTGTCGATGATGGTCACGGTCATCTACACTTTGCACGAAATTCAAGCTCTATCTGTCGATAATGAACACGATCATCGACACTTTTGGCTAAATTCAAGTTCAATCTGTCGATGATGGGCACGAAAAACAGAAAAATCGTTCCCATGCCGATCAGCTATTAATATTTCTAACTTTATCTTTCGCTGAATCAGGTAATGAAAAAATGGATGGGTGAAATAAGGATGCTAATACTTCGATTCCATCGATTAGGGTGGTGCTCGGGCGGGTGAATAGGTCTGCGTCGGCTAGAAACACATGGTTATTTTTTACTGCCTGCAAGTTATTCCACCCTGGTTTTTCCGCTAATCGACTAATTTCCTCAGATGCACGTTCTATATCAAATCCACAAGGAGCAATTACGATAACCTCCGGGTCGTATAACCTGACCTTTTCCCACGGGGTTATAATCGAATAGCCAGAAGGATTGGAAAGCATATCCACACCACCAGCAATCGACACTTGATACGGGATCCAATGGCCACAATTGTAGATTGGATCCATCCACTCCATGATCATCACCTTTCTCAGCGGTGCATTGTGCGCTCTTAGCTCTGATAAAATATGTTGTTCGCGCTCCTTGATGCTCTTAATCAACTGTTGACCAGCCTCTTCTTCACCTAAAACGTTAGCAATGGTGAGCGCGTTGTCATACACATCATCCAAGTTTCTCGGTACTAAAGGTATAACCGTTGGCTTTTTGTCTAGTTGATGTAGTGCCTTTTGCACAAATGACGTCCCGATTTGACAAACATCACAAACATGCTGCGTGAAAATGACATCCGGCTCGATTTCTTTTAACAAATCAATATCAATATAATAGAGACTCTTACCTTCTTTAACCGAGTCTGAAACAACTCTTTCAATCTCTTCACTAGTATAATGGTTATCCTCTAAATAAGACCTCACCACACGTGGTCGATCAATTGGACATTCAAATGTAACACCATACAAATAGTCTTCAAGACCCATTTCGGTAATCATGCTAGTTGATCCTGGTAAAAACGAACAAACTTTCACTTTCTTTCCCCCTCGTCACAAATACCAACTACTTACTAGTCTACAATAAATGGACACGAACTTGTCGAACAATTTACTTTTTTGTAAAATTTGATTGAAGAAAATAATAGATTACGATATAGTATAAAAGAAAAATAACTACTAAATCTAGTGTTTAGTATACATAGTTTAAGATAATGGATGATGGAAGCTCGGTGAAATTCCGACACTGTCCCGCAACTGTTAAAGTCAGATACGTCGCCTTATCTTTTAGCTATATCCTTCGAGGTAAGAGGATGGCTATCGGCAAATGGATTCGTATGCCTATAACCACCCTCTACTTAATCGTAGAGGGTTTTACTTTGTTGGGAAATTTTAAAAACTTAAGGAGAGAGTAAAATGAGCACAACATGGAAACAAGCTTCTACACTAGTACTGGCATTCCTTCTAGCTTTATTTTTAGTTGGATGTAACACTGGTGATAACGCAGAATCATCAGACAAGGAAACTATACAAGACAACACGACGCAAGAGACAGAAGAAAACACAGAAGAAAGCACGGACACACAAGAAGACAAGGAGCAACAATCGGATAACCAAACAACGTACCCGCTTACTGTAACGGATGCAACAGGAGAGGAAGTTACGTTTGATTCAGAACCTACAAAACTAGTTTCCTTAATCCCTAGTGAGACGGAAGTATTGTTTGCCTTAGGTGCAGGGGAAGAAGTGTTAGCTGTTGATGATTATTCCGATTTTCCTAAAGAAACAGCAGACTTACCAAAGCTAGGTAGCACGTACTCCGGTTTAAATGTCGAAGAATTAATTGCCCTCCAGCCTGATGTGGTATTTATCAATGCTGGCCTCCAAGCGGACGTTGCACAAGAACTTAGAGACCAAGGGTTAACCGTATTTGGCTCCAATCCTGGGTCAATCACAGACGTTATCGAATCGATCGAAACAATTGGATTAATTCTTAACAACCAAGAACAAGCCGAAGCAGTAACAAAAGAAATGACGGAAAAAATTGATTATGTAAAAGAAAAGGTTGCGAATGCCGAGCCTAAGAAGGTATACGCAGAATTTTCCGCAGGGTGGTCTTTTGGTACAGGCGACTTTGCCAATGATTTAATCACGTTAGCAGGTGGGGAAAATATTTTTGCTGACGTAGAAGGTTGGTTTGAAGTTAATCCAGAAGAAGTGATTAATCGAAATCCAGAAGTTATCCTGTTTACGTCTGGGGAAGACGGAGTAACCGAGGACAATAAAGAAGCAATCACAACAAGAGACGGCTTTGAAGTCATTGATGCAGTTAAAAATGATCAAGTGATTGGCATTGACTCCAATAAAGCAAGCCGAGTAGGGCCACGTATTACCGATAGTTTAATCGAAATATTTGAAGCTATTCATCCGGAGTTAGCAGAATAGTGACTAAAAAATTACTTCTCTATGGAGGAGGGGCAACTCTGCTCCTCCTTTTTTCATTTATATTAAGCTTATCGATTGGTTCGTCGATGATCCCAATTAATGACGTTTGGTCAACCTTACTCGGAAAAGGAAATGAAGTAACAGAAGCAATCGTCATCAATGTTAGATTACCAAGAATTACGTTAGCGATTTTAGTAGGTTCTGCCCTCGCGGTTGCAGGAGCAGGGTTTCAAGGTATTTTAAGAAATCCGTTAGCAGACCCTTACATTTTAGGTGTTTCCTCCGGTGCATCAGTCGGAGCTGCCTTCATTATTCTATTTGGCCTACAGTCCGCTCTGTTTGGAAAATATTCGATTCCGGTAGTAGCTTTTATCACTGGTGTGTTAACTTTGTTCGTTGTTATCAAAATTGCGATGAGGAATGGACAACTACAAAAAGAGACACTCATTTTATCAGGAGTCATCGTCCAAGCATTCCTAGGATCATTTATTTCGTTAATGGTCTCGTTGTCAGACACCGTATTAAATGAAATTATTTTTTGGATGATGGGCAGTGTAACGATGCGCGGATGGGAATATCCACAGATGATGGCCCCCTACCTGTTGATTGGAATCATTATTCTCCTAACCCAAGGAAGAGCACTCAATTTATTTGCACTCGGCGAAAGACAAGCACTTCATTTAGGGGTTGCCATCGAACGAACAAAAATGACCGTGTTGATTACCTCGACATTGCTTACGGCAGCAGCTGTTTCAGTTGCAGGTGTTGTCGGCTTTGTCGGCCTGATTGTTCCCCATTTAATCCGCTTGGTCGTTGGTCCAGATTACCGGCTCATCATCCCGTTATCGGTCGTTGTTGGTTCTATTTATGTGTTGTGGGCCGATACGATTGCACGAATGGCACTAATGCCTAAAGAGATCCCGTTAGGTGTTGTAACAGCTTTATTAGGTGCTCCTTTTTTCGCCTACTTATTAAAAAAAGGGAAGAAGGGAATTAACCTATGATTGTTGCAACCAATATTTCAAAACAATATGAGCAACGACAAGTGCTTGCATCAATAGATTTATCGATTGCGGGTAGTGAAATAGTAGGGATCATTGGACCAAATGGTAGTGGAAAATCAACACTGATGAAGCTTTTATCTGGTGCTGAAACACCAACAACAGGTACAGTTCAACTACACGACAAAAGTATTTCAACGTATAAACAAAAGGAACTGGCAAAGGAGATTGCTGTGCTACAACAAGACCCGCTCCCTTCTGTTGGATTTACCGTTCGAGAAATTGTCGAGATGGGAAGGTATCCGTATCAAAGTTGGTTAGGAACCGAGCAGACAAGCAAGCATCCAGAACAGGATATCGTAACAGAAACCATCAATCGGTTACATTTACAGCACTTAGAACAGGAGTTAGTTGACCATTTAAGCGGAGGGGAAAAGCAGCGAGTCGCCTTAGCAAAAGTGATTACACAAGAACCGAAGATTTTGATGCTCGACGAACCAACCACCTTTTTAGATATCGGCTACCAGCTACAAATGATGGAGATCGTGAAGGCGTGGCAAAGAGAAAAACAATTGACGGTTGTAGTCATCCTCCATGACCTAAACATTGCGTCGATGTACTGTGACCGGTTGGTACTTTTGAAACAAGGAACCATCAAAAAAATCGGGCCACCAGCGTCGGTAATCGATGCAGATGTGATTGCTTCTGTTTATGAGACAAGGCCAATTGTCATCAATCATCCAAAATTAGCACACGTTCCACAAATTATTTTAGACAAATAGGGCATGGCTTGGACAAGAGAACATTCAAAGATGATCATAGAAAGGTAGTGTTAGCAGATGAAAGAAAAAATAGCTGTTTCATGGAGCGGTGGCAAGGACAGTACACTCGCACTCTATAAGCTTTTACAAGAAGATAACTATATTGTGGATTCGTTATTTACGACGATAACAGAAGGGTATAACCGAATTAGCGTTCACGGGGTTCGTGAAGCTTTACTTGAACAACAAGCGGAAAGTATTGGTATTCCGTTAAGAAAAATGTACATTCCACAGGAAAGTTCACACAACATCTACAAGGAAAGAATGACTGAACAGTTAAAGCAAATGAAAAAGGACGGTATTGAAACCGTTATGTTTGGGGATATTTTTCTAGAAGACGTACGGGCTTATCGAGAGGAATTAATCAACGAGCAGAAGATGCAAGCAGTCTTTCCTATTTGGGGTGTGCCAACAGAGCAGTTGGTTAAAGAGTTTCTATCGCTAGGGTTTCAGACGGTGACTACATGTATTGATTCGGAAAAGCTATCCAATGATTTTCTCGGTCGAACCATTGATGATTCATTCATCCAACAACTTCCGGAACATGTCGATGTGTGCGGTGAAAACGGAGAGTTCCATACATTCACCTTCACCGGCCCCCTATTCGATAAAAAAATAAACTTTACGGTAGGAGACATAGTCGAAAAAGGCCGCTTCCACTTTTGCGAATTACTGTAAGCAGGGGGAAGCAGGAGGCTGAATACGAAAAAGAAGCCCCCTACCTGTGGTTATTTGTTGATTATATAATGACGTTATGTTAAAAAGTTAATGTACGTATATTGCAGGAGGAGATTTTAAAATGAATAAAACAGACTTAGTAAATCAAGTGGCAGAAGCTTCTGATTTGTCAAAAAAAGATGCAGGTAAAGTAGTTGATGCGGTATTTGAAACTATTTCAGAATCACTTTCTAACGGTGACGGAGTACAGTTAATCGGTTTTGGTAACTTTGAAGTAAGAGATAGAGCTGCACGTAAAGGCCGAAACCCACAAACTGGAGAAGAAATTGAAATAGCAGCAAGCAAAGTCCCAGCATTTAAACCAGGTAAAGCGTTGAAGGACGCTGTAAAGTAAGAAGAGAATAGTTGTGGCATGGGGCACAGGGACAGGCCTGTTTACTGTCCCCTTGCCCCATTTATAAATCCAATTCACGTAACCGCTTACATGCGATTTCTTTAAATTGCGGTAATTCCGTTTCACTCACATAAAATAACTGCTTTAAATCTTCATCACTAAAGTCATTTTTAATCATTTCTAAGATAACCTTTTGCTGTAATTTAGGTAATTTAGCAAGCTTCTCTTCAAAACGTTTAATATTTTCCATCTCATCTGAAGGTTCCGACAAATTCACCGATGCATTGATGATTGTATTAGCGTGTATATCTAACCTCGAAGTAAGCCAAATTGCAGCCCGGACCTCATCTTTGTCTCGTGGATCCACATTAATTAACGCTAAGTCTTCACTGATTTCTGATAAAAAGGATTCCAATTTTCCAACCTCCAATGATTGTTAAAAATGTATGTACTCTGTACTTACCCGAAATCAATGAAGATAAACCCCTTTTTTTGAATGGAAGCGTGGGGACGATTCTCTTGAGCTCCTTTTCTTTTCCTTCAATAAGTACCAAAAGTAAGCAAGAGGTTAGCCTCTTTGCTTCCCTCCTGCATACTGACGATTACCTCATTATCTTTCCGTTGATCAGTCTTTGGTTTGTCTGTCTCATCTGTTTTACTCAAATATACCATCGTGAAACCAATAATGAAGATAAGCATAAAGAAACTAACAACCATATACTTCATAATATAAAAGCCCCCTCATTAAAAATCCTATGACCATTTAATGGCTTTCATGCCTCGGTTTTTGAGGAAGTGTAGTAGATGGAAAAATAGCAGGAAGCACACAGATAATAGGTGAGCCTAACCACTCTATTAATCTTTAGTAGAGGAAATGCCAAAATAAATCAATCTCCCTGCTATCAAAGCAAATAGAAGAGAGCTATTTTTAACCCTCTTCCCACATGGAAATCGTAATATGAACAAAAGCGCAAGTCGCGCCTTCGAAACAAAAAACCACTTGTTTCTGCGATGTCTATTCTTAGAAGTGTTCCTTAGCGCCTAGACTAAGGCAGGCATAAGACAAACCCTGACGCGGCGGTCTTTGCCACAAAAAGGATTGACTAATGACCTCAGGGCTGCTAGGCACTGAAGCTAGACAGCCATTGGCTTTTTTTATACTTTTTTATCTTTTAAAATAGAAATGTAAATACACCGTAAAGAACGGTTGTAAGGATGAACGGGATCAACGTATGTTTCAATTTATATTTGGAATAGCCCATCATATCTAAATCCATTATTTTGGCAATGGTAATCGTTGTACCGCTTAGTGGCGAAATCAACCCACCAAATGTTCCGCTAGCAAAAACAATTCCGATCATTAAAGGAAGCGAGTTTCCAGAAACGTCTGCCAGCGATAGTCCAATCGGCATGATGAGTCCCCATGATCCCCACGTCGAACCAACAAAGTAGGCCAACAACGAGCCTAAAATGAAAGTGATTGGTGGGATGAGTACATCTGGAATCCAGCCCATTGAAAAAGTGATAAATGTAGAAAGACCGAGGTCACTTGTTGCCGCTGATAAGCCCCATACAAGGGCAAACAGAATGAAGGCAGACATTAAGTTGTTACCACCCTCAAAAAAGTAAGCAAGCAGTTTTGGTAGTGGCCATTTTTGCAACATAAACTGAATAAAGGTCAGTAATAATGTAATGATAATCGCGACAAACATTGCTTTCGTAGCATCTGCTGCGATAAAGGCTTGCCAAAATTGTTTGGTTTGCTGGTAACCATCCCACCATGAGAGGAAAATCGATAGGGTAAGAGCTAGCGCTAAAGGAATGATTAAATTTGCCGGTCTGCCCTTGACCGTTTCATCTAACCGATTCTCTTTATCACCATCCTTTTCCACTGGATTTGTAGTTGGAACACTCTCACCGTACAGAGCAAGCTTCGGATGGTTGACGATACTGTAAACTACTGCCAATATAATCGTTACGAACGCAAAAAAATTGTAGGGAATACTTTTTAAGAAATATAAATAAGGATCTTCCCCTGGAGCAATGTCCTTAATGGAAATATCAATGGTCGATGTCATAAACCCGACAAAGGCCGTTGCAATTGGAATTAAGGCAATAACCGGTAACGAACTTGCCTCAATGACGAAACTAACCCGAGCCTTCGTTAAATTTAACCGCTCGCGCATTGCTTTCATAATTGGAGCAATCGTAACAATTCGTAAACTAGGTGATACGAACGTTCCAATTAAAGTAATCCAAATTAATAGAATAGCTTGTTTTTGTGTTTTTACCTTGTCTGCAGCAATTTCAATAAAACCTTTAATCCCACCTGTTTTTTCAATCATGTTGACAATTCCTGTGAAAATGTACAAAAAGCCAATGACTTGAATCTTCGGCTCTTGTGCTAAATTAGCAGTCAGATAGGAAGTCATCGTTTCCATTCCGCCAATTAGTGATGGTTCCTTGATATAGGAAGCAACTAATAGGCCCACTACAAGTCCTGGTAATACTTGTTTCGTCCACACAGCGATTGGGATAATAATTAAAAATGGGAGGATAGATGTCCAGTAACTCATCGCTTTCCCTCTTTTCACGTTAAATGATGCGTCCTAATAAGATGGATTAAAATGTAAAAGAACCTTGCTTTATTAGGATAACCAATAACAAACCATCATACACATAAAACGAGATTGGCTATGGTTCAAAGCCTCCTGTCTAGGTCAGTAGTTTCGGGGACAGGTTTACTGTCCCCCCAAATATTTCCTATGAATCGAACACAAACCTGTTCCCCTTACCTGTTAATTTTTCAATCGTGCTGGTAAAGAAAGAATGGATTCGTTCAGTGTATTTAATTTGGTTTCGACGCGCTGCAATAAGTAAAACGTCACCGCTGCCGGAAAGCCAACATCCGTAACTAGAGAGAGCCACGCTTCCTCCATATCTGTTCCTCCTCTTATTTTAATAGTAGAAAAGGGAGCGTTTCTTACCCGCCCCCTTTATACTTATAGCTGGATATCTGCTACGTTTCGTTCCACGATACGAGCACTCTTTTTAGTTACCAAATCACCACCTGATGAGAAAAAAGCATTTTGTGTAATGATTGCGTCCATCGCTGCATTTACTGCCACAGCGTCAACTGGCTCCACCGGGTTCTCAAGAGAAACTGTTACAACCTTATCCTCTTGGTTACCAAACTTTAATTCTAGTGTTTTCAAACTTGTTCACCTCCTTCCTTACTACCTGTCAAGTATTACTGAGCGGTGATTATTGCGCTGTCATTGTGTCTAATTGAAAATAGTGTCAATGACTGTAAAGGAATAAGCGCTTCCGAAATAGCTAGTAATTGATTCGGTGTTGCTGTTGTTTTCACGTTGTTAAACGTTTTGTTCTTGTAAGTCATATTACCTGACACAGGATCAACACCATTTTCAAAAACTAATTGAAGCCTTGAGTCAACCTTAGTTGAAACTGCCATGCCAATCACCTCCTTTCACTCTTATAATTAGGTGGGAGGAGGTGATTGGTGTCTATTGAAGTGAAAAAAAAGCGCAGGGACTCATCATCCGCTTCCTAGAAGCAAAAGAACAGTCCCTGCGCTTTTTAAAACATCTATTCAGTAGGTGTTAACCCATCCGGATTTTCGTATAGGGAAAGCACTTCATCCCAAGGAAGGGCAACCCCATTATAGACACGAACTTCATCCATTAATCCTTTGAAAGGAGAATCCCAATAGTTTACACCTAAGCCAAAAACAGAGTCAACGGAGTTAAATACATCCGGGAAGTCTCCACCCGAAAACTTGGCTTCTCCATTAATATAAAAGACAGCCGCACCTTCATTCACTGTAAGAGCAAGCTGTGACCACTCACCTACAGGAATAGAGATCCCCGTTATTGCATCATACCACCTGTCACCATTATGCGACCAAACCATTGTGTTTCTATCCCAACTTTCCGGGACTATACTAATCCAATTATTTACACTTTCTGCACCGAAGAATGTAGTTGTAAACTGAGTGATTTGTTCTGGCTTTACCCACAACGACACTGAATACGTATTATCTGTAATCAAACCATCAGCTAAACGCAAGCCAGAATCCCCGTCAAATTGAGCAGCTTGCCCTACAACACCATCAGCAAATGTAATAGTTCCACCAGTATTATCTAGGCGGTTTCCAGTCACAATTGCTTTCCCTTTATCATTTCCAGAATTATCGAACAAACTACCATTAAAGTCATAGTAAGCCGCTAAACCGCCTTCTTCTTCTGCAATCACGGTAAAAGTTACCGTTAGCGTATCATTAACATCTCCCAATGTTATCGTAGCTACTAAGTTTATCTCCGCATCACCAGACTCAGGACTCGGCCTTGTCACTATTCCGTCTGTAGAAACTACTTCTGGATTAGATGACTCCCATGAAATTTGGGCACCTTTAGTTGCCTCAGTAGGTAGCGTCAAGTCATTAATCACCTGTTCCGGGAAACTGGTATTTAATTCGTTTTTGATAGCATCTACTACTTCTTGGTCCGATGAAGTTTGCCCATGACTACCCCAAATTACAACCCCTTCATCTGACATGGCGCTAAACGTCATTACCCAGCTTTGAGAAGTAGGATCATATTGGCGAATAAACACTCCATTGTAAGTACTTTGTGAACCATCATTATTATTAATCGTTAAATCTGCTCGGTAACTACCATAGAGTTTCCATGTACCCGATACAGCACCAGAAATGGTATGATCTTTATTTAATTTCACCCATGTTGACTCAGTCAGTTCACTCGTAATTTCTTTGCCATGGTTAATGTACTTATAGTCACCCGTTACATCTTTTTCTGAAAGTTTTTTAATCGTTTCACCTGCATAACGATATGGTGTTGGAACAGGCCACTGATCTTTATTTTTAAACGTTTGGTGAACTCGTACTTCGTGCATCTCCCCTTGTTGTGGGAAACGAGTATGTGTAACGATAAACTCTTTATCAAGCTCTTCATCGATTAAATAAGAGTTATGACCCGGTGATAGATAACCGGTACCTATTCCTGTGCCAGGCTCACCAAGTTCTCTTTTAAATAAGAAGTTCCCAATCATTTTGTTACCAATATCTTTATGGTCATCATTACCAGGAAAATTCCCTACCCCCATATCAAATGACTCAGGAAAAACAGCAGGATTTCCCTTTGCATCCACATATGGACCATCGGGGTTTTCAGATCGAAACTGTCTCATTTGATAGCCACCATCTGATGCTAAACCACCATAAGAAATGTATAGATAATAATAACCTGTTTCCTTATCATATACCGCATAAGTTCCTTCAGCAGACCTGCCATAACCAGCCGCAATTTTTGTTCCAAAATATCTATCAATCATTCTACCGTCTTCCGTTATTCCATCTTCGCCTGGGTATATTGGAAGTCCAGTTTTCTTATCTAGTTCTAGAATAAATGTTCCACCAGACCACGAACCATACGTCATATATAACTTATTATTCTTGGCACGAAGGATATTCGCATCAATTGCGTTTGTGTATAACGCATTATTAAAGTTACCTTCCTCAGTAAACCATTCCGGATTAGCCTCATCAAATACACCTTCATCAATAAGGTCTGCGATATTCGTATTCTCCCAGTTTTTATTAACATCACTGTTTCGATCATAAGCATCCTTATTAGTAAACCCTGAATACATAATCGTATCTACGTATTCGTACGGGCCTTCAATATTCTTCGACACCGCTATACCGATTGCTGAGCGGATGTAAGTGGATGACACACTATAGTAGATCATATATGCACCACGTGTTCCATCCTCATTTACATAATCTTTATTCCAAAAAATTTCCGGAGCCCACACCGCAAAGCCACCAGCGCTGTCTGAATCATCCTCTCCTGCCCATTCAAATGATTCAGCAAGGTTTGCTGATAAATCACCATAAATTTGGTTATTCGGTGTAGTGTATCCATTCGTAAATTTATCCCAATTCACTAAGTCCGTTGATTTAGCCCCTTCAATGTGAGAACCAAAAACATAGTATTTTCCAGTTTCAGGGTCTTTAATGATAGACGGATCGTGAACAGAAGCATTTCTAAACTCTAGCGGTTCGGAATTACTTTGTTGTTGCTTAGCAAAAACGCTACCTGGTACGACCAACAACATAATTAGAAAAATAGATATTAATCTTTTAGCATATTTTCTCATCTCTATTCTTGCTCCTCTCTAATTTACCTAACGAAAGCGCATACATGTTTTACATCCATAAAGGAATGAACAAAAAAGTGAGTTTGATTAGTAGTTTACGACATTGGGTTTTGGTTGTTATTTCTCTTTTTAATGGATATCTTTGATGTGATAAAACCTTTTTAATAATTCAAAGTTGCCGACGAAGAAGTAAGCGAATAAGTTATACGTACCAATATCAAATCACTGTTCCCCTCGATATAATCCCTCCATTTCTTAGTGAATATGGTTTCAACAAGGAAATAACTCGCGATAAGGTTTTATAAAAACCTTTGATTTAATGTTACTACAAAGCAAAATATTTCACAAGACTATACTTGACCATACAAATTTTTAAAAGAATCAGGCAACTTGTAAAATAAATTATCAATTTGTTCTATTATAGTTGTTAATCGTTTAAACGCAGAGATGTTTCTTCCGCTTCCTAAAAGTAAAAGAAACGCCCATGCACTTTAGTTGTTAACTAATTAGTTTAAATGGTTGACATAATTGTTTGTTTCTTTTATGAAAATTCTCTGAAACTAAGAAAATATTAAATCGAACTTGGATGTTAGTCCCCATTCCGAAAGATATCCTTTTTACATGCTTTGCAGGTTTACTAGCACTAAGATTGCAAAAAAGTATCAATACCAAGTGGACAAGCAGTTCCGTTTCTTTTTAAGGAGTAGTTTAGCCTATTTTATTAAAAAACTGAGTAGGGAGGAACAACTATGACTACTAATTGGTCGTTAATGGCTGATGCGGTTTTAAAAGGGAATGAAATCACAAATGATGAAGCGCTAACAATCCTCAATTGTCAAGATGAAGAGCTTTTGTTGCTCGTAGATGGGGCTTATAAACTACGACGCCACTATTACGGTAACAAAGTAAAGCTCAATATGATCATTAACGCTAAATCTGGTTTATGTCCGGAAAACTGCAGCTATTGTGCACAATCAGCAATATCGCAAGCACCAATCGCAACATATACGATGATCAACAAAGAACAATTGCTAAAAGGTGCAGCTCAAGCAGTACATGCAAGTGTTGGTACCTATTGCATCGTTGCAAGCGGAAGAGGACCAAGCAATCGTGAATTGGAAACTGTCGCTAATGCGGTTGAGGAAATAAAACAAAATTACCCTATTAAAGTTTGCGCATGTTTAGGCTAACTCTAGCCAGGTCAGGCGGAAAGGTTAAAGGCAGCAGGTGTTGACCGATATAACCATAATATCAATACCTCAGCAAACCATCACCCGAGCATCACAACCTCACATACATACGAGGACCGAGTTGCAACGGTCAATAAAGCAAAAGCAGCCGGAATATCCCCATGCTCTGGTGTTATAGTGGGGATGAAGGAAACAAAACAGGATATCATTGACATGGCACGGACTCTACATCAGCTCGACGCAGATTCCATTCTCGTCAATTTTCTTCATGCCATTGACGGAACTCCGTTAGAGGGAACAAATGAACTAAACCCACGCGATTGTTTGAAAATACTGGCATTATTCCGGTACATCAACCCTACTAAGGAAATCAGAATCTCAGGCGGCCGGGAAGTCAACTTAAAAAGCATACAACCATTAGGTCTGTACATTGCCAATTCAATTTTTGTTGGTGACTATTTAACAACAGCTGGCCAAGCAAGGACAAAAGACCAACAAATGCTAGAAGACCTCGGCTTTGAAGTCGATTTTAACCAAAAGGAATAGAATAAGAAAAGCGCAGGGCGCTGAAGCTTGACGTGGCTGTCGCTGAATATTATCCATTCTTGGATTTTTTTTTGTAGAGTAGGGCTAGGATTCACATCCATAGCCCCCTCGCAGAACCGTGCGTGCGGTACTATCGCACACGGCTCCTCCCATTCTTCCTTCACTGAATATAGCTTATATGGCTTCGAAGTTCATAGATGTTCACCTTAGTTCTTGGTCTAGGTAAAGGAAATCGTTTAAGGAATAAATTGAATTTCTTCCATGTAAACGACCTTTTCTGACTTCTTCGGTTCAGCCACTTAAATAACAATTTACTTAATTCATATCGGTAGTTGTTGACTGCCTGCACATTATCTGTAATACAGTAGTAATTGTAATACCCAGTTAGTGACCTTGTCATTCGCTCCATAATGAACGATGTTCCTTTCGTTCGATTGGCTTTAAGCCACTCCTTACTCTTGTTTAATTTTGCCTGCATCTTTTTCCTACTTGTTTTACGTTTCACCCGAAAGCTGCCATCCTTACTCTCGCTGCAATAATGGGTGAAACCCAGAAAATCAAAGGTTTTCGGTTTCTTTATTCCCTTGCGTTTACAGTTTTCTTTAGCAAAGCGTCCAAAGGCAATAACCTTCGTCTTTTCTTCTGCCACCTCGAGATTGAACTTATTAAATCGGTTCTCAAGCAGTTGATAAAATCGATCGGCATCTTTTTTATAGGAGAAACAGCAAACAAAATCATCCGCATACCTTACTATGTATGCTTGACCTTGACACTGTTTTCTAATGACTTTTTCAAACCATAGGTCGAGTACATAGTGCAGGTAGACATTCGCAAGGATTGGTGAAATTATCCCACCTTGAGGCGTTCCCTTATCTGTGTATAGCCATTTCCCCTCTTCCATATAGCCCGCTTTCAGAAATCTTGCGATTAGCCTCAGAAGTCTGGGGTCGGCAATACGGTGTTCAAGAAATACCATTAACCATTTATGGTCAACTTTGTCAAAGAAACTTCTAATATCAGCGTCTACGATATAGTTGGTGTAGCGCTTTTCAATATATACATTAAGCACTTTCAGTGCATCGTGACAGTTTCTATTTGGGCGAAACCCGAAAGAAGAATCTAGAAAGTCATTTTCATAAATGGCATTGAGGATTTTCGCAATTCCACGTTGGACAATTTTGTCTTCGTATGCTGGAATCCCCAAAGGTCTCTTCTTATTGGAGCCTGGCTTATCGATATAGGTTCGTCTAACTGGGAGCGGACGATAGCTTTTCTTCTTTAGTCGATTAACTAATTTCTTAATATTCTCGTCTAAGTTCTCGCCATATTCCGCTTTAGTCACCCCGTCTATTCCAGTTGCTTTGTTTCCCATCAATTCATAGTGGCATTGTTTTAATGCCTCCTCGTTTAATAGATGGGCTAACGATGTGAATTTCATCTTTTCATTTGTTTTGGCTAATTCAGCTATTCTTATTAGTTTTGTGTTCATAATCTTCCTACCTCTGTGTGCAGTTATGTGTCCCCAATAAGAGCAAAGATTGGGGGACATCACCTTTCCTCCTCCAGTGTTACCTGTAATCATCAGTACTATGTGAGTCCTCCGACTTCCTATTCAGCATTTGGCATTCTCGCTTTATTATCACTTGTTTGCCATACTTTCCTGTTTAGAAAGACTGAATAGGACCTCCCAAGTTGCCATATCTTAACCATGTCCAGCGTGCCAAGGTCTCAGACCCCGGGGGAACCTACTCCATCTGGCCATTTTACGATGGATAGGTGTTGCTTTCTGAGAGTATAACATCATCAGCTTTCCCATTTTATAAGATTACGGGGCTCAGTCCCTTCAACCACTTGGCTTTCCGCCCACTGGCTCGCTACCTACGCTTAAAGATAGAAGTTACCTCCTATCCTCCAAGGTTCGCTACAGGTGAGTGGCTAGTTCTTACCTGACGGGGTTCCCACCCGCTATAAGATATGACCTATGCTCGGTCGCTCTATACTTTCTTACCTTATAAAATGAAACTTCAATTCAGTGGGGGGTTTCTTCATCCCTACCGATTATTTAGTTGAACCAATCGGGCTTTTACGAGCCGGTTTTCCCCCACCTACACCTCTCATTTCTCTTAAAGTCCCCGACGTGGGGGTATCTGCACGTTAATGCGGGACAAATCAAGAGGGACAAGGTTCCTGTCCCCCTGTCCCTTCCTTGGAACCTACCATGATAGACATATTTTTCATGCGTGAAATCTAATTTAGAATAATAAATATTCCCTCTTCTGGGTTTATGTAGTATATTTATTGTATAAATGTCGAGCGAATAATAATCGTACCTCATTTGAAAAAGGCAAATCTACTGAAAAGTAGAGACGCAAAGTTACAGGCCTATGGTTTTTAACTATGGTGGCTGAACCGCTGAAGAATGCAGAATGACGACGAACTTAGTCTTTATTCAAGGTTCTTCCAATTCTAAAAAAAATTTTGGAGGGATTTTTTTATGTTTAAATTTGACAAAACTATTCGAAATGTACTTTCTACAAGTTTTATAGCAACTGCGTTTGCTTTTACTTTAGGAACTGGCCAAGTCTACGCAAATGAAGATGTCCCGCCAACTAACACTCAAGTTCAAGTAGGACAGACAGTGGTGGAAAATACAACAGGAACAACTAATTCGCTAGACTTAACGGCAGATTCAACTATAGTAGACGGGCAAACAGCTGAAACTGGCGATGTTATTTCAAACGAATCTCAAGAAGAGCCATCTCTACTTCCTGGTGATTTCTTCTACTTTTTAAAATCTCTTCGTGAAAATTTACAACTCGCTTTAACTTTTGATGATGTAAAAGAGGCCGAATTGTTAGCTTCATTTGTAGAAGAACGCATTAAAGAAGCAGAAGCTTTAATAGCTAGTGGTGACGCAAAACGAGCAGAAGAAATTCTCAAAAAGGCAATTGAGCAACAAGAACAAGCACTAGCAACATATGAAAAAACAGAATCAACAGAAGAGTCACCTGCAACAGAAGGTGATGATGATAGTCAGGTAGATGCTACTGACGTTGAAGTAGATCCAGTTCGTGCTGCACTTGAAGCAAAATTCTCTGCTAACATTTTATCTATTACAGCCGCTCTCGATAAAGTTGAAAATCCCCAGGCCAAAGAGGCACTAAAAAAGAACATTGTTAAGGCACAAGAAAAACTAGAGAAGAAAATGAAAAAGAAACTAGCTAACATGGAAGAAATTGACCTTTCAGATGAAAAACGTGTTGAGTTAGAACAGAAGTTAACATCCGGTGCTATTGATCAAGAAGAATACGAAGATGAACTTGCTGAACTTAATGAAGAGCTAGTAGTAAAACAAAACGAGAAGCTTGAAGAAATTGATGAAGAAGCAAGCGAAACGGCAAACGATGGTACTAAGGCTGTCAATGGTGAAGACAAGAGTAAAAAGGTACTAAAGCAAGCTAAAAAAGAACAAGAGGAAGCCGAAAAACGAGTTGAAAAAGAGCGAGAAGAAGCCGAACAAGCTAAAGAAGAACAAGAGGATGCTGAAGAACAGGCTGAAATAGAACAAGAAGACGCCGAACAAGCTGAAGAAGAACAAGAGAATGCTGAAAAACTGGCTGAAAAGGAAGAAGAAGAAGCCGAAGAACGAGCAGAAGAAGAACAAAACAAAGCTAAGAAAATGACTGAAATAGAACAAAATAAAGCTGAAGAAGATGAGAAAGAGCAAGAAAAAGCAGATAAAGAACAAGTGAAAGCTGTAAAGGCAGACAATTCTATCAAAGAAAAGCAGAACAATCGTGACGACGATAAAGTTGAGAAAACGGACAGTGACGATGAAGATGATGAAAGCGAAGATAGTGAAGAAGAAAGTGACGAGGAATAAGAGGAATAATTGGAAAGAGGAGGATAAACCTCCTCTTTTTGCTTTATTTATGTTAGCAAACAAACTGAGAACCTTATACGAACCACCAGACCACCCCGTATTTACAAGATAAACACTAACATCATGGTCTTTTATCTATCCCCTTCGCTCCCTTGGAGAGGATCAATCGATTAAGAAATAATTAATCGCTATGGCCTCTTGTTCAGACAAATATCTCATCATTTTACTAATTCTTTAATCATTTGATCGTATTCTGAAACCATTTCATTTAATTCATAAAAAAAGAACTACCTACAGGAAAAATTCCCCTGTAGGTAGCTGTCCGTTATTTTGATGAAATTGGGTATGCCCCTTATTAAAGATTGTTGATTTGCTTAATTTTGTCTAAGTCACATTTTGGTTGTCTATCATAGGTTAGCAAGCCATTGATTTCTTGTTCAACGTCTGTTAACTGGGTATAGCAGAATCCTTGGACGACTGGTGATTTCAATAAGGCTGTTGTAACGGCGCGGTAGGCCTCGACTAAGTCATCGCTTGATTGGACGGCGCTATAGCCCCAACCTTTGTCACCAACTTCATAGGCGATACCGCCATATTCGGTAATCATGATTGGCTCACCTCGGTAATGGAAGCCATCTGCATAAATGGCTCGATTGGCCGGTTGTGCATGAATAGCTGATTCGGTCGTTTGATAGGCTTTTTCCATCGCTTCGGCTGTGGAATAATTGTGAATACCGCAAATGTCGGAAATGGTGTGCTCCCAGCCCTCGTTTGATAACGCTGGTCGCGTTTGGTCTAATGACTTCGTTAAATAGTACATCGCCAACGAATGATCTTGCTGTTGTTTTTCATGGGCAACACGAGAGATTCCCCAGCTTTCATTAAGCGGCACCCATGCAACAATCGAAGGATGACTATAGTCACGCTTGATAACATCTGCCCACTCATTGCTGATGCGCTGAACGGCCGATTCACTATATTCCGAGCAATTCGCCATCTCACCCCAAACAAGAAAGCCAAGCTTATCAGCCCAATACAAGTAACGAGGATCCTCGACCTTTTGATGTTTGCGTGCGCCGTTAAAGCCCATTTGTTTAGCCAGATCAATGTCTTGTTTCAAAGCATTATCGGATGGCGCAGTCAATAACCCGCCTGGAAAATAACCTTGATCAAGCACTAGTTTTTGATAGTACGGCTTGTTGTTTAGCATCCATTTCCCGTTATCAATCGAAACTTTCCGCATCCCAAAATAACTACCTACCTCATCCTTCACTTTACCAGCACGAATCAACCTCAAGCTAACATCAAACAAATTAGGATGCTCTGGTGACCAGTACCAGCCCGGACCGTGAATGTTGCTACGGTCGGTGAAGCGATTGCGAATGTTGATGCTTCTTTTTAGATAGTGTTCAAAAACAGTTATCGTTTCTGCTACAATTTTTTGCCCTTGAAATGAAATATCTACTTCAAGTAGCGTATCCGGTCCAACTTTCCCAGCAATATCGGCTTCTAATTGAATATCACCTTGATCAATGTCTGGCGTCCAGCGAATTTTCGCCAAATGCGTTTGTTCAATCGCTTCTAGCCAAACCGTTTGCCAGATGCCAGTTGTCCGTGTGTAAAAAATTGAGGCCGACTGCTCATGCCAATACTGCTTCCCACGCGGAATCGTTACGTCCTCTGAAGGATCCTCCACACGAACAACAAGCTGATTAGCACTATTTCCCCCAGTTATGACCGAAGTAATGTTTGCTGAAAATGGCGTATGCCCACCTTCATGAAACGTAATTAGTTCCCCGTTGACGTACACCCATGCACGATAATCAACAGCACCAAAATGGAGAATAATCTCTTTACCCTCCCAATCAGCAGGCACTGAAAATGTACGGTGATACCAAACAACATCATGAAAACTCGGATCACCTATTCCACTGTTAGCTGCTTGATAGGCAAATGGGACGTTGATTGTTTGTCGTTGTTCAGGAAACGTTTGATACCACTTTTCCGACCAACCAACCTGATCATCATCGAACGAGAAATTCCATTCGCCATTTAAATTTTTCCATTGATCGCGGACAAGCTGCGGCCGCGGATACTCTGTTTTCAAATTTGCCATCGTTGTTCCCCCCGGAAGTAAAATTTTTCCAATAGATTTTTCTTAATAAATAAAATAAAATTAAAACTAAATACTTAAAACAAGGTAGGTTGGATTTGATGGAAAGTCAAGTACGTTCAGTTCCTCTTCCGCTTGTGCGAACGAATCAGTGGTTTATTGTGGTGTCTGTCTTGTTTACCTGGATAACTAAGCAAGAATGGATCCTTGCTATTCCTTTATTAGCAGGTTTAATGGGTTTATTTTTTGGATTTAATCCTGTAATGCGTTTAGCTAAGCTGTTTTTCAGAAAGAACCCAGCACAATATATTCCTGAAGAGTGGGATCAGCAGCAATTCAATCAGAAAATTGCGGTAATTTGTCTCGCTGGGGGATTACTAAGTTTTCTAATGAATTGGACCCTTTTAGGCTACGTCTTCACCATTATGGTTGCTGCATCTGCATTTATTGCAATTTTAGGTTTTTGTGTTGGATGCTATATGAGATTTCATTGGAAACAATACCTATACAAAAGATCATTAAATAAACAATAAATGTGATGGTTGAGACAGGAAATGTTGTTTATTTTCTGTCTTTTTTTCTTAAGCGCAAAATAACACCTATGATAGGTAATGATAAAATTATAAATGACGTCTAATAGTTGACGGTAGTCCCGTTAGAGAATGTTTAAGTATGCCCATATTTACAGACTGATGTCCTGTACTCCCAATGCTCCACTTTGCCCCTCATCTTGCTTTTTTTGGTGCCTGACACCACGTTTATCTATTATCTGTATAGTATTTTTGCTTAGGACTTGTTGGTTTATCAGGTATAGTTAATTTTAATAATCCACCTTTAATTAAAGGGTTCAATATTTTCGTTCTTAAGAGTATCGCTTACTCTTAATTTCTAGAAAGTCCTGTATCTCACTTCGGCTTTTAGGAATTTTGCAGAACTCTAATATTTCGTTAGTTCGTTCAGCTTGGTCACTAGCTTGGCCACTACTATGCTTAGGCTTTAATGGAATAATGGTTCTAAACACATCGCTCTCAATAAAAGTAGGCTCTGCTCCTGAGTAAATTTTATTATATTTAAAAGTATTTCTAACACCTGAACCAAGTTCATCTACACGACCTATTTCCTTAAAGAACTTTGCAATAGTAGGATTTTTAGGAAATGGTGAGAAATTGCCAGGATCAATAGTTCCATTACCATGTGGTTTATTACTATTCTCAACAAAAACCCTTTCATTCTCAATCACAAGCTTTGCTGGAAAAGGATTTGAAAACTCACGGTGAATAAGAATATTTGAAACGACTTCTCTAAACATTGTATCTCTCAGACTTACTCTCAGATCCTTTTCTAAACATCCCGTTTTAATTTCTCTTGGTACATTTACACTTTTCCAATTAATACTATGTATTATAACCATTAATACAGTAAGGCTTCTTTGTTGTTTTTTTGCAGAATCCTTCATAATAAGATCTCTACCTAGCCTCTTGAAATTTTTTTAAACCTGCATCCATTGGCATCTTCCATTAACTTAGTAATATTATTGCCCTTACTTTCATGTATCTCTTCAAGGCTTCATTTAAAATTGCAGTAACCATGTTATACCCATATCTTCAACTTTTCATTTCATGCTTCTTCTTTCAAATTGACGAAATGCATATTACTGAAGATTCTTTTGATTACTACTAAACTAAATCCACACCTGTCCTCTATTCGCGGAAAAACACCTCTTTTGTCTTTTTGGTGCCTGACACCATAGACCCAAATTATGAATAAAGATACCATCTTATACTAAATCTAAAAAGAGACAATTTCAGGAGGAGATTTATATGCCAGAAAAATCAGCAATTACTTCATCAGAATTAGGTGTATTATGGCTTACGTATCAGGAAAAAACAATGATTTTACGTATATTAGAATACTTAATCGAGAAAGCCGATGACGAAAAAGCCAAGGAGATTATGACAAATTTATATGGGGAGATAGACACATACGTTGGTAAAATTACAGAAACTTTAAAAAATGAAGGGGCTGTAATACCAGTCGGATTTACTGCACAGGATGTTAACAAAGAGGTGCCGAAGTTATATGATAATGGTTTTGACATCATGTTTGTTCGTCTACTAAAAGAAATTAGTATGGGGCTTCACTCATTAAATATAACTATGTCTTATCGAGAAGATATTGTACTGATTTTTAAAGATTTAACTGCCATTACACAAAAGTATTACAACCTGTGCACACAATATTTGCTTGAAAAGGGGTTGCTTGTTAAATCTCCTCATGTTTCAATGCCACAGTCAGTTGAATTTGTTAAAGATAACAGTTACTTGGGTGGACTCGCCATTAATCCATTTAGCGAAAAACGTTCATTAAATACGGTGGAAGTTGCTCAACTTCATCATTCAATTGAATCAAATGTCGCTGGGCTTCAAATGATTACAGGTTTTGCCCAATGTGCAAATGAAGCAGAGGTTAAAAACTACTTTAATGATGGTGCTGAACTTGCTAAAAGTATTGTAAAGGAATTAAGTGAAACATTACTTCAAAACAATATACAGTCTCCTCAATCAGCAGGTGGTAATGCCACCCGTTCAACATTAGCGCCATTTTCAGACAAAATGATGATGTATTGCACAAGTCTTTTTTGCAGTTTTTCTATGGGAAGTGGCTCTTTAGGTACTGCTTTTAGTTTACGAAATGATCTACCAGCTAAAATGACTATTTTCATGAAAGATATCTTTGAATATGCTCATAAAGGTGCAAAAATAATGATTAAAAATGGTTGGATGGAAGAACCACCTCAAATGGAAGAACGCAATCAAATGTTGAATTGAATGACAAAGGGTGAAGGATTATAGAAAGCCTAAAACCTGAGTCCTAATTATGGCATATAGCTTTACTAGGGTTCGGTCAGTTGTATTCACTTTTTTTGGAGATTCTTCTTCATGTTGTAAGCAACTTCAATTTATGATTATACATTCCTTTACAGGTGAAATACAAAAGGCTATTGACGTTACGAACTTCAATGGCCTTTTGTTTTATCCTCGTTTATATATGTTTACCAAGCGGGATGCATACCGTAATGCAGCTGGAGAAGTGAACTGCTTTTCCTACATTATTTGGAGCGTTCTTTATTACAATAGCTTTGTTATTTTCAAGCTCATTAAAATTATTTGGAGTGAGAAAACATATACCTACCCTTGTAAGCATCGGCTGTTCTTAATTGGGATATTAAAATTGAATTAAATACTTTGGAACTTTTACTTCCAGATAATTTCCTTCGTGATTCTTAAGAGACTCCGTCTATAATTTCGAAAAGGTTTTACTAATAGTTTCTGATATGTCTTGTTGTGGTGCCTCACACCATGTTCCACTGAAGATGACCCCCATTGCTTCTTATTTAGCAACTTTAAACAAACAAAATCACACCTTGTGGATGGGATTGTCCTTTACACACGGAAAAACATTTCGACAGGGTCTGACCCCACCCCAAGTAACAAGTCTATGACTTTTGAATAAGATAAGACAGGTATGAATGTGTGATTTTGTTTTTTAAAAGGATGTTATTGATGAAAAGGGTTTTAACTGCATGTATTATTCCTGCAATCGCCTTTTTGTTTGCCTTTCTTCTTTATTCTTTCCAAACACAAGAGGTGGAAAAGAACGAAACTAAACCACTGACCTATCATGCAATTAAAAGCCTAAAAGTTTACAATTACGAACTTCCTGCTTTTAAACTGGATGATCAGGTATTTCTAGATAATTTTAATTCAGAGCTAGACCAAACGTACTGGAATATTGTAAAGCGCGGGGATAACTACAACAATGAGCTTCAATATTACCACCCAAACAACGTTACTACTTCTAATGGAAAACTGAAACTGACGGCTAAAAAGGAGTTTGTTAGAAACCATTACTACACATCAGGTCAAATTACGACTCAGGATAAATTGAGCTTTAAATACGGAACGATTGAATTTCGCGCAAAAGTCCCTTCAGGAAAAGGGCTTTTTTCAGCAGTATGGCTGTTGCCAAAAGATAAAAGTAGAAAATTTCCCGAAATTGATATTTTAGAAGTTATCGGAAGTCAACCACGTACAATCTATATGGTTAATCATTGGAAAAACAAAAATGAAACACTTACTGATTATGGAACCTTTCCGATTAAAGACGAAGGATTCCATGTTTATCGGTTAGATTGGACAGAAGAAAAACTAACTTGGTTTATTGATGAACAGAAGATATTTTCCACAACAAAACAAGTACCGCAACAAACGATGTATCTATTAATTAACTTGGCAGTTGGCGGAAATTGGCCAGGGGAACCAAATGAAAAAACGGTATTACCCAACACGTTCGAACTAGATTATATTAAAATTTATTCCCCGTCTTGGAAGGAGTAGAAGATGTTTTTCCTGGTTTTAACACTATTACCCGTTTTATTGTGTACAGGTTTTCCCTTTTTTCATATGCTTAATGCCCTTCCAGTATTAATTAAGAAAGATTATGTTTCCATTATCATTAGAAAGAATCGCAGCATAAGCATTTTGGTTCCCTGTTTTAATGAAGAGGATATGCTCCAAACCGCTATTATAGGTATGAAAAAAATTGGCTACGAGAACTTTGAAATCATTTATATTAATGACGGCTCCACTGATGGAACACTATCCCTTTTACAAGAGTCGCTAGATTTGAAAAAAGTAAATAGATCTGCCAGAAATCGAATTGCCTATAAACAGGTGAAAGGATTTTATCACTCCAGACGGTACAGTAACGTATTTGTTGTTGATAAGGAAAATGGCGGAAAAGCAGATGCTTTGAATGCTGGGATTGATTATGCAAAAAATGAGCTTGTATTAACTCTTGATGCAGACAGTATTCTTGAGCCAGATGCACTACAAATGATTAATCGTGGTTTCCAAGATAGAAGTGTAATTGCAGCAGGAGGAATGGTTCATGTCCTACAAGGAAGAAAAAAATTCTCTACGCCATCTAGCGTATCATTAAAGCTGAAGCATATTCTAAGGTTTCAAATTTTGGAATATTTAAAGGGGTTTTATATCTATAAAGCGTCTTTAGCACGGGTAAAAGCTCTTGCCATCATTTCTGGATCATTTGGAGTGTTTGATCGCCGCTTACTATTAGAATTAGGTGGCTACCGAGATACAGTAGGTGAAGATATTGACATAACGTTAAGATTCCAAACGTACTTGCTGTCAAATCCAACTAAGAGGATCTTATTTATTCCAGAAGCTGTTTCCTATACAGAATGTCCCGAAACATGGAGAGGGTTATTCATACAACGCATTCGATGGCAAAAAGCGTTCGTTGATTGTGCTATACATTATCACAAAATCCTACTAAAAACCGTTTTTAACCGCTCTTTATCATTTTTCTTTACCGTAGATGCGTTTTTTGTCGGAACTTTTTTCACTTATGTTGTTGTATTTTATCTGTTACTTCTAATCATCTTTCCAAACCCTCATTCAATTATTATTATACTAACCTATCTTATTGCATTAATCGTTTTTAATCTTCTCTATACAATTATCGCCTTATATATTACAAGCAAATACGGCACTACCTTTCGCGGCTTAGACAAGATTCGTCTTCTCGAAACAATTGCCCTCGACCTAATCGTATATCGTTTTGTCTTAATGTTTTTTATTATCGCAGGAACCATTGCCTACTTTCTAAATAAAGAAGGCTGGAAAAAAGTTGCCCGTACAGGACGCGATTATGAGAACAGGTGACTGGAGATGAAAGCACAGAGACGGCTCTTTAGGGAACAATCAAAAAGAAGGGATCAGGCATCACAAATTGACAATTGTCTTTTTGTAGTGCCTGACACCAAGTTCCCCGCGAACAGTAAAGGTATTGGTTGAAGAGCCGTCACCTACAAGTAAACCAGACCCATTCTCCAAACATGGAAAATAAATCTCTTTATCAACTGGCAGGGTCTGACCATTACATTAAATCTGAGGGTATTTGCTCTATAAAAACTACACTTTAGCAATTCTGAATTTCAAAAATTCTAACCTTACTTTGCTGATTTCTGTTCATCATCCATAAAAACTACTTCATAATCGGATTCAGGACTTCCACCTTTACCTGGCTGTTTGCGGCCAACTCTATTATCTTGTTCGGGGGCAGCTTTGGTCATCGACATTGTCATATCCTTTTAATAAAAAAGAAAAGTCAACTGTCTCTTTAGCTTGGCCGCTAGAACAGTTGACTCCCTATAACATATGACTATTATACTTGAATATCCTCATTCTATCAAGCCAGATCTGAAGAGTAAATTCGGTTGTTTTGAAACCGGGATTATTTTCCAAACATGGATACTAGATTAAT
Organism: Aquibacillus salsiterrae; assembly: GCF_028416595.1. GTDB lineage: Bacteria > Bacillota > Bacilli > Bacillales > Amphibacillaceae > Aquibacillus_A > Aquibacillus_A salsiterrae. The sequence continues at coordinate 35,624 of NZ_JAMQKC010000010.1, read as the reverse complement.
TAATACATAACCTACTATAGTATAAATGATCATTGCAAATAAAGCCGAGAATTCAATGACAAAGGTTCCTTCCAGATTTGCTGTAGGAAATATTCCTTCAAATGGATAAAGTAAAGGAGAACTTGTTTGATAAATCCACTGAACAAATGGCGTCGATTGGTTTGCACCAAATAATTTTAATATAATCCTTAACCCTATTATAAATTGAGCTATACCAATTACAACATCAATCATGTGAGTAATGATTTGCCTTTGACGCAATGGTAAACCTCCCCTAACATTCTTACATATCCTTTTCCCGCTCCATACATCTTTTAAACTTGGTAACAGGGGTACATTGCAGTAGCCGTAATCAGCGATCATCGGATAACATTTTAATCGATTTTCAATGATTAATGTTCTGTCTTTTTCAGGAAGTTAGTAGCGATTCCCCCTTAATACTAAACAAAATCCACCCCTGTCCTCTGTTCGTGAAAAAATACCCTTTTTGTCTTTTTATGGTGCCTGACACCAAGTATTAGCTCCCACTTCTCCACCTTGATATTTATGGTTCCTTTTGCCGAAAACTGAATAGTTGGATCATTATCATAATCAAATAATCTCGCGGTGAATACTTCCGCTCCATCATTTAAAAACACTTCTATTGATGATTTATCCAGAAAAATTCTAAGGTTAGATAGCTGATTTAACCTACAGCTTCTGGAATGGACACCGTCGCCTTTTATTGTTTTCCGCTCTAGCGTTACAAGTTGCAAAGTTTGGTTAAAGCTTAACTTGGCAACCGAACCGAATTCTAGGGTAAATACATCAGCATTACTCTTGTTAACAGAAACAGCTAATTCTACCGTTTTACCCTCAACCTTTGGAAGCTTGATGGACTGATCTTTTATGTCCACATCATCAAAGACCACATGATCGCCCCTTAATTGCTTTAATTCTTCGACCGGTTTTTGATAGAGTTTCTCCTCCACTAGTTCTAATTCGCGCGGGATGGTTAAGGCATGGATCCACTGATGCTTACGGGTAGGATGTACTGCTTCCGTTTCATCTGGAAGTCCCATCCACCCATATAAAATCCTTCTATTATTATCATCGACAAGTGTTTGTGGAGCATAAAAATCAAAACCTCTGTCTAACTCATCGAATTCCCCATGCGTGAAGTTATTATTTTCCCTGTCGAAATCACCTACTAAATATCCTGTTTGATAGATATTATTGTACTTGATTCCTTCCGCCTCTAAACCCTGAGGAGAGAAAACAAGTACATCTTTTCCGTTCAACGTAAATAAATCAGGGCATTCCCACATGTAACCAAAATCTGCTAAGCCATTTCGATTACTTCCAGCTAGTATCCCGTGGTGCTCCCAAGTTTCTAAATCGTCTGATGAAAAGAGTACTATTACACCTTCCTCTTTAACAGTCTGAGCACCAATCACCATATACCAGCGACCAGATTCTTCCCAGACTTTGGGATCGCGGAAATGAGCGGTGTAACCTTCAGGAAGATGAATAACTGGCCCCTTTTTTTCAAAATGAACGCCGTCGTTAGACACAGCTAAACATTGATACGTTTCTCTTTCCCCTTCAGCATCTCTTACATTTCCAGTATAAAACAAAAATAACTTGCCATCATGGACAACCGCACTTCCGGAATAACAACCATTCTTGTCGTACCAATCACTTGGTGCTAAGGTGATCGGGAGCGTCTCCCAATCGACTAAGTTTTTCGAGCGATAATGTCCCCAATATTTAATCCCATGTTTTGTTTCAAATGGGTTCCATTGATAAAAGACATGATAGTAGCCCTGAAAATAAACGAGTCCATTCGGATCATTTAATAGCCCGACAGGTGGCATAAGATGGTATGTTAATCGGAATCGATCACCTGCAACTACGTCTTTATTTTTTTCTACTGCATTAAGAGCTTTCTCTTTCAACTCTTTGTCTTGTAATACCATTGTTGTCATCACGTCCTAATAAATAGTTCGGTCAAATGGATACGGGTGCTTAGTTGAACACCAGCACCCGTAATGTCTAATTATTCTACTTCTTGTAGCTTTTTATCTGTGAATCCAAACATCCAAGTTAAGACAAACGCTGTACCGATTGCTATCAAATTTACTAAGATATAAAGGAAAATTTGTTCATTTAAATATAGTAATGTTCCCGGTATAACAGTAATCGACATACCTGTTGCCTTTAGTCCAAAGATAGATGCTGCAAAACCTCCGACAGCACCACCGATTAGTCCCATAATGAATGGTTTTACATAGCGAAGGTTAACCCCAAAGATTGCTGGTTCGGTGATCCCTAAAAACGCTGAAAGTGCAGATGGTAAGGCTAGTGCTTTTAGCTTTATAGATTTAGTTTTCATACCAACAGCCAATGCAGCTCCACCTTGTGCCGCAACAGCAGCAGTAACTATCGCGTTATATGGGTTGTAGCCTAGCTTTTCTAATAATTGAATTTCAAGCATGTTGAAAATATGGTGAACACCAGTTACTACAATAATTTGGTTTAAGCCACCGATTAATAAACCACCTAATCCCAATGGCAAACCTAAAACAAAAAGTGTTCCTTGTAAAATGTACTCTTCAACCGCATGGAAGATTGGTCCAATAATAAACAATGATGCAATGATCATAACAAGTAACGTAACAAATGGAGTTACAATTAAGTCTAATGCCTCTGGTACACGTTTTCTAACAGCGCGTTCAAATTTGGCCCCTAGAATACCTGCGATAAATGCTGGTAAAACGGCACCTTGATAACCTACGACTGGAACAAAACCAAAGAAGTAAAGTGGTTCAGCTCCCGTTGCTACTCCCCATGCATTTGGTAGGGCCGGACTAACTAACATGAGTCCAAGGACAAGTCCGATGATCGGCGTACCACCAAACACTCTGAACGTTGACCAAGCAACAAGCGCTGGTAAGAAAATAAATGCTGTATCCGTTAAAATTTGCGTAAACAATAGGAAGTTTTCGGAAATATCAGCAGGTGTTAACCCAAACAAACCTAAAACCTGTTCTTGTGTAAGTAATCCACGTAAACCCATAAACAAACCAGTTGCTACAAGTACTGGAATGATTGGGACAAACACATCACCAAACGTACGAATTCCACGTTGGAAGGCATTACCACTCTTTGCTGCTTCTTTTGACTGTTCTGATTTGGATGCACTGTCAATTCCCATCTTTTCTACTTCTTCAAAAATTCGGTTAACTGTACCAGTTCCAAGAATTACTTGATACTGCCCTGAATTGTAGAAAGCACCTTTAACTTTATCAATTTTTTCTACTTCAGCTTGGTTGATCTTTTCTTTGTCATCAACCATAATTCTAAGTCTTGTAGCACAATGGGCTACAGACGAAATGTTTTCTTTTCCCCCAACCGCTGCAATAATTTCTTCAGCAATTCTGTGATTCTCTGACATTACGTTCACTCCTCGTAAAAATGAAATAAGTATAAGTAATCGATTCCACAACACTTAAAAAAAATTTAACATAATTTCATTTTGTTCTTCATAAGGAATCGATTCCTCAAAACTAAAAAATAATGAAATCGATTACACAACCGATCTCATTTAGTATCATACACTACCTCGAATTAAAAATCTATAGTCTAACGTGATTTTTTTATTTTCTGTTTCACCGCTTAACTTAGCAAGGATAATTTTAGCAGCTTCACGCCCTGCTTTTTCATTCTGGTAATCCACAGTTGTTAATGGTGGACTTAAATGTTTAGTGAACTCTGATCCACCGATACTTGAAATTGCGATATCCCCCGGAATAGTATAGCCTTTTTCCTTCAAATAGTTGCATGCCCCCAATGCCAATCGATCCGTTACAGCAAATACAGCAGTTGGATTATTTCGAGTGGTTGTTAGTAATCTTTCCATCGCTCCATAACCAGATTCGATATCAAAGATACCTTTTTGAATCCACTCGGGTTCAACTGGAAGGTTGTGATGTTTCATCTCGTCTAAATAACCTTGTTTTCGTAAATATCCAACAGAACGGTCTGATTCATCGACGCCAATAAACCCAATATTCCGATGACCCTTTTCAATAAATAAAGATACGATATCCCTAGCTGCATGGTAGTCATCATAAAGAACCATTGACACCCCATCCATTTCTTGACCGACAACGACAATAGGAATTTCTAATTGCTGAATTAATTCTTGTAAATGTTCATTCCCATTTGTAGCAGCGAAAATGATTCCATCTACCTGACGAACCTTTAACAAATGAATATATTCCATTTCCTTTTGTTTATCTAAGTTGGTGCTAGCTAGTAGGATTTGATAACCTAACTTAGATAAAACCTCGTCCATACCAGAAACAATCCTACCAGATGTTTCCGTCCGAATCGTTGGTACAATTACACCAATAACCTTTGTCCGTTTCGTTCTCAATGATTTAGCATGTTCGCTTGGGACATAGCCAGTTTCCTCAATAGCCTTCATAATTCTTTTTCTTGCTTCTTCACTTACATAACCAGAATTATTCAATGCACGTGAAACAGTAGTCCGAGAAACATTTGCCATCTTTGCTATTTGATTAATTGTAGTCATCTATTACCATCCTTACTGTTGCGACTTCCTATTTAACTGTTCAACTTCAGTTAATATATCCTAACATTCTATTAATTTTATCATAAATGTCTGGACAAAGTGAAAAGGAGTAAATTTGCCAAAATAAAACATTGGGGGAACAACAACCTATTATTTTGGTAATTTACTAAGTCTAAATTTGAAATCTTGCAATAGTCAATTATATTTTAACATCAATATCGAATTTGGAACTAATTAGGTTATTACATAATATTGTTGTACTGTGTAGCATGTTCTGTTGATTTTTAATCTTCTTAAAGATAGTACCCGTTACTTAAAGTGTAAAAATTCACAATCTATATCATTTTAAGACTTAAACCCAGCCCTTTTTATCTTTTCATATACACTCTCTTCTCTTAAATTTATACTTTTCATTTTTTAGGAGACATTACTTAGTGTCAATTAATGTTTGGAGGGTTATATATGAAAGCTGAAAACAATATTCGTCTTACGTCACCTGAAATTGCTTCACTTTGGACTGCTTATATGAATAATAGTATGTCTTATTGTGTGCTGAAATATTTTAGAGAAAAAACACAAGATATAGAAATTCAAAAGATATTAGATCTTGCCATTGAGATTTCTGAAACGGTGCTAAAAAGTATCACTGATATTTATAAGAAAGAAAATCATGCAATCCCTGTTGCTTTTAGTGAGAGTGAGGACATTAATCTTAATGCACCTGCACTATATTCAGATACGTTCCATCTACAGTTTGTTCATAATATGGCAAGGCATGGTATGACTTCATATGGCGCTTCTTTTGCTGGTTGTGCACGAACGGATGTGAAGGATCTCTTTTCGAACACGATTGACCTTACACGAGATTTATACAACAAATCGCTAAATGTATTATTAGAAAAAGGGTTATATTCAAGAGCTGCCTCTATTCCGATTCCAGATAAAGTAGAGTTTATAGAAAAACAAGGTTATTTGACAGGTTGGTTTGGAGAACGACGTCCGATGAATGCAATCGAAATTATGCACTTTTATAAAAATATGCAACGAAATGCTGTTGGTAAAGCGTTATTACTAGGTTTTGGTCAAACGGCCGGCTTACAAGAGGTACGAAATTATATGGCGAGAGGATCTCAAATTGCTGATAAAGTCGTGAAGTTTTTGGCTCACATTTTATCCGAAGAAAATATTTCAGAAACGCCAACTTTGGATTCTGAAGTTCTCAAATCAACAACAGCCCCTTTTTCTGATAAATTAATGATGTTTCAGGTATCAATGTTACTGCCTATGTTGTTTCTTATTCCTGGAATTGTAATTGGATTAATTATTAGGAATTTTATAATCAAATTTTTTTAATACCCCATTTTATAATTATAAAATGGGGTATTTATGTGTGCTGTTTCTTTCCTTATCCTAAAGATCCCTTTAGCTTAAGTACATCTTTCACCAAGTCAATTTTTTGCGCAGTTTCAAGTCTACTACGTAATACAAGAGTTAATCAGACCTGTTTGCAAAAGGCTAATCCTATTGAAATCAATCAAATCTTTTATGATACCTAAAAATATCTTGTATCACCAGGAATCATTGCAGTGGTGAACACTCTGTCATTCTTTGGTACACTTTTTGTTTTTTGGTGGTAAATGCTTTGTCAGAGGTGGTACTTTTCAGTGGCAGTAATCAGTCTGACCTCATTGCCGAAGATTTAATTGTCCTTCACATGCGGAAAAAATTTCCATTTTGTCTTTCGACAGGGTTTGACCCAATTCATGAAAATACCGTAGCACATCCACTATGGTAGTTTCTATTTCATGTTAACTCTCTTACCTTATAGCCCAGCTTGCGAATCGCTTTTGAATGGGACGAAGAAGTAGGAAGTCTAATATTAAAGCTAAGAAACCAATAAGCAGGATACCTAGTAATACTGACGATGCGTTCCCTATTTGCCCATTAAAAGAAATGAAATACCCAATACCAGCATTTCCTCCAATCATTTCTGCAGCAACAAGAGAACGCCAAGAAATGGCAAATCCTACTGTGATTCCACTAATAGCGGCCGGTATAATCTCAGGTAAGTAAACGTAAATCGCAAGCTTCCATCCTTTTGCGCCAAGTGATCTTGCCGCTCGAATATGGGTTTCTGGAATTTGATTCATTCCTTGTACTACATTAATCAAAATCGGGAAAAAGGAAGCTATGATGATGACCGCAATCATCGGTGCGTCCCCCAATCCTAATAGAATAATTAATAATGGGGCCCATGCCATTGGTGGTGTTGCTTGAAAATAAGTCACAATCGGCATGAGAAATTGTCTAAATAGACGAGATGCACCTGCGATAATGCCAATAAGAAACGCTAAAAACATAGAAATTATAAATCCAATCCCAAGCCTTTTAAGGCTTAACGCAATGTGTGATTGAATTTCTCCTTTTTCCCACTGTGTTCCTGCTTCATGCATAACATCAATAGGACTTGGAAACATATAGGAAGGGTATTGGGCTGAAATGATAAACCAGATTACTAATACAAATGGTATTGCAAGCCAGCCAATCCATTTTTTCTTCACTATTCCTTTACTCCTTCAACGAAATCTAAATTAAACAAGCTCTTTGTATCCACTTCTTTTTCAATGTACCCAAGTTCATAGGCTGCATCTGCAAGCTGTTGATAATAAACAAAATCATCATCATTGAATTCCCAACTAAATGTTAGATTTTCTTTTGCTTTCTTAATAATATCTTCTGCTACTGTATCTCCAATACTTTCAATATTAAATACGTCTACTAATGTTTGGTTTATCTCCGTATTGGCTTCATTTAAAGACTCTGTTGTTGATTTATGAACATCTATAAACGCTTGCACTGCTTCAGTTTTATTTTCCAATGCATCTTTTGTAGTTAGAACAACTAAAGCAGGATCTTTCTCCTCAACAATTTGCTTTTTACCACGTAACAAAGCATAAGTTAAGAAAGGCTCATTTAATACCCCTGCACTTGCTTGCCCAGTCTCAACTGCTGCTTCTATATTCGGTTGCTTGAATTCTTGAATAGTAACATCAGTATCAGAAAGTCCTGCTTTTGGTAAAATTAAGCCTCTAGTAATAATATCAACTCCACTACCGCGCTTTACACCAGCAATCACTTCACCCTTAAGCTGATCAACGGATTTGATATCAGATTGTTCACTGACAACTACACCAAGCTGGCCTTCGCTTACTTTAGCAATTACTTCAACATCGAGACCTCTGGATGCCCAGTTCACAAGCGCAGGAACTCCAGCATAGGCAACATCTAATTCTCCTGCAGCTAGTGCTTGGTAAAGCTCCGGCCCAGAGTTAAATCCATATGTCGTGGCATTTAACTTCTCATTAAACAATCCTTGTTTGTCTGCTACAATACCAGGAGCATTAGCAAGGATAGATACATAGCCAATGTTTAAGCTTGGTTTCTCTGTACTTTCTTGGGAACTTTCTGACTCATTTTGTTCTGATGTCGATCCACATGCGGCTAATACTAAAATAGTCATAATTACAAATATACCCATTAATTTTTTCATTATTGTTTCCCCCTCTATTGCTGCCTTTCATTTTGTAAAAATTCATATAACCTTTTTACATATGCATTATAATTAGATGATGTTCGATCTCTAGGACTTTCCAATTCAATATCAATTATATCTTTTACTTGCCCATTTTTAGATAAAAGAACTATTGTATCTGACAAAAATACGGCTTCATCAATACTATGAGTAACAAGAATTGTTGTCATATTGAGATTATTGTGTAAGGAAAAAAGCTCTTCTTGCAAAACATCTCTTGTCTGCGCATCAAGTGCACTAAACGGTTCATCTAGCAACAAAATATTTGGCTCTGTCACAAGGGTTCTAGCTAATGCTACCCGTTGCTTCATCCCACCCGATAGAGAAGAGATGGGATAGTCTAAATATTTTGTTAATCCTACTAATTCCACCATTCCCCTTACTTTTTGATCTCTTGATGTTTTCGAATCTCCTTGCATCTTTAAGCCGAACTCAACATTTTTATAAACAGATAACCAAGGGAACAAGGCTAAATCCTGAAATACAAAACCTCTATCCTCTGATGGCATTTTCACTTGTTTGTCTTCAATCTTTATTGATCCAGTATAATAAGGGATAAATCCTGCTATTAAATTGAGCAATGTTGATTTTCCACAACCACTTGGACCCAAGATTGAAACAAATTCTTCCTGTTCTATTTTAAAGTTAATATTGTTCAAAACTTGCAAATCATTTTTGTACTGAAAGGAAACCTTTTCCAAGTTTACCAATGACGTCATAAACTTCTCCTTTCTTTACAGAGCTAAATAAGCCCATCCCTCTTCTTGTCTTGTTACAAGATGGGCGACACCTGACCCAGCTTGATTAACACTGCATTGCAAGTTATTTACATCTACGTTCTTATTAGTTAAAGTATTATTACAAACAACAAAACGCATATCAAACGCCAGTATTTCCTTAATCCGTTTCCTGATCGTGTCATCCTCACTCTGCAATAACCCCAATCCAGCTCCAAAGACAACAATTTCACATTCTATTAATTTAACTCCCAAATTCTTTTTTAGGTTAATAATGTTATTAGTAACTCGTTTGAAATAATCCACACCATCTTGATTAACTTGTATTACTACCTTTGTCACTGTCTCTACTCCTTTATCTTGTATTCCAAGGTGAATACTTGGATTATATAATAAAGAGAAGAGACTTGGGAAGCAAAACGATTGTACAATCCCCATATTCAAGGTCATCCGCAAACAGCAAGAAGTAACAATAAATAGTTTGATATGGTTTACTTGAAACGAACTATCATTTATCGAGAAACAGTTCTACATAATCCTTACACATTACCAATATTTTCAGAAGAAATTATTGATTAAAAAGTCCAGTACACCTTTCTGACGAAGTTACAGCATATGATGGAAGTATTTATTTAGATCAAACAAACGACGAAGCATCTACCAAATGTAATCTTCATAATATAAATGATCGTCTAGAGTATGATTCATCTTCCAAGTCGTAATAATCCGTATTTCTATGCTTCTTCGCTATTGAAAGTGTGTAAAGTGATTAGCAGCCGACCATACAAGGAAAAGAGCTTAAAAAATGCAGCTACCTATCAAGGTTGGGAAATGAATGGGAAACGAGCGAAATTGGTTGAAAAGCGACACTTTATCCATCGTGGGAAATTACTCTTTTGGGAAGAGTTTGAGCAGTATCTAATGGACACGTATGAATACGATCCTACTCGCCATCAGCTTGTGATTAATGGGGACGGGGCAAAGTGGATCACATCTTGTCGGGACTATTTTCAACACAATGCCACGTTTGTCATTGATCGCTTTCACATTGCTCGAGATATTCAGAGTATTTTTTAGGGACCACCCAAGGTACAGAGCTGTCAGAAAAAAGCTAGCAAACTATGACTCTGAAGGATTGATGATAGAGCTGAATAGCGCAGTGGGTACAATTGGTCATGAAAAGAAGGAGGAACCTTTAGAAGCACTTATAGCCCAGCTCTCGCAGTATCCAGAGGCTCTTTGTGATTACCAAGAAAAGCTTAGAGAAAAGGGAATAGATACGGAGGGATTCCGTCCGATGGGAAGCGCAGAGGAACAATGAGTGTCTTCGCTAAACGATTGAAAAATGGCCGAAGTTGGAGCGAAGTAGGCCTGGAGAAGTTTAGTGATATCATGGTCGCTCTAAAAGACCACTTGGACATTAAAACACTCCAGGGAAGACTTGAACAGGTCATAGAAATGGATGATAAAAAAGAGCAAGAGAAGCCACCGAAACACTTCGTAGAAAAGCTTACAAAGCATGTTGGAGAAGCAACAAGAAACAATATTGCATACCTTCAGCAAACAATTCGCAAACCAATAGTTGAGGCATTAAAAGGGCTAAGAGGCTTTTAAAAAAGACAAAAAAAAAAGCAAAGGAAGAATCAAGGAAAGAAAACGCCACCAAAAGGTTGATAATTAGCTAGCCAAAAGTGGAGTTAACACGTTCCAAAAAAACTCCCACAAATACTTGACTCAATCGGCTTACTCCGGTAGCCACTGCTGCTGTTCCTATTGCAGCAACTGCCGCACCAATGGCCACACCGACTCCTTTTAACACGCCTCCCAACTTTTCAAAGCGACCAGATGCATTTTCTGTTTGTTCTGCTGCCTTCTCTACTTCATCGGCTAACTCTCCTACTTCACCTTCTGCATCATTTGCGCTGTCACCCAATTCATCAATCGATTGATTAGTTTTATCCAACTCCCGCTCCATCTTAACCAATTCAGATTTCGCATTGTTAAGCTGAATTTGCCAGTTCTCTAGTTCGCCTATCTGTTTCTCCAAAGGAATCGGATGCATTTTTAAGGGCAGCTTCTAACGTTCCAATCTTATCTTTTTGAGCATCAACCTCTTTATTCAACACTTCACTTCTAGCCGTCAGGGCCTCCATCGATTTATCTTGCTTTTCAAATTGCGAAGTAACTAGATTCATTTCACTGCCTAACACCTTGAAATTCCGATTGATCTCCCTTAGGGAATTCTTAAACTACCACCTGCTAAAGCAGGTGGATTTGGACATAAAATGTCTACGACTAAAGTCGTTATTAAGACTGAAGTCATCTAAAAGATATAATGCTTAAGCAAAATAAATTGTGACTAAACTCATCCGTCAATTCTAAATGAGTCGTTCCGTTCTTCATTAAACTGATTTGCGATATAATTTCTAATCGTTTCTTCATCCACTTTGCCAACTGTTGCACAAAAGTAGCCTCTTGCCCACAAATGTTGGCCCCAGTATTTCTTTTTAAGCTCTGGGAACTGATCTTGGAGTAGTCTTGATGACCGTCCTTTTTAGGTACTGCATAATCTTACTTGGCGCAAGGCTTGGTGGACATGATATCAACAAATGAATGTGATCTTTTCCAACACTTCCTTCTAAAATTGTAATGCCTCTTGCATTGCATCCTTGCCTTATTAGTTCACGTGTTCTTTTCGCAATTTTCCCTTGTAATATCTTATACCTGTATTTGGTTACCCAGATGATATGATATTTGATATCATGAACTGCATGACTGTTCTTTTTATATCCGTCCATACTTTTTCACCTCATAGCTTCAGTATGGACATCAAAAGATAAGACTAAAAGCGGATACAGTCTAAAGACGGTGGAGTTGGACCACGCATTTGGAAATTAAATCCCCCCAATTAATTTCTAACTTTATTCCCCAAGCTAAATAGTTCATCCATATGTCTAGATGTGTCATTGGCTAATAACCGAGGGTCTAGTGTGTAAGGTGTTATTTCAGAAGTAACAACATCATCATACCCGATTTGTTCTAAAGCAATGAATACCTTCTTCCAATTAACATCACCTGCTAACAAAGGAACAAATCCATTAATGTTTCCAACTGCTACATTAAAATCTTTCACGTGTATTTTCTTAATTCGTTGACCTAATGTAGTTATCCACTGTTCCGGGTAACCAAATTGCAGAACATTACCAACATCAAAATAAGCACCGATGTAATCGGAGTTTAGTTCGTCTATATATCTTCTCATTTCAAGCGGCGACATTAAAAATTTATTCCATACATTTTCGATTCCAATATTTATATTTAGTGTTTGTGCAAGCGGGATTAACTTACTTAACTCTTCTTGGCTTCTTGTATAACATTCTAAATATGAGGTTTCTTCTGTAACAATTCCTGGAACCACTAGTACCGTGTCCATCCCGATTACGGATGCCAACTCCATTTGTTTTTCAATGACACGTCTACCCTTTTCTCTAATAACTGCGTCAGGATGTGAAAGAGGCATTTTCCACAACAAACCTGTGGAGATACTTCGCAATTTCAGATTATAAGAGTGGGCCAATTCTAAGATAAGCTTTGCCTCATCTTCTGTCGTTGACAAAGTTAACCCAACACCATCATCTGGATTTAAATTTAATTCAACTGCATCAAAATGTGCATTATGGCTGTATTCAAATACCTTTTCCAGGGGGGTTCCCTCTGGATAACACCATTGGTTTATACCTTTTAACATGAATCTCTCTCCTTTAATAGTTAGAAAGAAGGAGACCATATTGGTCCCCTAATAAATCTAATTAATTTTTACAGGTTCTTTTTTTTCTGCAGACTGATACGCAGCAATTACAACTTCCAAAGCTTTTAAGCCGTCTTCTCCCGTGATAGAAGGACTACTATTTTCCTTAACAGTCCTTACAAAATCTGAAACTAATTGAAAGTCCATGTCATCACCCCAAAAATCCCATTCAGCTCCTTCATCACTATAAACATTTGTTTTTTGTGCGAATGCATCAACAGTCAATGTACCATTAGTACCAACGATTTCTAAGGTAACGTCGCCCCATGTAGGATAGTTTTCATTTCTTGACCAACTACAATCTAGTGTTGCAAAAACGTTATTGGAAAATTCCATAGTTAATAATCCACAATCATCAATATCGAAATCCGAAATTAGGTTCCCAATCTCGGCATATACCTCTTTAACTTCTGACCCTAAGTACCACCTTATTATGTCAACTACGTGTACCGTGTGATCCATAACTGCTCCACCACCTGATTTAGCTTTATCAACAAACCATCCGCCAGGGTTCGTACCTCTATTCGTTCCTTTAATAGCAACTATATTTCCTAAATCACCATTTTCAATAATTTTCTTTGCATTTACTATTGGTGTATTGAATCGTACTGGAAATGCAGTTTGTAGGATTACTTTATTTTCATTACATTTGTCAATCATTTTTCTAGCCTCTTCAGGATTAGTCGCTATCGGTTTTTCGCATAAAATATGTTTACCTTTTTCGGCTGCTGCAACCACATGTTTATAATGGTTACTATTTTCTGAAGTAATAATAACTGCATCAAGTTGCTGGTCCAATAACTCTAAATAGTCCTTATAAAAAACTGTTCGGAACTGTTTAGAGACTTTATACCCACGATTAACATCTTCATCTGCTATACCAACTATTTCTACTCCATTTATTTTTGCTAAAGCATTTGCGTATCCAAACGCATGCCCATGAGCAAAGCTAATAATCCCTATTTTCATCCGATTACCTCCCTCAATAAAGTTTAATTTTCTCCCGAATACTCACGTATTCTTAAAATTTCATAAACACTCAATAGTACATCCACCTAGATTAATGGATAGATATCCTAATTATTGAAATTTCTACCATCAATAGGACCATCCTAACGACCGAACTGGAATAGTTTGGTAATAAAATAGTATGACCGTGCTTATAAATCTCCACACAACTCACGGTCGCTAACCCTCCCATGTCTCTCCGGATTGGTATCCATACCTTCCTTCGTCCTGCGTATCCATGAGGTGGAGGCCGGATAAGCTCCTTTGCTGGGTCATAAGCCCGTATGGTGAAAAATATACTCCGACTCTGCACTATTGGTGTTTGTATTAAGTATCACTTGGTATTCGGGTATCTATACAACGTTTGTTGCTCGGCTTGATGTGGAGTGGCGGGCATGATAGCCTTGTTCGGCAGAGCCAAGTTTTTTAAAACCTGGCTTCTTGGCTAGAAAGTCATGCCCGCAGAGGCTCCATGTCAAGCATTTTGGCTTTTGACTAATTTTAAGTTCATGCAGCCTGTAATGTATTGTTTTGAGGTATTCCTCTTAATAATTTTGCACCATCAAACTCACACTGTTTCTGACCAATGACAAACAGAACACGTAGTAACTTACAACACAATGCAATGAGAGATTGTTGCTTTTTTAAAGGGCGATCAGGGCGTTTTGTATAATAGTGATGCAAGGCTTTGAACGTCGAATTATGGGCAACAAGGGGACGAATCGCTAAAAGTAAGGCTCGGCGTAATCGTCTACGACCTCGTTTCGTAATTTTTGTTTGCCCTTTAAATTTACCTGAACTATGTTCACGTAAAGATAGCCCTGCTAAGTTAACTAATTGTTGCGGGTGGGAGTACTTTGAAATATCCCCAACCTTCGCAAAGAATAATGCTACTGTAACCGCCCCTAATCCAGGGATTTTCATCATTTGTTTCGCACCTGGTAATGTTTCAACTAAGGATTCTAGCTCCATGTCTAACTCTGCTAATTGCTTTTTATACAGCTCATATTGTTCAATAAGATAGGCAAGCTCACGATTTGCAAACTTTAGGCCAATTTCAATTCCTACGCTCTTTTTAGCGCATTCTACAAGCTTTGTCGCTCGTTTAATACCTACACCACGTTTTACGAAAGGCTTCCACTTCTCTAAGACCATTTCTGGTGTCATTTCTTTGATTTGGTTCGGGAATGGAAACAATTTAAGCGTGCTAAGTGCAGCTTTTCCCTCCCAATCTCCAAATACATCGAAAAACTCAGGAAAGTAGCGCTGTATTACATTTTGAATGCGTCCTTCTGTAATCATTAATTGTTCGATGAGCTGATCTCTAACTTTTACACATTCTCTCAGCTCGGCATAAATGCCGTCTAAGAGATTTGGTACAGAGTATCGACCATCTTTAATTAACTGTGCAATCACTTTGGCATCTTTCGTATCGTTTTTCGTTGGAGAATTGTCATCAAGTTCTTTACTTTTCTTGACGTGCATTGGATTTACCACGACAAAATCATATCCTTTTGCCGTTAGGTAATAAGCAAGACTTAACCAATAATGACCTGTTGGTTCAACACCAAAAATAACGTGGTTCTTCTCGTTTTTCTCTTGGTGCTGCTTTGCCCATTTTAGTAATGATTCAAAGCCATCAATTCGATTTTCAAAGACCAGTCGTTTCCCTAAATCTAACCCACGATCATCTTGTGCTCGTGCTACATGTTTGTCTTTTGCAATATCAATGCCAATAATTAAAGTTGACGGTGTGATTTGCGAGATTTTTTTATTTTGAGTATAATTCATCTTGAGTCCTCCTTGGTTCTTAAGTTAAGGGTCCATTTTTGCTTTGAAGCTTTGGACACCTCGTATAATACCAAGGAGGCTTTTTTTGTTCAAACCTCAAATTTCTTTATTACAGGAATGCTCCTTATCTTTGCTATCATTTAAAATAACGGGCTTTCCCGTTTCGATTGATTTTAAGGCAGCCAAAGATATTTCCATAGCTTTATAGGCATCTTCTGCAGTAACAGTTGGATTTTCGTTAATCTGAATACATTTAATAAAATGTTTCAACTCCAAATAATAGGGATTTTCTTTCATTGGACTTTCAGGAACAGCTACACCTTCTGCTTGATTATTTAATTTTTTACTTACAATAACCGGTGATATTGACGCACTATCAAACTCTATAACCCCATTCTTTCCTGCTATTTCAAGTTTAGTAGAAAAGTTCTGATGCGCCCATGTTCCCTCAACATGCGCAATTACACCACTTTTAAATCTAAGTGTAACCAAGGCATATTCTAATTTGGAATAAACTCTTCCTTTACTACTTTTGGCATAGACTCGTTCCACTTCTCCAAAACACCATCTTAGGTAATCAAAGTCATGAATAATCATGTCCAAGATTAATCCTCCGCTACTATCAAAATCTGAATACCAATCATTTGAAGCACTAGGGAAAGCCCCTCCCCTCATCGTTCTGGCTACTGCAGGGGTACCAATTTTATTTGATGCAAGTAATTCCTTTACTCGAACATATTCCGGGAAAAACCTGACAACATGACCAACGAATAATTTCACCCCTTTGTCCTTACAAAATGCAATCATCTCTTTTGCATCAGATAAATTCCGAGCTAAAGGTTTTTCACAAACAACGTGCCTGCCATCACTAGCTACCTTCAATACAAATTGTTTATGAAGCGGTGTAGGTAAACAGACCGAAACAACATCAATGTTCTCTTTAACAGCTGCTTCATAAGATTCAAATGCCTTTGTATTTAGCCTCTCTGCTAAATTGTTTGCTTTTTCCAGATCCACATCTACAACTCCAACTAAATTCACCTCTGGCATTTTTGCATAAGCTTCTGAGTGAACGGACCCCATTGTTCCCGCTCCTATAACAAGTACATTAGCCAAATTTAACTCTCCTTTTCTATTATCAAATTTTCATAGGTAAATAACTTACGTTGTTAATGAAGTTTTTTCCCTTTCACCTGCAAAAAACAGACCTGAAGCCCCCATAATTCCGGCACTTTTTCCAAGTTTAGTTTTCTCAATAATTACATCTTCAGTCATTTGCTTAATGCCGTGTTCCTTTATATATTTCTTGACTGATGGAAGGATATAATCAGACATGTTCATGACTCCCCCGCCGAACACAACAACTTCAGTATTAAATAGATGAATTAAATTAACTACACCTATTCCTAGATAGTTACCAATTTCGTTTAGAAGTTTAATAGAAAATAAATCCCCTTCTTTTGCTGCAAAAGCAATATGATTATTTGCAACTTCCTTTTCACTATGAAGTAATTCTGATAGGATGCTCACTTCTCCACTCTGAAGTCGATCATTTGCTAACTTTTTAATTGCTGTGCCTGAAGCGTATTTCTCTAAACACCCAATATTTCCACATTCACAAGGTTTGCCGTTATGGATTATAGTTGTATGGCCAAATTCTCCCGCACTGTCTTTGGCACCTTTTAATAGATTACCGTCGATGATAATTCCAGCGCCCACACCAGTACTAACTGTTACATATACTAAATTATTCTTGCCTCTCCCCACTCCCCAAACCCATTCAGCGATTGCTGCTGCATTAGCGTCATTACATAGTTTAACGGGAAGCAAAAACTCTTTTAATAAAATATCTCCAATCGGAAAATTCTCTATGTTTAAATTGTTTGCATATAGAATCTCCTTTTTTGATGAATCAATAACTCCAGCAGATGCTACACCTATTCCTAATAGTCTGTTAACGTCTACCTTTGACTTAACAAGAAGTTGATTAATTGTTTTTATAATGACTTTTGATACATCTTGATTAGTATCTGTTTTACTTTCAAACTCACTAATTATCTTTCCCTTTTCAGAAATAATCGCTGCCAATACTTTTGTTCCTCCAAGGTCTAAACCAATGGCTAAATCTTTTGTTTTGCTCATGAACTATCCTCCTATATTACTGGTTCGTCGATGATTACCTTCTAACTCCTTGGAGTGCTATACCAGTGATTAAATGCTTTTGTAAGAAGATAAACATAATTAACATTGGAATTGTTGACATCACTGCTCCAGCCATTAGTAATGGATAGTCAGTTGCATATTGCCCTTGGAAGGCAGCTATCCCTACAGATAGTACTCTCATATCAGCAGAATTAGTCATAACTAGTGGCCACAGAAAATCATTCCATGAAGCCAGAATGGTGAAAATCCCTAATGCCATTAACGCTGGAGTTGAATTCGGTAGTATAATCTTCCAGTAAATTCCAAATAAAGAACACCCATCCATTGTTGCTGCTTCATCTAATTCTTTTGGTATTCCCATAAAAAACTGCCTTAATAAAAACACCCCAAATGCACTAAACATGCCCGGTACTATTAAAGCATAGAAGGTATCAATCCAACCTAGTTGTGTTAGGATGGCGTAATTTGGAATTAAAATAACTTGTGGTGGCACCATTAATACGGATAGAATGGCTATAAATATGATGTTTTTTCCTGGAAACCTTAACCGAGCAAATGCAAAGGCAGCTAATGAACATAAAAAAAGTTGGGCTAGAGTTCTACTTAATGTAACTATAATAGTGTTCAGATAGTACTTCAGAAAATTCACACTTTCAAAAACACTAGAATAATTGCTCATCTTCCACTCTTGCGGAAGAATGGTCGGCGGAACTTGCATAGCTTCTCCGTAAGACTTTAAGGAAGTTGAAACCATCCACAAAAAGGGGATAATCATTATAAACGCCCCAAAAATTAATAGAATGTGATTATTAACTTTAATTTTCATAAATGCAGCTCCCCTTTTATCCGTCATAATGAACCCATTTTTTTTGGAAGGCGAATTGAATGATAGTTACGAAAAGAATCGTTAAAAACAATAGAAATGCTTGCGCTGATGCTATTCCCATTTGTGAGTATTTAAAGCCAGATTCGTAGACACCATACACAATAGTTCTAAGCGGTTCTAGCAACACATTGCTATCTCCTATCATGATGAAAATTAGATCGAACACTTGTAAGGAACTTATCATCCCTGTTATAAATACAAAAAATAATGTAGGTGTAATTAGAGGCAAAGTAATATGGAAAAATTGATTTACTTTTGTCGCACCATCTATTTGGGCCGCTTCATAATAAGTCTTTGAAATTCCTTGCAAACCAGCCAGAAGTAAGATTACATTATTACCAACTGTCATCCATACGTAAACAAGAATAACAGACAGTAAAGCTATATTTGGGTTAAATAACCATGATGGTTGAGGAAGACCAAATAACCCCAAAACATAGTTAACTAATCCATATTCTGTATTATATAGCCACTTCCATACCATCCCTACAGCCACAGGCATTGTGACAACAGGTAAAAAATATAAAGTACGATATACCACCATACCTTTTATTCGTTGATTTAGCATTAACGATATACACATCGCTATGATTACTGATAAAGGTACAGAGACGATTGTAAATACTGTTGTATTAACAATCGAACGAATAAAAGAGCTATCCTGAATTAACGCTATGATATTACCCAATCCGATATACTCTGCTGCACTAATGCCGTTCCATTTTGTAAATGACAAGGCAAAGGAAGCAACTGCGGGAAACATGTAGAAAATACAAAGTCCGATAACTGTCGGCGCAATAAATAAGTAAGCCCAAATCGCCTCCTGATGAGCGCGTTTTTTTCTTTTACTGATTAAACCTGTTTTTTGTCTTCTTTGGGCAAGTGGTGTCTCCATGTTTTCCTCTCCTTTCCGTTTAAAGTTATCCTCTCTTCGTTATAAATATAGGACTAGCTTATGAAGAGAGGATTTTACCTTATTTTAGTCTTCTTGTTCTTCCTTTAAAATTTCATCCATCTTAGTACCAACTTTTTCTAATGCCTCATCGATAGTCTGCTGTCCTAAAAATGCACTTTGGATTTCTTTTGTTTCAACATCTTGCCATTCAGCAGTTCTTTTTGAAACCGGATATGCAACACCGTTATCTTGGGCGTCTATAAAAATTTGCAGGTCCAAACCTGGTAGAGATTTTAGCCAAACATCACTAATGGACTTAATAGCAGGTATGGAAAAACCAGATTCAGCTATTACCCGATTTCCATCCTCATTTGCTAAACTTTTAATTAGTTCCCATGCTAATTCATCATCTTCTGTTGCCTCATTCATTGCCCAACCAATACCATGTACAATGGTCGCTTCTTCTTTACCAGCCGGAAGAGGGGCAACACCTAAAGCGTCACCGAGTTCGTCTTGAAATTCAGCAGCATTTACGTTAATGGACGGTAACATTGCAAGTTTGTTTGACATAAATAATTGTCTTGGTTCTGTTTCTATTTGTGATTGTGTCGACGGAGAGATACCTTTATCAATAAGGTCTTTTAAAAAGGTGAATGCTTCTTTTGCCTCTGGAGTATTAAAGCCTGAAGATCTCTTGTCATCACTTATTACGTATCCACCAGCTTGGTGAATTAAATTGTAGTACCCTTGCTGATTGGCTACTGTATGCGCCGCATAGCCGTAGGTACCATTGTCAGGGTCAGTTAGTTTTGCTCCAACTGTTTCAATATCTTCCCATGTCCACGATTCATCTGGGTAATCAACACCAGCAGCATCAAAAAGATCTTTATTATAAAAGAGACCAACAGCATCTACAAAGTACGGTGCAGCATATAATTCCCCTTCCAATGAATAAAGGTCAACAACTGCTGGAAAGTATTTTTCTTTTTCAAAATTACTATCATTGGATATAAATGGTTCTAAATTCTTAATTAACCCTTGTGTTGAATACTGGTAAAAGTTAGGTCCATTCATCCAAAATACATCCGGGCCACTACCACCACCTAGACTAGTTTTTAATTTTGTCCAGTAATCACTCCATGGTGTATAAGTGACATTAACTTTTACATTTGGATGAGTTTCTTTAAAAGTCTCAATAGAAGCATCAACAGCTTCACTTGCATTTTCATCCCAAAGAGCAACATCGAGAGTCTTTTTTTCTCCGCCACCCGAACTAGAGTTACTACAAGCAGTTAAAAGCCCAACGATCAAAATTAAAACGGCTACTCCAAGAATCTTTTTCATAATTCCCCTCCAATAGTTTTACTTTTTAGTGAAATCGAATACCAACAAAACTAAATAATTATTATAAACCTTTGATTATCCACCTCCTTTAATTAGTAGATTAAGTAATTACTAGGTTATTTGAAATTGGAATTTCCCGTGGAGTAAAACAGCAGCTGCACCTAATAATTCAAACTCAGTTCCCAATGATGTACTTTGAATGTTTACGTCTTGTTTAAGTATTGGTATAACACTCCCACTAACAGTTTTTCTAATTTTATCCAAAAAATGTAAATTATCTTGTACAATATCTCCACTAAGAATAACAACTTCGGGATTAAACAAATGCATAGTATTTGTAATAGCAACTGATAAATGATTAGTAACATCCTCCAATATTTCTATCGCTAGACCATCTTTTTTGTTAACCGCTTCAACAAATACCTTAGGCTTTATTTTGCTTAAATCATTCCCTACAATATCCTTAATTAGAGTTGTTCTCCCTTTCGTCATAATTGCAGACACGATCTTTGAATATATGGATGGCCAATTGACGTAATTCTCAAGGCATCCTTGATTTCCACATTCACATCTAATCCCACCTTGAACAATGCTCGTGTGTCCGAGTTCACCTGAACTCCCCTTAAAACCTCTAAAAATGGCTCGATTTACCATAATTCCTGAACCAACACCCTCACCAATTGTTATATATAATAAATCCCTGTACTGACTGAACTGTCCAAAATAATTCTCTGCCAGCACAAAGGCATTTACATCATTATCAACAAAAGCAGGTAAATTTGTATTCTCCTCCACCAACTCTTTAAGAGGAATATTATATAAATTTAATTTTGAGTTATAGGAAATAATTCCTTTATCTGAATCAACAATTCCAGGGGTTATGATGGATATTCCTTGACATCTTTCTAAATCAATCTTAGTGTCAATAAACTGATTAATTACCATCAATACAAATTGAACTATTTCCTCCCCTTGAGCTTGATTGGTAGGATAAACTTCTTTTCTATTTATCTTTCCTTCTAAATCCATGTCCCCAATCTTTATGTATGAATTTGAGATTGATACTACTACGATGGAATACGCACTTGGGTTAAAGCGTAGAAGAACAGGTTTTCTCCCCCCACTTGAACTCCCAACTCCGTCTTCATAAACTAATTGTTCGTTTATCAAATCATTCACAGCAGAAGTCACTGTTGTGGGACTTAAATCAATCTTTTTGGCAATCTCACTTCGAGATATCGGGCCTTTCTTACGGATAGTGTCTAATATAATAGATCTATTCAGTTCTTGAATTAACTTTAAATCTCCTGTCCTTTGTTTTTGCATTAACCGTTCCCCCATTTTTTGCTAACACGCTTTTTCCAACGACTTTAAAAAGTTTACGTTAAAAACCCCATAAATTTAACAATGTGAATTGGATAACCGCAAAATTGTATTATATTCATCTTTTTTATAGTAATCATTAGATTTTACACCAAACTTAATTTTTCTATTGGACTTAGTAAGTATATTAAACCAAAACCGATATTTTGTAAACGGTTTCTTTTTGCTTTTTCTTAATTTTCTAACTTTACTGCGAGCACATGCTTCAAATAAGCTTAATAAGGCAGTACCCATTCAACAAAAAACGCTACTGCCCCACTGGCAGTAGCGTTTTTATCGTTTATTTTCGGGACATTGACACCGACACTTCCTTGTCAAACTTCGGCAGCCAATCGCCATGCGCGTCAATCAAATCATCACAAAGTGCAACAATGTCGTCAACCGATAATTCAGAAGCAGTATGTGGATCTAACATTGCTGCATGGTAAATATGTTCTCTTTTTCGAGTCATTGCGGCTTCTATTGTAAGCAATTGTGTATTGATATTGGTTCGATCTAGAGCCGCCAATTGTTCTGGTAATTCCCCCACATATGTAGGAGTTACACCACTTGCGTCAACAAGACACGGCACTTCCACACATGCTTTCTCAGGCAAGTTACTAATTAGGCCACCTGTATTTAGAACGTTACCACCAATCTTAAATGGAACGTCTGTCTCCATTGCCTCAATAATATATGAACCATATTCATGCGTCCGTTCATGCGTAAGATTTTTATCGTTTACTAGGTCCTCACGCATTTGTTGCCAGCGTTCTATTTGATTCACACACCTACGCGGGTATTCATCTAACGGAATATTGAAACGACTAATTAATTCAGGATACGTACTCTTAATAAAATATGGATGGTATTCTGCGTTATGTTCAGACGATTCAGTTACGTAATAACCAAACCGCTCCATTAATTCAAACCGAACCATGTCATCATGTTTTGTTTTTTGTTTTTCTCTTGCCCTTCTTTTTATCTCAGGATACAAATCTTCACCATTACGAGTTATCTCTAATAACCATGCTAAGTGGTTAATGCCTGCTATTTTCCATTGAACATTGTTAGTAGGCATATCCAATGACTCTAGCAAATGATTTGCACAAACTTGAACACTGTGACATAAACCAACAGTTTTAATTCCTGTATATCGATTCATGGCACCAGTTAATGCAGCCATTGGATTGGTATAATTCATAAACAGTGCATCAGGACAAACTTCTTCCATATCTTTAGCAAAGTCCATCATCACAGGTATGGTTCGTAAGCTTCTGAACAACCCACCGATTCCAATTGTATCGGCAATTGTTTGGCGTAAGCCATATTTTTTTGGAATTTCAAAATCGATAATTGTACTTGGATCATATCCTCCAACCTGAATTGCATTGATAACATATTTTGCTCCTCTTAGCGCTTCTTTACGATTAGTATAAGATACTACCTTTACGGTAGATTCAAGGCTTTCTTTTAAATTTTGCAACATCATTTCTGAATCTTTTAATCTCTCAAGATCTATATCAAAAAGGGCAAACTCAAAACCTTGCAATGCAGGTACCGTCATGCAGTCCCCTAATACGTTTTTGGCAAACACAGTACTACCTGCTCCTAAAAATGTAATTTTATCCATAAAATTATTCCTCCCAAATCTTTTAATTATCGTCATGTAGCCAAATTATTTTTCTTCATGATTTTCCTGACTAAAAATTCGATTAGACTATCCCTTCACTGAGCCAGAAGCCAAACCTCTGATAAAGTATTTCTGCAAAAATAAGAATAGAATAACCATCGGCATCATTGCCATAATTGCTGCAGCTGCAACAAAATTTAAATTATTCGTATTCTCTCCAAAGAAAGTAGATAAGGCAACAGTAAAGGTCTGTACCTCTTTATCCTGTAGAAAGAAAATCGCGAATTGGAAGTCATTCCAAATAAATACACAAGAAATAATTAGTATAGAAGCTGTTACAGGCTTTAATAAAGGAAAAACAATTCTAAAGAATATCCCTAATGTACTAGCCCCATCTATTTTTGCTGCTTCTTCCAATTCCTTTGGTATTGTTGACTTTATAAAGCCTGAATACAGAAATATGGTTAGTGGCATAAAACTTGCTACATTATTTAAGACAGCAACCGTTCGAGTATTCATCATTCCTATATCAACCACTAGTTGGTATAAAGGAACTAAAGCAGTTAACGGAGGTATGACCATTATTGCTATAAACAGTGTGAATATGAATTTATTTAGTTTTGTTTGTCGTCTAGCAAGCGGATATGCCGCTGTTGAACCTATAATGATTAAAAGTAATGCTGCAAAGAAGGTAATAATGGCCGAATTGAACAAAGAAGTTCCCAAGTTAGCCTCTACCCAAGCATCACTAAAGTTCTGAAAGTTTAAATTACTAGGGAAAACCCATTTTGAACTAAAATCACCTTTTGGTTTAAGTGAAGTAGTAATCAATATATAAAACGGGATTAAGTGAAACAACATAATAAATACAGCTAAACCAGTTAGCACTCTTTTACTACTTTTTTTCATATAATTCATTAAGCTTCAACCTCCTGGCGTTTAAAGTAAATTAACGCGGCCAAGCTTAAAATTAAGATAATTACTGCCATCAAAACCCCTTGCGTAGCAGCATAACCAGCGTCCTGCCTTAAGAAATACAAATCGTACATAAAGGTGGACATTGACTGAGAAGCATTTCCTGGCCCTCCACCAGTAAGGGATATAATTACATCAAATAATTTTAACCCGCCAATAATATTGATTACCATGTTTATTGTTATCGAAGGCATCAACAAAGGAAGTGTTATATTTTTAAATTGTTGAAAAGGTGTTGCACCATCAATTTGTGCTGCTTCATAAAAGTCTCTTCCAATACTTTGTAACCCAGCTAAAAAAATGATCATCGCAATACCTACAAACTGATAAGTGTTTACAAATACGATAATCCAAATATTTAAATCTGGATTTCCTAATGCGTTAATTTTTTCTAATCCGAAAAGGACAAGAACATCATTTAAGGCACCACCATTGAAGGCAAAAAAGAAATACCATATATACCCCATAATTAATGGACTTATAATTACTGGCAGATAGACAATTGTACGTGTTAATGCTTTAAAACGGATACTTTGATTCAATAAAAGCGCGTACAACAATCCAATAATGTTTTGAAAAACCGTACTTCCTATACCATAAATCAAAGTATTTTTTACCACTAGCCAAGTATCCGGATCTGTTAGCATTCGTGTATATTGCTTAAAACCAACGTAATCATAACTTTGAGAAAAGCCATTCCAATTTGTAAAAGATATTTTCAACCCATTCAGAAACGGATAAATGATGAAAAAACTAACAGCAAGTAGAGCGGGTAAATACATCCACCACAAGGAAGAATTTTTACTAATCTTTGACTTACGTTCTTTTTTTGAAACGGTAAGGTTCTTGCTCGTTTCTAACCCATTCATATTTCCAACTCCTATTTAGTACAAGAAGGGAATACAGTTCCCTTCTTGTTATCTAAGATTTACTGAAAGATGAATTAATTTGATTCCCGCAAACGTGTATATTCTTCCCCCATTTTTTTCGACACTTGCTCTGGTGTCATGCTTCCACTTAATAGCTCTTGTCCAGTTCCACCCATAACATCCCACATTCCACTTGGTAGGAATACACGGTCAAAATAAGGTTCAACCTTAACATCAGAGTATTGGCTATAGTAAGGACCATAATAGACATCAGCTTCTGCATTTGTTAAACCAGCTGGTAAAGAAGTACCTTCAGCAACTTCTTTAACTATTTCCGGCTGTGCCAAGAACTCAATAAATTTTCTCGACTCTTCCGGATATTTCGTATCCTTCCATACAGCCATTGTATGACGTTCTCCACCGATCCAGGTCTGTTCTCCGCCTTCACGGATAGCCGGCATTGGCATTACCCCTAACTCAGCTTCTGGGTTAAGTTCCTTTACACCACCAATTGGTGTGGTTGCCATAACGAAAGCTATTTTATCTTGAGCAAACAACTGATTTTGCTCATAACTTTGTGCCGTTAATAAATCCACGTTAAGTAAACCATTTTCTTGCATTTCTAATAGCTTCTCAGGTAAAAATGTATAATTAGACCAGTCAAATGATCCATCCAACAGTTCTTCACTATAGTCGTTATCTGGGTCGGTAATTAAAAGTGGTGTTGCGAACTGATCAAAGAATTGTCCTAATGCTGATTTATTTGAACCGGCAAACCAAAATGGTACTATCTCTCCATTACTCTCCTCTTTTATTGTTTCTAACGCAGTCATAAATTCATCAAAAGTCTTAGGTGGCTCAATGCCATACTTGTCTAATACGTTTTTATTATATGTTAACCCATCTTTTGCTTGATTTAGTGGATAAGCATACACTTTTCCTTCTTCATCTGTGAAAATTTGTTTTAAAGA
The DNA here is from genome assembly GCF_028416595.1 of Aquibacillus salsiterrae. Taxonomy (GTDB): domain Bacteria; phylum Bacillota; class Bacilli; order Bacillales; family Amphibacillaceae; genus Aquibacillus_A; species Aquibacillus_A salsiterrae. The sequence continues at coordinate 9,011 of NZ_JAMQKC010000010.1, read as the reverse complement.
AGGATCAAGGTATTGTACCCAATCCATGTCACTTAGATCAGCAACATATTCTCCGTACCGGAGTTTGGACCATCCGTGTGTATCAAATAAATCCGGCATATCATTCGCAGCCATTTTAACCCTTAATTGACTCTCGTATTCAGACGCCGGGTAAGTTTGATCTATATCTATATCTGGATTTTCTTTTTCAAATTTAGCAATCACATTATCCAAAGTTTCTTTGTCTGATTCATTTGTTACTGTTGAATACAAAGAAAGGGTAACCTGTTCTTCTGACTGTGCCGATTCACCTGATTTATCTGAATCCCCTGATCCACTTGAATCACCAGAGTCACTTGATGCACCTTCACTCGAGCAACCAACCGCAAACAACGCTACTATCGTAAAAAGAAAGAATGATCTAATCCATTTGTTCATTATTTTCCCCTCAATTCTTTTTTATTAAGTGTTATTCAGTAAATCAAAACAAAATAAGCTGACAACAAAAGTTTGGCATTCTTGCTAGAGAAAAAAGATTATTCTATAGTAGAAATACTACCTTTTCAAAGGAAAGGCATAGTACACATGAGTCCTGGATAAATGATTGCCGTCATTAATTAATCCAGGACTTTCAGCCATCATCGTTAAAGTAGCAACTTGTATACGTAGCTTTAACTGCTAATCACCCCCTTAAATCATATCGGTAAGCGCTATCATTTTACTGGCTAGTTATCTTGAAAAACATTCAATTTTGCTCCGCAACTGCTTCGGATGATAAATTCTGTTGGAAGTGTAATTTTTAAAGGAATCTCACGACCATTCATTCGATCTAATAACAACTTTACTCCTGTTCTCCCCATCTCTTCTGTGTGCACTCGGACAGTTGTTAAAGGACAACTTGCAAATTGGGCCATTTCAACATCATCGAAACTCACTAACGCAACCTCTTCTGGAACTCGAATATTCATTTCTTGAAGTGCCCTTAAAGCACCAACAGCCATCGGATCACTACCGACAAAAAAAGCTTCAGGGACTTCTTTCTTGTTGATTGCATCCTTCATTAAACGATATCCTTCTGACATAGTGAAGTCGCCTACAAAAACAAAGTCATCCCGGAATAACCCCCTTTGCTCCATAACACGCTTAAAGACAATTTTCCTCTCATCTTCAAATTCAATTTTCTTATTGCCCATATGCTCTGCAACAGTACCGCCTATATATCCAATTTTCTCATAACCTAATTTCAATAAATGCTCCAACGAAACAGTAGTTGCCTTATCAAAATCAATAACAACGGAATCATATTTTTGTTCGTCAGGCGAATAGTCAATGTAAACAACGTTTTTTATTTCCTGACAAAACCTATTTATTACCTTTGTACTTACTTTTCCAATTACAACTAACCCATCTAACTCAGGGTCTAGGCTAACATCCCCGAAATTATATAGCCTAAATAACTCAGTACTAGAAAGCCCTCTTTCTCTACATTCGTTTTCTACACCTTGTCTAATAGAAAGAAAATAAGGGTCACTTAACTCCTCCTCTAGTGATTGGCAAAGAAAAATACCAATCTTATAAACTTCTTTTTTCTCTACACTTTTTCTTGCACGTACTGATTTATAGTTTAATTCTCTTGCTACATTTAATATCTTCTTACGGGTCTCCTCAGTTACAGCCAGAGTTTTATCATTATTAAGAACCCTAGACACTGTTGATGCAGAAACATTTGATAATACAGCAATATCTTTGATGGTTGTCATCGCTCTCAATCCCTATTCAAATTCAAAATAATTTAGTAAATTATATTCTTTTTTACTAAATATTTACCCTTAACAAGATAATAACAAATTTTTAAAGCGCTTACAACATAAATTCAGAATTTTCCTCCTCCTTTTTTCGACAAAAAATCATTACCTTCGAATTACACATGCATAAAACAATTGTCAAGCTACTTAAAACAGGTTTAAAATTTAGTAAAAGTTATTTTGAATTTACTAAAATTCAAAGAAATTGTTAGTACAATTATCTTCCATCACATAATCAAGAATTTACTATCCTCTTGCCATTTTGCGAGAATAATAATGTTGCTTTCTGTACAGACCAGCACATCAGCCCTTCTGATTTGGGTTTTCGAGCCTCAATCCTTTCAACTTGCGTTTTGGCTTTCAGCCCATTACCTAACTGTCTACGTTTAAAGGCAACAGTTACCTGTTGTCCTACAAGGCTCGCTACGAGCGAATGGTTAGTTCTTACTCGACAGGAATCCCACCCGTTATAGGTTACGACCTATGCTCGGCCCACGATCTGACACCAAAACAGAAACAGCACAGTCAGCTTAAATAGCTAACTGTGCCTTCTTTTCTCGCGAACTTCCGGTTGTTCCTAAAAGACCCCTCCTCTGCTTCCTTTGTTCTCCTTAATAAACGTCTTTCCATTCATCGATATTATCTTTATTGAATTCGAATGGGTCGCCTAACAACACTTCTGTGCCATCTTCTGTCTTGACTACTTCATAAGAACCAAGGTCACCTGCTTCGAACGTATCACCTTCTGCACCAGTGATTTGTTCCTCTACTAGTGCATCTGCAGTGCGCCCTGCAAGGTATCCTAAATCAATTGGGTTCCAAAGATACATCCAAGGACTCACACCGTTTTCGATGTATTCTGCCATTTCACTTGGTAATCCTAGACCTGTAACCACTACTTCACCTTGCAAACCTTTATCTGTGATTACCTTAGATGCAGCGGCAATACCTACAGTTGTCGGTGCAATAATTGCTTTAAGATCTGGGTAAGACTGTAGTAATGCCTCTGTTTCCGATACACTCTTATCTCTTAAATCATCACCATAAGCAACTTCCACTAATTCCATCTTGTCATACTCTGGTTTTTCTAACTCTTTTTTCATCCATTCTATCCATAGGTTCTGGTTGGATGCTTGAGATGTTGCACTCAAAACAGCAATTTGTCCTTTGCCGCCAATCATTTCTGATGTAGCTTGAATTTGAATTCTTCCAATTGCTTCTGGATCTGCTTGATTGACGTGAACCATACGGCTATCTCCGTTTACAGCTGAATCAACAGAAATCACTTTAATTCCTTTGTTTATCGCCTTTTTTAACACAGGCTCTAAACCGTCATAATCGTTAGCTGCAATCGTGATACTAGCAACTTGTTGCGAGATAAGTTCTTCAATAATTTGGATTTGACCTTCAACTGTAGGTTGCTCTGGCGCTCTGAGAATCGCTTCTCCCTCTACTTCTTCGATTGCATTCTCAAAGCCCTCCATTAACTTTTCACCAAATGGATTACCAGTGCTTTTAAAGACAATAGCATGCCTTGTAACTGCTTCGCCTCCCCCATCAGAAGTATTCCCTTCACTACTCTCGCCACTACCTGTTTCTTGCCCACATGCTGCAAGAATAGTTAACACGAATACCATCAATAAACTAACTAACTTCCACCTTTTCATTTTAGAAATCCTCCCCTTCGCTTTTATAAAGAACAGCCTCAGAAAGCAGGTACTTATTTTTCCCGTCCCCGACTACCTTATTAGGCTATTACTTATCACTTATGAAACTTTTTTCGCCTGATTCTTCTTTGCTTTTCTCTGTGGTGCTTTTCTAGTCACTCTGAAGTTTGTTACTGTAACGGAAACAATCAACAATATTCCAATAACAATTAACAGCATTTGAGCTGGTATATTAATTAACCCTAAGCCAAATTGTAAATAACCGATAACAAAGACAGCTAAGACTGCACCTAACATCTTTCCTTTTCCCCCAACCGTGCTAATACCGCCTAATGCCACCATAGCAATCACATCTAATTCATACATATTAGCCACATTTGGTCTAGTACTACCCATTCTTGAAGTAAGAAATATCGCTGTAATCGCTGCCATTAATCCGGCTAACGTAAAGACCAATAACTTAATTTTATCTACTTTAACACCAGAAAATCGGCTTGCCTTTGGATTACTACCAACCGCATAAATTCTTCTGCCAATGGTTGTTTTTTGCAACAGTAAGACAAAACCAATCGCCAAGACGACGAACAAGCATAGAATAAAAGGTATGCCGCCAACGTATCCCCAGCCAAAATAGGAAAACCAGTCTGGAAAATCACCCGCCGATCGGTCCTCTAAAATCATGTAAGCAATCCCGCGGTAAAGAATCATCGTGGAGAGCGTCACAATAACAGCTGACAGTTCACGGTATTTAACAAGCAAATATCCGTTAAAAAATCCACACAATGCTCCTACTAATAAACAAGCAACAATTGCTATAACCATTGGGACACCCGCATTGTAAAGCGTTGCCATCACTATCGACGAAAGTGCTGCAGTCGAACCAACCGATATATCAATTTCTCGCATAATCATAATCATTACCATCGGAAAGACGATGAACGCTTTGTCCAAAAATGTCATGGTTGCGTCCGTGATACTTGTATAGTTTAAGAAATAAGGAGAGATGTTACTATTAATCGTAAAGATAATAACTAATAAAGCAATGAGCATCCATTCCCATTGAAGAAAAAACCTTTTCCATGTGAATTTTTGTATATTACTAACTATCCTAGTACTCATTTGTTAAATCACCCTCCTTAACAGGTTGTTTCGATATAACGGTCTAGTTTTGTTGCATCTGGTTCCCTCATTTGTTAAATCACCCTCCTTAACAGGTTGTTTCTCTCAACCGTTTTCTTTACGATTGTGTTAAATAAAACGGCGATTAAGATAATAGCTCCTTCAATTCCCATTTGCCAAAAAGGAGAAACATTAATTAATGGGAGACCATTATCAAGTACCCCTAACAGCACAGCACCTAATAATACTCCGGTTACTTTACCAACTCCACCGTTAATACTCACCCCGCCGAGTATACACGCTGCGATAACAGTTAGTTCGTACCCACTACCTGTATTTCCTTGGGCCGAAGCAAATTTAGATACCCACAAAACACCTGCTAAACCAGACAATCCACCCATCAATGTGTACACAAGCATGTATATCCTATCGCTATTTATTCCACTAATCTTGGCGGAATCAGGGTTACTACCTAGTGCATAAATTTGCCTTCCAGTAACGGTATTATTTACAAAGTAATTGAAAAAGATGAAGATAATAATCGCGATAAACACGAGCGTATTGATGCCAAGAATTGAGCTTGTGGCGATATGTTTAAAAGAATCTGACATTTGGTAAGCACTTACCCATTCGCGTCCACTTACCCAATAGGTCATTCCACGGAATGCATTCATTAGACCTAGCGATGCAATGATAGGTAAAATACCAACCTTTGAAACTAAAAGACCTAAAACTGCTCCACATACAACACCTACAACAATACCAATCAGGATTGCCAATAGCGGGTGTAAGTCAGGATAAGCTCTTACCGTTAAGGCTGCAATCATTCCAGAAAGCGCTAGTGTCGCACCAATCGATAAGTCTATCCCTCTTGTAATTAGCACTAACATCATCCCAAGCGCTAAAATACTTAGAATCGCTGTGTTTTTTATTAAGTCCGTCAAATTGCCAGGCGATAAAAAGGCTGGATTTAACAATTGAATAACAATCGATAGCAACACAATAAATCCGAGTAAGCCAAACTCTCTAAATTTACCTAATTTAGCTAGATTAATACTTTTCATCATTTCTGACATCCTCATCACCACCTATGTTAACCTGCTTTGGAATCGTTTATTTCTTTAGACATAGCTGCTTGTAAAATCACTTCTTGACTTGCATTAGATTTATCTAGGAACCTAGTAACCCTGCCCTCACACATTACTGCAATTCGATCACTTAACCCAATCACCTCAGGCATTTCAGACGAAATCATGATGATGCCGTAACCAGCCTCAGCTAAATCAACCATAATTTGATAAATTGCTGATTTAGCCCCAACATCAACTCCCTTAGTCGGTTCGTCAAAAATTAAAACTTTTAAATCAGTCGTTAGTAGCTTGGCTACAGCTACTTTCTGTTGATTTCCGCCTGATAATGAATTGGCCAGATTGAAGACACTGTTTGTCTTGACATCCACCTTTTCCGCTAAATCTTTTGCCATATCATTTTCCTTCTTTGTATTTAACCATCCCTTTTTTGATATGCTCTCGAGTGCGGATAACGAAATATTTCGCGAAATTTCCCATTGTAAAATTAAACTCTGATCCTGACGATCCTCTGGCAAATAGCCAATGCCAAGGTCCATCGCATCGTTAGGCGTTTTAATGATCTGCTTCTTTCCTTCAAAGTAAACCTCACCTTCGTCATACGGCTCAATACCGAATAACGCCTGACATAATTCAGTTCGTCCTGCACCAACGAGGCCAGTAATCCCTAATATTTCACCTTGCTTAAGAGAAAAGGATATATCTTTAAACCTACCAATTTGACCTAAGCCCTCAACACGAAGCAACTCATCTCCAAGTTCATTTTTCTTATCAGGAAACAACTGCTTAATTTCTCTACCAACCATTGCAACAATTAATTGGTCATGAGCAATCTTGTCAACGTCCCAACTACCGATATACTGAGAATCACGTAACACGGTGACCCGGTCCGCAAGACGGTACATATCCTCAAAACGGTGGGAGATAAAAATAATCGCAACCCCTTCATCTCTAAGGCGTTCGGTAATTTTATAAAGCTCTTCACTTTCCCGATGAGTTAATGCCGCTGTAGGTTCATCCATAATGATAATTTTCGCTTGTGAAGATAATGATTTCGCTATTTCAACAATTTGTTGTTGGGCAACACTTAAGGAACCCATCTCCGTTTTTGGATCCAAATCAGAACCAAGGCTTTCTAATAATGCCTTTGCTTCTTTATGCATCTCTTTCCACTTAATTCTACGTGTCCATTTTATGACTTTTTCATGCCCCATAAAGATATTTTCCGTTATGCTTAAATCAGGATAATTGGTGACATGTTGATAAATTGCAGCAATCCCTAGTTTTTTCGCTTCTTTAGGATTATTAAATTCCACCCGCTCCCCATTCAAATACATGTCGCCATTAGTAGGAGAATGAACACCTGTTATCACCTTAATGAATGTTGATTTACCTGCACCATTTTCACCCATTAATGCATGGATTTCTCCTGCTTTCAGGTTAAAATGAACGTTATCTAAAGCTTTCACCCCAGGAAATTCCTTCGTTATCCCTTCAAGTTCCAACACATATTTAGACATGATATCACCCCTCTTACACTTGTTTGTTACTAACTTTGCCGCAAACTACCTTTTGACTACGCTTACACATAAGGATAGTGGATATCGATGCAAACGTATAGGAGACAGATGTCAGAATTGGGTGACAACTCTCTGCTATTCCCCCGCATTTTTTCGGCTTGTCTAAACCACTCCAATTTGCGGATGAAATCTGTGCGATATGATACCTGAACATGACAAATACCAGGTGTCGAGCATAATTACCAAATTCCGTCGGTGAGCAATCGCATGGAGCAGCTTTAACAACCCAAAGCTAAACAAAACCAAAGAAGGCAGAAACGTTCACAGATGTGAACCGTTTCTGCCTCCCCTTTAATAAGGACTATTTTCAATTACCTCCCCAAGCAGGGGGCTAATTATGTTCAACGATATATTTTTCTTTATATTTCGATGGTGTCTCACCATAAAACCGTTTAAATAATTTGCTGAAATACTTAGAATCCGTGTAGCCAACCATTTCGGCAATATCATAAATTTTAAAGTCTCTAACCAATAAAAGCTCCCTTGCTTTTTCTAATCGAACTCTCGTTACATAATCAAGGACCGTTTCACCTGTTTGATTTTTAAAATACTCACAAAAATAGGTCGGATTCAAATAAACATTATCCGCGATTTTTTGAATCGTTATGTTTTCATTCAGATGATTTAAAACCCATTGCTTAGCTGCTTCAATCGGCTCGTAAGCGGTTGCCTGTTCACGATGTTTAAGAAGGGATAAAATTTTTTCCGTCCACTCCAATACACAAGTCTTTAATTCAGAAAAATTGGTCATTGTCCTGGTCAATCCTGCTATTTCACCAATAAAAGCAAATCCTTCATGCACTTGGGTATGGGTGACCATATAATGAATGACCTGAAAGCCAAAGGAATGCAAACTATACTCAATTTCCTTTGGTGAATCTAAGGATTCAATAATTTCTAAGAACCTGGTTACCTCATCCCTGGTCTTCCCTATACTCCTGTTTCCCAACGAAAAAATAATTTTCTTAATGTGATTATCAACTAGATTATTATGATCACCCTTTTGCCTCACCTCCCATTTCTTGACCGACTCAGCAGAAAAAACTTGATTACCCCCATAAATAATCCGAAATTTGATATACGTTAATAGTTCATCTTTATTACTTGTAAGCGTGGTAAGCTCTGTAAATTCACGACTGCGCGCGATTGAAACAGTAAAAGGCGTATAGGCTTCCACGTTTGCTCTTAATTTTTCCGCAAATGTAGTACAACTCGTGTCAACCATCTCTTTGCTACCATCTTCCGTATGAACAAGAATCCAAAAGGAGTAATCATCTTCCGACCATCTCCATGTTTTTTGCGGCAGATCACCCTCCATTTCGCTACATATATTTTCAAGTGAATATTTCCATAAAACATATTCTTCTGGTTCATTGCATTTTAAATTTCTAGATACATGATCTACCGTAGCATACAACAATCGATATTTCCCTTTTGGAAAATCCTTTGTCCATTCTAAAAGGGAAATATCCGTATTACGTTTTCTCATTAACTCACTTAATCGTTGAACTTGCTTAACATGGGTTAATTGTAAAACTTTATTTTCGACGTCTTGCTTTGTTTTTTGCGCTTGCCACTCTGTCATTATCTTTTGTTTTATCCCCTCTAATTGCACCTTGAATTCATCCCGATCAATGGGCTTAATCTGTCCGCAGTCTGATTCGTTGTCAGTTTAAATGCCGGTGGCAATGACGTGGCTCCCCATTTACAGTCACACACAATGCAACTGGCCATTCATTTAGACAATGAGTTGTCAGGATCCTAGAACCATTA